>JANQRA010000010.1 GCA_028284765.1 Acidimicrobiia bacterium
TAGTGCGCTGAAGAACCTCGACTCGTTGTTGGCCCGGTTTGCCGACGAAGTGAGTGCAACTGGAGGAACGATCCACTGGGCCGGCAACGCTGCAGAAGCCAACGACATTGTCCTCGACATCCTCGAGGCCACAGGATGTCGCACGGTCGTGAAGGCGAAGTCGATGGTCTCAGAAGAAATCGAGTTGAACCATCACCTTGCCGGAGCCAGCATCGACGTCGTCGAGTCAGACCTAGGTGAGTTCATCGTGCAGCTCGCAGAGGACGAGCCGAGCCACATCATCGCTCCGGTCCTCCACATGACGGCTGGCGATGTTGGTCGGCTTTTTTTCGAGAAGTTAGGAGTGGATTTCACCGACGATCCCTTCGAGCTCAACGTGATTGCCCGTCGTCACCTGCGACAGGTATTCCTCGAGGCCGATGCAGGTATTTCCGGTGTCAACATGGCCGTCGCCGACTCTGGCTCGGTGGTCCTGGTCACCAATGAGGGGAATGGACGCTTGACGACCACGGCTCCGAGGGTCCACATCGCATTGATGGGAATGGAGCGGATCGTGCCGTCGTGGCCCGACGCCGCGATTGTTCTCGAGACCCTTGCACGGTCGGCCACCGGGCAGCGGCTGTCGGTCTACACCAACGTTGTCACCGGCCCGCGCCGAGAAGGTGACGCAGACGGACCGGAGGAAGTTCACGTCGTAATCATCGACAATGGCCGGAGTCGGGTACTCGCCGGCTCGACTGCAGAGATCCTTGCGTGTATTCGCTGCGGTGCCTGCCTCAACGCGTGCCCAGTCTTCAAGACATCTGGGGGACACGCCTACGGCACGGTCTATTCAGGACCGGTCGGATCGATCGTCACGCCTGGCCTGCACGGTCTGGAACCTTGGTGGGAGCTGCCGTATGCCTCAACGCTGTGTGGCGCATGCGAAGAAGTCTGCCCTGTCAGAATCCAGATTCCCTCGATGCTGCTGGAGCTTCGCAAGCAGGCGGCTGACGGCGGACATCTGCCTGCGTGGCTGGAGCGGGGAATGTCCAGGTACTCGGCCACCGCTACGGACCCAAAGAAGTGGGCACGATCGAAGAAGTGGGCGTCTCGATTGAGTGGCGTCATCTCTCGAGATGGCTGGATATCGAGATTGCCCGGGCCCGGCCGAGGCTGGACAGACCATCGCGATATTCCGCGACCGGCCAAGGAGTCCTTCGCGGAATGGTGGAGGTCAAACCGTGGATCGTGAGGCTTTTCTCTCACGTGTGGAGTTGGCGACGCGCACAGCGAAATTGCCTTCGAGCCATACGTACGAATCAGGGCTCCCGGAGCCGCCGGACTACGACCTCATCTCAACTTTCAGGGAGAACGCTCGAAGCGTCAACGCCGTGATACATGGGCCGGTGTTTCGACATTCGGTAGTCACGGCCGTCGAGAGCATCGCCGCCGGCCATGATGTCTCTTCTTTCGTGGCTTGGGACGACCTTCCGGTTCCCGGTGTTCCCTCAGCCTTGGCGGCAAAGGGTCTCGAGCGTGTCGAAGCTGACACTCCAGTCGAGAGCCGCCGGGAGCGGCATCAGGAGTTCCTCGAAGTCGAACTCGGGGTAACCGGTGCGAACGCTGGACTGGCTGAGAGCGGCACGCTGATCCTGAGTCATGGAGAGGGGAGGTCCCGAATGGTCAGCCTCATTCCTGAGATCCACATTGCTCTACTCGACGTCAATCACATCTTTACCGGGATCGCGCATTGGGCTGAACAAAACGCTGATTCCGCATCCTGGACGACCAATCTGGTCTTCATCACGGGCCCGAGCCGGACCGGAGACATAGAACAACAGCTAAACCTTGGCGTTCACGGGCCGAGACATGTTCACATAGTGATGATCAAATGAGAGGCCTCGAGGCACCCCCAAAAGAAGACACCGCGAGCAGACTCGCCGCACGCATGGTGGTGCTGGTTCTGTTGCTTGGCGCCGCCGCCATTGCGATTTTCTCTGCCACGACCAATCAGCGAATTGATCTGACAGAGATCACCCGCACGGGCGGCATCGAACTAGATGACGCGACAACGGTGGATGGAGTCCGCTTCAACGTCACTGAGGACCCAGGCGGCCCGCTTCCCGTCTTGATCCTGCATGATGTCGATGTGTCGGGATCGTTGCCTCTGGAGGCGCTCTCCCAATCCCTGGGGGATAAATACAAAGGTGTCCGCGTTGACATGGCCGGTTTCGGCTACTCCGATCGAGTCATCGCCGAGGGCCCGATTCACACTGCCAGCGGTATGGCCGACCTCATGGCCGGTTTGATCGAGGAACGTTTCGACGGACCGGTCTTGGTCTTGGGTGTCGGTTTCGGCGGCGAGGTGGGAGCCGACCTGGCACTGACCTATCCGCACCTGGTGTCGGGTTTGGTGATGGTCGACTCAGACTTCTGGGCGCGCACCGGATATCCAGAGAACCTCATGGGGCTTCCGTGGGTTGGACGTACCGCCACCTACACATGGGAGACCGGCGGGCGATTTGCACTCGAAAGCTGGTCCCCATACTGCGAGGAGGGTGGTTGGTGTCCGACCGCAGCTGAGGTTGGGCTTCGTGACAACATCATTCGCATCGCTAACACGACGGACTCCAGGTACGCGTTCCGGCGGACCGCAGAGGCGGCCTTGGCCCCCTCGAACCTCGAAGATATTGAGCCGCCGGTGGCCTACGTCTGGAGCACCGACGGCCCAGTGTCGGAGGACACCGTCAATCGAGTCAGCGAGGGAATCAGCGGAATGGGCGTGGTCCAATCGTCGACATTCCAGGCCCAGTTCGAAGACTTTGCAGCAGTGACCGCAGCTCTCGACGACGTGCAGTCGCGCGGTGAGTGAGCTCTAGCCCTCTTCGACCTTCCAGCCCCTGAGACGCAGCTCTTCGGCTAGCACTGCATCAGGCAGCGCACTGAGGTCGTAGATATCCCGCTCGACTCCAAGCAGACGCTCTATGGGGTCCCGAAGGGTTCTGGCCCACGCCGCCCCTTTGGCCTCGGCCTCGAGGGAGAGTGTTGCGTCTGCATTGACGGTGTAGACACGCGCATGAGATTGAGGGTTGGCACGCGAGCCTTTTTCCCCATAGACGAGCAACACGGACCCGGCTGGCACATCCTGAATCCCTCCGGCCGCCACGAAAGCGCCGTCAAAGGCCCAGCCCGATGACTTCGAAGTGTCGACGTTGTCGACGACCTTGGCCCAGTTCTTGTGGCGATCGTCGCCGACTTGTGGCACATCGACGGCGACTTGAACTGTCTCGTCCATATGGTCGAGCGTAGGCGTCAAGACACGGTCTCGACTCTCTACGCTTTACTCTCACACTCATGGCCAAGGTCCGACTCTTTGCAAACTTGCGTGAGATCGCAGGAACTTCACGCGTCGAGATTCCGGCGTCGACCGTCGACGACGTGCTTCGTCAGGCAAGTGAGCAGTTCGGGCCTGACTTCGAACGAGGCCTGGAAACGTCTCGAGTGTGGGTCAACGGAGAGGAAGCTTCCGGTTCCGATCAGGTGAGCGACGCAGATGAACTTGTCGTTCTGCCGCCGGTATCAGGCGGTAGTCAGCCCGCAACATTGACTTCTACCGACGCTCTCAGGTTTGCCCCGCTGGCCTTGGCGCTGGTCGCAGTGCTGGCGAACTTGCAGGGTCAGGATCTGTGGGCTGCCTCACTGGTGGCCATCGCAGCAGTTTGGGCTCTCGACATGACCTCTGCTTTCGAGATGCGAGGGAAGGTGTTCGCACCGTTAGCTGTCGTGACGGCAACCGCGGCCTCGACCCTTACCGCACACATTCTTGGACCGGCTGGGTACGGGCTTTCGATGGCGATTGCTGTGGTGGTTGTACTCGGGTGGTCGGTTGCCTTCGACGTATACCGCGAGGTCGACAACTTCGCTCCCACTTTTCTTGTAGGTCTCATCGGCTCATTGGGGGCCGCTTCCCTAATCCTCTCTAGATCTTCGTTCACCCCGGATGAGAGGGCTGTGGATGTGTTCTTGGTCACAGTGATCGTCGCACTGGTTCTCGGAGCTGGAGTGAGTCGACTCCCCACCATTCCGTTCCTTGACCGGTTCTCAACCACCGCAATTGGGGCTGTGCTCGCCGCGATGGGCGCTGCCTCGTTCTGGGATCTCGACGTCGTTGGCTACCTCCTCGTGGGTCTAGGGGTTGCCGTTGCGCTCGTCGCCGGTCAGGGACTTTCGTCGATGATGAGGACCGGAACGGTCATCCTCACCGAACAACCGCCGGGCTACCTGGCATCGATCGACGGCGTGGCTCTCGCTGCTGCCATCTACTTTCCGCTGATCAGGCTGGTCCTCTAAACCCGACCGTTTGTCAGCCGACGAATCGACGTCCCATCGCCAGCCCTGCGAAGGCGGCGAGGATTCCACCGGCTACTGAGATGGTGATCATCAGTGCCGCTTCGCCGGTACGACCGTTTTCCCACAGCGAGACAAAATCGAGCGAGAAGGTCGAGAAAGTGGTGAAGCCACCGAGGAGCCCTACCGTCACGCCGGTCCGTGTGGCGTCGAGTTCGGAGAATCCCCACACTCCGATCAACAGACCCAGGACGAAGCTCCCGACGACGTTCACTGCCACCGTTCCCCAGGGGTGGCTCGAATCGTTGAGTGCGCCGGCCAACCCGTAGCGAGCAACCGAGCCCGCGGCTCCTCCCAACGCGACCCAGAGAACAGTTGACATCGGCGGCGAGCGTACCGCGAACAACTACTCACAGCGGTCGCTCGGGGGTAGCATCTCAAGTGCATGTCAGCCAAGAAGACGCCGCTCCGCGTCTTTCTCGTCCTTTCCATCGCTGCTCTAGCCGCGTCTCTGTTCCCGGCGACGTCTGGAGCCGTGACCAAGACACAGGTCGAACAGGCCTGTGCCAACTCGCGTGCCCAGCTTGCTGATTATCGAGCGGCCCAACAGGACTTCGAAGAGGCTGCGTTTGCATACGAGGGCGTGCTCAATGAGGTCGAGTTCCTTGAACGTCGCCAGGAACGGATTCAAAACGACTACGACTCCAAGACCGAGGAGCTCGGCGACGTTCAGAGTCAGCTCGAGGAGCAGGCCGTTCAGATGTACATGATGGGCGGATTCAACAATCCAGGAATCATCCTCAGCGCTTCATCTGTAGATCAGGTGATGACCACATCGGAGTTCCTCAGCTCGGCGACGCTCGGTGGGCAGCAGTCGATAGACGAGATCCTCGCCTTCAAGGGCGAGTTGTCTCGATACCAAGAGGACCTCCAGGACAATCACGACGAGCTGAAGGCCAAGGAAGCTGAAGCGCAGGACCTGCTGAATCAGCAGGAGTCCGCCATGCAGGCAGAGAGATCCGCCTATGACAAGTTGGAAGGCGAGTGCAAGGAACTCACTGCGCAGTACGACCGAGAGCAAGCCGAATTGGCGGCGGCAGCGGCGCGGAGGGCCGCCGGATCAGTCCAGGTCGGGCACTTCATCTGCCCAATGACGCCAGGAAGAACCTCTTTCATCGACTCGTGGGGATTCCCCAGGCCCGGAGGCCGGACCCACAAGGGTGTCGACATGTTTGCTGTCCGCGGTGAGCCCGTCTACGCAGTTCAAGCTGGAAGGGCAAGCGCCAGTTCCAACTCCCTTGGAGGTATCACCGTCCATCTCCGTGCTGACACCGGTCATACCTACTACTACGCCCACCTCGACTCCCGTTCGTTCTCCGGATCCATCAGGGTGAACCAAGGGGATGTGATTGGATACAACGGAAATACCGGCAACGCACGCACGACCGCACCTCACCTCCACTTCGAGATCAGACCCGGCGGCGGTTCGCCAGTGAACCCGTATCCCACGGTCCGGGCCGCCTGTTATTAACCTGGGTCGCGTGAACGACAAACGCCGCCGCATCGATATCGTCCTCGAGCCGGAATATCTCGACGATCTAGCCGGTCTCGACCTCAACGAGGTCCGGCGTCGTCGCGACACTGCAGAGGATGTCGAGTCTCAGATCTCTTACTACCGCCGCCTTCTTCACGGTCGTATGGACCTGTTGGACTTCGAGTTGAGGCGGCGAGCCGGAGAAGAGGAGCGTTCGCTGCTCGAGGCCCTGCCCGAGATTCTTGCGACGGGAATGGTCTTGGGGGCCGAGCCGAATCTGAAACACATCGAAACGATGCCCCCTCTGCCGTCAGTGACCGGTCGTCGCCTGATCGACAAGATCATGGACGATGGCATTCTCACGAACCTTCCCGACCTCACCGAGGACGAAATCCACGAAGCGATTGACCGGTTACGAGAGGTTGAGACCCAGCTTTCGGAACAGCGTCGGTCTCTTCATCAGGTGATCGACACGTTGCAGGACGAGATGGTGTCGCGCTACCGCAGCCAGCAGGACGAGGCGCCGGTCTCCGGCTGATCCTTGCTCGCCGAACAGATTCGCGGGGACCAAGTTGAGACTTACCACGACGGTGCAGTAGCGATTGTTCGTGCGGATGGCACGTTGCTGTTCGCCCACGGCGATATCGACCTTCCGTTCTTCTACCGATCCTCGGCCAAGCCCTTTCAGGCGTATGTCGCGATGGAGTCCGGTGCCGCTCTCGAGCCTCTGGAGCTTGCGTTGGCATGTGCTTCGCATCGCGGTTTCCCAGTCCACGTCGCGATAGTTCGCTCCGTCTTGAACAGCGTCGGTCTCGATGAGTCGGATCTTGGATGCCCGCCAGACTGGCCGATTGCTCAACCGGCCCGAGACCTGTTGGTGGCGTCGGGCGAGACCGAAGAGCGTCGTATCTGGCATAACTGTTCCGGCAAGCACGCGGGATTCCTCAGAGCGTGCGTGGCGTCGGGATGGGACACGGCCACCTATCTGGACCCCGAGCACCCGCTTCAGAAAAGGATCATCGAGTTTGCTTCTGAGCTGGGCGGTCTCGATGTGAGGCCCGTTGCTGTCGACGGATGTGGTGCTCCGGTCCTCCGTACGACGGTGCGGGCCATGGCCACGATGTTTGCCAAGCTGGCCACCGAGGACCGCTTCTCACGAATTCGGCAGGCGATGCACGCCTATCCGAGCCTGACCGGCTCCAACGGTGAAGGCGACTCGGAGATCGGCATCGCTGCCAACGCAGTTTCGAAGGGTGGGGCTGTCGGATGTGTTGGTGTCGCCCTCGATGGCCAGGTCGGCGCAGCAGCCAAGGCCTGGGACGGTTCAAATCTGATCGCCTATCAGGCGGTGGCGGTCGCGATGGGCCAGAGTGGCTTCCTGTCGCCTTCGATGCAGGACGTGCTTTCAGGCGTCATTTCGCCACCGGTGTATGGAGGCGGCCGGATCGTCGGCCGCTATGTATCCAAGCTTCAAGCCTGACCATGCCGGCCAGCGCCGTCGCTGAACCGAGCCGCTCCCAGAGCAGTCTCTCCGGTGGAGATTGTTGCCAAACCCAGCTCGGTTTCTCGCGATAGTGCTGCTGCCTCGGGAACGCCCCATTGCTCGATCGTCGAGAGACGATCGTTTCTGAGGCATACCTGCGGCAGGGCAATCAACTGCTCGGCGAGGGCAATCGCGGCCTGGAGCGACTCGCCAGCTGGAGCTACCCGGTTTGTGAGGCCAATCGCTTCGGCCTCCTCGCTGTCGATTGGCCTGCCGGTGAGTATCAGATCCATAGCTCTCCCATGGCCGATAATTCGCGGAAGTCGAACTGTGCCTCCGTCGACGAGTGGAACTCCGAAGCGTCTGCAAAACACGCCAAAGATGGCGTCCGTGCTGGCGACCCTCAGATCGCACCAGAGCGCTAGCTCGAGCCCTCCGGCGACGGCGTACCCCTCGATGGCAGCAATCACCGGTTTGGTGAGAACGAGTCGCGTGGGCCCCATTGGGCCGGGTCCGCTCATGCGGACCCTGTCGTTGGCTTCGCTGCCGATCGCGTGGAGGTCGGCCCCGGCACAGAAGTGGCCGTCGGCGCCGGTGAGGATCGCAACGTCCACATCCGGGTCCGCTTCGAACTCCTCGAAGGCCCCCAGTAACAGCCTTGACGTTTCGTGGTCGACGGCGTTCCTCACATGTGGGCGATTGATCGTGACTATTCGGACTCGGCCCTGGGTTTCGATGGTGACTTTCTCTTGGCTCATGTCCGAAAGGCTACGGTCGCCCGCATGAGAGAGCTGCTCGAAGAGCGCATCCGTCTCTGGGTCGAAGACGACGAGTCGGCGGTCGAGTATGCCGAGGAGGTCGAGGGTCGGTGGGCCGTGAGGATGCGCCAGGAAGTTCGAGATGCCACCACGGTGTGGTTCGACGTCGGCGAGCGAAGTCTTTGGTTTGAGGCGTATGTCCTGCCGTCACCACCGCTGACCGGCCAGGTGCATCGTCAGGCTCTGATTCGCAATCGGTCCTCCTGGCGCGCCTTCTTCGCCCTGGACAAGGAAGAAGCCATCGTGATTAGGGGTCGGATCAGCTCGCCGCAGGTGAGTCTCGAAGAGCTAGACCTCGCCCTCGGCGAGGTCTACGAGATGGTGGAGTTGGCCTTTCGACCGATGCTGCAGACCGGCTTTCCGGGTCGCGAAAAATCGTGTTAGAAACTTGTGAACAATGGGGTGTGGGTAACCCCTGTGGAAAACTCAGATTTCTGTTGGTAACCATGGTGGCAGCGGTAGAGAGTGACTGTTAGCGATAGTTAACACTCAACCAGCGGGATATCAGGGTCGTTGAAATCGATTGGCGGCCGACGTACATTCCGCCCTAGGCAGACGCCCCAGAGGCAAGCCGGAGAAGCGTCCGTTCGGGGAAGTGCGGAGGAGGCTCCGGAGGGTCGATGGGGCGTTTTGCTGTGTTCTTATCCCGGCCGACCGGCGCCTGTTTGGTCGACCGATCCACCTCGTACCAGATCAAGAGAGGGTGGAACCCTAGAGCGGTCCTAGGTCAGAGTCCGGGAGGAACCGCGACCAAAGTCGGCCGCTATCAATACTGCGGCCGACCGGCGGGCTTCGTCCGTGCGGCGGACCTGCGTCTGTTTTGCCGACAGACTCTTCCGGCCGACCGGCGCCAACGATTCAGGCGACCGGCGTCTGTTTGGTCGAATGATCCATCGTGTGGTGAATCCTCTGAGGGGGATCCCCCAATCGAATGAGGTTCAGAATCGGGAGACTTGCGACCAAAGTCGCCTGACAATTAGCTGTGGCACATCCACCAGAACATCGTCGCCGTGAAGCATGACTGGCCCGGTGTCACCGGTTTGTCAGGTCCAACGATCAGCGTGGTGGTAGTTGTGGGCGGCAGCGTCGTGGTCGTGGTTGTTTCTTGAGGCGTCGTTTGTTTCGGTGCTGGCTTTGGAGCTGACGTCGTCTCCGTTGATCCGCCTGAGGTTGTGGTGGGTTGAGCGGTGGTAGTGGTTGTGGTCCCGCCTCCACTCCCGGCGCCACCTGGACAGAAGTTCTGGGCGTTGGCCGAGCTTCCACCTTTGTTCATGAAGACCACGGTGACGTAGAGAACCCCGTTTGAGGTGTCAGTCCCGATCCCCACCTTGTTGTACCCGCCGAGCACGTTCTTGCAATGACCGGTGGAGTTCATGAAGGCGTTGTGAAGACTGTTGACCGAGCCGCCTCGCCCGACATTCTCGCCGAGGGCAGACCAACCCGATCCGGCAGCGGCACGCAACTCGTCGCTGCTCGAGTGGTAGATGCCATTGTTTTCGATCATGCGTCCGGTGTGAATCCGAGCCCACTCTTGAAGCCCGGCATCCATCGAGACCGAACCCAGGCCGGCAGCCGCCCGTTCGGCATTGATCTTGGAGAGAAAGCCCTGTTCAGAGCCGGAGTCGGCACCTGCGGACGCGGACAAGCCGATGGTCGTCAGAGCGACCACCAAGCTGATCGATAGCCATTTGCGCTTCCCCAGCATGGGGTGGATATCGACCACACTGCGTGGTCGCTTTAGGTGTCGCCCGACCTATTCATGCGAATCGAGGGTTCGCTAAATCCCGAACATCAGCTCCCGGAGGGAGATAACTGTGGCGTCGTGGGTGGTGGGGTCAATACGCATCGAGCCCAAACGGAGGCCGGTCATGCCTTCCGCAACGTTGGTCACAACCCGGAGGGTGTCTTCATCGACCCGGAGAGTTCCCAGACCCAGGCATCCTCCGGCGGAGTCTTGAACACCAACCAGAACGTCGTGAAGTCGGTTGAGATTCAGACCGGAGGGAAGGGTTGGAGCAAACACGGTCTCCCTTACCTTCCAAGTCTCGAGTGGAGGGGCGAGGGCGGTGGCGAACCCCTCTCGACGCTTTCGAGCGCGATCGTCGGGACCCAATGGAATCAACCCCGGGTCGGTCGGCGAGGTCGTCACCTCGGCATCTAGAAATCGACGGAGCATTCCAACCACTGGCTCCATCTCTTCACCGCGTTGGAGGGCAATGACTCGGTCAGGTCGGCACAACTCGGTTTTGTGATACTTCATCGTCTCTCCGGCGACACCGGAGGCCACGGCGGTGGTGTCGATGATGATCACATCGCCCATGTGGCGAGCACGTTCGACCATCGCCGCGGTTGCCACCACCTGCTGAAGCACGAGACGCGATGGAGCGATTGTCCCAACGAAGTGGAGTGCGTCCGCCTCGTAGATGTTGTCGAAGTCGTCGGCGCTGCGGAACGCCTTAATCCCGACGCAAGTAGGAGGGCCAACAGTGGAGATGCCGACATCAGCGTCGACGAGGACGGGCTGGTGTCCGGCGGCCAAAGCCAGTCGAACTGCCTCGAGGGCAAGAGTGGTTTTCCCGGTGTCCAACCCACCGATCAGCATCGTGACCCCGGGGGTGGCCGCTTGGCGCGCGAGGGCTTCGTGGCTCGGATCGACCATCGCCGTCAATATAGGTGCGTTCCGAAACCTGACCCGCTTCGTCTAGCGTCGCCTCGCATGTCACTGCCTGTCAGCTTCCTTTCGGACTTTGGTCTCGAAGATGAGTTCGTCGGTGTTGTCCACGGGGTCATCGCCAAGCTCGCACCGGAATCGCGCGTGGTCGACATTGGCCACAACTTCCCTCGTGGCAACGTCAAAGCAGCTGCCCTGGCCCTGACCAGATCGATCCAGTACGTGCCGGAAGGGGTTTGTTTGGCGGTCGTTGATCCAGGCGTTGGGACGGACCGACGCGCCATTGCTGCGGAGACCCCATGGGGGTTCTTCGTGGGTCCTGACAATGGGCTGCTGTCTCCGGCGGTGGCGATAGTCGGCGGCGCGACCGAGATCGTCTCTATCGAGAATCCAGAAGCCATGATCCCCTCACCCGGCGAGACGTTCCACGGACGAGACATCTTCGGACCGGCTGCGGCTCTGCTGGCTGCAGGGGATGCTGCCCTGGGTGATCTCGGCCCGAGTATTCCTGGCGAGACAGTCATGCCGATGATGCTCCCGTTGACCGACACCGAGGGCGACGTGATCACAGGTGAGGCGTGGTGGGTCGATCGGTTCGGGAACGTCGAAACCAACATCTCACCAGAGGATCTGGTTCTCGCCGGTTTGGCCGAGGGCGACCATGTGACTGTCAAAGTCGGAGCGACGCTCCACACTGTGCCATGGGTCACCTCCTACGGTGAGGTCGAAGAAGGAGAAGCCCTCTTGCACGTGGACTCGGTCGGATTGATGGCGTTGGCTGTGCGGGGTGGTCGTGCCGATGAAGAATTGAATGTCGGAGAGGGCGTTGCCGTGAGTGTTGTCGCTAGAAGATCAGCCACAGCTGAATGATTCCGGCAACCGCGATGATGGCGAGAAGTATGAGTAGAACGATGGCAGTGGCCGGACGCATGACCGGATCGTATGCCCAATCCGACCGCTTTCTCCATTCTGTGACGATTAGGGGGTCCAGGAGACCACTAGATCTTCACAGAACGGGTCAAAGGGGCCTCAAACATGTCGAGGCCCCCGAATGGTGGCGGGGGCCCCGACTACATGAAGGTTGGTTCTCCACCGTGGGGCGGGCTGGGAGGCTATCCGTTCACACCTTGGGAACGTGCCCTAGGCGTGAGGGGAGGAACCATCCTTCCTGCATGCATCGCGCTTATCGACCACGGAGAGTGAAACCTTGAGGATTTTGTCCATCAGATTTTTAACCCGTGAGGGCTGCCATTTGTGTGACGACGCACGGGAAGTTCTGGAGAAAGTGGCTGCTCAGCGTGGTGTTGCAATCAACGAGATCGATATCGACACCGACAAGGAACTACAGAAACTCTATGGCCTCAGGGTTCCGGTGATTCTCGATAGACATGACCAGGTAGTTGCAGAAGGTGTGATTGACGATGCTCGCCTTCTCACGAAGGCAATCGAGGACGCTATTCGCTAGCTGTTGACAGCGGCTGACGCTTCTGCGTCTTCGCCACCGCCATCTGCAGGCTCGCCTTCTTCACCCTCCGCAGGTTCGCCTTCTTCGCCCTCACCGCTCTCGGACTCGACCAGGCCACAGTCAATGAGCGTCTCGTCTGGATCGGCCCCGCCAAAGCGGACTCTTTCGAATGCCGTCACCGAAGCCAGCTGCTCTTCCGTGAGAGCGGCATGACCGGGCATTCCTCCCGCGACGGGTTTGTTGGTATCTCCGTAGGTGTCGTCGGGCCAGCCGCCAGATCCAAGGAGAACCCACTCGATGTGGTCTGCACACGAGCCGAAGGTCGTCATGACACCCGTCAATCCCGGGAAGGCTCCGACGCCGGCACCATTGGCGCCGTGACAGCCAGCACAGCTGGACGCAGCCGTGACGTTGCCTGCGTAGAGCTCGGCCCCCAGTGAGATGAAGTCGGTGGATCCACCACCGGCGCCACTGCCGGTGAACTCTGATCCATCGCAGTTGACAATCGACCCGGTGATGACGTCTGTGCTGAGCTCCGTTCCCTCGCCGCAGGCGCCGGTCGCAGATCCGCCAAGGGCGAATAGTGCAACGAAGGGTGCGACCACGAGGAGAGCCGTCAACCACTTGGGTATCGAGAAGTTGGTCCGCTCCTTGATTCCCGCCGTCGGGACCGTGATGACTTCGGGAAGATGGGCTGCTTCCCCCCGGGTCACCTCTGAGGGAATCGGTGCTCTCGTCGTGACCCCAGTGCTGGCAGTCGCTGCAACTGGCTCCGGGACTTCGACCTGCACAACGGGCTCGACGGCCACGGGTTCGGTCTTCTGAGTGGGAGTTTCGTCAGAAACTCCAATGTCTTCGGCGCTAGCCGAAGGCACGGATTCAACGACTTCCCCGCCTGCCCATGCGGCAAGGATCTCGTCGACGCTCTGGCCGGTTTCGGCGGCGCGGGCCGCGGCTGATCTCTCGACGAGTGTCTCCGGAAGACCTAGTGCTGCTGAAGCGCCAGCGAGGCTCATGAGCCCTCACCGTAGGACGACTCGGAGAGGTAGGCCACGAGGTAGCCGAGGTCCTCTTCGCTCAGCGACTGGCCGGGGTGTTCCCCACCTCCGCCGACGATGTCTTCCATTTGTGCTTGGTCCATTCTGGTTCCGATGTCCGCGAGGTCGGGGCCGAATCTCCTGGTGCCGAGCACCTGGTTGGTGTCGTTCAATGTGACTGGGCCGATGCCAACATCTGCGACCACTGGACGCACCATCTGCGTATGACACGCGGCGCAGCCGAGGTTCACGAAGAGATGCTGGCCCTCTTCGGCCGCTGACGAGTAGGAGATCTCCGACGTCCTGGCCCCAGGCTCTTCTATCGGGATCGAGGGTCCGACCAAGCCGACGAGAAGGACCACTGCGAACAGGCCGAGGATTGCGGCGAGCACCACCCCCGGACGGTCCTCGGTTCCGACCAGGACCGGCGGGACATAGGGGCCTGCCGCGACTGGCTCCGGAGTCGGAGGCGGCTGGCTCGGCACCGCGATGGTGGGCTCTGGCTCGGATGCTGGTGCTGGAGTGGCCTCCGGGGCCGGAGTCTCGTCAGAAACTCCATCGCCTTCTTCGCCAGCTGAAGGCGCCGTGACCGGTGCCGCTTCGCCTCCCGACCACTCGGTGAGTACGTCGTCAACCGACGCACCGATGTCGGCTGCCCTGGCCTCAGCAGATCTCTGAACTAGAGACTCGGGGAGGCCCAGCGCCGCAGCGGCCGCGGTCAGCAACTCACTCATCTGCAGTCACCTTTTCGACCAGAACCTCTTGCTTGATTGGCTCTCCGACGAAGACCGTTCCGAAAATGATCCCTGCGTATCCGATGAGCCCCAACAGAAGCACGGCTCCGAATCCGATTGCGATGAGCAGGAGGGCGTCGAACGTACCTCCAAGGCCCGCGGCCCATCCCTCGCCAACATCCACGAAAGCTCCGCTGTTGGATCCCCCGATCCAGGAGTAGCCGGCGAGTAGGCCTGCTGCTCCCAGCGTGATGAGCAGCCCGACCGATCCTGTCAACGTCAGACGGAAGAAGCTGCGCGCTCTTGACAACGTCTCCAGTTGGCGCCCGACTGCTCGCTCGAGGGCCCCAAAGGCGACGCTTGCCACCAGGAAGGTCCCGACTCCCGTCAAGGCAACGAACTCGATGGCTTCCCAGAAGTGGGTCAGACTGGCAGCGCTTCCAACCGTTCTGAATCCGGCCATCGCCGCGAGAATCCCGACACCGACTGCGAGGTAGAGGCCGTAGACCGCCGACTGAACGGCTGGTTTCTCACCGAGATCGCTCCAACTGCCCTCGAGAGTCAGCGACACATTGACCGCGTTGGCCAGCGTCCCGATTGGGAACGCCAACCCAAGGGCAGCGGCGACTCCTGCGACCCAGTCAGGACCCGGCCCGAAGAGCAGCTGGGCCGTGCCCCACCAGACTCCGGCAAATCCAAGGGACCAGAAACCCACCTGGGCGAGTTGTCTGCTCGCTAGTGGAACGTCGGCTTCCTTGACCACGGTGTAATAGGCAAGACCGGAGCCAACTGTGAACAGGAACATCGTGACGTACCCGGACGAGAGGAACACCTGGGCGTAGGCGGACGTGATGCTCGAGACAGACGGCAGGTCGGCCACCAAATGGGAGAGGTAGAGAAGTGGCAGCCAGACCACTCCACCCATCACGAACCACAGTGTGACGAAGCTGCGTTTCTCAACGCGTTGGCGGATGGTGAGAAGGGTGACCAGGGCCGGAATCGCAAGCACCCCGACCATCGGGATATCGAGCCACCAGGGAAGCCCGAAGGGCTGTATCCCATCCCCGAGCCCGAAGAAGATGACAACCACCCCGGCGACAGACAGGGCAGACATTCCCAAGAGCCCCAACCCGGCAAGTTCTGGGGCGGCGAGTCGTGACCCGGTGAGTCGTGGGAGCACGTAGTAAACGCCACCAGCCAGAGACACCACACCAAAGCCGACCATGAGGAGAAGATTGGACGAGGTCTCCAACCGTCCGTAAGAGATGGGCAGGATGTCGCCGAACCGCACGACGAAGAGCGCCAGAACCTGGACGATGCCTCCGAGGACGAGGAACACCGCTCCTGTCATGAAGTGGGCGGCTGCAACGCGATCACCAGTCGCGCCACCGCCCAAGAGGGCTCTTAGATCTGCTGTTTGGGTTACGGCCAAGACGGGCGGGAGCATAACGACTTCACAGCACGATCCCACAGCTAGGTTTGTCTCGACATGTACTGGCGGCTTTGGGTTCTCAAAGCACCTTCAACCTGTGGTACAAACTCACCTACACAAAAGCACCAACTAGGACCCTCAAGAGAAGATGTATCGACTCGCCGAACTGAGTGACGCTCGCCGGACCATGATCGGCGCAACTCTTCTCATCCTCGGGCTCCTTGGGATCGCTTTGGGTGTCATCTGGATCCACTGGGCTTCCTTCCCTGAGGACGAGGTCGTTGACTTCCTCAACTGGTTTCCGAGGGGGATTTACTGGAAGGGCTTTGGCTACCTGATCGTCTTTGGCGCCACCACCCTGGCGTTGATTGGTGGGTCGATGTTGTGGCTTCTCAATCAGCCGATGACCTGGGCTCGCGCCACCCTCGCGTCGATCATCTCTTTCATGGCCCTGGTCTTCTACTTCGGAATGGTCCCCTCCGAATGGCTCAACTTCGCCCAGACCGACCTCGATTGGTCCTCACAGCGAGTGGCCCTGACGATTCCATCCTGGCTGGTGCTTGGCAACGATGTCACACTCTCGTGGGCATTCGTCAAGGACAACATCCAAATGGCGTACAGCCTCGGCATGCTGGCGTTCGGCGGCGTCTTCGCAATCCAGATTCAGAAGATGAAAGACGGTCGACCGGCGAGTGCCGTTTCGGCCGACCCGGTCTCTCCGTATGGCCGCCCACTGGTGAAGGGTGACTGATGCCGAAAGGTGTTGTCGATGAGACCCCGCCCATCAGGGACGACTATCAGCTCGCGCTCGTCGAGGGTGACTACTTCACGGACAAGCTCCGCCCCAAGCAGTTCCTACACATCGACCAGTCGGAGTGCATCCTCTGCGAAGGATGTGTCGACATCTGCCCGTGGAAGTGCATTCACTACCTCTCCCTCGACGCGATCGATGAGGCCGTCAACGTCGACCACCCGGAAGAGGACTCTCAGAACTACGGGTTCTTCATCGTTGATGAGGACGAATGCACACGCTGTGCGTTGTGCATCGATCGGTGCCCCACAGGGGTCATCTCCTTGGGCAAGTTCGAAGGGTCATTGGCAGACCAAGCATCCGAGTTGGGTCTCGACATGCGACCCTGGGATTTCGACACAGGTCAGCGGGACTTCAAGAATGGCTACTCGTACGGAATGCGCTGGTAGGAGGCGTTTTGGCTAACGGAAACGGAAGAGTCGGGCTCAGGGAGCGGATCAAAGAGGGCACAGACAAGCTGTGGAACTCCCAGCTCGCCGATTCGATCATGCGCCCCGGGTCGCCCTTCAAGCAGGGCTACTCCGACTCACCAAGGAACCGTTCGTACGTGGTGATGAACAACGTGCTCTATCACTTGCATCCGGTGAAGGTGAAGCGGCACGGCGTGAAGCTGTCTTACACGCTCTGCCTCGGAGGGCTCAGCTTCTTCCTCTTCATCCTGCTGACCATCACCGGAATCTTCTTGATGTTCTATTACACCCCGACCGCGGAGCTTGCCTACTCCGACATGGAGGCCCTGTCGACCAATGTCGCGTTCGGGTCACTCGTCAGGAACATGCACAGATGGGGAGCTCACCTGATGGTTCTGTCGGTGTTCCTCCATATGAGCCGTGTCTTCTACCACGGTGCTTACAAGCCACCGCGCGAGTTCAACTGGGTTGTCGGCGTGGTGCTTCTGTTCCTCACGCTCTTCCTATCGTTCTCCGGGTACCTGCTGCCATGGGACCAGTTGGCGCTCTGGGCCGTCACCGTGGGATCCAACATGGCTGGCTTCTCACCCGTGATCGGCGATCAGGTCAAGTTCGCATTGTTGGCCGGCGTTGAGGTCACCGGTGCAACCCTGCTCAGGTTCTACGTGCTCCATGTGCTCGCCTTCCCATTCATCATTGTCATATTCATGGCCGTTCACTTCTGGCGTGTCCGGAAGGACGGCGGAATCTCGGGGCCCCTGTAATGGCTGAGATACCCGAAGATCTCCTGCGGCGTTCTGCCGAGGCGCGGGCGAAGGCACTCGGGGTCCCGGTGGAGGACGTCCTGGCCGAGTTCAAAGGCGAAGGCCCTCCTGTCGAGATCTCTCAGCCTGATCCTGAACCGGAGCCCGTCCAAGAGGCCGCTCCTGAAGGGTCTGACTCTGAGGAGACTCCGGAGGTCGAGGCAACCCCTGCCGAAGACGTCGCGGAGGCAATTCCGGCGGAAGCCGAGATCCCCGAGGAGTCCCCAGCGGCGATGGTCGCTGCCTCTCCTGGCGAGACGTCTTCGGCTGGTGCCGAATCAGAGCCTGCCGCGGCCGCGGTTGCCACCGAGGCCCCAGAAGCTCCTGCACCCCCCGGATCGAACGGTTCGTCCAACGGGTCGGGCAACGGCAAGGTTGCTTCTGTAGTCAGCCCACGGCCAAGTGTTCCTCCGGCGGGGTTGCCAGAAGGCGTCCGGACACAGCGACTGTTGACCGTCGTCAAGGCGCGTGCGATCCAGAACGTCAAAGCCGAGCCGTCGGACAAAGTCAACACATGGCCGCACCTGATGCTCATGGAGTTCGGTGCCCTCCTCGCCATCACAGGGCTGCTGGTGGTCATGTCCGTGATCATCCACTCGCCCCTCCTCGAGCCTGCGAACTTCAACGCCACCCCCAACCCGTCGAAAGCCCCTTGGTACTTCCTCGGGCTTCAGGAGCTGTTGAGTTACTTCGATCCTCAGATCGCTGGTGTGATGGTGCCCCTGTTCATCGGAATGATCGGGTTCATGATGATTCCGTACATCGACAAGAACCCCTCGACCCGACCGTCTGATCGCAAGTTTGCAATCATGCTCTACTCGGTGTTCCTCGCCGGTTCGGCCACGCTCACCATCATCGGAGTCCTCTTCCGAGGGAGGGGGTTCAACTGGGCCTACCCCTGGCGTGACGGTGTCTTCTTCGACGACCTCAAAGACTGGGTGAACTTCGAATGAGCTTCACCGACTGGATCCTTCTCGGCGTTGGCGCCTTTGCCATCCTTGGAGCTCTTGGTGCTTTCACGATCGCTTTCCGGCGTTCACGTTCGGACCGGCCAGAGCCGACCGCTGGGACTTCCGCGGAAACCCTCAAGGCCGATCGGTCAATGGAAGGCGTTCGCGTCGAGCCGATCGCGGTACCCAGCGAAGACATTGCAGTTTCTGAAGAAACTGCCCCTGACATTGAAGAAGCGGAGCCCGAGCCAGTCTCCACTGGCGTCGCCGTGGTCGAGACGCAGCGGGTCGTCGAGGTCACACCCGAAGAGTCGGGTGTCTCCCGGAGACAGTTCTTCAATCGAGCCATCACAGCGACTTTCGGCTCTTTCCTCGCTCTCTTCGGGCTCAACTCACTTGCCTTCTTCTGGCCCAAGCTGACTGGTGGCTTCGGCTCAGACGTCGACGCCGGAGCAGTTGGCGATCTGCTTTCGCAAACAGTGACTCCTGCCGGAACGACCGTTCCCGTTTTCATCCCAGAGGCACGTGCCTACGTCGTGCCCGCGCCCCAGGAGCTGTCCGAGCAGTACGAAGGCAGAAGCGTTGAGGCTGCCGGGTTGATGGCCCTCTTCCAAAGGTGTGTCCACCTTGGCTGTCGTGTTCCTTGGTGTGGCACCTCGGTCGGGTTCGAGTGCCCATGCCACGGCTCGAAGTACAACTACGTCGGCGAGTGGTTTGATGGTCCTGCTCCACGAAACCTCGACCGCTTTGTCGTCGAGGTCCGGTCGGGCGACCGCTTCATCATCCGAACCGGCACGATCATCGAGACTCCGCGCGCACCCGAGCCGAGTGTGAACTATCCCCAAGGCCCGAGCTGCATCGGTTAGGTGAGAGAGATTGTCTGACGTAATCACAGTTCTCGCGGTTGTCGCCGGAATCATCTGGCTGGGCATCATGCTGGTTGCAGCATTCCGCAATAGGGGCGGTGCCGAGGAGGTTCCGCCAAACCTCCAGCCGGGGATTGACGATCAGCAGCTGGAGACCAAACGGCTGGAGACTGGTCAGAAGTACGCCATCGGCTTTGCTGCCTTCCTCGCAGTTTCGCTGCCGCTCTACTTCCTCACCGAACCTGCTCGCCAGGAGGGGTTTGTAGAGGAGTTCGACGAGGCTTCGATCGAGCGTGGTGAGCACGCCGTCGAAGAATTCGGTTGCTACGACTGCCACGGCCCGCTGGGGTCCGGCGGTGCCGCCTCGTTTGTCGAGGCGCGGTCCGGAGTTGCGGTCTCCTGGGCAGCACCAGCTCTCAACGACATCCTCTACAAGTACGACGAGGACGAGCTCAACTACTGGATCACCTTCGGTCGTGCCAACTCTCCGATGCCCCCTTGGGGGGTCGCTGGTGGCGGCCCGATGAATGAGAAGCAGGTCATCGATGTCGTCAACTACATCAGATCGATCCAGATCCCACAGCAGCAAGCAGTGGACAAGACGGTTGGTGAAGTCTCCGCCCAAATCTCTCGTCTCGACTCGGCGGACGCCACGGTTGCGGCTGCCATCATCAATCAATCACAGGTGGTTGCCGAGATAGACCAGGCTCCTGGAGACCTGGAAGTCATTGAACCACTCGACAAAGAAGCGGTGGACTTGCTCGCGAATGCAGATGTTGGCATCGACACTGACGACGACGGTCTAGCCGACTCTGTCGAAGTACGGCTCTCAGAGATCTCAGCCGCGGCTGTCGCTCACTATCGAGTTGTCGAGCCTGTCGCCCTGGACCCGGAAGTGGCTGACGCAGAACTGGTCGATGAGGGTTTGGCCGCATTGCAGGCACAAGTTGAAACCGATCCAATCCTCCAGACCAGTATCGACGGGATCGAGGAAGCTCTCGCAGCTGACGAGATAAGTGAGGACTCACCTGACACCGACGGCGACGGAATATCCGACGGTGGAGAGGCGCTGATCACCGGTCTCTTCACTGAGGCAAGTGATTCGACCATCCCCGGCACGGTTACAGAAATCTCTCTCGACCCGGCCAACCCAGAGTCGGTGTCCGGCGTCTCAGACCTCGAGACTGCTCAGGAGATGGTTGGTGGTCTCGACAGCACCGTCATCAACCTTCGTGTGGCAGTGGAGAACGAAGATCGCATCCGTGGCCAGCAAGAGGATGGTCTCCAGTTCCTGATCGACGCTCAAGCGGCCGCCGAGTGGACAATCGATATCCCTGGCGTGGCGGCGGCGATGGGAGTTTCGGAAGAAGAGGCTGAGCGGGCAGTCGCCCTATACAACGCCAATTGTGCCAGGTGTCACACGGCAGGGTTCAGCGCCGGCGTCCCCTACACACTGGAGGCGGGCTCGGGCAGCTTTGGTCCTGCGCTTTGGGACGGCAGGCCAGTCGTTCAGTTCGGTGACGCTCCTGCCCCTGACTCCACTGATCCAGACCTGTTGATTGACTTCTTGATCAACGGCTCCGTGGCCGAGCAGCCTTACGGGCTCAACGGTTTCGGGTCGGGACGGATGCCAGCATTCGGAACTGTTCTGAGTCAGGAAGACATCGATCTCCTGGCGCTGTATCTGCGCTCAGGCAACCTGGACGGGGTGGAGTAGCAGATGTTCTTCCGTGAGTTCTTCCGTTCGATTTTCAGTGCAAATCTGTTCGTCACCGGCGTCGTGCTGTTCTTGGTGTCAGTTCTGCTCTTCTACGGCTCGATCTACCTCTTCAACCGCACGAACCTCGGAAGCCGTCTCGGCTTCCTCGTGACCGGAGCGGCTTCGTTCGGCTGGCTGACGATCAACTCGCTGTTGTTTGTCGTCTATGCACCCCGAGGCCCCAAGCCGGAGAATATCGAAGGCCTGAACGCGTTTGAGATCAGGATCATCCCCATCACCTACATGGTGGTTTCACTGGTCCTGTTCCTGGTCTTCCTGGTCGCCCTCAACCAATACGAAGAAACCAGGAACGCCGGCGGCTAACCACGGTTTAGGCAAACCCCGGGTTCATATCGCCGGATACGGCTGATATCGGATCAAGAACCGCGATTGTCCTTCGAAGAGTGGAAGCAACTCGAGTCGGACTCTCGGTTACCTCCTGCCAGGTGAACCTCAACACTCGCCATCCTGCAGCCTGAGCAGCATTGTCTCGAAGACGGTCGGTCTCGAAGGCTTCGGACTTGCTGTGCCAGCGGCGGCCGTCGACCTCGACGATCAGAAGCGAGTCCGGGTAGGCGAAGTCCACGCGACCGTTTACTCGCCGCAGCCATGGAGCTCGGAACTGTTCGATCGGTTGTGGCAGGTCGAAATCCCTCAACAGGGACCGGAATCGTCGCTCGAGCTCGCTCTCGTCAGCCGACGGTGGTCCTGCCAGATTCTCGAGAGTCTTTCTCAGTGAAGCTGTACCTGGCTTTCCCCTGCGTGCTATCTCGAGGAACGTGGTTTCCAGCAGATCGAGATCGACGATGCCACGTGCGAGACTTCCTTCAAGCACTCTCTGCAGGTGCTTTTCGCCGACCACTGCCGACAGGTCGATGATCGTTCGCTCCGGTGTCGTCACTGGCAGCCCGTCGATCTCCACCACCTGAGCAAGGGTGAGGTCGGCCACCTGGTGGATCGTGCATCCTTCGTACGACTTGGTCTTGTTGCGCGGCACGCTGATCGTGAGCTTGATGTTGGGTGGCCGATCAAGATCGTGGATGTGGGCCGCTGCCTGGTGGGAGACCACGGCGCCTAGCTTCCGACAAGCGGCATGTAGATCGATCAGGTAGTTGTCTATCGCTCCCGGCAGAGCGAGAAGACCAGGCCGAATTCGCGTGAAGACACCGTCGCTCACCCTTCGCCGGAGTGTCGTCTCGGCCATACCGAGGGCGATGGCTTCTTCGCGCGTGACGACGCCTCCATGAATTCGTGCGAACTCAATGACTCTGAAGAGAGCATTTCCCATGTCGTTGAGAGTCGTGGGTGTGGAGGCTCGGGTCTACCCCCTTGTGAACTTGATCCAATACCCGCCACATATGGCGATATGAACCCCGGGTTCAGTCAGCGCCGAGAGGGGCTTAGCCGTAGTAGGAGAGGATTTGGAGCTCGGTCGAGAGGTCGACCTGACGGACCGGGACTCCATCTGGAACCCGTACTCGCGCGGGTGCGAAGTTGAGGATCGAGGACACCCCCGCATCGATGAGCTCGTCGGCCACCTGTTGTGCCGAGCCTGCCGGCACCGCCAGGATCGCCATGTCGAACAGACCCCCAAGACAGTCCGAATGAGCTGATTCCATCTTGGTGATCGCCACGTCTCCGATCTTCTCGCCGATCCGGTCCGGATCCACGTCGTACACCGCAACCACGTCGAATCCCCGCTGACTCAGGCCGCTGTATCTGGCTAGGGCCGTTCCGAGGTTCCCGGCCCCAATGATGGCCACCTTCCGCCGCCCTTCGATGCCCAACTCCTTGCGTATGCGTTGGCGAAGATCAGCAACCGAATAGCCGACTCCTCGAGTCCCCTGGAACCCGAGATCGGACAGGTCTCGCCGCACGTTCGCCGCATTGACCCCGGCCGCAACGGCTAGCTCTTCCGAGCTGACCGTTGCCTGACTCTCTCTGACGGAGTCGAGCAGACGCAGGTACCTGGGCAGCCTGGCGACTGTTGCCTTTGATAGCTCCGTCATGTGCCAGAGACGTTACCGGGGCACTTACTGGTTCCCCATTCGAGGCTTTACGATCAAGGGTGATGTCAGATCCTCAAGTGCTTGTCGTCGGTGGAGGCCCAGCCGGATCGGCTGCGGCCTACTGGCTAGCTCGCGACGGGGCCGAAGTCGTCCTCGTCGAGAAGAAGGAGTACCCGCGCGAGAAGACCTGTGGAGACGGGCTGACTCCCAGAGCCATCTACCAGCTCAACGACATGGGGTTCGACTTCGACGTGCCCGAGTTCCACAAGATCACGGGTCTCCGCTCGTATGCCGGTGACGATCTGATGATCGAGATGAATTGGCCCGACCACACCAAGTTCCCCAACTGGGGTGGCGTCATCAGACGCAAGGACCTCGACGAGCAGGTGGCCCGATTGGCGGAAAAGGAAGGCGTCGTCATTCGCGAGAAGACATCCGCCACACCCGTGATCGAGAACGGTCAACTCACCTCGGTAGAACTCGCCAATGGGGGGACGACCGAGACCATCAAACCCAAGCTGGCAGTCATCGCCGACGGCTCGATGAACCGCTTCGGGCGAGATCTCGGAACTGCCCGGAGACGTGACTACCCATTGGGTATGGCCGCTCGCGGCTACTACAGCTCGCCTCGCTCGGAGGACCCATTCCTGGAATCCCAACTGGACCTCAGGGACTCCAACGGCAACACGATGCCGGGATACGGCTGGGTCTTTCCTCTCGGTGACGGCACGGTCAACGTGGGTGTCGGCCTGCTTTCAACCTTCCGTCACTGGAAGGACATCAACACCACTCACATGATGAATGACTACGTCGCGACGGCCCCCGACTACTGGGAGCTGAGCGAGGAAGGGCGGCTCAGCAAGCCGATGGGTGGCAAGTTGACGATGTCCTATTCAAAGAGCCCGCTCGTCGGCAACAACTGGCTGACGATCGGCGACGCAGCCGGAGCCATCAACCCATGGAACGGTGAGGGGATTTCGTACGCGTACGAGACTGGGCGGATCGCCGCCGACTACATCCATCAGTCCCTCGGCGCTGACGACCCGAGTCTCCTCAGTCGCTATCCACAGCGTCTGGATGACGAGTACGGGCTCTATTACAAGATGGCCCGGATCTTCGTGAAGTTGATCGGCTACCCGTCGGTCATGCGCACCCTGGCCCACACCGGCCTACGCAATCGACCACTCATGGAGTGGACGCTGAAGGTGATGTCGAACCTCTTGGATGAGGACGACAAGCACATGGGCGAGCGAACCTATGACGCTCTCGCCGCTGTCGTAAAGACCCTTCCCACCAAGTGAACCCGGATCTACGATGTTGGTCCATGGGTGGGCCGAAGCTTCTTGTTTTCGACGTCAACGAGACTCTCCTCAGCCTCGATCCGATTCGGGAGAATCTTGAGGCGACCTTCGGGGCAGATCCTCCGATCGGAGAGTGGTTTGCCAGGCTCCTCCACGGCTCACTGCTCGCTAACGATCTCGACCAGTACCGCTCCTTCAGTGATATCGCCGCCGAGTCATTGATCAACGTTGCCGCTCGACGCGGGCTCCTACTCAGAGCGGAGGATGCGATCGCCGCCATCGCACCCATGAAAGAACTCCCCGCACATCCCGATGTTCTGCCGGCTTTCGAGAGACTTCACGCAGCAGGTTTCGCGATGGCGACGCTGACCAACGGAAGCTCTGAGGTTGCAGCTGCTCAGATCAAGAACGCCGGTCTCGACCCCTTTGTGCAGCGGACGATCTCCGTCGACGAGGTCAAGCGCTTCAAGCCGGACGAGGCGACTTACAACCACGCAGCAGAGGTTATGGATGTGAATCTCTCCGACCTGGTGATGGTTGCTTCACACGACTGGGACTGTGCCGGAGCCATGGCGGCCGGAGCTCAGGCTGTATTCGTGAAACGTCCGGGCGCCATCTGGGGATTGCCGGTCGAACCGCCCGACAAACAGGTCCCCGACCTGCTGCAAATGGCCTCCGCTCTAGGCGCGTAGTTCCTGCAGCACGTCGAGGACGCGGTCGACCTCATCGGCCGTGTTGTAGTGGACGAATCCGATCCGCACCAGACCTCCAGACTCCATAAGGCCGAGTCGGTCCATGACGTTCACCGCGTAGTAGTGGCCCGACCAGACGTAGAGGCCGCGCTCTCGAAGCGTCGTCGCAACCCTGTCCGGGTGAAGGCCATCGACTGAGATGGCGAATGTGGCCACCCGATTCTCGTTCATTTCAGGTACGCCCCAGAGGCGGACATGGTCCATACCCTCGATTCCTGCCAGGAAGCGCTCACCCAAAGCGGTCTCGTGCTCTTGAATAGCCCCCCACCCAACAGACTCGATGTGCTCGATCGCGGCAGTCACCCCGGCCAGAGATTCGAAGCTCTGGGTTCCCGTCTCCCACTTGCCCGGAGGATCTGAAGGAGCCGGCCGGACCTTGTACGCCTCGAGTGTCGCGAGCTGGTCCAGTTGGCCCCAGAGGATCCCGGTATGGGGGCCGAAGAACTTGTAGGCACTGGCGGCCAAGAAGTGGCAACCCATCTCTGCGACGTCGATGCGGTGGTGGGGCCCGGCATGGACGGCGTCGACATAGGCGAGTGCACCGGCCCGTCGAGCGGCTTCCGAGATTGGTTTGACATCGACCACCGTGCCGAGAGCGTTGGATGAGAGGCAAACCGCCACGAGCCGAGTGTTGTCGTCGATGAGCCCGATCACCGACTCAGGTGCCAGCCGGAAGGTCTCAGTGTCGAACTCGGCGACCCTGACCTCGACACCCGTTTCCTGGGCGGCTGTCGCCCACGGAGCAAAGTTCGCGTCATGGTCCAGGCTGGTGAGAACGATGTTGTCGCCGACACTCCAAGTCCTGGCCAGCGCACGACTCACGGCAAAGGTCAGGCTGGTCATGTTCTGACCGAATGCGATCTCGTCTGGCGAGGCGTTGATGAATCGGGCGACCGCATCCCGAGCTTCGGCAGTGATCCGCACTGCGTCGTCCGAAGGTCCGTATCCGCCGCCAAGGTTGGAAATGCCGTCGCGCAGCGGTGCGGTCATGGCCTCGATCACTGAGGAAGGAGTTTGGGTCCCTCCCGGCCCGTCCAGATACGCGGCCGGATGTGGGCCTTCGGCCCTGCTGAGGGCGGGAAACTGACTGCGGATTTCGTCGATATCGAATGGCTCTGACACCGGCTCAGCCTAAGCGTGTGAATTACCTCACAAGCTTGCTGTGTCCTATTCTCCGAAGGTGACCCTGGCTGACTACGCACCAGTCCTCGTCATGCTCGTGCTAGCAACGGGCTTCGTGGCGGTATCTCTTCTGGTCTCGCGTCTGTTTCGTCCGGATCGACCCACTCCCGAGAAGCTGGAGCCGTACGAGTGCGGGATCATCCCCGAGGTCGAGCCTTCGCAGCGGTTCCCGGTCAAGTTCTATCTCGTGGCGATGCTTTTTGTCATCTTCGACATCGAAATCATCTTTCTTTTCGCCTGGGCCTCGATTTGGGATCAACTCGGTTGGTACGGAGTGGCCGCAATGCTGATCTTCACTTTCTTCGTGGTTGAGACGCTTATGTACGTCTGGAAGCGGGGAGCCCTCGATTGGAACGTTAAGAGGCGAGCGCGATACATCCCCGATGAGCTTCAGGACGCGGCGTAGTGGCCACGACTCCACCCGGCAATCTGCTTATGACCACGGTCGATAAGGCCGCGAGTTGGGCACGCACGCGCTCGATGTTCCCAGCGACATTCGGTCTCGCCTGCTGCGCGATCGAGATGATGGCAACCGGTGCCGCGCATTACGACCTTGCCAGGTTCGGCATGGAGGTATTTCGGGCATCTCCACGTCAGGCGGACCTCATGATTGTCGCCGGAAGGGTCAGCCAGAAGATGGCGCCAGTACTTCGACAGGTCTATGACCAGATGCCAGACCCGAAGTGGGTCATCTCAATGGGCGCGTGTGCCAGCTCCGGTGGGATGTTCAACAACTACGCCCTAGTACAGGGCGTGGATCAGATCGTTCCTGTTGACATCTATGTGCCGGGCTGCCCCCCTGGACCCCAGAGCCTGATGCACGGAATCCTCTCCTTGCACGACAAGATCATGTCGGGGGAGGTGGCGTCGTGAAGGTCCTCGCCGAGGCCTTCGAGTCGGTCACCTGGACCGAGTCACATGAACAAACAGTGGCAGAAGTGCCCGCTGAAGATTGGTATGCCTTCGCCGAAGCAGCCAAGGACGCCGGGTTCGAGGTCTGTGTCGACGTGACTGCGGTCGACTGGATGCGGCAGCGGCCGAAGCGGTTCGAGGTTGTGGCAAACCTGCTCTCTATGAAGGACAAGCAACGCTTGCGAATGGTCACGGGACTGGACCGACAGGATCCGACGGTTGCCTCCATCACCCCCATCTGGCCTGGAGTCGGTTTCGCCGAACGTGAGGTCTACGACATGTTTGGCATCGTGTTTGAAGGTCATCCCGACCTGACTCGAATTCTCATGCCTGACGAATGGGAGGGGCACCCGCTCCGCAAGGACTTCGGAGTCGGCTCCGTACCGGTCCAATTCAAAGAATCCCACAAGGTGAATTGAGATGACTGCCGAGGAGAAAACACTCGATATCTGGGTAGCCGGCACGGAGGAGCCGGAGTTCTCGCCAACCGACGAAGGCGAGCAGGAGTTCTCGGACTCCGAATCCGAAGACCGTCTCGCCGATCAATACGGACGGGTTATCGATGACGACTACGTCTTCGATGACGAGGTCGCCGACGATGAGCGCATGGTGGTCAACATGGGGCCCCAGCACCCCTCCACGCACGGCGTTCTTCGACTTCAGCTCGAGATGGAGGGCGAAGTCATCCGGCGGACCAAGCCGATCATCGGTTACCTCCACACAGGCATGGAAAAGACGGCCGAGCAGCTGACGTTCTCGCAGGGCCCCACCAACGTGACCCGCATGGACTATCTGGCTCCGCTCCATGGTGAGCTGGCCTACTCCCTTGCGGTGGAGCGTCTCCTCGACGTCGAAGTGCCGCCTCGGGCAGCGGCGATCCGCATTCTGATGACTGAACTCAATCGGGTGTCCTCGCACCTGGTCGCCCTTGCCACCAACGGCATGGATATCGGCGCACTGTCGATGATGATCTACGGCTTCCGAGAGCGCGAGTCGATTCTGGCCTTCTTCGAGAAGACCACCGGGCTCCGCATGAATCACAATTTCATACGTCCGGGCGGGGTCGCAGCCGACCTCCCGCCAGGTTGGAAAGACGATGTCTCGGCAATTCTCAAGGACATGCCTGAGCGTATGGAGCAATACGACGACCTGCTCAGGAACAACCCGATCTGGCTGGCACGGACCGAGGGTGTCGGTGTCATCACTGCCGAGGAGGCGACTGCGTATTCGATCACGGGTCCCGCACTACGTGCCACGGGTGTCGACTGGGATATTCGAAAGGCGTTCCCGTATTCAGGGATCGACCAGTACGAGTTCGACGTCCCCGTCGGTGAGAACGGTGACGTCTATGACCGATACCGCGTCCGTGTCGAAGAGATGCACGAGTCGCTCAAGATCGTCGAGCAAGTCATGGACTCCATGCCGAAAGGCGACTACCGGGTCGGTGATCGAAAGATCACGCCACCTCCGCGAGCGCGGATCGATGAGTCGATGGAAGCCCTCATCCACCACTTCAAGCTGTTCACCGAGGGGTTCAAGGTCCCGGCCGGTGAGACTTACGTTGCTGTCGAGTCACCACGTGGTGAGCTCGGTTGCTATCTGGTGTCGGATGGCAACGCGACGCCGTACCGCATGCACACACGAGCGCCGTCGTTCTACAACCTCCAGGCGTTGCCGATAGCCATGGGCGACTCCTTGGTCGCGGACACGATCGCAACCATCGCATCGATGGACCCGGTAATGGGGGACGTTGACAGATGAAATCTGTTTCGAGAACGATGAAATCGTTCTCTGACCGAGTTGGTCAGATGACGTGCCATGAAATGACTGCGGAGAACGATGCAATCGTTCTCCTTTCTGGTGCGAGGGAAAGCCGATTGAAATCGTTCTTGGACCTGCCGCAAGGAGCAGTCAGGCGATGAGCATCTGGTCAGAGGCCACTCAACAGCGAGCCCGAGACATTCTCTCCCGTTACCCGGAGAAGAGGTCCGCGGTCATGCCACTGCTCTATCTGGCGATGGCTGAGGAGGGCCATCTCACCAACGAAGGCATGGCAGAAGTGGCCAATTGGTGTGAGATCACACCAGCTCAGGTTCAGGCGGTTGCCAGCTTCTACACCATGTACAAGCGCGAGCGCACCGGGAAGTATCTGGTGTCCTGCTGCACCTCGATCTCCTGCATGTTGCTTGGTGGCGACGATGTGCTTCATGCGGTGGAGGATGAATCAGGAGTCCCTCACGGCGAGACCGACCAAGAGGGCGTTCTCTCAGTCGAACATGTCGAATGCATCGGCGCTTGCGGCGGTGCGCCTGCGGTCCAGGTCAACTACGAGCTGATCGAAGGTGTCACACCGGAAAAGGCTCGCGAGTTGGTGCAGTGGCTCAAGAAGGCCAAGCCAGAAGTAGTCAACACCGACGAGATGCAGCAGCTGTTTGGTGGTACCCGCAGCTTTGATTGGGGAATCGCAGAGCAGGGCGGCGCCGTCGGTCCCTATCCAGCTTTCCAACCACTGGGCACGGTGGAGAGCGAGGCGGAGGTTTGAGCACGCCGCTGATCGTGACGAAGCGGATGGTCGACCATCCCTCGGACTCACACACGCTCGAGCGCTACGAGGAGACTGGTGGCTACGTCGAGGCCAAGAGGGCTCTCGGATTGACTCGGGATGAGCTTGTCGAAGAGGTCAAGGCATCAGGTCTTCTGGGCCGCGGAGGAGCAGCGTTCTCGGCCGGTCTCAAGTGGAGTTTCCTTGCGCCGGCTCGCCCGTCGTATCTCGTCATCAACGGTGATGAGTCCGAGCCAGGAACCTTCAAGGATCGTCAGCTTCTCGAGCGAGACCCTCATCAGATGATTGAGGGGATCATCATCACGGCAATCGCTAACGAGGTTCATCACGCTTTCGTCTACATCCGCGGCGAGTATCCCAAGCCGGCCCGAAGGGTCCAGACCGCCGTCGATGAGGCCTATGCGAATGGCTACTTGGGGAAGGGCATCTTCGGGTCGGACTACGACCTCGAATTGACGGTCCACCTTGGAGGCGGTGCCTACATCTGTGGCGAAGAGACAGCTCTGATCAACTCGTTGGAGGGCCAGCGTGGCGAACCGAGGCTGAAGCCTCCGTACTTCCCGGCCGCAAAGGGTCTCTACATGATGCCCACGATCGTCAACAACGTCGAGACGGTGTCCAACCTGCCGCACATCCTGGCCATGGGCTCCGACGACTACGCGAGCCTGTCGGACAACGCAGACACAGGCACGTTCATGATGTCTCTCTCCGGGCACGTGAACCGGCCTGGCAACTATGAGCTTCCACACGGGATCACCTGGCGCGACCTCATCTATGACATCGGAGGCGGGATTACGGGCGACAAGGAACTCAAGGCGTGGATCCCCGGTGGTGCCTCTGCTCCATGGTTCGTTCCTGAAGAGCACCTCGACTTGGAGATCTCGAAAGACGCGACTGCGGCCGCAGGTTCGATGCTCGGTTCCGGGGCCGTCATCGTCATGGATGAAGACACCTGCATGGTTCGGGCCGCCGAACGGGTGGTTCGGTTCTTCGCCCACGAATCGTGTGGTCAGTGCACCCCCTGCCGGGAGGGCACGACCTGGCTCGAGATGATCCTGCGGCGCATCGAAGAAGGCCAGGGGAGAGCGGTTGACCTCGACCTGGCGGTTGATGTCTCCGATGGGATTTCGATAGGACTCGGATGGCCGCCGAAGATGACGACTATCTGCCCCCTTGGTCCATCAGCTGTGTCGCCAATCAAAGCTCTGAAGGACTACTTCATCGATGAGGTTGACAGACACGTCGCCGAAGGCGGCTGCTGGTTCCCTGGGGCCAAGAAGACCTTGAACACCCCCGTGCTCGTTGGCAGTCCGACCACGCGCGCCAGTCGATCGGCACCCAGGGCGGAGTCGTGATGAGTCTCATTCTGAGGGCTGTGGACTTCGCTATGCGATGGTACGAACCCAGGGTTCGCATATGACTGACCTGGTTCATGTCACGATCAATGGGACGCAGCATGAAGTTCCTGCTGGTGAGCTCCTGATCAAAGCCGCCCAGGACAACGGCACCTACATCCCACGCTTCTGCTGGCACGAGCGGATGAACCCTGTCGGCATGTGTCGTATGTGCCTCGTCGAGATCGAGACACCGCGTGGCCCGATGATGGTCACCGCCTGCACCAATCCTGTCTCCGACGGCATGGTCGTCGATACCGAGAACGCCGAGGTCAAGAAGGCTCAAGAAGCCATCCTCGAGTTCCTGCTAGCCAACCACCCGCTCGACTGCCCGGTATGTGACAAGGGCGGAGAGTGCCCGCTACAGGACCAGGCAATGGCCTACGGGCCGGGTGAAAGCAGATTCGTCGAGATCAAACGCCACTACGAGAAGCCGATTCCGATCTCAGACTTGGTGCTGCTCGATCGAGAGCGTTGCATCCTCTGCGCTCGTTGCACTCGGTTCAGCGACGAGATCTCAGGAGACCCGCTCATTGAGTTCAAAGATCGGGGGAACGCAACCGAAGTCAACACCTTCCCGGAGCTTCCGTTCTCGTCGTACTTCTCCGGCAACACGGTTCAGATATGTCCCGTTGGCGCCCTCACCGCTAAGCCTTATCGCTTTCGGGCCCGTCCTTGGGACCTCCAAAAGGTCGAGTCCTCCGGCATGTTCGATACCGCTCATCCCCGGCTGGAGATTCACGCGTCGCAGAACGAGATCCTCCGGTACACCGGCGTCGACAACGACGCGACCAATCACGGCTGGCTCTCCGACAAGGACCGATTCGGTTTCGAGTACCTGCGCGCACCGGACAGGCTGACCAAACCGCTCGTGCGTCGCGACGGTGAATTCGTCGAAGTCGAGTGGCCGGAAGCGTTGGACATCGCAGCCGGTCGGCTCGAGCTGATCATCGACGAAGACGGTGGGTCGGCGATCGGAGTCATTGGTGGCGCAAACGGCACCAACGAGGACGCTTACGCCCTGTCTCGATTTGCACGCGACGTGATCGGGACGCCACATGTCGATTCACGCATGGACGACGCTTTGGCATCTCACTTTCTCGCCGCCACCGTCGACCGAGCGCTCATCTCCGACATTGACGAGGCAGACACGATCGTCGTTTGGGGTCCGGACCTGAAAGAAGAGCATCCGACGCTCTATCTGCGGGTGCGGAGAGCGGCGCAAGAACTCGGCAAGACGCTTGTCGTCGTTCACCCCCGGGCCACCGGCCTCGACGATCGGGCCACTATCAAGGCCACCTATCGACCAGGTGGCGGATTCGAACTCCTCGACGAGATCGCAGAGGGCGATCATCCTGAGATCTCCGAAGCACTGTCCGTGGACAAGGTTGTGGCAATCGTGGGCATCGCCAGTCACGCCGATGGACCGCAGCTAGCCGAGTCGGTTGCTGCTCTGGTCCGCCAGAAGTCGTCCGGCACCAAAATCCTACCGCTCAATGGACGTGCGAACACTTTCGGTGCGCTCGACATGGGGCTGGCTCCTGATCTCGGTCCAGGACGGCTCAATATCGAATCCCCGGGAATGTCAACAGCAGAAATGATGGAGGCTCTCGACTCTGGCGAGCTGCGGGCTCTCGTCATGGTTGGTGCCGACCCCATCGGAAACATACCGGATCCACGCTCTGCAATCAACGGGCTGGATGCGGCCGAATACGTGATTTCGATAGATCTGTTCGTCAACGAGTCCAACCTCAACGCTGACCTCATCCTCCCTGCCTCTGGGTTCGGGGAGAAGGAGGGAACTGTCACCAACGTCGAAGGAAGGGTCCAGAAGGTCAATGTCGTACGCCCCAGCCCGGGTGCAGCACGAGATGATTGGGAGATCCTCGAAGACCTGTCGCGTCACATGGGTAAAGGCATGGGGTTCAGTTCCTCAGAGACAATCGCCAAACAGATCTCAGAGACGGCCCCCGCGTATAGCGGTGTGACCCATGATCTTCTGGAATGGGACGAACGAGATGGCGTGGTCGTGCCGATTGATGGAGGCCAGAGCTTCGATCACATTCCGGTTGCCCTCGAAGGCCCCAAGGCTCCCGGCGCACAGTTCACGCTGCATAGTGCCCGCGTTCTCTATGACGACGGCGTGCGGGTTCGCCACTGCGCCTCGCTCGCACCCCTAGCCCGTGGACCGGTCGTTCAAGTGAATCCCCAAGACGCTCCCGGGCTCGGCGCTCAGGACGGCTCGTCTGTCAAGGTGACGACTGGCCACGGCACGGGCGAGTTCACAGCGGTCCTCGACCCAGACACTCCTTCGGGTGTGGTCTTCATCCCCTTCGATCAACCCGGCGCACGCTCTCTAGGAACCGATCCGGTTGTTCGCCTGAAGGTGGTCAACTGATGGGTTGGGTCGAGTGGGGAGTGGTCGTTCTGAGGGTCCTTCTGGTGTTTGTCCTGCTCTTGGGTGCAACCATCATCAACGTTTGGGCCGAGCGAAAGATCGTCGCGGACATGCAGAGCCGAATCGGCCCGAAGCGCGCCGGTCCTTGGGGGATCTTGCAAACGGTCGCAGACGGTCTCAAGCTCTTCTTCAAAGAGTCGGTGACGCCACGGAAGGTTGAGCTTGGTGCTTACCTCCTGGCGCCGTTCCTCGCCGTGATCCCCGCCTTCCTGATCTTCATGGTGATCCCCTTCGGTGCCCCGTTCATGATCGGCGACACCGAAATCGCACTCCAAGGGGCCGACCTCAACGCCGGGCTCCTGTTCATCCTGGCCATGTCATCCATGGCGGTGTATGCGGTAGTTCTGGCCGGATGGTCGTCTGGTTCGAAGTATCCGCTGATTGGCGGTGTGCGGGCGACCGCCCAAGCCATCTCGTACGAAGCAGCGATGGGTCTCGCCATGGTGGCCGTGGTGATGTTTACGGCGACCCAAGGTCCAGGCGGCACACTGAGCCTCTCCGAGATCGTCGCCCGACAAGATGGAACCTGGCTGGGCTTCATTCCTCAGTGGAACGTCTTTCCCCAGATCGTTGCCTTCGTCATCTTCATGATTGCCATCGTCGCCGAAACCAACCGTGCCCCCTTTGACCTCGTCGAGGCCGAGCAAGAGATTGTCGGCGGATTCCACACCGAGTACTCCGGGATGCGTTTCGCGATGTTCTTCCTTGCGGAGTACATCAACATCTTCTCGATGTCGGCCCTCGCCGCCACCCTCTTCCTCGGAGGATGGAATGGCCCGACCTGGGAGGGCACGGTGCCAGCGTTCGTGTCGGCCATCCTTCCCACCGTATGGTTCCTGCTGAAGACCTACTTCATCGTCTTCATCTTCTTCTGGATCCGTGCCACTCTTCCTCGGCTGAGATACGACCAACTGATGTCAATCGGATGGAAGCGGCTGATTCCCGCCGCCCTCGCCTGGATCGTGCTTTCTGCGATTTCGATCGGTGTTCGTCAATTTGGACTGCCCTGGAGCTGACGCATGGGACTCATTTCTGAACTGGTCAAAGGACTTCGGGTCACCGGAGGCACCATGCTTCGCACCATCACCGGCCGTGAGTTGGTGACCACGGAGTATCCCCACGAGATGCGGGAGAAGCCTCAACGATTCCACGGTCGTCATGTTCTCAACCGCTATCCCGACGGCATGGAGAAGTGCATCGGTTGCCAGCTTTGCGCCGGTGCTTGTCCAGCGGATTGCATCTACGTACGTGGCGAGGACAACGACCCGGACAATCCGACGTCCCCAGGCGAGCGGTATGGCTACGTCTACGAAATCAACATGCTTCGTTGCATCTTCTGCGGTCTGTGTGTTGAGGCGTGTCCGACAGAAGCCATCACGATGACGCACCTGTTCGAGATGTCGACGACCAATCACCAAGACGCCATCTACACCAAAGACGAGTTGTTGATGAAGTCCGACGGATCGGTGCCTCACATGTTCCCGGATGACCAACTGGCGGATCACGATGAGCTGTTGACGGCAGACGGATGGGTGCGAGCTACCTCTACCTCGGGTGTCGCCGCCTATCAAGGCGTTCAGATGTGGCAGGGGACGCCGGGCCCGGCGTCCTGGGAGCCCGAACCATCGCAAGACATCAGGGATGCGATGTCTGAGGACGACGATGGTTGAAACTCTTCTCTTCGTCGTGATGGCGCTGGTGGCGATTGCCGGTGCCGCTCTTGTTGTCCTGGCTCGGAATCCCGTTTATTCCGCTCTTGGCCTACTCGGAACTCTGCTGTCGGTCGCCGTGCTCTATGTGGTTCAGCTGGCGCACATGGTTGCCGCCGTGCAGGTCATCGTCTACGCCGGGGCGGTACTCACGCTCTTCCTGTTCGTGATCATGCTCATCGGGGTCGACAAAGACGAGCCTTCCCGCGACGAGACCCTCCCATTCCAGCGCTGGATTGTTGGTGGTGTGGCTGCCGTCATCGTTCTCTTCGCCGCCGGGCTGACTCTCTTTGGCGACTTTGACTGGGTGCCAGCTGCCAGTTCGGACGTTTTGCCAGAGGCAACCAACGGGACGATCGAAGCTATCGCCGAGCCGCTGTTCACCGATTGGGTACTTGCTTTCGAGGCGACGGCGTTGCTGTTGACAATTGCCGCAGCCGGTGCGATCGCCCTCGCCCACTACCGCCGGAGAGAGGGCTGATGGTCGATCCCGGGTGGTACATGGGCCTCGCGGCCGTGCTCTTCACGATCGGCTCGCTTGGCCTGCTGGTCCGTCGAAACGCATTGGTCATGTTCATGTGTATCGAACTGATGCTCAATGCGGTGAACCTCACGCTGATCTCTGCCGGTCGCGCCCTGGGTGACATCAATGGCCAGGTGGCCGTCTTCTTCATCTTGGTGGTCGCCGCGGCGGAGGTAGTGGTCGGGCTGGCCATCATCGTCTCCATATTCCGCCTTCGTTCAACGGCCTCGGTCGACGAGCTCTCGGAGCTCCGCGGATGACCCTCTCTCCGCCGAACCCCGGGTTCATATCGCCATATACGGCTGCTATCGGATCAAGAACGGTTGCCGCCTGGGCAAATCGGGGGCGGACATGATCGATCTCCTCTGGCTGATCATTGCCCTGCCGCTGGCCAGTGCCATCGGCCTCCACTTCTTTGGTCGCTTTCTCAAAGAGCCGCTTGCCGGATGGGTGGCCAGCGCCGCGATCGTCGGATCGTTTAGCATCGCCCTGGCTGCGGCTATTCCGTTCATCCAGGGCGGGGAGCACGGCGAGACAGTCCTGCTCTGGGAGTGGATGCCGGCGATAGGCGCCAACCTCGAGATTCTCTGGGATCCGCTTTCGGCGCTCATGGTGCTAATCGTCACCGGCGTCGGCACCCTCATCCACATCTTTGCGATTGGATACATGCACGGCGACGAGCGGTTCCATCGTTTCTTCACGAATCTCAGCCTCTTCGCAGCCTCCATGTTGATCCTGGTTCTCGGTGGCAACTACGCCATGCTCTTCCTCGGGTGGGAGCTCGTCGGTCTCTGCTCCTATCTTCTGATCGGGTTCTGGTTCACCAGGCCGTCGGCGGCTGCAGCTGCGAAGAAGGCCTTTGTCGTCAACCGAATCGGCGACTTCGGCTTCATGGTCGGCCTCATGCTGGTGTTCGTGACCTTCGGCACTCTTTCCTACACGGGGGTCTTCGATCGGGCCGGAGACGAGCTAACGACTGGTCTTGCCACTGCAATCGGCCTCTTGTTCCTGGTGGGAGCGGCGGGCAAGTCAGCCCAGATCCCTCTTTACGTCTGGCTCCCGGATGCCATGGAAGGACCGACGCCGGTATCAGCCCTCATCCACGCGGCGACGATGGTCACGGCCGGCGTCTATCTGATCGCCAGGTCGGCAGTGATCTTCGAGATGTCGACCGCAGCGCAGGTGACGGTGGCCACGATCGGTGCGGCCACGGCCCTTGTCGCAGCCACGATCGCCCTCGCCCAGCGCGACATCAAGAAGGTCCTCGCGTACTCGACTGTTTCGCAGCTGGGGTACATGTTCTTGGCCGTGGGGACGACCGCATACGTCGCTGGCATCTTCCATCTCATGACGCACGCCTTCTTCAAAGCACTGCTCTTCTTGGGTGCAGGGTCCGTCATCCATGCCATGAGTGATGAACAAGACATGCACAAGATGGGTGGACTTCGCAAGAAGATGCCGGTAACGGCCCTCACCATGGGCATCGCGACGCTGGCGATCGCAGGCATTCCCCCTCTGGCAGGCTTCTGGTCGAAGGATGAGATCCTTGGTTCAGCGTTTGGCCGTGGCGGATGGTTCTCTGTTCTCTGGATTGTCGGGCTGATCACAGCCCTGCTCACTGCCTTCTATATGACCCGTCAGTGGGTGATGGTCTTCCTGGGTGAGCCCAGGTGGGACGAGGGTCAGAAGCCCCACGAGTCACCGCGAGTAATGACCATTCCACTCGTGATACTTGCCGTGCTTTCGATTGTCGGCGGGCTGATCAACACACCTTTCGCGTTTGGCCTCGAGCACTTCCTCGAACCGTCTTTTGAACTGGTGGACATCGCTCACCCACCTGACGGATGGGGAGCCTTCATCCTTCTCGCCGGGCTCTCGGTGATGGCTGGGCTGGCCGGTGCGGCAGCCGCCTATCTCACCTATCGGCAGTCGCCGGAGAGCTGGCAGGGATTCGAAGATGGGTTCGAGCCTCTGTGGGGCACTTGGGAGAGTGCCTACAACGTGGACGACGTATACGGCAGGGTCATCGTGGCACCCGGCAAGAAGGCAGCTGAGGTGGCGGCATTCGATGTGGACCTACCTGTGATCGATGGCGCTGTGAATGGTGTGGCCAAGCTCGTTCGCAACATCGGTGAATGGACCCGGCCGCTTCAGACGGGCTTCGTCAGGAACTACGGCGCGCTCTTCCTCGCCGGGACCGTGACCATCGTCATCTGGATCGTGGTGGGTGCGGGATGAGATCAGCCTTGCTGTCCGTATTCGATCCGATATCAGCCATATATGGCGATATGAACCCCGGGTTGCTGAAGTGTTGACTGCGTTGATTTTGATTCCGGTGGTGGCCGCGATCGTGGTTGCGTTGGTGCCGAGAAGCCGGAAGGAGCTCCATCTACCGCTAGGCATCGCCCTCTCGGTCATCCCGCTGGCGCTCGCCGGATACCTCTTCTGGGTCTTCGAGCCCCAGGTGGACATGCAGTTCACCGAGTTCGCAATGCTCTACGAGCCGTGGGGCATCACCTGGAACGTCGGCATGGACGGAATCTCGATGCCGATGGTCATCCTCACCACGATCCTCGTGCCGATCGCCCTCGCTGCGTCCACCTCGATCACGAAGCGGACCAAAGAGTTCGTCGTCTACACGCTGCTACTCGAGGCCGGGATGATCGGGGTGTTCGTGAGCCTCGACCTGTTCGTCTTCTTCGTTTTCTTCGAGGCGATCCTCATCCCGATGTACTTCATCATTGGTGTCTGGGGTTCGGAGCGACGCGTCTACGCCGCGATGAAGTTCTTCATATACACCGCTTTCGGTTCTGCCCTGATGCTTGCCGGCATCATCGCCCTGGCAGCCATGCATCTCGATCAGTTCGGTGCACCGGCGTTCAATCTCGCGGACCTTCTGGCCCTGGATATCAGCGCTGGCGCAGAGCGTTGGTTGTTCGCTGCTTTCGCATTGGCCTTTGCCATCAAGGTGCCGCTGTTCCCGCTTCACACCTGGTTGCCAGACGCCCACGTCGAGGCACCCACGGCGGGTTCGATCCTCCTGGCCGGTGTGTTGCTGAAGCTCGGCACCTACGGTCTGCTCCGGTTCAATCTCTTGTTGTTCCCACAGGCGTCGGTTGATGCGGTATGGATCATGGGGATCCTCGCTGTCGTGGGCATCATCTATGGCGCAGTCGTTGCCATCGTCCAGCCCGACCTCAAGAAGCTCGTTGCCTACTCCTCGGTCAGTCACCTCGGGTTCATCGTCCTCGGAACCTTCGCTCTCACATCGGGTGGGTTACAGGGCGCTGTCATCCAGAACTTCAATCACGGTCTGACAACAGGCGCCCTGTTCCTGCTTGTCGGGATGATCTATGAACGTAGGCATACGAAGAAGATCGAAGACTTCGGGGGCTTGCAGAAGGTGATGCCCATCTACGCCGGGTTCTTCCTGTTCATGATCTTCGCTTCGATCGGTCTTCCCGGGCTCAACGGATTCGTGGGCGAGTTCCTCGTGCTGATTGGCAGTTTCTCGACTCTCCCGGTGCTGGCGATCATTGCCGCCTCCGGTGTGATACTCGCCGCCATCTATCTGCTGTGGGCCTACGAGAGGGTCTTCACGGGAGTTCCCGACAAAGAGGAGAACAAAGTCCTGTCAGATCTCTCGGTCCGGGAGATCTCGTTGCTGGCTCCGCTTGCGGCTCTCGTCCTCCTGCTGGGCCTCTATCCGAACATTCTGCTGGACAAGATCGCACCCAGCACTGAGGCAGTTCTCGACTACGTGGAGGCCACCACGGACTACCAAGTGCCCGAACCGGGTCGTCTAGCTGACGTCTTCGTTGCGAGTGGGGAGGACGAGTGATTACTCCCGAGATCAGCTGGATCGCGATTTTTCCCGAGCTGCTTCTCGCCTTGGGTGCGGCAGGTGTCCTTCTGGTCGAGGTCCAGTGGAAGCCAGACAAGTCGGTGCTGGGCACGATCGCAGCCGGCTCCGTCGTCTTCGCAGCTGCCTTCACAGTCCTGCAGTGGGTTGACGCCTCAGACGCTGTCGAGGCCGGAGCTGTCGGTGACCTCGTCGCTTTCTCTGGAATGGTGCTGATGGACGGCATGGCCATCTTCGGCCGGTTTGTGATCCTCGCTGTCACCGGGTTCGGGATCATGGCCGGCTGGCGCTACATCGAGTCACTGGGCCGGAGGAGCGCAGAGGCGATTGCTCTGGTGTTACTGGCTTCGGCCGGATTCTCGATCATGGTCGCGTCGAACAACCTCGTGATGATGTTCCTGGGGTTGGAGGTCGGCTCGATCGCCCTGTATGTGCTGGCCGGCATGTCGCGGGAGCGGGTGAGGTCGGACGAGGCGGCGATCAAATACTTCTTGCTCGGCTCCTTCGCCTCTGCGGTCTTCATCTACGGCGTCGCCCTTCTCTATGCGGGCACCGGGCAGTTTGAGGTTCTCGCCATTCGGCAGTTCCTGTCCGACACGCTGCTTCTATCCCCGGCCGTCGCACTGATTGGAACTGCCCTCGTAATTGTCGGCCTTGGGTTCAAGGTTTCCGCCGCACCGTTCCACTCTTGGGCTCCGGACGTGTATCAAGGCGCTCCTTCGGGTCTCGTGGGTTACATGGCCGCCATAGCCAAGATCGCCGGCTTCGTCGCCATAGCGAGGATTCTTCTGACGGGGCTCTCGGAATTTGAGCTCAATTGGCTTCCGATCGTCGCTGGAATAGCGGCTCTTTCGATGCTCCTGGGTTCGATGGTCGCCCTGGTGCAGGGAGACGTGCGCCGGATGCTTGCCTATTCGGGTGTCGCTCACGCCGGATTCATCATGACGGGCGTGGTCGGGGCTTCGACCTCAGGAATCCTGTTCTATCTGGCCGTCTATGCCCTACAGCTTGTCGGGGCGTTTGCTGTCGTGTCAGCCGTCAGTGGTCCCGCCAACGCCGGCTCTGAGATCGACGACTATCGCGGATTGTCAACGCGGTCTCCGATGCTGGCTCTCTCATTCGCCGTGATCCTCCTTGGAATGGCCGGTCTGCCGTTGACCTCAGGATTCATCGCGAAATTCGGGGTGTTCGCCTCGGCGTGGTCCACCGGATATGAATGGCTCGTCATCGTCGCCGTTCTGGCATCGGTGATTGCCTTTGCTTTCTATCTGAGAATCATCGTTGTCATGTTCATGACTGACGATGAGGGCGACGATCTGCCGGTTCCCGGGACCTTGAGGTGGGTGCTCGGTGTCGCAGTGGTCACGACGATCGTGTGGGGTGTCCTGCCAGGTTCTCTGCTGAGGGCGGCCACGGATGCGCTACCTCTTTAGATACGGAGCCGTTGCCCTAGTCGCGATCCTGTCAGTTCTCTTGATGGATGCTCCGGTCTCGGCAGCGGAAACGTCCAACTCGGAATCAGTGATCATCCCGACTGACGATGTCCTGGAGGACGATCTTTATGCCGGGGCGATCCGTGTCATCGTTGACGGAACCCTCGACGGAGACTTGATCGCCTTTGCGGGTGAAGAGGTGGTGATCAACGGTGTGGTGACCGGGTCTGTCTTCGCTATGACACCATCAGTAGTCGTTAACGGTCGTGTGGATGGATCACTTCGTGCCTCAGGTGGCGAGGTCGTGGTCAGCGGTGAGGTGGGCCGTGACGTGGTTGTCGCCGGGTTCGCACTAAGCCTTACCTCGGAGTCGAACGTCACCGGTGATGTTGTGGCTTGGGTCTGGTCCGGAGAAGCACTCGGCTCGATAGGAGGAGACCTCGGTGGATCCTTCAACAGTCTCGATGTGGCCGGCCAGGTCGATGGCGATATCGAAGTCTCGGTTTCTCAACTGAGGGTTGTCGAACAGCTGGTTGTCGGGGGCGATCTCGGCTATCGCTCGGCGTCGGACGCTGAGGGCCTGGAGTTGGCTGAAGTCGGCGGGGCGACAGTCAAGGAGACTCCGCTGCCCCCCAACATTCGGGTTCGGGCGCTGGGGTTCATGGCCCGCTTCATGGTCGTTCTGTTCCTGACAACGACGGCGCTGGCGGTTGCCTATGGATGGCCAAGCCAGACCAATCGGGCTGTGTCGATGGTCGGATCGAGACCGGCCCGTTCGTGGCTGACCGGCTTGGCTCTGCTGTTGACCCCGGTGTTTGTGGCGGCCATCGGTGCGTTGATTTTCAACCTCGCCCCGGCGTCTGCTGCGTTCCCACTTCTGCTGATCATTGCGCCAGTGGTGTTGGCGCTCTTCGGGGTTGTCTTCGCTCTGCTTCTCGTCGCCGGAATACCAGCCGTCGCCTGGCTGGCTGGCGTCCTCTTCAAGAAGGCAGACCTCTACGGCGCGATCCTCATCGGGGGCCTCGGAGCCGGGCTCCTCTGGTACCTCCCGATCCTGGGCGTACTGGTACCCCTGGCGGTGCTCCCGCTCGGGCTAGGTGCCTGGGTCCTGAGCCGGTCTCAGGAGACGGCAGCGGTCGGCTGAGCCTGGTCTTCTGGAAGGTTCGACTTCGAGAATTCGATCTGCACGTGTCCACACGTGTCGCACACTGAACGACCGATCCCCGCGTGAACGGTTCTGGTCATCGTGTCGTGTCGGCAACTCTGCATCGATCGCATTCGCTTGCGGTATTTGGCAGTCATACCTATGAGATCGGCAAGCCCGGTGTTGAAACTTGGGGGTCATTCGCATTCAGCCCCGAGTGTCTAGTCACGTGATCTGGCGGAGTTGTTCCTGCTCCTCGGCGAAGACGTCGTATAGGAAATCAACCGTGACGGCACCACATCGTTGGCAGACGGTGCGGCGCAGACCAGCGGTCTCCAGACTCTTCTTCTTGCGGTGCCGACACTCGATTCGCTCATGGCGGCCGCGTTTTGGACTCATGCCACGTTGATCGGCTTCGGCCGTTTGCGGCTGTTTGGGCCAGACGACCCAAGTTGGTCAGACGGTCTGAACTGCCTTCTGCAGTTGGCCGACCAATTGGTCCTTTTTGACCAGTCCCGAGTGCCTGAACCTCTGCCGAACACCTTTCCCGGTGGGTGTTACGAGGATGAATGTCGGTGTTGACTTGACCTTGAACATCGCAAAAAGGTCGGGGACGTGCTCGACGTTGACCTTGAGGACCACCGCTTCATCTTGAAATTCGTCCGCGAGCTCGTTGACGATCCCGTCCATGACCTGACAGGGGCCGCAGTTGTACTTCATGAAGTCCACAAAGACCGGCTTGCCTGAGGCCAGCGCCTCTTCAAAAGCGTCCATGCTCTTCACTTGTTGCGCTTTGACGCGCTTCTTGAATAGCGCCATGGCTCACATTCTCTGTGCTGAGTTGGCCAACGCCTAATCGTTTGTCGTTGTTCCGGCTTAGTGTCTCGGTGTGGCTCCACTCGACGTCTTCGATCGCGGCTTGCGAGATCTCCGAATCTCGGTGACCGACCGGTGCAACTTTCGTTGTACCTACTGCATGCCCAAAGAGGTGTTCGGACCGGGCTACGAATTCCTCCCACGCGACCAACTCCTCTCATTTGAGGAGATCACCCACGTCGTCGAGCGGTTCGTGGAGAGGGGAGTCAACAAGGTTCGAATCACCGGCGGTGAACCACTATTGCGTAGGGAGATCGAAGGCTTGGTGTCGATGATCAGCGCAATCGAAGGCGTGGACGATCTGACCCTGACCTCAAACGCCTCGCTCCTTGCCCGCAAGGCAGAAGGGCTTAAGCAGGCAGGTCTGGATCGGGTAACGGTCAGTCTGGACGCCCTCGATGACCCGACGTTCCAGGCGATGAACGATGTCGGCTTTCCCGTTGCAACAGTCCTCGAAGCAATAGAGGTCGCCTCGGGGGTTGGACTCGGCCCGATAAAGGTCAACGCTGTGATCAAGCGAGGTGTCAACGAGCACGCAATCGTCGATATGGCGGAGCACTTTCGAAACAGTGGCCACATCGTCCGGTTCATCGAGTTCATGGATGTGGGGAACACCAACGGCTGGAGGCTGGACGACGTGGTTCCAGCAGCGGAAATGATCGAGTCGATCAATCAGCGGTTCCCCCTCGAGCCCGTCCCGCCGAACTACCCGGGAGAGGTTGCCAACCGGTTTCGCTACCTCGATGGATCCGGAGAGGTGGGGGTGATCGCTTCAGTTACTCAGCCGTTCTGTGGCAGTTGCACCCGTGCCCGGGTATCCGCTGAAGGGAGTCTCTACACCTGCCTCTTCGCGTCCGAGGGCACGAGTCTCCGCGATGCCCTGAGAGCGGGTGAGGATCTAGGACAGGTCATCGACGAGGTTTGGGGCAAGCGTGACGATCGTTACTCGGCGATCAGGTCGTCTAACACGTCGCGACTGTCTGTACCCGTCGAGATGTCCTACATCGGTGGCTAGCTGCAAATCTGGCGACGAATGAAGACCGCACTTGCCATATCGATTGCTGCGTTGACGCTGGCTGCCTGGGGTGGGCGCATCGGGTTGTTGACTGAGGGTGAGGCTGGTCTCTGGGACTGGATTCGAATCGGCGGCAGCCTGGCGATCGGCTTGTTCACTGCTGTCGCTTTGCTCGTACCGGCTCTGGAGTCGGTCCGGAGCCCTGCGCTCGTTGTCTTCGCCGTATGGAGTGTTGTGCTTTGGGGGCGGGCATTGATCGTCAACTGGGCAGGATCAGGCTCGCTCCCCTTCAAGCTGGTCCACACGGTCCTCGCTGCCGCCTTCTTTGCTTTGGCGGTTTGGGCTTGGTCCACGAGCACCGGAGGCGACCTTGTATCCAGCCCAGATGAAGCTAACGGCCAACAGCAGGGACACGGCGAAACCGCTGGCCTCGCCTAACGCCAACCCTGTGCCGCCCCACGCAGCGGCACCCGTGCCCAGCAGAATCAAGGCGTTGCCCCAAACGATTCGACGGTTCTTCTTCCAGAAGCGAATCAGGCTGACCAGAGCCAACACGATCAGGATTGTTGTCCCAGTTGCGCCACCGATGATTGCAAAGAGCCTGGGCCCAAAACCCGAAGCGAACATGTCGTGCGGTATCCCACCGTCGGGAAGGGGTCGTTCGAAAGGAACTGTCAGGGTGAGCGTGGTGGCGATGGCCGTAATGGCACCGATCGCGATGGTCATGATGTGACCCGCTCGTTTGCCTACGACCAGGAACATCGAGCCCAGGGCCAGGAGTGGGATGTTGAGGACCCCGCCGAACAGGAAGAAGGTTCTGTAGACGGGGCCCGTCCAGCCCCACGTGACGCCGATGAAGAGACACCAAGTTGCGATGGCAAAGAGAGTTATTCCGAGCGCGTACGCCGCGATGTGTGGTCTCGGCCGCTTCCGGTAGTCGCGCCACAGGTCGGCTGCGAAGGCCGCAGCCGCGATACCGGCTGCCGCTGCAAACACGCTGTCCATCGCTGCTGAGATTAGGACTGTGCCGGGAACACCCGGGCATGCGTGGCCCGCACGCGAACCCGGTCTCCGGAAGTGTATGTGGGGCGAGGGCCGATCCTCGATCGGACCCGACCACCTCCGGGTAGAGCCACAGTGATCAGCTGGTCATGTCCGAAGAATTCGGTGTGATCGACTACAGCATTTGCGGCCTCACCAATCGACAGCAACACATCTTCTGGTCTCACCACCACCAGCACCGGGCCGCGGATGTCGGTCTTGAATCTCCCTAGCGCCGTGTCTGCATACCCCCGGTGCCCGGTAGCGCTCATTACGTCTGCCTCACCCAGGAACTCCGCAACCCAGGGATCTGCAGGACGCGTGTACAAGGCCGCCGGAGTGTCGAACTGAACCACCTTTCCCTGGTGCATGACAGCGACAAGGTCCGAGGTAGCTAGTGCTTCCTCCTGGTCGTGTGTCACCAGGACCGCCGTTGCCCGGGCCTCGGCGAGGATGAGCTTCAACTCCCTCCGCACACGATCGCGAAGGCCGGCGTCGAGATTCGAAAACGGCTCGTCCAGAAGGATGACGTCCGGTTTCGGTGCGAGCGCCCTGGCAAGGGCGACACGTTGCTGCTGGCCCCCGGAAAGCTCAGCTGGCATGCGGGCACCGAGACCCGACAGCCCGACAAGGTCGAGTGTCTCTTCGACGCGTCCAGACTCCGGCGACTTGGGAAGCCCGTATGAGACATTCTTGGCCACCGTCATATGGGGAAAGAGGGCGTAGTCCTGAAACACCATTCCGACTCGTCGCTTCTCAGGAGCGACAAAAACGCCGTCGCCGAGAACCTTTCGCCCCCGTATCTCGACACTTCCTTCTGCATGCTCGAAACCGGCAATCACTCGCAACGCAGTTGTCTTGCCGCAGCCAGACGGGCCGAGCAGCGTCAAGAGGCTGCCGTCCCAAACGTCGAGGTTGAAGTCGTCCAGAGCGAGCACATCGCCGTACGACTTTCTCAGGGCTCTCGCCCGGATTGTGAGTCTGTCAGGTGCTGAGGTCACGTCGTGTCATCACCAAGAGTGGCACGATCGAGACGGCAATGAGAGCCAGGCTTGCGGCGCTGGCCCGCGTGTAGAAGCCTTCCCCGGTCGAGCTCCAGATTCGGATGGCGAGAGTCTCAAAACCGTTGGGTCTCAGCAGAAGCGTGGCTGGCAGTTCCTTCATGACCGAGAGGAACACCAGAGCGGCCCCAGCCAGTAGGCCCGGAGTGGTGATCGGGAGCGTCACACGCCGCAGGGTCTGGGTCCACGACCTGCCCAGACCTCTCGAAGCGTCTTCGAGGTCTGGGGAGGATCGCGCAAGCGCGTCCTGGATTGGACCCACCGCTTGAGCAAGGAACATGCCCATGTAAGCGATGAGCAGGAGTGCCACGGTTTGGTATAGGGGGCGCATGTATTGCAAGGCGAACGCCACAAATGCGACACCCACGGTGATGTGTGGCAGCGAATACGCCGCCCACACCGAAGTGTCAACCAGCGCAGATGCTTTGGCCCTCCGCCACGTCGTCACCATTGCCATGGGAAAGGCAGCGACAACGGCAAGCAGGGCCGCGGCCACACTCACGCTCAGTGACCTTCCGACTTCGGACCAGAGCCCGGTGACCTCGTTGCCGGCACCGATCCCACGCACCAGCCAGTAGCCAAGAACCATGGCCGGCATGAGAAGGGAGAATGCCACATAGGTTCCGAGCAAGCCCTGGCCCAGGGTCCTCCCGGCCGTTCCGAGTTCGATATCACGTCGTGCGCGTCGGGAGGAGGAAGCGGTATACGAAGCACGTGACCGTGTCCTGCGCTCGATGAGGAGGATGACGAGTGCCAGGACCATCAAGACCACCGAGAGGGTGGCTGCAGGTCGCCGGTCGATCTGGCCTGCGTAGAGGGTGTAGATCGCCCTAGTGAACGTGTCGAAACGCAACAGTGACACGGCACCAAAGTCAGAGATTGTGTAGAGCCCGATCATCAGGCCGGCTGAGACCAACGCCGGGCGGAGCTGGGGGAGAGTGACCGTGAAGAAGGCTCTGGTCTGACTTGCGCCTAGGCCGAGGGCCGCTTCTTCAGTGGCGGGATCGATTCCCCGTAGCGAGGGGGTCACGATCAGGTGTGCCATCGGCGCGAGAAAAACTGACAGGGCGAGCCAAGCTCCGGTGAACCCGTAAGGGGTGGGGATTTCGATACCAAACCAAGAGTCGATCAAGCCCCCAGGTCCCGTAGCTCCGATGATCGTCAATGCCGCCATGTAGGACGGGATCACGAGAGGCAGTGCGACAAGGATCGACCAGGCCCTCCGGCCTCTGAGATTCGTTCGGGTCGTCAGCCACGCGGTCCCGATCCCGATTGCCAAAGCGGTTGCGGTGACGGCGACGGAGAGGGCGAGTGTGCCGAGCATCAGTTCCACAAGTCGCCCTATGGGCACGGTGGAGACAGCTCCATCGGAAACGACCTGCCAGCCGAGAGTGATCGGCGGGATCAGCGCCGGGAGCAGTACAACGGCGGTTGCTGACCACCATCCCCATCCCTTGCGGTAAGAGGTCCGGCGGGTTGTCCGCCGTTGAGGCCTGGTGGCCAGCCCAGCCGTCACGATCTAGACCAGTCCGGCCTCAGCTACGAGCCGGGTGGCGTCGTCGAGAACGTCCGCCAGTTCGGAAAGGTCGATGTCCGGCGCGTTTATCTCGTCGATGCGGGGTAGGCCCTCCGGAGGACTGACGTCGCCCACCAATGGGAATTCGAAGGTCTCGTCTGCGAAGTACTGCTGGGCCGCATCCGAAAGCAGGTATGTGACGAACTCCAGCGCCTCTTCAGATTGCTCCGACCCGTCGATGATTCCAACGCCCGCTGGCATAACGAGCGATCCGACGTCTCCAGCCGGGATGAACCAGTTCTCAGCAGAGTTGCCCTCGCCTTCGGCGCGCAGTCTGAGGAGGTAGTAGTGGTTGACGAGGCCTCCATCGACTTCACCCGCGTCAGCGGCAGCAACAATGGGGCTGTTCTTGGGGAACTCCTGCGGGTCGTTGTCGGCCAGGGCCTCGAGCCACTGGAGCGTGGCGTCTTCGCCTCGCTCCAAGATCATGGCGCTCACAAACGCGAGGAACGAACCGTTGGTCGGAGCGACGCCTACTTCACCTGCCCATCGCGGGTCTGTGGCGTCGTCGATGGTCTGAGGGAGTTCGATCTGGGTGTCGGTGTTGTAGATGAATGTCCTCACCCGTCCCGATGTGCCCACCCAGCGACCATCTCGGTCTGCAAACTTGGGGTCGACCGAATCGAGGACGCTTTGGTCGAGTTGAGTCAGCATCTCGGCCACCGACCCCAGCGAGGCCGGGTCTTGTGCGTAGAAGACGTCGGCGTCCGTGGTGTCACCTTCCGCCAGCAGGGTTGCAGCGAGCTCCGGGGAGTCGCCGTATCTGACCTCGACCTCGATTCCTGTTTCGGCTTCAAACTCGTCGATCAGCGGTTGCACCAGCTCTTCACCGCGACCTGAATAGACCACCAAAGGTCCGTCGGATTCTGTCGTGCAGGCGGCAATGGTGAGCACAGCCAGAGCCGCAAGAGGGATGAGACGTTTCAATTCGATCCTCCGAGATCGTTTGGTACCTAACGATCTTCAAAGGTATTAGCACTATGGCCGTAGTGCAAATGATTCTTGGGTGGGAATGTGGGAAGGTTGTGGCTCATTACCATTCGCGATTGCCCTAGATAGAAGAGGTCTAAATGGAGATGTCCACCGAGCTCGCAGCAGCTTTCAACAAGCAGATAACCATGGAGCTGGCTTCGTCGACTGCCTACATGCAGATGGCGGCCTACTTTGATGCCGCGAATCTCACCGGCATGTCTGCATGGATGCGTCACCAGTCCGACGAGGAGCGGGAACACGCTGAGCGCTTCTTGGAGTACGTGCTCGACCGTGGCAATCAAGTAGTGATCGGTGCCCAAGAGGCGCCACCGGCAGAGTTCTCTGGTGCTGCCGAGGTGTTCGCCAAGGCTCTCGAGCAAGAGGAAGCTGTCACCGCGTCGATCCATGATCTCTATCGCCTGGCTACCGAAGCCGGCGATCTTGCATGTATTCCTTTCTTGCAGGAGTTCATCGAGGAACAACTGGAGGAAGAGTCGTCAGTCGGAACCATTCTCGACCGTGTGAGATTGGCGCAGGATCAGCCGGCGGCGCTCCTTCTCATTGACAGTCAGCTAGGCGAGCGCGACACCACCGAGTGAATTGAGTCTCACGCGGCCGGTCACTGTCCAGTTCCTCAAGAACCCGGTCATCCTCCACTGGGGGTTTGACGCGTCCTGGCTGGGTGAAGATGAGTTCGGTGTCTGGCTGGCGGTACCAGCGGGCACCAAACGATGGAAGGGAGAGGAGAGTGTTCGTCCGACCGGCGTGGACGCGGTCTTCTGCGCACCACATCAAGGCTGGTGGCATCTTCACTACAACGGGGCGTCAGGCCACTACTCGCATTTCGTCGACATCGTGACCCCACCGGTGTGGGTGTCGGAAAACCGGTATGAGATGGTCGATCTCGACCTCGATGTCGGCCGCCGCCAGGACGGCACGGTCGTGGTGGAAGACGAAGACGAGTTCGAGGTCCATCAGGTGAAGTACGGCTACTCGGATGAGATGATCAGCATGGCTGAAGAGGAAACGGCCCTGGTCGTTTCGATGTTCGAGCAAGGCACCGAGCCATTCTTCGAGGTTGCAGCATCGTGGCTGCGCAAACTGACCCCCTGATCTCCTTCTATCTCGAACCTGCATCGCGTTTCGCCTAGCGCGCTCCCGTGCAGGCTCAACGAAGAGGCTTCCTCCCTCCTTCCCTCGAGCCTGCAGGGAGTCCCGCCTGGCGCGCTTCGGTGCAGGCTCGACAAAGGGGTTGACTTCGGGTTGTAGACGGCTCACGTTGGAGTGGTGACTGATGTGCGAGCGCTCAACGAGATTGCGCGGCGTCAACACGGCGTGTTCAGTCTGCGTCAGGCAAGACGGGTTGGTTTCGGGCGCTCGGCGACACTCCGCAGACTCGATTCAGGGGAATGGGTACGACTCGACCATCGGGTCTATGGCCTTAGCTCAGCTCCGACGTCCTGGCACCGAGATCTCATGGCTGCAGTGTTGAGCCAGCCTCAAGCGATCGTAGGCCACAGGTCTGCTGCCCACCTCCTCGGCCTGTACGACATTGCGAGAGGATCTCCAACGATCGTGGTGCCCAAGGGGTCGAACACTCGCTCGGGGCTGGCACAGGTCATCGAGTCGGACCAGTTCGCCAGGCTCGCCACAACGACGGTGGGCGCATTCCAAGTGACAACGGTTCCCGAGACGATGCTGGCGCTCGCCGCTGATCTCGAAGGTGAACAGCTGACTGACCTGTTCGATGCCGCTCTGCTGGCTGGCAAGCTCGACCTGAAGGCTCAGTTCGTCATCTTCGATCGGGAAGTTGGTCGCCGACCGCGAGGAATCAAACACCTGCGGCAGCTGGCGTTGAGTCGTCTTCCAACGGCCCCGTCTCATGGTTCCTCTTACCTGGAGGCAATGCTCGAGCGCGTTCTCAAGGCTTCCCAGCGGCTACCGGCATGGACGCGGGAGTATCCGTTCACAGTGAATGGCTCAGAAGCACGGGTGGATGTATTCATCCCGGATTGGAGCCTGGTGGTCGAATCAGACGGCCGAAACTGGCACATGCGGAACCAGGCCTTCGAATCCGACCGCGCCCGAGATATCGAGCTCGCTACCGGCGGACTGCAGGTACTGAGATTCACCTATGACATGTTGCTCTCGGACAGCCACGGCTGCCTCGACCAGATCCTGAAGGTGGGGTCCGTCCGAACTGCACAGCGTTTCGCTTAGCGCGCTTCCGTGCAGGCTCGACGGATGCGGCAAGGCCGTTGACACCCTCGAACCTGCACCTCGTTCCGCCTGGCGCGCTCCCGTGCAGGCTCGACGACTAGGCGCTATCCGAGGAGGAGGGGGATTTCCATCTCGTCGGGTGACAGGCCGCCGTGGTAGGCGTGGAGTCGCCTGTCAAAGGCCGGTGGATACAGCCCGGAGTCGGGCGGGGCATGGACCCAGAGTTCGGGCGCTCTTCCGATTGTTGCCTCTGTGGGATCGGGACCGAGCAACGACAAGCCGTCTACAGCCTTCCCTCCGAACCGGTCAACAACCTCACCCGACCTCTCTCCCCATACCTGGAGCACCCGCGAGTCTCCTGCGAATCGCAGATTCTCCAGTCCTCGGACTCGGATCTTGGCCTCTTCTGCGACAGCGAGGAGTCCGTGGTCCGAGGTTCCGACAACCGGTACCCCGGGTTCGACGCCGGCAGCGATGCCCTCCCAAATCGCGGCTGCCACTTTCATGGCCTCTCCGAACTCCCGGGACCCGAGACCGAAGGAATGCCCGGCCACATCGACGAAGGGAACGTAGGTGAAGATGAACCGACCAGGTTCTCGGGCGAGGACCGTGGTCGCTTCGATTAGGTCAGGCCAGTCCCACGCCGTCTCAAATCGCGCCCCTCGGTAGAGGGCCCGACTGAGCGGGGAGCCCTGGAAACTGCCTGGTTGGACGGTTATCGGTTCCACACCTTGCTCTCTGAGCCGCTCCCAGAGATTCGGCATCGGAAGGATGTTCGGGTAGTCGAAGGGCACCGGCTGACCCGTTAGGTCCATCCACTTCAGGGTGTTGACGACTTTGCCCAGGTCATCTCGGTAGACGAGGTGGCCGATCGTGCCGTGCTGCGACGGCGGCAGGCCGGTGGCGATCGTGGACAACGAAGCAGACGTGGTCGATGGAAAGCCACAGGTCAGCGTGGTAGAGAGGGACCGCGCAAAGGCTCCGGCTTCCGGATGTGACAGCTGAGCCGCACCCAGCCCGTCGAACAACACGAGGACGTAGGTCGGAGCTTCGGGGAGCGATTCGTCTAGTCCTGAGGCCGGTGCCGAACCGATCATCCTGGTCTCGATTTCGGCCATGAGATTGACCAACCCCGTGCCTCGGTAGGAGGGCAGTTTTTCCACCGAAACAAGGGTAGATCGCTGACTTCGACCTAAAAGCTGTCATGCGTATACTCGCCCGCGGTCAGTCCCCGACCTAGTTGAGGCATGAGCCCATATTTTGAGAGCTATTTGACGGTCGGCGCCTTCGCCGCTCTGGGAGCGGTTTTGGTGCTAGCGATGCTTGGCGTTGCCGCTGTGTTGCGCCCGGCGAAACCTTCCAAGACCAAAAACATGACCTACGAGTGTGGGGTCGACCCAGTCGGGTCGGGTTGGAGCCAGACCTATGTCCGCTACTACGTATTCGGTCTCTTGTTCGTGATCTTCGACGTAGAAGCAGTCTTCATCTTCCCTTGGGCGATTCAGGCCGAGCAGCTCGGAGTGTTCGGGTTGGTGGCGATGATTCTCTTCATGCTCACCCTCCTCGAGGGTCTCGCCTATGCAGTGAAGAAGGGCGTACTCAAATGGGTTTGATCGACAAGTTCGGCGCCCCCAAACCCGTTTCCTGGCTTCTCAACTGGTCCCGTAGCTATTCGATGTGGCTCTTCCAGTTCGGCCTCGCCTGTTGTGCGATCGAGCTGATGGCTGCCTCAGGACCGAGATACGACTTCATGCGATTCGGGATCATCCCGCTTCCGGCGTCTCCCCGCCAGGCCGACTTGATGGTTGTGGCAGGGACGGTCACGGACAAGATGGCTCCTTCGGTCAAACGTCTCTACGACCAGATGCCCGAGCCGAAGTATGTGATTTCGATGGGTTCCTGTTCGAACTGTGGGGGCCCCTACTGGGATTCCTATTCAGTCACGAAGGGTGTCGACCAGCTGATTCCAGTCGATGTCTACGTCCCAGGTTGCCCCCCTCGCCCCGAGGCGCTCATGGAGGGCATCGTCCTTCTCCAGAAGTTGATTCAGAACGAAGACGTGAAAGAGAAGTGGAATCAGCGTGACACAGTCCCCGTCTGAGGGCGAGGCCGCAGCCTCGGCCCCGGAAGAGGCTGAGGTCCACCCGCTGCAAGAGTTCGCCGATCGCGTTGCGGCCGCAGTCGGTGGCGATGCCGAGATTCAGTTCGACACTGTCAAGGTGAAGGTCCCCGCCGACCAGTGGGTCGATGCGCATCAGACTGCGCGTGACGATCTCGATCTGGTCTTCTTCTCGTGGCTCTCGGCCATTGACTGGGCCAACGAGGTCGAAGCCGGAGACCCCCTCTCCGAGGAGGTCGACGAGCGTTTCGAAGTGATGAGCGCTCTATCAGACCTGACCGACGGCAATCTCGTCGTGATGTCGACTGACCTGGACAAGGAAGAAGCGTCGCTGGCCACGCTCACCTCGGTTTACGCCGGTGCGAATTGGCACGAGCGCGAGGCCTACGAGATGTTCGGCATCGACTTTGCAGGACACCCCCAGCTCGAACACCTCTACCTCCCCGACAGCTTCGCAGGCAATCCGCTGCTCAAGAGCTATCCATTGTTGAGCCGAGAGGTGAAGCCGTGGCCCGGCACTGTCGACGTCGAGGCCATGCCCGAGAAAGACGAACCCACGACGGAGAACCCGGAGTCATGACAACTCTTGACGCCGACACAGTCCGTCACCTGAGCGAGGCGCAGGTCTCGGTCGAGCTTCAGACCGAAGACATGACGCTGAACATCGGGCCGCAGCATCCCTCGACCCACGGTGTCCTCCGTCTCGTCGCCAGAGTCAATGGCGAGCAGGCGTACGACGTGAAGCCGGTCATCGGGTACATGCATCGCGGGTACGAGAAGCTGTCAGAGGTTCGCACCTACCCCCAGATCACGACGATCGTCAATCGCATCGACTGGGTTTCCGGGTATGCCAACGAGGTCCCGTTCATCGTGGCCGCCGAGAAGCTCATGGAGATCGAGGTTCCGGAGCGAGCCCAGTACATCCGGCTGATCCTCACCGAGATGGCACGTATCTCATCACACCTCGTTTTCAACGCCTCGTATCCTTTGGAGTTGGGCGCTGCCACTCCGCTGTTCTTCGCCCTTCGTGAGCGGGAGCGGATCCTCGATCTTCTGGAGAGTGTCACCGGAGGCCGCTTCCACCCCAACTTCAATCGCATAGGTGGGGTGAAGCCCGCCTATGGGTCGGGTTCGACCACGAGGAAGCAGGTGCAGGACCTTCCGGCTGGCTTCTTGGCTGAGACCAGGAATGCGATGGATCAAGTCGCCATCGCCGTTGACGAGCTGGAGAACCTCGTTGCCGGTAACGAGATAATCCTCGCCCGCACCAAAGGCATCGGCATCCTTCCACCTGAAGTTGCGGCGGCCTACGGAGTCTCCGGACCGAATCTGCGGGCGAGCGGTGTGCCGTTTGATCTTCGTAAGACTCAGGACTACCTCCCGTACGACAAGTTCGACTTCGACGTCATCACCGGCGAGAACGGTGACTGCTGGGACCGTTGGTACGTCCGGCTGGCGGAGATTCGAGAGTCGGCGAAGCTCGTGCAGCAGGCCATCGATTCCATCCCAAGCGGACCGCTGCAGGCGAAGGTCCCCAAGGTCATCAAGGTGCCGAAAGGCGAGACATACGTTCGAGCCGAGAACCCCAAGGGTGAGATGGGTTACTACCTCGTCTCTGACGGTGGCTCCGGCCCGTACCGCCTGAAGATTCGGTCGGCGAGCTTCTCCAACATCTCAATGCTGCCCTGGATTCTCGAGGGTGCCCTGGTGCCAGACATCATCGCCATCATGGGCTCACTCGACTTCGTGCTCGGAGACGTGGACCGCTGATGGACGCGATTCTCGACCTGTTCGACAACTTCTGGGTCTCCCTGGGCGGGAAGCTCCTCCTCGTCGCACTGATGATCCCCCTCATCGGAATGGTCATCGGATTCGCCGAGATGAAGCTCTCGGCCAAGATGCAGTACCGGGTCGGCCCCTACTTTGCCGGTGGCCGCTGGGGTTGGGCTCAGCTGATCGCCGATGGTGTGAAGTTCTTCCAGAAGGAAGACATCATCCCCACCGACGCCGATCGGCCGGTCTTCAAGGCCGCACCGATCCTGGTGCTGGTCGGGACAGTCGCTCTCTTCGTCGTCATCCCGTTCGGCCCGGGCCTGATCTTCAACGACCTCGACGTCGGCATCTTCTACGCCCTGGCCATCTCGTCGCTGAGCACCATCGGTGTCTTGATGGCCGGTTGGTCGTCAGCCAACAAGTACTCCCTGATGGGTGGTCTCCGAGCGGCCGGACAGCTGATCGCATACGAGCTCCCGCTGGTGCTCGCGGTGGTCGGGTCCGTCATCCTCGCCGGCACGATGAGCATGCAGGGCATCGTCCAGGCTCAGATCGATGCCGGGTACCCCTACATCGTCTTCCAGCTTGTCGGCTTCGTCATCTTCATGATTGCTGCCCTCGCCGAGCTGACCCGGATCCCGTTCGACATGCCGATTGCGGAGTCCGAGCTTGTGATGGGGTACGTCACTGAATACTCAGGATTCCGCTTCCTGTTCTTTTTCCTCGCCGAGTTCGCAAACATGTTCACGATGTCGGCGATCGCCGTCACTCTCTTCCTTGGCGGCTACTGGCTTCCCGGTGTCCCTCAGGACGTTCTGGAGTGGGCCGGCCCCTTCATCCTGATGGGCAAGGTGTTCCTGCTCGTGTTTGCGATGATCTGGTTCCGCTGGACGTTCCCGCGTTTCCGCGAGGACCAGCTCCAGAGTCTTGCGTGGAAGATCCTCGTGCCGATCGCGATCCTCAACATCATCGTGACGGCAACTTTGAAGGTGGTGTTCTAGATGGCAACGAACAGCAGACCCGCAATCCCGGGGATGGGGATGATCAAGGGCCTCGGGGTGACAATCACCACGATGTTCAAGACGATCTTCCTTCCTGGGAAACACCTCCGCACGGTCAACTATCCGAAGGTCAAGGAGACACCCGTCCCACGTGCACGTGGGGTAATCGCTCTGGATCAGGACGCCTGCACCGTCTGCATGCTGTGCGCCCGCTCCTGTCCCGATTGGTGTATCTACATCGAAGGCCACAAGGAAGAGATTCCGCCTGAGAAGCCAGGTGGCCGTATCAAGGTGCGTGCCAAACTCGATCGCTTCGACATCGACTATGCCCTCTGTATGTACTGCGGCATCTGTGTTGAGGTTTGCCCGTTCGATGCGCTCTTCTGGAGCCCGGAGTACGAGTACTCCGAGTACAAGATGGGCGAAATGCTGCACGACATGCATCGTCTGCAGGATGAGTGGCTGCCAACTGTCCCCGAACAACCGGCGCTCGAAAAATGACCTTTGAGACATGGATCTCCGAGCCGGTCAACTGGGCGTTCTCCGCGATCGCCCTGGCTGTCCTGTTCTCGGGTCTGCGCGTCGTCACGGCCAAGAACGTGGTGCACGCAGCTCTCTATCTCGTGGCGACTCTCGCCGGGACCGCTGGTCTCTTCCTTATCCTCTCCGCAGAGTTCGTGGCCTGGGTGCTCGTTCTCGTCTACATCGGCGCGGTGATCGTCCTCTTCCTGTTCGGAATCATGATCACGAGAGCGCCCACCGGGTTGGACGAGGGCCTCGACGTCGAAAAGAAGCTGTGGCCTGCCCTTCTGTCTGTAGCGGTGTTCGTTGCCATGGCGTGGGCGTCTGTCAACGCATTTGGCACTCAAGAGATCCTCGACACCGGCAACCCGACATCCACGGAGATTCTTGGTGAAGCACTTCTCGGCCGGTTTGTGATCCCGTTCGAGATCGTCGGCTTCATCCTTCTCGCTGCTCTCGTCGGTGGTATCACCGTCGCTCGGAAGGACCTGACTCCCGCTGAGGAAGAAGAGGAGGCCGCGGTCTGATGGTTGTCAGTCAGTTCCTCGTCCTCGCGGCAGCCCTGTTCGCAATGGGCGTGTACGGCCTGCTCATTCGACGCAACATCGTTCTCATCCTGCTGTCGGTCGAGTTGATGCTGAATGCGGTCAATATCAACCTCGTTGCCTTCGAGTCGATGATCGTCACCACCGAGGCTCTTGGTCAGGTCTTTGCCATCTTTGTCATCACGGTTGCCGCCGCCGAAGTGGGTGTCGGTCTCGCCATCGTCTTGATGATCTTCAGGAATCGTCAGTCCGCCAACGTCGACGAGCTCGACCTGATGAGGTATTAGTTCGATGGCACACCGACTTTTCCCTCGCCCACCTTCACCTTCTTTGAGAGGAATGTGCGTCGCGTCTGCGCAGGCTCGGGAAAACAGACGCCGGTCGGTGTGCAGCTACCGCCGCGCTGGAGGTGAGTTGTAGTGCGTGGCTTCTTGTACGACTTAGCCATCCTCGCCGTTGACGAGGGAAAGGCCATCGAGGCCGGTGACGGCGGCTTCTGGGCAGATACCGCGGGCATCATGCTCATCACTCCGTTCATCGCCTTCCTGGCGATCCTCGCTGTGGGCAAGAAGCTCAAGCACAACGGTGGTGAGATCGCCGTAGCCGCGCTGGCCATCAACCTTCTTTGGGCCAGTGTCCTGTTTGTCATGAACATGACCGGCGGGGTCCTCACCGAGACAACCTTTGAGATCGCGCGGATCGGGTCCGACCTCGTTTTCGAATTGGGATGGGCGGTCGACGGCCTGTCGATCATGATGTACTTCCTGGTCAACTTTGTTGGCCTACTCGTCTTCATCTACGCCATCGGTTACATGAAGGGCGACGTCAGGGTCCACTGGTTCTTTGCAGCCTTCTCCCTGTTCGCCGGTGCGATGTTGATCCTCGTCGGCGCTCCCAACTTGGTGCAGCTCATCATCGGCTGGGAAGGCGTGGGTCTCGCCAGCTACTTCTTGATAGGCTTCTACTGGGACGACCTTGACAACGTGAAGGCCGGCAACAAGGCGTTCATGACCAACAAGGTCGCCGACGTCGGTCTGATCCTCGGAGCGATCATCCTCGGCGTATCAATCGGAACCTTCGACTTTGGAGAGCTCTCCAAGCTGGCAGCCGAGCACGATGAAGCACTCGGCGCTGTCGCCCTCGTAGGTGGTTTGCTTCTCTTCTTCGGAGCCATGGGCAAGAGCGCTCAGTTCCCGTTGCACATCTGGTTGCCCGACGCCATGGCAGGCCCGACCCCGGTGTCAGCGCTCATGCACGCCGCAACGATGGTTACGGCTGGCATCTACTTGATGGCCCGAACGTTCCCTCTGTTCCAGAACTTCGATGATCTGGCTGGCGACGGTCGGATGTGGATGGTCGCCATCGGGACCATCACCCTCTTTGCCATCGGCCTTCTGGCTCTCGTCGCCGACGACATCAAGAAGGTGCTGGCCTATTCGACGGTCTCTCAGCTCGGCTACATGATGACCGCTGTCGCAGCTGGCGGCTACACCGCCGGACTCTTCCATTTGTTCACACACGCCTTCTTCAAAGCACTTCTGTTCCTCGGTGCCGGCTCAGTGATTCACGCGGTCCACTCCAACAACATGAGTGACATGGGTGGTTTACGGAAGTACATGCCGACTACCTATTGGACGTTTGTTGTCGGTTCGCTCGCGCTCGCCGGAATCATCCCGTTGGCCGGCTTCTGGTCGAAGGACGAGATCCTCGCCACCCTTGGCCACGAGGGCTTCACGCTTGTGATGTGGATTGCCATCGCCGGTGCTTTCGTGACTGCGTTCTACATGACCCGAGCGGTGGCTCTGACGTTCCACGGTGAGTACAAGGGTCACGGAGAGCCTCACGAGTCGCCACCGATCATGACTGGTCCGCTCGTCGCACTCGCCATTCCCTCGATGCTGTTCGGGTTCCTCAATGTGCCGGGTCTCAGCCTTCCCGGAATTGGGAACTTCACCGAGTGGCTCGGTGTGCGAGTGGTCGCGATGGGTGACTATCACCCCGAGTCGGTCGACTGGGGTCTGGCCGCGATCGGACTTGCAGCTGCCCTACTCGGAATCGCACTTGGATGGCGTCTGTGGGGCCCGGACAAAGACACGCAGGCTGCCCGAGATCGCTTCAACGTGCCGGTGCTGTATCCGCTGCTCAGACGCAAGTACTACATCGATGACGCTGCATTGGGGATCGTTGGAGCGACCACCGGACCTATCGCCCGCTTCATCGATTGGACCAACACCTACATCTTCGACGGCATTGTCAACGCAGTTGGTGGCATGACCAAGTGGCTGGGGGGAATCACCTACAACTTCCTCGATCAGCTGGGTGTTGATGGAGTTTTCAACGGTTTGTCGGCTGCGGCCGACTCAGCTGGATCGTCGGTCCGCAAGTTGCAGACCGGTCGGGTCCAGCAGTACGCATCCGGCTTTGTAGCCGGTGCACTGATACTCGTAGTCCTATTCGTGTTCGTCATATGAGAAGTCACGTCACCATCACCAAGAGAGGCAACTAATGGAATGGTTCGAGACCTGGGGGTTGACCATCACGGTCTTCCTGCCCGTTGTGGGCGCGGTGCTCCTGGGGTTCATCAAAAGAGACAATGAAGATGCGCTGAAGCGCACCGCACTTGTGGTGTCGCTTGCCGCGTTCGCAGCGTCGGTGCTGGTGGTCGCCGGTTTCGACTTCGGCGCCAGCCAGTACAACACGTACCAGTTCGAGGTCAGTGAGACCTGGATCGGTGCGATCAACGCCAACTACCACATCGGTGTTGATGGGATCAGCTTGCCTCTCCTGGTCCTCTCAACGTTCGTGATGGTGCTGGCGGTGATCTACTCCTGGAACCACTGGGAAGAGCCGAAGAACCCGAAGGCATTCCTGATCCTGATGCTGATCCTGGCGACAGGCATGAACGGAACGTTCGTCGCTCTCGACCTCGTGTTGTTCTTCATCTTCTTCGAGATCGTGCTGCTCCCGATGTACTTCATGATTGGCATCTGGGGTGACAAGTCGCCGAGGAAGGTCCCTGGCTTCTCGAAGGTGTTTGAGACCCGGCTTTACGCGTCGATCAAGTTCTTCCTGTTCACACTGTTCGGCTCGGCGTTCATGCTGCTCGGTTTCCTGGCGCTCTACTTCGAGTCGGGAGACGTGGCAGGGGAACGGACATTTGACATCGTTCAGCTCACTGAGCTCGGTTCAGCAGGTGCGTTCACCGGCACCTTCGCATTCCTGGTCTTTGGAGCGATGTTCCTCGGCTTTGCAGTGAAAGTTCCGATGTGGCCTCTCCACACCTGGCTCCCGGACGCTCACACCGCAGCGCCCACGGTGGGCTCGGTGCTCCTGGCCGCCATCCTCCTGAAGCTCGGTTCGTACGGCTTCATCAGGATCTCGCTCCCCATCCTTCCCGAGGAGGCAGCGAGTTGGGCTCCGTTCATAGCGATCCTCTCGGTGATCGGAATCATCTACGGCTCGTTGGCCTGTTTGGCCCAGAGCGACATGAAGCGGCTCATCGCGTTCTCGTCAGTGGGTCATATGGGATTCGTCATGCTTGGTATCTCGACCATGACCGACGTCGGCATCAACGCCGCCATCATCGGAATGGTCGCCCACGGTTTGATCACCGGACTGCTGTTCTTCCTTGCCGGGTCGATGCATCACCGCTACCACACGAGGGAGATGGCTCGCCTCGGCGGCAACATCAAGCTGATGCCGGTCATGGGTGGAATCCTCGCCTTCACCGCGATGGCGTCACTCGGTCTTCCGGGCCTCGCCGGGTTCTGGGGCGAGTTCATGGCCCTGGTGTCCGCTTACAACCCGCTTGACGGTTTGAGCCTTGGTGTGTTCCGGACCGCAATGGTGCTCGGCGCCATCGGCACTGTCTTGACCGCCGGCTACATGCTCTGGATGCTGCAGCGCGTCAACCTCGGCGAGCCTAAGGAGGAGTGGGAAGGACACGAGTTCAAAGATGTCGACCGCTTCGAGATGACCGCCTGGGTCCCCCTCATCATCCTCATCGTCATCATTGGCTTCTATCCCCGAATCGTCTTCGATTCGACGACCGACGCCGTGACATCCCTGGTCGACATGGCATTCGGATCTGACGCCACGGCCTCTATCTCGAGCATCACCGGAGGTTGACGTAGTTGACGCCTGAAATCGACTACCTGGCCTTAGCGCCCGAAATCGTCATCGTGGTGACGCTTCTCGGCGCGCTCACACTCGACCTGTTTCTCCCGAGGCCACAGAAGTACTGGATAGCGACCCTCGCAGTCGCCGGTACGGCGTTGGCATTGATTCCGCTGGGGATCCTTGCCATCAACGGAGAGACCATTTCGATGTTCGATGGGTCGTATGTGGTCGATGAGTTTGCCCTGGTCTTGAAGGGGCTCTTCTTGATCTCCGCCTACATCGTGTTCCTGATGTCGGTCAACTTCATCGAAAGTGATCGCTATTACCAGGGTGAGTACTACTTCCTGCTGCTGGCATCGTTGCTCGGGTCGTTGGTTATGGCCTCCTCGCGAGATCTGATCATCCTGTTCATCGGTCTCGAGCTGGTCACCGGGCCGTTGTATTTGCTGGCCGGTTGGCGCAAGGGAGACGTGAAGTCCAACGAGGCGTCGATGAAGTACTTCATTCTCGGCGTGCTCTCCACCGCGATCCTGCTCTACGGCATGTCACTTCTCTTCGGGCTCACCGGTGAGGTGACGTTCGCCGGAATCGCAGAAGCAACTCAGGGGATGAGCGAGCCAGCCCTGACGATGGCGATCCTCTTCATGATCGTCGGCTTTGGTTTCAAGATCTCAGCGGTGCCGTTCCACTTCTGGGCTCCCGACACCTATGAGGGTGCGCCGACTCCGATCACGGCTTACCTCTCCGTCAACTCGAAGGCTGCGGGCTTCGTGGCGATGTTGATAGTCATGTATCAGGCGTTGCCTGGGCAAAGTGACGTCTGGGCTCCGGCCTTGTGGCTACTGGCTGCATTGTCGATGACGATCGGAAACCTGTCAGCGCTGAGGCAGACCAACATCGTTAGGCTGCTGGCGTATTCGTCGATTGCCCAAGCTGGGTTCATGTTGGTCCCGTTCGCCGCTGCCGCCGTCGCCGGCGCCGACCTCGAATCCGCCTTTGGTGCCACGCTGATCTACCTGGTCATCTACGCAGTGATGAACTTGGGTGCATTTGCCGTGGTCATCGCTGGTGCCAGAAAGACCGGCACGGGCGAGATCGACGGATGGGCTGGGCTTGGAAAGGTCGATCCGATCCTCGGTGTTCTGACTGCGACCTTCTTCTTCAGCCTTGCCGGCATCCCGCCACTCGCTGGCTGGTTTGCCAAGTTCGAGATGTTCCGCTCGGTGATGATCGCCGATCCGGCCACGATCTCATTGGCAGTGATTGCGGCGATCAACGCGGTCATCGCGTTCTACTACTACGCCAAGGTCATCAAGGCGGTTTGGTTGGACGATGCCGTAGATACTTTCACCGACGAGGCCGACCAGCCACCCGCCGGCGCACTTCGCCTGGCATTGGGTGTCTCGGTGGCCCTCACCATTGCCATCGGCATCTACCCATCGATCGCAGCGTTCGTCCGCGACGCCGCTCAGGTCCTTGCCTCTGGGGGATGACATCCCCTGGAGATTGATGCAATCAATCTCCAAACGGGTCAAACCAAGCTCAGGCGGTTGTCGCCCCTCTGCGGGCTGATCGGTACTCACGATCGAGCAACGACCAGAGCGAGTGGTCGACCCAGTTGCCGCGGATCAGCAGCTCCTCTCGCAGCACACCTTCTCTGGTGAACCCGAGCTTCTCCGCGACCCGGTCGGATGCGTCGTTCCCGACTGCGATCCGAAGCACCACCTTGTGGTAGCCCAACGAGTTGAAAGTCTCCGCCAACAGTGCGTTCACGGCTTCGGTGCAGACGCCCCGCTTGGTCTCGTCAGAGCGGACCCAATAGCCGATCTCGGCGATCTTCCCCAGCTTGGAGACCGTCCAAAAGGAGATGTTGCCTATGTGCCTGCGAGGCTCCTCCTGGGTTCTGATGGAATAGTCCCAAGCTCGTTCCTCTTTCCATGCCTGAATGGATTCGCGAATGAACGCATGGGTGTCTGACGGTGTGTAGTCCATCCGCGCCCACGGAAGCCATTGGTTCAACTCAGGCAGGGAAGACCGGATCGCATCGTCCAGCGTCGTGGAGTCCTTGCGCGTGAATCGCTGCAGGACCAGCCGATTTGTCTCGAGAAGGGGGCGAGGCACCGGGTCAGAGTACTTCGGGGCTTAGTCTTCTCCATCCATCATGTGGGACCGCATCAACTACGTAGAGAGCCATCCTGAGCCTGACGAACGCCCCATGGCAGCGGTATTGGCCCCTCTGTTTGAAGACGATGTGGGCGATGTCCGCGCTGTTCTGACGAAGCGTCCCGACACCATGCCGACCCATGCCGGCCACATCGCGTTCCCGGGAGGTCGCCCTGATCCCGGTGACAAAGGACCGATCGATACGGCTCTCCGTGAGGCGCACGAAGAGGTCGGGATCGAGAAACGACAGGTCGATGTGCTTGGTTTCCTGCCTCCCATCGACACTGTGGAATTCAGTCTGTTGGTCGTGCCCGTCGTAGGCAGGGTCTCCACTCCTCTGGGCCTGGTTCCATCTGAGCGCGAAGTGGCCAAGATCTACACGCCTCGTCTCGAGGATCTGGCCGACGAACAACGCTGGTGGAGCATCCCCTGGAACGGCTGGGAGGTCTGGTACTACGACCTGGAGGGTGACACCCTTTGGGGTGCGACTGCCCGCATGGTTCGACAACTTGTCGGCCTCGACTGAATAGTCCTTTCGACCCTCAAGTTTTCGGTCTGGTTCTGCCGAGAAAACCAAGGTGAGAACATCCGCCTCGTCGGCGGCTCAAGAGCGCTTCCATCGCTATATAGCTGTGTTGTTTGCGACGACGGTTCCACTTGTGGCCGTGGTCGAGTTCACGCGCGCTATCGAAGGCGGACCCAACGCCATGGCGCGATTCGCCGGACCGATGATTCTCACGGCATGGGCCGTTGCGGTTGCGAGGTCACCACACCCCAATGCTGTCCGTCTCGTTCTCGGGATGATGGGGTTCACTGCGGCCCTGGTCTTCTTGGAAGCTGTCTACGAGGTCGACGTCACTGCCTTCGACTACGCCACGGCCTTTGGCCTACTGATGCTCCTTGCGGTCCTGGCCGGCACCCTCGGTGTCCAGCGCCGCAAACTGTTCGCAACAGGCATCTCTTTGGGCCTGGCTGCGTGGGTCATTGGCGTTGGCATCTTCAACGGATCTTCATTTGACGTGATCGCAATGCAGACGGTCATTGCCTTTGCCGGGGTGATTTTCACAACTGCCCTGGTATCCGAGCTATACGACCAGCTGACCAGTGCAATCGCCGCCCACGAGCGTGGTCGTAGGCTTCAAGAGGCCATAGGGCGGTGTTCCGAGGCTCTGCTGGTGCATCCGGATTCCTTTGCGCTATTCGAAGCCGTTCGCGCAGTGTTCGAAGCGACGGACGCGGACTTCGCCTACATCAACAAAACAGTTGAAGTCGACGGCCAGCTCGGTTGGGAGATTGCAGCTGACGCCTCCAAGATGGTCGAAGGTCGGGGCCCGGACTGGGCAACCGGGGTCTACTCCTCGATCCCCACCACCTACGACGCCTTGGTTTCGGGTGCAGAAGCCGTGGTCTATACGTCAGAACTCGCCGGAACTGAGCAGGAGTTCTACGTGGATCAGGGGATTCTCTCCGAGGTGGCGGTGCCGATCTTCATCGCCCACGAGTTCCGTGGCTCAATAGGTTTTGTCCAGTATTCGGACGACCGTGAGTGGACGGAGGCAGAGATCCAGACTCTGTGGCGCGCGGCCGACATGGTGGGTGCCTACTGGCGCCGTCAGGATGACGCAGACGCACTCAAGACTTCGAACGAGTCGAAGGACAAGCTCCTCGCATCGGTTTCGCACGAGATCCGCACTCCGCTCACCGCCATTGTTGGGATGAGTGAGGAGATCGTGTCGGCCCAGGGTTCGCTCGGTCCGGAGACACTGGACGAGTTGGCCGGGATCATCGCGGTCCAGAGCCGAGAGCTGGCGGAGCTCGTGGAGGACCTTCTGATCGCATCGAGGGCTGACTTCGGAAACCTCTCGATCAAGCGAGAAACGATCAATCTGTCAGAACAGGTGGAGCGGGTCCTGACCGGTATCCGTGAAGGCAAAGGGAGCACCAAGAACATCGCGTTCTCCGGTGGAGACGTCTATGCGTTTGCTGACCCGTTGCGAGTTCGCCAGATAATCCGCAACCTCATCACCAATGCGATCAAGTACGGAGGCGACAGTGTCGTGGTCGCCCTTCGCACTGAAGGTTCGACAGCGTCTGTGGTTGTGGCCGACAACGGCGCCGGCGTGACACCCCGAGAAGAGAGCCTGATCTTCGAGCGGTACTACCGGAGCGCCCAGTCGCCGACGAAACCAGGTTCCGTCGGTATCGGTCTCGCTGTATCCAGGCAGCTAGCCGAGATGATGGACGGGACCCTCGAATACGTCTCCGACGCAACCCAGCATCACTTCCAGCTCACACTCCCGCTTGAGAGCGTGGAGGCGGCGACCGCTCTGCCGCAAGAGCTGGCTTCAATCTGAGGTCTCCTTAACCTCCGAATTTGGGGAGAATGGAACCTCCGTGAAACGCCGTCTGCTTCTCATCGCCGGTGCCCTACTCCTTCTGGTAGGAGGATTTGCCGCGTACACCGTCTACAACACGTGGGGTGACGTCCAGAGAGTGGAGATCGACAGAACAGCTATGGCGCAGTCTGTCGAAGAGCCAACGGAAGAACCGAGCGACCCCGACGAGGAAGATAACGAAGTCGAGGAGCCCGCAGTTGTCCAGCCAGGCCGTCAGGTATTCCTTCTGGTCGGGTCCGACTCGCGAGCCGAGCTCGAAGACACCGAGGACTTTGGAGACTTTGGCGGAAGCCGGGCCGACGTGGTCATGGTGCTTTTCAAGGATTCATCTGACACAGCATTGCTCTCGCTTCCGAGAGACCTCCTGATCACCAACCCGTGCACTGGTAGAGAAGTCAAACTCAATGCAACTCTCGAAGGCTGCTCCGATATGAATGGCCCCACTCTGCTGATGCTCACGGTCGAGGAGATAATCGACCACCCCATTGACCATTTCGCACTTGTCGACCTCGAAGGGTTCCAGCACGCAGTCGACGCTCTCGGCGGATACGAGATCTGCGTGGACAATCCCGTCCGAGACGAAAAAGCAGGTCTGGAGCTCCCGGCCGGCTGCACCAACGCAGACGGAGCACAGACCTTGGCTTGGATGCGGTCGCGGAGCACTCAAGAGCTCACCTCGAATGGCTGGAGAACCATGGCCGGGATGAGTGACCTGGCGCGTAACGAGCGGCAACGGTCGTTCATGATCGACGTGATGGGCCGGATCGGAGACATCACCAGCCCGGCCGCTATGTCGTCTGCGGGTCAAGCTGTGGCCCCCTATGTGACAGTCGATTCAGACCTCAGCTTCGGAGAGGCAGTCGACTTGGCCCTCACGCTTCGAGGTCGGGGACTGGACAACATCGTTGAGCTAAGCGTTCCGGTTTACGACGTCACCACATCGGCTGGTGCCGCCGCTCTGCTCCCGTCCACCCCCGTGGCAGAGATCGTCGACGGCTACCTGGCCACTCTCGGCACGACGGCGGAGGCCGTATCCAGGCAGTGAGACTGCCGCCTGGCCAGATCGAAACAAAGCGGTTTCCCGTCGTTGGAGAGCGATCGTCGACACTCCAGTCGCCGGAGGATTGGTTCATGGATGTGTCTGGGCGTCGTTGGGGCTTGAACGAGTACCTGAGCCTCAACCATCGTGAACTGACTTTCGACATTCACTGTGTGACTTCGTGGACTCGATTCGGGTCCACCTTCACAGGTGTTCCACTTGCCGAGGTGCTCGCACCCGACCCAACAGCATCATTTGTGTCCTTCGGTTCCCACTCGGGCAGGGACCATCACACTTCTCTGCCTCTTGAATATGCAATGGAACACAGCTGGATCGTTCATGCCTTTGAGGGTGAGGCCCTTGCCGAGGAGCATGGAGGGCCGGTGCGTGTGGTCACGCCAGGCAAGTACTTCTACAAGTCAGTCAAGTGGTTGAAGTCGATCGATGTGCTTGATGAGGATCGCTTGGGTTGGTGGGAGACCAACTCCTCGTATCACAACAACGCCGACCCGATGGATGGCGACCAGCGATTCACCACAGGGTCGTTGCGTCCCAATCAGTTGGACCGGTTTCGGTCTGCCGACAACTACGACAAGTACCGGGGGAGAGTGATGATCGGTCTTGACCTGAGAGGTTGGGAGCCGAGTTCGAAGGATCTGAATCGGATCTACTTGAAGAACTGCAACCTGTCCGGTGTCGACCTCGCGGGTGCGGAGTTGAGCGCTGCCAATCTGAGTCTGAGCACACTGGCTACAGCCAACTTGGCAGGCGCAAACCTCTCTGGATCCGATCTCGAAGGCGCTGATTTCACAGGTGCGAACCTGGCAGCAGCCGATCTCTCTGGTTGTGCCCTGTCGGCGACTCGATTCGATGGGGCCAACGTCCAGGGTGCGAGATTCGACGGCTCATGGGGCCTGGTGGAGAGCCAGCAGGCTTATCTGGTTCAGCAGGGCGTCGCTCTCTAACCTCTGCCAACGATGAGTGAACGTCAACGTGTCTTCTCGGGCATGCAACCCACCGGCAAGATCCACATCGGCAATCTGATGGGTGCCTTGTCCAATTGGGTTTCCATGCAGGAGGAGTATTCGACGATTTACAACGTGGTCGACCTGCACGCCATGACGACCCCATACGACCCGGCCGACTTTCGTCAGCAGCGGATCAATCTGGCGAAGATGATCATTGCGGTCGGTGTCGATCCCGATCGTTCGCTTCTCTACTTTCAATCCGATGTCGCCGAACATGCCGAGCTGACCTGGATTCTCTCGGTGATGACACCCATGGGACAGCTGGAGAGAATGACCCAATACAAGGAGAAGGCCGACAAGGCCGGACAGAACCTCGGGCTGTTCTCCTACCCGGTGTTGATGGCCGCTGACATCCTGATCCACCGTGTTCACGCAGTTCCCGTCGGTGACGACCAGACACAGCACCTCGAGATCACTCGTGACTTGGCGGAACGATTCAACAACAGGTTTGGCGAGGTCTTCCCGATCCCCGAGCGAATCTCACCGGAGATCGGCGCTCGAGTGATGTCGCTTCAAGATCCGTTCAGCAAGATGTCGAAGTCGGACGCGAACACGAAAGCCACCGTGCTGCTCACGGACACCACCGATCAGATCATGAAGAAGATCAAGTCGGCAGTCACCGACACTGGATCCGAGGTTGCCTTTGACTGGGACAACAAGCCCGGAGTCTCCAACCTCCTCGAGATCTTCTCGTATTTCAGTGGTCGGACCATCGACGATCTGGTGGCTGAATACGCAACCGCCGGATACGGGCACTTCAAAGTGGCGGCCGCCGAGGCCGTGGCTGAGGGCATTGCGCCGATTCGCGAAGCGTATGAAGGCATGTCCGATGCCGAGGTATCCGCCGTCATGTCAACCAGCGCCGAAAAGGCCAAGGTATCCGCCGCTGAGACCATGAGTCTCGTAAAGGGAGCGGTCGGCCTCGACTGACGTCCTGCGTGAGCAGATAAGCCGCTGAGAGCGGCTCATCTGCTCACGCACTGGGGTCAAACGAGGTCTGAGGGGAGCAAGAGCACAAAGGCCGCCAGCAGGTTCCATCCGGAGTGGAGGAAGATGGCGGGGCCCAAGCGGCCCCTTCTTTGAGTGAGGCGCGCCAGGACGAGTCCCAGGATGAAAAGTGGTGGCAAGACCACCAGAGCCGACTTCCAGATGTCTTCTGTGCCCAGGCCGAGGATGTGAACGGCAGAGAAGATGAAGGCGGTGGCGACGACAGCGAAGATCTCTCCTCTTCGCTCGAACGCCTTGAGCAGGACCCCTCGGAACAGGACTTCTTCGGCGATTGGGCCGATCACCACGGCGACCAGCACCAGAGAGGTCTGCAGCAGCAAAGAGTCGGCTTCAGCGATGGTCTCCGCGATCTCCTGAGGAGGCCGTCCATCGGGAAAGAGCAGGTTGGCAAGCGGAAGAATCAGCAGCGCCATGGCGATCTGGAAGATCAGGCCAAGACCCACGTAGAAGAAGTCGCCAGCCTCGATCCGGAATCCGACTTCGCGCTCCTCCTTTCTTCTGCGCAAAAGGAGGAACACAGCGAGGTTGCCGAGGTACTGGCCTGCGAGAGCGAGGATGATGGTCAGGTCGGAGTTGTCGGCGAGGACTCCTGGTGTGGCAAGGAGCGCAGAACCAAACAGACCACCTAGCCAGATCAGTACGAAATCGATGACAGTCCAGGAGCGATTCACGGACGGGGAGCCTACAACTGAGTCGCTTCTACTCACTGTTACCCTGCTCCCAAGCGCTGGACCCTGAGGATCGGATCTATGGAAATCGACATCGGCATTGGCAAGTCGGGTCGGCAAGCCTTCGGCTTCGACGACATCGCAATCGTCCCTTCTCGTCGCACACGAGACCCCGACGACGTCGACATTTCCTGGCAGCTAGACGCCTTCAAGTTCGACCTACCGATGATGGGCTCGGCCATGGACTCGGCCATCAGCCCAGACACGGCGATCCAGATCGGCCAGCTGGGCGGTCTCGCGGTTCTCAACCTCGAAGGTCTCTGGACCCGGTACGAAAACCCGGTGCCCTACTTCGAAGAGATAGCCGAGCTCGATAACGAGAAGGCCACCTTGCGGATGCAGGAGATCTATCTGGAACCGGTCAAGCCCGACCTGATCGGTCAACGTGTCGCCGAGATCAAGAAGGCCGGCATCGTGACCGCCGCCAGCCTCACTCCACAGCGGGTGGCTGGCTGGGCTCCGCATGCGCTCGACGCGGGACTCGACATCCTTGTGATCCAGGGAACGGTTGTCTCTGCTGAGCACGTGTCCAGTCGCGAAGAGCCGCTCAACCTCAAGGAGTACATCGCCAACTGTTCGGTTCCCGTGATCGTGGGTGGTGTCGCCAGCTATTCGACGGCTCTCCACCTGATGCGCACTGGCGCAGTGGGCGTCCTCGTCGGTGTGGGTCCCGGCGCCGCGTGCACGACACGTGGTGTTCTCGGAGTTGGCGTCCCACAGGCCACTGCCATTGCCGACGCAGCGGGAGCACGCATCCGCTATCTCGATGAAACCGGTCGCTATGTACAAGTCATCGCAGACGGAGGGATGAGAACCGGGGGAGACGTGTCCAAGGCAATCGCCTGTGGGGCCGACGCCGTGATGATTGGCTCTCCGCTCGCATCCGCAACGGAGGCGCCCGGTAAGGGCTACCACTGGGGGATGGCGACCTTCCATCCGACCTTGCCTCGCGGCGCAAGAGTCGAAGTGGGTGATCGGGGAACTCTCAAAGAGATCCTTGTCGGTCCGGCCCATGAGAACGACGGCAAGCGGAACCTCTTCGGTGCCCTTCAGGTGTCGATGGCAACCACCGGTTACTCCGACGTCAAGGAGTTCCAGAAGGCCGAGGTGATGATCGCACCTTCCCTGCAAACGGAGGGCAAGTCGCTCCAGCGTTCGCAAAGAGTCGGAATGGGATGAATCCTCTTGAGCAAGCTCAAGAGGCACCCACCGTCCTGGTCCTCGACTTCGGAGCTCAATACGCACAGCTGATCGCACGTCGTGTCCGCGAGGCGCACGTCCGATCGGAGATCGTGTCCAGGGAGATCACAGCCGCTGAGGTTGCGGCTCGTCGCCCGGTGGGTCTGATCCTGTCCGGCGGCCCGGCGTCGGTCTACGCCGAGGATGCCTACCGGATGGATCCAGCGATCCTCGAACTCGACATCCCGGTCCTGGGGATCTGTTACGGCCATCAGCTCATGGCCGAGCTTGCGGGTGGTTCGGTTGAGAAGAGTGGCGAGGCCGAATACGGGAAGACTCAACTCCAAGTCACGGCCGACTCGCTGCTGTTCCGTGAGTTGCCCGCTGAACAACAGGTGTGGATGTCGCATCGGGACCAGGTCACGGCAGCCCCAGAAGGCTTTGTCTGTGTGGCGACATCCGACGGCGCAGAGGTTGCAGCCATGGAGGACCGCGACCGGCGTATGTACGGCGTGCAGTTTCACCCGGAGGTTGTCCACACTCCACGCGGAACCGAGATCCTCAAGCGTTTCCTCTACGAAGTATGTGAAGCCCATCCAACGTGGACCTCGCATTCGATCATCGAGACTCAGGTCGACGCCATACGCCAGCAGGTTGGTGATGGGAAGGTCATCTGCGGTCTCAGCGGTGGTGTCGACTCGGCGGTGGCCGCAGCGATCGTGGCCGAAGCGATCGGCGACCAGCTGACCTGCATCTTTGTCGACCATGGTTTGCTGAGGGCCGACGAGGCCGAACAGGTAGAGGAGACATTCCGCTCCCATTTCGATGTTGAGTTGATTCACGTCAAGGCAGCCGATCGTTTCCTCGAACAACTCGAAGGCGTGGCCGATCCTGAGAAGAAGCGAAAGGCCATTGGCGAGACCTTCATCCGTGTGTTCGAGGAGGCGGCGCGGTCGGTTGGCGATGCGGGATTCTTGGTCCAGGGGACTCTGTATCCGGATGTCATCGAATCCGGTTCGGCGTCCGCAGCCACCATCAAGACCCATCACAACGTTGGTGGGCTGCCGGACGACATGACATTCGATCTGGTGGAGCCGCTCCGGGACCTGTTCAAAGACGAGGTGCGAGCAATCGGTGAGGAACTTGGTCTTCCTGAAGAGATTGTCTGGAGACAGCCCTTCCCCGGTCCTGGCCTAGCGGTGCGGATCATCGGCGAGGTGACACTCGAACGTCTCGAGATCCTTCGTTCAGCAGATGCCATCGTCCTCGAGGAGATTCGTCGTGCCGGACTCTATCGCGATATCTGGCAGGCCTTTGGAGTCCTTCCGGCGATCAAGTCGGTCGGTGTCCAGGGCGACGGACGCACATATGCCTATCCGTTGATAATCAGAGCAGTCACGTCTGAAGATGCAATGACCGCCGATTGGGCCCGAATTCCCTTTGATGTTCTTGAGAAAATGTCGTCTCGAATCATCAACGAGGTGCCGGGTATCAACCGTGTTGCGTACGACATCTCGTCGAAGCCTCCAGCAACCATCGAATGGGAGTGATCTGGGCCTCTTGACCCTCAAGGGGTGGGGATAGACCTGCCGATAGATAATCAGTTGGCTAGGGACAATTCCGTTGGATCCAAATACCCCTGAACTGACTCGCATTTTCCGCGAGGAGCTGGACGAGCGCACGCGCCGACTCGTTGACGGTGCCCGAGCCCTCGCTGCCGGCAATCTCAGCGCCGAAGATGTGTCCGATCTGGTGCGCGATGCACACACCATCAAAGGCTCCGCTGGCATGCTCGGTCGAGAAGCCATCCGCGACGGAGCGACACGCCTCGAAGAGCTGTGGCGAGCGGTAGGTGAAGGCCAGGAGGCCGACCCTGATCTTGCGGTATCGATGGAGGCGTTGGCAGGCCGCTTGGCCAGCACCGAGACTCCTTCCGACGAGGCCGAACTGCGTGCCATGCTGAGCAAGCTGGAAGCAAACGGAGACACTTCCGAATCGGCCGAAGTGGTCTCTCTCAAGCCGCCTGAGACGGGCAGTCTTGGTGGTCTCCTCACATCGGTTTCGGACACCCTGCTTGGTGGTGCGACGAGGGTTGACACTGCCGACCTCTACCGGTTGATCAACCGGATCGTCGAGGTTTCGCTCGATGCTGAGGCAATCTCAGATCTTTCGCTTGTAGCGATCGAAGGGGCTGATCCGGACCTCGTTCGGCATACATGGCGCTCCCAATTGGAGCGGCTCAGCGTGGCCATCTCCGACATCCAGGCGCAGGCCGTCTCGCTCGCCAACGTGTCCTTCTTCGACGCGGTCTCGACCTTCCCGCAATTCGTTCGATATCTCGGACGTCGAGCCAACAAAGACGTTCGTTTCGAGGTGGTTGGCCACGACATCCAACTCGACCGCCAGATCGTCGATCTCGTTCGTGAGCCACTACGTCACTTGCTGGTGAATGCTGTCGATCACGGAATCGAGTCATCTGAGGACCGCCTCGCTGCAGGCAAGCCGGCCACCGGTGTGGTCCGAGTCGTGGCTCGGGTCGTCGACGAGCGTGTTGAGATCGAAGTTGCAGACGACGGTTCCGGTGTCGACTGGGAACGAGTAGCCGAAGTGGCCGAAGAACGAGGACTGACTGTGCGCGGCACGGAAATGTCGCCGTTGCTCTTCCAACCAGGATTCAGCACTCTTGAAACGCCCACCGAGTTCTCTGGCGCCGGCGACGGCCTGCCCGCCGCAGCCGAGTCGGTCCGGCAGGTTCACGGGGCTGTGAACATCGATTCACGAGAAGGTGAAGGCACATCTGTCGTCCTCACCCTCCCTCTGTCGATGGTCTTGCAGAATGTCATCGTCGTGGCCGACGGCGACAAGTTCTGGGGAATCCCGGAGGCGTCAGTGGAAGCCTCGATGCCGATTGCCAGTGCCGAGATCAGCAGTTCCTCTGTTGGCCGAGAGGTGTCCTTCGAGAGCAAAGGCATCCCGATCGTGCCTCTCTCTTCAGCCGTCGGAGAAGGCACTGAGACCGAAGGCACTGAGCTCCTCGTCATCAGCACGCGATCAGGATTGGTTGCGGTCACCGTCGGTGAGATCGTCGATCGACGTCGGGTGGCGGTGAAGAACCTCAGTCCAATTCTGGAAGGCAATGGTGCCATCACGGGTGCTGCGCTGTTGGGTGGCGGTCAGGTGCTTGTTGTGCTCGACCCCGACTTCCTCGGCGTCGTGGGTATCCACCGGCCACACCTGGTGTCCGACAAGCCGAGAGTGCTGGTTGTTGATGACTCGGCCGGGGTCAGGCAGTTGCTGTCAGCAACTCTCACCGGTGCCGGGTTCGAAGTCGAGCTGGCCAGCGGAGCTCGCGAAGCGATGACTGCCATGGCGCGTGACAACTTCAGTGCGATGGTTGTCGACTACTCGATGCCCCGATCCAACGGTGTCGAGCTGGTCAGGGCGATGCGTGGCGCTGACGTTCGCATTCCGATTGTCATGGTCTCCGGAGTTGCCACTCAGGAAGAGAAAGACGCCGCCTGGCGGGTGGGTGTGGACGCCTACCTCGACAAGTTCGATCTGAGGCAAGGTGTGCTGACCAAGACCCTTCGCAATCTCATCGGTATCGACGACGCGGACAGCGCATGAGCCAGACAGAGATTCTCATCATCGCCCTCCCTGCCCTTCTCGGCATCGGAACCGTCTTCTGGGCATGGCGTATCACCGCCGGTGGCCGGGAGCGGGAGAAGGAAGTGCGTCTGCTGAGCGAAGAGGCGCACACCATCAAGAACGACTTCGTGGCGTTGGTCAGCCATGAGCTGCGCACACCGCTCACGTCGATCGCTGGCTTCTCGGACACGCTGGTCGAGTCCTGGCAGTCACTGCCCATGGAAGAGGTCGATGAGTTTCTCTCGATCATCAACCGTCAGGCCAAGTATCTGGGCGATCTGGTTGAAGACGTTCTCGTTATCCCCCGTCTTGAGGCAAACCGGCTAACCCTCGACCTGGATTTGTTCGACCTGGGCGATCTCATCGAAGAGGTGGCTCAGATGGTGTTCCCAAACGGTGGGCGTAAGACGTCCCTCGTGTCGCTTCCCGATGGCGTCCGTGTCACGGCCGACCGACGCCGAGTCCACCAGGTCATTCGAAACGTCATGGAGAACGCCCGCAAGTACGGAGGAGACCAGATCCTGGTCGAAGGTTTCGTTCTGGGCGATCAGTATCTGATCATCGTCTCAGACAACGGGCCCGGTGTGCCCGACAAGGAGACTCAGAAGGTCTTCGAAGACTTCGAACAACTCTCGAAGGGTGATGCCCGTGATTCGAGCGGTATGGGCCTGGGTCTGCCGATCGCCCGTCGGCTGGCCAGGGCGATGGGTGGAGACGTCTGGTACGAACGCCGCTTCCCAACCGGCGCCCGCTTCTGTTACTCCCTGCCGCTCAACCGCCGGACGGTCCTCGTCGACGAATCTCTGCCGGGTGCCCCACGTCCGCTGGAAGGTGTGCGGGTCGAGCTTCCCGAGGACGTTCAAAGCCAGTCTTCAGATCTGATCACACGTATGTGATTCAGTCGGTGCCGACCGGTACTATCGGCATCGATGCAGACGCAGTGGCTTTCGGACGTCCCCACCGAGTCGCCTCTCTTCAATGACCTGAACCCGACCCAACGCGAGGCGGTCGCGGCCACAGAAGGCCCAGTTTTGGTGGTTGCCGGAGCCGGCTCGGGAAAGACCCGTGTCCTTACCTATCGCATCGCCCACCTGATCCGCGATCTTCAGGTTCCACCTGATTCGATCCTCGCCATCACCTTCACCAACAAGGCAGCCAACGAGATGAAGGAACGGGTCGCCCAGCTGGTCGGTGGTGCGGTTCGGTCGATGTGGGTGAGCACTTTCCACTCGGCCTGCGTCCGGATACTTCGTCGTGAGGCGAGCCGCCTCGGGTATCGGTCGGGTTTCACGATCTACGACGATGCCGATTCGCTCCGGCTTCTCCGTCTCGTCATCAAAGACCTCGACCTCGACACCAAGCGGTTCCCCGAAAAGGCGATGAAGGGGATCATCTCCAACGCCAAGAACGAGCTGATCGACTTCGAGACCTTCTCCGAGAACGGCGACGGCTTCTATCACGAACAAGTCGCCGACATCTACCGGCTCTATCAGCAGCGGTTGGTGGCGGCTTCGGCGATGGATTTCGACGACCTCTTGATGATCACAGTCGAGCTGTTCGCAGCCTTCCCCGACGTTCTCGAGCACTATCAGCAGCGATTCCGCTACGTGCTGGTCGACGAGTACCAGGACACCAACAGGGCTCAATACATGCTGGTCAAGCAGCTAACTGCCGCTCACCGCAACCTGTGCGTCGTGGGTGACTCCGACCAGTCGATCTACAAGTTCCGTGGCGCCGACATCCGCAATATCCGTGACTTCGAGAAGGACTATCCCGACGCACGTGTGGTGGTTCTCGACCAGAACTACCGCTCGACAGAGATGATCCTCGACGCTGCCAACTCGGTCATCTCCAACAATACGAAACGGTCGCCGAAGCATCTCTGGTCCGACAAGGGTCGTGGCAAGCCGATCATGCGGTACGAGGCTGAGGATGAGCACGACGAAGCGGGCTATGTCGTCGACCAGATCGAATCACTGCAGAGTGACGGGTACAACCTGGCTGATGTCGCTGTCTTCTACCGGACGAACGCGATGTCGCGTGTCATCGAAGACGTCTTCGTCCGTAGGGGCATTCCGTACTCAGTGGTGGGATCGGTCAAGTTCTACGACCGCAAAGAAGTCAAAGACGCCGTTGCGTATCTGAAGGCGATCGTCAATCCGTCGGACGAGGTGTCGGTCAAGCGGGTGATCAACGAGCCCAAGCGTGGAATCGGAACGACGACCGTCGCCCATGTCGACCGCTACTCCCAGGCACAGAAGATCACGTTCTACGAAGGCCTGACCCAGGCGTCCGAGATTCCTCAGTTGAACAATCGTGCTTTGAAGGCGATTGGAGAGTTCGTCGCCGTGATGGACGTCCTGAGGGAGAAGACGGATAACGGCGGAGTCGAGGCAGCCGTTCAGTCGGTACTCGACGACACCGGCATGGTCGCCGGCTACGAGGCAGAGCGGACCATCGAGGCGATGGGTCGGGTCGAGAACCTCAAGGAGTTGCTGGGTGTGGCTGCCGAGTTCGAGTCGTCGAACGAGGGAGCAATCATCGGCGACGAGCCCTTCGACTCGTTGGACAACTTCCGCAGGCTCGAGGTCTTCTTGGAGTCAACCGCGTTGGTCGCTGACATCGACGAGTGGGATGAGGGCGCTGGTGCCGTGACGCTGATGACCCTTCACACGGCAAAGGGTCTCGAGTTCCCGGCGGTGTTCATCGTCGGCATGGAAGACGGTGTCTTCCCTCACATGCGATCGCTAGGTGACCCGGAGGAGTTGGAAGAGGAGCGCCGTCTGGCGTATGTGGGCATCACCCGGGCTCAAGAACACCTCCACCTGACGTCGGCGTGGAATCGGATGCTGTTTGGCGGATCCAACTACAACCCGCCGTCCCGATTCCTCCAGGAGATCCCCGATGGTCTGCTCGAGAAGGCCGGCAAGCGGAAGCGGACCAGTCCTGCAGATCGTGCCGCGTCAGCCGGACCGAGGACGACTGTCGCACCTGACCAGATCGCACCCGGTGACCGGGTCCGTCACGACAAGTGGGGCCTGGGGACCGTGCGGGAGATCGTGGGAACCGGCGACCGCGCCGAGGCCGAGGTCATGTTCGACACTCAGGGCAAGAAGCGTCTTCTGCTGGCGTGGGCTCCGCTGGAACAGGCCTAAGTCGCCCAAACCCTGGGTTCCAGACTTCGGATAGCGAAGTCCACAGCCCTCAGAATGGGCAAGGCCTAAGAGAACGGCAGGATCTTCGGCAGGACTAGAAGCACCCACGTCGCACCGACGAACAGAACGGTGGCGATGACCACTGCGATCAGACGATTGCGCTCGTGGTCGAGCTTCGAGCTGACACCACCAAAGAACAAGACGAGAGCGAAGGCCACAGCCGTCAGGACGTAGTCGTCTGAGTTCTGGTTGGCCTGTCCGGCAGCAGCGGCGAAGTCTTCGGCTTCCTGTTGGAGGCGTTGCGCCTCCTGAGCATCAGCTAGGACGTACTCCTCCATGGCGAATGGTGATGGTGGAGCATTGGCACGGTCGAGGGTGAATACCTCGAGCCACGCTTCGAAAGCAGGCCTGAACTCGTCTCTAACCCTTTCGTACCAGAAGCCGGACAGCGTCCCGTCGGTCGGCTCGTAAGGGATATCTGGTCCGAATTCGATCACACCATCGGCTCGATCCGAGTTGATGGCGTCGGCGAAAGCCACGAACACGCTGACGTCGATGGCCGCCAGCTGTCCGGCTCGAGTGTCAAAGCGAGTCGACTCGGTCCTCGACGCACCAGCCTGGGAGAAGCTCGTTGCCTGTTCCCCGCTCCACTTGGCGCTCTGGAATGCAGCCCAGGCAGTGAAGATCGCTGCCAACGACATGATGATCGTCGCTACCAATTCGACGCGGTTGGATGATCGGAAGAGACCTTGTTTTTCAGTGGCTTCAGCCATGGATCGGCAAGTTAGTCGATCAGAACTGCTCGACCTGCTGGAGAAGCTCTCTCCAGCTCTTCACAAACTTCTCAACGCCCTCGTCCTCCAAAGTCTGCACCACGTCGTCGTAGTCCACGCCAACCTGACCCATCTTGTCGAGCAGGTCCTCGGCCCTGACGATGTCCACTGCGTCGAACGACGTCGGGTTGGGGTCGCCGTGGTCCTGGTAGGCGTCAATGGTGTCCAACGGCATCGTGTTGACGGTGTCTTCTGCGACCAACGTCTCGACATAGAGCAGGTCGCTGTAGGCGGGGTTCTTGGTCGACGTCGAAGCCCACAGCGGCTTTTGCGCCCTTGCTCCGCCGTCCGCTAGCTCCTGGAACCGTTTGTCGGAGAAGGCTTCGATGAATTCGCCGTATGCCGCCCGAGCGTTGGCCACCGCCAGATGGCCTTTGAGATCATGGGCATCGGCGGTTCCCGCCTGATCGAGCCGGTTGTCCACCTCTGAGTCGAACCTGGAGACAAAGAACGAGGCAACTGATGCCACGCCAGCCATGTCACCACCCGTCGACCGGTAGTCCTCAAGACCCGAGATGTATGCCTCCATCACCTCTCGGTAGCGCTCCAGAGAGAAGATCAGGGTGACATTCACACTGATCCCCTCCGCCGTCAGGGCCTTGATCGCGGGAATCCCCTCCGGGGTGGCGGGAACCTTCACCAGGAGGTTGGCCCGATCGATTTGCTTGACCCAGTCGCGGGCCTCGGCAATCGTTTCGTCGGTGCTGGAGGCCAGAGTCGGCGAAACCTCGACCGACACAAACCCGTCTCGACCCTGAGTAGCGCCGTGAATTGGGGAGAGCACATCGCAAGCGCGTCTGATGTCATCCGCCATCAGGCTCTTCACGATCTCTTCCGTCGAAACGTCGCCCGACTTCAGGTCCCTGATTTGCTCGTCGTAGTCGGAAGACCCTCCGATGGCGTTGGCGAAGATCGTCGGGTTCGAGGTGACGCCCGTCACCGCGTCCTGCTCAACCCGCTGGGCAAGCTCGCCGCCGTCCAGCATCGCCTTGGATATCTGGTCGGACCACACGCTGACCCCGGCTGCGGCCAACCCATGGAGGTTTGAAGTCGTCATGACCAGAGCGTAGGCGCCTCCAGGTCCCATCAACAGAATTCTTCAGCCCATGCGATATCGCTACGATCTCGAATCGTTGTGCCGCGTCGAATTCTCATTGCCAAACCAGGTCTCGACGGGCACGACCGTGGCGCCAAGGTCATCGCTCGAGCTTTGCGAGATGCCGGTCATGAAGTCATCTACTCGGGCCTTCATCAGACACCGGCACAGATCGCAGAAACTGCGGTACAGGAGGACGTAGACGCGGTTGGGCTCTCGTCACTCTCCGGAGCCCACAGAACGCTGTTTCCCCAGGTCATGGACGAGCTCTCGCAGCGTGACTCATCTGACATCGTGGTCTTTGGAGGTGGGGTCATCCCCGAAGCGGACATCGCCAGCCTGACAGAAGCCGGTCTCGCCATGATCTTCACGCCAGGCACTCCGCTGGACGAGATCACCGATTGGGTCGAAGCCAACATCGAGGTTTGAAGAAAGGAAATCCGTGAAGATTCACGAACACCAGGCCAAACAGCTCATGGCCGCCCGGGGAATCCCGGTGCCCATGGGTCGAGTGGCGAGATCGGTCGACGAGGCCGTTGCTGCCGTGAGGCCCCTGACCGAAGAGTCGGGCAACCCGGTTGTCGTTCTCAAGAGCCAGATACATGCCGGCGGTCGAGGCAAAGGCACCTTCAAAGAGCATCCCGACGTACGTGGCGTCAACGTCATCACTGACGGCATCGACGGCGGTCCTGGAGCGGCAGAGGAGAGAGTTCGGGAACTGTCGCAGCAGATGCTGGGATCGACTCTCGTGACCATTCAGACCGGAGACGAGGGCAAGCAGGTGAACCGTCTCTATGTCGAGCAGGGCATAGACATTGCTCGGGAGCTCTACCTCGCTGTGTTGCTGGACCGGGCGACTTCGCGGAACATCGTCATGGCCTCGACCGAGGGCGGCGTGGAGATCGAGAAGGTTGCTGAGGAGACCCCCGAGAAGATTCTTCGAGCACAGATCGACCCTGCCATCGGGCTGGCACCTTTCCAGGCCAACGAGTTGGCCCACGGTCTCGGGCTCGACGGAGATGCCGGAAAGAACTTCAAGGGTTTCGTCAAGGCGCTGGCAGATGCTGCAGTTGAGATGGACACCGACCTCATCGAGATCAACCCCTTGGTGGTCACCACGGACGGCCAGGTGATGGCCCTTGATGGGAAGATGGCTTTCGACGACAACGCTCTCTATCGGCACCCCGATATCGCCGAGATGCGTGACGAAACCGAAGAAGACGCCGCCGAGCTCGAGGCCAAGAACCACGGTCTCAACTACATCAGCCTGGAGGGGACCATCGGATGTCTGGTCAACGGTGCGGGGCTGGCCATGGCGACGATGGACACCATCAAACATGTCGGTGGGGAGCCTGCGAACTTTCTAGACGTTGGTGGAGGCGCCACCGCCGACCAGGTGACAACAGCGTTTCAGATCATCACCAAGGACCCCAACGTCAAAGGGATTTTCGTAAACATCTTTGGTGGGATCATGCGTTGTGATGTGATCGCCACCGGCATCGTCGAAGCGGTGGAACGCGTCGGGCTGGAGGTGCCACTCGTCGTCAGGCTCGAAGGCACCAACGTCGAGCTTGGGAAGCAGATCATCGAAGAATCCGACCTCGAAGTGACCAATGCCGACAGTCTCCGTGACGGAGCTGAGAAGATCCTCGAACTCACGGGCGGAGGTGCCGAATGAGCGTCCTCGTTGGCAAAGACACCAGAGTCATCGTTCAGGGGCTCGGTAAGACCGGCCAATTCCACACCGACAAGGCGATCGCCTACGGCACTCAGATGGTGGGAGCGGTACACCCATCGCGGGCCGGAACCGAGTTCTCGTTCGAAGGTGAGACCGACCACTCCGGGGTCCCGGGTCGAGACGACACCTATTCGGTGGATCTTCCGGTGTTCGCCACGATGAAAGAGGCAGTCGCCGAGACCGGGGCGAATGCTTCGGTCGTCTACGTCCCGCCACCATTCGCCGCCGACGCCATCATGGAAGCTGTGGCCTCCGGTGTCGACCTGGTCGTGGCGATCACGGAGGGAATACCGGTGGGGGACATGATCAAGGCCAAGCGTTATCTAGAGGGGAGCGGTGTCCGGCTCGTCGGCCCGAACTGTCCGGGAGTCATCACCCCCGGCGAATGCAAGATCGGGATCATGCCCGGATACATCCATCAACGAGGCAAGATCGGCGTCGTGTCTCGGTCCGGGACACTCACCTATGAGGCGGTCCATCAGCTGACTCTGCTTGGACTTGGCCAGACCACAGCGATTGGCATTGGTGGCGATCCCGTCAACGGGACCAACTTCGTCGACTGTCTTCAGATGTTCGAAGCCGACGACGAGACCGAAGGTGTCGTCATGATCGGAGAGATCGGTGGCACCGCCGAAGAAGAAGCCGCTGAATACGTGAAGTCCGAGATGTCCAAACCGGTCGCCGGGTTCATTGCAGGTACGACTGCACCTCCGGGCAAGAGGATGGGTCATGCTGGTGCCATCGTCAGTGGCGGCAAAGGCACCGCTGAAGCCAAGATCGAGGCGATGAACGCCGCCGGGATTGTGGTTGCCGAGACCCCTTCCGATATGGGCGAGGCGATGGTCCGTGCTCTCGGCTGAGAACCTCGCCGCAATCGAATCAGAGGGTCGACGCTTGGCGATCGCATGTCGCCGCAACCCTGAGCTCGCCGTGTCGCATTATCCGGACTGGTCTCTTGCCGATCTCGCCTCGCACACCGGGTCGATCCTCGGTCGCACGGCGCACATCGCGAGAGATCTGCCTACCGAGAAGGTTTCAGCACCTAACTTGCCTGATGGAGCCGATCCCATTGATTGGTACGAGGAGCAGCTGGAGTTGATGCTGGAGGCGCTGACCGCTGCCGACCCCGACGCACCATGCTGGGCATTCGCCCATGGTTCCACTGTCGGGTTCTGGGAGGTCCGCATGGTGTGTGAGATCGGAGTGCACCGCTGGGATGCATACGACGCACATGGCGAGGCCGACCGTCTACTCGATCTCGTGGCGGGGCTGGGTCTCGAGGAGTTCAAACACTTGTACGTCCCAATGATCGATGCGTCAGGCGGGCTCGAGGTTGTCGCCACCGATCTCGGTCAAAGCTGGGTTTACGGAGAGCCGCCTCTGACCAGAGTCGAAGGCACGGCATCTGATCTGTATCTCCGCTTCATGCAGCGGACCTCGCCCGTGGACCTCCCTGCGGACTGGGCAGAGGCCGTCGACGCGTTCGGCAAACCGCCCAAACGCTGAATCGCTCAAATCCGTCGAACCTGCAGGGCGTTCCGCTCAGCGCGACCTTGTGCAGGCTCGAGGTAGTGCGGCTGGAAGGTTGTCCGTCGAACCTGCATGGCGTTCCGCTCAGCGTGACGTGGTGCAGGCTCGAGGTGAGGAGGCGCGGGCGCCGGCGCAGCGACACTTAGAATCGGCGTCATGGAATGGCTCATCATTGGTGTCGTCGTCGTTCTCGCGGTGGTCGTCGCCGGCATGTACAACCAGCTGGTTGGTGCCAGGAACCGGGTGGACAACGCCTGGTCTCAGGTCGATGTCCAGCTGAAACGACGCTACGACCTGATCCCCAACCTGGTGGAGACGGTCAAGGGATACGCCAGTCACGAGCGCGAGACGTTCGAGCAGGTCACGCGGGCGAGGGCAGCCGCCTCATCGGCACAAGGTCCCGCCGAGCAGGCGCAGGCTGAGAACTTCCTGACTTCGGCCCTCCGTCAGTTGTTTGCGGTTGCGGAGGCGTACCCGGAATTGCGGGCTTCGGAGAATTTCCAGAACCTCCAAAACGAGCTCGCCGAGACTGAGAACAAGATCGCGGTCTCCCGTCAGATCTACAACGACACCGTGTTGACCTACAACAACAAGGTGCAGCAGGTGCCGACCAACATCGTTGCTGGTGTCTTTGGTTTCGACGCACGTGAGTTCTTCGAAGCCGGTGAAGGTGCCGACGAGGCCCCGGTGGTCGAATTCTGAAACGAGTCGCCCTACTCGTAGCCGTACTCACAGTCGGGTTGGCGCTCCCGGCGCTGGCCAAGTCGTTTTCGATATCGGGTTCTGAGACGCAGATAGTCGTCGAGGACGACGGATCTCTGCTGATCACCGAGTTCATCACATATGACTTCAATGGGTCGTTCAGTGGCGCCTATCGCGATATCCCAATCGCAGGTGGCGAGTCGTTCGAATTCGTCAGCATCGGCGACGAGACGACCACCTATGCCCCGGGTGGGTGCGCGTGGTTGGGATGCTCATCTCCGGCGGGCACCTACGGGCTCGACCTCACGACATGGCAGGCTCGTGTTGTCTGGCACCACTCGTCGCAGGACACCACTAGAACGTTCAAGCTCGTCTACCGGTTCAGCGGAGTCGTCAGGGCTTACGACGACGTCGCCGACCTCCAACTCCAGGTTTGGGGAGATCAATGGGCAGTTCGGGCTGATCGGATACTGGCGACGGTGGATCTACCGCCGGGAGCCGAATCAGGTGACGTCCGTGTGTTCGGGCACCCTTATGGAGTCAACGGGACCACAAGTTTGGGAGACGATGGCGTAAGCCCGTCACTGGAGGCCAGTGGTGTCCCGGCCAATCAAGCTGTCGACATCAGAGTCGTCTTTCCGGTTGACCTGCTCGGCAGTCGCGAAGGCGTTCAGGTGATCCCGGGCGATGGCCTCGCCGACATCCTCGCCGAGGAGCAGACCTTCGCCGAAGAGGCCAACGAGGTGCGTGAGGCGGCACGCAACGGTGCCGTGGCAGCGGTGGTCGCCTTCGTGGGCATCGTCGGCGGTCTCGGCGGATTGGTGTACTTCACCTACGGACGAGAGCCGAAGACCGGCTACGACAGGGAGTATGAGCAGGAGCCGCCAACCGACTTGACCCCGGCCGAGGTTGGGGCGCTGTTGTCCCAAGGGACCGTCGACGAAAAGCAGTTCACTGCGACGTTGTTCGATCTCATCAGCCGCGGGGTGGTCGGCGCCCAGCCGTCCGACGTTCAGAAGGTGACCTGGGGAGGGCTCAGATCAGAGTCGATCACCGACCTTGTCCTCAGCATCGAAGGCGATGAGACAGGTCTCCGTGACTATGAGCAGTCGGTGATGACTGTGCTTAGGCGTGCTCTCGAATTGGGTCCCCGACCACTACATGAGCTGAAAGATGCAATCCGGGAAGACGCCACTGCAAATGCCTCGACCTATCAGACGTTCCGCAGTCGGGCGATCGATGCGGTCAAGCGTGGGGGGCTTCTGGACACCAGGGGCCATGGCGTGTCGTGGTTGGTGCGCGGTGCAGCAATCCTCGTTCTTTTCGGGGCCTTCTGGCTTCTGCCTCAGATGTTGGGTGGAAGCTCCGCCGGGGCGGCGTTTGCGACTCTTCTGATCATCGGGATGATCGCTGGTGCGGTGGTTCTGTTCATCTTCCTCAGCTTCCGGCGGGTACGGACCAAACGGACCATGGAAGGTGCCATCGAGGCTGATCGCTGGATGGCTTTCAGGAGATATCTGGAGGACTTCTCCCGCCTAGAGGATGCACCACCAATCTCCCTGGCTCTGTGGGACCGCTACCTCGTATATGGGATCACCCTCGGTGTTGCCGAGCAGGTGTTGGAACAGGCGCGGCTCCATGCTCCGCCGGAGCTCCATGAGACTTCTTCGATCTACTGGTACGGCAACTACGGCTTCAGTGGCGGACCCACCCAGAACGCCTTCGTTGGTCTCGAGTCGGCCCTGTCTGGTGCCTTCACGCCTCCCTCGAGCGGGTCGGGTGGGGGTGGCGGTTTCTCCGGTGGTGGAGGTGGCGGATCGGGTGGTGGCGGCGGCGGCGCCTGGTAGTTCTAAGGGCGCACCTCGTAGAAAGCTGAGAATCGATTCGAGATTCTCTCGACCTCGGCAAACGAGCTGAACCCGGCCTCTCGACAGTAGACCTCGGCCTTCTCTCTACCCCAGGCGGCACCCAATCCTTCGCCACCTACGGCGAGCGACTGGGTCATGCAGTGCATTGCTGAGACTCCGTACATCAGAGCCCCCCGGTCGTCGAGGTTGTATTGCAGGTCGCTCGACATGTTCGGCTCCATCATCAAGAAGACACCGTCGTCGGACAGAGCATTTCTGATCCTGCGAAGCCCAGCTTGCGGGTCTGCCAGATCGTGGATCACGTCGAAGGCGGTGATCAATCCAAACGGAGGGTCGATCGGGATCTCGTGAGCGGACGCCTCTTCGTACCTGAGGTTGGCCAAGTCGCCCGCTCGCTCCCTCGCCAATTCGAGAGACGCTTCTGAGCTGTCGAAACCAACAACGCTCGACTCCGGAAAGGCATTGGCAATAAGTAGCGCCGCGGTTCCGGCACCGGCTCCGATGTCGGCAACATGTATCCCGGCGTTGAGGTCGTCGACCAGTCCCTCGACGGCAGGCAGCCAGCGGGAGGTCAGGAAGACTCGTTGCGAAGGGCCGTTCCCCCGATCGATTCCCTTGATGATGCTCCCGCCGAACTCTTCGAAACCAACGCCACCTCCGTTGACGGTGGCTTCGGTCACCGCGTCAACCTGAGCCATTGCTGAGGGAATCATGTCGAGCCAGCCACCCATGAAATAGGGGCTCTTCTCGGAGGCAAGAAACAACGCATGCTCGGGTGGCATGTGGAATGTCTCGCGATCGGCGTCATATTCGACCACTCCGGCAGCAGCGAGCCCCGACATGATCTCCAACACGTAGCGATCCTGGAGTCCCGCACCAGTGGCGATCTCATCTGCCGTGCCGCTCTCGTTTTCACCAAGCCATGCACTGATTCCCGACCGGTCTGCAACCGCCAACAACCCAATCGTCGAGGCCCCGGCGGCAAGTCCGATGAACTTGTCGAGGAAGGCTTCGATGCGAGATCGGTCCATCAAATCAGGCTACGCGCTGTCCGGCTTTGTAGACCTCTGCCACCAGATCGGTCCCAGGTCGGTAGGGGATATGTGCCGCTGACGGGGCGTCGAGAATCATCAAGTCGGCTGGCGCTCCTGGCTTCAGAGTGCCGTGCCCGTCCAACCCCAAGGACACTGCTCCGCCCAAGGTTGCGGCCCGAACTGCCTGATCAACGGTGAGTCCCATCTGCACCACGGCCAGCGCGATGATTGGGGACATCGCTTCGAAGTAGGAGGTTCCGGGGTTGCAGTCGGTAGCAAGTGCGACTTCGCAACCGGCCTCGAGCAACATCGGTCCAGGGGCTTGTGGTGATCCGAGAGTGAACGAGGCACCGGGAACCAGAACAGCGACGACACCGGCATCGGCCAAAGCTCGAGCATCTTCGGCGGTGGCGTGGTCGAGGTGGTCGGCAGACGCTGCCCCCAACTCGGCAGCAAGTGCAGCCCCACCGAGGTGCGAAAGCTGCTCAGCATGGACCCGGGCACCGAGGCCAAACTCAGCCGCAGCCTCGAAGACCGTCCGCGCCTGAGGCACTTCGAACACGCCGTGTTCCACGAATACGTCGCAGTAGTCGGCGAACTCGGACACGACTGGCAGCATCTCGATGACAGCATCGACATACGCGTCCGAATCGCCTTTGAACTCGGGTGGTACAGAGTGTGCGCCGAGGAAGGTCGTCTTGACGGTCACCGGCATTTCTTCGCCAAGGCGTTTCGCAACCTTGAGGATTCGAAGCTCTGTTTCGAGGTCGAGACCGTATCCACTCTTGATCTCGAGGGTCGTGGTCCCGGCAGTGATCATTCTCTTCACGCGGGAGCTCGATAGTTCGAACAGCTCGTCTGCGTCGCAGGCCCGGGTGGCTTCGACCGTGGCAAGGATGCCGCCACCGGCTGCGGCGATCTCGGAGTAGGACTCTCCTTCCAGCCGTCTTCTGAACTCGTCAGATCTGTCCCCGGCGAAAACGAGGTGGGTGTGAGCGTCGACAAAGCCGGGTAAAACGGTATTGCCCCGGCAGTCCACCTGGTTTCCGTCTTGGCTTGGAGCGTCCGCCGCGCTTCCCGCAAAGACAACCTGTCCGTCAGCAACCACAACGCAGCCGTCTGCAGTCTTCTGGCCGTCGTTGGTGGTCAACTCGCCGATGTTGTGAAGAGTGAGGTCCGCCATCAGGCCAGCGACGCCAGCGCACCCGACGCAATCAACGTCTTGATGGACGCGATGTCTTCATCAGGTGGCCGATCCACATCCAGGGGAGGGACCTGTGCTCTCACCAGGTCGACGATCGCTCCTGTTGCCTCCGCTGGAGCCATCGGCCGGCGGTATTCGATCCCTTGCACCGCGCAAAGGATCTCCACGGCAAGGACCGTTTCCACGTTCTCTGCGATATGGAGCAACTGGAGCCCGGCGCCCCAACCCATGGAGACATGATCCTCCTGGGAGCCGGAGGTGGTAATCGAATCAACCGAGCTGGGATGGGCAAGCACTTTGTTCTCCGAGACCAACGCCGCCTGGAGGTATTGGGTGACCATGTATCCCGACTCCACGCCCGGGTCGGCTGCCAGGAACGGCGGAAGCCCGTTCGATCGAACCGGATCCAGCATCCGATCGGTGCGGCGTTCCGAGATGGAGCCCAGCTCGGCGAGCGCGATGGCCGCGAAGTCCATTGCGAAGGCGAGTGGCTCGCCATGGAAGTTTCCACCCGAAACCACCTCACCCGTATCGGGGAAGATGAGTGGGTTGTCTACGACGGAGCCAAGCTCGACTGTCAGTACCCGCTCAAGGTGTCGAAGGGTGTCATCGACTGCACCATGAACTTGGGGTGCGCAGCGAAGGGAATACGCGTCCTGCACCGCATGGTCGAAGTCGTCTGCATGGCTCGCCACGATCGGTGAACCATCGATCAGCGCCGCTATCCGTGCCGCTGACGCCAGCTGGCCCGGGTGTGGTCTCAGCTGGTGGATTTCGGACCGAAACGGTCTGGAGCTTCCAAGTAGGGCTTCGACAGAGAGAGCCGCGGCCACATCGGCGGCCACGAGGAGGTTCTGCCCGTGGTGCAAACCGAGCACACCCATCGAAGACATCCCCTCAGTGCCATTCAGGAGGGACAGGCCTTCCTTCGCTTTCAGGTCGACGGGTTCGAAATCGGTATCTGCCGTGTCCTTGATGATTCCGTCGATACGGACTTTCCCCTCACCGATGAGGGGGAGGGCTAGGTGGGCGAATGGAGCGAGGTCGCCTGAGGCTCCGACCGATCCGCGCGATGGGACCACTGGCAAGTAGCCCCGCTCGAGCAGCTCCAGCAGCTTTCTGACGATGACGGGGCGAACACCCGAGTGTCCTTGGGCGAGGGTGCGGGCTCGAAGCAAGAGCATCGACCTGACAAGCTCGTCGGCCAATGGCTCACCGATCCCCGTTGCGTGAGATCGGATCAGGTTGTACTGGAGGGTTTCGGTCTCTTCCGCGCCGATATTCGACATGGCGAGGGCACCGAAGCCGGTGTTGATTCCGTAGACCACTTGGCCTGACTCGGTCACGCTATCGACTACGGATCTCGCCGGTCTGAGGTTCGCTTCCAGATCATCCGAAGGCACGGCGCGGGCACCTAGGGCAACCGACGCGACCTGCTCGGGAGAGAGCGCTGAGCCGTCGACTATGACGTCTTTCACGACCGCAGACGGTAGCTTGCGACAATGCCGACCACCCAGAAGATCCGGTATTCGGATTGTGACCCGCAGGGCATCGTGTTCAACGGGAACTACGCCCGCTATTGGGACGACGCTCTAACTGACTGGTTCGGGGAGCACGGTTACGGGGGTGAGGAGCTTGGTGGCTCCGGGGTGGACGTGGTTACGGCACGAGTCGAGATGGACTTCAAGAGCTCGGCATCGCTTGGAGACGTGCTGGAGACGACACTGAAGGTCGAGAGGTTCGGGACGACATCGGTGACGATTGGTTTTGAGACGGCCCGAGTCTCAGATGGCACGGTTGTCACCGCGGGCAGGGAGATCCTCGTGTTCGTCGATCCCAACGACTTCCGTCCGGTGGAGGTTCCTGACGATATCCGAGCCCGACTTGAAGGGAATCCTCCTCAATAGAGGAAGGTTGTCTTACCCATGAAAGACCTGACACCACTGCTCAACGAGCCGGGAACGACTCTGGCCATCATCGGTGCCACCGATCACCCCACAAAGTACGGCGGCATCATCTACCGCGACATGAAGGGCAAGGGATTCAAGGTCTTTGGAGTCAATCCCTATCGGGATACGGTTGACGGTGATGCCAGTTGGCATCGGGTCACCGATCTTCCCGAGACGCCCACCATCGCTGTTTTCGTCGTACCCGCGAAACGTGGTCTCGAGGTCTTGAAGGACTGCGCCGAGGCAGGTGTCGAGAACATCTGGATTCAACCCGGCGCGTTCTCAGATGAGCTGGGCCATGCCCTCGATGAGGGCAATTTCAATTGGTTGGCAGAAGCCTGTGTGATGGTCCGCGCCCGGACCGCAGCCTTCTAAGCGATCAGATCCGGTCCCGGAAGAGTTCTCGGGCGATGATGTTTCGTTGGATTTCGGACGTCCCCTCGTAGATGCGTGGGGCGCGAACCTCTCTGTATAGGTGGGCGAGAGTCGAGTCGGCTTCCAGGCCTCGGGCACCAAGGACCTGGATGGCAACGTCCACCGCATGTTGAGCCGTCTCGGTGGCGTAGAGCTTGGCCATCGCCGCTTTACCCGTAATGCCGTCAGTGTCACCTTCGTCGTATGCAGCCGCTGCTGAATAGACGAGGTGTTCTGCTGCCTCGATCTCGACCCGCACATCAGCCAGCTGGTGGGACACACCCTGGAACGAAGCAATTGGCTCGCCGAATGCCTCTCTGCTCCTGGCGTGGGCCACGGCGAGACTCAACGCCGCCTCCGCCATCCCCAGAGCAAAGGCCCCGACGCTCGGCCGGAACAGATCGAGTGTCGCCATGGCGACTCTGAATCCTTCGTCGATCGATCCCAAGACCTGCTCTGGACCAACGTAGACACCGTCAAAGGTCCATCGCCCGATGGCATGGGGCGAGACCATCGCGATCGGCTCACCACTGATTGCCTCGTCGTCAATGGGAACAGCAAAGGCTGATACGCCGCGTGCTCTGGCTCCTTCAGTTGTCCGGGCGAAAACAGTTGCTATGTCTGCGTCAGGAGCGTTGGAGATATAGACCTTGTCACCGGAAAGCCTGTACCCGTCTCCGTCCGGATTGGCCTGCATGGCAATTGAGGCGGCGTCCGATCCGGCCTCCTGCTCGGTCAGTGCGAAGGCCGCGACGGCAGATCCAGACCGCAGTTGAGGGATCCACGCTTGTTTGATGGAATCGCTGCCCGAAAGAAGGATCGGGACTCCACCTAGGCCCTGAACCGCGAGGGCAGTCTCTGCCTCTGGGCATACTCTGGCCAAGCCCTGTCGGATCTGGCAGAGCTCTCGCGCTGTCACTCCAGACTCGTCGAATACCTTCCCGAGAAGCCCGGCTCCGCCCAGCGCCATCACCAGCTCCCTGTTCACTCGACCCGGCGTGCCCGCCTCGGCAAGGGGGACCAGAGTCTCGCCAATCTGACTGGCCTCGGCGACGAGCGAAGGGTCCATGTCCTATCCCGTCGACTTCATCTGCTTGATGATCTCTGCCATCCGTGCCTCGACTTCGTCGATGCCAAGTCCACTTGTCATGGCTTTGTTCACCATTGAGGTGAATTCACCGTCGAACGTCGTATCCATCGTCCCTGACCTGCCGGGGCTCAGGTAGTTGCTCAGCAGTTGGTCACGGACGTCTGACAATCGTTGAAACGCTGCGCGCAGGACCTCGGCGTCGTGAAGAGGTTCTCCTTCGATCAGCTGGGCGCTGAGCTGACGGAGCTCGGTTTTTCTCCCCTGGAGTTCGGCTCTTCTATCAAAGTCATCAGCCGGCAGTCGCAATAGCTCCTCATGGATGTCGGTGAGTTCTTGTCTGACCTGGTCGAGGTTCATGTCCATACCGTGAAGTTACTGGTTCGTTTCGATCCGGGCCGGGGTATAGAGGTAGCCTCGACTTGTGAGCCCGTTCCGCGCATCCGCCCCTTTCGCAAATGAGTGGGAGCATTTCTCGTTCAGAGTCGACTCGGGAGTTGCAACCATCGAATTCGACCGCCCTGAGAAGCTCAATGCTCTGACCTTCGATGTGTATGCGGACCTCAGGGACCTCCTCACCGAACTGGAGCATCACGAGTCGATCGGAGCTCTGGTCATCACCGGCAAAGGTCGTGGGTTCTGCTCGGGTGGTGACGTCAACGAGATCATCGCTGCGTTACTCGACATGGACACGAAGGGCCTGCTCGAGTTCACACGGATGACCGGGACCGTGGTCGAGCGTATGAGGCGGCTGCCAATCCCGATCATCGCCTCCATCAACGGGACCGCGGCTGGAGCGGGCGCTGTAATCGCGCTTGCGTCTGACTTCAGGATCATGTCGCAAAGCTCGTCTTTGCACTTCTTGTTCACGAAGGTCGGACTGGCAGGAGCGGACATGGGCTCGGCATACCTCCTCCCTCGTTTGGTCGGCTTGGGGAGGGCGACCGAACTCCTGCTGCTTGGTGACAAGGTCCTGCCGGAGGAGGCCGTTGGGATGGGTCTCGCCAATCGCGTTGTGGCCGACGACGAACTCGAGGGTGCGACAGGAGAGCTGGCGAGCCGCCTCGCCGGAGGCCCGACGCTTGCCTACGGCGCCACCAAGATTCTCTTGGGGAGGGAACTGGACATGGACCTCGGTTCTTCGATCGAGTTGGAGGCTTTCACGCAGGCCCTCTTGATGACCACCGAGGATCATCGGGAGTTCTATGAAGCCTTCACCGGCAAACGTCCACCTCAGTGGAGAGGGAGATGAGTCGACACCAACTGTTCAATCCCGACGGGATGGCTCCCGCCGTTGGCTTTTCGTACGGCGCTATCTCATCTGATGGGCGTCTGCTTCACATAGCTGGAATCACGGGGCACGGAGCTGACGGGTCGATAGAGCCGGGTCTAGTCGAACAGTTCTCTGCGGCTTGCACATCCGTGGCGAAAGTCGTCGATGAGGCAGGTGGAGAGCCGTCGGATGTTGTCTCGATGGTCATCTACACCACCGAGATCGCAAACTACCGGGAGAATCTCACCGAACTGGGACACGCATACAGGGCGGTGTTCGGCCGTCATTTTCCGCCGATGGCCCTGATCGGTGTCAGCGATTTGTTCGATCCGGCTGCCGTTGTGGAGCTGCTTTGTGTCGCGGTGGTTCCCGAGTAGGAGTTGCCGCTACAACACCCCCTGGATGACGTCGATAAGCGCATCGACGTCGCCCGAGTCCTGGTAGATGCCGAACCCGAAACGGAGACGGTCTCCGCGGTAGTCGGTGATGACCCTCCGTTCGTGGAGGCGGCGATACAAGTCTCCTGCCCTTGGCGTTCGGTAAGTGATGAAGTTGCCACGCTCATGGTCCGCCGGAGGTAACAGCTCACCAACGGGCAGATGGGCCTCGAGAAACGCGCCTTGAAGCTCCGAAACATGGTCGGCGATCAACCGAGGTCCGACCTCTTCTTCTTCGAGCCACCCCAGGACGGCATTCAGGCGGTAGACACCGCTCGGATCGAACGTTGCTCCAGCGAAGCGTGATCCATCGGTCCCGTATCCAACTCGAGCCGAAACCCCAGACTCCAGCTGACCGAAACCGGCATACCAACCGGTGTTCACCGGACGCTCTCCATAACCAGGCGGGCAGTGCATAAAACAGACGCCTTCGCCAGCCATTGCGTATTTGTATCCCCCCGCGATGTAGAAAGCGCGATCTTGGATAGCGGAGAGATCCACGGGTCGAGCCATGAAGGCGTGGTAGCCGTCTATCACCACGAAGGCCCTTTCCTCGGACACTGACGAAACAATGCGGTCGATCCCCGGCACCACAAACCCGCTGTCGAAGAACACTTCCGACACGAATATCAGGTCGTGGGCTCCCGATCGAGCCTCCGCGGTGAATCGATCGGCGAAGGACTCGAAGGGTTCAGCTGTGACCCGATCCACAATGGCCAGGCCTTCCTCCTCCCAACGTCTTGCTTGCCGGTTGAAGGAATGAAATTCAGCGTCGGTGGACAGAATCCTCACCGGCGGGTCGAAGCATGAGAAGAGTCGGTTGAGGAACATGTGGGTGTTCGGCTCGAACGGCAGGGTGCCGGCATCGGAGATCTTCAGCTGTTCCGCGATTCGGTTTCGGGTGGCTGTGAACACCTCACCAAAGATGTGCTCCCACTTGTCGTCCATGTGAGTTGCCGCGTCCAGCCATGCCTGCTGATGAGCTTCGAAGGTCACATCCGGCCACGGGTGGTGGGAGTGTGCTGCGAAGTGGAGCCGGTCGGGATCTGCGCTCAGAAACCGGGAGAAAGCCGACTTCAGGTTCATGCTTGGAAGCGGAACCGCATTGACTCGACAAGTTCCTCAGGAAGCTTTGGACGGTCGCTCCGCGGGACCAGGAATGTCGAGAGATTCAAGAGGTCGGTGAACACCCGGCTTCGCTCGGCGGACTTCTCCAGATACCGGGCACCCGCAGATCCGCCGGTGCCGATTCGTCGCCCGATCATTCGGAGGGCCATTTGTGCATGGCGGTAGCGCCAGGTCGTGAATCCCTCGTCGAGGTCCATCAGAAGCTCGAGAAGTCGAGATGCTCCCTGAACTGCAGGTTCATCCCTATAGAGCGTGATGAAGACCGCAGCCTGAAACGCCCGCTGCGACATACGGATCCGTCCGGCCTCTTGCTCGATCTTGTGCTTCTCGACATCGAAAAGCGCGGCGTGCTGGTCGAAGACGAGATCGAATTCCCTCAACTGCGCCACCCGCTCCTGGTCGGTCAGGTTCTCGTTTGACTCCACAACAGCCCGGTCCGCTTGGATTCGGGCCAAGACGGCGTCCCGGTAGGCCTCCCAGAACTGGAAGTCTTCGTACTCCAAGAAAGGAGTGCGTTCCAACCATCGTTCGACGAGGTCGAAGAGTGACGGGTCGTCCTCAGTTGCTTCAACCAAGTCGCGGTCTGAGTCGTCGAACCGAGCGGTGTAGACCTCTCCGGAGAGGAGCAGCCTGTCTCTCCGCCGCAAGCCGAGCTTGTTCTCGACCAAACGGAACTGGGCCGACTGGAAACCGGATGCCGGAAACAGGTAGTCGCGGAAGTCGAGGAAATCGAGTGGTGTCATCGTTTCCAGCACGCTGATCGTTTGGATCATCAATGCCTGGATGGAGTTGATCCGACGGAGTCTCCCCAAGGCGGTTCCCATGGCGCGCTCGGGGACCACGTCGTTACTGAAGATCTCGATGACGCTGTCCAGCTCCCAGAGCACCTGCTTGAACCAGAGCTCATATGATTGGTGGACGATGATGAACAGCATCTCGTCATGAACAGTCTCCCCGGCCTTTGTGCTCTCTAGAACCTGCGCATCCAACAGTTTGTTGATCTGGAGGTAGTCGCCGTAGTAGATACCGTCGTCTGACACGTCTTAGAACTTAGTTCGAACGACCGAGCCGTAGACGTGGCTAAGAGTCGGTCTTCGCGACAAGCACATCGCAATTGACCCGTTCGACCGCCCGTGAGCTGGTCGAACCGAGAAACGCCTTGGACATTCGGCCCCGGCCTCGCGTGCCCACTACGAGTAGCTGTGGGTCCGAGGTCTCGACGTAGTCAACAAGAACGTCTGCGGGATAACCGTCGAGGTCGACCTTGGTCCATTCGATCTCGGAATCCGCGACAACTTCGTCGACCATCTCCCAAACCGCAGCTGCTTTGGCTGCTGCCAAATCGCGGGTGTGGACGTGTTGGCCGTCAGGCAGCAGCAGATGAGCGGGACTGACATCGGAGACGTAGACCACCTGCAGTTCGGCGCCCCTAACCCGCGCCTCCGCAACAGCTTTCGACAGTGCGATCTTGCTGTGGTCTGTGCCGTCGACGCCGACGACTATTGGGCGGCTTTTCTGCTCTTCGATCACCAATTCGGTCCGGGACGTGGTGGGACCATAGTCGTCTTCGAATTGTCGAAGTCCCAGGTGAGCCCGTCGGCTACGGACACCACTCCATCGAGACGCTTGGTCAACTCGACCAGAAGTTGGGCATCGCTTTTGGTCTCGAGGCGACCCGACATCGTCACGTTTCCGTCTTCTACCCGGACCGTGATCTTGTTTGGGTCGAGCCAAAGGACCTTGCGCATGACGTGCCCGGTGATCTCTTCGGCAATCTCGCTGTCCGAACGCGCAAACGCTCTGAGGATGTCGGACCGACTCACCAGTCCGAGCAGTTGTCCGTCGTCGGTGACCACAGGGATCCTCTTGATACCGGCCTTCTGCATCAGGCGGGCGGCCTCCGGGTGGTCTGCGTCGGGTGGAAGAGTCAAGACGCCGGTGGTCATGATGTCGCCAACGGTCCGCTCGAAGGTTGGAACCTCTTCGTCTTCGAGGAACCAGCGCAGGATGCGTGGTTTGGTCTCTTCTCTCCGGTGGGACTCACTAGCTATGAAGTCCCCCTCGCTCACGATTCCGAGGAGCTCGCCGCGATCGCCCGTCACCAGCAGACCGCTGATCCCTGCTTCGATCATGCGCCGTGCGGCTTCCTTGAGCGAAGTGTCGACGCCAACGGTTATGACGTCGGTCGTCATCAGCTGTTCGAGTTTCAAAACAACCTCCTTCTGGCCCTAATTCTGTGGGATCAGCAGAAAACCCGGTAGGGGCGAAA
>JANQRA010000021.1 GCA_028284765.1 Acidimicrobiia bacterium
TTCCCGTCGACTCCCAGCGTCGATTCTCAAACTGCCGGACTCAAACAGACGCCGGTCGGCCGGAGCTACCGCAGGACAGCCAGCTACAAGCATCAGAACTGCTCCAGGAAACGGACGTCGTTTTCGATGAAGTGACGCAGCGAATCGATTCCATGGCGGGTCATGGCGAGCCGCTCGGGACCCATTCCGAAAGCAAAGCCACTCAGCCGGGTGGAGTCGTAACCAGCGGCATCGAGAACATTCGGGTCGACCATGCCGCATCCGAGGAGCTCCAACCAGCCTGCTCCCCCGCATACCCGACAACCCGGTTCGCCGCCGTCACAGCTGAAACAGGACACATCGAGCTCTGCGCTCGGCTCGGTGAACGGAAAGAAGTGTGGCCGAAGCCGAACTTCAGTCGTTTGACCAAAGAACTCCTTGGCGAAATGGAGAAGCGTGCCTTTCAAATCCGAGAACTTGAGGTTCGTGTCGACGGCCAGACCCTCAATCTGATGAAACACCGGAAGATGCGTGGCATCAATCGTGTCTTTCCGATACGTGCGCCCTGGGACGACGATGTAGACCGGCGGCTCATGGGTCTCCATCCACCGTGCCTGCACCGGAGACGTCTGTGTTCTGAGGAGAACCTCGTCGGACGGATCACCCCAGTCGAGGTACATGGTGTCTGACTCCCAGCGTGATGGGTGTGTGGGAGGCGTGTTCAGGGCATCGAAGTTGTAATAGGCGAGCTCAGCTTCGGGGCCGGATGCCAGTTGGTAGCCAAGCCCGACGAAGATGTCGACGACTTCGTCGATTGTTTGCTGGACGAGATTGATCGCCCCTCGCTTCAGCCGGATGCTCTCGAGAGTCACGTCGATGGCTTCCGCCGAGAGCTGTCGCACCTCTTCCGCTGCCTGGAGCACCTGACGTCTCGCGTCGATCAATTTGGTGACACGGCTAGACGCTTCGTTCAGCTTCGCTCCCACTGCTGGCCGGAGTGCAGCGTCGATCTTGCCCATGGCCCTTCGGACCTCACCGACCGGCGAATCCTTGCCGACGATGCTTCCTTCGACGGCCTCTAGTTCGGCAAGGGTTGATGCATCCTCTATGAGTTCAGGAGCATCAGCTATCGCCTTGTCCAGTACTGAGATGGGATCCATAGACGGCGGCAGGTTAGACATCCGAGGGTGGCGCGACGGAATGCTTCGACAATTCGTACAAAGCGATGCCTGCTGCGATTGAGGCGTTCAGGCTCTCCGTAGGGCCGGGAGTCTGGATCGTAAGCCGATGATCCGCTGCCTTGGCTACACCCTCAGGAAGACCTTGCGCCTCCTCGCCGATCAAGACTGCCACCCGTGGTGCGGACAAAGACGCAGGGGGAACCCCACCCTCGACCACGGTGGCAACGGTTTCCCACTCGCCAAGCTCGGAGGTCGAGCCGATGCGTGATATCGGAGTCTGGAACTGACCTCCGGCACCAGCCCGAATCGTTTTTGGGGACCACGGATCGGCAGTACCCGTCGTGTAGGCGAAACCCCAACCAAAGGCAGCAGCCGTGCGAATCATCGTGCCAACGTTTCCCGGATCGGACACACCAACAGAAACAAGTAGGTCGCGTTCCCGATCGAGCCATTCCGTCGGTATCTCGACGACCGCTATCGGCCCTCTCGGGGTTTTGGTCCCGGACAGCCGTTCCAAAGCACGCTGATCGACAGGTCGGCCACCGGTACCAAATACGTCCAAGATGTTGGCTCCGGAGGCTGACACATCTGAGAGGAGATCAGGGCCCTCGACCAGAGTCTGTCCCCGCGCGCGACGCTCCTTGGCGCGATGAAGCCGGGCCGCATCCACGACGCTCTTCGCGCGATGGGTGAGGACCGGCTCCATTTTGTTCGCTTCGGGGCTCAGTTGCCCTTGGAGACCTCGACCAGCTGAGTAAAAGCGGCCGGGTCATTGACTGCCATCTCAGCAAGCATCTTGCGATCTACTTCGACTTCAGCAGCCTTGAGGCCGGCGATGAACTGGCTATAGGTGGTGCCGTTCTGTCGAGCGGCAGCGTTGATTCTGGAAATCCACAGCTTGCGGAACTCCCGCTTGCGAGCGCGCCGGTCGCGATAAGCGTCCTGCATCGCATGCATGACCTGCTCGTTGGCAGTGCGGTAGCGCCGACTGCGTGCTCCTTTGTATCCCTTGGCCCGATCGAGAACCTTCTTGTGGGACTTCTTGGCGTGTACTGCTCGTTTGACACGTGCCATTCAGGTACTCCTAACGACCAAGTTGCTTCTTGATGACTTTGGCGTCACCAGGTGCGAGTTCCACTTCGCCTTTGCCGCGACGAAACGTCGACTTGCCTTTGGCGAGCCTGTAGTGAGAGGAACCGGACTTCCGGCGCATCAACTTGCCCGATCCGGTGACCTTGATTCTCTTCTTTGCACCACTATGGGATTTCATCTTCGGCACTGGTGCCTCCTATTCGTCTTCTGAGGACTGCTCTTCGTCGGACTTCGCTCTTGCCTGTCGCGTGGGTGCCAGGACCATCGTCATCGAACCGCCTTCGATCTTCGGCGTCTGTTCCACAGTCCCGTATTCCGCCACTTCCTCGGCGAGTCGGTTCATGAGCTCACGCCCGAACTCCGGACGTTCTCTCTCACGACCCCGGAAGCGGATCGTCACTTTCACTTTGTCGTTGTCCAACAAAAAGTCCTGAGTCTTGCGACGTGTGATGTCGAAGTCGTGCTCGCCAATACGCACACGCATCCGCAGCTCTTTCACATTGGTCCGCGTTTGCTTCTTTCGCGCTTCACGCTCTTTGACCGATTGCTCGTACTTGTACCTTCCGTAGTCCATCAGCCGACAGACCGGGGGCTTGGCATTCGGTGCAACCTCGACGAGATCCAGGTCGAGTTGCTCTGCCAACCACAACGCTTCGTTGATTTTCTTGACGCCGATTTGCTCACCGTCAGGGGCGACCACTCGGACCTCTTTTGCCCTGATCGCACCATTCACGCGCAGCTCTGGAATTAGTTACCTCCTAAAGAGCGACAGTTGGTTCTGTCCTTACAAACAAAAAGCAGCAGATCGGAACCTGCTGCCAAACAAGCCGCGACGTGCCGTCGCGGTTGCAGTTGTTGACCTCGGCTCGCTCCTTCGGCGGCCGGGTGGGGAGGCAGCACCTCCGCTCTTGCTATCGATTGTTGGCGAGAATGATACCAGGCAGCCCGATTCTTCCAATATCGACGTGATCTGACGGTCTCACAGCTGAGCCAGGCTATTGGCCACCGAGACTGCCGCATCCACAGCTTCCACGCCTTTGTTGGAAGGCCCGTCGCCCGCTCGTTCGATAGCCTGAGCTATGTCATGAACTGCGAGAACGGCATTTCCAACGGGCACGCCGGTGGCAAGAGCAACATCTGACAGGCCCCGGCTCGAATCAGCCGCCACCAACTCGTAGTGGTCGGTTTCACCCTTGACTATCACGCCGATTGCCACCACAGCGTCACAGCCTGCCTCGGCGAGCTTCTTGCATGCCACTGGCAGCTCGAGGGAGCCGGGCACACGCATCACTGTCACATCAGCGGCTTTCAGTTGCTCGCAACGGGTGAGGGCTCCGTCGACGAGTTTGTCGGTAACGGTCTGATTCCAGAGAGCTGCAGCAATGCCGATGTGCAGCCGACTTGCGTCCGTATCTCCAGAGATGATCCTCGTCATGCGCTGTCGACATCGAGGTCGTGGCCCATGCGGGAGGCCTTTGCCTTGAGGTACTGGCGATTCTCTTCGTTCGCTGGCAATTGCAGAGGTATGCGTTCTTGGATCGATAAGCCGTAGCCTTCGATGGCCGCCCTCTTCACCGGGTTGTTCGTGAGAAGCCTCATTGAACGTACCCCGATGTCGTAGAGAATCTGCGATCCGACCCCGTAGTCACGTGAGTCCACGGGGAGCCCGAGGTTCACGTTGGCGTCGACTGTATCCAGGCCTTCATCCTGGAGCCGGTAGGCGGCGAGCTTGTGAAGCAGTCCAATGCCCCGGCCCTCATGGCCCCGAATGTAGAGAACGACGCCCCTGCCTTCTCGAGCCACCAACTCCAGTGCGTAGTCGAGTTGCTCGCCACAATCGCACCGGAGCGAGCCAAACACATCGCCAGTCAGACACTCGGAATGGACCCTCGTGAGAACACCCTCGCCGGCGCCGATATCACCCTTGACTAGGGCGATGTGCTGTCGATCATCAACCAATGATCGATATCCGATGGCCTGGAACTCACCGTGCGCAGTGGGAACTCGTGCCTCCACTACTCGTTCGACGAGCTTCTCCGACTCTCTCCGGTAGGCGATCAAATCCGCAATGGTTCCGATTAGGAGATCGTGCTCCGCAGCAAACGCTTCCAGGTCAGACAGACGTGAGACAGTTCCGTCATCATTCATGACTTCGGCGATCACGGCAGCCGGGTAGAAGCCCGCCAGCTCAGCGAGATCGACCGCTGCCTCAGTGTGACCTGCACGTTTCAACACGCCACCCGGCTCGTAGCGCAGCGGATACATGTGCCCGGGCCGTGCCAGGTCTTCCGGTCGGGTGTCAGGATCGACCACCGCCAGGATGGTCCGGCATCGATCTGCCGCCGATATACCTGTGGTGGTGCCTTCTGATACGTCGATGGAGATCGTGAACGCCGTCCGACGAACGTCGGTGTTCTTGGCCACCATCATCGGCAGTTCCAGCTCGTCGAGTCGTTCACCAACGATCGGGAGACAGATGATTCCGGAGGTGTACCGGAGCATGAAGCCAATTGAGTCCGGAGTGACCGCTTCCGCAGCGATTATCAGGTCGCCTTCGTTCTCACGGTCCTCGTCGTCGACCATGATCACCATCTCCCCACGCCCGATGGCGTCGATGATCTCGGAGATGGGTGAGAATCTCATTTCCCTGCGTTCAGGATTCGTTCCACGTATTTGGCCAGGACATCGACTTCCAGGTTGACCCGATCTCCAGCGGTACGCAAGCCCAGCGTCGTCACAGCCAGCGTATGTGGAATCAGGGCAACCTCGAGCCACTCATCAGAGAGGGCGGCAACGGTGAGGCTGACTCCGTCAACAGTTATTGACCCCTTCTCCACGATGAATCGGCTCAGAGTTGCGGGTACCGAAATGCGCATGACCACACCTCCGCTCGCGTCTTCTGAGATCTGGAGAACTGTTCCGGTTCCGTCAACGTGACCCTGAACCACGTGCCCGTCGAATCGCCCTGAAGCAGACATGGCACGCTCCAGGTTGACCCTGCTGCCAGGCTCGATCCCGTCGAGGCTGGTTCGGGCGAGAGTTTCAGGCACAACGTCCACAGACAGTGAGCTTTCTTCAATGGCGACTGCCGTTAGGCACACGCCGTTGACCGAGATCGAGGCACCTAGGTCGACATCGTCGATTCCAGGGGCATCAAAAACCACACGCAAGCCGGTATCGGTTGGGCTAACTGAGACCACGGTCCCGACTTGTTCCACAATCCCCGTGAACACAACTACTTCCTCACGTACTCCGCTCTGAGATCCTGATCGAGAGCCTTCAGTTCCTTCAGTTCAAGCGACCTGGCATCCGCCAGTGTTGAAAACCTTCCTGCGAAGGGTGCCATTCCCTGACCGCCACCGGCGAGACCACCGATGAAGACGACCAATCTATGGATCACACCGGCGTCCCAGAAGCTCTTGGCCAGCGTCGGGCCACCTTCGATGAGAACGTCGTACATGCCTCGCCCGGCAAGGTCGACGCAGATTCCTTCGGGGTCGGGCAAGACGTCGCCGTCGACCACCACACACTCTCCGGCTGGCAATTCGAGGGAACGTGTCGAGTAGACGAGCGGATCACGACCCCAGATCGCCCTGTTGCCATCCAGTGCTGACCTCCCGGCGACAACAACGGGTCTCGGCTGAGATCCATCGAAGCCGTCGAGTCTCACCGTTAACTGGGGATCGTCGGCCGCCAAAGTGCCGGCCCCAACAACAACTGCATCCGAGCGCTCTCTCAGTGCATGGGCGTCCTTCCGAGCCAGTTCACCAGTGATCCACTGTGACGAGCCGTCTTGAGCTGCGATCGAACCATCAATTGTCATCGCGTACTTCAGCGTCACCAGGGGGAACCCAGTCCTCCGCTGATGGAAGTATCCAGCATCGAGGGCTTCTGCCTCCGGGGCGTCGAGAACTTCGACGTCGATGCTTGCGTTCCGTAGTTGCTCCACGCCTTGACCTGCGACTCGATCATCAGGATCGATCGCACCGACGACCACCCTTTGGACTCCGGCTTCGATGAGAGCAGTGACGCAGGGGGGCGTTCGGCCGTGATGTGCGCACGGCTCGAGGGTCACAAACACTGTCGCACCTCGGGCGTCGACCCCGTCGAGCGCAGCAACCTCGGCATGGGGTTGACCTGGCCCTAAGTGTGAGCCCTCTCCGAGGACTGCGCCATCGGCTGAGACAACAACCGCACCAACGCGGGGATTCGGGTGGGTTCTGTGAGGAGCGGCGATCTCGATGGCACGCTCGAGATGGCCGGGGATGGCCACCTAGGCCGTACGTCGGTCGATGCGGTAAGTGGAGCCAGGTTGTTTCTTGGCAAATTCTTTCATTTCCACTGCGATCGCCGACGCCTCCCACTGTGTGCCGATCTCTCGGACTTCAGTGGAGGCTACACCCAGCGAAAGCGACACGACTGGGAACGCATACCTCTCGCCCCTTCGGTCGATCACTTCGATGTATCCACGCAACGCATCAGCAGTGTCATATAGATCGAGGATCCCATCGTCGAACCGTTCAATGACTTCCTTACAGAACGGCTCTGCCACCTCGGGGGGAACGATCGCAACAAAGTCATCTCCACCGATGTGGCCTACGAACGCGTTCTGGATCCCGAGGTTCTCTGCAGCCTGCGTCATCGCAGACGCACAGAAACGAATGACTTCGTCGCCTCTCATGAATCCGTAGTGGTCGTTGAACGCCTTGAAGTTGTCGAGATCTCCGTGAACCAAAGCGAACTCGCGTTTGTCCTGGATCGAGTTTTCGATCTCGGCAGTGATCTTGAAGTTCCCTGGCAATCCAGTCAACGGAGAGAGATCACGCGCCGCCTGAGTACGCCGTAGGACCGCTCGCACCCGCGCTGCCAACTCAGTGATGTCAAATGGCTTCGTGATGTAGTCATCCGCCCCTAGCTCGAGACCTCGGACCCGGTCCTCGGGAAGGCCGCGAGCCGTGAGAAGAATGATGGGTATCCCGGCGGTTGTCGCTTGACTACGCAGCCGATGAAGGGCAGTGAGCCCGTCCATCCGCGGCATCATGATGTCGAGGATTATCACGTTGGGAGGGTTGGACGTGGCCTTCTGAAGGGCGTCCTCACCGTCAACGGCGGTCTCAACCTCGAAGCCATCCAGCTCCAGGTTGACTTTGACCACGGTCAGGATGTCCGGATCGTCGTCTGCGACCAGAACCAATTCGCTCATCAGTTATCTGCAGCCCTTCTCAAAGCATCTACAGCACTAGCGGGGTCATCAGCCCGAAAAACCGCTGTTCCCGCTACCAAAACCGACGCTCCGGCCGATACCGCAGAACCTGCGTTTTCTGGTGTGATGCCACCATCGATCTCAATATCGGCCCCCAATCCGTGGTTCTCAACCCATTCTCTGGCCTCCTCCACCTTGGACAGGGATGCGGGCATGAACGCCTGACCCCCATACCCAGGTTCGACCGACATGATCACGATCGTGTCACAGCGCTCGGCGAAGGGAGCAATCGCCTCAAACGGCGTGCCGGGGTTCACAACAAGACCACACTTCAGCCCGTTCTGGGTTGCCCTTTCGAAGGCTCGCGTGGGATCTGGAACCGCCTCTATGTGAACCGTCACCTGATCGGCTCCCGCTTCCCTCAGCTCAGGCAGAAAGGCATCCGGGTTTGTCGTCATGATGTGACAGTCGAAGAACACTTCGGTAGCGGTGCGTATCGACGAGATGACGGGTATCCCAAACGAGATGTTGGGTACGAAGTGCCCATCCATCACGTCCAGGTGGAGCCAGTCGACGTGGGGCGCGACCCGGGTTATCTCCTCTTCGAGTCGCGCAAAGTCGGCGGCGAGCAAGGAGGGAGCAATCTTCACTGGCATTGGCACGAGTCTATGGCGCTACTCAACGATTCCACCTGACCGCCGCGCACCTCTGAGCCATGCGGAGCCTTCTTGGAGACTCCGGCCCGGAGGTTGGATCAGGGACAGGGTCGCTGCTCCATCACTAAGTCCCACAACAGGCCAGCCTTCGATCCCGACCCATCGGCCAGGCTCGACGTCGAATTCAGAGCTCTGAACTGCGAGGATCTTGAACACCTCGCCGTCAACTCTCAATGTCGCTCCTGGCGACGGCGCCAGCGCCCGTACTTTGTCGCGCGCCGCCTTTGCCGTCCCGTCTATCTCGATGGGACGGTCCTCTTTCTGAATCTTCCTGGCGATGACCGCTCCCTCATCGGTTTGTGTCTGTGGAACGAGTGAGCCATCCAGGTAGGCCTCAAGCGAGTTCGAGATCAACCTGCCGCCCAAATCGGCCAGCCTTGCGGTCAGGGCCCCACCTGTCTCGTCAGGCGCGATATCGACTGCCTGGGCGGTGAGGACCGGTCCGGTGTCCATCCCTTCGTCCAGTTGGATGATGGTTACGCCGCTCATCGTGTCGCCAGCCATGATGGCCCGCTCCACAGGCGCGGCCCCTCGCCAGCGCGGCAAAAGGCTGAAGTGCACATTTAGGAAGCCGGCCCTCGGAACGGCGAGAACACGTGGCCGGAGTATCCGGCCATAGGCGACAGCAATTCCAACGTCGATCGGCGCGCTATTGGCAAGGGCGGCCTCGAGCTCAGCGCTTGTGGACGGCTGCTGAACCTCTAAGCCCATCTCGACAGCGGCGACCTTGACCGGAGATGGTTGTGGCTCGCGTGAGCGACCTCGCGGACGATCGGGTTGAGTGATCACCGTGACGGCATCGTTGTCCTCACGGAGACGCAGAAGGCTTGGGACCGCGGCACTCGGCGTACCGAGGAAAGCGATTCGAGTCAATTGATACCCAACTTGTCCTCGCGGATCTCTTTCAGTGCCTTCTTGCGAACCCTCTTCGGCAGATGATCAATTAGTAGTTCACCATTCAGATGACCCACCTCGTGTTGAAGCACCCGTCCCAGGAGCCCATCGCCCGCGTATTCAACTTCGTTTCCGTCGAGGTCAAGGGCCTGGACTCTTGCGAAACCCGGACGGACGATCTCCCAGTAGTACCCGGGGACCGAGAGACAGCCCTCGTCGTACTCGAACTCGCCAGAGGTCTCCACAATCACTGGATTGATCATCACCCTGGGACCGAGATCGTCCTGGGCATCAAAGACTGCGATCCTGCGCCCAATCCCGATTTGGTTGGCGGCCAGACCCACGCCTGGTGCGTCGTACATCGTTTCGATCATGTCTCTGGCGAGGTTGTGCACGGTCGCGTCGATGTCTTCGATGGCCTTGGTGGGCATACGAAGAACCGGATCTCCAAAAGTCCTAATGGCGTGGATGGTCATGTTCGGGCGGTCAGCGTAGATGGGTCGACACGTTCAGCTGCATCGGAACCTCAGATGTCGATTGGGTCAACATCCACACGCACCGTTGCTCCAGCATCCCGCCACCGACCGACCAGCTGCCTCAGATCTCGCCTGAAACTGCCCAGCTTCCCGGAGATGAGCCAACGTCGATCCTCACCATCCTGGATCGGCCCCATGATCGTCGCTTCCGATGGAGCCCCGTCGAAGTCGACCGCCACGTCTTTGCCTCCTCGTAATTCGATTGCGATGAGGTCTGCTGACGGTGGAAAGCGGTCTCTCGCCCTCTCCACCAGGATCCTCTCCAGATAAGGCATCGGATCACCCCTTCGCATCGTCTTCACCAGGGCTGAGTCCGGGGTTGAAGTCTGTAAGAGAAGCCGCGATCCAGTCCCGCCGGCGACGAGGGATCCAAGGCGAGCGAGCTGCCGCAACGCTTCCTCAGCCACCCGATATCCAGTTCCGAGCAACATGCCATCGACGTCCGCCGCAACCACAAGAGCGGCCTCCTGCGCTGATGCCAGATCCCTTTCGGTACCGACCGTGACCGGAGCAACAGCTGGACTGACGTCGGCGATCGGCCGCCCGGCCCTCCTATTCATCTCTTCAGCAAGTCGTTCCGGCACGGTCCCCATCTCTTCGAAGGCTTCGCCACCGCACTTGGCGCACAGTTGAGTCGGCGCATCACAGTTCGGACAGCTCGCGACCCTTCCGAGTCTCCACCCACATTGAGTGCAACGTCTCAACATCCGACATTGCGAGCATCGGGTTGATGCCGATGCCCGTCGGCGATGCGTGAACACGAACACCGATCGACCGGAATCGACAACTCCTTCGATCGCAGGCATCGTCCGACTTGAAACGAAGCCTCCAGTGTCTTCGCTCCGATCGACCACTTCGACCAAGGGCCAAGCTCTATTCCCCATCCGGACAATCTCGGCCCCGCTTCCCACCAACTCGACACCGGGTGTTGGCCCGAAGAAGACCAGATTGAATCGTTCGATGCGGCTCCGGGTCACCATGACGTCCCGGACATGGAGCGTTGGTGTTTGTCGCTCTTTCATCGCTCGTCGGCTCTCCTCGATCACCAAGGCGAGGCGGAGCCCACCCACAGCCCAAGTGGCGACTCGTGGTGTGCCGATGACAACCCTTCCCGGGGCCTGCGCCTGCACCCAAGCAGTGGTGATTGACCGGTCATCGTCGCCATTTGCAGCCACGACCAGCTCACCAAACACTGAGGAGGCTGCAGATTCGATCCGCCTCGACTCCGCAATCGTCGCCGCAACTATGAGGACCGACCCTCCTGTTGTCAGCACCGGGCCGACAGAAACAAGCCAGCTCAAGTCCTTCCACTGGCCCACAAGCGCAGTAATCGGTCGGGCACGGCCTTGCGCCGTGTCCTCAGCAAAGTCCCCTAGTGGATGATCGGTACTTCCGACGAAGTCCAAATCGGGTCCCGGCGACTTCTTGGGAAGATTCGGTGGCGTTGCCTTGGAGAGGAGAACGGACCGAGGGGCCACGTAGTGATTGGAGGCCCAGGTGAGTGACTCGAGGAGTTTGCGATCGAAGACGGGAACTTCACCTGAGACTCCGGCTATCGGCTTCAGGCGTCCCTGGTCCCGCTCTCCAATCTCGACCACCCAACCGCGGACGCGCCTACCCGAGAGGGGAACACGAACCAATCGACCTATCTCAATGTCACTCTCGAGATGGCTGGGGATCGAGTACCAGAAGCCATCGTCCACTGAGAATGAAGGGACGTTGGGCACAACTCTGGCTGCCGGTGTCACACTCCGATTGCGCTGGCGATGTCGTCAACACGATTGATCTGCTCCCAACCGAACTCGGGCCGTCCGAAATGGCCGTATGCGGCTGTTGGAGAAAACACGGGCTGACGCAAACCCAAAGCCTCGATGATTGCTGATGGGCGGAAGTCGAAGAGCTCATCCACCGTCTTGTGAATGACCCTGGGGTCTATGTGCTCGGAGCCGAATGTTTCGATGTAGATCGAGAACGGCTCCACCTGGCCGATGGCATACGAGAGCTGGATTTCGAGTCGGTCAGCGACCCCAGCTGCCACCAGGTTCTTGGCGGCCCAGCGGGCGGCATATGCAGCGGATCTATCCACCTTGGTTGAGTCCTTACCGGAGAACGCACCGCCACCGTGGCGGGCGTAGCCGCCGTAGGTGTCGACGATGATCTTGCGACCTGTGAGGCCAGCGTCAGCCACCGGTCCACCAATCTCGAATCGACCAGAGGGGTTGAAAATGAATGCATCGATCGAAGGCAGATGCTCCTCCGGAACGACCTCTGCCACAACCAGAGCCCAAAGCTCTTCTTTCATTTCGGTCTGGCCCATCCCCGGTCCGTGATGCGTTGAGATCAGGATCTTCTCAACTGCGACCGGCTCATCGCCCTCATATCTGACTGTCACCTGGGTCTTGCCGTCCGGGCGCAGGTAGTCGACCATTTCCTTCTTCCGAACTTCGGCAAGCCTCTCGGCTAGACGGTGAGCCATATGGATCGGAAACGGCATGAGAGTGTCCGTCTCTTTGTTGGCGTATCCGAACATCAGACCTTGGTCGCCGGCACCCAACTCGCGATCCACACCTTCGGCGATGTCAGAGCTTTGCGAGTGAACGAGGTCCGTCACTTCGATCGAGTCTGCACTGAAATCTGGGTCGAAACCGTCGTATCCAATACGTTCGACAGTTTCTCTGACTATGGGCTCGATTTCGAGGTCATGTCCGATCCGCACCTCACCACCAACAACCGCTCGACGTGTGGTGACCAGAGTCTCACAAGCGACACGCGCCTCTGGGTTCAGTTGAATTGCAGCGTCTAGAACGGCATCGGAAATGGCATCGGCGACCTTGTCCGGGTGCCCTTCCGTCACCGACTCAGATGTGAAATAGGAAGTGGACATACCGGTGGGCGAGACTAACTGTCCAGTGAACGGAGAGCAGCAATCCTGTCTAGAAGTTGAGCTGCAACTTCGTCCTTAGATGTCAACGGCATAGGGTCGACCGAACCGTCTCGGTTTACGAAGGTCACCCGATTGGTATCCGTTCCAAATCCCGAACCTGGTTCGGTGACGTCGTTGTAGACGAGAAGGTCGACATCCTTGCGCTTGGCCTTCTGAACAGCACGCTCCACATCGCCTGTCTCTGCCGCAAATCCCACCACCAGCGGACGCTTGTCTCGGGCGACCACACTTTCGAGAATGTCAGGATTGGGCACCAATTCGACTGAGTCGAGACCCTCTGAGCGAGACAACTTGTGGGCCGATTTCTTGGCCGGGCGAAAGTCGGCGACGGCTGCAGCCATGATCGCTACATCCATGTCCACTTGTTCGACCGCATTCAGCATCTGTTCTGCCGTCTCAACCTCTACGAGGTTCACCGCCGGGTCTGCGTGCAGGTTGGAAGTAGTAACCAGAGTCACGTCGTAGCCACGTTGTGCAGCCTCGTTAGCAATTGCATGACCCATTTTGCCGGTCGAACGGTTGCCGAGATACCTGACCGGATCGATCGGTTCACGAGTACCGCCAGCAGTGACTAGTAGGCGGCCCAAGTCAGGCCTGGTACCCAGGAGGTCGGAGAGTGCTTCGTGGATCTGCTCGGGCTCGGCTACCCGGCCGACACCCTCGTCCCCGCCGGCGAGAGCACCGCTCTCGGGGCCGACCGTTTCGTATCCAAACTCCTCGAGAATCGCCATGTTTCGAGCCGTCGCGGGGTGCTCCCACATCTCAGTGTGCATCGCGGGGGCGATCAAGACAGGACCGGTGTATGCCAGGACTGTCGCCGAAAAGAGGTCATTCGATAGACCGTTAGCCATCTTGGACAAAGACGCCGCGGTGGCTGGGGCGACGACAATCACTTCTGCCCATCTCGCCAGTTCGGTATGTGGTGAAACAGAATCGGAGTCGAATAGCTTGGTGTAAGGGGCTGACCCCGTGAGCGCTGCAAAAGTCTGAGGTCCCACGAAGTGGTGGGCAGACTCGGTGAGGATCACTCTGACTTCGGCACCGTCTTCTACGAGAAGCCTTGTCAGAAGCGCTGACTTGTAGGCGGCCACTCCCCCGGTGACGGCGAGTAGGACTCGCCGGCCGCTGATCATCTATTCCTCGACGGTCTCGACCGCCACTTTCCCTTCGGCGATCTCTTCCATTGCGATCGTCAAGGGCTTGCGCGATAGCGAGTGCACCTGAGGTGGCACGAACTCACCGTAACCCACCCCCAACTGGTGGAAGTAGCTGTTTATCTGCCGGGCGCGGCGCGATGAGACGACAACGGTGGCGAACCGATTGCCGATCTGATCGATGACATCTTCGAGTTTCATTGAATCCTCTGGAAAGGGAATGCGGTGAGGGAATGGTACCTCAAGTATTGGCGATTATCAGATTCGCGACCTCTTTCGTCGCGACATCGAGGTCCTCGTTCACCACCGTGTGGTCAAACAGCTCCGAAGCCTCCTTCATCTGTGAGGCCACAATCCCCAGGCGAGCCTCAATGTCCGACTCGGATGTGTCTCCGCGCTTTCTCAACCTGCGTTCCAACTCTTCCATCGAGGGAGGTTCGATGAAGATCATCAGAGCGTCCGGTCTCGAGTTGCGCACTTGCCGGGCACCTTGAATCTCTATGTCGAGAAGCACGTTCCGTCCATCGAATAGAGCTTCTTCGATCGGCTCAGCAGGGGTGCCGTAGTAGTTGTCGTTGTAGATCGCCCATTCGAGAAGGTCACCCCCGAGGATCAACTCCTCGAACTCCTGGGAGTCCATGAACAGATAGTCGACCCCGTGTACCTCGTCGGGACGGGGATCCCTGGTTGTCGCTGATACCGAGAACTCAAAGTCGACCTCACCCTGGAGACCTTTGAGAATGCTCGACTTACCTGACCCGGAAGGTCCGGATACGACGATCAGCCGGGCCAATTCAGGAATACTCTCCGATCAACGCTTCCTTCTGACGGTCTCCCAAACCGCGGATGCGTCTGTTCTCAGAAATACCAAGCGCCTCCATCAGGCGCTTTGCTTTGATCTTGCCTGTCCCCGGCATGGAGGCCACGAGCGACTCCACTTTGAGCCCGGCGAGCAATTCCTCTTCCTCGGCTTTGGCCAAGAGCTCGGACATGGTCATCGAGCCAGTCTTCAACAGCTCCTTGACCTCGGCTCGAACCCTTCGGGCTTCAGCAGCCTTCGCTAAAGCAGCTTTGCGTTGTTCGTCGGTCAGCTGCGGTGGCTGCGCCATTGTCTCCTCCTAGAGATTGACGTCGTCTTGACGATAGCCCGCAACTACGGGAGATCCCGGCGCAGATTGCGCCCTTATTCGTTTAGCTCAGACACGATCTCGGCTGCAGCTGCCGATGGGTCGTTAGCTCTCGTGATAGGTCGTCCGATTACCAGGAAGTCAGCTCCTTCGGCGCGAGCGAACGACGGTGTCGCCACGCGTGCCTGATCGTCGAGACTTGATCCCTTTGGTCTCACTCCTGGCGTGAACACCGTGAGGTCAGGTTGCTCACTCTTTACCAGAGCAGCCTCCTGTGGGGAGCAGACCACTCCCTCCACCGATGCGTCCATTGCAAGAGCGGCTAATCGAGACACGTGGGCCGAAGCCCGACCATCCACACCGACACTGCTGAGGCCGGGGCCGTCCATTGATGTGAGCACCGTCACAGCGAGGACGCCATCTCCACCCGTGCCTTCGTTGGCCGCTTCCATCATCTCGGCCCCTCCCGAGGCATGCACCGTGATCCACCTCGCCCCGGCCTTGAACAGTTGCTCGGCTGCACCCCGCACGGTGTTCGGAATGTCGTGGAGCTTGGCGTCCGCGAAAACAGGCAAACCAAGACCGGCGATATCCTCGATCGCGGTGGGCCCGTGACCCATGATGAGTTGCAGTCCCACCTTGAACCCACCAACGGTGCCCTCCAGCTCGCGCGCAATCGCCACCGCATCACGAAGATCCCTGAAGTCGAGAGCGACGATTATTGGATTCACCACTGGCCCACGCTCCCTCTGATTGAAGACAACTGCTCGACGTCGAGACGTCCCATTTCCGCCTTGAGCTCTGCGATGAGCCTCCTCCCGGCGTTTGGCTCCGAAAAGTGCAACGTTCCAGCGGCGACGGCATTCGCGCCCGCGATCACGTATTCGATGATGTCTCGCCCGGTCATCACGCCTCCGCACCCGACTATTTGGACGTCTGGCAACGCCTGGTGGACTTCGTGGACACACCGGAGCGAAAGTGGTTTGATTCCAGGCCCCGAATAGCCACCTACACCACCGCTCAGTAGCGGCTTCCGAGTGATGATGTCGATACCGAACCCAAGGGCCGTGTTGGTCAACACCAAGAAGTCTGCACCCGATTCGGCACAAGCCCTCGCTACTCCGACGATGTCAGGCGTGTTAGGCGACAACTTCGCTCCGACCGGCAATGACACGGCCTCGGAGACTTCCGCTATCACCTCTGCGGAGCGTTGGGCACTGAACGAAAACAGCGCCCCATCCTCGAGATTTGGACAAGAGAGATTGATCTCCACGGCTGACATCCCGGCCCTCTCGAGACCCTGAGCCACTGCGACGAACCCGGACACATCCTCGGCGACGGCAGAACCCCACACGCTTGTCTCCAAGCCTCGCAATTGCGGTGAGACCTCATTGATCCAGCTGTCGATTCCGGGGTTCTGGATCCCAATCCCGTTCAGCATGCCCACCCTCGTGGGCGCAACTCTGGGCGGCTGACGACCGGCCCATGGTTCGGGCGAGACCGATTTCGCAACCGCAGCCCCGTAGTGTTCGAGTTCGGCGACGGTTGCCCATTCCCAAACGGAACCGACCGTCCCCGATGCTGCGATAAGCGGAGTACTGAGCTTGAGAGGGCCCAGTCCAACCGCTACGTCTGGTGCCACTCTTGAAGGCTCCTCGGCTTGGTGATGGCCCCAGGTCCGGCACGAAGGCTTCTTGCAACTGCCAACCCACCTTGAATGGTGGTTACGCACGGAACCGAGTGTCGTCGGGCTGCCTGGCGAATTGTCAATCCATCGCTTCGGGCTCGTCCTCCACGCGGAGTGTTGATGACAAGAGCCACCTCACCGTTCGAGAGTCGCTCACCAATGTCCCTTTCGCCTTCTCCCACCTTGTTGACAATCTCAGCGTCGATCGCGTGGTGGCTGAGATATCGAGCGGTTCCAGTGGTCGCCACGAGGTCGTATCCGAGCATCGTGAATGCTTGAGCGACGGCCAGTCCTAGAGGCTTATCGCGATCAGCGAACGACAAGAACACCTGCCCCCGATCTGCCAGAACGCGCCCCCCTGCGAGGATCGCCTTAGCGAAAGCGACACCCACATCGTTCCCAATCCCCATCACTTCGCCTGTGGCCTTCATCTCGGGTCCGAGCACGGAGTCTTCGTCTGGGAATCGATCCCATGGAATCACAGCCGCCTTGACGGCCACGAAGTCCTGAGGCAGCTCCCCTCGCGGAACGAGACCTTCGGCACGAAGCTCCTCGATCGTGGATCCCATCATCACCCGAGTTGCGACCTGAGCGAGCTGCACTCCTCTGGCTTTGGATATGAACGGAACTGTTCGTGAACCTCGGGGGTTGGCCTCGAGGATGAAGACCTCGTCTCCCTTCACAGCAAACTGGATATTCAGTAGTCCTCGCACCTCCAGTGCTCTCGCCAGTTCGTTTGTGCCCCTGACGATCTCCTTCATCGCTTCGTCCGAGATAGTGGGGGGAGGCGTGACGCAACTGGAGTCACCCGAGTGGACCCCCGCTTCCTCCACGTGCTCCATGACGCCGCCGAACAGAACCTCATGACCGTCGTAGACAGCGTCCACATCGACCTCAACAGACGACTCGAGGAATCTGTCGATGAGGATCGGGTTACCAACAACCTCCGGGTCACCTTCGCCGTAGATATCTCGGACGTACTCGGCGAGCTCTTCCAGGCTGTAGACGACCTTCATCTTTCGGCCACCCAGCACGAATGAGGGTCGAACCATCACCGGAAGGCCAATCTGGTCAACGACATCCTGCGCTTCGGCGGCAGAAGTCGCGCTGCCGGCAGGTGGTTGCTTGAGACCGACGTTCCGACAGATTTCGGCGAACTGCTCCCTGTCCTCAGCGAGAGCGATCGAGGCAGGTGACGTTCCTGCAATTCGCACGCCAGCTGCCTCCAAGTCTTCGGCGAGGTTCAAGGGCGTCTGACCACCTAGCTGGACCACAACCGCCTCGGGCTGCTCGGCGTCGATGACGCTCAATACGTCCTCGACGGTGAGCGGCTCGAAGTACAACCGATCAGAGGTGTCATAGTCAGTAGAGACCGTCTCCGGATTGCAGTTGACCATGACCGACTCGTAACCAGCGTCTCTCAAGGCGAGCGAAGCGTGAACACAGCAGTAGTCGAACTCGATTCCCTGGCCGATGCGGTTCGGCCCGGATCCGAGCACCACCACGCGAGGCTTCTCGGCAGGAGGCACCTCCGACTCGTCCTCGAAAGTGCCGTACATGTATGGGGTGTTCGCTTCGAACTCCGCCGCGCAGGTATCGACCATCTTGTAGGTCCTGCCGATCCCTGCCTGGAGCCTGGCCCTACGAATGACTGTCTCCTGTTCGCCTCTCAGGTGAGCGATCTGTCGATCGGAGTAGCCCATCCTCTTGGCTGTGCGCAGCACTTCCTCAGTGTGATCGGTGGCGATTTCGGGCTGCATTTCAACGATCCATGCCATCTGGTCGACGAACCAGGGGTCGATCTTCGACTCACTAGCGACCTGCTCAACGTCCCAACCCCGCCTGAGGGCCTCTCCCACCGCATAGATGCGCTCCGGGGTGGGTTGACGGATGGCAGCAAGCAACTCTTCCTCCGAAAACGCAACGAGGAAATCGGAATGCGTGTCCCCGAGAAGGCCAGACCTTCCCACCTCCAAGCTACGGAGCGCCTTCTGCAGAGCCTCTGGGAAGTTGCGACCGATGGCCATCGCCTCGCCGACACTTCGCATCGACGTCCCAAGTTCCGGTGAGGACGATGGGAACTTGGCGAAATCGAAACGCGGCACCTTCACCACGGTGTAATCAAGCGAAGGCTCAAAGGAAGCCGGTGTCGCCTTGGTGATGTCGTTAGCGATCTCGTCGAGCGTGAACCCGACAGCCAGTAGAGCAGCGATCTTTGCGATCGGAAATCCCGTCGCCTTCGAGGCCAAGGCTGACGAGCGACTTACCCGTGGGTTCATCTCGATCACGAGACGACGACCGGTGTCGGGGTCGACGGCGAACTGAACATTTGACCCACCAGTCGCCACGCCGATGATCTCGAGGACCTTTATCGCGTCGTCCCGCATCTCCTGGTATTCGCGATCACTGAGGGTCTGCACGGGTGCGACTGTGATCGAGTCACCGGTGTGAACTCCCATCGGATCGAGGTTCTCTATAGAGCAGACGATCACGGCATTGCCGACCCGGTCTCGCATCACCTCGAGCTCGAACTCTTTCCACCCGTAGACCGACTCCTCGACCAGTATCTCGCTGACTGGCGAGGTGTGGAGACCATTCCGGGCGATCTCGAGGAACTCTTCCTCATTCTCAGCAAGGCCTGTCCCGCCGCCGCCCAAGATGAAGGACGGACGAACCATGATCGGAAAGCCGATATCACGCGCGATTTCGACAGCCTCTTTCATGGATCTCGCATAGCCAGCGCGGGGACACTCCAGGCCCGCCTCTTCCATGACCTCCTTGAACCTGCCTCGGTCTTCGGCCTTGTCGATTGAGTCGAGACCCGCACCGATCATCTCCACACCGTGCTTTTCGAGCACTCCGGTTCTGGACAGTTCGGAAGCGACATTGAGGGCCGTCTGCCCACCGAGGGTCGCGAGGAGAGCGTCCGGGCGTTCCCTTGCGATGATCTCGGCCACCACTTCGGGAGTGATCGGCTCAACATATGTCGCGTCAGCGAATTCCGGGTCGGTCATGATCGTCGCGGGGTTGGAGTTGACCAGGATGACCCGGTATCCCTCAGCCCGAAGAACCTTCGCGGCCTGGGTCCCGGAGTAGTCGAACTCGCAGGCCTGCCCGATGATTATCGGCCCAGAGCCGATCACCAGGATGGAGTGGATGTCGCGTCTTCCCGGCATCAGGACACCAATCCCATCTCGGCCATGAACTCGCCAAACAGTGGCGAGGCGTCGTTTGGCCCTGGGGCAGCTTCGGGGTGGTACTGAACCGAGAAGACCGGGAGGTCCACGAGTCGCATCCCTTCGAGTGTCCCGTCGTTCAGGTTCTGGTGCGTAGGGACCAGGGTTCCAACCTCGGTTTCGACTGAAGCTGGAAGCAAGTCATCGGACGCCAATCCACTAGCGGGTGGGGCCTCACGTTCAGTGAGAGACCAGAGATCCACAGCGAAACCATGATTCTGCGATGTGATCTCAACTCGCCTATCGCCCATTCTCCTAACCGGGTGGTTTCCACCGTGATGCCCGAAGGGAAGCTTGTAGGTCGATGCGCCGAGAGCCAACCCCAGGACCTGATGGCCAAGGCAAATGCCAAAGATGGGAAGTTCTGAAATCAGCCGATTGATGGTCGAAGCGGTTGCCGTCAATGGTTCTGGGTCGCCTGGGCCGTTTGAAAGGAATAGCCCGTCAGGTGAAAGCGCAGCGATCTCGTCTGCCGAAGCGTCGTAGGGGACAACATCCACGTCGAGACCTTGTTGATTCAGGGCCGCGATGATGTCCCGCTTGATTCCCAAATCGATAGCGACAACACGTCCTCTCCTTTCGCCTACCGCCCCAACTCGATAACTCGATTTCGTGGACACGTTCTTCGCGAGGTCCTGACCCTCCATCGTGGGCGCGGAGGCTGCCAACTCAGCGAGCTCGGCGCTGTCGGCATCCGACCCCATGGCGACTGGCATGGCCCCCCTGTCTCTGAGATGCCGGGTGAGGCGTCTGGTGTCGATGTCGGACAAAGCCACGACGTTCCGCTCGGTGAGATATTCGTCGAGTCCACCTGTCGCCCTCCAGTTGGATGGACGACGGGACATGGTCTTGACCACAAATCCGGCCAAAGCCGGGCGATCTGCCTGATCATCGGCTTCCGCTACGCCGTAGTTCCCAATGTGGGGCGACGTCATCACCACAACTTGACCCGCGTACGACGGATCGGTGATTATCTCCTGGTAGCCGGACATCGCTGTGTTGAAAACAGCCTCTCCGACTGTGGTTCCTGCCTGGCCGATGGCGGTGCCGCGAAACACCTCCCCATCAGCGGTGACCAGCACACCTGGGCGCTCAGCCATACGTGACTTCTCCTCGATAGATGGTTGTCAAGACTCTTCCTTTCAACTCTTGGCCCGTGAAAGGGCTGTTGGACGCTTTGGAGTGGTACTGCTGAGGGACCCACGATTGGTTTGGATCGAACACGACGATGTCTGCGGTAGCGCCCACTGCGATCGTGCGTTCGGGCAAGGCTGCAATCTTCCGGGGCGCCGTGCCCAGCGTCTCGAAGAGGCGGTCGATATCGGATAGAACCGACCAGGTGGCTGAGGCGGCAGTCTCCAGTCCGATGACTCCACGTGGGGCATCCTCGAATGGAACGCTCTTCTCCGCCACGGTGTGGGGCGCATGGTCTGTTGCAACGCAGTCGATCACGCCGGCCGTTAGGCCATCAACCAAGGCATCCCGATCCTCGGGCGTCCTCAGGGGCGGGTACATCTTGTAATCCGTATCGAGGCTCGCAACTTGCTCGTCGGTGAAGAACAGGTGATGGGGAGTGACCTCGGCGGTGACAGGCAGTCCAGACTGTTTTGCTTCTCGAATCAGCTCGAGCGTTCCTGCAGCCGAGACGTGTTGACAGTGATATGGGGCGCCGGTCGCAGCCACCAGCTCGAGGTCGCGGCGCACCTGCTCGACCTCAGCCTCCGACGGTAGGGCTCCCATACCAAGCGAACGGGAGATTCCTCCCCCATGCATATGCCCACCGACCGTCATCTCTTTGATCTCGGCATGCTGGGCCATGACCGCTTCAGGCAGGTCGGCCAGGCGAGTCATGATCTCACGCGTGACTGCCTCGTCCTCTACGGAGTCCCCGTCATCCGAGAAGACCCGAATGCCCAACTCGTAGAGAGATTCGAGATCAACGACTTCCTTGCCGTTTCTTCCGATGGTCAAAGCTGCCGCAGGGACGATGTCGGCAATTCCGACCTCCCGCCCACGTCGGGACACCTCGGCTATGACACTCTCGTTGTCCATCGCCGGCTCCGTGTTTGGCATGGCGACAACTGCGGTGAAGCCTCCAGCCGAGGCAGCTCGAGACCCCGACTCGATGTCCTCCTTCCAGACCTGGCCAGGCTCACGAAAGTGGACGTGGAGGTCAACGAGGCCAGGACCAACAAAGCAGCCAGAGGCATCGATGCGCTCAGCGCCCCGGATATCCGGTGCGATCTCGGTGATGATTCCGCCCTCGATCGCAACGTCCGTGGTCACCCACCCGTTTGCGGTCAAGACTTCTCCGCCGGCCACGACAATCATCCGCTCAACGCCCATTCCATCACCGCCATACGTGTTGGCACACCGTTGGCTACTTGGTCCAAAACCAAACACCGAGCGTTGTCAAGAACTTCTGACGTAACTTCGACCCCCCGATTGACCGGTCCGGGGTGCATCACGACGGCGTCGTCCCGAAGCGATCGGAAGCGATCGCCGTTCAGCTGGTAGCTCTCGACATATGAATCAGATATTTCAGCTCCCCTCTCGCGCTGGACCCGAAGCAGATACACGACATCGAGGTCGCCGAGTACAGAGGCCAAATCGGCTACTTGGTCGGCATCGATCTCGTCACTCAAGAACTCCGGAGGGCCGATCTGGAACACTTTCGCTCCAAGGTCGGGAAGAAGCCGATAGAGGCTGGAAGCAACTCGACTGTGAGCTAGGTCACCGATTATCCCCACACTCAGGCCGTCCAGCGTGCCGAAATGCCTGACCAGAGTGACGGCATCGAGGAGAGCCTGGGTTGGATGTGCGTAGGAGCCTTCGCCTCCGTTGATCACCGGCCGTGCGGTCCACTCGTGAATCGAGCGCATCGACCCGCGGTCGGAGTGACGAGCCACCAACATGTCGACTCCTATCGCTGAGACAGTCTCGACGGTGTCGCGCAGCGACTCACCCTTGGACGTGGAAGAGGAGGAGACGTTCAGATTCAACACCCTTGCTCCAAGGTGCTGCGCAGCCAGATCGAAGGACAGTTGAGTTCGGGTTGAAGGCTCGAAGAACACATTGCCCACGGTGAACTCACCCAGTGCGTTGTCGATGGCATGCCCTCCATCCAACCGATCTCTGAGAAAGACAGCCCGTTCGACGACGGACTCGCGGTCGTAGCGACTCAGATCGTGGACGGTGAGCAGCGACCTCATCTCAATACCTCGACCCACACTCCATCGGAGTCGTCGACGGGACGCGTCCGAACTGTGATGCGCTCTTGCTGGGAGGTCGGGATGTTCTTTCCGACGTAGTCAGCTCGGATGGGAAGCTCACGGTGGCCTCTATCCACCATCACAGCGACCTCGATGGTCGCGGCCCGTCCCAAATCGGTTAGAGCGTCGAGCGCCGACCTGACAGTCCTGCCCGTGTACAGAACGTCGTCGACAATGACTACATGTTTGTCGTTGATGTCCTCGGGTATTTGCGTCTTACTCTGTTCGTGACGCTCGCGTCTGTCCCGATCATCGCGATACAGCCCGATGTCCAATGTGCCCACAGGGAGGTCAACGCCTTCGAATGTGGAGACAGTCTCAGCCAACCTGTTCGCAAGTGGAACGCCCCGAGTATGGATCCCCACGAGGATCACATCCTCAGCACCACTGTGGGTTTCCAGGATCTCGTGTGAGATCCTCTTGATGACACGTTGCATGTCATCGCCCGTCATCACCTGGGGCACAATCAAGTCCTTCCCGGCCTCACTGGACCGTCCTTAAAGGTCGGAAACGACCATAACTCGCGCGACGCTCAAGGTCGAGCTATGTCAGCGGAGAGTTGTCGCCAGCGTTGCCAGGACCCCATTGACAAACGAACCCGACCGTTCCGTGGAGTACGTTTGAGCCATCCGCACCGCCTCGGACACCACGACGGCCGTTGGGATGGTCGGTGAGCTTCGAAGCTCGTAGGCACCGATTCGGAGAATGTTGCGATCGACAACCGGCATCCTCGCCACCGACCACCGCTCGGCCACAGACTCGATCATCTCATCGAGGTCGTCCAGGCCGGTTACAACACCATCGATGATCTCACCAGCCCGTCCGCCGACGTCGTAACCCATCTCACCGCGTGTCTCAAATTCGTAGAGCCTTTCGAGTGCGAGGTCACGCGACTCGACCGACGCACTGACTCCGAGCACCTTGCAGACTTCGATTGCGAGATCGGCACCAATCACCTCATCGGGAGTGTCAGGCTGCTGGCGAGCGCGCAGAACAGCCTGAATCTGTGATACCTCCCGATCGATGCGCTTGGCGAGATCCTTGGCGGTGACCCGGGCGGGGATGATCAGCGGGTCAGCCGACCTGTTCATACCCTTGTCTGGTATTCACCAGTGCGGGTGTCGATCTTGAGCTTGTCGCCCTGCTCGACGAAGAGTGGCACCTGGACTTCGATGCCCGTTTCGAGGGTCACACCCTTGGTGGCGCCGGTCCGCGTGTCGCCCTTGACGGCAGGCTCGGCGTAGGTCACTTGAAGCTCTACTGAAGGCGGAAGATCAACTCCGATCGCCGTCCCATTGAACATTGGAAGAGTCACTGTCATGCCGTCGCTGAGAAAGCCGGCTGCGTCACCCACATCGTCAGGACTCAGGACAATCTGGCCGTAGTCACTCAGGTTCATGAAATGGAACCCGAGATCGTCCCGATAGAGGTACTGATGTTCACTTCTATCGATGATCGCCTGCTGGACATTTTCGTCGGCGCGAAACGTGCGATCGAGAACCTGTCCTGTCTCGAGCTTCTTCAGTTTCATCCGAACGAACGCCTTGCCCTTCCCTGGCTTGACATGCTGGTATTCGACGATGGAGAACAGGCCATCGTCCAATTCGAGGGCCATTCCTGGGCGGACGTCGTTAGTGCTGATCATCTTTGCTTCTCGGGCTTGGGGCGCACGGCACGCTAACTGGTTCAGAAGCCTACGGCCGCCAGGCCTTCGTCGACGTCTTCAGCTGAGACGTGTTGCAACACCGGCCGTCCGACCTCGGAGAGAAGGACCATTCTCAGACCCTCTGCATCTCTCTTCTTGTCGCGACGGAGGAGGTTGAGCACTCGGTCCTTGTTCAGTCCTTCGACTGTCACAGGAAGACCCAAGGCGGACAGAGTTCCTCTGACAAGATCCTCCGACGAGAAGCCCAGAGTCTTCGAGGAGATTCGAGATGCGGCAACCATTCCCAGCGATACGGCTTGCCCATGGGTCAGCGTCGATGCGTATTCGAGAGCATGCCCGATGGTGTGCCCGAAGTTGAGATGAGCGCGCTCTCCGACCTCGAGTGCGTCTGAGGCGACTATCCGGGTCTTCACACCTATCGCTCTCCGAATGGTGAAATCGAGATCCGTGTCGAGATGCTCGGAAGCAATCCGATCGACGAGCTCGGGATCTCCAATGAGCCCAGCCTTGAATGACTCGGACATTCCGTCGCGGATCAGAAACGACGGGAGTTTTCGGATCTGCGCCGTGTCGATTGCCACACGCGACGGATGCCAAAAGACACCCACCAGATTCTTGCCCGCAACGTTGATCCCTGTCTTGCCTCCTATTGAGGCGTCCACCGCACCGAGGAGGGTGGTCGGGACGACAACCGACTCCACGCCGCGCATCCATGTGCCGGCGACGAAACCACCCAAGTCGGAGACCGAACCGCCACCCACAGACACGACGGTGTCCGTCCTGGCGAGACCGAACCTCGACAGGACGTCATACACCGATGAAGCCACCTCCAGGGTCTTTGACTCCTCTCTGTCGGGAAGTCCAATCACCTCGGTCGTCAGACCCTGGAGCTCGAGCCGTCCACTTATTCCGAGAGCGATGTCAGTGGGCGCGGGCTGAGTCAGAATCGCCACCCGGCTTCGACCGGGCCTGTCTGGCAGAAGGGGGTCAGGCAGACCCTCGCCAATCAGGACCTCCGTCTGGTGAAGCGTCAGTTGCTCCACAGCGCCACCAGCTGGTCGACTACTTCATCGTGACTCTTGTCGGACGTGTTGATTCTCTCAGTGGCGAGACCCGAATAGGCCTTCTCGCGTGCTGTCAGCAGAGCCTGCAGCGTTGCGCCAGGGTCCGCTCCGAGCAAAGGTCTTTCGGGGTCATTCCCGATTCTCTGAGTCAAGGTCGCAACGTCGCACTCGAGCCAAACGACAGATTCACCTTTGCTGATGACTCTGGCGTTTTCTGGATCCATAGGGGCACCACCTCCGGCTGAGAAAACGCCCGTCTCGTGCTGAAGAGACCCAACGGCCTCACGCTCGAGGCGTCGAAAGGCTGATTCGCCGCATCTGGAGAAGATCTCCACCACTGAAATGCCGGCCGACTCTTCAACGAGAGTATCGGTGTCATGGAAAGGCAGCCCGAGACGTGAAGCCGCAGTGCGCCCGGCTGTCGACTTGCCCACCCCCATCATCCCGATGAGCCAATACATCAACTACCAGGCCGCGCTTCGATTCGGCCAACGTATCTATCAAAGGCCCCTTTGAGATCGGCTGCAGTGTCGCCGCCGAATTGTTCGCGGACAGTTGACGCAAGGGCAAACGCCACCATCTGTTCCCCGACGACGGAGGCTGCAGGAACCGCACAGACGTCAGAGCGTTCCCGTACCGCCTTGGCGTCCTCGCCTGTGTCCATGTCCACAGTCTGAAGAGGTCGCATCAGCGTTGAGATCGGCTTCATGGCTGCAGAGACTCGTAGTGGTTGACCATTCGTCATCCCGCCCTCCAGTCCCCCGGCACGATTACTCCTGCGATCCAGTTGCTCATCCAGAACGATCTCGTCGTGTGCCATCGAGCCTGGTGCATGTGCTGAATCGAAGCCGTCGCCGACCTGTACCCCTTTGATCGCCGGGATAGACATGACGGCACCGGCGAGCCGTGTGTCGAGTCTTCGGTCATAGTGAACGTGACTGCCGAGCCCGGCCGGGGCGCCGAAGACGACGACCTCAAAGACCCCGCCGAGTGTGTCTTTGTCCTCGGTAGCACGGTCGATGGCGTCCATCATCTTCTGAGAGGCTGCTGAATCGAGACATCTCACCGGATCTGTGTCGACATCTAGGAAGTCAACCAGGTCGATCGGTTCCGCCTGGGAGGCGATGCCCCCAATCGATCGGACGTGACTGACCACTCTGATCCCCACCTTGTCCAACAAGAGTTTGGACAGATATCCGACGACCGTTCGTGCTGCGGTTTCGCGAGCCGACGCTCGCTCGAGGATGTCGCGTGCGTCGTCGGTGTCGTACTTGAGCATCCCAGCAAGATCAGCGTGACCAGGTCGTGGTCTGGAGACGCGTGCACCGGTGGGCTGCCCCTCAACGGACATGACACTGTCCCACTTCGGCCACTCGGTGTTTCTGATGACAACCGCGACCGGTGAACCCAGAGTCAGGCCATGTCGCACACCACCGAGAACCTCAACTTCGTCCTGTTCCACGGCCATTCTCCCGCCGCGCCCATATCCGTGCCGACGGCGAGCCAACTCGGTGCTCAGGCCTTTCGTGGAAAAGGGCAGCCCCTTGGGCAGACCTTCGACGATGGTCACTAGAGCGGGTCCGTGGGACTCTCCCGCGGTGAGGAATCTCAACATCGACCCTCAGGTTACGGCGAGTGCCGTCAGATTCCCGAAATGATGATCGCGGCCCAGGCACCAAGGATCATCGGAGGACCATACGGCAGCTCGGTTTTCCGGCCGGCGCTGCCGAAAACGATCAGTGCTAATGCGTACAAACCGCCAAGCATGGCCGTGATGAAGACTGCCCTTCCGAGAGTCGTCCAGTCGATAAACGCGGCAAACACACCCAGCTGGACCGACAGTTTCACGTCCCCAGCACCGAATCCACGACCTCGCCCGATCAAGAACAGAAGTGTCGTGCCAGCAAAATAGAGCCCGCCTCCGCCAAGGCCCCTCCAGAGGTCGCTCCAACTCCCCTGCATCGCCGCAGCTATCGCGAGCAGACCGATGATTAGAACCGTCCCTGGGAGATTGAGGCGATCAACGATGCGGAATTCGTCGATATCCGTGATAACCAACGCTGCGCTGAGTGTGAGGAACGCCAAGTACGGGATCAGCAGCACGGTCGGGCCAATTACGGAGTGAAAGCCGATCGCTACCCCGGCGATCACGATCGCAAGCAGGAGCTCACGAGAGACACTGCGGCCGCATTCTGCGCACCGAGGCTTCAGCCAACCACGCCTGTAGTCACAGCTTGGGCAGGTACCGGCGAAAGGGGATAAACGAGTGTCATCCGAAAGAGCTTGGACACCGAGATCGTGGGCCAAGAGCCCAAGAAAAAAGCCAACTGCTCCGACGAGGACGACTGTCATCGTCGGAGCAAGTTAGCTAGAGGGATTCGTCTGGTTGTGCTTACGAGTCGGAGGAAAAGTCCCGCAAGGTTCCCATCCGGCGGCGCCGGAGAAGACCATGACCCTCATCAGCCTGCGGCTCAGGTGTCGACTCGAGTTCGGAGAACACCTTCTCGAGGAAGGCTTCAGTGTCCTCTTCTACATCCGAGTCTTCACCGGAGTCGTCGCTGTCTGATACCGAAGGCATCTCGGAGAGACCTTCAGCTACAACTGCGGGCTCGACGTCTTCTGTCTCTTCGTCGGCCTGCGAAAACTCGTCCTCGGGTTCTTGCCACCAAGACTCGCTCGGATCTGCCTCGACAGCTTCGTGATCCTCGTCGTCGTCTTGTTCTGCCTCGAAGGACTCGGCCTCGGCCTCTACAGGCTCGTGATCGGTTTCCTCGACATCGGCATGATCGGTGTCGGCGGTCTCGTACTCGTCATGAGATTCGTACTCACCATGAGACTCGTGCTCGTCGTTGTCGTCTTCATGAGAGTCACCCAAGTCAGGTTCGACATAGTCGGAGTCAGCTTCTTCGGCGGTGTCGATAGGAGCGCTGTAGAGGTTGGAGTCAATGTCAACCAACTCCGACTGCACCAGACGGCTTGCCACCTTGGCTGCCCAAAACTCGGTCGTTCCCAGACTGTCGGCAATCTCTGAAACCGAGGCACCAGGACCGATCTCGCTCAGGATCTTCCAATCGTCGGTCTTGACCGTGACCTCATCGCGGTCGCCCAGATCCCGACGGAACTTCATCGCTCCGTGGAGGTCAGGGACAACCTCGTTGACTCGTGACCAATCCTTCTCTCGAGCTCTGGCGTCCGCCAGCAGCTTCTCCAGTTCGAAGGAGTTGGGGGACGCGTACGGGGTCGTTACCCCTTCACGCACTGCAAACTCGTGTCCACGACTCCCGATCTGATGGAGACTCTCGACGGTCATCTCCCTGAGGAGTTCGATCATCGGCTTATTCGAGTCAGCCAGAGCGGCGAGTGTGGTCTCGCCCGTTGTGATCCGGCGCAGCGACGATTCGTCACTGAAACCCGAATTCACCAAATGTCTGTGCAGATCCTCATCGTCTGAGGTGGTCGCCAGATCGACGCCCCGCTCTCCAATGAATACCCGCCCGTAGATGCCGTCACCCGTGACATCGACAGAGCCCTGTTGTCTCGACCTGGTCAACAGGCGGAGGACTTCATCGATTGGCACGAAGCTCAGATTCCCAGAAAGTGACACCTTCAGCTCCTTTTCAAAGGGTCACCCAAGCAATCGGCTCCTGTCGCGGCACGCTTGAGAGCTTTCTACAAGGCAGCCCATACGTCTTCGAACTCTACGTGTACGCCGGTCCACCATTCGAAAGACTTGATCGCCTGCATGACCAAGAATTGATGTCCATCGACAACGTCACGGTTCGCATCCCGAAGTCGCACCGTGAGTGGTGTGGGTTCAGCTGAGTAGGCCAGATCCACCGCACCGGCAGCATCGCCGACCACTGCCTCCGCCAACTCTTCCCCCAACGCTCCGATGGGCGTTGCATTCACGAGCAGAGAACCCTGGACACCATTCCCCCAAGGGATGACACGGCTACCAAACCTCTGGGCCAGTCTCTCAGCTTCTTCCTGCCTTCGGGCTGAAACGAAGAGGTCGCGGTCGACAAGAGCGTGCGCTGCAGCGGCAGCTGCTCCTCCGGCGCCTAGCACCAGCACCTGGTCGAGGTCGGCGAACCTCGAGCGAAGCGCTGCCATGGCTGCGGCATCACTGGAAGCCCCATGAATCTCCCCGTCTGTGGGAAACATCGTGTTGACGGAGTTGGAAGACCTGGCGTCTTCGGTCAGCCAATCGCAGTAGTCAGCGGCGTGACCCTTGAAAGGCATTGTCACGTTGACACCGCCCAGTTCTCCGTGCCTGAGGGCGTCAAAGGCCGCTATGGCGCCGTCCAAGTCACAGCTGATCGCCTCGTAGTTCCCCACCAGTCCCCCCATCTCCAACAAGACACGGTGGATCTTCGGCGAAGGAGATCGCCCGACGTCGTTCCCGACCAGCCTCAACTCCAGCATGGGCAGATCATTACATGCTCGCCCACCGTCAGGGAAGGACACCGTCCTCACGGGCCTGAGCAACATTGGCATTGTGCTCGTCGAGGGTCTCGGCAAAGGCGTGCATTCCGCTCAGGTCGGCCAGGACATAGAAAAAGAAGGGCGTCTCGGCTGGTGCGGCTGCAGCCTCTAGGGATGCACGTCCCGGCGCCGAAATCGGAGTCGGCGGCAGGTCAGCGACCAGGTATGTGTTGTAGGGGGAGTTGAATTCGCGGTCGAAATTCGCCACATCCCGCGTGTCCAGGGCATAGAGAACCGTTGCATCAATATCGAGCTTCATACCTTCTGCAAGTCGGTTGTGAATCACGCTTGAGACGATCGGCCTCTCTTCGTCGAGCAGGACCTCACTCTCGACGAGCGAAGCAAGCACCAATCCCTCGTAGACGGTCCTGCCCAGGGCCTCCCATGCGCTCCAGTCGACCGAATTGACCCTTTGTTCCATCGTCGACGCAAGTCTCTGGAGGACATCGTTGGGCCCGGCCGCCTGTGAGAACTCGTAGGTGTCGGGAAACAGAAGTCCCTCCCAGTCGGAGATCCGGACATCGGCAGGCATCGTTCTCAGAGAGGTGCTGACGCTGCCGTCAAGAAGTGCAACTTCGAGGTCGCCATATTCATACGGAGTTTGCTCTGCCAACGAAGTGAGGATCTCTTCCACTCTCAAGCCCTCGATGACGGTCACCCGGTAAACAGCTGGGGCCGGCCCTGCCACCAAGTTGGCGACGACTTCGGCCGGATCCATCAGGGTCGTCAACGCGTAAGTGCCCGCTTGAAGCCGTTGTGCGGCGTCGACATTGCGCACGGCAACCTCGAACTCGAGAGCAGACCTGACAACCCCGTTGGTAGCGAGGATCGCCCCGATGTCCTGGCCCGTTGAACCGGGTGGAATCTCGATAGTGACTGGGAGGCCTGGCTCTACGTTGATTGGACCTTCAGAAGCTTCAGACGGCCCAAGCGCGTCTCCGACAGTTCGCCCCAGATAAGAAGCACCGCCAACTACCAGGAACCCCGCGAGGGCAACGCCGGCAACGATGCCAACGACCTTGAGAAGGCGCGACCAGATGGGTTGTTCGGGTGTGGGTTCAAAAGTCATACGGAGTCAGGTGATTCGACGTCCTCGACGTCATCCGGGTTCCCGGCGTGGTCTAGATATGTCTGCAGGATGATGGCGGCAGCGACGCTATCGATCGTTTCTTTCCTGGCCTGACGTTTCAGGCCGGCCTCGAGAAGGGCGCTCTCTGCCATGCGCGACGTGAATCGCTCGTCCACAAATACGGTCCGAACATCGAGCTCCTCGGCTATTTCCCTTCCGAGTTCCCGAGCGGCTGCAGCGGACTCCCCTTCCGATCCGCTCAGGCCTGTCGGGAGTCCGATCACAACCAGACTGAAAGGGAGCTCGTCGCGTACCTGGGCAATCCGTTGCACGGCATTCCGACGCGGCACCACCTCAAGCGGACGAGCAGTGAGCCCGAGCCCGTCGGAGATGGCCAATCCGACCCGCTTCTTGCCGTAGTCCACGCCCAAGACGCGCATCAGGCTTCGGCCAGCTTGGCCTCACTGTCAACACGAACAGCATCAAGCGCAGCGTCTATAGCTTCACCCTTAGGGCCACCCGCTTGTGCCAGCTCGGGATCACGAGAGCCCCCGCCACCGAGTTCGCGAGCCGGGCCTGCAAGCAAATCGCCAGCGGAAACACCGCGTTCCACCAAATCCTTGGACGCCAACGCGACCAAGGCGCCCTTCTCGCCGTCTCGAGCACCGAGCACGACCAGCGAGGCACCATCGAGGCGATCTCGCACTCCCAGCGCCAACTGACGCAACTCGTTACCGCCCATATCGCCGACGTTCGCCGTCACGAGAGTGGAGCCTGCGACGATGTCCGCGCTCGCTGCCAATTCAGCCGCCAAATCAGACCGACGGCTCGACGCAATCGCCTCGAGCTGGTCTTCGAGCCCTGACACCCTCTCGAGTAGCGCCTCAACCCGGGCTGGGACCTCCATTGGTGTCGATCGGAGCAATGACCCAGTGCTGTCCAACGCACCTCTCATCGCGACAACCTGCTCATAGGCAGCCGCACCGGTCAGGGCTTCGATTCGACGGAGGTTGGAGCCGACCGAGCCCTCTGAAACCAGGAGGAGCGGGCCAACCTGCCCTGAAGTCGATGTGTGGGTCCCACCACAGAACTCGGTTGAGTAATCCCCCACCTTGACGACGCGTACGACCTCGCCGTACTTGTCTCCGAAGAAGGCAAGAGCTCCCATCGCCTGGGCCTCTTCCTTCGAGGTGACTGTGGTGGTCACAGACGTGTTGTCGATTAGACGCTGGTTGATTTCACCCTCAATCGAAGCGAGCTCCTCGTCACCAAGTTGACTGAAGTGAGAGAAGTCAAAGCGGATTCGACCCGGTTCGACCAACGAACCGGCCTGGTTCGCATGGTCGCCGACAACATCGCGGATCGCCCAATGCAAAACATGGGTCCCGGTGTGGCTCTTCCGTATGGCCTCTCTCCGGGGGCTGTCTATGGCTGACGTGACTGGCTGACCGACCGAGATCTGTCCGGAAGTGACCTTGCCTTCATGACCGTGAAGTCCTTGGATGACATGTTGGGTATCGGCTACGAAGACCTCTCCAGTCTCGGTTGTCATCCTGCCGGTGTCACCTACCTGGCCGCCCGATTCGGCGTAGAAGGGTGTCTTGTCGAGAAAGATCTCGACCTTCTGGCCTTTCTCGGCTGTCTGGACCTGTTCACCGTTGTGAACGATTGCGAGAACAACTCCGTCGGAAGTCTCGTAGTCGTACCCAACAAAATCACTCAGCCCGTACTCGTCCAACACAGCTCGATGAACCTCTGCTGCGTCAGCGACATCGCTGCCTTTCCACGCGGCGCGCGCCCGAGCTCGCTGTTCCTCCATTGCGGTGTCGAAACCCGACACATCAACCGCCACACCACGCTCCTCGGCAATCTCACGGGTCAGATCGATCGGGAACCCGTAGGTGTCATGGAGTTTGAAGGCAGTTTCACCTTCCAACTCCGACACCTCTTCGGTGAGAGCCTCATCGAGCAGTTGGTGACCCGATTCGAGGGTCCGGCGGAACTTCTCTTCCTCTCTCGTCACTGCGTCGAGGATGAAGTCCTTCTTCTCGACCAGAGCCGGGTACGCAGCTCCCATCAGGTCGATCGTGGTTTCCGCAAGTTTCGGAATCACGAGTCCTTCACCGCCGTATTGCCATGCGTGACGCACCGCCCGACGAAGAACGCGCCGGAGCACGTAGCCGCGGCCGTCGTTGGATGGCACAACTCCGTCACCGATCAGGAAGGTCACAGCTCGGCCATGGTCGGCAAGGATCCTCAGTGAGACGTCGGCAGACTCGTTGGCGCCGTATTCGAGCTTGGTGTACCGCTCTGCGGTCCTCAGCACCTCGCGGGTCGTGTCGATATCAAAAACCGAAGGCACCTCCTGCATGACGGCTGCGATTCGGTCGAGACCCATGCCGGTATCGATGTTCTTGGCCGGAAGATCCCCGACGACTTGGTAGGGCTCGTCCTGGATGTTCTGCATGAACACGAGATTCCAGATCTCGACGTAGCGGTCCTCGTCGCCGCCGATCGGTCCACCGGGATCACCGAATTCCTCACCCTTGTCGTAGAAGATCTCAGACGAAGGCCCACATGGCCCGGGAACACCCATTTGCCAGAAGTTGTCGTTGCCGCCTCTCTGGACGCGGTCAGGTGCGATACCCACGCCGTCAACCCAGATCTCCGCAGCTTCGTCGTCGGTCTCGTGGACCGTGTACCAGAGTCGATCCTCGTCGAGGCCCAATACCTCGGCAACGAACTCGTGGGCATAGGGAATGGCCTTCTCTTTGAAATAGTCACCAAAGCTGAAGTTGCCCAGCATCTCGAAGAAGGAGAGATGACGCTTCGTGGTTCCAATGATGTCGATGTCGACGGTCCTCACGCACTTCTGCACCGACACGGCCCGATCCCATGGCGGGTCCTCTTCCCCGAGGAAATACGGCTTGAAGGGGACCATTCCCGCTGCAGTTAGGAGAAGAGTCGGATCGGTGGGTATCAGGGATGCTGACGGACGGAGCTCGTGGTCTCGCTCAACGAAGAAATCGATGAACGCCTCGCGGATTTCTTGGCTATTCATCAGCTGTCTGCCTCGCTTTGGCTTCGGGCGTCAGCCCTACTCCCAGCTCGCTGAGCTGACCGGCCTCGACCCAGGTGGGTGCACCGGTCAAAGGGTCGACCCCAGACTGAGTCTTTGGGAATGGAATGACTTCTCGAATGGACGCCTCGTTCTGGAGCACCATGACCAAGCGATCGATTCCGAAAGCGAAGCCACCATGTGGTGGAGTCCCGTACTCGAGTGCTTCGAGAAACCACCCGAATCTGCGCTCAGCCGTTTCGGAGTCGATACCGAGAATCTCGAAGACCTGTCTCTGAACATCCGGGTCGTGGATCCTGATCGATCCCGATCCAAGCTCGACACCGTTCAGTACAGCGTCATAGGCATTTGATATTGCGGCCTCGGGGCGCACCCTCATCTCGTCGATATCCACCGGCGACGTGAACGGGTGGTGTGAGAACGTTATCGAGCCGTCTTCGGCCTCCTCGAAGAGTGGAAAATCCGTCACCCAGAGAAAGGCCAGCTCATCATGGTTGTCAGGACGCCCGAGCTCGTTCCTCAACCCGCCCAGGACTTCGACGGCTGTCTTCCAACGGTCGGCTGCCACCAACAGCACGTCTCCTGGGCCAGCGTCCATGACCTTTTTGATCGATTCGATCTCGTTGTCTGACAGGAACTTCGCAATCGGAGAGCGCAACGTGCCGTCATCATTGACAACCATCCACACGAGACCTTTCGCACCCAAACCCTTGGCTTGTTCCGTCAATTCATCAGCGCGAGCCCGCGACCAGTCCTGTTGGCCCGCGTTGATGCCGCGCACGGTGCCGGCGCTTTCGATCGCGCTTTTGAAAACCCCGAATTCCGTGTCGCCCAGGTAGTCCGTCAGATCGACGATTTCCATCCCGAACCGCATGTCGGGCTTGTCAATCCCAAAGCGGTTCATCGCCTCATGCCAGGTGAGACGCACAAACGGCGTCTCCACACGCTCCCCGCGCAGTTCCTCAACGACACTAGAGAGCACCTTTTCAATGGTCTCGAAGACGGCCTCGCGGTCCCAGAATGCGCCTTCGAGATCGAGCTGAGTGAACTCGAGCTGACGGTCGGCGCGAAAGTCCTCATCCCGGTAGCACCGGGCGATCTGGAAGTACCGCTCAACGCCCGAAATCATCAGGAGCTGTTTGAAGAGCTGAGGAGACTGCGGCAACGCGTAAAACTCGCCAGATCTGAGGCGAGACGGAACCAACATGTCACGGGCGCCCTCGGGAGTCGAGTTGATGAGTGTCGGTGTCTCGACCTCGAGAAAGCCCTCTTGGTCCAGCGTTCTCCTTATGGCTGCGGTCGCACGTGAACGCGCCTTGAGGTTCGCCGCCATCCGGGGCCGGCGGAGATCGAGATACCGATGACGCAGTCGGATCAGCTCGTCCACATCGGTCCGATCGTCGATCATGAACGGCAAAGCCTTCGCCGGGGACAACACTTCTACCTCGCGGGCGTCGATCTCCACCAAACCGGTCGGAAGCTCGGTGTTTTCAGTCCCCTCGGGGCGGTTTGTCACTTCACCGCTGATCCTCACGCAAAACTCCATGCGGAGGTCGTCCACGGCCGGGTGTTGGGCAGGGTCCGCCACCACCTGAACCAAGCCGCTGGCATCGCGGATGTCCAGAAAGGCGATACCACCGTGGTCCCGTCTCTTCTGAACCCAGCCGGCGACGGTCACCTCGTTGCCGACGTCGTCGACCGACACCGACCCGGCACCGTGGGTCCTCATGACTTGCTGAACCAAACTGAAACCTCCTGGAGCGGCACCTCGGCACGCTCTTCATCTGTCTGCACGTCGACCAGGTAGCCATCGCCGCGAAACACCAGCACTACGGGTGCACCAAGTCGCCTGGCGGTCCTGAATTGAGCCTTGACCGAGCGGCCCTCCAAATCCAAGTCGATCCGAAGACCGTCTTTCCTCAGTTGATTTGCGGCCTGCAAGCCCTGCTCCGGCCCGACTTCGGAGACCAGATAGGCGTCGAGGTGCGTCTTCTCAGGATCGCCAAGGGCAAGCATGATTCGATCCAGACCCAATGCAAACCCCACGCCTGGTGTACTCCGGCCGCCGAGTACCTCCGCCAAGCCGTCATATCGACCTCCCCCACCGAGTGCGTTTTGTGCCGTGTCCAGACCGGTTCCGACGTATTCGAACGCAGTTTGCGTGTAGTAGTCCAAGCCGCGCACCAGCTTTGGGTCTTCCGAGTAGGCCACATCGAGATCTCCAAGCGCCTGCTTCACTCCGGAGTAGTGGACTTCACAGTTATCACAGAGGTAGTCCGTGGTTTTGGGAGCGTCATCGAGCTTCGGTCCATCTGCCTTCGAATCAAGAACCCGAAGTGGATTCACCTCAATCAGACGGACCGAGTCGCTTGTGAGGTCGGCTTTGCGTTGGTTGAGAAACCCACGCAGCGCCTTGTAGTAGGCCGGACGACAGCAACCGTCGCCGACCGAATTGATCCTCACCTCGAGTTCGGTGATCCCCAACTCTGTCAGGTAGCTCTTGCCGCACTCGATTACCTCGGCATCCGCTAGTGGACCGGGGACACCCAGGTACTCAATGCCGACTTGATAGAACTGTCTGCGTCTCCCTGCCTGGGGGCGCTCGTAACGAAAGAAGGGACCGGAGTATGCGCCCTTGAACGCCCCTTGCATCCCTGAGTCGAGGTAGGCCCTCACCACGCCCGCTGTACCCTCGGGTCTCAGCGTTACAGACCTCCCACCATTGTCCTCGAAGGTGTACATCTGCTTGGTTACCACTTCCGACGTGTCTCCGACTCCCCTCTCGAACAGGTCGGTTGCTTCGAAAGTCGGCGTCTGGATCAGCGAATACCCGTACCTCGCGGACCACTCTTCCCAAAGACCGAGCGCATCCCGCCATGCCTGCGACCGGGGCATGATGAGGTCATCTGTTCCTTTGGGTGGCTGAAAGCTCATTGGCCTGCGAGGTTAACGACGACCCTGCGGATTCTCAGGTCAGTAATCAGCCGGCCCACTCGCCTCTGAAGGGATTGGACTGGCGCTCCCTTCCGATCGTGGTCTCGGGGCCATGCCCCGGGAGGACACGAACCTCGTCATCAAGGGTCATCACCTGCTCCCGCATCGATTTCATGAGGTCGGGCCAGGATCCGCCGGGTAGGTCAGTCCGGCCGACACTTCCAGCAAAGAGCTGGTCACCACTGAAGAGGATCCCGTGATTTGGCTCATAGAAACAGCAGTGTCCCGGAGTGTGACCTGGCGTGTGCATCACCGAGAGTTTCAGGCCCGCCAACTCCAGGGTCTCACCGGGTATCAGGCTTTCCCGCACAACAGGAGCGTCGTACCGGCCATTCGGGAGCATCCCGAAGAGCCTTCGCAGTTGTTGTTCGGGGTGGTCGGTGAGGAAGTCGTCATCGGAGTGGATGTATGTGACGGCACCAGTCTTGTCGGCCAGTTCACCCGATCCACCCATGTGATCGATGTGACCGTGTGTGAGCAGAAGGCCGGCAACCGAGACATCGGTTTCGGCAAGGTATCGACCCACTTCCTCGGGTTGTGGCGGTACGTCGACGACGACAGCCTGGCCACCCAGTTCGTCAGCGACGACGTAGGCGTTGGTCTCGGCAACCCATGCGGGGATGGTCTTGACGATCAACCGGCTGCCGGGTCGTTGGCGAGTCTGAATGCGGTGTAGACGCCATCAACACCGCGAAGGTCTGAGATAAGGCGCGGTAACTGGGACGGGTCAGACATCTCTACTTCGTACTTGAGTACTGCAACCCGATCTTCGCCCACCGCAGTTGAGGAAGCAGTGATGTTGCTACCGGTATCCGAAACGACAGCTGTCACGTCCCGCAACAGACGGGCTCGATCGAGTGCCTCAACCTGTATCCAGACCACGAAGGCGGCCGCGATGTCGGAGGGCCAAGCAACGTCTACGGCCCTCTCGCGGCGTGCCACCAACGAGGCGACATTCGTGCAGTCGTCACGGTGGACTGAAACACCCCTGCCAACGGTGATGTAGCCCACGATCTGGTCGCCGGGCACTGGCGAACAACAGC
>JANQRA010000009.1 GCA_028284765.1 Acidimicrobiia bacterium
TCCGTATCACCGGCAGTTGTGCTCGTCGTGTCGGACTCACCAGTCCCACACGCAGCCAACACCATCGCCAAAATGGCCACCACAGCCAACAGCGAACGCTTCGAAGTCATCGGTTTGCCTTTCTCAAATGTAGATATAGAATGAGAATCGTTACAGATTTGTTTCTAACGTTAAGGGAGGGACTTCGATATGCCAACCACGAATCTGGATCGACGCGTGGAAGCAAGGCTCGCTGAACACGAGGTGCGCTATACGTCGGGCCGCAAGGCCGTTATCCAGGCTCTGTCAGAGGTCGAAGGTCCCAGATCTGCGGCGGAGCTCAGTGAGATAGTTGGAGACTCGGTGCCTCTGTCGTCGCTCTACAGGACACTGGCCGTGCTCGAGGACGCTGGTGTGGTTGCTCCTCACTTCTCGAAGAACCTCGCTCGCTATGAGCTAGCCGAGTGGTTGGCAGGTCACCATCACCATCTTGTGTGCATCGACTGCGGGACCATCGATGACATAGCCATTCCTGAGACTCTCGAGGTGCGAGTTGAAGAAATCGTGACCGCAATCGGGGATATATCGAAGTTCAGGGCCAGCAATCATGCCCTCGAAGTAGAGGGCACCTGCGCCCGCTGCGCATGAACGAACCTGCGGTCAAGGCCACATCTCTGGTCCTCGGATACGACGATCAAGTAGCGGTCACTGAGTCCTCGTTTCGCGTCCCGGCCCAGAAAGTGACCGCCATCATCGGCCCGAACGGTTCCGGTAAGTCGACAGTCCTGAGAGCGATAGCTGGCTTGATAGAGCCGATGTCGGGTCGAATGACGGTCGTCGCACCGCCCGCCCGGGTGGCCTTCGTACTTCAGTCGACTTCGGTGAGTGAGAGCCTACCGGTGAGTGTTAGGGAGGTTGTGGCGATGGCCCGCTATCCGGCGCTTGGGTTCTACGGGCGGTTTGGAAGACACGACCATGAAGCGATCGACAACGCCATGGAGCGGGCAGGTATCACCGAACTGGCGTCGAAGCAGCTTCATACCCTGTCAGGGGGTCAGCGTCAGCGGGTCCTGGTTGCCCAGGGCCTCGCCCAGGATCACGATCTGCTGCTACTCGATGAGCCGTTCACGGGAATCGACATCCCAACGGCACGTGCGATCGACGACATGATCCATCAAGAGCGAGACCGAAACAGCACCATCGTGATCTCGACCCACGACCTGTCAGAGGCCAGGCACGCCGACCATGTGCTGTTGCTGGCCGGCCGGCTGATAGCGGAAGGCCCGCCAGCGGACGTGATCACGTCGGCGAATCTGCTCACCGCTTACGGCGCCGGCATCCTGCATCCCGAACAAGGCGATGCCTTCATCGACGACCCTGCGCATGCGCCGGTCGTTGATCGTCACATCCACTAGGGCCCTCACATGAACCTTTGCTCTCTGAACATCGACGGGGTATAGTTCAGCCGTGACTGAACTATTTCAGAATGATAATCGTTCTACGGATGCCATAAGTCGGCTGGGTGTAGCGCTCAGCGATCCGATCCGTCAGGCGATTCTTCTTCGCCTCACCCGGGGCCCGGCCTACCCGAGCGAGCTTGCTGAGCTGGTTGACACCACCCGGCCCAACCTCTCCAACCATCTCTCGTGTCTTCGGGGCTGTCATCTCGTTGTTGCTGAACGGGAGGGTCGCAACGTTCGTTACGAACTGACCACCCGCGAGCTCGGCGCTGCCATTCGAGCGCTCGAAGCTGCAGTGGACGCCGCAACCCTCGTATCCCATGGTCAATGATCTGACCCGCCCCGTAGCGGTTCGTCGCGCTCGCATCCTCAACTGGGCAACCATTGGATGGAATGTCATCGAAGGCATCGCAGCGATCACTGTTGGTCTCGCTGTGGGCTCAGTCAGTCTCGTCGGATTCGGGCTCGACTCTGCAATTGAGGTCTCCGCTGCCGGTGTTCTGACTTGGCGTCTGGCCAGGGAGAGAAGGACGGGATGCCGTCAAGACGATGATCGAGTGGCGCAACGTCTCGTCGCAGCTTCGTTTGCCTTGCTGGCTGGCTATGTAGGAGTGAATGCGGCCAATGGTCTGATCTCAGGTCAAGTCCCCGAACCGACTCCTGTTGGCGTGGCTATTGCCGCGCTGTCTCTCGTCGTGATGCCTTTCATCGCCCGTGCCAAGCGCAGGGTGGCTCCGGTGATCGGATCCAGGGCCGCCGAGGCTGAGGCGTGGCAAACAGATCTGTGTACAGCGCTTTCAGCCGCTCTACTGGCCGGACTTGGCCTCAATCTCGCACTGGGTTGGTGGTGGGCCGACCACCTGGCCGCACTGACGATCGCCGGGCTGGCTGGCTACGCCGCGGTGAAGACGTGGCAGGCTCCTTCTCTCGCTGACACCTGCTGTGCTTGATTGCCGGCAATCTGGTTAGGCTGATAACCATTCTTGGAACGAGCTCAGAGAACGGAGGTGCGCAGGATGAAGAGGTTCATGGTTCCTCGCGTCGCACACTGCGACGACGGCTGTAAACGCCGGTCCTGGACATGACGAGAAACTGTCTTTCTCTCCTTGGATAGTTCAAATGGTGAGACGACAGGGCGCCGTGAGCACCCTGTCGTCTCTTGTTTTGGGGACTAGCCGTTGGCGATCGTCAGGAAGCCCGGCGTGAAGTCGACTGCGAAGGTCCGCTCCATTGTCAGAGTGTCCCCACCAACCTCCATTTCGATGATCTGACCGTTGTCCGGGTCGGTCAAATAGATGTGATCGCCGGTCACGGCGAGCTGTTTGAAGGCCTGCGCCGGATCGCCTTCTTCAAACGGCGCCATCACTTCGAGCGAGCTCACGACCGAGCCGTCGTCGGGCTCGACCAGATGCAGGACACCGTCGATGGTCAACACCAGAACGTGTCCATCCTCAGCGAACGCAACACCGAGTGTGGCGATCCGAGTGCCCATATCAAATGACTCCATGGATTCGGCTGCGGGATCCACGATGAGCAGGTGCTGGCCACCGTGTGGTGCGGCGATCAGATCGGCGTCACTGTCGACGTTCAGTAGCCAGGCGCGGGCCGGCCCAAATCCAAACGGGTCTTCATCGACTACTTCGGGGTAGGGGAGGTACGTGCCTGTCCAGGTTCCGTCGGCTTCGGTCACATAGATGACGCCGTCGGTGCAACCAGCAGCCACTCCATCGGCGACACTGGCCTCGCCGTGGGTGGCAGGGCAGTCGAACTCTGCAGCAAGCTCACCGTCGGCGTCGCTGATACCCACCACGTTCGGGAGTTGCTCCATGTCAGCTGTCGGAACAGTCACGAAGAACTCATCGTGGGTTGGCAGAGCGAATCCGTGGTGAGGCGCACTAGTTGGCACTTCGGCGATGACTGTCACCTCGCCACTCTCGAGGGCCTCCTCATCGATGAGTTGAGCTGAGCCGGTCCCATCGAAGTAGAGGGCGCTCACACCGCCATGGCTGATCAGGTGGGTAGGCATCGGTCCCTCGACGCTCCCGAGGATCGTTGGGTCTTTCGCGTAGTGGTGAAAGTGGTCACCATGTGGTTCGGACCACACACCAGTGTCCAGAATCGTGACCGACTCACCATGACCCGCAAGCAAGAAGCGGCCCGACTCGGTGATTGACGAAGAAAGAGCAGCTGGAGACTCCAGGTCGATTGAAATCACGGAGCCATCAGCGATGTCGATCAAATCGACGACCGGGAGATCGAAAGCACCGACAACAAGGAGACTGCGAGGTCCGTCGAGTTCCATCACCTCATCGTCGGAAGGTTTGTCAGACTCTTCCTCGTGATCGTGCTCGTCGTCTTCGTGGTCGTGGTCGTGGTCTTCCTCCTCTTCGGGAGCGGAGGTCGTAGTTGTCGTCTGGACCACGGTGGTGGTTGTTGTTGTCTCTTCTGTTTCTGCGTCAGTTGTGCCCTCACCACAGGCCGCAAGGACCAGGGCGAATATCAGTAAGAGTCCAAGAATGAATGGGGACCTGAAACGGGTCCCAGTTTGATGTCTCATGGTGGCAGAGTATCAATAATGAGAATCATTCACAAACTAGTGTGCGGTATGCTCCTTCCCTATGGACGAACAACCAGAACCAGTCATACGCCTCGCAGTTGCCAGTGATCGTCCGGAACTGGACCGTTTCGCACGGGAGGTCGTTCCTGAGGTCTACGGACGGTTGGTCGATGACGACTACGCCCAGAGCCTGGTCTCAAACTGGTGGTTGGACTACTTCTCCGGACCTATTGACGCCGGGAGGGTTCTTGTGGTCATGGCCGACGATCGGATGGTCGGCATGGCTGAGTTCGACCAGATTGGAGATGACTGGGTGATATGGAAGCTCTACATCGAGAGTGATCAACGCAGTCGTGGCCTGGGCGCTCGACTCCTCGATGCCGTTGTCGCTGAGCTACCCGAAGGAACTCGGAGAGTCGTTCTGGAGCACGTCGTTTCGAATGAGGACGCGGCGCGCTTCTACGAGAGGGAAGGGTTTGAGTTGGGCCGTATCGACGAGGCGGAAGACCCGCGTCTGTCGATCGTGTGGCGGTCCAAGATGCTCGACGCCTAGCCCTCGTCAGCGCCGAGTCGCTCGTTGGCGGCCCGCGCCTTCTCCGCAAGTGAATCGGCATGCTCCGCTAGCTTCGCCAGAAGAGCTTCGTCGCCGACGGCGAGAATCCGGACTGCCATCAGCCCCGCGTTCTCCGCTCCGCCTATGGCCATGGTTGCCACCGGGACCCCTCGTGGCATCTGGACGATCGACAGAAGACTGTCCAGGCCGTCGAGTTTCGACAACGGCACGGGAACCCCAATCACCGGAACGGTCGTCGTCGACGCCAGCATGCCGGGAAGGTGAGCGGCGCCGCCAGCACCAGCAATGATCACATCGATGCCACGGCTTCTGGCTGTCTGTCCGTACTCGATCATGTCGGTTGGGGTCCGATGTGCGGAAACAACCCTCGTTTCGGATGCAACTCCGAACTGATCGAGGACGTCCACCGCGGGTTTCATCGTCGGCCAGTCTGAATCTGAGCCCATCACCACACCGACGGTCACGACGTCTCTCCTACTGATGGTGAACCGCTACCGGCGAGAACGTTGGCCACAGCGGTCGCTCTTCTCAGCGCGTCTTCGGGTTCCTGATCGATGACAGTCACGTGGCCCAATTTACGGCCTGGCCGAGGGGTCTTGCCATACAGATGGACTTTGGCCGCAGGATCGAGGGACGTTGCTTGTGCCAGAAGGTCCATCGGAGCCACAGAATCTGAGCTGCCCAATATGTTCGCCATTCCAACGGCCGGAACGAGCAGGGAAGGATCGCCGAGCGGGAGGTCGACGACGGCCCTCAGGTGATTCTCGAACTGCGATGTCGTGGCGGCCTCGATGGTGTGATGACCCGAGTTGTGGGGACGTTGGGCGATTTCTGAGACCAACGGTTGGCCATTGTGGATGAACATCTCCGCCGCACAGATGCCGACGACATCGAGATGGTCGGCTATCGAATGGGCCAGCCCTTTGACTTCGGATTCCAGCGCCGGGTCGAGACCCGCAGGAGCTTGAAGACCTACGCAGATGCCATCGCGTTGAAACGTGCGGACCGGGTCGTATATGACGGCCTCACCATTTGGTCGACGGACGACCATCACAGCAACTTCGAACAGCTCCGGGAGTCGTTCTTCGACAATTGCCGTAGTGCCATTGGCGGTGATCTTGCCGACTAAGCAGCTCAGCTCCGATTGACTCTCTGGAAACCACACGCCACGTCCGTCGTAACCCCCGCGCGCTGCCTTGACCACCGCTCCCTCCGGCCAGTCAGGGAGATCCGGAAGTTGCTGACCGGGCTTCACCACCATGTGATCGGCAAACTGAACCTCCAGGCCCTGCAGGCGATCCCGGAGAACGCTTTTGTCGACTGCGGCTTCGAGGCTATGTGGACCGGGGCGCACCGGTGTGCCGCCATCGACTAGTTGCTCGAGCAGATCGAGGTCGACCAGTTCGTGGTCGAGCGTGATCACGTCACTCTTGTCGGCTAGCGATCGGACATCATCGGGGTCGTCGGGATCGCCGTGAACGGCTCCCGGAACAACCAGTCCGGCGCCCTGAGCCATGTCTGCGCACAGCACCAGCAACTCGAGATCGAGGGCGATGGCGGCCGGATGCGACATGCGGGCTAACTGGCCTCCGCCGATCATCCCCACCGTCGGCCGCTTGGTGTGAGTCGTCATCCTTTTGGCCGAAGATCTACGCGCCCGCGGCGTTGCGGGTGTTGGTCACCTCGGTGTCGAAGTCCGTCGCTGCCGTGGCATATGTTTCGACGGCACTGCGTCTGAGGCTGCCGTCATCGGTTGACTGGAGACCACTGAGCGCCTCCCTCGCGGCATCCTCGGCAAGGCTCAAAGTCGTCTGCAGATTGGCGTGGTTGGTCTCGAGCGCGGCAGGCACGGTGGCGGAGTTCAGACGTTCATTCAATGTGGTGGTGGCGTCGATCACGCCCTGGAATCTCGCGACGGCTTCGTCGAAGGTGACTTCTCTCGGATCAGCATCAAACCCGGTGTTGGCCGCAGTGAGCTCTCCGCTTTGCACTTGCAGCTCATTGTTGATGGCATCGATTTCGTCCAGGTATGCCTGAGTCTCCGGATCGAGATCGCTCGATCCGTCGGTTGTGGATGTCGACCCATCAGCCGGAGTGGTGGTCGTTGTCGTATCGTCACCCGAGATAAGCGTGGTCTCGGTGGAAGCTTCGGGTAGCTCGCGGACGAAGAAATAAGTGAACGCGATCATCCCCAGAATCACGAGGGGGAGGATCCAGCGGCCCGGTTTCGGGTCGGGGTTGACTGCCATTGCTCTAAAGACGATAGCCAGACCCCTGACAGTTCCCGGTACTGGACAACCCCCTTGTTTCGCCATCTCGCCCCCCATACGTTCGACGTATGGAGCCAGAGAGACACGAGACGTACGAGAGAATTCCCTGGGAGACTCTCGAATCCAAACCCAGCGACCGGAATTGGCTGGTCTACGCAATCGCAGGCGCGGTGGCTGTGGGAGCTCTCGCGTATTCCTTTGCTCGAAGCCAGCCGGTCGAGGTTCCGGCGGCCGCACCGTCGATTGCCCCTGCAGCCGTGGCACCGGGACCTGCGGTCACTTCTCCACCCGCAACCGTCACCTCGCCGATCGTCGTGTCTGAGGCCGACCTCTTTGCGGTCGAGCCGGATGCTTTCGCCCGCCTGGCCGCAGCTCATGCCGAGCTCGCCGCCGTCGCCTACATCTCTGCGGACGGCGTTGAGTCACTTCTGCCAGCCGATCTACCGCCACCTGAACTGCCACCGGGCACCAGTGTCTTCGTTGATTGGGCTGGAACCTCACGAGTAACGGAGATTGACCAACTGAACTACGAGGTCGACGTGTCCGTGCGCTCGTTGCGTGCTCAAGATGAAGGTCCCTTCGTGCGTCAGCCGACGCTCAACGTCTCCTTCTTGATCGGGATCGACAACGAGGGGGCGCCCTACGTCCGGGCCGCCCCTACGTTGGAGGAGGCGTCGTTCGCCAACGGCCATTCGTCCGAGCTAGCCCAGCCTCCAGCTGACCTGGTGGCCTCAGTGGAGGTCGAGCACGGTCCGGTAGTTGGTGGCACACAGCTGCCGGATGGCCGGTGGAGCGTGGTGGTGATGGAGCTGGGGCCCGACGGAGTCAGCCGTCCAGCCACTATCTATCCCTGAGAGAGTCCCTCGAAATGCCTCTCTAGGATCTCCGAGGCAAGTGGGGTGATGTCTTCCCACGTCGAGTCAGGAGTCTTGGAGATGGTTACGAAGTTCGAAGTGAAAAAGACGCTTGCGACGCCATCCAAAGCGACCAACTCCGCAGCAAACTCTTCTTCTGGGTCTGATCCCTTTACATATGTGCCGGGGCCGCCAACCGCGTCACCGACGGTGAACTTCATCGCGTTGGGGTTAGGGGTTCGTTCAACTACGACACTCATCTCGAGTCGAGAGTAACTGCTGGTGGCGATCGTCGGTGTCGATGTCGGTGGGACCTTCACAGACGTAGTCGTCGTCGACGGTTCCGAGGTCCGAACCTGGAAGACACCCACCACCGATGACCAATCCGTTGGGGTGTCGGAGGCCCTGTCCGATGTCGACGCCGACGTCTTTCTGCATGGCACCACGGCTGCAACCAACACCTTGCTCGAGAGTCGAGGTGCTGATGTCAATCTTCTCACGGATCCTGGATTCGAAGATCTGATCGAGATTGGCCGCCAGGATCGACCGTCCCTCTACGACTCGTTTCTCGATCGCCCGGAACCGTTGGTTCCGCGTCGCCGAAGGCTCGATTCTCCGCAGTCGATCGAGGGCGGCGAGATCGTCGCCGTCTGCCTGCTCGGCTCTTATCGGGACGACGCATCGGAGAGAAGGCTGGCTGAACAAGTCGTTGACCTTCCGACGGTCCTGTCTGCGGATGTGTCACCGGAGTTCCGGGAGTATGAGCGTGTCGCTACGACTGTCCTGACTGCGTATCTGACGCCATCGGTGTCGGAGTATCTCGCAGGGCTGGATCGCTCGGTCGCCATCGACACCAGGCTGGTCATGACATCCGCTGGTGGCCTCATTCCCTTCGGTGAGGCCGGGAGCAACGCCGGCCGTCTTGCTCTGTCTGGCCCCGCTGGGGGAGCCGTGGCCGCGGCAGCAGTTGGCCAGCACCACGGATATCGGAGCGTCATTTCCTTCGACATGGGCGGTACGTCGACAGATGTCGCTCGAATCACCGGGGGAGCGGCCAACGCTGGAGCGGGTCATCGTGTGGCCGGGCGGGTGAATCGGGTCCCTTCAATCCCGATCAAGACCATCGGCGCCGGCGGTGGAAGTGTGGCTTGGGTCGACCCGGGCGGTGCCCCGCGAGTGGGGCCGAGGTCTGCAGGTGCGAACCCTGGGCCCGCGGTTTACGGACGCGGAGGTCGAGAGTTGACTGTCACTGACGCCAACGTGTTGTTGGGCCACATCCCGCCAACCCTCTCCCTGGGGGGCACTGTCGCTCTGGACATCGAGGCAGGAAAGGCGGCCGCCACCACGCTCGCTTCGAGAGTTGGACTCGATGTGGATCACGTCGTGGCCGGGGTCATAGAGATTGTCGACGCTCACATGGAAAGGGCATTGCGGTCGGTGACCGTGGAAGAAGGCTCAGATCCAAGGGAGTCGGTCCTGGTCGCCTTTGGTGGTGCCGGGGCGCTTCACGCCACGAGGCTGGCGCGACGGCTCGGTATGAAGAAGGTTCTAGTTCCTCCACATTCGGGAGTTCTTTCCGCTCTGGGACTGCTGATGGCGACACCACGTGCGGATTCAGTCCAGACGGTGATGCTTTCGGAGGGAACTCAAGGGCTGACTGAGCAGCTTGCAAGGGTCGGCCACGAAGCGGGTGGCAGGTACCAGTCGATGTTTGGTGCCGAGTGCGGTGACATCCGCCTGACTCTCGACGTCAGATATATCGGCCAGTCTCACGAATTGGAGATCACCGGGTCAGATCAATGGGTCGATGTCGTCGACAGATTTCACGTTGCCCATGCTGAGCGCTTCGGCTTCAAACGCGACGAGCGTGTCGAGGTGGTCAATGTGCGAGCTGTGGCCTCCGGCAAGGCGCCTCTGGACTGGTCAGCGCTACCTGAAGTCGGCCCGTCCGTTCCAGTCGGGAGCGACGGAGTCTGGAGTCGGGCGACCCTCCCCGCAGGTTTCGAGGTAGAAGGGCGAGCCGTGGTCGTCGAGGACACATCTGCCACTTTGCTTGAAGAGGGCGATCGAATGGTGGTTCTCGGCGACGGCACCCTGGAGGTCGAGGTCGGCAGCTGAGTTGGGTGGTCTCGTCAGTTGGTGGTTTTCCTGGCGACGATTTCCATCGGTTGGATCGTCCCGGCTTCCACCGCCTTGACCATGTTCCCGTATCTTGTCGGCGCTTCACTTCCCATCAGAAGATGAAGACCGATCGGCGGAGGCGGGCCTGTTCTCTCTCTGAGGCTGGCAAAGAAGTCGAGGGCGAACCTCGAACGGTCGACCACGTCGATCTCGCCAAAGCCAGCTCCCTCAAGGTGAACTGCGTATTCACTTGCGGTTGCGAGACAACTCTCCTCGGAGGTAGACGCCCAAGGCACCGGGTAGTTCAGCTGAGCGGTTGCCTCGCCGATGATGTCGTAGATGGCGAAGACTCCGCCATCTACAAGGACTCGTGCAACCTCGGAGAAGGCTCGTTGCTTGTCGGCGATGTTCATGCCCACATGAAGCATGAATGCTCCATCGAAGCTCTCAGCGGGGAATGGGAGATCAAGAACGTCAGCTTGTTCAAAGCCCGCCTTGGCATCGAGTCCCACAAGCCGAGTCAGTGCCGTTGCTGTCTCCACGTACTCCGGAGTCAGGTCGATCCCGGTCACTACGTGCCCATGATTGGAAGCTAGATACCTCGCCGTGCCGCCGACCCCGGAACCAACATCGAGGATGCGTTTCCCGTCGGGAAGCCCTGCACGTGCGACGAGGCTTTCGGTTGCGGAGCGACCGCCGACGTGGAATTCGTCGACCGGGCCGAGATGATTGACCGTGACTTCATCGAGATCGATACCCGCCACAACAAGAGCGTCGGTTATCGCCTCGAAGATCCCGTCCCGGCCGTAGTGATCCTTGACTGCGCTCACATCGCCAACCCTACGTGCCGAATTCCCGGGTGTTGCGGTTCGCATGTTGGGAGTGACGTAGCATGACGATCATGAACAACTCGAACCCTCGCCGTCTGCTCGTTGTCGCCGTTCAGACAATCGCTGGGCCATCCGCTGGTTCCGAGCTCTACAAGAAGTCTCAGGAACAGGACACGGAGTTCCACCTGCTGATGCCGGTTATGAAACCTGAGTACGGGATGACATGGACCGAGGCCCAGGCGGACAAAGATGCTGAGGATCGTCTTGCGTTGATGCTCGAATTCATGCGAAGAGCTGGCATGAAGGTCACTGGCGAAATCGCTCGAGGAGACCCTGTCGCCGTTGTCAGGGCGACCATTGATGCAAAGGGGCCGTTTGACGGCATCGTGGTTGTCTGGCGGCAGAAGAAGCACCGACTGTTGTATGCCAGTGAAGGTAGAGCCCTGGCAGACGAGCTCGGGATCCCACTCGACGAAGTCCGCGCTGACCCTCCCGCCAAGAAAAGCAGCATCGAAAACGCGGACAAGCTTCGGGACGCCTTCAGGGAGTGGGAGAAGTCTCTCCGCTGAACTCGTGGGTTCGCCTGACTGTCGGCTCCATAGACTGCTCGTCGCATGAAGGTCGATGAACTAGTCGCTTTCGTCCAGGCCGAGTTGGACGAAGCCCGAAACCCCGAAAAGGCTGAGGGCATGGCTTGGTACATGAAGACCGAGATGCCGTTCTACGGGGTCCAGAAGCCCGGCCGCACCAAGATCATGCGAGAGATCAAGAAGCGCTTCGCACCTGAGTCGCACGACGAGTACCTGGCAATGGCCACCGCACTGTGGGAACTGCCCCATCGAGAAGAGAAGTATCTCGCTCAAGGTGTGGCGGTCACCTTCGGGGAGTACATGGTCCCGGATTCGCTTCCCCTCTATACCCGCTTCATTGTCGAGGGTGCCTGGTGGGACTTCGTTGATGAGACGGCGACGCACATGATCAGAGAACTGGTTCTCGACTTCCCCGACGAGATCTGGCCGGTCGTCGACACATGGATCGATGACGAGGACAGGTGGCTTCGGCGAACGGCTCTGATCTGCCAGGTCGGGGCCAAGGAACAGACGGATAGCAACCGGCTCTTTGATTTCTGCACCCGCCGAATGCATGAGAAGGAGTTCTTCATCCGAAAGGCGATTGGGTGGGCGTTGCGGGAATACGCAAAGACCGATGCCCAAGCGGTGGCCGACTTCGCCAAGGCCAATCGAGAGGAATTGAGCGGCCTTTCTTTTCGAGAAGCCACCAAACACATCGGGCATCTGGTCAACAAGTGATCGATCCGATCACCCTCGAGGTGGCCCGAAATCAGTTCGCTGCGATCGCAGACGAGATGGGTGTCGTTCTTCGTCGGACATCTCTGTCACCGAACATCAAGGAGCGCGCTGACTGCTCGGCGGCGATCTTCACCCCGGATGGGGAGATGCTTGCCCAAGCCGAGCACATTCCCGTTCATCTGGGGTCTATGCCGGCTTCAGTGCAGGCCTGCCTGGATGTGTTCGAGCCAGAGCCCGGCGTTCAGTACGCGGTGAACGACCCGTATCACGGAGGGACCCATCTCAACGACCTCACCATTCTCTCGCCGGTCTTCGTCGGTTCGACCCACGTGGCATGGGTAGCAAACCGAGCTCATCACGCTGATGTTGGTGGCGAGGCGCCGGGATCGATGCCAGCGCATGCCACACGACTGGAACAGGAAGGTCACATCGTGTCTCCGACCGCAGCTGTCCAAGACGGTGCTTGGCTCGAGGGGTTTCTGTCACCGTTCCTCTCGGCATCCAGGACACCCTGGGAGCGACGCGGCGATCTCGATGGTCAGATGGGAGCGAACGCTGTGGCCACCAGACGTCTGATCGAGTTGATCGAGTCAGAAGGCACCGAGCACTACTTCGATCTGGCGCAAGCACTACTCAGCTACGGGGAAAGACGGATGGTGGCGGCGCTACGGGACCTTCCGAATGGGGTCTACGAATTCACCGACCACATGGAGCTCGGCGAAGAAGACATCGCGATCAAGGTGGCGATCAATATCGACGACGAAGGTCTGACTGCGGACTTCGCAGGAACCGACGATCAGGTGGAGGCAAACTTCAATGCGGTTGAGGCCGTGACCCGGTCTTGTCTCTACTACGCGGTCCGGGTGGCGGCTGATCCGTCGATACCGGCAAATGGGGGTTGCTACCGACCACTCGCTCTGTTGGCGCCCGAGGGCAGCCTCGTCAATGCAAGTCCGCCTGCCGCGGTAGCTGCCGGAAACGTCGAGACCAGCCAACGAATAGCGGACACCCTGCTCGGTGCGTTGGCCCAGGCAGCCCCGGAACGAGTCCCCGCTGCCAGTCAGGGAACGATGAACAACGTCCTGATCGGTAGTGACGACTTCGCCTATTACGAGACGGTCGCAGGGGGCCAAGGTGCTCGTCCTGGACGTGACGGTCAGTCTGGGATCCAGACCGGGATGACCAACACCCAGAACACACCGATCGAGTCTCTCCACGGCCACTATCCCATTCGGATCACGAGCTACACGCTGCGTCGTGGCTCAGGGGGAGTTGGGGAGTTCGAAGGAGGTGAAGGGATCCATCGAGAGATCGAGTTCCTGGAGCCAGCGACCTTGTCTCTGATGGGTGAGCGGCGACGAAACCAACCTTGGGGGCTGAATGGTGGAGGTCCCGGCGCCGCAGGTGAAGACTGGCTCACGCGTGTCGGGGGATCACGTGAGAGGCTGCCCGGCAAGTGCACTGTTGAAGTGGATCCCGGAGATCGTCTTACGGTCATGACCCCTGGTGGTGGTGGGTGGGGCACTCCAACGTGACCCGGACCGGCGACAAGTAGCCTGACGTTGATGACTCTGACTCAGGATCTACGAGAGGCGCTGGGCGACGAGAACGTCCTCGAAGAGCCTGTTGAGCTCCACCTGTTCTCGAAGGACGCCTCGCTGATGAGGGGCGAGCCGTCAGTTGTGGTGTTCCCAGCGAATGCCAACGAGACGGCTGCCGTCGTCCGGATTGCAGAGAGGCACCGGGTTCCGATCGTGGCTCGAGGAGCAGGGACCGGCCTGGCGGCAGGTGCCAGCCCAACTCAGGGCGGGATCGTGGTCGTGACGACACGTATCAAAGACATTGAGATCGATGTTGAGAACAGAACAGCGTGGGTCGGGGCAGGTGTGATCAACCTGGATCTCTCAGTGGCTGCGAAGCCGCACGGTCTCTATTTCGCTCCAGATCCGTCGTCACAATCAGCTTGCACGATCGGCGGAAACGTCGCCAACAACAGCGGTGGTCCCCACTGCCTATCTGAAGGGAGCACCACGAGCCACGTCCTCGGCATGGAGGCGGTCCTCACAGGAGGTGAGGTGGTCGTTCTCGGCGGGGCCGCTCCGGACCCGATCGGACTGGACCTGAAAGGGGCGTTGGTTGGCTCCGAGGGGACTCTCGGAATTGTCACCCGTGCGTTGGTGAGGCTATTGCCGATCGAACCGGATGTGCGAACACTTCTGATGGACTTCGCCACGGTGGAAGATGCCGCCCGCACAGTTTCAGATGTCATCGCGGCAGGTGTAGTTCCGGCCGCTCTCGAGCTGATGGATCAGGAGATGGTGCGGGCAGTGGACAACTGGCTCGGAGCAGGTCTTCCGATCGACGCGGCTGCTGTCCTCTTGGCCGAGGTCGTCGGTGAGACCGAGGGCGTTGTCGCCCAGTCTGAGCTGATTTCCGACATCGGAAGACAGAACCACGCGACCGGCGTCCAGGTGGCCGCCGACGATGATGAGCGGGCGCTCTTATGGCTAGGCAGGAAGTCAGCCTTCGGGGCGATAGCCCAGCTTGCGCCCGACTACTACCTCCATGATGCCGTGGTGCCCCGAACCCGCCTCGTCGAGGTCATGACGGGCATCTATGGCATCGCCGAGAAATACGGGCTGACGATGTGCAATGTGTTCCATGCCGGTGACGGCAATCTGCATCCGCTGATTGCATTCGATTCGTCCGACCCGGAGATGAACAGGCTTGTGCATGAGGCTGGAGATGAGATTGTGGCGCTCTGTCTCAAGGCTGGCGGTGCCCTTTCCGGTGAACACGGCATTGGTATCGAGAAACGCGATCTCATGAGAGCCTCCTTCTCGGAACTGGATCTCGATGCGCAAGCGCGTCTCAAAGAAGTCTTCGATCCGGCTGGTGTCTTCAACCCGACAAAAGTCCTCCCCGAAGGAAGTCGTTGCTTCGACTTTGGCGGAGTCCGCAGAGAGCTCCCAGACGGCGTGTGGGTGTGACACGAAATCCACCACACATTGCCCGACTCGAGGTCGATCAATCCCTTGCAGCGGACGGTGCCGCAACACTCGAGCCGCGATCGGTCGACGATGTCGCCGCCATCCTCAAACACGCGTCCGAGCGAGGTCTGAAGGTGCAAGTGGTCGGCGGCGGTACTCATTCAGGGTATGGCCGACCTGTCAGCCCAGACCTGCTGATGGTGATGAATGGCCTGACCCAGGTCGAAGTCTGGAATCCGGATGACCTCACCGTCGTGGTGGCGGCAGGGGCGCCGATTGCCGAGATGGAGGCGAAGCTCAACGAGGCAAACCAGACCTCAGTCATGCCCGAGCATCCGGGGAGCGGAACAGTCGGAGGCGCCATCTCGGCCGGAGTGTCGGCGCTACGGAGAGGCAAACTCTACCCAACTCGTGAGCGAGTCCTGGAGGCCACTCTGGTGACGGGTGACGGCCGGGTGGTGCGAAGCGGGGGACGTGTGGTCAAGAACGTGACTGGCTACGACCTTCATCGTCTTGCGGTCGGAGCATTCGGTGCGATGGGAGTTGTGGTTTCCGTTTGTCTCAAACTCTGGCCGGTTCCCGAAGGCCAAATGACGGTCCAGGTGGATGATCCGGACAGGGCCTCAGAAGTGACCCGACCACTCGCCGTGCTCGAGACGAGGGAAGGCGTGTCGGTGTTCCTGGCGGGCACTCATTCGGAGGTAGAAGCACAGACGAGGAGGCTTGGCGGGACGGCTCGCCCTGGTCACAGCTGGCCGGTCGACCCTGCTGGTGAGTTCACGTGGTCTCTGCGCGTTCCGCCTGCCGAGATGGCGAACGCGATCGAACGGATGCCCGACGCGTGGGGCTTTCTGGCGGTCCACGGCGTCGGTGAGATTCGATGCTCCTCAGACTCGTTCGACCCAGACTTCCGGAGTTGGGCTGAGTCCGTCGGCGGCCGACTCGTGGTGACATCGGGCGAGGCCGAAGACTTCGACCCCTGGGGTTCCCCTCCACCGGGTGTCGACCTCCAGGCCAAGTTGATTGCACAGTTCGACCCGAGACGTGTGATCAACCCCGGCCGGCTTCCGGGAGGCCTGTGATGGCCTGGGTCACCGATCACCATCCCACTAGGTCCGAACTCGATGCATGTGTTCAATGCGGGCTATGCCTTCCGGCTTGCCCAACCTTCCGGTTGACCGGACGGGAGACGGCGTCGCCACGGGGGCGGATTCAGGCGATGGATGCTGTCGCCAAAGGTCTTGTGCCGGTCGACGACACCTTCGCCGGGTTGCTCGACTTCTGTCTCGGATGTCGTGCTTGCGAACCGGTCTGTCCGGGAATGGTGCCCTATGGCCGCATGCTCGAAGGTGCCCGTGCCGAGATTGAGGAGCAGGTCCAGGGTCGGTCGCGACTGAGTGGGCTGCTCGCCGGCACAGCGCTCCGTTCGAGGTTGCTGCGAAAGCTGTCGGGCTGGAGCCTCGCCGCCGCTCAACGTCTCAAGCTCACTTCGTTGAGCCCACGGAGGTTCCGAAGGCTGGTAGCGGGAGCACGTGACCTGCGCCAGAGGGGGCCGTCGATTGTTGGCTATTCGAGCGGCGAGGCAACGAAAGTCGCTCTTCTCGCCGGCTGTATTCAGGACGAGTGGTTCCGGCCAGTGAATCGGGCGACGGTCCAACTTCTCGAGCGCGCCGGTTATGGCGTGGAGGCTCCGAACGACCAGACATGCTGCGGGGCTCTGGCTGCGCACTCAGGCTTGACCGCACAGGCAGAGCAGATGTCGAGTCAGAACCTTGATGCGTTTGCACAGTTCGACACTGTCGTGGCTACCGCTGCCGGCTGCTCCGCACACTTGCGTGAGGCTGGATGGGAAGGAACCGAGGTTCTGGATGTCACCGTGGCCATCGCCAGGGCCGTATCAGAAGGGCGTCTCCCCGAACTCCCACCCAACGGAAAGGAGATCGCCGTCCAGGATCCTTGTCATCTCCGTCATGCACAGCGTGTCGTCGACGAACCGCGGCAGATTCTTGTTGCGGCCGGATACACCGTGGTTGAGATCGACACTGTGGGCATGTGCTGCGGTGCAGCAGGGCTCTACACCATCAATCAACCGGAAGCGTCGGCTCAGCTCGGAGAGGCCAAGGCCCAGCAGGTCAGGGAAGCGAGGACCCGTCTGGTGGCTTCTGCGAACCCAGGCTGCGAGATGCAACTGCGTTCCTATCTAGATTCCGACTACGAGATTCGTCATCCTGTCGAGTGGTATGCGGAGGCGATAGGGTCGGGTCGGTGACTGACACTCAGGCCAACACGAGCATGGGTCTTCTCAAGAGGTATGGGATCCTCGCCTACGGAGCCTTTGGGACGATGGCTGACGTCGGTCTGATGGTTCTCGGGGCGATCCTCGTCGGTTTGGCTGTTGCCGTCGCGATAGGTGGCTTCGGGCTCATGGTGGTCACAAATGAGGATCTCTCGACAGGCGAGATGTTGGTTTCAGCGATCGTCCTTGCGGTGACAGGAGGGTTCTGCTTGGGAGTGGCCTCCGAAGGTCCTCTCGGCCGTGGGAGAAGGCTCGTTGGCTTCAAGCTCTGGGAAGTTGGCATCGGCAGGACGTTGGCCGTTTTCCTGGTTGGGTTCGTCGGTCTGTTGATCTATGAGTTCGTCGGAGGGCTCGTCGATGGGGTTCCCACTCCGATCTTCCACGGGCTCGAGGTGATGCGGGTGACCGGCGTGGTCGGTATGACGATCATGCCTCTGGTCGGTGTGCCGCTGTCCCTGGCGTTTCGCGCCGCTCCTGACAAGTACGCCTGGGTCCGGAATGGTGACTTGCCGGTCATGTTCGTGGTCTGGGCTGTGGCCGTGTTCCTCCAGATGGCCTAGATGGGCTTGGCCCAAAGGGTCTGCCCGAAGGTCGTAGCTCCTACACGCTTTGCAGCCTCCCGAGTCCAGCCGACGTCCGGAAGCTTGAAATTGAGCTCCGGCAGCTGACGAGCAGATGTCGCCTCAAGGAGACCGTCGATGAGCGCCAGGATGTCTTCAGGAGTGGTGACCATCCACTCGACAGCGAGCCATTCGGCGTGCTCTCGGATGCTGGCCCACCCTGCCGCCGACTGAAGCAGCCTTCCTTCTTGTGCTGCCTCGATCGGGTCGTCGGGTCGACTCCTCCGCCACCTCCAGCCCCGTGCGATCATCTCGCGGGCGTCCCGGGCGAGGTCGCTGGGAGCCCATGCCATCCATGAAGCCTCAGCATCTGTAGAAATCGCTGGCCTGAGCCGAAACTGCTCCTCGCTATGTTGCGGCCCGTCAACGGAGACTTCGGCGTAGAACCAGCGACCGATGGATCGATAGCCGAGCGCTTTCACTTGTTTGACGGCGGGTTCGTTGGTCGTCTCCGTGGCCAACCGGATGACCTGACATCCTCGTTCAGCTGCCCACTCGACCCCCGCATGATTCAGTGCGGTTCCGAGGCCCTGCCGCCGGTGGTCGGGGTGCACTCGAGCCGCCTCCATCCACGCTTCTCGCTCCGACATCTGTACTGCGTTGGCGAGAGCGATCGGCTCATCGGAGCTATCAACACACACAAAGACTGAAGTGTCCTTCTCTTCGAGCCAAGTGTGGAAGCGGTGACGGACGTAGTCGCCCCAGATGAATGTGTCCTTGGTCCATTCTGCGATCGACTTGAAGTCGTCGGCTGTCGCCAACCTGATTTCTGTCATCACATTCGCTCGGGGACCTCGATCCCGAGGATGTAGAGCAGAGTCTCCAGGGCGCTTTCAGCCCACTGAGCCACCGCTAGCCAGGAGGCCTGTCGAGCAGCGTTTTCCTCGGTGAGGATGTGGCAGTTCTCATAGAAGCGGTTCCACTGCCTCGCCAATTCGAAGCTGTATTCGGCGATGTGGTTTGGTTCCCGAAGGTCGATGCTTCGTTGTATGACTTCCGGCATCTCCAACAGCAACAAGAAGAGGTTGGTCTCCACTTCGGACGCCGGGGCGAGGATGGCACCTGTCTTCAGGCCCCGCTCTTCGGCGATGCGGAGAATCGATTTGATACGCACCGCTGCGTACTGGAGGAACGGCCCGGTCTTCCCATCGAAGGAGCTGAAGCGTTCCAGGTTGAACACGTAGTCAGAGTTTCGGTTGTTGATCAGGTCGCCGTACTTGAGGGCGGCGACACCAACCTGTCGTGCAATCAGCTCACGTTCTTCCTGGGGATAGTCGGCGGCGAGGTTGGCCTCGTCGAGTCGGTCCCGGGCGGCGTCGGTCACCAACTCGATGACGTCGGCCAATCGGACAACGCCACCTTCCCTGGTCTTGAATGGCTTGCCGTCGGGACCGTTCATGGTCCCGAACCCGATGTGTTCCATCTCGACATCGGGACTGGCGATCCCGGCTTTTCGAGCCACGCGAAACACTTGTGTGAAGTGGTCACCCTGTCGGTGGTCGACCACGTAGAGCATCAGGTCGACTTCGAGGTCATCGACACGGTGTTCCAATGTCGCAACGTCAGTTGTCGAGTACAAGAAACCGCCAGCTGACGACTTGACGATGAGGGGAGGCCACTCCCGGTTGTCGTCGTTCTCTTGCACTCGAACCACCAGCGCTCCATCGGACTGCTCGGTGACACCGGCTTCAATGAGTCTCTGCACCAAGGGTTTGAGCCGGTTGGAGACATCTGACTCGCCGTACCAGAGGTCGAACTCCACCCCTAACGCCGAGAAGTCCTGGCGCTGAGAAGCCTCAGATACCGACTTCATCTGTTTCCAGATAGCCAACGCTTGCTCATCACCTGACTGGAGTGCGACGGTGGTTGCCCGGGCCACATCGGCGAAGTCCTCGTCGGTCCGGGCTCTCTCGGAAGCCTCGGGGTAGATCCGTTGCAGGTCGGCGAGTGTGATCGTCTTTGGATCAATCCCTTCTTCTTCGACGGTGGCGATCAGTAGCCCCATCTGAAAACCCCAGTCTCCGAAGTGGGGGTCCCGGATGACGTTGTGGCCGGCGAAATCGAAGACACGTGCGAGAGAGTCGCCGATGATCGTCGCCCGGAGGTGCCCGACATGCATCGCCTTGGCGACATTGGGACCGGCGTAGTCGACGAGAACCCGGTTCGGAGTCTCGACGGTATGGAAGCCGAGCTTGTTGTCGGCGGCAGAGGTGGTGGCCCATTGAGCCAACGCCTCAGGGGTGAGGTCGATGTTGATGAAACCGGGACCGGCAACGTCGGTGGCGGCGATCTCTTCGTGGGCTTCGAGCGTCTTTGCGACGTCTGCGGCGATGTCCCGCGGGCTTCTTTTTGCCTGTTTGGCGGCTGCCATGGCACCGTTGCACTGGTATTGGGCCAGCTCAGGCCGCTGCGAAGGAACCACCTCGCCCAGCTCTGCTGGGAGGCCTAGCTCCTCGAACGCGTGCCCTGCGAGCTCAGATAGGTGGGAAAGGACCGACATCGGGCCGCAGGGTATCGGGCGTGTGCATCTGAGCACGCTATGCGTGCACAGATGCACACGCTTGTCAATACTTGGCGAGCTCCTGTGCTCTCTCCACGATCGCCTCGGCCGTCGGGTACAGGGCGTTTTCGAGGGACCCAGCGTATGGCATCAAGGGCACATCGGGGAGGGCGTACCGCTTTACCGGGGCATCCAGCCACTCGAAGGTCTTGTCCGCGATCTGAGCTGCAATCTCAGCCCCGTAACCCACGAATTCGTTGTCCTCATGCATGACGAGGGCGCGTGACGTCTTCTTGATCGAGGCCTCAATCGTTGGCCAATCGAGCGGTTTCAGCGTTCTGAGATCGATCAATTCCGGACTGATCCCGAGCTCTTCGAGAATCGGAACCGCCTGCATCGCAAAGTGAGCCATAGCTCCGTAGGCGATCATCGTGAGATCGGTTCCTTCGTGTCTCAGCGCGGCCTTTCCGATCGGGACCCGATGTTCGCCCTCTGGGTAGGGACCTTTGGCGAGCCGGTAGAGCTTCTTCGGTTCGAGGAACATCACCGGATCAGGGTCTTCGATTGCCGAGTGCAAGAGTCCTTTGACGTCTGCCGGAGTGGACGGCACGACGACCTTCAGGCCGGGGACGTGGCTGTAGAAGGCCTCGATGGATTGTGAGTGATATTGGGCGCCGTGGATCCCGGCACCGTAAGGGGTTCGGATGACGATGGGTACGTTCCAACGTCCGTCGGACCGATAGCTGACACGAGCAGCCTCGGAGACGATCTGATTGAAGGCCGGATGGATGTAGTCGGCGAACTGAATCTCGGGCAGGACCTTGAAACCCGTAGCCGACATACCTACCGCACAACCGATGATCGATGACTCCGCAATGGGAGTGTTGAAACACCGATCGGGGCCAAATCGCTCGGTCAGGCCTTCGGTGGCCTTGAACACGCCACCTTTCCGTCTTGCGACGTCTTCACCGAACAGGACAGTATCGTCGTGGGCTTCGAAAACCTCGTGCAGGGCTCGGTTGATCGACGTGATGAGGTTGATGGTCTCGCCCTGAGGTATCGGTTCCACCTCGGTCGTCGGCTCAGTCGGCACAATTGGGTTGGCATACACATGGGTGGTCGGTTGATCGGGGTTGGCGGCGGCTTCGGCTATCTCGACGGCTTCAGCCAGCTCCTGGGTCACCCTGTCGTCCAGCTCAGCCTCCTGGGCTTCCGAGAGAAGTCGGTTCTCGATCAGGTACTGCTGAAGCTTGACCAGGGGATCCTTCTTCTTCCAAGCCTCCACTTCCTCACGGGTCCGATAAAGCGTGTCGTTGTCGTCGGAGGTGTGAGCCGAATAGCGATAGGTCATCGCTTCGATCAACGTCGGTCCTTCGCCGGCCCGGGCGCGAGCTACCGCCGCCCGCATCGTGGCCAGAACTTCGAAAGGGTCATTTCCGTCGATGAGGTGACCGGGAAACCCGTAGCCAGCAGCGCGGTCGGCGATCTGGCCCGCCACCTCCTCCTCTGAAGGGACCGAGATTGCGTACTGGTTGTTCTCGACGACGCAGATGTAAGGCAGGTTGTGGATGCCAGCCCAATTCATCGCCTCGTGCCAGTCGCCTTCCGACGTGGCGCCCTCGCCTCCGTACACAACGGCGACGGCGTCGGAGCCTTTGGTCTTGAGCCCATGAGCGATACCGGCGGCGTGAGGGAACTGAGTCCCGATGACTGACGACTGAGTGAATACGTTGCGGTCGGGGTCGGACCAATGGCTCGGAAGCTGTCTACCTCCTGAGGAGGGATCATCCTTCTTGGCGAATACGCCGAGGAAAACCTCCAGCGGGGTGAAACCCCAGGCCAGCCCAACACCCATGTCCCGGTAATACGGGAGCACCCAGTCCTTCGTTGTGTCGAGCGCAAACACCGACGCGACCTGCACTGCCTCATGACCCGAGGAGCCGAGGACAAACGCCGCCCGCCCTTGCCGTTGCAACGCCCACATGCGGTCGTCGACGCGGCGGCACATCAGCATCAGGCGGTACATCTCGACGACCTGGTCGTCGGATAGCCCCAGGCTCTTGTGGTCGGATGGAGTGTCGAACGTGTTCACGATCAGTTGCGGTCGTCCCCGCTCCGGCGGAAGCGTCTCAGGTCACCGATGTCCCTGATGCGGTCCTCAGCAACCTTCTCCGCCGCGGCATTGGGGTTGATTCCGTGTTCTTCGGCTGTATCGAGAATGCGCATCGTTGCGTCATAGATCGAGTCGACCTTGTGAAGAGCTCTCATCTTCGAATAGCCGTGTAGCTCGTCGTAGACGTTGATCAGCCCACCGGCATTCACCACGAAGTCAGGTGCGTACAGGATTCCTCGATCGGCCAACCTCTCGGCGTCGTCGTCTGTCGCGAGCTGGTTGTTGGCGCTACCCACGATCGCCTGGCAGTTGAGCTTGGGGATGGTGGATTCGTTCAGCGATGCGCCGAGTGCGCAGGGAGAGAAGACATCGCAGTCGACGTTGATGATGTCGTCGGGCTCGACCGGTTTCACTCCGTAGTTGTCGACCGCAGCTTGGATCGCAGGTTCATAAGCGTCGGTGACGATGATCTCGGCCCTCGCTTCGACGAGAAGCTGCACGAACGCTCCACCCACTTTGCCTACTCCCTGAACCGCGAAACGGCGACCAGCCAGGTCTTGATCTCCCCAGAGCTTCTGGGCCACGGCTCTGGTGGCGGCAAAAAGGCCGCGGGCAGTGACGGGTGAAGGGTCGCCTGCTCCGCCGAGAGCCACGCTGTTGCCGAGGGCCCAACGGGTCTCGGAACGAACCGTGTCCATGTCCTGTGTGGTCGTTCCAACATCTTCGGCGGTGATGTACCGCCCCTGCAAAGAGTCGACGATGCGGCCGTATGCCCGAAAAAGTCGCTCTGATTTCATTTCCCTGGGGTCGCCAATGATGACGGCTTTGCCACCCCCGAGGTCGAGGCCTGCAGCTGCGGCCTTGTAGGTCATTCCCTTGGAAAGACGAAGAACGTCTTCGACGGCTTCTGCTTCAGATTCGTACGGAAAAAAGCGAGTCCCGCCTAAAGCGGGACCGAGGGCTGTGCTGTGGATCGCAATGATCGTCTTGAGGCCAGACACCTTGTCGTATCCGTAGAGGACCTGTTCGTGGCCCTCAATGGCAACAGCGTCGAATACACCCAAGGTTGTTGACCTCCTCGATTTTTGGGACCAGGTGTGGTGATCTTACCGGGCTGGACGGCGTTGCGTCCGGGCGCACACCTCGTCGGATATGCCAGGATGAACGGATGACGAAGGCTGCCTACCTCAGGGTCTATTCACCTGAAGTTGCCGCCTCCGACGCGCCCGTCCCCGGCTTCGTCAGGACATACGGTTTGTTATCGGAGGAGGCCGGGCAGGCCGGCTGGTCAGTGGAATGGGATGGCCGACGACTCACATGCCCCCGGAATCTCCGTCTCAGAGTCCTAGAGTCGACGGTCGCGTTCGCCAATACCTACCGAGGGATGGGAGCGGGTCTGATCCCCGAGGGGTCTGCTGAAGCGGCCGACGCTGAGCTCAAGGCCTATCGCCGTGCCAATCCTGAACACCGCTCCCACGTGTTGGTGTCCGCGTGGCACGTGCCTGTGCGCTGGTTTGTCGGATTCGACCCGTCGGACAAAGAGGTCTACGACGGGCCGAACGGGCCCCGCCTCCGATATCGGGCCGACATCGAGCCAGCAAGACGTCGGATCGCCAATGCGCATCGAGTTCTGGTGAATCTTGGGGTGTTCGCGGGGCCTGCTGAGGAGCTTTCGCATCTGGTGGATTGGCTGCAACCGTTCTCGGCTGATTCGATGCTCGAGCTCGACTACGCGTCCGTCTCGGAGCTGTTCGATCCCCAAGAGCTCGTCTTTGACGATTCCTGCGAACAGATACAGGAGTCGGTCCGCTCGTTGGAGGCCGGAGACATGCTCGCTGCCGGAGAGTGTTACGGACGGGTTGTCACCCGTTGGGCCCCCGCCTTCTCGGTCACCTTCAGCAACTGACTTAAGGGCGGCCGACTTTGGCCGCTTGCCTCCTGCGTTGACGTATGGATTCGGCCTCGGGGGTCATCGTCGGGGTGGGTCGTGTCCAGCCGCTCTGTCGGCCAAACAGACGCCGGTCGGCCGCATCTGGGTCTCGGCCGACTTTGGCCGCTGTAGCGGACCCTGGATTCCTACTCCTCACTAATAGGCGCGAACCCTGAGTTTTGAGTATTTCTTCAAAAAGTGGGAACCGTTCCGGAACCGGGTGCGTCAGAGACTTTGTGAACAAACGCACAAGCGTTTGATCCTCCTCCAACTTGCGACGGAGCGGAGAAACTCGCCACTTCCCCGAGTGGCACCCCTTCTCCTCATCCTCATCTCCGCTCCAGTCGCACCTTCACCGCGGGGCCTGGGCGTCCACCCCATTCCTAGGCCCTGCGGTGTCCTTCTCTTAACGTTGACGTCATGGAACTCGTCGAGGTCCTCGTATGGGTCGGGACCCTCACTTTCGCCGTGGCCGGCGCGCTTACCGCTGTTGCCAAAGGCTTCGACGTCGTCGGCGTGATCGTCCTGGGTTTCGTGACGGCAGTCGGGGGTGGGTCCATCCGGGACCTCATCGCCGGGACAATTCCACCAACGTCGCTCACGAATGAAGCTCTCCTGTGGGCGATTGCCTTTGCTTGCCTTGTTGTCTTCGTTGGGCATCGTTGGATCCCCCAAGGATGGATTCTCTACGGGTTGGACACTCTCGGCCTGGCCCTGTTCGCGGCGCTCGGTGCGGCCACGGCACTGGAGTTGGGCTTCAATTTCTGGGGGACAGTGTTCGCAGGCGTGGTGAGCGGTGTCGGAGGGGGAATGATTCGAGATGTTCTCGCGGGTGACATTCCGGGGGTCCTCTATCGATCTGGTGACTTCTACGCCTCGGCAGCCGCTGCTGCCGCAGCCACGGTCTTTCTCACCGCTCCGCTGAACGACGACTTCAGGCTTCTCCTGGGGGTCCTTGTTGCCGTCGGTCTTCGATTCGGGTCGAGGCTCATCGATGTCAAGCTCCCGGTTCCCAGGGTCGGTCCCGTAGGTTGACCTGATGCCATGGATTGAAGCCCCGCATGAAGACGACTGGGAGGGGGATCTCGCCGACATCAAGCCTCAGGTGATCGACCCCGCACACGATCGAGTGGACTGGATCATGAGAGTGCATGCTCTCGACGCTGGAAGCATGGATGCGCACAACGTGCTCTACCGGCAGGCGATGAAGTCGACCAAGACCCTGAGGAAGGTCGATCGAGAGATGATTGCGGTCGTCGTCTCCCAGGCGAACGACTGTCATTACTGAGTGACCCATCACCGGCGCGGTCTGCGCCGACTGCTCAGGGACGACACGCTCGTCGAAGCCATCGAGGACGATTTCGAATCGGCCGCCATTTCGACCAAGCGGAAGGCCATGTTGCGTTTCGCGCTGAAACTCACTGCCAACCCGGGCGGGATGGTGGAGGCAGATGTCGATGGTCTCAGGGACGAGGGTTTCAGTGACACCGACGTCCTCCACATCGTGGAAGCCACCGCCTACTACGCATATGCCAATCGCATCGCCGACGGTCTCGGGATTCCTCTCGAGGAGTGGATCCAGGATTGACCTTCCGTTACTTCGCATACGGATCGAACATGTGGGGCCCTCAAATGAGGAGCCGCTGCCCGTCTGCGAAGTTGGTGGGCAAAGCAACGATCTCGGGATGGAGGGCCGCCTACGACAAGCCATCCGTTGACGGTTCGGCGAAGCTGAATATCCGCCCAGTCGCAGAGGGTTCTGTTGGGGGAGTCCTTTGGGATATCGACGACGAGGAGCGTGAACTACTCGACCTGGCAGAGCCGTTGTATGACCCTGTCGACACCGAGGTTGGCCTCACCTACTCCTACGCGGGTGCACCAGCTGATGTCGGTCCCTATGACTGGTACGTGTCGATGGTGGAGCGAGCCGCCGAACAACATGGGCTGCCGGTGCCGTCGGCTTGTACCCTGCCGGATCCCCTGGCGCAAGGTGTCAGACCGGCGGATGAAAGCGACTTGCCGCTACTTCAGGACATCCTTTCGGAGGGTCTGGCCGCCGGAGGAAGCCGCTACTACTCGCATCCGGGTGAGCTGGGGTGGTGGATGTATCACGCAGACGACCGGCACCCGTTTCTCTGGTGGGTTCAAGGCGAAGATGCCTTTTCGATCGTCGATCGCTCTCGTGACCGGGAGATCTTCGTCTTCGGTCGTCCCGGCAAACCGTTGATGCCTCTGGTCGAGTGGTCACAACGCCTGCTTGGAGGTCGCGGGGAGGTTGCATGGGTATCTGAGCAAGATCCGGAGTTGGAGTCAGATCTCCGCAAGCGAGATCTCGAGCCAGTGTTCTCTTGGATTGCCTACGAGTGGGACTTGGATCGTCACCCGACACCCGAGCCAAGACTCCCCGAAGGTTGGTCAATCCGAGCGGTGAACGGTGAACATGAGGCGGACGAACGGCGACGGGCATCACATGCCGCGTTCGAGTCCTCGATGGATCCGCAAACGCACCTCGAGCGATATCTGAGGTTCATGAGGTCACCGGTCTACATGGCCGAGCGAGATCTCGTCGTAGTCAGGGAAGACGGTCGCATCGGAGCGTTTGTGGTGTGGTGGGCAGACTCCAGCGGCATCGCTCAAATCGAACCATTCGGAACGCATCCCGAGTTCCAGCGCATGGGTCTGGGTCGAGCCCTGTTGCATCATGCTCTCAATGACATGAAGGCCGCCGGAATGAGCATGGCTCGGGTGACTACCGACGAGCCACGGGCGGCGAACGCCTTCTACTCCTCGGTTGGTTTCGAGAATGTGGGTCGTCTCCGAAACTGGGCCTTACCCTCGGCGCCATGAATCAACCTTTGGCAGGAAAGACGGCCCTAATCACCGGCGGTAGTCGTGGTCTCGGCGCGTCGACGGCATCAAAGCTCTCGAGCTGGGGAGCTCGTGTTCTCATCACCTACCGCGAACAGAGTGAAGCTGCGACTGCGGTGGTTGAGAGTTGCGGAGACGCGAGAGCTATCCAGATGGACCTCCTGGATGAACAGAGTGTCACAGAGGCTTTCGAAGAGATCGTCGCTACCGAAGAGCGCCTCGACTTTCTCATCGCCAACGCCGCCGCAACGGCGTTGAAGCCGCTGCTGGCTCTCAAGATGCATCACATCGATAAGACCTTCGCCATATCCGTCAGGCACTTCATCCTCATGGTTCAACTCGCGTTCCCGATGTTGGAGAAGTCGGGCGGCCGGATCATCGCCATTTCTGGTGCTGACACCGTCGGCTATATCCCCACACATGGGCTGTTGGCGGCAGCCAAGTCGTCGATGGAAACTCTCGTGAAATATCTGGCTTCGGAGTTGGCGCCGATGGGAGTCACTTCTGTCGGTGTGTTGCCCGGATACGTGGACACCGATTCGATCCGAATGATGACCGGCTCTCTCTATGAACCGCTCAAGGCGGCAGAGAGCGAAACCCATCCTCTTCGAGAGGCAGCGAGTCCCGAGGATGCTGCCGAAGCCGTGGCCCTGATGTGTCTGCCTGAGGCTCGATGGCTCAACGGTCAGGTTGTTCAGAACGACGGTGGTGGCCTTTACGCCATGCAGGGAAGGTTCTTTCAGACGGCTGTCCAAGCCATGGGCCAAGAGCCGGGGAGCGATTCGCCAATCATCGGCATCTAGAGGTTGCCATCGTTGTCTGAGTCGGTGCTGACCCCGTACTCAAACCGAGTAAGGCGCCGCCGCCTTCGGAATCAGGCGACTCCCAGACCCATCGTTCGGGCGATGACGTTGCGCATGATGTCGTCCGTTCCACCCCCGATAGGGCCCACTCTCGCGTCTCGCCAGAACCGTTGAGCCCGATATTCCATGAGCGCACCGGACCCTCCGTGAACCTGGACGCACTCGTCGGCGACTTTGAGCGCCAGGCGTTGGGAGTGAAGTTTTGCCATCGAAGTCAGCCTGACCAGCTCATCCCTGTCCTCCTCTTCGCTGTTCTCTGCTGCGATGTGGAGTCGGAGCGCCCGGTAGGCGAGTGCCTTCGATGACCTGATCCGCATCACAAGGTCGGCAAACCGATGCTGCCAGACCTGGAACTTGATGATCGGTCTGCCGAAAGCCGAACGATCAGTTGCATATTGAATGGCGGTCTCAAGCGAGAGTTCGGCCATCGATAGTGCACTGAGCGACATCAAGAGCCTCTCCCATTGGAAGTTCTGCATGATGTGGCCGAATCCTGAGCCGACATCCCCGAGTCGTTGCTCGTCGGAGATGCGGACGTCGTTGAAGTAGAGCTCGCCGGTGTGGGATGTCTTCCAGGAAATCATGTCCATTCTTCGCCGGTCGAAGTCTGGGGTGTCGCCTTCGACGATGAACAGCGTGATGTTCTTATGCCCGGGGTCGTCGGATGTCTTGGCTGCCACCACGACGTAGTCAGCCCAAGAGCCGTTGGTGATGAAGGTCTTCGGACCGTTAATGAGCCATTCGTCGCCGTCTCGCGTTGCCTTGGTTTGGATTCCGTTGACGTCGCTGCCGGTTCCTGGCTCAGTGACGGCGAGCGCGCCAACTGCCGTCCCCTCGATGGAAGCCCTGAGGTAGTTGTCCTTTTGTGTCTCTGTTCCGAATCGATCGACGTAGAGAGCAGCTAGCGAGGAATGAGCACCGAGATCTGAGGCGAGGCCGAATGCTCCGCAGCGAGATACCTCTTCGACCCACACGGCCTCGGCAGCGAAGTCAGGTCCGGTTCCGCCCCAACGCTCGCTGAACTTCGCACCGAAGAAGCCAGCAGACCCCACCTTTGCGAACAGTTCCTTGGGATAGTCCCGCTCTGCTTCCCAGCGGTCGGCGTTGGGTGCCAGCTCCTTCTCGACGAACATCTGCGCTGCCTGGCGGTACGCCTCGTGCTCTTCGAGGAAGAGCGGTGTTAGGCCGCTCATCCGATGCCCATCGTCTTGGCGAGAATCTGACGTTGAACCTCATCTGAGCCCCCACCGATCCGCCCGATCCTCATGCCCAGCCACTCACGACTTATGAACGAGCCTTCGACGAGCCCGGCTCCCCCCATTGTCTGGACTGCTTCGTCGACCACCTTGTTGCAAAGCTCGCCGACGCTGAGTTTGGCCATTGCCACTTCCTCCGTGGCGTAGATACCCCGGTTCCAGAGGTCGCAACACTCGTATATGAGGGCCTCCACTGCCTCGATCTCGGTGGCCATGTCGACCAGACGATGGGATAGGGCTTGGAAGTCTCCGATGGGTCTACCGAAGGCGTGCCTCTCGCAGGCGTAGCTCAGAGCCTCGTCGAGAACCGCCTTTGCCCCAGCCACTCCGAAGACTGAGACGCCAAGTCGTTCGCCTTGAAGCTCCCACATGATTTGCTTGAAGCCCTCGCCTTCAACGCCAAGCAGCGAGTCAGGGGGAAGGCGGACGTCCTCCATGAATAGGAGAGCGGTATCGGACATCTTCATTCCGGACTTCTCGAGCTTCTGGCTCACCTCGAAGCCGTCGAGGCTGGTGTCGACGATGAACATCGATATTCCACCCCAAGGATCGGCCTCTTCGATCGGCGCGGTTCGCACCACCATGGTTATGAAGTCGGCCCTTGCCCCATTTGTGATGTACATCTTCTGGCCATTCAGGATCCATTCATCGCCGTCACGCACCGCGTTGGTGCGTATCGAGGCAACGTCGGATCCGGTGTCCGGCTCGGTGATCCCGATTGCGCCGATCAGCTCTCCATTGAGTGCCGGTTTGAGCCATCGGTCGATTTGCCGCTCGGTCCCGAATTTGAGAAGCGGTGGCGTTGACATGTCCGTTTGCACAGAAAGGACCATGGCAATGGCCTGGCTCACTTTGCCCAACTCTTCTAGGAACACGACCTGGGACCAGTAGTCGCCGCCCTGACCACCAGCCGACTCGGGGAATGCCAAACCCAGGAAGCCAAGCTCCCCCGCGCGGCGAAACACATCGTTTGAAAACCAACCGTCGTCCTCCCATTGAGCCAGGTTGGGGGTGACTTCGGCTGCCACCCATTCAGCGATCGTCTGCCTCAGGAGATCGTGTTCCTGGGTGAAGGGCGCGAGAGACATCGGATTCGGACATTACCTTTGAGCTTGTGTCTGAAGAGAAGGTGGTGAGAATTGCCGGGGCTGCGGGGGCGTGGGGTGACTCTTCGCTTTCCACGCCTCAGCTGATATCGGATGGGCGGTCCGACTATGTGATCTATGAGGGGCTGGCTGAGATCACGATGGCGATCCTGAGTCGAGCCAAGCGGGCTGATCCCAGTCTGGGATATGCGCGCGATCTCATCGAGACGATCGCAGCCAACGTCTCCAGGTACCGAGAATCGGGAATCAAGGTGATCACCAACGCCGGGGGAGTGAATCCCAAAGCGGCGGCTGAGCTGATCAGAGCCACCGATCCATCTGCCCGAGTGGCGGTTATCGAAGGCGACGACCTCAGCGAAACCGATTTCATGCCCGAAGGAGCCATGTCCGCCAACGCCTATCTGGGTGCTTGGCCCATTGCCGAGGCTCTTGGGTTGGGTGCGGAGATAGTTGTCACGGGTCGAGTGGTCGACTCGGCTCTTGCGCTGGGGCCCCTCATTCATGAGTTCGGTTGGGCCAGGAGCGATCTCGACCTTCTTTCGGTGGGTTCTCTCGCAGGTCACTTGATCGAGTGCGGGCCTCAATCAACAGGGGGCTTGCTCACCGATTGGGAAGACACTGCGAGTTGGTCTAACCCGGGATACCCCATCGTGGAGGTCTCTCAGGGCGGGTCAATGGTCTTGACTGCCGCAGGCGGCTCGAATGCTGTCGTCGACGAGAGGACCGTCACTGAGCAGATCCTCTACGAGATCGGCAACCCCGCTGCCTACCTGCTCCCCGACGTCACATGTGATTGGTCAGCCGTGACGGTTGAGGATCTGGGTGACAACCGGGTGGAGGTGCGAGGTGCGAGGGGAAGGACGCCGCCGCAGTTCTACAAAGGCTGTGCTCAGGTCCAGGACGGTTGGCGAGCCATGTCGCTGCTCTATATCGGTGGCATTGACGCTGCTCGGAAGGCGCACCGGGCCGGCCACGACATCCTCGAACGAGGACGTGAGATGTTGACCGAAGCCGGAGCCGGCGACTTCGCTCAGGCTTCTGTCGAGGTCATCGGGTCGGACGACGAAGTCATGTTGAAGGTCGCCGTCCACCATGCCGACAGGGAAGCGGTAGCCAGATTCGTCCGTGAGGTGCCGTCCTTGGGACTTGCAGGACCTCCGGGCGTCACCGGAGGTGGAGCTGGCCTGCCACGGCCGACGCCACTCATAAGGTTGGAGTGTTTCGGAGTGCCGAGATCGGTGTTGAGTCCGACTGTCATCTTCGAAGGCCAGGAGATCGAGGTTCCGATCACCGCGTCGGCGGGTCCGGATAGTCCACTGGAGCCAGCGGTTTCCGAGATCGAGCAGTTTGCCGGCGAAACGCAAAGGGTTCGCCTGGTCGAGGTGGCCCACGGCCGCTCGGGTGACAAGGGGAGCGATGTAAACGTCGGGATCCGGGCTCGACGTTCTGAACTCTGGCCGGTGCTGCGGCGTGAGCTGACGGTCGATCGGGTTGGTGCACACCTGAAGGGTCTGGGTGCGACCGAAGTGCAACGCTACGAACTCCCCGGTATCAGGGCTCTTAACTTCCTGTTGGTCGGCGGACTGGGAGAGGGCGGAACCGCCTCACTTCGAATGGACCCGCAGGGCAAGACAGTGGCACAGCAATTGCTGGCCATGGAGATCGAGGTTCCGGTCGATCTGATCTAGACCTCGGCCAGCGCCTTCGCCTCTTCGATTCTCGATGTGTTCAGCCGGGGCAGGGCGTAGACGAAGAGCCCGATGGTGATGGCACCGGCAATCAGGAAAGGGCTGCGGAGAGCCAACTCGCGACCAATGATCGGCTCCGAGATGGCGGCAATCAGCCCACCCAGCGCCGAACCGATCGGCATCATCCCCCAGCCAAGGAATCGGTAGACGGAGTTGACCCTCCCGAGGATTCGGTCCGGGATCAGCGACTGCCTGAGGCTGACGGTGATCACATTCCACAAGGTTCCTGTCGCCGCCGAGACCAAGCCCATCGCCCAGAACACCCAGAACGAGGAAGTGAGTCCGCTCACCACCAGTGAGACGGCGCCGAGGATGATGGTGGTGAATAGAGACGCTCCTTGGCCGAGGGCTTTGGCCACTCGGTCGGCGGTCAACGCACCGACAACGCCACCCACAGCAACACCAGTGGTGAGAAGTCCAAACCCCGTTGCGTCCAACTCGAGCACCTCTTGTGCGAATAGGACCAAGGTGGCGGCGGCCATCATGAACGTTCCGTTCAGGATTCCGAGAGCAATTGCCATAGGGCGGAAGAGCGGGTGCTGCCAAAGCCAGCGGACTCCCTCTTTGAGGTCTTCTTTGAACGAAGCGCGCGGCTTCTCATCTTGACCCGTCGGAGCGAAGCTGCCGGTGATCATGAACAGGAGCGCCGCCGCCACCGCGAATGTCCCGGCGTCCACGAAGAATGGCACCGCAAAGCCGATCGCGATGAGCACACCCGCGAGTGGAGGGCCGACGAAGGAGTTCATGACCATTTCGGCCCCCCACATCTGACCGTTTGCTCGTTCGAGGTGTTGCTTGTCGACGATCGCGGGAAGAAGTGTCTGGGCTGAGTTGTCTCTGAAGACCTCGGCAATCCCGAGTAGGAGTGCTGCGGCGTAGATGAGAGCGAGCAGCAGAGCAGATTCTGGTGTTGTTGCAGTGCCAGCTTCGATCTCCTCAGGTGTGGGCAGATCCGAAGCGCTGAGGAAGACCACGATCGAAACGCCGATGGTCACGATGAAGCGGCCGACGTCCATCCATGCGGCCAACTTGCGGCGATCGACCCGATCGGTAACTACTCCTGCAGGCAAGGAGAAGAGCAGCCAGGGGAGTCGGGCCACAAGCGCGACTCCGGCGATATGAAGAGGACTTCGGGTCACAGCGGACGCCAGCCACGGGTAGGCGATGGCCGCAACCCCGTCTCCCAGGTTGGAGATGACCGAGGCCGTCCACAGCTTCCAATAGTTCGCTCCCAGTTTCATGATTCGTCGGGGAGGTGGGGACGGTCTGTGGGGTAGAACGCAATCAGTAGCCCATAGGTGGTGTCGCCCGAACGCGGCTCGGAGGTGAACTCATCGGTCAGCTCGAATAGGCGTTGGGCCCACTCTGCGGCTCGTTCTGAAGGGATGCGGGCGTAGCGCAGAGTGCTGCCGGGGAGGCCGGACTCGTCGTCGATGGCCGTGCCGTACTCGGCCATCGCTTGTTCGAGGAAATGCCCGGGAGTGAGATCGATACCGGCTTTCTCGTCACCAGGTTTCCCGCCGAGTAGGTATGTCCTGGCCACACGCCCGTAGTACTTGGCCTCGATTGCTCTGACTTTCTTGGTCCTCACCACCTTGATGAGACCGGCTTCTTCCAAGGTCGCTACGTGGTGGCCGATCGTCCCTTTTGGCTTGCCAAGCGTGTCAGAGAGCTCCTTGATGGTTGCGGCCCTTTCGAGGAGCAAGTCGCAGATTTGAAGACGGGTTGGCTCGAACAGGGCTTTGTACTGGTCGGCTTCTTCGAATTGGAGAGCTGGCTCGAGGTCGTAGTCGGGTGCCCGGTCTGGTTTGTCTGTATGGTCGGTTTCTATCGAATGGTCGGCCATTGCCGTATGGTCGGCCATTCCCGACCATGTGTCAACCCAATAACAACGAAACCCGGGGTTCATATCGCCATATATGGCGATATGAACCCCGGGTTCGCTAATTGGTGGAGGGTTTAGGAGAGGAGTTTTGCCTTTTGGGCTGCGAACTCGTCTTCCGTCAGGGCGCCGGAGTCCTTGAGCTTGGCGAGCTTCTCGATCTCGTCGGCTGCAGAAGCACCGCCACCAGCGGCTTCCCGGATGTACTCCTTCTGAGCAGCTTCCATGGCCTTCATGGTGTCGATGTCGCGTTGTGCCATGTCACCACCGTTGGCAATGAGGTAGATCAACGCACCGATCAACGGGAAGAACAGCATCAGAACAACCCAACCGGTCTTACCCCATCCTGACAGGTCGTCACGACGGAAGATGTCGGCAAAGAGCTTGATCAGAAGCCAGATCCACATGACCCAGAGGAACAGGATCAACATGAACCAGAAAAGGTCTAAAAGAGGCAAGAGATCTCCTTGGTTTTGCTTAGTTGGACTGGTCGAGCATAGGCATCTTTTTCCCAGGTGTCTCTTTGACGACATAGGGATATGAGATCCACGTGGCGATCGCTGCCGGAACCCCAAAGAATCCTGCGACCTGGATCGCGTTCACGCCTACCAAGCCAACGAGACCGCCTACGAGGAACACGGTCATCAAAGACACGATCACCCTTGGGATATGCGAGTCCATTCGATGGATGTTGGTTACCACCAGTGTCAGTCCGAGGATTCCACCTGTTGCCAAACCGACGATCCCTCCAGCCATCGTGGCCAGGAGGACGTTCTCGGTGAGGGCGCCGTTTTCGACTATTTCGAGAATCGAGCTGGCCGAAGCACCAACGACAACACCCATGATCAGCCCGAACACAGCCGAACGGAACAGGACGAGCCATGGATTGGGGTGGTCTTGTCCCACTTCGACACTCTACGGCCATTTCCTCAATCAGGATCGTGGCGCCTAGAAGGCCTTGCTAGGTCAGGCCTCGACTTCCCAGACTCGGGCGGTCCATAGGAAGCGACTTCCCCGCTGTTTGAGAGCGATGATTCTGTCCCGAAGCATCCTGGTCACGGCCGGGTCTTCTGCGAGCGACGAGGGGAGTGGGATGGCGCGTTCACTCAATTGGGTGATCTTGCCGAATCGGGCCCGAGCTCGGGCCAAAATCGATGTCTCATCTTGAAGCGACCCGGTAGGGAGAAGAAGCCTTCCTCCCTTCTTGAGTCTCTCTTTTGCCTGGTCAAGCATGCGCATCGGGATCTCGGCACCTGTCGGCCCCCCTGCCAATCCCGAGGGAAACCATCCCGAGGCGGACGCGATCTCGTCGGGGATCCCTGACACATCACCAATAACTACGTCGGCCTGCAGCCCCGGATCAACCGGCTCGAAGAGGTCGCCCTCCTTGATTTCCACGATGTCGTCGACTCCGTGGGCAACCGCGTTGGCCGTTCCTACTTCCACGGTGCGGGCGGCGGCGTCCACTCCCACAACCCGAGCCGCACCAAGCTTGGCCGCGATGATCGATAGGATTCCTGACCCGCAGCCAACGTCGAAGACGACGTCCCCGGACTCGATCTTCAAGGCATCAGCCAGAAGGCTGGTGATGGTGCTCGGTCGGAAAGTGTCGTCTCCAACCACGAGATCCATCGGGCCGAACCGTCCCTTCCAGGTGATTGTTTCAGTGGTCATTAGTTGTCTCCGTAGAGGATGCTGACGATGGTCTGGTCTTCGGATATTTGAGTGACAGTCACGGTCCTCAATCCGCCGGATGATGTGTTCCAGGCGAACGATGCGCTTGGCGGGTTGGATGCCTCACTGGTGAAGCGGTCTTCGTCGCCCGCCGATTGGTCCTCGTATACAGAGCGAAAGTGCTCGACAAGGGAGTCGAACTCGTTCCCGTCATAAACCAATGAGACAGAACTGCCGTCATTCGACGAGAGAACTGTCTGCACGTCCCCGCCACCGGGAACGTCGAAGGGGACATCGTCTGGGAGTTCACCTCCACCGAAGGTTGCCACCTCGCCGTCCTCGCCGGTGATTTCGATAGATCCGTCATCGCTGTCGATGTCGACATCGATGTCTCCGACTCCGTCCTGACTCTCGATGGCTCCCTCGATGAGGTTGTCTGCGAGGTCGCTGGGGGAACAGGCGGCGACGGTGAGGCTTACTGCAGCGAGTGCGATCAGTTTCTTCAATGACTCTCTTCCATGGCTCGAGTGGTCAGAGCCTACGCCTTTGATGACGTGGCTCGTACCGTCAGTTTTCGCGACCTGGAACGACCTTCCAAAGCTGGCCGTCGAGGGTGGTCACGAGCAGCTCGCCGGCGATGTCGGTGCCGAAGCTTGTGATTCGTCCGAGTCGTCCCATGTCAGCTTCCCAGTCGTGGACTTCAGGTTCCTCCGCTTCGTCAAATGACAAGGAGCGAACCCAACCAAGGCAGAAGTCGCCGAAGAAGTAGTGACCGTGAATCTCGGGTATTCGCGAGCCGCGATAGACACTTCCCCCGACCACAGCGCATCCGTTTCCCTCGTGCAGATACTCGTAGTCAGGAAGCCGGGTTCCCGAAAGGTCGCACGAATCTGCTTCCAGACACACGGTCCCCTCGGCAATGGCCCATCCAAAGTTCAGTCCTCCATCTTCCAGGTCGACGACGTTGATTTCCTCCGAACCGGCTTGTCCAACGTCGGGAATGAACACGCGGTTGGTCTCGAGGTCTATATGGATGCGCCACGGGTTTCGGACGCCGTACCCCCAAACCTCTGGAGCACCAAGGTCCGTGCCTACGAATGGATTGTCGTTGGGTATCCCATAAGGATGCTTCGAATCGTTGATTCGGATGATGGACGCCTTGATGGTGTGAGGATTCTGGGAGTGCCTTTCTCGCGCAGTCCGGTTCCCACCATCACCTATCGACACCCACATGTTTGCTTCTCCGTCGAATGCAATCGAGCCAGATTGGTGATACTGAAACTCCTGAGGGATGTAGAGAATCCTCCGGAGTGTCCGCCGATCGATGACCGGCTGCTCGACCCCTGAGACCCGGCCCTCCATGAGAACGGATGTGCCGGAGAAGTCTGTGAAGAAGAGAAAGACTCGGCAGTTCTCTGAGAAGTCAGGATGTGGCTCGAGCGTCAGAAGTCCTTGCTCGTTGCTTCTATCGAGAATGAGGTCCTGAATGTCGAGGACCGGCTCTTCGATTCTGGCGCCGTCTCGCACGACCACGACTCTCCCGGGTTTCTCGGAGACGAGTAGTGACTGCGTGCCCGGCACTGGCATGACATCGGTTGGCTCCTCGAGGTCGTCGACTATCAGTTGGGCGCTGAGCCCATCAGACGTGTCGGCACTTTCTTGCTGGACGGGATCTGCTCCGACGCAGGTCTCGGCCTCGATGGGATTGGCTATGGCGACAGCAAGGCCGACAGATATCGCCAGGGCCAGCGCTGCGTATGCGGCGGCTTTCAAGACGGCTCCGCGTATCGGACGAGTGATTGCAGGTGATCTTCGAAGTGCTTGATCAGATGCTCGGAGTCCATGAACAGCACGCCCGTTCGCTGTGGCCGAGCCTTGAGTCCCTTCTGCATATCCTCGACCAGCACCTTGTCTTCGGCGCCGACCTGATCATCGAAGGCCAGCATCGACTCGATCCAATCGTCGGCGACGTCCGGCCCGAAGAAGTAGTCGAGAAAGCGGCTCGTCGAAGATGGAGACTCCGGAACTATCGGACCTATGGAGAGGTTCGGCTGTCCGGCGAGCATGTTGATGGCGGTGTTCGGGTACAGGAGGTGGAACTGTGAACGTTCGATCTCGCCGCTCAGGTCGATGATCGTGTTCTTGTCTCTGACGGGCCCGATCTGTGTGCTGAATGTGTCGGAGGTATCGAGCAGGTACGCATCAGCGTCGGTGTCGATGGCTTTGGCGAAGCGAGGGTGGGCGACGCGACAGTGGTAACACTCGAGGAAGTTCTCGGCACAGAGCTTCCAGTTGGCGGCGAGGGTGAAGTCGACTCGACGGTTGAATACGAGGCTTTCGACATCGATTCCAGCTCTCTCCACGCGTTCCGGAAGGTCTCCCAAGAACTCGTCGAAGGTGAGTGAGCTCGGGTCCGGTGCCACGAACATGAATGGCCCCCACCTTCCGATCGGTAGCTCTTCGAGAAAGTGGTCACTCGGGTCGAAGCCGGGCTCCCGGTTTGAGCGGGGAGCCGAGAGGAGTTGCCCGTCCAGTCCGTAGCGCCAGGCGTGATAAGGGCAAGTCAGCGAATCTCGAGACGAGGGTTCTTTGCAAACGATGGAGCCTCGGTGAGCACAAACGTTGACAAAGGCTCTCGTCTCTTGGCCCGTCGAGGTGAGGACTACGGGGACGCCGCCGACCTCGGCCGGTATTGAGCGCACGTCTTCGCCGAACATCCCAATGTGGCCTGCGTATTGCCAACTGCGACGGAAGATCTGGAGCTTTTCCTGGTCGAGGATGGTGGGACTCGAGTAGGCGAAGTAAGGAAGGGTTCGAGTCACTCCGCGGATGCTAGATGCCGCCGGTTCTTCGACGAACCCAGGGCTCCTGACTTCGCTCAGCGGGGTCTAGAACCCAGGGTTCGCTTCTAGTCTCACGCTGATGTCTGAGCAGGTGTGGATCGAGCCGGGAGAGTTTCTCATGGGTTCGGATCGTCACTATCCCGACGAGGGGCCCGCAAGACGGGTATTGGTTGACGGCTTCCACATTGACGTCACCCCGGTCACCAACGCCGATTTCGCACAGTTTGTCGACGAAACGGGGCACGAGACCGTTGCGGAGGTCGCACCAGATCCTGCGGACTACCCAGGTGCACTCCCCGAGCAACTAGTTCCCGGATCGCTGGTATTCACGATGACCAGTGGTCCCGTTCGACTGGACGACCACCACCAGTGGTGGGCATGGGTGCATGGCGCCGACTGGCGTCATCCAACAGGACCGGAATCGTCGATCGATGAGCTGGATGATCACCCGGTTGTCCATGTGGCCTATGAGGACGCTGTTGCTTATGCCAACTGGGCGGGCCGAGATCTGCCGACCGAAGCCGAATGGGAGTTCGCGGCGCGTGGTGGTCTGGATGGAGCGGAGTTCACATGGGGCTCTATCAACTCACAGGAAGCCGGTGAGTCCCGGGCCAACACCTGGCAGGGGCGCTTCCCTTACGAGAATTCAAAGTTGGACGGCTGGGAGAGGACCAGCCCGGTTGGGTCCTACGAGCCGAACGGATACGGCCTCCACGACATGGCGGGCAATGTCTGGGAATGGACCAAGGACTGGTATTCGAAGCCGGCAACTGCCCCATCCTGTTGTGCCCCCGAGCGACCAACTGAGGCCTCGAGCTACGACCCACGTCAGCCGGAGATGAAGATCCCTCGTCGCGTGATCAAGGGAGGCTCTCATCTTTGCACCACCCAATACTGCTTCAGGTATCGGCCTGCTGCGCGCCAGCCGCAGATGGTCGACACCAGCACCAGCCATATCGGCTTTCGCTGCGTGACCCGCTGAAGCGTCGACTTGGTAAGTTCTGAGTTCGCCGACTCCTGAGAAAGGTCCTCGCCATGTCCGATAAGCCCAACGTCCTTGTCATTTGGGGAGACGACATCGGGATCACCAACCTCAGTTGCTACAGCGACGGGTTGATGGGCTACCGGACACCCAACATCGATCGGATCGCCGATGAAGGTGGTCGGTTCGTCGACTATTACGGCGAGCAGAGTTGCACCGCCGGCCGCGCCGCTTTCATCACCGGACAGAACCCTTACCGAACCGGTCTCACCAAGGTCGGTTTCCCCGGTGCGGATATCGGTCTCAGGCCGGAGGATCCCACCATCGCCACAGCCATGAAAGAGCATGGCTACGCCACTGGCCAGTTCGGCAAGAACCATCTAGGCGACCGCGATGAATTCCTGCCCACCATGCACGGATTCGATGAGTTCTTCGGCAATCTCTATCACCTCAACGCCGAAGAAGAGCCGGAGCACGAGGACTATCCGAGTGAGGAAGACTTCCCTAACTTCCGGACCCGATACGGCCCACGCGGTGTCATCCGGTCGAAGATGCATGAAGACGGAACCCACGAGATCGAAGACACCGGACCGTTGACCCGGAAGCGGATGGAGACCTGTGACGAGGAGTTCCGCGACGCCGCCGTCGATTTCATGAAGAGGAAGAGCGCGGGAGACGAGCCGTTCTTCGTTTGGTTCAACTCGACTCACATGCACTTCCGCACCCACACCAAAGAGGAGAGCAAAGGACAGGCTGGGCGGTGGCAGTCGAACTACCACGACACGATGATCGACCACGACAACGTGGTCGGCTCGTTGCTGGACACGCTCGACGAATTGGGGATCGCCGAGAACACGATCGTCATCTACTCCACTGACAACGGTCCCCATATGAACACATGGCCCGACGCGGGCATGACACCGTTCCGCAACGAGAAGAACTCCAACTGGGAAGGTGCATACCGGGTGCCGGCCGTCATTCGCTGGCCGGGGAAAATCGAGCCCGGGACCATTTACAACGACATCGTGTCACATGCCGACTGGTTTGTGACGCTCTTGGCGGCCGTCGGTGATAGCGATGTCGCCGATCGGCTGAAGCAGGGCACCACTCTCGACGGGAAGCAGTACCGGGTGCACCTCGACGGTCACAATCAACTGGACTACCTCACAGGATCCAGCGAGAGAGGTGCGCGTCAGCACTTCTTCTACGTCTCCGACGACGGGGATCTCACTGCCATCAGGTATGACAACTGGAAAGTCGTGTTCATGGAACAGCGGGCGGAAGGGACGCTGAACATCTGGGCGGAGCCGTATACGGAGCTACGCGTTCCAAGAATCTTCAACTTGAAGACAGATCCGTACGAGCGAGCGAATATCACTTCGAACACGTACTACGACTGGCTGATCGACCGCGCCTACATTCTGGTGCCGGTACAGCAGTACGTGGCCCAGATGCTGGTGACATTCCGAGAGTTCCCGCCACGTCAGGAACCGGCGAGCTTCACGATCGACAAAGTCATGGAGAAGCTCCAAGCCGGTCTCGGATCTGACTGACCTGCTGGGTTCCTGGAAGCCGGGTCCGACTCGTGACTCGTTGATTGACTTCCTCGATCGGGTAGACGAGATCCCGATCGAGAACAGACTTGCGTGCTTTGACAACGACGGAACTCTCTGGTGTGAGAAGCCGTCTTACATCCAGTTCGATTTCTTCGTCGACGCGATGAAGCAGGCGATTGTGCTGAACCCCGAACTGGCTTCCAAGCCTGAGTTCGCAGCTCTCATCAACGACGACAAACAAGCCCAAGGTGAGTTGGGTCTGGCACGAATAGCTGGCGCACTCGCTGGACTGTTTGCCGGGATGAGCACCGAGGAATTCAGCGCTCGCACACGTGAATTCATGGAGCAAACCATCCACAGTGGCTCCGGTCGTCCGATGATGTCGATGGTCTATCAACCAATGCTTGAGCTGCTCGATGCTCTCCGAAGTCGCGGATTCACGATCGCCATCGCCACCGGTGGGGGAACCGAATTCGTTCGAGCCATCAGTCGACAGCTCTATGACGTGCCACCGGAGTTGGTTGTGGGGACTCTGATTGGGTACGAGTACTCGCGTGATGCCAATGGTGTCCCGCAGCTTGCCCGGACCACAGACCTTGGGTCGAGTGCCAATGAAGGACCAAACAAGGTCGGTCACATCCAGGAGCACCTAGGTCGCCGTCCAGTGTTTGCCGGGGGCAATTCGAGTGGTGATCGGGAGATGCTCGAGTGGGCGGCGGGTGGGCCTGGTCCCGGAATGGCACTACTCGTCAACCACGATGACGCCGAGCGGGAGTACGCCTACGAGAGTCTTGGTGCGACCACAAGCAACGAGGAACCGATCACGGACGTAGGCCGCAGGCTGGGTTGGACTGTTGTCAGTATGAAAGACGACTGGACTCAGGTCTTCCCGAGCTAGAGCATCTCCAGGATCTCGATCGAACCATCGGCGTCGAAGATCGGACACCCGTCGACGAGAGTCACCGCGTGGTCGTAGTTATCAGCCTCGATCATGGTGTAGCCGGTGACCGGGTTGACCCCGCCGCCTTCTGTTACTGATCCGTCCGCATGAACAGTCTTAGAGGAGTTGGCAGGCGCTCCAGGGTCTTGGAGAGCAGGACCGAGCCCCTCCATCCAACTCGCCCACTTGGCGACCAGCCCTTGAGCCTCTTCGGGACTTCTTGGCGAGGCGCCACCATGGAATGCCAGCACGTACTTAGTCATTTCAGCTCACTTTCGGGTCAGGCAGGGGCGGTGGAGCTGCCGCAGGCTCATCTTCGAGCCTCGACAGGGACTCGGCTATTGCACGGTCGAGCTGCGGGTCTGCATCCGAGAAGAAGTCGGCAGGAGTGTGGATGACCTCGATATCGGGATCAACACCGTGGTTCTCGACCCCCCAGTCCTTTCCTTCGAACCAGGACGCGTATCTCGGTTGTGTCACGACGGTTCCATCGACGAGGTCGAAACGTCCGTCGATTCCGACAACGCCACCCCAGGTTCGGACGCCGATCACCGGTCCCACGCCGACGGCCTGACTGGCGGCGTTGATGATGTCCCCGTCGGAACCCGAGTTCTCGTTGGCCACCAAGACGACCGGTCCTCTGGGCGCGGCATTGGGATAGGTGGATCGGTTCTCCGCATGGCGTCCAATCGTCCAACCAATTACCCGTTTGGCGATGCGTTGCAGAACGAGCTGACTGGTGTGTCCACCACGGTTGAACCGCACGTCGACTATCAGTCCCTCTTTCAGAGTCGCATGACGCAGGTCGCGATGGAGTTGGGCCCAGCCGACGCTCATCATGTCGGGCACGTGCACATACCCGAGTCGGCCTTCTGAGTGCTCATCGACGTACTCGCGGCGAGACCGGACCCATCCTTGATATCGGAGTGTCTCCTCGTCGTCGACGGGGACCACAGCTACACGCCTGGAGCTGTCGCCTCGCTGCAGCGTGAGCTCGACCGGTTTGTTGGCAGCACCGATCAAATGTCTAGCGGGACCGAAGTCGCTATCGACCTGCACCCCGTCGACTTCGGTGATGAGGTCTCCTTCTCGTGCGTCGACGCCCGCGGCGCGCAGAGGAGAGCGCGCGGCAGGGTCACTCGACTCTCCCGGAAGGATGCGGTCGATGTGCCATCCACCGTCGGTCGGGGATAGGTCAGCGCCTAAGAGCCCGAGTTTTCTCTTCTGATCTCCGGGCGGGGTCGTGGGCATCACATATGCGTGAGAGGTGTTTAGTTCGCCAACGGTCTCCCAGAGGACGTCGACCAGATCGTCGTGGGTAGCGATGGTATCGACGACTGGTCGCCACCTTTCAACAACGGCGTCCCAATCGACACCGTCCATGTCCTCCCTCCAGAAATGGTCGCGCATCAGGCGAGTGGTCTCATCGAACATCTGAGCCCATTCCAGGGCGGGGTCGATCTCGAATCGGAGACGACTCAGGTCGATAGGCACTCTTCCCGGGTCTTTCTCTTCAGCTTTGCGGTCTGCCGGATGGACGAACATCGACTGCTTGTGCCTCACGACCAACTGCTTTCCGTCGCCAGACACCGAGTAGTCGGTGACGGCGTCGACGATCGTCTCGGACGAACGTTTCTTCCACGACCAGAGTTGGAGAGTGTTGGGTGGCGGCTCACCTGTGACCCCTGCTCGCTTGGACCCCAGCTGGCCGTCTTCACGGTTGACCTGAATCCAAAGAACTCCTGCTTCGGTCGTCTCCAGACGGCGATACGTACCGGACGGGACCGGGAAGGGGATCGCACGATCTTCGGCTCCGTCGACGTCGAACTCGGGATCTTCCGATTCTGCTTCGTCTGCAGAATCGTCATCCCCGTTGGCCGGTTTCTCAGCACTGATTCGCCATCCATCTGCAGTGGGCCCGAAGGGTGGTGGCTGCTCTGCGGACAGTGGGATCAGCCAAGGTCTGGTGGTGTCGGAGAAGGAAAGCCCGAACTCGTGACGGTCGTACTCGGGGTCGAAAGTCCGATCCGACAGAAACACGATATGGGCGCCGTCACGCGTGAATCGTGCGCTGTGGTCGTGGTACGTGCCGGTTGTGACCGCAGCCGGTTCTTCTCCCGCCTCGGTGTCATAGGCCATGAGCTGGTGGATACCGAACCGGCTTTGTGCGGGTTGCGACCACATCAGATATCGCCCTTGCGGTGAGAACGTCGGAGCGACCGGTTCACCGTTTCGAGATTGTCCAACCTCCTTCACTTCTCCGGACTCGATGTCGATGATCGAAACGCGTCCGTCGTGGGAAATGGCGCAGAGTCTCGAACCTTCCGGGTCGGACACGAGGTGGAGGATCCTTCCCAGCTCTCCTGTGAGGATCCCCCGAGTCTCCTCTTCTCCTGCGAGATGGTGGATCTCAATCGAGTCTTCGCCCTGTGAGTCCGTCACAAGGGCGCAGAAGCCTGTCTGGCCGAGAAGCACTGGTTGGCGAACACGTACTGAGGATTCGGCGACAAGGGCCCGGGCCGGTCCCTCGCGATGGGTCAGCCAGTAGGCGTTGCCTCGCCATGCCACGAGGCTGGCATCACCACCGTGGTCCGGTACCGGGCGGCCCAGCCGCTTGGAAGGGGCTGCCAGTCGAGTTTCCGGTGCCGAACCAGGAAGCGTGATCTCGACCCGCCGAGGCTCGGAAGCGAGAGAGTCGAGTAGGTAGATGTTGCCCTTGCTGTGCCAGACGACACGCTTGCCGTCGGTAGAGGCGTCGCGCACGTACCCCTGGTCCGGACCCTGATCGGTGACCTTCCTCGGCTCTCCGTCGACATCGTCGAGGGCCCACAGGTTGGCTTGCTTGTCGGCCAACTCGCGCGGGCCGGGTAGCTCTGCCTCTCGGTCCGAAACGAAGATCAGGGTTCGGTTGATCCACATGGGGTCGACGAGAGAGGCGGTGTCTTCGGCAAGGAGTTGGCGCCACTCGTCGTTCTCTTTCATCCACAGCTTGGGTGCAGTGCCTCCTCGATAGCGTTTCCATTGGGCTGGTGGTCTCGATCCTGGCGTGCCGACTACGACCCGCCCATCGTGGGCGATGGCCACACCCCAAGTCGGGCCGTATTCGAGGCGCTCGACGGAGCCATCCAGCCCGACTGCCTTGGCGACGGTGTGTCTGAGATTGTCTTCGCCCGCGTGGGTCGCAGCGAGGATTCGGCCGTCGTCCGTCCAGCCGAGGACGAGGGTGTTCTTGGCGCCCCAATAGGTGAGCCGCTTGGGAGATGCGTTCCCGTCAACTGGAACGACGTAGACCTCCGGATGACCGTCTTTGAAAGATATGAAGGCGATGTGCTGCCCGTCGGGAGAGAACCTCGGAGTCCGCACCGGCTGAGAGTCGTCAGTAAGGCGCCAAGCTCGACCTCCTTGGGTTGAGGCGAGCCAGATGTCATCGGCACCGGTGAACGTGATCAGGTCGTCATGAATGTGTGGGTATCTGTGATAGGAGGGCACGCCGCCACGTTACCGAGCCGGAGTGACAGGGCTATTGGTCCGTGCTCTTGTCGATGACACAGAATCGATTGCCTTCCGGGTCCGCCAAGATCACGTAGTCGGCGTCGGAAGGGCGATTCTCCCAATGAACCCGGGTGGCACCCAGGCCGACGAGACGGTCGACCTCGACGCCTTGATTATCGGAATAGAGATCGAGGTGGATCCGCGGTGGAACCTGGGCCTCTGACGGAACTGCGTCCAGTGACACGTTGGGCCCAACACCGTCGGAGGGGTAGAGCAGGGCGAAGTCATCGCTGTCGTCGATTCTGCGTTCGTAGCCGAGCGCAGCTTGCCAGAAGGCTGCTTGTCGCTCGAGATCGTCGACCCGGATGACGATGGAACCCACTCGGAGCATTCAGCAAGCCTACGTGGGCGATCTGGATCCCAGGCTCCTCGGCGGGTGACCCTCACGTTGGCGCAGGGCTACCGTCCTCAGCGATGAGCGACACGATCGATTCACTTCCCGATTTTGTGATCGCTGGCGCCATGCGATCGGGAACCACGTCTCTCACCAGGTATTTGGGGGCCCATCCGGACATCTTCATCGCTCCCAAAGAGCTGGGTTTCTTCACTGAGCACTACGACAAGGGAACTAGCTGGTATCGACAGTTCTTCATCGCTGCCGAGCCTGGCAGTCTGCTTGGCGATTCGACTGCGGACTACCTGGCCAGGGGTGATGCGATGGAACGGCTCAAAGCCACGATTCCTGACGCCCGGGTCATAGTTGTGCTTCGCGACCCGGTCGAGCGAGCCTGGTCCCACTATTGGCTGCAGCGAGAGCGGGCAAAGGACGACCGGTCGTTCGAAGAGGCGATCGATTTCGAAATCGACGCTGTCAATGCCGAGGGACCAACTGCGGACGGGGTCTTCTACGTGTTCCACAGTCTCTACGACACGCAACTCGAGAAGGCGCTGGATCTGTTTCCCCGCGAGCAGCTCTCAGTGACGATCTTCGAGCGGATGGTGGACGACCCGGCTGATACATATACCTCCGTCTGCCGGTGGCTGGGGCTTGACGTCTCCGAGGTCCCCGAAGTCGTGGGCCGTCAGATCAATCCGTATGTCACGTTCCGCTCGCTTCGGGTCCGTTCGTTGTCCTTACGGCTCCCAACACTGATGCAGAAGGCGGTTGGCAGGCTGAATACTCGTCGCAAGGTGACTTACCCCACCATGCCCGAGGCCACAGAGGAGAAGCTGCGCGATTTCTTCGCACCGCGAATCGAACGTGTCGAGTTCCTGCTCGATCAGGAGATACCGGAGTGGCAGTGAACCGTCAGCCAACGACTGTGTCGTACAGATCCCTCGTTCGCTGAGCGACCGCTTCGATGGTGTAGTTCTCAAGAAAACGCTTGCGGCCAGAATCGGCAAGAAGACGAGCTTCGGCTTGGTTCTCGATCAGCCCGACGATTCCACGAGCCATGTCTTCGACGGACTCGAGAGGCGACAACACGACTACCGAGGGGTCTTCGCCCGCGATCTCGACAACCGATGGGATGTCGCTCGCCACGGTTGGAGCTTCGAGAGCCAGAGCTTCGATCAAGACTCCCGGTGAACCTTCGGCCCGGGAGGGGAGGACGAAGACATCGGTCGCTGTCATGAGGTCGGGGACGTCGGGTCGGTACCCCATGAACCTCACGTTGGCTTCGACTCCACCTTCTTTCGCCAAGCGATGGAGTTCGGGTGTGGCAGGCCCGTCCCGCCCCGCGATCAGTAGGACTGCGTCCGGCGTCGATTCGAGGACGTAGGGAAAGGCCCTCAGCAGGATGTCGAGGCCCTTCATATGGAAGTGTCTTGCAGCGGCCAGGACGAGTGGCCTGCCTGTCTCGACAGCAAATGACTGGCGGGCCCGGGCGGCCCGTTCCGGTGACCTCACTCCGAGAGTCTCGGGGTCTCGGCCGCGCGGGACGACGACCATCCGGTGTTTTGGAATCCTCAGACGTTCCTTCATCAACTCACCGGTACTGGTCGAAACGGCGTGGAAGGTGTCGACGAGGCGTGCAGTGGCGATGTCTGCGAGTTGGGCGCCCCGCACCTTCCAGCGGCGGTATTCGGGGTTGTCGATGTGCTCGGGACCGTACATCTCGCTCACGAGGCTCGACACGACAGGCAGTCCGACCGATTTGGCGGCAACTCTACCTGCGAAGTCGGCTTCGAAGAGAGTTGTGTGCACCAAGTCGGGCTCGATGGCCTTCATCAGCTGTCTCAGGCGGATGACGTTTCCGGGCCGGCCGCCGGCACCGCCTGCATAGTGGAGGACAGTTCCGGACTCTTCGAGGGGCGAAGCGAGGGTCGTGTCCGGCTTCAGATAAGCAACGTGAAGGTCCACCCCCGTGGACCGCAAGTGCGGGCTCACGGTGGCCAGCGAGCGCTCGGCTCCTCCTACCGCAAGGCTGTCGATGACCGCCAGAACTCTCATGGGCCCTGCAGGCGATCCGCGACCTGTCCCATGGTCAGATTCTCAGCCAGGCCGGAATCGACCGCCTCGTTCATGTCGGCAAATAGTGCATCCATGGCGCTCAAACCCCGGGTGAGGTTCTCAGCCAGATTGTGAGTGTGGAACCAAAGATGGAACAGGGAGCCGGTCTGTACTGCGCCAAGAAGGCGTCTCTGCATCAGCCTGGTCCACAGTGATGTGCCCAGACGTCTGGCTGTCACTGAATCGGGATCGAACAAGTAGGTCTGTGGGACGTTCACAAGGCCGCCTTCGACCCGCGCATGTTGTGGTGGGTGTCTGCTCGGGATGAGTATCCGAACGGCAGAATCGACCGCCCCGCCCACCCGTCCACGCTGCTGTCGTGGTGTGAGCGGTGCGCCTCGGTATGCGGCGAATCCCTTCCTCTCCAGCACGTCAACGTGGCCGATGGAGTTCCGGGGGTACACATACGAACGCAGTTGCAAACCCGCTGAGTCGGCGACCTGGATACAGGCGTCGAGGTCGCTCTCGAAGGCCGCCTCGTCGCAGTCGGGGTCACCGGCGATGATGTGACCGAACGAGTGCGAACCGATCTCTTGCTCGACTCCACAAGACCGGATCATGTCGACGAGGTCAGGGCCATACCAGGTGGGGTCGCTGGTCAAAGACGAAGCCGGGTCGAGGTCGTACCAGTCAGCATCGTGCCAGCGGTAATCCGGTCGTCGGATGTCGGGATGTTTGCGACCGTCCACAGCCGCGCACGACCGGAGGAATAGATGGCCGACGATGGCCCATGTCGAGGAGATCCGGTGCTTCTCCATCAAGTCCAAGACCCCACGGACGATCTCGCGTTCCTTCTCATATTGTCTTGTTCGGTGCGGACGCCCGTGGTGGACTGATCCCCATGACATTTCCAAGTCGATCGAGATCACGAACGTCGCAGTTGCCGTCTTTTCCACAGGCCAACGAGGCTAACGAGGGGATTCAATTGCGCCGCACACGTGGGCGATTGTCGGTCATGGCCCTAATGGAACGCTTCCCGAGCGGTTGTTGATCGGTAGGAGAACTGTTGGCCAGAATCCTCATCCTCAGCAGCGATCTCAGCGGTCGGCTCAACGCTCTGTCGGAAGTCACAAGGAGGCTCGCCGCTGCAGGTCATGAGGTCACGCTGATGAGTCCCCGCGATGCTGATGATTTGCCGTCCCCGCCGTCGGGTACGTATGAGAGCCTGCCTTCCGCACCAGAGGCGGAGAGTCAAACCCCAAACTCATCGCGGATGGTGGCCTTGTTCAAGCGTCTGGCTTCGGCTCGAGGGGCGTCGCAACGAAGGGATCGGCGGGTCGATCTCCTGAATCCCGAGGGGTTGGTCTCACTGATCCACGCTCAGAACCCCGATCTCGTGCTCGTCGATATCGAGTTGCCTGTCGAGGTCATGGCCGCTCACACGACTGGTCGTCGGCTTGCTGTCGTAAGCGACATGTTCTCGCTGTGGCGACGTCCCGGGCTCCCACCGTTGAGCTCAGACATCGTCCCCGGCAGGGGTTGGCGGGGACAGCCTTGGTCTATCGAGCTGTCATGGCTCAGGTTCAGGGCATGGAAGTGGCTCAATCGGGCTCGAATGAGCATCACCCGGGTTGGAATGGACCGAAGGTCGGTCCTGAGGAGGGTGTCCGAGCGCACCGACTTTCCTTTCGACTCGGAGACATCAACCAGCCATTGGCTGATTCCGTTCGTGTATCGATCGATTCCGACGATCGTGCTCAACGCACTCGAAATCGAATTCCCCCACGAGCCCTATCCAAATGTCACCTATGTCGGGCCCCAGGTCTCCAGCGTGTCGGCCAGCTCGGAACATCGACCAACACCGCTGCATGGCGATGATCTCGATCGGGTTCTGGCGCGTCGGCTGAATCGCGAAAGCGAGGCTCTGATCTACTGCAGTTTTGGGGCGGTGGACAAGACAGATCGATCGGTCCTCCAACGCGTCATCGAGGCAGTAGGCGATCAAGACGGATGGGAGCTTGTGGTTGGTTTGGGTGGGAGAGGGTTGCCCAAAGGCCAGACATCCTTTCCCGACAACGTCCACCTCTACCAATGGGCGCCACAGCGCGAGGTTCTAGAGGCGGCTGACTGTTCAGTCCACCATGGGGGAACACACAGCATCAATGAGTCTGTGCTCGCTCAGGTCCCAATGGTTCTGTACCCAGACGACAAGCTGGACCACAAGGGGAACGCGGCGCGGGTCGCTTTCCACCGACTGGGTGTGGTCGGAGACCTCTCGTCGGACGGGCCCACCACGATCAGGGCGCGGATCTCGCACTGCCTGGAGAGCTCCGAGATTCGAAGCAGCCTCTCGACCATGGCCCAACACCTGCGCGGCTACGAAGACCGAAGGGCTCTGGAAACATCGATTGGAGCCTTGCTCGAGGGCTAGTCCACCTCGGCGACGGCCGCCATCTCCGCGATGGTGGGATGCTCGAAGAACTGTCTTGGCGTGACTCGGAGGCCGGCCTCATGAGCGCGAGCGACAATCCGCAGGCTGAGGAGGGAGTCTCCTCCCAATTCAAAGAAGTTTTCGAGGAGTCCGATGGAGTCCCGGCCCAGGACGTCGGCCCAGATCTCAGCGAGCTGGCTTTCAACTTCGCTCATTGAGCCTTCAACAGCGGGTTCTACTGTTGGGACCTCAGGCTCGGGCAGAGCCTTCAGGTCGACCTTGCCGCTGCTAAGTCTTGGCAGCGGGTCGAGCGAAAGGATCTGCGTCGGGATCATCACCGCAGGCAACGACTCAGCCAGGTGTTGGCGCAGTGATGTCGGCTCGACGGATGCCTCGATATAGGCGATCAATTGGGTCGCTCCGGTGTCGGTGTGATGGGCGATGACCGCAACGTCTTCAACTTGGTGGTGGCTTCTGATGTTTGCTTCGATCTCTTCGAGCTCGATCCGCTGGCCGCGAACCTTGACCTGACGATCGATCCGCCCAATCAGGTCGAGTCTGCCATCACCTCGCCATCGGCCTAGATCACCAGTCCGATATACACGCCTGGTCCCCACACCCGGGATGTCAACGTGTGGGAAGGCCGATTCGGTGAGTGCCATCTCGCCTGTGTATCCGCGGGATAGCCCTGGCCCTGCGATGCAGATTTCGCCGGTAGCTCCCACCGGGACCGGTCTGAACCGTCGGTCCAGCACGTACACCTCAGTTCCCGGGATGGGTCTACCGATCGAGACGCGGGGAGCTGTCTCCGAATGGCGTTCGAGCCGCTCCACCGTGGCCCAAACCGTGGCTTCCGTTGGCCCGTACTCGTTGCAGAGCTCAGATTCGGCCAGTCGGTGGTGGTCTTCGACGACCGACGGGTGACAGGGTTCACCGGCGACGATCACCGTCTTGAGAGACCTGAGTTTCGCCGGCTCCGTGTGGTTGAGCAGCAGCTGGTAGATGGTGGGAAGGGTGAGCATGTGGGTGACCTGATGTCTCTCGATGAGTTGCGACATATGTGCAACATCACCCTCCATGCCCGGGTCTGGAAGCACCAGTTTTCCCCCAGTGGCCAGGGTCCAATAGATGCCCGCCACGGAGCTGTCGAATGTGAAGGGAGAAGGCACCAGGTAACTGCTCGGCTGAGTTGTGTAGTAGTCGAGTCGCGCCGCGGTGGAGGCGAGGAGGTTGCCGTGTGTTATCTCGACGCCTTTCGGCTTGCCGGTAGAGCCGGAGGTGTACATCACATACGCCAACGCTTCGCTGTCGATCGGCGGCAGAGAGGCAGTGGCGTCGCGCATGGCAGGGTCGAGTTGACCAAGCGGATCAACTCTGATCTCTTGGATGCCGAAGTCGGGTGCGTCCGCCCCACACAGGACAGCCGACGCGTCGGTGTCGGCAAGGACGTGTTGGATTCGATCTGGGGGAAGAGCCGGGTCGATAGGCACATATGCCATACCGGCCCGGAGACAGCCGAGCATCGAAACCAGCATCCCCGGAGACCGTTCCAACACGATGGTGACTCTGTCGCCGGGCTGCCCTCCGGCATGCTTCAGTTCCCCGGCGAGGGCGGCGCTACGGAGGTCGAGCTCGCCGTAGGTCACTTCTCCAGCCGCCCCCGAGACGGCCACATGGCCCGACCTTGAGGTGAAGTGTGGCTCTAGGAGCTCCAGGATCGAACTGTGTGAAGGCTCTTTCCTCGGCGAGTTCCAGCGGACGAGAACCTCTTCCAGTTCTTCTCGAGGGAAGAGCCTGATGTCAGAAACGTCGTCCTGAGGACGGTCACACATTTCCTCGAGGACCGTCTCGATCTGACCCGTCAACCTGGAGACGATCGATTCATCGAATCGCTGGTCGTCGTAGAGGCAGATGAGTTCGAACTCCGGCTCAGGCATCACCAGTAGCGCCAATGGGTAGTTGCTTTGCTGGTGGTATCGAGCCGCTCGCTGTCGAACTGGCCCCTCGACCGCCGCTGGGTCCGGGATGTTCTCCATGACCAGGATCGAATCAAACAATTGGTCGTCGCTCTCGACCTCGCTGTGCTTTTTCACCTCTGCCAACGGCGATGCCTCGAAGTCGGTCATCTCGGCTTGGTCGCGTTGGATCTTTCGCAGCCAGTCGACGACTGATAGGCCTCCTTCGGTCTGAATTCGAATCGGCAGCGTGTTGATGAAGAGCCCCACTGTGCTCAGACTTCCCGGGAGCTGGGCCGGGCGTCCGGAGACAGTTGCACCGAATACGACGTCATCGTCCCCCGAGTAACGACTCAGGGCGATTGCCCATGCGCCACGCATGATCGAACTGACGGTCACGCCGTTGGCTTTGGAGAGAGTTTTGATCCGCTCGAGGAGGCCATTGCGGAACCGGTGTCTGTATTCGACTTGACCATGTGCCCATCGCTTGGGGCTGCCGGGGCCGAGGTGAGGCAGCATGTTGGGCTCGTCGAATCCCCTGAGGTAGTCCGACCAATACGCCCTCCGAGACAATTCGTCGTCTTGCTCTTGCAGCCAAGCCGTGAAGTCACCGAATCGCACAGCGGGCGCCGGGTCGTGGGATGTCCCGTCAAGGATTGATCCGTAAGTTTCCATGACATCGGCGACAACCAACCCGAGCGACCAACCGTCGAGGATCAGGTGGTGGTGGCTCCACACGAAGTGGTACTCCTCGTCGGCTAAGCGGAACAGAGCGAATCTCATCAAGGGGGCTTGATCGAGTGCGAAGCCCCGATTTCGGTCCTTTCCCAAGAAAGAGTCGAGGAGGGCCGTTTGTTCTTCAGACGGCTTGCCGCGCCAGTCCTCCACGAACCACTCGAGATCGACGTCCGTTCTGATGACTTGGAGAGGTTGCTCTCTTCCTTCCCAGACGAAGAGCGCTCGGAGGGCCTGATGCCGACCTGTCACCATTCCCCAGCTTCGCTTGAGGGTTTCTACGTCGACGCTCCCGCTCAGACGGACGCTGTACTGCTGCACATACAAGGGCGCCGACTCCTCATACAGAACGTGGAAGAGAATGCCTTCCTGCGCAGGGGTGAGTGGATAGACGGCCTCAATGCCGCTGCTGGTGTTACTCGCCATCCCCAATCTCCTCTAACAGCCGGTTGAGGTCGTCAGCTGTCAGCCCTGACTGTTCGTAGTCGATCTCGCTGCTCGAACGCCGCTTCAGTTCCACCGGTACCGCCATGCCGGTGGCTACCCGTGCCAGCTCAGCGATGGTGTCATGCTCGAAGACTTGCCTGGGGGTGAAACTCAGTCCTCTCTCGGCGGCGCGAGCTACCACTTGGATGTTGAGGATCGAATCTCCTCCGAGGTCGAGGAAGCGATCGTGGACTCCAACCTCGTCGAGGTTCAGTACCTCTTTCCATGACTCGGCGAGGATCAACTCGGTGGGTGTGCTCGGCGATTCGAAGGGTGAGTTCGTGATCCTCGATCTGGTCCCAGGGTGCGGTAGCGCGTCGCGGTCAACTTTGCCGTTCTGTGTCAATGGCACCTCATCGAGGGGGACGAAGAAGCTCGGCACTACTGCTGGTGGAAGATGTTGCTCGGCGAACCGGCGTGCATCATCAGGAGTGACGTCTTCCCCATCTGACACGTAGTAGGCAACCAGCCGCGGTCCCGGCGTTGTGAGGCTGGAGGTGTCGACGGCATAGCCGATCTCGTCGAGGATGCGTGCAACGTCGATCTCGTCGATCTCGTCGTTCAGTTCCTCGACAGCCGAATCCAGGGTCTTGTGGCCAAGTCGGACGTCCCAGCTGTAGGGCAGCGCATAGTTGTGATAGCCCCGTTCGCTTCTGTGGACGAATATCCCGGTGTCGTTGATGAGGCAGTTCGTCGATCGGCCTGTGTCCGAAGGACGGACCCACGACGCGCGATCCCGCAAGAAGTCATACATCTCATCGAGACCAGCGTCGTGATAGCGGTAGAAGTCGATGATCTTCAGCTGATCGAAGAAGGCGTCGTCCTGGAACGGTCCGGTGTCGAGGCATGATGCGACTACGTCGTCCATCTGGTGGTAGGCCCGCCGGGCTTCGATGATGGCGGCGTCGACGTCATCGGGATCCGTTATGCCGATTCGAAACAGATCCGCGAGCCGAGTCTCGAATATCTGGCCTCGGGACAAACCCGTCACAACGTTACGAATGCCGCGCTCCAAAGCCAGATTCATACCCAGCGTGTAGATCGTCTTGAAGCAGCCCTGGCAGACGTTCGAGAACTGCTGGAGACTGTCGGTGAAGATGCGGTCCATCGAAGGTGTCGTCGCCATGACCAGCTCAAAGCCGAGGTCGTCGCACACGCGACGGATGTTGGCCTTTGCTTCCTCGGAGATGTAGCCGTTGTCGAAGCTGAAGACGAGGACGTTGTATCCCATCTCGGCGAGTTGGTAGAGGGCGTAGGTGCTGTCCTTGCCACCGCTGAGGAGCATCAGACAGTCGTGTGTCTCGTTCCCACCGTCAGCCAGTGTGTCCTGCAGATCCTCGTTGGTCTTGAAGTATCTGTCGGCGTCGGATCGGTGCTCTTCGTAGAAGCGACATGGTGCGCAGATGCCGTCTTTGTCCAGATTGGCTTCGGGATGATTCGCCTGGAGGCCACATCGCGGGCAACTCGAGGCGATGGCTGTCGTCTCTCGGCGTGAGCCTTCGACGATGTCGATGGTGGTTTGGGTGATGTTGGGGTGTTGGGTGAGGGTGTTTTCGATTTCGGTTGGTTCGATGCGGTGTCCGCGGATTTTGAGTTGGGTGTCGGTGCGGGAGTGGTAGGTGATGGTGTTGGGTTTGGTCCAGGTGGCGAGGTCGCCGGTGTGGTAGATGGTTTGGTTGGGTTTGGTGGGGTGGGGTGTGAATTTGGTTTGGGTTTGTTGGGGGTTGTTGTGGTAGCCGGCGGCGAGGTTGGGTCCGGTGACGCAGATTTCTCCTGGGATGTGTGGGGGGACGGGTTGGTTGTTTTGGTCGAGGATGAGGATTTGGGTGTTGTGGGCTGGGGTGCCGAGGGGGACTGAGGGGGTGGTGTCGGTTTGTGGGTTGTATTTGTGGGCTATGCAGGCGACGGTGGCTTCGGTGGGGCCGTATTCGTTGTAGATGGTGAGTTGGCCGCCTGAGGTGGTGTGGACGTGGTGGGCGAGGCTGGTTTTGAGGTCTTCTCCGCCGACGATGAGGGTGTGGATGCGGCTGGTTTGGAGGTGGTGGGGTTGGATTAGGGCGAGGTGTGAGGGGGTGAGTTTGACTGCGTCGACTTGGTCGTCTTCGAAGACGTCGAGGATGGAGAGGTCGGTTGTGTTGGTGGTTTGGGGGTAGATGACTATTTGTCCGCCGGTGAGGAGCGGCAGGTAGAGGCTGGTGACGGTGAGGTCGAAACCGAAAGAGGAGTAGAGGGGGAGACTGATCGGGTTTTCACCGGCGTAGAGGTCTCGGGCCCAGTTGAGATAGTTAGCGAGCCCGCGGTGGGTGACTGCCACTCCTTTGGGGGTTCCTGTGGAACCCGATGTGTACATGATGTAGGCCAGGTCATCGTCTGACACTTCGACTGTCAGGTCGTGTTCGGGGTCTAAAGGTTGGTTGTCGACGACCAACATTTCGACGCCGCATTCGGAAGCAACCTGACCCATCTCGGACGCCAACTCTGGTGACGTCACCAACACGTCGACTTCGCTGTCTTCGAGCATGAACCTGATCCGCTCCGCCGGATACGCCACATCCACCGGCACGTAACAGCCACCAGCCCGCAACACGCCCAACACGCAAGCCACCAGACCAGCTGACCGGCCCATCACCACACCAACCCGAGGCCGCGACCCCCCAGCCTCCACAAACCTCGCAGCTAACCCAGAAGACCAACCATCCAAAACCGAATACGAAACCCCCACACCACCATCAACCACAGCCACCAAAGACCCATCAACCCCAACCCGACCCACAAACCCCTCAACCACCGAACCAAAACCAACCACCACCCCCAAACCAACAAACTCACGCTCGA
>JANQRA010000001.1 GCA_028284765.1 Acidimicrobiia bacterium
GACGTGTAGGAGTCACCGGCGAAGAACACACGGTCGCCCAACGGCCGAGACAGCTCTCTCGAAATCCGGAAGTCGGCCTCATCTTCGAGATATGCGGCACCGGCGAAAGGCTCGGCGTTCCAGTTCTGGACCAGGTGCCGCATGTAGGAGCGTGAAGCTATGCCGTCGAAGCCATCGTCGAGGTCGGCCAGCACACTGGTAACAAGCTCATCATCGGTCATTGCCTGGTAGGCCTCTGCCTGAGCTCCAACCGAGAACACGCCAAGGATGTTCTGGTCGGTTCGCTGCCCGTAGGCGGCGTCATAGAAGAGTCGCTGCCCGGCGTCGGTGTTGCTGTCGGGGAAGCCAACACCTGCCGGGTAGAACGCTTCGTCGAACTCGAAGAAGGCCTTCAATCCGCTCCAAACAGTGGCTTCGTCGATGGCTTCGAGGCGATCTGCTTCGAGAGGTGGCATGAACGAGATGTCCCGTCGCTGGAGGATGCGAAGAGGAACCGTGATGATCGTGCGATCGGCTGAGTAGGTGCGGCCTGTGGCATCGGTGAGGACGACCTCGTCTCCAGCATGATTCACCGCGACAATCTGGGTGTTGTAACGGATGAGATCACTGATCCCCGGCGTCACGTAGGTGTTGTAGAAGTCGAGCCAGCTCGAGCCCCGGAACTTCGTGTCCACATCGAATATCTCGGGCACCAGCGGTCTGAAGGTGGTTGCCCCGTTCTGGATGTAGGCGATCTCGTCACTGTCCTGGTAGCCGACGAGCTCGGTGGTGACCTCAACTGTGGAGTCGTTGACGATCTCATCGAGGATCGAGCCATCGACGTGTACCCACTCGGCACCCAGAGAGATCGGGAAGTCGGCAAAGTCGAGGTTGTGCCGAATCCGGCCCCCATGGATGGGCCCGGCTTCGAGCATCTCCACGTCGATCCCCTGCTGGACGAGCAGATGGGCGGCCGTCATACCGGCCGGTCCCGCACCCACAACAAGCACCTTGCCGGTGAACGATGTGGAACGAGGCAGGCATCCAGTGAGCAAGACGGCGACGGCCGCCGCCCCGGAGGCCACGAACTGTCTTCTGGTCAGCAATGGACTGCTTCGCTGGCTCGGCTGTTGCGATCTGGCGGACTCGGCTGGCTTCACGAGCCACAAGGTAACGGCAGATCTGCGGACTCGACTCCTCACCCTGGACCGAGGTGGCTCATCGCCAGAAACTCGGCCGGAGAGCGAACGGGTATCCGCCCAGACAAGGTCAGAAGATCTGAGTCCCCTGAAACCAGCACGGACTGTGTGCCGGCAGCGAGTGCGATCAGGTAATCATCGTCGGGGTCTTCCGACCGCACATCGGGAGGCCCCTCAGGATCGTCAGTCGTCGTTCCACCTCTCGCGAGAAGCTCAAGCAGCTCGATCGCCTCCTCGGGAGTGATCCGACTAACAAGCTTCGGATAGTTGAAGGCGCGTTCTAGCTCAGCAAGCAGCCTGTTGGAGACAACGAGCTCAAATGCCCCTTCCAACCAGGCCGCGAATACTCGGCCTGGTGAACCCCCTGGCGAAAGAGTTGCTGAGATGATGACGTTTGGGTCGAGAACCGCCCTCAATTGTCGGATTCACGCCGGGCGGCAGTCTGCGCCTCTAAGGCCAGTTCCATCGCGTCTTCCTCGGACATGTCATTCCGTGCCCAGAGTCGCTCCATTAGGTCCAGACCGAGGTCTCGTCGGACAGCCTCCTCGATAACTTCGCTTTCACCCTTGCCGGTGCGGGCGGCTCGAACCTTGACCGCTTTCAAGACTTCCTCATCAATCGTGAGGGTCGTGCGCGTCTTTGTCATGTTCGCATCATAGCATCATGACGCGTGTCTCTTGGGTCGACAGATTCAGGATCGTTGACTTTCACGTTGCGTGAAGATATCTTCATATATTGTGAAAGTAGGCATCCGTCTTCCGATCTTCAGGTCGCCGGAACAAGAGAGGCTTCTCGGCGAACTCTTCGTGTTTGCCGACGGGCCGATCTCTCTAAGCGAGCTGTCCGCTCGGGCTGGGACGTCGATGGGCGGCACGCACAAGGAAGTGGAAAGACTCGAGGCATCGGGATTGGTCAGATCGACGACAGTTGGGCGCAACAGGCTCATAGAAGCCGACCCCAAGTCGCCCGTCTATCAAGACCTGCGAGGACTGCTAGTCAAGACGCTCGGACCTGAACCCCTGCTTCGCTCTGCCCTAGCCGAAATCGACGGCATCGAAGATGCGTTCATTTACGGCTCATGGGCAGATCCAGCACGGCCGTCTGCGGCGGATATCGACGTCCTCGTTGTCGGCGACCCCGAATTGGACGCCGTATATGACGCCGCTTCAGCGGTCGAAAGGGTGGTTGGACGCCCCGTCAACGTGGCAATCCGCTCCCCCGCCGAGTGGGCCGAATCCAACGGTGGATTTGAACGGGCCGTCAAGGCCGGCGCGCGTATTGATCTCAGATGAGCATCCTCGACGACCTCAGGAATCGTGGGCTGATCGAAACCGTCAACGCTGATCGAGTCACGGCGAATCAATGGCTCAACGACGCCGAGCGACATCTCGAAGCAGCGCGCCACATTGCCCAACTCGATCCTTCGGGTGCCTATGTGCTGGCCTACGACGCAGCTCGAAAGGCGGTAGCGGCTGCTCTGCTCATGGACGGACACCGGGTTCTCAGTCGACCCGGAGCTCACCGAGCCTTGGCCGAATACTCCGACTGGCTCGCCACGGAAACGGGAGAACGAGCCTTGACACGTTTCGATCGAATGAGAAGGAACCGAAACCAATCAGAGTATGGATCAAGGACATTCGGGGAAGCCGAAGTAGTGGGAGCCATCGACACCGCCCGATCGATCCACGCCGCCTGCGCCAATCACATCTGACACGCCCACGAGGAGTGGAACTCTGACGACCGCCCGGAATTGGTGCGGTCGACGAGAAGACATCTCCACCCCGACGACCCGGACGACTGCGATGCGACACGGCTCGATGTAGACCGAAACGCATACTGAACGTAGACTGACCAGGTATGGCAACCACCACGATCCGCGTCGACACCGACACCCACTCTCGCCTTCAGGCGTTGAGCAAAGAGTCCGGCAGGTCGCTAATCGAAACCATCCGGGATGCCACAGAAGCTCTCGGCCGACAACGATTCGCTCATCAGGTGGCAACCGAACTAGCTGCGCTGCAAGCAGACGAGAGTGCCTGGAAGGCCTACCTCGCCGAAGCCGACTCAACGTCAGTTGCAGATGGCATCAGTCGATGATCTGTGGCTTGTCGACTTTGGCGAGCCATACCCGGGTGAGCCGGCAGCCCATCGGCCGGCGCTAGTACTAGGGCCGCCAGAGACTTTCGGACCGAGGTTCCCGTTTGTGATCGTCACACCCCTGACGACCACCCGGCAGGGACTCTCTCTCCATATCGAAGTGGAGCCGACCATCGAGAACGGGCTCGACGACACCAGCTACATCCAATGCGAGCTAGTTCGGTCGATCAATCGAAAGCGTCTGGTGCACCGGCTCGGCACCATCGACGCCGACACCAGCCGGAGCGTCGCCAGCGTCGTCAAAACACTCCTCAGCTACTGACCCAAGGCTGCCGACAGAACGCAACAGGCAGTAAAGCTGCCCATCGGTGCAATGGGACTGAGACCCCTTGAATGGATTCTTGTCATACGCCTTAGGCTCGACGTATGACAATGTTCAGCTTCCGTGTCGATACCGAGGAGGCAGAGGAAGCCACCCAGTGGGCTCGGCGTCTCGGCATCGACCGGTCCGAGCTTCTCCGAGATGCTCTACATCGATATCTGGTGAGACTCAGGGCAGAAGATGACATCGAAGCGTGGTTGCAGCGGCCCCCAACTGAAGATGAGGAGAGCCTCGGTGAGATCTCGGACTGGGGTCCCGCCGAAGACTGGACAGACTGGCTCGATGCGACGGGGTGAGATCTGGTTCGCAAAGACTCCAGGTGGCGACAGGCCGGTCCTCGTTCTCACACGTGACCCGGTCGCCGATCGGATCGGGTCGGTTGTCGTGGCATCCTTGGCCAGGACCCAGCGAGGGCTCGTATCGGAACTCGAGCTGTCTCCCGATGTCGACGGTGTGCCGACGGAGTGCGTGGTCAACTTCGACAACCTTCACACGATCCCGCGAGGGTCTTTCAGAAGACCAATCGCCCAACTATCACCTAAGAGACTCGCAGCTTGCTGCCGCGTACTCCGGGACGCAATGGGCTGCTGAGCGCGACCCGGAATAGGTGCGGTTGGCAAAGGCGTGCCCGGACCGAACACGATGTCGACTCGTAGGTCGACCTGAGATCAAACGCTGGGACTCCATTTCTGTCGCTATCGAGCGATACCCTTTGACTATGCCTAAAGCCCGAGATGATGCAACCGACCAGGACATCAGCGCGATCGATGTTGCCTGGCTGGAAGCAGCTTTGGAGGAGTACGCGGCACTCCTCCAGTACTTGCGCGAGCATTGAGGAAACCAGATCTCCGACTGGCCATCGCCGTCAAACACAGAGTCCGGGGCGACGACGAATGGTTCGATGAGCCAGATGACCTCGACCGTGTCCAGATTGCTCTCCAATCCATCGAAGAAGTGGGTGGTGTTGGTACGGAAAGGCCTGTCGTTGTTGGGGAATCGGACGATCTGGCTGATGACGTCAAACGGGGGTTGAGCGCATCTGAAGTCTCATTTCAATCTTTCTGCGATCGAGTTCAATTCCACCTGGACATTTGCACCACAGTTGATTAGCTTCGAGCAGAATTCAACCGAATGCTCAAACTGGTGAATTATGGATACCGAGCGGTTCGGATCGTCACCGATCGGCCAACTGATCCCAATCAACGGATACGACACCCGATTCGATGAGGAATACGACCATGTCGCTTTCATCCCGGACCCATTGCCGGAGCAGATCTTGCTCGAATCCGATACCTGGAAGATCGTTGCCGACGCAATGCTCGAACTCGGGCGTCTCGATGATGCAACTTCGAGGTTCCCAAACCCGTTGCTCCTCGTTCGCCCTGCGCTGAGGCGAGAAGCAGTGAGCACCTCTGCTCTCGAAGGCACATTCACTGATCTCGAGGACGTGTTGGCAGCGGATGTCGAGGAGCGCAGCCAACTGCCCGCCGACGTCCGGGAAGTCATAAACGCAATCGCGGCGATGGAGTTCGGGGTCGAGGCGATCAGCTCAGGTCGCCAATTGAGCATTCATCTTGCCTGCGAACTCCAAGAGATTCTGATTGCGGGCACCTCATCGGACGGCCCCGACACCGGACGGATCCGAACATCGAACGTTTTCATCGGTCGAGACGATCAGCGCGTCCACGAAACTCGGTTCGTCCCTAGCCCGCACGGGCCAACCCTTGAAGGGCTCTTCCGTCGCTGGGAAGAGTGGATCCAGGCAGACCAAGGCCTGCATCTACTGGTCAAGTGCGCTCTTGCTCACTACCAGTTCGAAACTATCCACCCTTTTCACGACGGGAATGGGCGAGTGGGAAGAACGCTGGCCATCCTTCAGCTGATCGAGAGTGGAGCCACTCATCATCCGAACCTCGCCATATCCGTTTGGCTGCAGAATCATGATGATGAGTACAGGGACAGCCTTCCTGAGTTGAGCGCGACAGGCAGGTTTGATCCCTGGGTCAGGTTCTTCGCAACGGCGGTAGCCGAACAGGCAATCAGCGAACGTGGCCGAGTCAGCCGACTTCTGACAATGAGAGACGAGATCGTCGATCAAGCAAGGCAGGCAAAGCTGAGAGGGGTGGCCATTCAGATTGTGGAGGATCTGATCGGTTATCCGTATCTCCGAGTTCCAGACATCTCCGACCGTTACAGCATCAGTTTCCAGGCGGCCAACAAGGCCGTTGGGAGGCTTGTGGAGGCGGGAGCCCTGGTGCAGGTCGGAGAAGGCGGCTACGGGCGTGTGTTCACATCACCAAAGGTTGTGAGGGCACTAAGGATCTGACGACCCCTGGAAGAAGTACATGGTGTTCGAGAGGAGGGGCCCGTCGTTGTTGGGGATTCGGGGGGTGGGGTAGCTCGCGTCAGACGGGAGTCATACATCAAGCTCCGGGATTCTTAGGCGTGGCAGTCGCGCCCCGGAATAGGTGCGGTAGGCAAGGAGAGGCCTGTCGTTGTTGGGAAAATCGGCGGTTGGGCCTTTGGCGTCAAACGTGGGTCAAACCCAACGACAGGAGGTCCGACCTCAGTCGAGAACGGACCCAGCTCTAGCGGTCTGCCCGTCCGCGCTCCATAGGAAGACAACGCGCGTCGATGTCAGTTATCGGCGATTTCTTGGATTTGCTGCACATTGGCACCAGCTTCAGAGGCTGCCTTGAACTCTGCCCACTTCTCAACCGCAGCTGTCCCGAAATAAAACCCTATGACGACGGTCATAAGGAAGGTGAAGCTCGTGAGCAACGTTTCAGTGACTGCGGGTAGGTCCTCCTCTCGACTCACAAACAGGACTAGTGCCACCGCGACCAGGTACGTCAACACAAAAGAGCCAGCGATTGCGTTCCGCATCCGATTCTTGGTGATCTGGCCCGTGGTCGGCATCTGGGCCACGAGTAGCACGAAGAAGCTGATGACTGCAGTCGTCCCCACGGACCAAGTGACGCCTGCGAAACCTCCGAACTCGGCAGCGAGCCACAATCCCAGCGCGATCGACCCGGAAAGGCCTAGAGCAGCCCCGAGAAGAAGACTCCCGTACGCAGCGGTCCATATGGCGATGAGCAAGAAGATTGTCGACGTGACGACTAAACCGACGAAAGTATCTCGTGTGGTGGGTAGCCAATCACCGTCATCCAACCAGAACGTCGTCACGACGAGGACAACGGAAACCAGAAGCAGAATCACGGTTACCGGGACGGCAAGTCTTCGGAAGAACTGGGACGCCACTGTCACCTCCTGTGCCGAAGCATAGAGATCGGCAACCTAGCGTGGTATGAGGATCAGACGATAAGGGTAGGTGCTGTTGGTTAGGAGAGGTCCGTGGTCGTTGGGGATTTGGCAGTCAGACAGCTATGCAACGGGGGCCAAACCTGCGCCGCCGCGGACCAGAGGAAGGGACGGATCACCCCAACTCCGGCGTCCAGTTGGAGAGTCGCACGCCAGGACCGGACGTGCCCTGTCGATGCTGAGGCCTCCTCGTCGGAACTCGGAAGTCCTGCAGGGCCGGCCGTGCGGCGCATGACGTGCTCAACGCAGACGAGCGGCGCCTTGCAAGCATCTGAACGGGCCGCCTTCAGTAGGAACTCGCTTCTGTTCCGGATCTGTTGTCTAAAGCGTGTGAGGGGCCCGTAGCTAGCCCATGTTTCCGACCAGCGCATCACCGTTGACTCACAACTGCCGCTGACCTTGACTGGCGGTCGCCCGGGCGGAGAAGGAAGAGACAAGTAGTGCGATTCTACAACGGACACCTCAGTGGGATTCGGGTGCGATCTAGACGATGGTGGGACCGTCAACGCAAGTACCCCCTCGGCATTTGTGATCTGCGACAGGATGGCCGCGGCCAGGAAATCGGGCGACCTGAGCCCATAGGCCGCACCGACCCACCTTGAAGTTGGGCCCTGGTGACGCATTCCGACTAGGTCGAGGCCGGAGTCGTATTGGACGACCCGACGGCGAGCCTTGCGAGCAGTACCACATCCAGAAACCCGCCCTCGACGAATGCGTATTCCTTGAGAATGCCCTCGCGTCGAAATCCAGAGTTCTCGAATAGCTTCAGAGACGGCTTGTTGGTTTCAAAGACCGTTGCCTGGAGACGGTGCAAGCCCAGTCGACGGAACCCGAGGTTGAGCAACCACTGAAGGGCTAAAGAACCGTGTCCTTTCCCGCGTGCAGCAGGCTGCCAAAGGGCAATACCCACGGAACCACGCCTGTGGATCCAGTCCAGACCATGCAACTCAGCAAAACCCACCGGCATACTGGGATCGCCCGCATCGAACACTCCGTAGCGGAACGCTGTCTTCGCTATTGCCTCGTCCTGCGCTCTCGAAACGTACGAGCGCACGTCGCAAACGGTCCAAGGCCTCTCGAAGGTCGTCGTCAAGAGGTGCAGATCCTCCGCGTCCGAGAGAGCCAAATGGAACGCTTCCGAATCGCCTAGCTCGAATGGTCGGATGACAACTGGCATCTGCAAAACCTAGTCACCTAAGTGTGGGGGAATGGGACGCCATCCCTGGATTCGCGTCCCAGGAAGAAGTAGGTGGCGTTAGAGCAAGGAGCCCCGTGGTTGTTGAGAGTTCGAGGGGTTGGGCGCGTCGCGTAAAAGGGGAGTCAACCCCCGGGGGTGACGTTGTCATGACCTTGGAGAACCTCAGCGACCGAGTTCACGACGTATTGACAAGCTGAAAGAGCCTCAGTCGACAACTCCGTAACCGCGCTTATCGTCCGGGGTTTCCTGCGATGCGCCTTTGCGCCTCTACTAGTCGTGTCGGGGTCCCTCAGGTCGAGTTGATGCACGATTTCGTTTCGAGCAGTAAAGGCATCCTTGAGCAGGCTCTTGCCAGGATCGATTCTCTTGAGAAAGGCCTGATCGTTGATGCCCAATGCCAATGCGACTTCCTTGAAGCGGTCAGCAGACTGCAAACTCCCGCCAGTCAAATTGTCGGTATACGACTCAACTAGGGCGTCGCGTGGCTGATCCGACAGGAACAGCCGCGCCACGACCTTCCGATCAACGGCGCCATCGCTCTGGGCAAGATGCTCTTCAGCGAACCGGACAAGCCGCTTCTCGGCAATCTCGCTGCGTAGCACTACTGCAGGGAGCGCATCGCGCAACAGTCTCTTCAGTGCAGAGTCGCATCCAGCACCAGCAAATAGCAGGCCGGCCCTGAGCAGGTCCTGATCCGCCTCGCTGTACCGGCCCTTTGATGACTTACCTTCAAATGCGAGCCGAACGCCACGCTGCCTTGACGCTCCCGACAGTGCACTCTCGACACTCGCCTTTGCTGAATCTAGGTAGTTCTGGGCTCCCACAACGAGAGCGGGAAGGCTCGCATCCGGCCATGGCTCCGGGTCAAGCGAGAGATCTACGTTCCAGTTCTTCTTCAACGCGGCAGTGACTCGCTGGCCTGAGGTCCGATTCGCTGCCATCACTTCACCTTGCCCTAACCCACTGTCCCATCTGGGTCAGTCTCCGTATCCTCGACCTCGGCCACGAACCCAACTGGGAGTTGGATGGCCAACCGAATCCAGTCGATAAGTTTCCGGCGGCGAGTTGAGCTTGGGTCGCCCTTTGGCAAGGCCTCACTCGAGAGTTCGTCCAGGAGCGGTGTCTCGACCTCCTCGTCGAGTTCGTTGGCCAACGCTGATTCCAGTTCCTGGTCTGCCTCAAGTTGTACGGCTCGACGCTTCTGCTCGTTGTCCAACTGAATACCTTCAGCTTCGTATTTCTCCCTGGTTCCCTGGTACCAGGTAAGCCGTAGCGTCGCGACGATCTGAAGCAGCTTCACGGCTGCTCCGACCGCAGCTCCCCCGATGAGCAGTATCTCCAAGGGACTTTGCATGTTGAGCGACTGGAGGCGGACCAGTTGGCTGTCTTCAACGTCTGAAGACACCCCGATCATGAGTCGATCCACATTCAGCATCAGGTCACTGACCGCGGCAACATTCTGAGCGTCATCTGGAAGCTCGAAGCGCAGGAGCGCCCGGTATCGAGCGTCGGTGGGAGCGACTGGCAGGCTCGAGTAGGGATCGAATGCTATGTGGGTCAAGCCGCTCGACGGATCGGCCCGAACGATCGTCCCCGTGCGCTCGATCTCAGTCGTCTGCAGGACCAGAACTACGGGAGATCCAGCAGGTGGAATGGGCCAAGTTTCAATCGTCGCAGTTGCCGAACCGAGAGCAAGGACAGTCGCGTCCTGCACGGCTGCTCTCCAGATGATCTGGGCTGGAAACGCCTGGCTGACCTCTGGGTACCGAGCTCGAATGTCCTCCGACCACGCTGAGTCGCCAGCAACAGCGACGTCCAATCTGTTTATTGGGATGTACGCCTCGTAGCCAAACCGAGCAAGGCGCTGGTAGTGCAGGTACATCCGAGGAGACACTTCTCGCAAACCAATCCCCCTGAGGTACTCATTGATCTCGTCGAGCTCGACTCCGCCAGAATGCTGACGGTAGAGCCGATACCCCTCAGCAGCGTCTATTGGTCGTGCAGTCATGACCCCCTCGCGTCTATTGGGAATCTAGCGATGCCCGCTGGCGGGAACTGGCACACAGAAGCGACCTCATCCGTCTGGTCGAGGCGAGGAAGTCTGTCGTTGTTGGCCATTCGGTGATTGGATCAAGGGGAGCCCGGTACCGACTGGCATTTACGCTGTTGTCCGATTGGAGGCAGCCTGCCTCAGTCGAGGGGAGCGTCTCCATACCAGGCATTCCTCCGCTTGTACGGCAGGTGCTCGCTCGTATAGATCAATCGCCGCATGTTCTTGAAACTCTCGGTCTTCACAACTGCCGTCTTGCCCGAATCACCTGGGGTATTGCTGAGGTCGAAGTCACTCTCGCCTAGTTCCCCCGCTCTTACTTCCCAGATCCAGACGGTGTCGCCTCTGTGCTCCTTGCCGATCTCGAAGTTGCCATCACCGTCGCCGAGCACATACCTGAATGTGAGGTAGAACCCTGCTTTGGGAAGGTGCCCTTTCGGCTTATTCGTCTCGAGTGCCGTTTTGATTTCAATCCGAGGAAGGCTGTCGTCTAGCGGAACAAGGTCTGGAAAGGCGTGTGGCCTGTTTCGCACATAGCGACCATCGGAGGCCTCGGCGAGGCCTGCTCCGAGGAGGTTCCCAAGCATCGACGAGAGGTTCGCTAGTTCAACAATGCCAGAGAGCGGGTCTGACCCTTTGGCCGTGAGTTGCTCGTCGATAGTGTCGAGTGTGTCATACGCCGACTCGATTCCCCGATGGATCCAGTCGACAGCGAGGCCTGTCTCACCCGCCAGAAAGTCGTCGTGCGCGGTTGCTTGGTCAACTCTGGGCCGCATCAGGCTCCCTCGCGTCCTCCCGAGCAAGACGCTGCTCTCCTAGAGAGATCAATTCCGAGGTGGCTAGACCGAGAGACCGAGCGATCTGCGCCGCGGTAGCGATAGTCAGCTTTCTCTCGCCGCGCTCAACCAAACCGATAGAGGTGCGGTGCAGGCCGGCGTGAGCGGCGAGATCCTCCATTGTCATGCCCTGTTCGTGACGTCGGTCGCGGACTACCTCACCGACAGCTGCTGACAACTCAAGCCCGAATCTCTCCACAAAGCCCAACGTAGAAAAGCTGGCCTGTCCGGTCCACGAGACTATGGTCTCCACCGGACCCGGATTTCTGTCGGTCTCGTCCGGCACGATGCGAGACAGCTCAGCTTAGGAGTGGAGGAGTGAAGCGCTACAAGGTAATGGACCTCTTCTGTGGGACCGGTGGCTTTTCTAAAGGCTTTGAGAACCAGGGTGAATTCGATGTGATCTACGGGATCGATCTACTCGATTCATCGGTGGATACCTTCAAAGCCAACCATCCGCAGGCCCTCGGTCTTTCTGGCGACATTCGAGCAACCAGACGTTCGGAGGTCGCAGACCGGCTCAGTCTCCTAGCCGGGGATGTTGATGTAGTCGTCGGTGGCCCACCGTGCCAAGGATTCTCGTCGATCAGGCCATTCCGCTCTACCTACGATGATGATCCTCGAAACGACCTCTTTGAGGAGTTCGCGGCCTACGTGAACTTCTTCCGCCCTCACTACCTGGTCTTCGAGAATGTCGTCGGGTTGGCCACTCACAAGAAGGGCTCGACCATGGACGCGATTCTCGACGCATTCGACGGCCTTGGCTACGACGTCGATTGGCGGATTCTGAATTCTGCCCACTTCGGAGTACCGCAGAAGAGGGAGCGCCTCATCGTTCTGGGAGCGGAACGAGGGATACCTATCGAGTTCCCTCAGCCGACCAGAGCCGGAACGTTCAAGACCATAGGTCACGTCGAGCAAAACCGAATGCTCAGACCCCCGGAAAGCTTGGAAGGGACACTCTTCGAGATCGATGTTGATCCGCTTCCTCACGCGTGGACGGTTGAAGAAGCGATCGGAGACTTGCCCATAATCGCGTCCGGCGACGAGGCGACTATGTATGACAAGCCGCCTACCAACGAATACCAGCGTGCACGCCGGGGTGGGTCATCGTCCCTAGCACTCCACTCGGCTACCCGTCACTCGGATCGCATGTTGGAGATCATTCGCCACTCGGGTCCAAACATCCAATCGATCCCGGAGCATCTGATTTCCAGCGGGTTCAGTTCGTGCTACTCGAGACTGGACGCAAACACTCCCTCCACGACGATCACAGTGAATTTCGTGCACCCTGCGTCGAATCGCTGTATTCACCCTTACTCTGATCGTGCACTGACGCCACGCGAGGGAGCAAGACTCCAGTCGTTCGACGACAGCTTCAAGTTCCTGGGCAGCAGAACGCAGATCGTCAAGCAGATCGGCAATGCGGTGCCTCCATTGTTGGGAGAGTCCCTGGCCGGTTCGGTCGCTCGATCCCTTGCTGGGCGAAGCGCCGTTGCCAACTGACAAGCCCGCCTCTTTTTTAGGACGGCGCTCGTCAGGCATTCGAAGCCCAGCGAACACCACCCAGAACCCGAGGTTGCGCTGTCCGTTTCTGGAAGGGCTGCCGTGCTCTAGCGAGGAAGCTGCAGGAAGCCCACGACCGAACTCATCAGTCAACAGCACCGGGCCGGTTTTGGCACGCGAAGGATCGGGATGGTCACTGGGGGGAGACCCAGTCGCTGAGTCATCGACTGCACATACTCTCGCCAATAAGGCCAGGCATTGAAGGCCGAGTTGAAGTGTGCGAAAGCACCGACTGCCTCTCTATCTAAGGCGCCCGCAAGATCCTGTCGGTCTTCAGGGACGCGATACTGGAGCAAAAAAAGCCGCCCAGAGGTGAGCCCCAAAGACATCTTCGTCCTCAGGCCCCCTGTCGTTGGCTTCCGGCTCCTCGGACTCCTCAGGGTTCGACCGTGTGTCGTGGTAGTCAAAGAAGATCATCACATCAAAACCCCCAGCAAGATCGGCGGCGTCGGTGTCCTTGCCCACGACGCCCGACGGGCCGAAGGCGCCTACGTCCCACCGTGTGTGATAATTCTCAGGATCGAGGTCGTCGAGATCGAAACCAATTGCGTGATACTCGACCATCCGCAGCTGTACAAGGTCTACAACTTTTGCCACCCGACCGATCTTCTCAAATGGCCAAGGCTGAACGGGCTCAGGCACCTACGACCGTCCGGCTTGACTCGTCATCGTGGCCATGAGGGAACAACTCAACCACCGTGGCATGACCGCCTTCTGCAGGCGAGGCTACAGGCCAGCGATGGAAGGTGTCGCCGCGGTGTGAGGATGAAGTCGCGTGGAGACTCCACGCCTTTTCCTTAAGCGTCTCCTGCGCAATCGTGAAGACACTGGCAGCCAATGCCGAAGAATGCCTCGCCTTGACAACCATCTGATAGTCCTCACACGAGAGGATGGCGTCCGTTCTGACGTGTATTCGCAGCTGCTTCGGCTCGACCTCGAGCCTTGAGTTCCTTCAGCAGGAGGCCAGCCATGATCGTCTTCCCCGCTCCAGGGTCGTCGGCGAGCAGGAACCTGATTCGGGGAAGGCTGAAGAAGTAGTCGTACACCGCCTCCAACTGATGCGGCAGGAGATCGATCCGGGCAATCGACAGCGAGAAGTAGGGGTCGTACTCATACGCCAGCCCCAGACGCATCGCTTCGACCCCGAGCCGAAAGAGCTGCGGATCACCGTCGAAGGGCTGTTCTACCGGTGTTGCGGTCAGGTCGTCGAGGTGTCGCTTGTCAAGGAGTATCTCTCTGACCTGATTGGCGTGAAGTCCCTTACCGACGATCTTGACTGACTCGCCTACGGGTGTGGTCACCAGGATTTGAACCGGTTCGGGGAACACCGGGCCCTGGACGATCACGTCCGGCTTCAAGTCAGCTAGTTCCACTGGTGGTCCGCTCTCCTCAGGCGTAGACGCTCGCGACGTTATAGGCAGCTCGGGCACAACCGTAGGTGCCTGTCCAGGGGCGTTGAGTCAGAGCAGATAGGCGGATTGAGATAGGCCGTTCAGTCTTCGGTCAAGCTCAGGATCTCCCGAAGCGTGTTCAGCCATGTCTGAGCGCGCTTGGCGACGAGATCATACGGAAGAATCTCCACGCGGTGCAGCGTCTGATTCAGCTGCTCGAGCACGGTCCTTTGATGTGGCTGCAGATCGTGGTCCCTTCCGATCACGATGATGAACCTTGGACTACGAGCGAGATTCAGGCCATAGAGGCTGGACAAGTGCTGTGGGCTGCCGGAAAGCGCGTCGCGGTAGAAGTGGATCTGGGCAAGTGCGGCTGCCAAGCTCGGACCCAACCGATACGTGCTTGCGGGAGGCGGCACACCATCCTGAACCTCCGGCGCAATGACAATCGGATCCGCTGGTCCCTTCAATTCGAGGACGTCGAAGTAGCCGTCGAATCTATCGAGGACGAAGTCGAGTTCACCTCGTGGAATGTTCACCTTCGACCGGACTCTCACATAGTCCATACCGAGCAGCCAGGGTGTTTCCTGCAGGAAAGCGTGCAACTCAGTCTCCGTGACCCCTGACGAAACAAGCTCGTCGTATTCCGATGCCGCTAGCTCCAAATCCTGCAATCTCTCTGCAATGCGATTGCCGATGGTGTGGATCGTTGCTCGGCGGCCGGTTCTATCGCCTGTGGTGACCCGTGCGAGGTGTTCCCATTGATCCTCTTCGATCAGCACCCCAAGAGCGTCGAGTAGTGCCTCCCATTCGATGTCATCGAATCTTTCAAAAGATGCGATTGCATCCTCAATGGTCACGTCGGCCTTTGGATCGGGGCTCCGACCCAAAGCTTGGCTGAGGTCGGCGACACGTTCCGCATCAACCGAAGCCCACTTGGCGATTAGGTCCGTTGTCAGATGCTCGTCGAGAAAGAGCTGCAGAAGTTCTGGTGACTCAGCTAGATCGCTGAACCGGGAGAGAGATGCAATGCCCGTGCCAATTGTGTCTGCAAAATACGTAGATGCGGCATCAGCGTGATCAAGCTTCAGATAGTCATGGATTCGTACAACCAAGATGTATTCATGGTCAGTCTCAACGGGAGTGCGATCGGCTGCTTCGTTGGCCGTAAGGAGGAGAGCTGGGGCCTTGCCGTCCGGGGCTTCTCTAGTCGCTAGGCGCGCAAGGGAGAGGCCGTTTCGGAACTGGGCGCGCCGGTCAGGAAAGACGTCCGTCCATCTGAAGTCGTAATAGATCTTCAACCCGAGCAGCCGACGAGGGCCGCCGCGTCGGGTCCTCATTGACGAGAGATCCCAGCTATCGGCCATGAGGCGTGTCCTCCTATTGGCCAACCACGCTACCGATGCCTTCTCATAGAAGCGCTAAAACTCCCGCTATCAAACATCGCCCTTCTTGTCCCTTCGGGATTGTACGTTGGAATCAAGAAGCGGCCCCGGCGACGTTGGAGCGTCCCGGGGCCTGGACGACACCTATAGGGAGGTGACGCCATGGCTCAGCTTATTGCTGACTCTGGTTTCGATCGCATGGGGAGCGATCACTGATGCAGGGGCACATCCACAAACGTGTCCGTACCTGCAAGAACGGTCGGAAGTCGACACTCTGGTACGTGGTGGTCGATCTGCCACAAGGCGCCAACGGCGAGCGCCGGCAGAAGTGGCACGGCGGGTTCCAGACCAAGAAGGCGGCGGAGGCGGTGCGGGCCCGTCTCGGCCACGAGTTGACCACCGGGTTCTACGTGGAGCCGTCACGAATGCTGCTCAGCGAATGGTTGGTCGACCACTGGCTGCCGGTGCACAAGACCCGGGTGAAGAAGACGACGTATCGGGCGTATCGGTCGGCAGTCGTCCATCACATCAACCCGAGGATCGGTGGCGTGGCGATCGGAAAGCTGAAACCGCAGATGCTCAACAACCTGTATCAGCAGCTGTTGGCCGACGGACGTTGTGACGGCGAAGGCGGGCTAGCTCCGGCGACGGTGAGCGGCGTCCACGTGGTGTTGCGGAAGGCGTTGGCCGACGCCGAGGACGCCGGGCTGATCCCGAGGAACCCGGCGGTCAGGGCCAAGCCGCCACGTCCCAAGTCGCAGGGTGGCGAGCTCCGCTACTGGACACCAGCCGAGTTGCGGGAATTCCTTGGGCTGGTGGAAGGGCATCGTCTCGAGGCTGCATTTCATCTGCTGGCGATGACCGGGGCCCGACGTGGTGAGGTTGCCGGGTTGCGGTGGGTCGACGTCGACCTTGATGCTGCCCGGATCACTATCCGTCAGACGTTGCTGGCTGGCGACGGCGAGGTGTATGTGTCATCTCCGAAGAGTGGGCGTGGGCGGACCGTCGATCTCGATCAGGCAACTGTGGACCAGCTGCGTGAGCACCGGGAGCGTCAAATTCAGGAGGCGGCGAAGACGTGGCGGTGGGAGGACAGCGGGTACGTGTTCACCAGGAAGGACGGGTCGGCGCTGAATCCATCGACGTTGACCCGGGCGTTCCGGTGGATTGTCGACCATTCGGAGCTGCCCCGGATCCGTCTGCATGATCTGCGGCACACCCATGCCTCGATTGCGGTGAAGGCGGGTGTGCCCATCGGTGTGGTCAGTGAGCGGCTAGGGCATGCCTCACCGGAGTTCACCCTGCACCGGTATTCGCATGTGATGCCAGGGATGCAACGGGAAGCGGCGGATGCGGTGGCGAGGGCGGTGCGGTTTGCGGGGTGATTGCGTGTCGGCAGCACTAGACGACAGATACCTCTCTTAGGAGGTAGTTTCGGGCGGTAATGAAAGGACGCCCCTGAGCGACTTAGAGGTGAATACGCTGCTGCAGCAGCTTGAGGACATCTATGCCGGAAGCAGGGCAACGAAGGCAGCATGGCCCAATGAACGGATAGAGCTCGAGAAGCTTCTCCCAATGGTGGCCGAGGAGGTTTCGTTCAACTACGACTTGGTTCGGCCTCTAGCGGTTGGTGGAGGCGGAGTCGTTTTTGAAGTCGAGGACAGGAATCTCGGGGTGACTCGAGCGTTGAAGCTGGCGCGCCCGTCTCCCGGCAAAGAACGGTTCTTGGCAGAGTCACTAACGGCCGAAACCGATAAGCTGACGCGGTTGGCCCACGCCAACCTGATGCCGGTCTATGCCAGAGGGGTCGTGACCACCGAGGAGCAGGCAAGCCCCTTCTACGTAATGCGGTTCATAGAAGGTGTCGTAGACCTCGATGACGCCCTAGAGAAACACACCCTGGATGGTCATCGCTTGATTCCTGCAATTGCCGCTCTCGTGGATGTGATTTCCTACCTCCACAGCAATGACGTTGCGCATATGGACCTGAAGCCCGCAAATGTCATGCTCGAATCTGATGGCTCTCCGCTTCTCGGCGATCTTGGGTTCGCCAAAGACCTAGATCTCAGCGATGGCGACACTATGGCGGCCGGAACAGATGGCTACACCCATCCAGAATATGCGAACTACTTGGTCGAGGCTTCCTCGGACCCGAATCGGAACAGTGGCCCAATCCCGCGTGACGTTGTATCCACATACGGGCGCGTTTGGGACTTGTTCGGACTAGGTAAGACCATCGAGCGACTGCTGGCCTCTCAAATCGCACAAAGGGAACTCGACAACTACACGTATTCGTATCTGGAACTGATGAGTGCGAGGCTCCTCGACGGTCACTACGACGGCGAGGCAGTCCTTGGACTCGGCAGGGACGCTATAGCCGAGTTGTCCTATACAACGATTGCCGAAGTTCAGTTCGACGTACTGAAGCTGCTTGGTTCGGTGGACATTCTCGAGCTTGTACCTGAGCTCAACGTTTTTAGCATGAAGACTGTCCAAGTGTCGACGCTCGCGACCACTCCATTGACCGAACGGGTCAGTCGCGTGGTCGGGTCTAAGGGCATGCTGAGGCTCAAGGGGTTCACACAACTTGGTCTGTTGGATCTCATCTATCCGACCGCCGTTCACACCAGATTTGAACATGTTCTCGGCACCTACAGCGCTGTCGCTCGGTATCTCAATGCGCTCTACAACGACCCCTTGAACCCCGTGTTCAAGCAACTGATGACAGTCGAGGACTTTGAAACGGCGCTCCTCGCTGCTCTCTTGCATGACATCGGACACTTCCCGCTTGCTCACGACTTTGAGGAAGCGGTTCCACGTTTGATCTCACATGAGCGAATGGGCTCCGAACTCCGCTCCCAGGACGATTCTCTGCGTCGAGCCCTGGCAACAGACCACGAAGCGGCCCCTGGAGCAGCGGGCCATTCATGGAACACGAGCATTGAACGGGTTGAAGCCGTCCTTTCATCGGACATCGGCTCATGCTCGGGCCACTTCAGAGACCGCATCATCAAGTCACTGATCGACGGACCCATTGACGCAGACAAGCTTGACTATCTCATGCGCGACTCGCAGGTACTCGGGTTAAAAGCCGGGTTCGGCATCGACGTGGAGCGCCTGCTACGCACCCTCACAGTGGTGGTCCGGCCTGGCCACGAAGGCCGAACGTTTGGAGCCTTGGGCATACATGAGAAGGGGAAGGTCACGGCGGAGTCCGTGGCCTTCGCGCGTTACACGCTCTACGGGTCTGTTTATTGGCATCACACCTACCGAGCCATCAAGGCGATGCTTCACTTCGCGGTTTGGGACTGGTTGGGGTCTACGGACACGAAGGCTGCGATTTCAAACCTCACGGAATTTGTAGGACTGCTCGATTCTCAGCAGACCAGCTTGCCCTTGGATTCCGGCGAAATGCCAGCGTCGGAGACTCTAGTCTCAGGAAACGAACTGGAAATGTTGCGCTGGTTGGCTGATCGCTCTGGAGATCGCTCCAAAGTTGTGTTGAGGCGTATTGTCGACCGTCAGTTGCATAAGCGTTTAGCCGTATGGTCACACGGATATGCCGGTCAGCAAAACGTCTGGGCACAAATGCGAAGGTTTGTGGAAACTCAGACCGAAAAAGACTCAGGATGGACACACCGCCAGACCCTTCAAGAACGGGTTGGGTCTGAGATCATTTCTCGAATTGGCGCCCGCGACTCCGCCCTCGCCGAAAATCTTAAGAAACTCAACCACCACGTTCCGATCTTCCTCATAGATATGCCTATCCCCAAGAGGGCAGCTACCACGGGCTTGGAGTATGTGTTCGAAGGCTCGCGTGCCGAGCTGAGAGCCAAGCGGACACTTAGCACGTCGCGTTTCGAGGACTCTGAGGTTTGGAACATTCTCAACAGCCAGTTTCATCAGTCGCTGGCAAATCTCCGTTTGTACTGCGAGCCGTCGGTTGTGGACCTGGTTAGGGAAGCCGGCGATCGTGACCTTTTGGAGCATGCGATGATCGAGGCTTTCCGTACCTGACGATTTCGCGACTTTGTAGTTTGACTGCTGTTTGATCTCACCACGCCAAGCCACTGAATCCCAACAACCACAGCCCTCTCCCCAGCCACCGCACCTAGTTCCCGAACGCGCGTTTGACGCAAAGCTCGCAAAACACCTGGTCAGCGCGATATCCGTCAGGTGACAATCAGGTGCGACTCACTTTCGGGGCTAAGACGCTGCTTCTCCAATGTGAATCGGGACTGCGCGTTCCTCGTCAGCTCCAAACACGGCCGTCAGTTCCAAGCGTGCTCCGAGCTTTTCCAAGTACTTCCTCAACGTGGAAAGTTTCAAGTCGCCAGCGCGTTCGAGTTGAGAAATTGCGGACTGGCTTATGTCGAGCTTCGCAGCCAGATCTTCCTGGGAAACGTCGAGGACGCGGCGAAGCTCGAAGAGGCCAATCTCCACGAGCGTCTCCTCACGGAGGGCGTCGAGACGCTTGAGCGCGCCCTCACGCTCCACAACACGCTGATGCAGTTCCTTGTAGTTCTTGGCCTTAGGCATCACTTTCTCCTTGATGCTCGATGGTCACTCTTCGATCAAACCTTCCTGACGCAGCTCCTGCAGGTGTGTCGTACAAGTCATCCGCCTCTGGGATTGCCACTTCGTACCAGCGCTCCCACTCTCCAGACTTGTCTCCGCCAAGCAGCAAGATCGCATGCCGACGAGGATCAAACGCAAAGAGAACCCGCAAGGCACCACCCTTAGATGCTCGAAGCTCCTTCATGTTTGGATGCCGCGAATTGGTGATGCTCCCGACAACTGGCCTCCGAAGGGCAGGCCCGTGCGTCTCAAGGAGCATCACCCGATCATCAATGGCTTCCTGTTGCTCGACTGTCAGCGTCTCCCACCAGTCTTCGAACTCGTGGGTGTATTCCACTTCCCAGATGCCCCATGAGCATAAGCTATAGCTAATAGAAGTGCAATCTTCTACTGAGGGCGGATGTTCCCGATCGCTATATCTCTCTCGCTCGGACACCACGCACGACCTCAAATTCGGACCGATTCCGAGTGAACAAGCTCAGCTTGTGTTCAATAGCCGTGGCTGCGATCAATGCGTCTGGAAGCCGTATGCCTGACTCTCGCCTGATCCTTCCAACGCGCTCCGCCACCTCACGCCCGATGCCCAACTCACGAAAAGGAGCGAGTAGCACGCTGACAATCTCGGTCGCGGTGTTGCCGGCAAACAACTCGGCCCTCGTCACAACGGAATAGTGGATGCGGTGTGACTTCGGATCTAGTTCCTTGGCTCCACGCAGATGATCGACGAAAACGTCGGTAGGAAGTCAGCCACGCTCCCACTCGTCTGTCGATGGAACTTCAAGATCCGGGGTCCAGCCGAAAGTGGCTACCAGGGCAGACCGGGGATCTGCTTGCTCGTCCAAGTAGCCGTCGAGTGCACTACGAATGACCTCTGCCATCGTTATCCCTTCAGCAGATGCCAACTCGTCGATCCGACGTCTCTGCTCCACCGTGAGGTAGATCTGAGTTCTCATCGACATACATCGCAGCGTATAGAACGACCTCATCCGAGGTCAGCATCGAGCCAACTCGCCTCGCCCTCGGACAGAGGGGCACTCAAGTCTCGGCCGATGCGCTGCTGACGAAGTCGTCGGGTGGCGATTGCGACGGCCTCCCCGACAGTCGTCCCGAGGTCGCGAGCCAGCTTCTTGAGCTCCTCATGGGTCTTCCGATCAACACGCACGGTGGTGCTTCGCATACGACATCAGCATACGTTTTGCCAATACCACGTTGCGCACCGACGCCGCCCGACACGAGGCCACAAACCCTCTGGTCAGCGCGATATGCCTCGATTGAGAAACGGGCGCAGTGGACTCACAGTATGACGAGATCGTGATATCGTGATCGCGTGACTAAGCAAACGACCGTACGACTCCCCGACGAGTTGGCCGACGATGCGGAAGCCGTTGCACGTGTGAAAGGAATCAGCGCCAACGCCCTCATCGTCGATGCTCTGACGAAAGAGATCGAGCGCGTCAGTGGCGACGAAGACTTCACCAGCCGGGCAAAGAAACTCCTCGAACGGGACAAGCAGCTGTTAGAGCGACTCGCCAAGTGAGCCGGCACATCACGCTCGATAAGTTCTTCTCATGAGTCCGGATGAGCTCGAGTCTCTCGAAGAGTCACTTGACATCCTTGACGACGACGACCTCATGAGGTCTCTAAGGCGCTCCCGTGAAGAGGCGACAAAAGGCGAGAGGCTACGCCTCAAGGACCACATCTAGTTCTCGAGTGGCGTCAGGACTGTTCGACGTTGCGCCGCAACCAGCTGTCGACCGCTTTCCAGTCGAGGGCACCGGTCTCCATCAACCCGATAATGAACCGATGGTGCTCCATCGAGTCTCCTCCCAGCTCGAGTCCATTCATCCGCAAATGGACATCGGCAGCTGCGAGGGCGGTGCGCTTGTTCCCGTCGAGAAAGGGATGCGTCTGGACCAGACTCTCGAAAAGGGCGGCAGCCTCGGCGATCGGATCTTCGTAGTAACCGGTCTGCGGTCGAAACACCGCTGCTTCGAGAGCACCTAGATCCCGCACGCCCTCTGTCCCGCCGAACTCTTCGATGAGGATGGCGTGGAGAGCCAGAACCTCCACGACGCTGAGGTAGTCGGGCACCTATTTCGCGAGCTCTTCATAGAGCTTGCGATGCCGGGCAATGGAGGCCTTGATGTGTGCGAGCACCTCAGGTCTCGGCGCCTCTCCCTTCTTGCGATCAAGCCACTCCGCCAAGGCCTCGTCCAGCACCGATTGAAACTGTCGACCCTCGGCTGCTGCCACGGCACGAACCTCTTCGAGTAGTTCAGGCCTTGCTTGAGAAGAGAACTTCTGCATCACCATTGTTTCATGATAGATCTTGAAGTGTCATGATTCAACGCTCGCTCAAGTGCACCTTCCCTAGGGCGCGTTTTGCAGAAGGTCACAAGCTCCCTGGTCAGAGCGACACCCGTAGTTGAGAACTGTCGCTGGACGCTTGTCGATACCCGCTGCAAATCCAAAGGCAAGCCACGTGTAAGCAACGAATAAGTGACATCACCTACAACGACTCGAGAGTCGCTGTACCCACATCGGGAGAAGGCGGAGTCCCGCAAAAAGGAGGGGTGTTGTGCGATCGGTAAGACGAGCCTTGATGACAGTGGCGCTAGCAGCATCGGTAGTGGCGGTCGACGCACAACCTCCGGCTTCTGCCGCGGAGTCGGAGGAATGGGTCGGGTGGATCCAGCAGCTCGACAGTTCCGAGACGACAACTGAACACACCACCTTCGAGTCAGAGCGGAAGATCCGGTACACCACCATCCCTGGTGATTGGCCCAGAGCCAACGGCGTACTGTCGGTCTACGAGCGAAGCACCACCGACTGCTTCAGCGACTCTTGGGTTTCCAACGGGACATGGGAAGGCCAGGGAGAAGCTCCAGGAGAGATGAGTGTCGGTCAGAACTCATCCGGGGAATGGGTGATCAGAGTCCACGGAGGCGAGGGGGCCGCCACCTATGACAAGGCGACCAGCTTCTGCAACGGAGTCTCCAGTGGATACACCCGAGGACCCGATCCCTTCGTGCTCCCGATCGACACCCCTTTCGACCACCAGCCGATACCCACAGGCGAGACCGATCCCAACGTGGGCTGGCTGTACGGAACTATCACGCTTCCGGGTGGAGCAAGCTCGTATGAGTACATGTGGAGTCTGAGACGGCTCGACTGCGACAACACAGTCGACACCGACGGTGATGGTCTCGGTGACTGCACAGAGATCGACCTCAGCACCGATCCAGCGAACCCTGACACCGACGGCGATGGTGTTTCGGATGGTGGAGAGGTGGACGCGGGAACCGACCCTCTCGACCCTGACGAGGTACCGACCAATAGTCGCCCCGTTGCAGTGCCCGACCAGCTCATTGCGCCGAGTTGTGGAGCGTTCTCTTTGGACCTGCTGGGGAACGACTATGACCCCGACGGTGATGCCATCTCGCTTGCCCATCTCGACTCGCAGACCATTGTGCCGGTAGGTGGGGAACCGACTGGCTCCCAGGGTTTCCTGACGTACGTTGGTCCTGCCCCAACCGTGGGCACATACGCCATTACGGATGGCGAGTTGGACTCTGCTCCTGCAGAGATCATTGTCAACGCCGCTGCGTGTATGGCCAGCTATCCCCACGCGCCGGCGGTAGCCAATCCAGGCAAACTCATCCCAATATCACTGTCCGGCTACGACCCCAGAACGCAGGTCGGCGTCTGGTTGGCGAGCGACCCGGAGTTCCTCGGCCTACTCGACGTGGCACCCGACGGCACCGTATCTGCAACGGTCCAGATACCGATCGACGCACAAGTTGGCGACCACACACTATGGCTTATCGGCAGCGACTCAGCGGGAGAACCGTGGGTTGGTTCGGGTCCAATCACGATCGCCGTCGACACCGATGGGGATGGCGTTCTGGACCCAGATGACAACTGCGTCGACGTTCCAAACGTAGATCAGGCGAACCACGACGGCGACGACTCGGGTGACGTATGCGACCCAGACGACGACAACGACGGCGTCAACGACGACGAAGACGCGTTCCCGTTCGACCCTGCTGAGTCTTCCGACAACGACGGCGACGGCATCGGGGACAACGCGGATCAGGACGACGACAACGACGGACAATCGGACATCGATGAAACGGCCTGTGGATCCGACCCCCTTGATGCAGCCAGCACTTCACCCGACGCCGACGGCAACGGAGTCCCCGATTGTCTCGACGAACATGAGTGCACAATCGTCGGAACGGAAGAGAGAGACCGCCTCTTCGGGACCAATGGTGACGACGTCATTTGCGGACTGGGAGGCAATGACTTCATCTTCGGCCTCGGCGGCAACGACATCATCTTCGGCGGAGATGGGAAAGACCTCATATTCGGTGGCTCCGGGCATGATGAGTTGAACGGGGAGCAAGGCCGTGACCTTCTACTCGGATGGTTCGGAAACGATGACTTGAACGGCGGTCCGGGCAACGACCGCCTATTCGGGTGGTTCGGTTCGGATAGTCTCAATGGTGGAACTGGTCTCGACCTCTGTTCGCCGGGCTGGGGAGCAGCCACGATCGTCGACTGCGAGTTGGTTCCCCGACGGTCGTTGGCTGCGATCAGAGCCAGGTGAAATCGCCTCTCCTCCATCGGAATGGCGGCAGCAGATCGAGGAACGTCCGCAATCGGCAGCCATCCTCTGCACGAGCGAATTCGTTATCACTTCGGCAGCCGAACGCGCCTTCGGCTCATACAACCGAAACGGTGATCGGGCGCGGTCAGAAGCGAATGGCTACGACGCCGTAAGCGCCCGATAAGCGCCGCTTCTTACGTTGGGTAAACCTCAACAAGGAAGGCCCGTGCGTAGCAAACGAACCCTTTGGATTTCGGCGATCACACTTGTATTGGCGGCCTGTGGCGGTGGTGATACAACAGTCGCAACCTCCACGACTTCTGCTGGCTCCGCCAGCTCAACATCGGAGCAGTCCACAACGTCGACTCGGCCCGCACCAACGACAACCACAACCTTGGCCACGACAACGACAACGACAACCATCGGCGCACCCGCAGCGGCCGACGTGGTCGCACAGTTCCGTTCCTACTTCGATCTGATCGCTGCTGGGGACTACGAAGGAGCAGCGGCTATGTCCTCCGGAAGTGCCAATGACTACGCCAACTTCGTTTCTGACCTGGCATCGATTTCCCCTCAACCCAACTGGGCCCTCGAGGCCGAGTCACAGCCCCTCGACGGCGATGCAGAGATCCTCGAAGACGGGCGGGCAGCCACACCGGCGTCCTTGACCTACGCCGACGGTGGCAATCGTTTGGCAGTCGGCAACCCCGCCGTTTTGCTCAGCGCGGATGGATCGACACTCGACGAGTGGGGTATCGACCTTGGAACACGTGTCAGCGGGCCAACACTGGGTCAACGTCTGAAGAGCATCGCTCTCAGTCCTAACCCCGACCCGACCAGTTGCTTCCCCGACGGGTTGTGGGCCTACATCCCCGGAGGGTCTGACACCTCAGTCGACGTCTCGATTATCACCATCGGGCGAATGTGCGACCTCAACGACGACCTGATTGTCCAGGGAGAGGCCTCGAGGCTCTACACCGAAGACGGTGCGGTTGACATCACGGCCAGCGTGGTGTTCATCGAGGGTGGGGGCGATACGGTGCAGAAGGGAAGCCCGACGCGATTCCTCGCCACGTTCACGGTCCCGTTCGAAGATGTCTCGAAAGAGCTCATCTGGGACACCCCATTCGACCGAGTGGGGAAACCAGCCACCACTTTCGCGAACTTCGCCGTCGGACCATTCGATCTCGATTGACCCCTCTGGCTTGATCAGAGCCCCGCAGATGCGTGGGTATCCATACTCCGGCGTGAGATCGGATACCCACGCATCAGAAATGCAGCCAGCGCCAAGAACCCCGCAGGCACCAAGCTCGCCAGCAGTCGGATAGCCGTCAGCGCCGACCCCTCGATTGACCCCGAGCCCTCATAACCGGCGAGCGCGAGAACAGTCGACACTCCGACCAGCGCTGCGGACCGGGTGAGCTTCTCGATGACCCCGTAGACACCAAACGAGGTCCCAACTTGGACACCCGCCACCTGTTCGGTCGCATCAGGCAGCATCGACCACGGGATGATCCAGTGTGCTCCACTTCCCAGACCAACAACTGCAACCGCCACGGCAGCGGCACTCAAAGCAGACGATGGAACGAACCAAACAGCCGTCAACCCTACCGCCGTAGTCGCCAACCCCGCTCGGTACGCCGGCGCCTTGTCCCATCGCTCCGAGACCCACCGCCATACCGGAATGCTCACGATCACCGCCAGCAGAAGCACCCCGACCAATAGCGAAGCGACACCTTGATCCTCCTTGAGCCAGTTCACGACATAAAACACGAGAGAAGCTGACGCCACCGTCAGACCGACTCTGCTGGCACCAAGTGCGAACATCAGACGCCGGTAGACCTTGGCTCGTAGAAGCGATGAGGCCGCAGTTGTCAGCGCGATGTCTTTCGCCGCCGCCTTCGCATCTCGCTCGCGAAGAAGAAGCCCCGCAATGCCTACGGTCAATCCGGCGAGCACCCCGAGAACAACCCCAACCAGCCCATAGCCTTCTACAAGCAAGTCCGGCTGCTCGGCTATCTGAGGCACGGCGACCCCTCCGATCGCATATCCGATGAGTGCGCCGACGGCCCCGTAGCTGACGATGCTGGTGCGCTCGTCATACGCGGGATGCGACTCCACCGCGAGGGCATAGAACGGAACGTGGACAATTGTCAGAGCCGCGTCCCAGAGAACGAATGTGCCGACCAGCCATGCGAACGCCGCAAGCCCAACCTGACCTTCGGGAATCGAGACAAGAAGGATCGTTGCGATCGTCAGCGGCAGTGCACCAGCTACCACATACGATCGCCGCTTCCCAAACCTCGAGGTGCTGCGGTCGGACAGCCAGCCCACCAGCGGGTCGTTCACGATGTCCCATGCACGGCCGACAAAGACACCGATGGCCACGACCGCCGCCGGGAGCTGCACCACATCGGTGTAGAAGAACAGGAGGTAGAAGCCGGAGAATGCAAACAGAGATCCGGGCCCAAGAGAGCCGAATCCGTAGATGAGCTTTTGGAGTCGCAAGGGTTCCAGTGCTCTATTCCTCGGACGAGTTGGCGGCAGCGGTGGCTGACTCGACGAAGGAAAGCAATCGCACATCGAGCGGACCAAGAGGTGAGCCCATCTGGGCAGCAAGCTCCATGACCTGGTCGGTTCGTCTCTTTGCGGACTGGGAATCGCCGGCGAGTACCTCGAGATATCCCTCCGTGATCAGCACACAAGCGCGGAGGGCTGGCTCTTCGTGAAACCTGAGCATCGACTGAGCGAACCCAAGTTGTCGCTCCGATCCACTTGACTCGTCTTGGTCGGCGAGGATCGTTGCAAGCCGCAGCGATGCCAGGACGGCCCCACGTGCGTCGCCCATGGATCGGAAGCGCTCTACACACTCCTCGTAAGAACCGTAGGCCTCGTCGATCTCACCAAGGAGATGCGCTGCCTCCGCCATGCCGTACCGGCCTGCTGTATAGATCCACCCGCGATCCTCAAACCTCGAAGCGAGGTCGAGTGCTCTCGTGTACGCTCCCCGAGCCGATTCGAACTCCGCTCCGTAGAGGAGGAGGTGGCCAAGGTTCAGGGACAGGAAGGACTCCATCGTTGCCAGGCCGGCCTCCTCACTGATTCCAAGAGCCCGGTTCACCATTCGGATGGCTCCACCAAAGTCGAACCTGCTCGCCAAGGACCCTGCACGCGCGAATGTGGCAAACGACGACACAAAGGGATCCTCTAACCCAGGATTGAGATCGTCGAGCGTGGACAGCGCGTCCGGTTCCGCATCCCGGGCAAACGCGGTGGCTATCTCGAAAAGGGCCGAAGCGAGACGACCCTCAGCAAGAAACTCTTCCTGTGCCGCAATCTCGACAGCGTGCACGAATCGTTCGCGCTTCTCAGCGAACCTGAGATACGAGAAACCTGCAATCCCCGCCGAGATGAGTGCCTTTACAGCCACGACCGGCTTTACATCATCTGCCGGGGCCATCGCCATGATGCGTGCCTCCCATCGCAGGGCTTCGTCGCGGGCCTGCGTCAGCCACCAAAAGTGGCCCAGCGAACCAAACAGCCGCCAAGCAACCTCCACATCGCCGCCATCGACCGCGGAGGACATCGCGTCGATGAAATCGGGAGCCAGCCGCTGGAGACGACGCAAAGCGTCAAGCTGCTCTGATGTTCTGAGCTGGCCGTCGAGATTCTCCGCAAGATCAGCCATTGAATGTGGGAAGCGGCGCAACGAGTCACCCAGGCCGAACGGCACGGACTCTCTGACACTTGCCAACATCGTGTAGACACCCCAACCTCGATGCTCGACGAGGGACCGATAACTCAAATCCTCCACCGCCCGTCCGACCTCGCTAACCGACATAGGACTGGCTAACACCTCGAGGTCGGCAATCGTCCAGCTGCCTTGCATCTCTCTGGCCACGGCCAGAGTCTGGAGACTGAGATCGGACAAATCCTCAATGGCTCCTCTCACCATCTGATGCAGCCGATTTGGTTGCTGGTCCCTGGTGTTGACATGAGATTCGGCGAGCCGGTCGCGCAGGGTGGCGACCGAGACGTCTGCCGTCCGGCCGGCGGCAAGGATGATCGACATTGGATGGCCACCGAGGGCTTGGACGATTTCGGTCACGGCCTCGGTCTCATGGCGGAGATCAGATGCATCTCGAGCATTTGCGGCAAACAACTGCATAGATGGCTTCTGCCAAACGAGATGCGACGACTCGTCAGCCTCAGGTCGGGCCAGCGGCTCAAGACGAATCACCGTCTCCGAGGCAACAGAAAGAGGCGTGGTCGTGGCCAAGACGATCGAAGCTCGTAGGCCTCCATCCAAGAGTCCTGTGACGGCCGCTCCAAGCCCACCCTCGACCCCATTGTCATCCAGAATCAAGACTGACTCACTATCTAGCGCCACGCTCAACAAATCGACTCTGCGCTCGCCTGTCAGATCTTCCGAACCGCCGCGCAAGACCGCATCTGAGATCGACAACAGTGGATCTCCACCTCCGCCGAGCGATACCCAGACGACTTCCTTTCCGCCGCTGCGGGTTATCACGGCGAAGGCCTCCGCGAGGCTGGTTTTGCCAATACCCGGTGCACCAACGATCGACACCAGCCTGCCCGGCAACGCCTGGGCGACCAGACTCCTGAGTTCCTCGCTCCTACCCAGGAGGGCCGAGCCTTGGCCGGCTGTGGGAGCGAAGCCCACTGACGGGTCACCCAGACGAACGCGCTCTTCTAACTCGGATAGCGAAGGCCCGGGCACCAGGCCAAGCTCACCCAAGGCAGCTCTAGCGTCGTCAAGGGCGTGCAACGCCTCTGATTGGCGTCCGTCGATCATCAATCCGCGAACCAAGTGCTCCCACCGCCGCTCACGAAGTGGTTCTGAGGTGGCGAGACCTCTTAGGCGTTCCACCGAGGGCGGATCTCCGATACGGAGCAAAGTCTCGCTCAGAAGATCCTGACCATCGAGGAGAGATTGATGCAGCCGGTGGGCTGCGGCTTGTAAAGCCGGGTGGTCAGTGATCCCTGCAAACGGCTCGCCCCACAATCTGAGACTGCGGGACGCAACTTCAGCTGCTTCATCATTGGCTCCCGCCGACAGCATCTGGCGGGCCTGGTCCAGGCCGTCAACCATCATCTGCGTGTCGATGCCAACCTTCGACGTGTCGAGCCGATATCCCAACTCGGTACGGATCAGACTCGACTGTGCTGAGATTCCACCTACAGAGTGATCCAGCGCGGATCGAAGCTTGTGAACGGCGACTTGAACGGCAGTTTTGGCTGACTTGGGAGGGTCGGGCCAGACTCGTTCGATCAAGTCCTCGGTGGCGATCGGAACGCCGTCTCGCTCCACCAGATGGAACAAGACCCGCGCTTGAACACCCCGAATCAGGTGAGAGCCTGTAGGTGCTTCGATTCGCGTAGGTCCGAGCACATAGACCGTTGCGCCTGCCCGTGGCGTTGTGACTGTCTCCATCCCGCCGACAGCAGTGTATTCGGAGAAGGCCAGATCGGTGTAGAGGAGCGGTGAGCGCAGTTCGCTCTGCGACCGACAGTCATCCCGCCTGACCCGTCAGAGAGCTTACTGGCTAGAGACAGTGAGATGTGCGGGCCAAACCGCAATCACACAAGACTAGGTGTATTGATCCCTGGGGTTGTTGACGCGGCTGAAGGGTGGTCGACGGCTCTGCTGGCTCAACCCTCTTTCCCTCGTCGCTCCAAACCCGACATGGTGAACAAAGACCAACAAGGGGAGAAACGTTGGACTCAGAAGAACACCACGAACAGACGCTCGCTATCAGCCGGATCGTCGACCAGGTGGCAGAGAAACTCCTCGGCGATGAGGCCGACTGGGATCCGCTCCACAACGTCTTATCCCTGCATTGGTGCGACGGGTTCATGTGGATGTACCGGCTAGACCAGGACGGCGCTGTCCTCGAGCACTACAAACACGGGATCACCCGCCGCTACCTGGTGATCGATCAGATCAACCGCACCTACCAATACAACGGCAACAGCTACGACTTGATCCCCGTGGCGGTGGCTGTGGAACGCGCCTTCGAGGGACTCGATGAAATGGGCTGGACTCGTGAAACCAGATACGACGAAGAATTCGTCGCCGAGAAACACCGCCTACTCCGCGAAGCCGGTGCGACCGTGATCTCGACGGCCAATCCCAACGAAACGGAACTGGCTTCGGAGCTCGGCCAGCTGGACGATGTGTCTAGTGAGGTATAATTAGGTGTCACATGACACAGCTGACCTCATGAGCCTCGAATACGACGTTGGAGAGATCCTCGGACTTGGCGCCCGGACCGAGGCAGAGATGGAAGAAAACGTCCGGACTGGAGCACTGCCCGCCTCGACCCTGATCGAGTTGGTTCGCCATCTAGCCGGAGCGACTCGTGGTCCGACGACGACAGGCATCGCCGAGCGAATCGTCTCAAGAGCCACCTGGAGTCGGGCCCTTCGAAACCCCAAGGCGAAGCTATCCCAGGCTGTGGCCGACCGAGTCGAGCGGGTCGGCCAGCTGGCTGCTCACGCCGGGGCGGTTTGGGGCGACCCTGAAGACGCTCGACAGTTCATCACCTCCACCCAGACCACGCTCGGCGGAGCACCTCTCGATATGGCGGCAGACTCGACGGTCGGAGCGCGGAGAGTCGAAGCCCTACTTGCTCGCATCGACCACGGAATCGTGGCTTGAGAGCATGGCGGTTCCATAGGAGCGTCCACGACCCACTCGACACAACCGGCTCGCAGACATACGGGGGACGCTGGAACCCGAAGGGTGTCCCCGTGGTCTACGCATCGCCCACTTTCTCCGGCGGACTACTGGAACTGATCACCCACGCATCTGCACCGCATCGACCGCCACTGGGACATGTCGCCTCTCTGCTGGAGGTCCCCGAAGAGGCCGGCGTCGCCATCCTCGAGCCGCCGTATCCGCCCGGATGGAACCATCTGAGCGACTACCGGGTGTCGCGAGGGCTGGCGAACAGTTGGCTTCGCTCCGGAAAGAACCTGTGCCTAGAGGTGCCCTCGGTCCCAGGAGCGCCTATTGAGCGCAACCTGGTGCTCAATGCACGTCATGACGGGTTCGGCGAAGTGGAAGTGATCGACACGGTACGGCCAGCATTCGACCCTCGCCTCTGGGACAACGGTTAGCCGACGTGTTCAGCTGATGCCATAAGTAAACTTTGCGCCATAAGTCTTCTTATGAGTGAACATCGTTCAACTAGCTGACACATGCGGCAGTGGGCTGACCCAACACGGTTCTGACCGACTTTCAGCCTGACGTCACCTGGATCTCGTGGATGATCACCCATCCGTCCATCGCCACGGCTTCGACTCGGACCCAGCGCACATCGTCGACTGGCTCGAAGTCGACGACAAGCCAATCTCCGGCAGTGGCATCGGCCGAAACCTCCCCGACAAAGGCCTCCGAAGACCCCTCGCTCCTCACGTATACCCGATGTGTCTGCGGTCCGGTTGGCGAGACGGTCCCGATCAGGATCTCGACACGACCCACCGGCGCCGGTTCTTCGAGGTCGATCTCGATCCACTGGGGCGGGCCGTCCGCAGCGCTCCACCAGGTGGCATCGCTCCCGTCGACTGCCCATCGTCCCGCGTACTGCTCGCCTTCTTCTGCCGAAGCCGTCACCGGGCGATCCAACGCCAGGTTGTCCGACGTGAAGTCCGCCGCATCGCAAGGATCGGGCCGCACGAGTGGAGAAACGGCACGAGCCACCCTTGCGTCGAACACCTCGGCCGTGATCACCTCGTCGTCCTTGTCGGCTCCCCAGAACCAGAGCAGCCAACCGCCGAACCCCCATTCACATGAAGACGCCTGCCACCGGGCCATCGCTGCCGCGGCGTCGTCAGGATCCGGATAGGCGAACTCGAACGCCCCATACTCGCCGAGGAGGAGCGGATAGTCGAGTGGGTCGCCGGTCAAGCCGTAGGCCTCGGAGATCAACGGCCACGTGCCACCCAGACCCGGATAGGCGTGCAAGTCGACGAAGTCGAGGGTCGACTCCTCCACCACCTTGTCCGGCACCACCCAACGGTTGTCGTTGGCAAAACGACCGGCGTCGGGCTCCTCACCGGGGAAGAACCCCATGGAGATCAACGCACCCTCGTCCGCCTGTCGGATGGCGTCGCCAACGGTCGTGATGTAGGAGCGGAGGTTGCTGATCACCATCTCAGCGACGGCATCGTCGTCAGCCATGTCGTAGGTCATGCCGTCGGCGGTGGTGACGCTGCCCTCGGTCAAGTTGATGGGAGCAACGTCACGAAACACGAACTGCTCGTTGGTGAGCTGCCACCCCAAGAGATGGTGGGTGGGGGCACCACGCTCCTTCACGCCCTCGATAAGCTCGGTCCAATACTCCACAGCGATCTGATGGCCCTCGGCGCTCAGGTAAAGCGAGTTGCGGTAGCCACCGAACGGGTCACAGCAGGGAAGCCGCTCACTGAACCCCGGGTCGGGGACGTCATTCGAGGTCGGGAATGCGGCCAGCCCATGCGCCTCGAGACGAGTCAGGAGATCCGCAAGATCGTCCAGATAGTCGGCTCGGAGGCCCGAGCTGTCGGTCGTGCAAGGCATGCACATGTCAAGGAAGAACCTGACGGTGTTGAAACCCAAATCGGCGATCCCGCTCAGTTGCTCCTCCACCCACGCCGAGTCGTAGAAGCGGAACAGCTTGTCTGCTCCCCCACCACCAGTCTTCAGGAGGAGGTTCACCCCGGACGGGACGAAGACCTCCCCGGTTCTGGTGTCGATGAACTGATCTCCCGAGATCTCAAACCATCTGTCCTCGGGCAGAGGGACGGTCGTAGTAGTGGTCGTTGTCAGCGGTGCGGCAGTGGTTGTTGTCTCGAGAGGTGCCGCTGTCGTCGTGGTGGTCGTGTTAGTAGCCGCGGTGCAGGCGCCCAACAGCAAGGTGGCGAACACAAGGAGATTCAGGCGAGGCGCGCGGGAGACCACACCTCGACCCTAACCAGCCTGGCCAGGACCAGTTTGGCTCACCTGCGGCAAGCCAAGTCGGAAGTATTGAGATGTAGTCGACGGGCACCGATACTGTCAGCAGTGCTAGCTTGCCTGACCTCGCCGTGAACACCTCACAGAGCACCAATGCCTGAACCGGCAATGCGCGTAGCAGACGCCGTTGTCGCCGGGTATCTGTACCGAGTTGTCGCCCGGCTCCCAGCAGAGAAACACCCCGTGGAAGCGTGGTTTCGTGTAACGACCGGAAGCTCCCACATAACCCTGGAGATGGGCGAGACGACACCGGTAATCGACCCGAACTTCGAGGTACGGATTGTCGTCGAAGACACCGTTCCTGGCCTGCTGGCTGTCCTCACTCGGGCATCTGCGGAGATGGAAAAACCCGTGCGCGTGCTGCCCTCGGCAAGGTTGGCATCTGATTTCTCGTCTGAGTCTCACGGTGCTGGTGGTTGGAAGCAGATCGCTATCCCTCAGATACCAGAACCTGAACTATTGAGCGTTTAGCCCCAGGCCAATCTCTTGATCTCTGGAACCAGAGTTCTCATCAGCTCCAGAGCCCGATCGACGGCTGCCTCCTCGGACTGATAGGACGGTTGGTACCAGCGGTCCGCGACAACTTCTGCCTCTAGATACCGAGCGGCGAACGACAGGATCATCGCCTCTTGGATGTTGGCTGCCAGAACTGGCCTTCGGGATCCAGTCGCATCGCGACACTCCTCACCGCAAAATGATCTGTCGGATGTTCACCCCAGCGATCAGCTGCGACTGCGTGAGCGACGTGAAGGATGGCGTAGTAGGCCACAACGGCTGACCAACGACGAGCAGCCTCGCTGCCTGACTCCCAGAGTTGCTCGGCGAGCGTTGCATGTTCATCAGCCCAAAGTAGGTGGTCACTCTTGTTGCCCACACGTCAAACGTACCGGGCGAGGGTGGACGGATTCCAGGGCGCTACTCGGCGCCGAGAGTTGCTCTGATAACGGGACTGACAGCCGCCTACGCCACCAGGGACGAAGGCAAAGGTTGGGTGAGGTCGAGGTCGGCCAGCTTGGACGGGCCGACCACCGGAGCACGCAGCTCGGTCGTCAGGTCAGCGGCGAGAGACTCCGTCATCTCCGCTGCCACCTCTTGAAAAGCAGGGATTCCCGGATGCTCGCTTTCCACCCTGCTCGCAAGCCCAATCACGGCAGGTGCGATATCGCTCAACGGCACCAGGGCCAACGATCCGTCCCGGTAGTAGGACATGACGGTCGAGATGGCGATCACAAACGCCTGGCCCGCCAAGACCACGGCAACCGACTCGTCGGCGTTGGCCACCACCGGAGCCGGCGGCACCCAATCGTCGATCGGTCGCGGGCTCGCCGTCCAGAAGTCCCGCCAGTCGGCTGAAGCGCCCCGAGGCACAGCGAGGGCATGGCCGCGCAGCTCCTCGATGCTCATGCTCGGCTTCGAACTGAGCGGGTGGCCACTGGGTGTGCCAACCGCACGCGGCGCAGCGAGAAGATCGAACACCTCTATCTGATGATGCGACACCGGATGCAAGACAAACGCCACGTCGACAAGACCGGTGAGAAGGCACGAGACTTGGTCGGTCCACTCAATTCTCGACGTCTCCACCGACATGTGCGGGTAACGGTGACGGAACTCACGCACGATCGGCTCGAGAAGGGGAAGACTGGCTGCGAGCCTGAACCCGATGCGCAGGCTCCGGCTTTCGATCCGGCCGGCCTGGGCGGCTCGAGCCAAAGCACTGTCGAAGCGATCGATCGCCTGACGGGCCTCCGCCAGCATCAGGTGCCCGGCGTCGGTGAGCTCGACCCTCCGGGTGGTCCGCTCGAGCAACACCACCCCGAGCTGAGTCTCTAGCGCTTTGACGGCGCGGCTCAGCGGAGGCTGCGCCATGTGAAGACGCTGCGCAGCCGTCGAGAAGCTCAACTCCTCTGCAACGGCTACGAAGTACCTGAGATGACGCATCTCGAGATCCATACGCCCTGAGCATAGATCGGTTGGACCAGCACCACCACAGTGGGGTTATATCGAGGACGTATAGATCCACATGTAACAAGTATTGGTCGCCGGAACTTCGCTGTCGGATGATTGCCAAGTTGACGCGGATGCGTCCGTGTCGGTGCACCCATAGGAGGAATCCATGAGAAGACGATCAGCCTGGTTGTCTCTTTTGCTCGTGTTGGCGCTGGTCATGACAGCCTGCTCCCCGGGCGAATCGGACAGCACAACAACAACGTCAGGGGGCGACCCCGGAGAAGTCACGACCACAGCCGGCGGCGACGGCGGGCCAGAGCCCACCGATCCCCCGGAGGAGCCCAGCGGCAAGCTGGTGGTGGCACAGGGAGTCGACCCGAGAACATTCACGCCCTGGACATCAGTCGCAGCCGAGTTGAGTGTCACCACTCTCCTCTTCGAGAAGCTCATCGCCTTCAATCTCGACACAGGCGAATACGACCCGATCCTCGCCGAGAGCTACGAGTGGGTCGATGACCTCACGCTCCATATAGCGCTGAAGGACGGAGTCGTCTTCTCGAACGGCGAGGCCCTGGATGCCGACGCCGCTCTGTTCAGCCTCGAGTTGCTCCTCGACCCAGAGGTGGGCGGCATCGAGCTGAGCAACCGGACAGCCAACATCGTGTCCGTCGAGAAGGTCGACGACATGACCGTCCAGATCAACTTCGCCAACGCGATCGCCAAGAGCCTCAACCTGGCCAACCTCGCCCAGAGCACCTTCATGGTGCCCCCGGCCTACTACCAGGAGATGGGCTTCGAAGGGTTCATCGAGTCACCGATCGGATCAGGGCCAATGGTCCTCACCGAACGGGTTCGGGACAGCTTCATCCTGCTCAGCACCAATGACAGCTACGCAGGACACAGCGGCCCGGCACCCCTGCTCGATGAGATCGAGTTCCGGATTCTCCCCGAGCCGGGCGCACGTGTCGCAGCTCTCGAAGCCGGCGATGCCCACATCATCGTCGACCTGCCGTTCGAAGAGGCCGACCGCCTCCAAGACGTGGGCGACATCAACGTCGTCTCCATTCCCGGTCTCCGGATCATGGAGATGCAGGTGGACATGCGTCACGGCCTGAGCGATGCCTCGGCAATCAAGGAAGTTCGCCAGGCACTGCTGTATGCCCTCGACCGGCAGCTGATCATTGATGCTGTCTTCTTGGGCCAGGGCAAGCCGGTCAACCAGCTTGCCGTTGAGCAGTACTTCGGGTTCGTTGAAGACCTTCCGGCCCTCGACTACGACCCGGACAAGGTCCAGGATCTGCTCACCCAGGCCGGGTTCCCGGATGGCGTGAACCTTCCGCTGACCTGCCCGTCGGGCCGCTACCTCAAGGACCGCGAGGTCTGTGAGGTGATCGTGTCGGAGCTGGCCAAGGTCAACATCGACGCACAGCCCTTCGAGGCGATGGAAGTCGGTGCCTACTTCGGTGGCGTCCTCGCCGGCGAGGTCGGCCCGCTGATCTACATCGGCAGGCTCGCCCCGTCCATCAACGTCGTCGACATGTACAACTCGAGCCTGTGCGGGAGTGCGGACTCCTACAAGTGCGATGAGCAACTCGACGCTCTTCACACTGCCGCACGCACAGAGCCCGATCCCGAGGCACAGAAGGCCGCCATCGCAGAGATGGTCCGGTACGACCTCGACGACCCGGCCCGAATCCCGCTGTGGGTTCTCAACGATGTCTACGCCGTGTCCGGCGACATCAACGGCTGGGAGCCTCGATCCGATCAGGTTCTCGAGTTCTGGGGCGTCAGCGCCTCCAACTAATCGCGAGATATTCAGGTGGGGCGGAACCTGTACCCCGCCCCACCTGACCTCCAGAGGAAGGGAAAGATGGAGCACGCCAACCTGCTTCGACGTGGCGTCGAAGGCGCCACCGCAAGAGGGGCCCAGTACGTCGAAGCCCGATATGGCCGCAAAGAGCGAGAGACCATGCAGTTCGCATCAGGTGCATGTGTCGGGCTCGGCACACAGGTCCTCGACGGCTGGGGAATCCGAGTACTCGTGGACGGGTACTGGGGGTTCGCCGCCGGCGGCGACCTGACCGACAGCAGCATCGACAAGCTGCTTGCCGATGCCTTCGCTCTGGCCGAAGCCGCCAGAAGCGCCGGAGGTCCGCGTGCCGAGCTGGCGTCGGTCCCAGTCGTCACCGCCGAGCACAACGCCGTCGGAGAGACGGACCCGTTCTCAGTTCCCACCTCCGACAAGATCGCGCTGATGGCTGAGATCCACGGGTCGATGTCATCGGTCCCAGGGTTCGCCAAGAGCAGCGGAATGCTCGATTTTCACCTCGACGTCATGGAACTGATCACCAGTGAAGGCACTGAGATCAGCCAGCAGCTTGCAGTCACCGGCGGTGGCTACGCGGCCGTCGTCGACGGAGCCAACGGAGCGCGGTCGAGAAGCTTCCCCCACCACGGTGGCAAGGACTATGCGACGGCCGGCTACGAGTGGACCGACCACATCGGGCTGCTCGACAATGCCGAGCGGACAGCTCTCGAAGCGGCAGCTCTCACCGAAGCGGTGCAATGCCCGGTGGGACGGACCACAGTGGTCCTCGACCCGGCCATGGTCGGGACCGTCCTCCACGAGACGATCGGGCACGCAACCGAGCTCGACCGCATCATCGGCGACGAGAGAGACAACTTCGGTTCGAGCTTCGTGGCACTCTCAGACATCGGCAGCTTTCCTTACGCCTCACCCGCCGTCTCGGTCACGGCGGACGCCACCTATCCGATGGCGGCAGGCAGCTACGGCTACGACGCCGAAGGTGTCAAAGCCGAGCCCCTGCCGATCATCGACCAGGGCGTCCTGGTCGGGGCGATGAACAGCCGTGAGTCGGCAGCCGCGGCCGGCGTCACACCCGCCGGCACGGGACGGGCAGTCGACTGGACGCGGATCCCCATGGCCCGGATGACGAACATGGTGCTGCTCCCCGGTTCCGGCACCACCGCAGACCTCATCGCCGATGTCGATGACGGCATTTACATCGCAGGCGACGCGACAACCGACATAGATGACAACCGCGAGCTGTGCGCCTTCGGCGGAGAGATCGGATGGCGAATCCGGCAAGGAGAGCTCGCCGAGGTCATCGACAGGCCGATCATCTACAGCGACTCGCATCAGTCGCTGCGCCAGGTCGACAAGGTGGCCGGCGAAGAGGAGTCCTGGGTCACCGGGATACTCGGATGTGGGAAAGGTCAGCCGTGGCAGTTCGTGTTCAGCGGCCAGGGCGGGCCGTCGGCGCGATTCAGAAACGTAGAAGTCGGATTCCCAGGAGGGGGGCAACGATGACCGACAGATCACTACCCAAGGGAATGCCGACCAGCGCAGAGTTGGCTGACAAGCTGGCCGATGCGTTACCGGCCGACGGCTCCCAAGTCGAACTGACCGCCGTGTGGCAGCAACTCGACCTCACCAGATTCTCCGGAGGCCGGATCAACCAGAACGTGGGCGACTCCGCCTTCAAGGTCTGGGCTCGCACCTGGACCACCGGCGGGCCCGGCTTTGCCATCGGCTCTTCGGTCGATCCGTCAGATCTGGCCCAACTCGTCGCCGAGGCCACAGCCAACGCCAACCATGTCGACGGATCGAAGATCTACTTGCCGTCAAGCACCACTCTCGTCAACGACCCCTACTTCCAGTCGACGGCCGACCTCGACGCCGAGGCACGAGCAAAGCTCGCCGAGACGATCATCGCCGGCGGTGACGGGAAGGCGGTGGCCCACGGGAACATCCGTGTCGCTCTCCAGTCATTCGGGCTTGCGAATACCTCCGGGCTCCGCACCGGGTACGAGGCGACCTACGCCGCCATGAACATGGTCTCCCAAGCCAGAGGCAGAGCCACCGGCTACGCCGGCGCCATCGGCAGAGACGCCTCCCAGCTCGACTTCGTCGGAGCGGCCAAGCACTCCGCCGAGATGGCGATTCAGGGCGAAGACCCGGTTGTCGTCGAACCGGGCGACTACGAGATACTCCTCGACCCGCCCGCAATGTCGATGCTGCTCGTCAGCCTCGGGTACGTCGGCCTCAACTTGTTCGGCGCCACCGCGGCGCGCCAGCCGAGTGCTTGGCATCATCTGGGAAGGAAGACCGCTTCGCCCAACTTCAGCCTGTTCGACGACCCACTCAACGAGAAGGCCCTCTTCTCGCCCATCGATGCTGAAGGAACACCCCGAAGCGCGATCACGCTCATCGATGAAGGCAAGGCCGAAGGTGTGGCGCACGACATCGCATCGGCGGCAGCTGACGGAACCGTCTCGACGGGCCACGCGATGCCTCCGGGCGACAAGGGCCCAGCTCCTCATTCACTGAGCATCCCCGCCGGTGAGACCAGCCGGGCGGACATCATCGCCGGCATGAAGCGAGGCCTCGTCGTCAATAGGATCCATCCTTTCATCTCGCTGCGAGGCGGGCCAGAGGGCGACCTGAGCGGGACAACCCGCGACGGCGCGTTCCTCGTCGAGAACGGCGAAGTGGTGGCACCGGTGGCCAACGTCCGCTGGTCGAACTCGACAACAGACTTGTTCGGCAACGTGGAAGCCGTCTCCGTCGAGAGAAGCGTCGAGTTCATGGATCTTCCCGAGTTCTCCCCGCACACTGCACATCTCCCGAGCGTGTACTCGACCCGCTTCACTGTGCAGAGTTCACAACCGAGGGAGCGTTGATGGCTGGATTCGAAGTAACGTTGGGTGGCGGTGGCCCGGTCACGGGCCGCGTGTTCATCCTGATGAACTCAGCCGATGTCGACGAGCCGCGTCTGGAACGTGTCGGGTGGGGTTCCATGCACCCGTTCTTCGGCATCGACGTCGACGACATGTCAGATGGCGACTCCGTTGTGTTCGACGAGGAGACTCTCGGATTCCCGGTCAACGACCTCTCCGAAGTGCCGGCCGGCACCTATCGAGTCCAGGCCCTTTGCGACGTCTACACCTGGTACGAGCGTGGCGACGGACACTCCCTGTGGGCGCCCGGCGTCGGCTGGGAAGGGCGGGTCTTCACCAAGGCGCCAGGAAACATGTACTCCAGCCCGCAGACGATCGAGTGGGACCCGGATTCGGATGAGCCGATCCGACTGCTATTGGATCAGACCGTCCCGCCGATCGAGTTTCCCGAGGACACAGACTGGGTGAAACGATTCCAGATCGTCTCCGAGCCACTGTCGGAGTTCTGGGGCCAAGAGATGAAAGTCGGAGCGACCGTCCTGCTCCCACCCGGCTATCACGACAACCCCGACAAGCGGTATCCAGTCGTCTACGTCCAGAACCACTTCTCCTTCGAACCACCTTTCTCGTTCCCCGATCTCGACGACTCCGACTCGCAGACCGACCGCGACGAGTCATCCAATGAGATCCAGATCGAAGCCCAGAACTATCACGAGGCTCTGGGCTTCACCGAGACACCTGAGGAGTTTCATCGACTCTGGACCCGAGGAGAGCTGCCGGAATTCCTGGCGGTGACCTTCCAACATCCCAACCCGTGGTTCGACTCCTCCCACGCAGTCAACTCCGAGAACGCCGGCCCCTTCGAAGACGCCCTGATCAAAGAGCTTCTCCCCGAAGTCCAACGAAGGTTCCGAACCATCGAAGAGCCTTGGGCCAGGCTGCTGACCGGAGGCTCGACCGGCGGATGGACCGCCCTCAACCTCCAGGTCAAGCACCCCACCCTCTTCGGTGGATGCTGGTGCTTGTTCCCGGACCCCATCGATCTCCGTCGCTGGGTGCTAAGCAATGTGTACGAAGACGAGAACATGTTCGTGGTCCAAGACCACGAGGAGCGGGACCGCGACCAACGCTTCCCCTCCCAAGAATGGGGCCCAGCAGAACGACCCTTCCGACGCACCATCGAAGGCCAAGTCCATGTCACCATGCGAGAAATGGACCGCCTCGAGCGCACCGTTGCCAGCAACGCCCGCTCGGGTCTACAGCTCCACCCGTGGCACGCCATCCTCGGCCCCGTCGGCGAGAACGGCTACCCGGTCGAGGCCTGGGCTGAAGATGGGACCATCAACCGGGATGTCGCCCACTACATGCGTGACCAGGGGTTCGACCTGTCCCACTACATCAGAACCAACTGGGAACAACTCGCACCCAACCTCACCAACAAACTCTTCTTCTACTGCGGAGA
>JANQRA010000002.1 GCA_028284765.1 Acidimicrobiia bacterium
ACGAGGCGACATTCGTGCAGTCGTCACGGTGGACTGAAACACCCCTGCCAACGGTGATGTAGCCCACGATCTGGTCGCCGGGCACTGGCGAACAACAGCGAGCCAGATGGACAAGCATGTCTTCCTGGCCTTCCACCACAACATCAGCCGAGTCGGGTAGACGCCGACGACGTGGGGGCTGGAAGAGTTCATCACCAGTATCGGGTGCCAACCTCCGAGCGAGACGCACCTGAATCGAGTCGACAGACACGTTGCCTTCGCCAACGGCAATCTGAAGCGACTCGGCTCCGCGCAGTCCGAGCTCCTCGGCGATTGCCTCTAGATGCTCAGTCTGCTGGGCCGCGCTGAGCTCCGGCGCTTCCTTGCGCAGCATCGTTGTGATCTGCTCTCGACCCTCGATGACGGCGTGCTCGCGGCGCTCTTTCTGGAACCACTGCTTGATCTTGCCCTTGGCCTTGCCGGTCCGTACGAACTTCTGCCAATCGCGCGAAGGCGCAGCATCCGGCGAGTTCGAAGTGATCACTTCGACGATGTCTCCCGAGTCAAGAGCAGTCGACAGCGGGACGAGGCGACCATTCACCTTGGCACCAACACACTTGTGGCCGACCTCCGTGTGTACTGCGTACGCGAAGTCGACTGGGGTTGCACCTGCAGGCAGCTCCTTCACATCTCCCCCGGGTGTCAACACAAACACCTCTTCCCGACTCAGGTCGAGTTTCAGGTTGGCCAGAAACTCTTCGGGGTCTTCATCCAAACCCTCGAGGTCCATGACCGGAGGTTGTTCGATCTCACCCTCCTTGTACCGCCAATGCGCGGCAATACCCGACTCTGCCCGCCGATGCATCTCCTCGGTCCTGATCTGAACCTCGAGTGGCTTGCCATCTGGCCCAATCACGGTCGTGTGAAGAGACTGGTAGAGGTTGATCTTGGGCATCGCCACGTAGTCTTTGAAACGTCCAGTGACCGGAACCCAGTGACTGTGGACGAGGCCCAGAGCGGCGTAGCAGTCCCTCGTTGACGATGTGATGATCCGAATCCCTATCAGGTCATGTATGTCCTCGAAAGGCCGACCTTGCTCCATCATCTTTCGGTAGATGGAAAACTGGTGCTTGGGCCGTCCGGTGACGGTGGCATCGATCGAAGCGTCTTCAAGCATCCCTGAGATCTCGGTTGTCATCTTCTCGATGAACGCCTCCCGCTCGGGCGCCGCCTCGGCGAGCTTGGCCTGAATCTCGGCGTTTGGGCCCGGATAGAGGATGGCGAAACAACGATCTTCGAATTCGTGCTTTATCTCCTGAACCCCGAGTCGGTGTGCCAAGGGTGCGTAGACGTCGAGAGTCTCTCGAGCCACACGAATCTGCTTCTCCTCACGTAACGCAGAGACAGTGCGCATGTTGTGCAGCCTGTCGAAGAGCTTGATGATCAGGACACGAACGTCCCTGGCCATTGCAACGACCATCTTGCGGATCGAGGCGGCTTGAGCCTGCTCGCGATTCGAGTAGCGAACCCGATCCAACTTCGTCACGCCATCGATGAGACGTGCGATTTCGGCGCCAAACTCCTTCTCGACTTCTTCAATTGTGAGCGGGGTGTCTTCAACCGTGTCATGGAGAAAGGCCGCTGCGATCGTGTGTGAATCAAGCCCGTATTGAGCGAGCATGTAGGCAACCGTGACAGGATGGGTGATGTAAGGATCCCCCGTCTTCCTCACTTGCCCTTCATGGGCCTCTGCAGCCACGTCGTGGGCCCGGCGCAGGAGTGAAACATCGCCCTCGGGGTAGTGGGCCCGATAGGCATCGAGCACATCGACCAAAGCGGCCGAAGTCGTTTGGTCAGTCGTAGCGGATGAGGGCATTGATTGGCACTCCATCGAGTTTGGACGCCCCGCCCAAGAAGAGGAGCTCGATGAAGACAGAAAACCCCACTACATCTGCGCCTATTCCAGTCAGAAGCTGGACCGCAGCTGCCGCCGTGCCACCGGTCGCGATCACGTCATCGACGATTAGCACCTTCTCGCCATTCGCTGCTGCGTCTGTGTGAATCTCGAGGGAGTCGACACCGTATTCCAACTCGTACTGTTCGTTGACGGTCTCGTAAGGCAACTTGCCTGGCTTGCGCAGGGGAATGAAGCCTGCACCAAGCTCCAATGCTATGGGAGTAGCCAGGGTGAAGCCTCGAGCTTCAATCCCGGCCACCTTCGAGACTCCGGCGTCGGCATACGGTGCCGCCATTTGCTCGATGAGGGTTCGGAAGGCTTTCGGATCGGCGAGAACAGGTGTGATGTCTTTGAACACCACGCCCGGCTCGGGAAAGTCGGGAATATCGCGGATCAATGAGGTGAGTTCGTTCACTGCAGGGATTCTACGTTCGGATCAGCCTCGGCCCGACTTTGATCTCCGGCGAATGCGCTCAGCCCTCTCGATCCAATAGACCTCATCTTCTTTCATGAGGGCCAGGAGAGGAGAAGCCACGAAGATCGAAGAGTATGTACCAGCGGCGATCCCGACGAACAGCGCTAGCGCAAAATCTCTGAGCGTTGGAGCTCCAAGAAGGAAGGAACCCACGAAGAGAATGCTTCCCACGGGCAACAGCGAAGTGAGTGACGTTGCAAGCGAACGTGCCAACACCGAGTTCATGGCCTCGTTCACGATTTGGCTGTACGTCTTGGACTTCTCCTCCTCGTCGCGCAACACAAGCTCCTCGACCTTGTCGAATACGACTACAGAGTCGTAGAGCGAGTATCCGAGGACAACGAGAATCGCCACGACGGTTGCCGGGGTGACGGGGAAGCCGGTCAGTGCATAGACCCCGACCGTGATGATCAGGTCGTGAAAAAGGGCGGCCAACCCGGAGACAGCCATCTTGAATTCCAGGCGCCAACTGATGAAGAGAATCACGGCACCCATGAAGACTCCGAGGGCAATCAAGGCCCTTCTCAACACAAGCGCGCCGAAAGTTGGTCCAACGGCCTGGATCGATATCTCCGTTCTATCCGAACCAGTCACTTCCGCAATGGCATCGACCGCTGCGTTTTCTACCTCTGGGTCCAATTCCCGGGTGCTGATCCGAACCGAATCGCCGTCATCCAGCACCTGGATCGTGGCATCGGTGATCCCAACGTCCTCGAGGGCGTCCCTCATCTCAGCGACATCTGCACCAGCGGGGTTGGGAGCCTGCATCGCAAGACCACCGACAAACTCGATACCCAGATTCAGTTGGCGAACTCCAAGGCCAGCAAGGGAGATGACAATCAGCACCGCGGAGATGATGAAGTAACGCCGACGATTGCCGACGAAGTCGATCTGAGTCTCGCCTCTGTTCAGTTTGGATAGAACGCTCATCGAGCAGCCCCTTCAATGCTGAATTTGCCCCCCTCACCCAATCCGGTGCGGGCTAGCGCTTGGACCGCTCGTCGGGTGTAGCTGCGAGCGATGAAGATATCCAACACGGTGGCGAGTCCCAATGCGATTGCAAACCCTTTCACTGCGCCGACGGCCAGGAACCAAAGCAGCACCGCAGCGAGCAACGACACAGTGTCTGCGGTCAAGATGGTCCGGAACGCAGCGGTGAAACCCACGTCGGTGGCTTCTTCGACGGTCATGCCATTACGAATGTTCTCTTTCACACGTTCGAAATACACGATGTAGCTGTCGGTGGTCACACCCACCGACACGATGATTCCGGTCACGCCGGCCAGTGTCAGGGTTAGGCCCTGAACCTCCCCGAGAACTCCGAACAGGGTTATCAAGAGAGCGGCGAAGACCGTCAAACCGACGATGGCCACGAGACCCATTGCGCGGTACATCACGAGAAGAACGATTGTCACCAGGAACAGACCTAGCGCACCCGCAATGATTCCTGCCTGAAGTGAGTCGGCGCCCAGGGTGGCTGAGACCTTCTGGACCGCTGAGACCTCGAATGCGACCGGAAGCGACCCGTAACGGAGAGTCAGAGCAAGGTCCTGAGCCTCCTGCTGCGCGTCATCGCCCGAGCCAACAGTGATGAGGGCTGATCCCCCACTGATGCCGATCTCAGGGCTGACATCGGGGTTGACTGCTGGAGCCGATATCACAGCGCCGTCAAGGACGATTGCGATCTGACGTCGTGGATCGCCGATCGGATAGGAGGCCGCTTCCGCTGTCATCTCGGCGAACTGCTCGCCTCCTTCGGACGTCAGGTCGAGGCTGACCGCCCAAGCACCTGAGGTCGTGTCGAAAATGGGAAGCGCTTCATCAACATCGTCACCTTCAAGCTCAGCCGGACCTACGCTCAACACCTCCGGCCCGAACGATCCATCTTCATACAAAAGGTTGGCGTCCATCGTGATGTCATCTGGATCGGTGAGTGGGGGCGCACTGGCCACCGGGAACGACTCAAAGACCGGCCTGAACGACAGAAGCCCGGTCTGGCCAACCGCTTCGATCGCACGCTGTTCGTCTTCCACACCGGGCAATTGGACATAGACGGTGTCGTCGCCGGCGATCGAAATGTCAGGCTCCTGAACGGAACCAAAGTCCTCGATACGTCGGACCATGATGTCGACAGCTACCTCGAGCAGTTCAGGGTCAGTCCCATCTGGCGCAGTCAAAACCACCGCTGTGCCTCCCTGAAGATCGAGACCGAGACGCGGGGTCAGGCCCGCGGCAATCGCAAGCGCGAGACCTCCCCAGGAGATGGCCAGGACAACTGCCAGGCCAACGAGCCGGCGGGTCACCTACTCCTCGTCTCCGACCCGGGCGCCGATCGCCCTCTTCGAGATCCGCAGCTGACCGTCCTCGACTTTGATGACAACCGATTCGTCATCCATCGAAACCACTGTGCCGTGGATCCCGCCGATGGTCCGGATCTCGTGCCCAACGTCCAATGAACCGGCCAGCTCCTTCTGAGCCGCGGCACGCTTTCTCTGAGGACGGATGATCAGGAGATAGAAGACGCCGATCATCAGCGCCAGGAATATCAATGAGGTAAAGCCGCCTCCGCTTGCCTCCTGGGCGAACAAAACAGGGATCAAAGTTCCTCCGGAACTGGGGGTGAATGACACGAGAGGTTAGGCGTTGACCAGGTTCTAGGTCGATTCGGACACTCTTCGACTGCGCACTTCGTGGATGTATGAATCCAGCGACCCTTCAATGACGGCTTCCCTGGCGCCCCGAACCAGGTCGAGCAGATAGTAAAGATTGTGAATCGTCAGCAAGCGGTGGGCACTCAGCTCCTTCATCCTCACCAGATGGCGGATGTAAGCCTTCGAATACCGCGAGCAAGTGAGACATTGGCAGTGAGGATCGAGCGGCGTGTCGTCGTCCGTGTATTCGGTTTTGTTCACGTTGAAGTCGCCGGCTGTCGTCAGTGCTCGACCATGGCGTGCCAAACGAGTCGGTAGGACACAGTCGAACATGTCTGCTCCACGGCTTATCGCATCCAGGAGCCCATCGGTGTCCCCGAGACCCATGACATATCTGGGCTTGTTCTCTGGTAGTTCTGCAACGGCGGCTTCCAGCGCTGCATTGCGGTCTTCTGGAGCCTCACCGACAGACAGCCCTCCGATCGCAATTCCGTCGAAGCCCAACTCAGCCGTCGCCCGGGCGCTCTCGGCCCGAAGTTCCCGGTCCACTCCGCCCTGAACGATGCCGAAGAGCGACTGGTCAGGCCTGGTGTGCGCTTCGAGACATCGCTCCGCCCATCTCAGTGTTCTTCGCATCTCGGACTCCACGACATCGCGAGGCGAAGGCAAGGCGACACACACGTCCAAGACCATGGCCACGTCGGGGCCCAGCATCTCCTGCGTCGCCACCGCATCTTCGGGCGTCAGTTCGACCCGGCTTCCGTCGTAGACAGACTTGAAGATCGCCCCCTCCTCCGTGATCTTCGGATCCAACGAGAAGATCTGGTACCCACCGGAGTCGGTGAGGATCGGGCCATCCCACGCCATGAAGCTATGAAGGCCACCGAGTCCAGCGATCAGATCGGCGCCTGGCTTCAACATCAGGTGATAGGTGTTGGCCAGCACCATCTCAGCCCCAACGGCGCGCAAATCGTCGGTGTCCACGGCTTTCACAGCAGCTCGGGTCCCGACAGGCATGAAGGCCGGTGTGAGGACTTCGCCATGTGGAGTGTGCAGGGTCCCTGCCCGCGCCTCGCCGGCGGCTGCGGTGGACTCCCATGTGACTGCCGGCATCGGGCTTCAGCGTAGATCTGGGCGGTATCGTCAGCGACATGGACGTCAAGACGGGATTCCACCAGCGAGACATTGAGACAATGGACCGAGATCGGCTCGAGTCGCTACAGCTCGAGCGGCTGCAGAACACGATCACCCGCATCAGGGAAAACGTGGAGCCGCTGAGGCAACGGTTGGACGGGATACCGGACCCAGAGAATCTCGACGACCTGACCAATTTCCCCTTCCTCCACAAGTCCGACCTACGAGATAACTATCCCTTCGGCCTGTTCACTGTGGAGAAACAGGATCTCACCCGGATCCACGCCAGCTCCGGGACCACCGGCAAACCGACAGTCGTCGGTTACACGCAAAACGATCTCGACGTCTGGGCAACGGTCATAGCCAGATGTCTGCGAGGTGCGGGAATCGAAGAGGGATGGTTGCTGCACAACGCCTACGGGTACGGCTTGTTCACAGGAGGGCTGGGACTTCACGCCGGAGCTGAGAAGGCTGGAATCAACGTTGTTCCGGTGTCGGGGGGAAACACAGCGAGGCAAATCACTCTCATTTCTGACTTCGAGCCCGACGCAATCGCTTGCACACCGTCCTATGCGCTCACCCTGGCGGAGAAGATCGGACCCAACACCTCACTCAAAGTCGGCATTCTCGGAGCTGAGCCCTGGACCGATGAGACTCGTGAAGCCATCGAAGAAGGTCTCGGAATCGTCGCTGTGAACATCTACGGGTTGTCAGAAGTGATCGGTCCGGGCGTTTCCTGTGAGACAGTGGCGCGCGACGGTGCAGTGATCATGGAAGATCACTTCCTTCCTGAAGTGGTCGATCCGGAGAGCGGAGAACCGCTGCCGGACGGCGAAGTTGGGGTATTGGTGCTCACCAGCCTGACCAAAGAGGCCTTCCCGGTCCTTCGATATTGGACAGGCGATCTGTGTTCCATCACCAGGGAGCCAGATAGAGACGGTCGAACCCATGCCCGCATGTCACGAATCGTCGGCAGGTCCGACGACATGCTCGTGATCAGAGGTGTCAACGTCTATCCCAGCCAGGTTGAGCACACCCTCCTCACGACCGAAGGTGTCTCGCCCCACTTCCTCCTCATCGTCGACCGGGAGGGGACGCTCGATACCCTCCATATCCGCTGTGAGTCAGACGTCTCAGCAGACTCCTACTCCGATCTCAAGAAAAGGGTTCGGGCCAACATGGCTGATTCGCTCGGGCTCACCGTTTCGGTCTCGGTCGAATCACCCGGCTCGTTGCCGAGGTCGGAAGGCGGCAAGTTGAGCAGGACCGTCGACAACCGCAGCTGATCAGCCGGCTCGCCGGGCGAGCATGGCGTCACCAAACGACAGGAACCGATACCCACGCTCGATGGCTGTCTGATAGGCCAGCCGCCAGCTATCTCCCATAAACGCCTCCATCAACACCAGGAGAGTGGAGCCCGGAAGATGGAAATTGGTCACCATGAGATCCACGACGTCGATACTCGAGCCGGGGCGCAAGAAGAGGTCGGTTCTGTGCTCTCCTGGCTCCACCAGACCATCACCCGTCGAGCGAGATTCCAGGGTGCGGACAGTCGTCGTGCCCACCGCAACCACTCGCGACCCTCTTTCCCTTGCGTGCTGTATCGCGGCCGCGGTCGATGCGGGGACAGCACACGCCTCGCTATGCATGACGTGGTCCTCTATCTCGTCGGTGACCATTGGCCGGAACGTGTCGAGAGAGACATGGAGGTCGACGGTCGCGAGTTCAATCCCTCGCTGTGACAAACCGTTGACAACATCTTGCGTGAAATGGAGACCCGCTGTCGGAGCTGCCGCCGACCCCGGCACGTCGGCAAACATCGTTTGGTATCTGTCGTCATCTGCGAGCTGGCCGGTGAAGTAGGGCGGGAGCGGCATCTCGCCCAATCCCGGAAGAATGGCATCGAGATTCGGACTGTCGAAGACCACCTCGACTCTTCCTTCTTCGGGGTGGCTATCCACCACACACGTCACGTCTTCGAACCCAATACGCACGCCGGGACGAAGTCGTCGGGACGGCCTGGCGAGAGCCTCCCACCGTGTCGGGTCCAGTCGTTCCAGCAAGAGAAGCTCGATCTTTCCTCCGGAGTCTGACCTCTGGCCGTGAAGGCGCGCAGCCCGAACTCTGGTGTCATTGACTACAAGCAGATCACCGGATTCCAGCCTGGCCGGGAGGTCCAGGAATATGTGGTCACTCAGATCACGAGTGTCCAGCAGGCGTGCGTTGTGCCTCGGTTCGATGGCCGATTGCGCGATCGAGCCTTCTGGAAGCTCGTAATGAAAGTCGGATACCTTCAGAGAAGGGTCCCCTGGGTGTCGGTGGGCCGGTCAAGACCGAGGTGCTCGTATGCGTTCGGAGTTGCCATGCGACCCCTGGGAGTGCGCTTGATCAAGCCGGACTGCAGAAGAAACGGTTCGTAGGCGTCTTCAACCGTCTCCGGCTCCTCCCCGACGGCGATGGCAAGTGTCGAGAGCCCAACGGGGCCACCTCCGAACTTGTTAACGATGGCGTCGAGAATCGATCGGTCGACCTTGTCCAGACCCAAATCATCGACCTCGTAGACCTTCAGCGCTTCGACCGCAACGGCAGTCGTGATCTTCCCGTCCGCCCGGGCGACGGCGTAGTCGCGAAGTCTGGCAAGTAGCCGGTTAGCGATACGCGGTGTGCTGCGGCTCCTTGTTGAAACGAGTGCAGCCGCCTCCTGGTCGATCTCGATCTCCATGATCTCCGCAGAACGTCGAATGATCTTCGCCAGGTCGTCGGGGCTGTAGTAGTCGAGCTTCTCCTCGATCCCGAACCGATCTCGCAGTGGAGCTGTGACTTTGCCCTTCCTGGTCGTGGCGCCGACCAACGTGAATCGCGGAAGATCGATGCGGATCGACTGCGCTGTCGGCCCCTTGCCGAGAACGACGTCGAGTTGGAAGTCCTCCATCGCCGGATAGAGCACCTCCTCGACCGCCCTTGGAAGTCGGTGAATCTCGTCGATGAAGAAGACGTCGTGGGGTTGCAGATTGGAGAGGATCGCAGCCAGATCACCCGGTCGTTCCAGGGCAGGCCCAGAAGTGACTCTGAGACTGACGGACTTCTCCGAGGCGATGATCCCGGCAAGTGTTGTCTTGCCAAGCCCTGGGGGACCAGAGAAGAGGACATGATCGAGGGCTCTGTCTTCTGCTTTGGAAGCATCAAGTGAGATCTGCAGACGTTCTTTGACCTGGGCCTGCCCGACGAATTCGTCGAGAGATTTCGGCCGAAGGGACACCTCCTCTTCGGTCTCGATCGTGGGGCTGAGCAGGCTCTCTTCGCGACTCATCGCTGACCAATGATCTGCAACGCGGCCTTGACCTGTGCCTCGATCGGATCAGATGGGTTCAGGTCTTTGATCACTTCGTTGATCTCAGCTGTCGAGTACCCGAGCCCTTCCAGGGCCTGTCTCACACCACCCAGGGCTGCTCCCCCGACGATGTCTGCTTCGCGCCCGGCGAGCTTCGGACCCAATTCGATCACGATCTTCTGAGCACCACGTTTTCCGACGCCGGGGGCGATCGTCAAAGCGTCCGGGTCCTCGCCGGTGATGGCTCGGATGATCTCCTCTGAGCTGAGTGACGCCAGGAGCGCCAAGGCAACCTTCGGGCCAACGCCCGGCGCAGTGAGGAGAACCCGATAGAGCTCACGATCGGGCTCTGTGCCGAATCCGTAGAGGCTGATCGCGTCCTCCCGGACGTGGGTGTGGGTATGGACGACGATCTCCTCACCGATGCCCGGCAAGTCGGCGAGATCCCTCGTGGTCATAGCGACCTCGTATCCGACTCCACCGACTTCGATCGTTATGCCGGATTCCCTGACGGCGACAAGGATCCCGCGGAGTCTCCCGATCATCGATTCACCTGCAGAGGCGCGGCACGCACGTGACAGATGGCGATCGCCAGGGCATCAGCGGCGTCGGCTGGCTTTGGGGCTTCATTCAGTCCCAGCAATCGGGCGACCATCTGTTGCACCTGCTTCTTGTTAGCGGAACCGTCACCGGTGACAGCCGATTTGATGGCTGTCGGCACATATTCGTGGACGGGGAGATCACTCTCCGATGCCACCAGCAGTGCAATCCCGGAGGCTCTTCCGACTGAGATGGCGGTTTGCAGATTCCGGTTGGTGAAGACCGTCTCAATTGCCATCACGTCTGGTTGATGATCGGCGACCACCTGGGAAAGACCGCGGTACAGCTCGGCGAGACGATTCTCGGCGGTCTCATCTTTGTCAGTGCGGATCACTCCAGCGCCGACAGGTCGTGGCGGATAGGAGCCTTCGACGAGGCCGTAGCCGGTAACAGATAGTCCGGGGTCAATCCCGAGAACGAACATATGTTCTAGACGGTAGTACCACTCAGCTGAGATTCGAGGAACTTGCGGTCTTGTTCGGTAGGCGCCAAACCCACGGCGGTTGTGAAAGCGACTTCAGCCTCAGCGTCTCGGTCGAGTCGACGGAGCAAAGTGCCTCGGGTGGCGTGAAATAGGTGGTATTGCTCGAGCCCGTGGATGCCGTCCAGTTGCTGAAGAGCTACAGCGGCGCCTTCTGTCTCGCTGATCGCGATGGCTCGGTTCAATGCGACCACCGGAGTGGGCGTTAGCGCAAACAGTTGGTCGTAGAGGATTCGAATCTTGTTCCAATTGGTGTCCTCGATCGAAGCACCGTCGACGTGTACAGCCTGGATCGCAGCCTGGATTTGGAACGGTCCCGGCGAGTTCCTACGGATGCAGTCCCGGACGATCTGCTGGCCCTCCTCAATCAGATCTCGATCCCAAAGACCTCGATCCTGGTCGCGCAGGAGCGTCGGCTCTTCCTTCGAACGGGCAGGTACGCGTGCCTCGTTGAGAAGCAGCAATGCCAGCAGACCGTGAACCTCGGCCTCGTCGGGCATGAGGCGGGCTAGCTGGCGGGCGAGAATGATGGCTTCGGCACGAAGCTGTGTTTTGGCGAGGTCGTCTGATCCGGCGTTGTAGATCAGTGACAGAACGCTCACCACCGAGCGCAATCGCTCTGGCAGATCGGCTTCTCTTGGAATTCGATATGGGATCTTCGCTGCCTTGATCTTGTGTTTCGCCCTGACCAGGCGTTTGGCCATCGCGGGCTCGCTGGTGAGGAGCCCGCGGGCCACCTCGTCGACGGTCAGCCCGCCGAGCAGCCTGAGAGTGAGCGCCATTTGATCCTGAGGGCTCAAAGCAGGGTGGCAACAGGTGAATATGAGTCGGAGCCGGTCGTCGTCCACCGGGCCGACGTCTCTCGGGAGTGCGGCGAATTGACTCATGTGAGTAGCGGCTTCTTCGAGTTCGCTCCCGCGTCCGGTACGGCGCATCGAGTCGATCGCCCGGTTTCTGGCCGTTGTCACTATCCAGCCTGCCGGGTTGGGTGGGATCCCTTCGATAGGCCAGAGCTCGAGTGCGACCGCAAATGCATCCTGAACCGAGTCTTCCGCCAAGGAGATGTCCCCATACAGACGGGAGAGAGTGGCCACAGCCTGACCACTCGCCTCCCGAAAGGTGCGTTCGATTTCTGAGGTGTCGATCAGGCTCTCACTCGGCCCGTCGCCCGAAACGGACGAACCTCGATTTCCTTTTGGATCGCGGTCGAGACCTTGGTCGCCCAGTTCAGAGCTTCGTCAATGTCTTCTGCGTTGATCACATAGAACCCGGCAATGTGCTCCTTGGCTTCGATGAACGGACCATCGGTGGTGACCGTCTCTTCGTTGTTGTATCGAACGACCGTGGCAGTGTCGGGACCAAAGAGGCCGCCGCCGAATACGAAGGCACCGTTGTCTTCCATGTCTTGCTCGACGTCGGCAACTCTCTTCATGAAAGCCGCCATCTCATCAGGCGAAGGCGGGCTCGAAGGGGCAGCACCTTCGCCCATGTACGTGGCCAGCAGGTATTGCTTCATTTCTCGTTCCTCGTGTTCTTGGTGCGGGCGTTCCCGCTCTCACCATATCTACGAATGGATCACGATCTTTGAGGACATCCCAGGCGGCTTTTTTGGGCAGGCGCGTGTGAGCAGGCCGAAATGCCTCAGCCTGCAGGTTTGGTTCTTGGTTGGTGCCCGCTTTCTCGTTCGACTGTGCTGGGAAGTGGCGGGGGCAAGTTGCCCCTAAGGACTTCGAACCAAGTGTCTCAGGCGTGGCGCGAGCTCTTGTCGAGGCTGGGGGAAGACTGTCCAGTCAGTCCTGCGGAACTGGAACGCGCCGTCGCGGCCTCTTGTGATGTGCCAACCGTTGGTGTGCAGAAACCTGTGGTGATAGCTACAGAGGAGGATCAGGTTGTCGAGGTCAGTTGGGCCTCCATCGACCCAATGCTGGATGTGGTGGGCCTGCAGCCATCGAGTGAGGTGACAGCCAGGGAACTGACAACTGCGGCCGTCTCGATAGTCGAGGAGCTCGCGGAGCCAGCCCGGAATCTGACGGCTTCGCCTGCCGATGCCGACATGCCCGGTCGTGCTGACGGGTCGGGCGGTGGCATCACATGCGAGCCTCTTCAGCACGGCCGATGAAATAGGAGCTGTGTTGTCGAGCTCGGCTACACCGTCTTCAGATACAAACACCGTTATCTGCGCCTCCACCTGGCCGCCGCCGGCCAACATCAACAGAGCCTCGGCAGCCCGGACTGGATATGGATCAAACATGCCAGTTTCGGGATTCGGCGGATGTTGATCAACAATCTCGTCAATCGCTGAGTCGAGAACCCGACCGGCCTCGCCACGCATCATCCCGTTGAACTTCATCTCTGACGAGTCCAGGTTCCACTGCCGGTAGAGACGGCCAATTTCGTCACTCGGTGAGACTTCCGAGTGGGGGCGGGTCCGCCTGGCTTTCAAATCCAGGGCCGCATTGGTGAGGCCGAGCGCTTCCTCGATCAAATCTGATTCGGTTTCCTGCGTTGCCATCCTTGCGATGGCTTCGACCTGATCAAGACTGAGGTCACCGTCCGAGAATCGAGTCCCCAGTTCGGGAAGGTCGGCCAGGCGCAAGGCGAGAGTCGTGATGCGACGGGCTTCCGAGTGCCGAAGACGGAGGCGGGCTGAAACCCAATCGGTGAGAGTGCGGGCGCCGTCTTTCATCCACGACTGCCTGCGGTCCACCTCGGCTATGAGACTGCACAGACGGGCTACCGCTGCCGCAGAAAGACTGGCGAATTGATCGATCAGCTGATCGATTTCGTCAGTTGAAGCTCTCTCCCACTCCATACCCTGAAGGTACGGAGGGGGTGTGACAGATTTTGGTCCAGAGTGGAACGATTCCAGAAGAAATCTTGAGATTTCGGACCTACGGGGTGAATCGCCAGGCTTCGATTTCAAAGGGCCGGTCACCGGTCCCGAAGCAGCAGGGGTTACCCCAGACAAAGACCTCCTCGCCGGTCCAGACCGCATAGCGGGTATCAGTGAGTCCTGGAGCGTCCAACTCTGCGAACTCCAGGGTCGCGGTGAGGATCCAATCAACTCCACAAATGGGCGTGTACCAACTCAGGCCAGCTGCAACTGGTGGAGCAACGAACTCGCAGCCGTTGATCGGGAGAGTTCCGACGTCCTTCCATTGATCGTCGCCAGGTACCAGTGTCTTGGCAACCCCGACTTCGCCGCTATCGGTATATGCAAGAAGTCGATCACCAAACCAGACGACCAGACTCGGGGACGCGCCAATGTTGTATTCGGGAGTACTCATGTCCGCCTCAGGCAGAACGGTCCATCCGCGAGCCTCGAGCCGAGCTCCTCGTAGGGGCACAGGAAGGGGGTAGTCGAGTATCGGGGCGGTGAAAGCGAACACAGAACCCCCACCAACAAACAGCCTTCCGAAATCGCCGTCGATGTCAGGTGCCTCGAAGTCCGACCACTCGTCTGACACGGGGTCGTAGGAGGCCATCAAACCAGCGGACGGCTCCCAGACCAGCAACTCTCCACCCATCCAGACATGCGCCGGATACGGGACCCTCGGACTACCCACCGGGAAGGGCGCGTTTGCGACCTCACGCCAGGTGTCAGTCTCTGGGTCGTAAGCCGCACCGTCGGTAACACCAGCCCCGACCACCAACATCTCCTCCCCGGTCCAGACCGCGAGGTGATACCAACGGGGCGACAAAGGCGAATCCGCAATCATCCGCCAGGTGTTCGTATCCGGGTTGAAGGCTGCCCCATTGTTGAAACGCCCCGTGACCCCCATCTCGTCCGCGAGGCCACCCCACACGATCATCTCGGTTCCAGTCCAGATCACGCTGTGGCCAGCTCTCGGTTCCAACGGCCCAAGGTCGATTTGGGACGCATCGGACCACGGCCATGTCGTCGTCGTGGTTGCGGGCGGAATAGTTGTGGTTGTTGGAGCCACCGTCGTAGTTGTTGGCTGAGTGGTGGAGGTCGTGGTTGAAGAAGTCGAAGTAGTGGTCGTTGTCGGCGCAGCGTCCCCGTTGCAGGCCGCGACGACGAGTGCCAGCGAGAGCAGGATCGATCGTCGTCTCACGTTTCGACAACGCACTTCGCGGGCAGCCGGTTCCTTCAGTCCCGGAATACGTCCTTTAGCGCATCGAACTGGGAGCGAAAGGTTCGCTTCGCGAGCATCGGGTAGAGCAGGCCCGTCCACCCCGGATCGCGTTTGAAAGTCGCCTCAGTGGTTTGCGTGATCTTCGAACCGTCTGGGTGGGGTTCCACGGACACGGTGATCCGTCTGGTCTGGTACTTATCGTCCACATCCCAAGCGATCCTTCGATCACCAAGGTCAGCCACCGTCGTCGTCACATTCGAAACGAGAGTTCTCTTTCCCGTAGAAATCGTCTGGGTGAACTCGAACTGCGAGCCAACCTCCACACCTTCGCCAGCGGTCTGTGCGACTTCAGATACGTTTGCGTTCCAGACCGGGTCGTTGCGGGTGTCGGCGACATAGGCGAACACCTCGTCTGGATCACCTGAAATCGTGGCTGTGACCGTGACCGGTCGAACAGATCGGGCCATGCGGATGACCCTAGGCGTCGGCGAGCACCGCCTCCATCACCGAATCGTCGATGTCGTAGTTGGCAAAGACCTCTTGAACATCGTCCAGGTCATCGAGCGCGTCGATGAGTCGAAGCAGCTTCTTGGCGTCGGACTCCTCAACTGGCACTGAGTTCGTGGGGAGTTGGGTCACATCAGCTGACTCAACAGTTAGACCCGCTGACTTCAGAGCTTCGCGGACGTCGCGCATGTCTGATGCAGCCGTTACCACTTCGAAGGACTCAGACCCGCCGTCCCTCACATCCTCGGCGCCGGCTTCAAGCGCAGCGAGCATGACTTCGTCTTCGTCGCCGTTGGCGACTATGAGCCCCTTCTGCTCGAAGAGATATCCGACCGAACCTGGCTCACCGAGGTTGCCGTTGTGACGGGTGAAGGCCGCTCGCACGTCGGAGGCAGCACGATTCCGGTTGTCCGTCAGAACATGCACATACAGGGCGACACCTGCCGGCCCATATCCCTCGTAGAAGAAGTCCTCGTAGACAGCTCCTTCGACTTCACCGGTGCCACGCTTGATCGCTCGTTCGATGTTGTCGTTGGGCATCGACGCAGACTTCGCTTTGTCCACTGCGGTGGCGAGGGTTGGGTTGAAGTCGACGTTCCCGCCGCCCTCACGGGCAGCCACCTCGATCGCCTTGGCGAGTTTGCCGAAGAGCTTGCCGCGCTTGGCATCCTGACGGCCTTTGCGATGTTTGATGTTTGCCCATTTGGAATGGCCAGCCATTGATGAACCTCAGATCGAATCGATCAGCATCTGGTGGATTCGCCCGTCGCCTGTGAGCTCCGGATGAAACGATGTTGCCATCAGATGTCCTTGACGCACGAAAACCGGATGATCGTCGATCGAAGACAGAACCTCCACTTCGCCCCCGACCTTTTCGATCCATGGTGCTCTGATGAACACAGCGTGGAAGGGCGTTTCGAATCCGGAGATTTCGAGCGGAGCCTCAAACGACTCGTTTTGCCTCCCGAACGCATTGCGTCTGACGACAACGTCAAGAGCACCGATGAGAGGTTGGTCGCCGTCGGTCACGGCACCCGCCAAGAAGATCATTCCGGCGCAGGTTCCGTAGGTGGGAAGGCCGTCGCGGATGGCGGACCGAAGCGGATCGAGCAGACCAAACCGGACCGACATCTTCCCAATCGTCGTTGATTCACCACCTGGAATGACAAGTGCATCGATCTGGTCGAGTGCGCCTGGCTTCTTCACAGCCAACGCATCGACACCGAGCTGCTCGAGGAGTCGCATGTGCTCGCGCACGTCGCCCTGCAGGGCAAGGACACCGACGCGAGACATCGCTACCAGCCTCGTCGGGCCAGCTGCTCCGACTCGGACAGGGTCTCGATCTCGAGTCCGGGCATCGCGGCTCCAAGTCCGCGCGAGACTTTCGCAACCACCTCGGGCTCGTTCCAGAACGTCGTTGCTTCGACGATTGCACGTGCGAAGCCCTCGGGGTCCGAGCTCTTGAAGACTCCCGATCCGACAAACACTCCATCAACTCCAAGACCCATCATGAGTGCGGCGTCCGACGGGGTGGCGATCCCGCCTGCTGCGAAGTTGACCACGGGGAGTTTGCCGGTCTCTGCGACTTCCTTGACCAGGTCGTATGGGGCGCCCATGTCACGGGCCGCCGACATCAACTGTTCCTCGCCCATGGTCGTCAGCGACCGCATTTCATTCGTGACCGTGCGCATGTGCCTGACGGCTTCGACCACGTTCCCGGTGCCGGCTTCACCCTTGGTACGGATCATCGCCGCACCCTCGCCAATCCGGCGCAGAGCCTCTCCAAGATTGCGAGCTCCGCAGACGAAGGGCGTGGTGAACGCCCACTTGTCGACATGGTGCTCGTCGTCGGCGGGAGTCAGCACCTCGGATTCATCGATGTAGTCGATGCCAAGGGACTGAAGGACTGCTGCTTCGGCGAAATGCCCGATCCGGCATTTGGCCATCACTGGAATGGAAACTGCGGCCTGGATCCCTTCGATCATGGTGGGATCTGACATGCGGGCGACACCGCCATCCTTGCGGATGTCAGCTGGAACCCGCTCCAAGGCCATTACGGCTACGGCACCGGCCTCTTCGGCGATCTTGGCTTCGTCGGGGGTGACCACATCCATGATGACGCCGCCCTTGAGCATCTCGGCCAGACCCCGCTTGACGCGGTCGGTTCCTTTTTCCACTTCGCGTAGCTCCTTCTAAAACGCGAATTGTACTGCTCGGAGGTGTTCTCTCCTAAGAGAGAACGGATTCGTACAGCTCCTGGTATCTGGCAGCGACGACGTCCCAGCTGAACTGCTTGGAATGCTCCTGGCCTGCACGACCCAGTCGGGCAGTCAGTTCAGCATCGTTCATGAGCTCAATCACCGATCGGGCCAGGTCGACGCTCGACCCGGTTTCGAAATATTGGACAACGTCGGAACCCACGTCCTTGAACGCCGGAAGGTCGGAGCAGACCACAGCGGCCCCGGCCGCCATGCCCTCGACCAGAACAATCCCAAAAGACTCGCCTCCGGTGTTCGGGGCGACATAGATGTCCGATGAGTTCAAGACGCCGGCCTTCGTTTCATCGTCGACCCGGCCCAAGAACTCGACGCCATCTAGATCACGCCTGCCGCCCATGACCCTCAGCGATGCGTCTGGATGGGCAGCAAGAACGGTCGGCCATGCCTCAATGAGAATGTCCAAGCCCTTGCGGGGTTCATCTCGACCCAGGAACGACACACTCTTCGGTACCCGATCCAGCCCTCGCTCGTAGGTGCCAACGTCCAGCCCGTTGGGCACCAGTTGATAGTCGACTCCCTCGAGGACGCGGCCAGCCGTGCGTGAGACAGCTGACACTGCTTTCACGTTTGGACCGAGGAGGCGCCGGAGATAGCCAGAGATGAAGCGGTACCCGGCGGCGACGGCTCCCGAGGGATCGGCATGGAAGGTTGCTACCACGGGCTTTCCGGCGCGAAGCGCCGACCAGGACACCGTCGGCATCAACGGTTCGTGAACATGGAGAACATCAACCGGTGCATCAGCAATCTGTCTTTTCAGGCGAAGGCTCAGCGAGATAGGAGCCATCGATCCGTTACCGGGGACCGACACCGAGTCCCCGAGATCCAGACCAGCCACGTCCGCCGGCAGGCCGGGCCCAATGACATAAGCGTCGGTGCCGATGGTATCCGCCAAACCGAGCACCTGTGCCTGAACCCCGCCCGGTTTGGAGAGGTCGTAGGGCGAGACCAGCCCGACTCTCATCTCAATCCTTGTCCGACGGCCAGTTGGGAACGACCAAATGCCACTGGGTTGGTTCCTCCCTGATCCGTTCTTCGAAATACCTGGCCATCTGCTGAGTCATGGCCTGGACCTTCTCGGTCTTCGTGCCCTCGGCGGGGACCGGTATCGGGTCGCCAACGACGATGCGATATCCGGAGTCGGTGAAGTAGGTGCCGACGGGGAGCAGCGGCGCCCCGGTCCGCAACGCCAGAGTTGCCGGTCCTGGCGGCATGGTCGTGATCTCGCCGAAGAACTCAACCTTCACTCCCCTGCCTTTCAGATCCCGATCCGACATCAAGGCAACGGCTTTGTTCTGCTTGATCGCCTCTTCGAGACGTCGCATGACCTCTAGGCGACCGGTGGCAAGCACGATTTCGATTCCGTACGAAGCGCGCATATCGGTGAACCAGTTAGTGATGCGCATGTTGCCCAGGACCTCGGCAACGGCCACAACCGGGAGCCCAAGCTGCCCGGATACGGGTGCGGCCGCTTCCCAGTTACCCATGTGAGGCAGGGCGTAGATGGCGCCCATCCCATCGTCCCTTGCTTTCTCCAACTGATGGAGACCGTCGACTTCCGTCGCTTCGAGCATGGCCGCGATTCGAGAAGGGCGAGCCCAGAGCGCTTCCGCGTAGTAGCGCCCGTATTGGCCCATGATCTCCCGCGAGGCCGCATCAACGCCATCCGAGGACCCAGTCACCCGTGTGTAGTGCCTCCCCGCCATCTCACGGCGGCGGCTGTCAGTTGCTGCCCAAGCGCGGCCGAATCGGTAGCCGAGCCAACGCATGGCCGTCTCAGGTAGTAGACCGACGAGACCCACTCCGACTCTCAGGCCGAGGTAGGCGAGGTAGCCCATCACTCGATCGAGCGATAGGACTGGTAGAAGCGGGCAAACGCTGTGATCCAAACGGTGATGACGTAGATCCAGATCATCACGTCGATGAAGCCAAGGATGACCCCGGCGCAGAAGAGGACGATTCTCTCGGAGCGTCCCATGAAGCCTCCCTGTCCGGGAAGGCCGACTGCCTCAGCTTTGGCCCGCATGTAGGGCACCAGCATTGCGCCTCCGGTGGCGACGACGATCAGCAGGAGGTTGGTTGCCTGACCCTCCAGGGCAAATGCGAGCGCCGCCCAAGCGGCAACCTCGCCGACGCGATCGAAAGCCGCATCGAGGAAAGCTCCTTTGGCGGAGACCTTGTTTGAAGCCCTGGCTACCGCTCCGTCGAGACCGTCCAGCATCGAGCCGGCGGCGACGGTCCAGCCCCCGACCACGAACTCTTGACGGGCGATGAGAACCGCGCCGAACAGGACGAGAGCCAATCCCAGCGTGGTCATCGCTGTCGGCGTCATGCCGACCTTGACCAGGCCACGGCCCATCGCATCGAGGTACTTCACGACGTGGGGGCGTACCCGTGTGTCGATCACGAGCGGCAAAGTAGCACCCGCCTGGAAACCTGACCGACTCTGAGGGTTAGGATCCGAGTTTTCCACAAGGAGGTCACGTGGTTCCCGAACAAGTCAGAAACGTCGCCCTGGTCGGACATGGCGGCAGCGGAAAGACCACCCTCGCCGAAGCAATGCTCTTTGTCGGCGGGGCCATCAACCGCAAGGGTTCGGTCGACCAGGGAACAACAACCTTCGACTACGAACCCGAAGAACACACCCGGGAAATCTCTCTCGGCCTGGCAGTGGCGACAGCAGACTGGAGCGGAACCCGGGTCAACATCATCGATTCGCCGGGAGCATCCGAATTCAGCGGTGACGCTCGAACAGCCCTCCGTGCAGCTGACCTGGCGCTATTCGCGGTCTCGGCGGTGGATGGCGTCGAAGTTCAGACCGAGGCGTTGTGGCGGGTGGCCGAGGAAGAGGGCATCCCTCGTGCCATCGTCATCACGAAACTCGACCGAGAACGCGCTTCGTACGAGAGGGTCCTCGATCAGCTGCGAGAGAGCTTCGGCAAGTCCGTGGCGCCAGTTCAAGTGCCGATCGGCGAAGAAGTTGACTTGAAGGGTCTCGTGCGCGTGGCTTCCGAGCGTGCCTACGAGTACAGCGGTGGTTCTCACAAAGGCCAACAGGTCGACCTCCCCGATGATGTCGCAGAGCGCGTCCATGCGGCACACACCGCATTGATCGAGACTGTCGTCGAGACCGACGACGCCATGATGGAGGCCTACTTCGAGGGAACCGAACCCTCCCGGGACCAGATCGTCCAGACCATTCACCACGGAATCGTCAACGGAGAGATCCACCCTGTCCTCGTCACATCAGCTGAACGAATGGTCGGCATTGACACGCTCTTCGAGTTCATCGTCGACTACGGGCCAAACCCGCTGGAGAGAACCCCACCGCCATTGTCGGATGGGGACGAGCTTCAACCCTCGGCAGACGGACCGACGCTCGCCTACGTCTTCAAGACCATCTCAGACCCGTTCGTAGGTCGCATCTCACTGTTCCGGATTTTCTCCGGGACGGCCAAAGCCGACCAGGAGCTGGAACTCGCCCGGGGCGGAAAAGTCCGACTTCACAACCTCTTCAAGCTTCAAGGGAAAGACCACCACGACGTGTCGGAGCTTCCGGTTGGAGGAATCGGAGCGGTTGCCAAGGTCGATGACCTTCACCCTGGCGACACGATTCGAGCCACAGGCCTCAACGCTGTCATTGAGCCGGTTGAGTACCCGAAGCCGGTCGCAGAGCTGGCAATTGCGCCTCACTCACATCACGACGACGAGAAGATGTCCACCGCACTCCATCGCATCGAAGAGTCAGATCCGACCATCCGAATTGAACGGCGAAGCGAAACCGGGGAGACGATTCTGGCGGGTCTGGGAGACACCCATCTCGACGTGACGTTGGCCCGGATCAAGCGGATGTTCGGCGTAGAGATCGATTCATCGACACCCAAGATTGCGTACAGAGAGTCGATTCAGGCTTCTGCCGACGCCGAAGGCAAACACAAGAAGCAGTCTGGAGGCCGAGGTCAGTTCGGAGTGGCGATGGTGAGGTTCTCGCCACGTCCCAGAGGGTCGGGCTACGAGTTCATCGACTCGGTGAAGGGCGGCTCCGTTCCACGTGGTCTGATCCCTGCGGTCGACAAGGGGATCCAAGAAGCGCTGGCACGTGGAATCCTCGCCGGATACCCCGTCGTGGACGTCGCCGCTGAGCTTCACGACGGCAAATATCACGCTGTCGACTCAGACGAGATGTCCTTCCGAATGGCGGGTATCCAGGCGGTGCGCACCGCAGCCGACAAGCTGCGTCCGGTGCTCCTCGAACCGATCATGAAAGTGACTGTCACCGTCCCCGAAGACCACCTCGGAGACGTGATGGGCGACATCAACTCCAAGCGCGGCAAGGTGCTCGGTATGGGTGGAGAAGGCATTCTCAGAACGGTGGACGCGGAGGTCCCGATGTCCGAGATGCAGCACTACGCGGCCGAACTGCGATCATTGACCTCGGGGCGCGGTACGTTCGAGTTGGAATTCGACCACTACGAAGAGGTTCCCCACAACGAGGCGCAGGCAGTGATCGCGGCCCGCTCCGACGACGAATGATTGCCTGAGAGGACAGCAATGACAGACGCAGTATTGAAATACGGAGATCAGGAGCTTCCGCTCGAGGTCCTTGACGTGACCGACGGTGACAGGGGCTTGGATATATCTCCACTGCGTTCGTCGCTGGGTCTCGTCACTATGGACAGGGGCTTCGGCAATACGGCTGAGAGCCGGTCGGACGTCTCATACATAGATGGGGAGCAAGGAATTCTCCGCTACCGGGGTTATCCGATTGAGCAGCTCGCCGAACAGGCCTCGTTCTTGGAAGTCGCTTACCTCCTGCAGTACGGAGAGCTCCCGACGGCGTCGGAGCTCGACGCCTACGCGCAGCGCATCACGTATCACACGATGCTGCGCGAGGACATGAAGAACATGTTCGAGGCGTTCCCGCATCGCGCTCATCCGATGTCGATTCTGGCTTCGGCCACGTCGGCGTTGGCCACCTACTACCCCGATGCCCTGGATCCCCTGGACCCTGAGTCGGTCGACATTTCGGCTCGTCGGCTTATCGCGAAGACGCCGACGATGATCGCCTGGTCCTACAAGTACGCGGTCCACCAGCCGTATGTCTATCCCGACAACGACCTTGACTACTCGGCCAATTTCCTGAAGATGATGTTCTCGGTGCCAGCCGAGGTGTACGAGCCCGACCCGGTGGTGGTGAAGGCGTTGAACATGCTGCTGATTCTCCACGCCGACCATGGACAAAACTGCTCGGCGTCAGCGGTCCGTCTCGTGGGCTCCGGTCACGCCAACATCTTCAGCTCGATTGCTGCGGGCATAGCTGCTTTGTCGGGCCCACTGCACGGTGGTGCCAATCAGGCCGTCCTCGAGATGCTCTCTGCCATCTACGAGTCGGGCGATGACATCGACACGGTCATCAAACGAGCCAAGGACAAAGAGGACCCATTCCGTCTCATGGGATTCGGGCATCGGGTCTATAAGAACTTCGACCCCAGGGCAAGAATCATCAAGACGGCCGCCGAGGAGGTCCTGGAAGCCCTCGGCGTCGACGATCCACTGCTCGACCTCGCCATGCAGTTGGAGGAAATCGCGCTCGAAGACGAGTACTTCGTCGACCGCAAGCTCTACCCGAACGTCGACTTCTACTCCGGGATCATCTACCGGGCGATGGGATTCCCGACCGACATGTTCACGGTGCTGTTTGCACTCGGTCGTCTTCCCGGGTGGATAGCCCAGTGGAGGGAGCTTGCAGCGGATCCGGGTGCGCGCATCTTCCGCCCCCGACAGCTGTACACAGGGCCAGCAGTCAGGGACATGACCCCAATCGACAACCGCTAGCCAGGCTCGTCCCTCAATCGCGTTCCTCAGGTTCACAGTCTCAAATATGACACTGTGTGCAGGGCGTTTGGAAGACCGCCCCATGGCATACATTCTTTCGGCCCAGAGTCCCATATATGGGACCTACAACCTGAGGAATGAAGCGCTAGACGGGGAGTATTGGCTCCGTGTAAGGGGCCTCGGCGATCTCGCCGGTGACGGCGTCGACGACGACCAGCGCCCGCTCGTCGGGCGGCTCCGTGGCGGAGTACATGACGACAGACCATCGAGGTCGGGAGCGCCAGCCGATGAACCTCACGGATGCCGACGAATGGCCGATCGGGAAATCAACGGCCCTTGCAGCGGTGGTCATTGCATCAGACTCGTCGATGTTGAGAGGCCAAGCTGAGGCAAAGTGCCAGGCAGCCAAGAGGAGAAATCCGATGGCGGCAATCCATCCACCATCGATGGCGAAGGTGATCAGCACCGCTGCGATCACATAGATCCACCCCGCTATCCGGCGTCTCTCAGGTGAGGGAAATCGGTACTCACCTGCGATGTTGGCATCGAGTTCTTCCTCGATTGCGACCTGATCAGCCAGGTCGCGCTCGATGTGAATGCCCTCGCGGTCGATTTTGGGCTTTTCGTCCTTCGGCTGATCGTCACTCATGCCGGGCGTCTCGCCATTTCCATCAAACGGTTGGTTGCCTCGATGAGATCCACGCCACGAGTGTCCTTCTCTTCTCCGTAGAGCCTCAATCCCACGGTTCCGTTCTCCACATCGTCGTCACCAACAACGATCACGGCCGGGTGCTTCTGGGTGATGGCCTTGCGGATCTTGTCTCCAACGGTCTCGCTCGACAGGTCGATCTGCGCCCGAAGACCGCTGTCCTTCAGACGACCCTTCACCTGGTCGGCGTAGTCGTCGTGGCGGTCGGCGACAGGAACGATCGTGACCTGCACCGGGGCCAGCCACATCGGGAACGCACCGGCGTAGTGCTCGGTCACGATTCCGGTGAACCTTTCGAGGGAGCCCGCCTTTGCACAGTGAATCATGTACGGCCGTTCGCTGGTGTTGCCTGGGGCGACGTACTCAAGTTCGAAACGATCCGGCAGAGCGAAGTCGAGCTGGATGGTGGAGCACTGCCAGTAGCGCCCGATGGCGTCTTTGACGTGATAGTCGATCTTGGGGCCGTAGAAGGCACCCTCACCGTCGGCAACCACGTAATCGACGCCTTTCGCCTTCAAGGCATTGGCCAGAGCTTCCTCAGCCACGTCCCAGCGTCTCGGGTCTCCCACTGATTTCTCGGGTTTGGTGCTCAACTCGACTTTGAATTCGTCGAACCCGAAGTTGCGGAGCCATGTGTCGACAAAGTCGATGTGCAGTTCCAACTCGGACTGGATCTGTTCCTCGGTACAGAAGGTGTGGGAGTCGTCCTGGGTGAAACCGCGGGCTCGGAGGAGGCCATGGACCACACCTGACTTCTCGTATCTGTAGACGCCTCCCAGTTCACCAAGCCGGATAGGCAATTCGCGGTACGAACGCTGTTGGCTCTTGAAGACCAGCACGTGGAATGGGCAGTTCATCGGCTTGACCCGATACTCGGGGTCGTCGTCATGCTGCATGCCGGCGTACATGTTCTCGGCGTAGTACTCCAGGTGGCCTGAGGTCCACCACAGGTCGGACTTGCCAATGTGAGGAGTGAAGACGTATTCGAACCCGAACCGTTCGTGAAGGTCGCGGCTGTGATCCTCCATGATCTTGCGGAGCTGACCACCTTTGGGATGCCAGACGGCCAGCCCTGAGCCCAGCTCCTCAGGCCAGCTGAAGAGATCGAGTTCGGGACCCAGCTTGCGGTGATCGCGCTTCTCCGCTTCTTCAAGCCGGACGAGGTAGGCCTCAAGGTCCTTCTTCGACGCCCACGCTGTTCCGTAGATTCGCTGGAGCTGTTCGCGCTCTTGGTCACCGCGCCAGTAAGCACCTGAACTGCGGAGCACCTTCACGGATGGAATACGGCCTGTCGAGGGAACGTGCGGGCCGCGACAAAGGTCGATGAACCCGAGGTTCTTGTATGCCGTGACCTCGTCGTCACCCGCCACCTCCGTCGGATCGACGTTCTCAATGATCTCGACCTTGAACTTGTGATCCTTGAAGACCTCGAGCGCTTCGGCGGCAGACATGGCAACGCGCTCGAACGGTTGATCTTCTTTGATGATCTCGGCCATCCGCTGCTCGACGCGGTCCAGATCGTCCGGGGTGAATGGTTCTTCGACTTCGAAGTCGTAATAGAAGCCGTCTTCGATGGGTGGACCGATGGCGAACGTCGAACCTGGGAAGAGGTCGAGAACGGCCTGGGCCATTACATGCGCTGAGGAGTGTCGGAGAATGTGAAGACCGTCGTCGGAGGCAAATGTTATGACTTCAAAGTCACCACCTTCGGTGATCGGTGTGGTCAGGTCGAGATCTGTACCGTTGACCCTCACGGCTACCGCCGCGCGGGCCAGCCCGGGACCAATGGCTTCGGCCACTTCTAGGCCGGTGACGCCCGGGTCATGAGTGAGAACCTTGTTGTCAGGCAGACGAAGATCCAACGCTCTGCTTTCTACTCGCTAGCCTGCGGGAGGGTAATTGCGGGGCGGTTGCTAGGCGCCGTCATTAGAACAGGGGAAAATAAGGGTATGACATCCAGGGGTCTTGTTGAAGGTCTGTATCCGAATGGGCGCATAAGGGAGCTCGGCTCCGGCGCCAACCAAGTCTTTCGTATCCACGAAACGGACACCGACACCTCCGTGATCAAGGTGTATCCCGTTGCGTCTCGGGAGAAGCGAGAACGTCATGCACTGGAAGCTCTCGCCGGTCTCGACTGCATTCCGACGGTCCTCAACAACGGAATCCAGGGCGACCTGGCATGGCTAAAGATGAACGATGCCGGCAATTGGAACCTCAGGACGTTGCCCAAGAATCTCGCCATCGTCGAGGAGGCCGGTAAGACCCTCAAGAAGGTTCACAGCACCAAGGCCGAGATCACCAACCTCGTCGTCGGAATCGACAGCGACTATGTGAAGAGTCACTACCGCTCAACCATCGAGAGGCTGGGCCGCTATCGCCGCAGGTTTGGCATGGCCCAGGAAGTGTTGACAAAGGCACTGGACATCGATCCTCCTCTGGCCACAGACCCTGTCCCACTCCACACCCGCCCGATTCCAAGCAAGTTCGTGGTGAACGAGGACAACCAGGTCACCCTGGTCGATTGGGAATGGGCAACGCTTGGTGCCCCAGAGTGGGACCTGACGCTGGCCGTTTGGCAGTTTGCGGTGGTCCACGGTGAAGACGCCGCTGCGGCGTTCCGACAGGGATACGGAGCCGAATTGCCGGAGAGTCGCTATCGCTCATGGGTTGCGTACCACTCGGCGATGATGATGCTGGACGCCGCTGAAGTGCGTGACGGCAAACTCGGAGACCTGAGCTATCTGGTGGATGTGCTCACCGAAGCTGTGATGGGCACGTAGGCCTCAACCGCAAGCGAAATCCACAGTTTTCCACAGGGGCTGTCATAGCCTGACTGTTCTCTAGCAAGGAGAACGGACATTGCTTGAAGCTCTGGTGGTGGCCACTGCAACAACCGGTCTGTTCGCACTCGCCAAAGGGTCCCGGGGAGGCGAGAGGTTCAAGATCGACCCTCGTCTGGTGGTCAAGGACGATCAGCGAGGCGACGACTTTCCATGCCCATGGTGCTACGCCCCGACTGCTGAGACAGACCGCCATTGCGGCGGTTGCGGTCGTCAATTCGGCTGAGACAAGCCCCGCTTCAGACACTCCCCTAGCCCAATCCGGGCTTCTAGAGTGACCGGCTGTGAGCAGGGTAGGACTGGTCCTCGGCGGCGGTGGCGTTACAGGTGCTGCCTATGAGATGGCCGGCCTCATGGCCATCCGGATGGCGACAGGCTGGGACCCCAATCAGGCAGAGGTCGTAGTCGGCACCTCGTGTGGTTCTTACGTGACAGCCCTCGTGCGCAACGACGCCCTGACACTCGACTCGCTAGTTCAGGCCGAAGACGAACGGGTTGATGTAGCCGAGCGAATCAGATCTCACGTCTATGCAAAAGGTCCACGCAAACCGATCGGCACCTGGGCTCGCTATGGACTCGGCCCCGGCATGCGTCGCCCGGGATTGTCGATGCTGCTTGGCTCCCCCGCCCCATACGACGCTTCCGGCCTAGGCGAGTGGGTCCGCTCTCAGATCGGCGACGAATCTGCAGCCGGCTGGCCTGACAAACCGACAGCGATAGTCGCCTACGACATGAAGGAACAGAAACGAGCAGTGTTCGGCACGGACCAAGCACCACCGGTCCCAATGGCAGACGCGGTCGCCGCATCCTCAGCAGTCCCCCTTGTTTTCAAGCCCTACGAGATCGACGGGCGTCTCTACGTCGACGGTGGTGTCTCATCCGGAACCCATGCCGACGTTGTTCTGGGCCACGAAGAGCCCTTGGACCTCGTTCTCGTAATGGCTCCGATGGCGGCGGAGGTTCAGCGCAAACGCGCTCGCTTCCATGAGAAAGTGTTCGACCGAGTCGGGAGCCGCTCCCTCAACGAGGAAGTGACCATGATCGAGGAGGCGTGGCCGGAATGCGATGTCGTCGTGTTGACGCCTGCGCCCTCTGTGCAGAACGCGATGCGCCCAAATCCACTCGATCCGACACGAGCAGTGGCCACATTCATGCGCACCCTGATTTCGATGAAACGAACCCTGGCAAGGCCCGAGGTGTGGGACAGGCTCGACGATCACCTGATAGGCGTCGGAGATTCAGCCACGGCGCGCTGACCCAACGCGGGTGATGACGTAGACCAACCCGACCCCCACTAGGCCCGCGACAGACACCGCCACCCAGTCATCACCAGGAGCTCCGAGTGCCGGGCTGTCCACGCCACCAGGCCACGGCCAGAGCACCCGAAGCGACCCGAGCATCAGCCCAACAAGGGCGGCGACAACCGGATCGTGGTGAGTGTCGAGTGCCCACTTGAGAACCTGCGAAAACAGGGCCAGGCCGAGGATCGCCCCGGCACCCACTACGAGGATTGTCGTGAAATCTCTCTCATTCACGGCGTCGAGCACCGGCTGATACATCCCGAGTATCAACAAGATCAGTGACCCCGAGATGCCCGGAAGGATCATGGCGCAGATCGCCACGGATCCGGCGACAAAGAATGCGAATAGGCCCGGGTCAGATACTGATCCGTCATCTCCGAATCCCAGGAGAACGAAGAGGACGATTCCGACACCGAGAGTTATGAAGGCGTGCCACTCCTTCGGCTGTTGGAGGATTCTCCAGGCGACGACTATCGATCCGATCACCAGGCCGAAGAAGACTCCGGCCATAATCGTTGGGTTCTCCTCGAGCTGAGTGTCTATCAGCGACGCCAGGAGAATCACGGCCGACCCAATGCCGATGCCGAGCGGTATCAGTAGAGACCATTCGACCTTTTTCAGGTGTTCCATCGCATCTCGGAACCTGAAACGGACCATGTCGCCGAGCGCCGAGCTTCCTTCTTTGATCGAGGCCACCAGGCGCTCGTAGATGCCAAGCACTAAGGCGATGGTTCCCCCGGACACGCCGGGGACGAGATCGGCTGTGCCCATGAAGAAGCCGCCAACAAGCGTTCGGACTAAGTCGATCATTGCGATCGTCTTATCGACATCGACGTCATAGGCATTGAAGGATCAGACCACCGAACCTGGATCGACGTTTCCGCCCGAGAGAACGGCGACGACCCGGGAGCCCTTTTGAGGTCGGACAGCGCCCGTCTGCAGCCCGGCGATCGTGGTGGCCGCGGCGGGCTCGACAACCAAGCGGTAATGGGCCCATAGCCACTTCTGAGCGGTGACGATGGCGTCGTCATCGACAAGGGCGGAGCTGTTGATCCAGTTGCGGGCCGCCCAGGGATGATCCCCCACAGTCCGAGCACCCAGTGAAGAAGAGGCAACACCGCTGACCTGGACTTCCACCTGTTTACCTGCGTTGATCGAAGCATTGAGGCTATTGCACGACGCAGGCTCGACCGCGTGAACGGCGAAGTCATTCATGCACCAGGCTGCAATTCCGCCGATCAGTCCCCCGCCACCTACAGCGACGATGAACTCGTCGGCTTTGGCCTGTTGGAGACTCTCCATGGCCAAGGTTGCCTGTCCGGCCATGACTTCGAATTGGTCGTACGCGTGTGCAACAAAGGCACCCGATTCTCGGGCGAATTCGGCGGACGCCGCCAGCGCCTCGTCGTAGTACCCATCGATCACCCGAACGTCGGCACCGTAAGTTGCGATCCGATCGATCTTCTCCGAAGGCGACGTCGCTGGCACGAAGACAGTCGCTCGATGACCCAAGGCGTTTGCCGCATAGCCAGCGGCGATCCCGAAGTTCCCGCCAGAGGCGGCCACGATTCCTGCATCCGGGACTTCTGCAGAGGTCAGCAGGGAGAACGCACCCCTCGGCTTGAACGAACCCGTCACCTGGGTGTGCTCGAGTTTCAACGACACCTCGTATTCAGACGAGATGTCGTTGCCGATGTCGAGCATTGGAGTCACACGCACGTGTCCGGAGATCCGGGCAGCGGATGCCTCGATGTCTGGGCGCGTTGGCGTTGAGACCACGCGACTTGGTTGAGAAGTCGGTCTACTCGCTAGTTGCGAGGGCGTGCGACGTTGACAGTCAGTTCACGACCGCCCATGTCGGCGCCATTGAGGGCCGAGATCGCTGCCTGTGCCGCATCGTCGGACTCCATCTCCACGAAGCCGAAGCCACGCGAACGACCGGTATCGCGGTCGGTGATCACGTGTGCCGAGGAGACGGCTCCGTGCTCGCTGAATAGGTTCTCGAGTTCGTTCGAGTCTGTGCTGAAGGGAAGGTTCCCTACGTAGATGTTTGTTGCCACCAGTTGCTCCTGTTTTGGGCGTTTGATTGAGACGCCCGACAAACCGATCAACGGAACCACCAAGGCGTAGCGCATAAGCGCCGGCGAGGACTTTAGCGATATGGAACCGTGAGCACGGCTACTTAGTTGCCGGAGCGATTGGTTTCCCGGCTCCAGTCCACCCAAAGAACCCTCCTTCGAGATTGGCTACGTTGCGATAACCCAGCTCCTGAAGGGTCACGCAGGTCAGCGCACCGTTCCCTCCCCCGTCGCAGTACGTGACTATCCGGGCGTCGTAATCCCCGAAAACGCCTTCTGGCCGGAAGTAGGGACTCTCCGGGTCGGCCCACCATTCGATGACTTGCCTGGGGACATGGTTTGCGCCCTCGATGCCTCCCCGGCGCTCGATCTCGATCGGAAGGCGGGTATCGAGAAGCACCACATCACCAGCTTCCAACTCACCGGCGAGCTCGTCGGGCGAGATGGTCTCGATCTTCTCGTTGGCCTCTTCCCACATCTGCATGACTGATTTCCGGGTCATGAGACGAACGGTACAGGTCGGATACCGGGCCAGATGCTCGCCAAAGGCTCCGCACATACAATCCTCCGATGCCGGTACAGCACCTCAACCCACCGAGTCTTCATCCGCCAGCAGGGCAATACAGCCATGTTGCCGTCGCTTCGGGGAATCGCTTTGCGTTTATTGCTGGCCAGGTGGCCCTAGACCAATCCGGACAGCTCGTTGGATCCGGCGACGTCGCTGCCCAGACGCGTCAGGCGCTTGCAAATCTCGCCAACCTTTGTGAGGAACTAGGCGCTACACCTTCGGACATCGTGGAGCTCCGCACCTTCGTCGTGGGGTCGGAGAGTCTCGATGGCTTTCGCTCGGCTCGCACGGAAGCGTTCTCTGAGCTCTTTCCGAACGGTGCTTATCCACCAAACACTCTCCTGGTCGTCTCCGGACTTGCCAGTGACGAGTTCAAGATCGAAATCTCAGCTGTGGTCGCCCTCGGGTCGGAAGAAAGCTGACGAGGGATGACGGGATACGTGTGAGAGACACGATCATCGTCGGTGGTGCAGCCATGGGATGGGCGACCGCCCATCACCTGCTGATGCGCGAGCCGGACCTGGATGTTGTGGTTGTCGAGAAGGACCCCTCGCTCCGACATGCTTCAACGACGCTCTGCGATGGGAATGTGAGGGTCCAGTTCAATCTCGAAGAGAACATCGCCATGTCGATGTACGCGATGCAAGTCGTCGACAACATGGAAGACGAGTTGGGCTTTGATTCCTACAGGCCAGATCCGATGGCGCGACATCAGGGCAACCTCTTCCTCGTGAATCGGGACAGCCAGCCAGCCGCAAAGGCGGGACTCGAGTTGCAACAACGCCTCGGTGCCGGAACCGAATGGATTGATGCCGATGACATCGCGCAACGTTTCCCAGCCCTCACTTCGACGGAGATCGTCGGCGGAACGTTCGGTCCGCGTGATGGTTCGGTTGATCCCAACGTCGTTGTAGACGCCTATCGCAGGAATGCCCAACGAAACGGTGCTGAGCTGGTGGTGGGCGAAGTGGAGTCCCTCCTCGTGGACCAAGATCTTTCCCAGGGTGTTCTGATGAAGTCGGGCGAGTCCATCCACGGGTCCAACGTTGTGGTGTGTGCTGGTGCGTGGAGCGCTCAGCTCCTGGCTACGACCGGGCTAGAGATACCCGTCGAGCCCGTGACGAGGACCGTGTACGTCGTCAGCGGGGAGGTCGAGGGAAGCGAAGGTATGCCTTCCACATTTCTTCCTTCAGGCGTATACGTACTACCGGAGTCCGACGGCACTTTCCTGATCGCATGGTCGACCGAGGCTGATCCGATCGGGTTCGACTTCGCCCCTGCCCCGAGGTCACGCTTCTACGACGTGATCTGGCCGGCTCTTGTCGATGTCTTGCCGTCGTTTGATCGACTCGAGGTGGTGAGCTCCTGGGCTGGCCTCTACGCACAGAACCACCTCGACGCCAACGGGATCATTGGTGCTTGGCCAGAGATAGAAGGCTTGTACTTGGCCACAGGATTCAGCGGCCACGGTTTCCAGCAAGCGCCGGCTGTCGGAAGGTATCTCGCGGAACGGATACTGGGGGTGGAGCATTCGCTGGACTTGGCGCGGTTGGGTCCCGAACGCATCCTCACCGGGGTTCCAGTTGCGGAGTTCGCCGGTCGCATCATCTAGACACCAGTAGTCTGGTAGGACAGCTTTCGAACCTCGAAGTCCCTGGTCAGCGGACTGATAGGTACCCGATCGGTTCAACCCGAAGACGCCGCTATGCCGGCTTCACAATTGCAGAACGCTCAGCGCCCCTCGGAACCCACCTGTGTCAGCGGGACGACGAATCGCTTGCCGTTCACGTCGTGGATACTGGTCTCGACTCCATAGACCAACCGAAGATTGTCACGAGTGATTGTCTCTTCTGCCGCACCGGAAGAGTGAATTTGGCCGTCCGACAGCATGATGATCTTGTCCGCAAATCGGGAGGCGAGGTTCAGATCGTGTACGACCATCAGAACGGCCATCTGCTGCGCGTGCATAAGCCCGTGGAGGATTTCCATGACCTCGAGCTGATGAGCGATATCCAGGGCCGATGTAGGTTCGTCGAGCAGGAGCACTCGAGGAGTCTGGGCGATTGCCCGGGCGATCAGCACTCGTTGTTGCTGACCTCCAGAAAGCTGATTGAACTCTCGCAGTGCTATCGAACCGAGATCGAGCCGGAACAGGATGTCCATCACGATCTCGATGTCTCGCTCGCGCGTGCTGACCGACGCGTGAGGTCTGCGGCCCATCATCACCGTGTCGAACACCGTCGCGGAATAGAGCATGTTCGAGGTCTGCGCTACATACCCGATGTTCCTTGCGATCTCCATCGTGCTCAACGATGAAATGCGGGTGCCGTCGATGAATACTGACCCGCGTTTGGGCCGAAGCAGGGAGTTGATGCACTTCACGAGCGTGCTCTTTCCGCTTCCGTTCGGCCCAACGACACAGGCAATCTCGGCCCCATCGAGATGCAGGTCGATACCTTTAAGAATCGGATTGCTTCCGTAGGAGAAGTGAAGATCAGATACTTCGAGGATCATGTCAGGCTGCTTCCGCGACGCATGATGAGGTAGAGAAAGAGCGGCACACCCATGAATGCCGTCACCGCCCCGACCGGGAGAATGACAGGAGAGATGATCGTGCGGGCGACGGTATCGGCGAGAATGAGGAGCAGCGCACCGACAAGGCCCGAGGCGGGAATGAGGATGCGGTTGTCCGAACCAACGATCATCCTCACGATGTGCGGAGAGACGAGACCAATGAAGCCAATGGTCCCGGTGAAACTGACCACCGTCGCAACCATGAGGGTCGAGATCGCAATAGCGAAGATCCGCACCGATTGTACGTTGACGCCCATACTCTTCGCGGACGCATCCCCGGCATTCATGATGTTCAGATCCCACGCCTTCCACATCAAGAGCAAGGTCCCTGGGATAACGAGCAGCGCAGCCACCCCGTTCTTGGCCCAATCGGCCTTCCCGAGATCCCCAACCGCCCAGAAGACGGCGGCTCTCACGGCATCCGAATCGCCAAAATACTGAATCATCGTGGTCATAGCCTGAAAGAAGAAAAGCAGTGCGAGCCCGGTCAGCACCATGGTCAGTGGAGTTGCCCCACTTCGAACGGAGAACGCAAGGATGAGCCCGGAGGCAAGGAGGGCAAAGAAGAACGCATTGCCGACAATGAGGAGGTCGCCGCCCAGTATTCCGACGCCGAGGATGATCGCCAACGACGCGCCAAACGACGCAGCCGAGGCGATTCCAAGCATGTACGGATCCGCGAGTGGGTTTCTGAGCACCACCTGCATGACTGCTCCGGAGGATCCGAGGGCGATACCTGCGAGCAATCCCATGACAATCCGCGGCAGTCTGAGCTTCCAGATGATGATGTCGGTGCTGTTCTCACCGAATCCGTCGGCACCGAGTACCCCTCTGAATATCGTCTCATAGACGTCCCCGAGCGCAATGTCAGCAGATCCGAGGGCTACCGCCACGCCAATGAGCAGGAACACAGCGGGGACCAAGACGATGATGAGGATGCGTTTCCTGAGACGATGCTTGAGATAAGACGCCTTCAGCGATTCACGCTGCTCAGTCGACGCCCCGATCCCCGGTGAGCCATCACCAGAAAACCCGAGATTGGTCGACTCTTTCTCCAGGTTCGTCAAGACAAGCCCCTGCCTCTTCCAGCGAACCGCATCGCGGCCGGCATCCCTGAGGCCTTACAACTCGGGCCTATCCCAGCGACCGTAGGGCTACCCATGCACTGCTCACGGTATGCCGACAAGTTGGGCTCACTCACCCGCTCGCTCAGAGTGCAGGCTACGCAAACAAGCCACGTGTTGAGCTGTCAAGCGACGCTTGACATGGGGCCTACGCGTAGTCGGGACCTTGCCATCTGCTTCGCTCTTGGCCCTATTCCTCTGGATAGACGAATACCCCTGTCTCTGTCAGGTCCACATCGACACCAAGGATGCGGGTGTAATACTCCTGGTGCAATGCCTGGGGATCCAGGTCTTCGAACAAGTCGGGGTGCAACCACTTGGCATAGTACGCAAAACCGATAACGGACCGGGGGCTTCCGAGAAAGTGATCCGACTGATAGAACACCCGATCATTCTGCACCGCCGAGGTCTCAGCGAACACCGGATTGCCAGCGATCCTCTCTCTCTCGGCCGCCACAAACGAGTTGTCGTCTACCTCGATTCCGTAGTTGGGCCCCATCCCATCACCGATGATGAGCACGTCGAAATCCTGCGACGCAAGCCACTCTTGATCGATCGTGAATATCGCTCCCGCGCCCTGATCAGCAATATCGCCGGCGACGTTGATAGATCCTGTGATTCTGTTTCGGTCGGGGATGTAGTCGAAAGCGTCCGTAAGGGTTCCGATGCCATCACCACCCCACGCATTGTGATAGAAGTAGCGGGTCTTCTCCGATTCCTCCAGGTTCGCAGTCCTCTCGGCTATCGAGTTCTCAATGTCCTGATACCACGCTATGTAGTTGGAGGCTTCCTCCTCTTTGTCGAGAAGCTGACCGAGGGTCTCAAAACCGTCGACCAACGTGGCCGGGTTGAAGGTTCTGAGCACCACCACGGGAATGACTCCGTCCAGGGCCTCGATGAGTTCTGGCAATCCCGGGCCGGGGATCGATTCGAGGATTAGCAAGTCAGGATCGATGTCTATGAGAGCCTCCAAGTTCACCTCATAGATACCCCCTAGGTCCGGCACGTCATCGAAGTTCGGATGGATGCTGGTATCGAGGTTGTAGGGACCTCGGGCTACTGCCAGATCCCAGGAGTCGAGGATCCTGAGGACCTCCGGGGTCGAATAGTGGGTAAAGGCGACCGATTCGACCGGCAGGGATACGGTGACCTCGCGCCCGAGGAAGTCTGTCACCGTAACGGTCTTTTCGTCTTCGTGGTCGTGACCCTCGTCTTCGTGGTCGTGACCCTCGTCATCATGGTCGTCATCGCCGGTTGTGGTCGTGGTGGCCGCCACAGTGGTCGTGGTCGCCTCCGTCGACTCCGTTGTATCTGCCGACGAGCCGTCCCCACAGCCTGCCGCAACGAGGGCAACCACCAGGAGGAGTGCAAGAACGAGGTTTGCTCGCGTTGGTGTTTTGGTTGGATGGTTCATCCCCGCAACATATGAGAACGAGAATCAACCTCATAGGGCCATTGGTCCTATGGATCCCTTCCTCATCGGGGCCCTCCTTCGGATTGGCCTGTTCCCACGCTGCGAAGACCTTGCGTTCCGAGAATCAGGCTCGCTCCGATCTCGCCTACTGCTGCCCATGGAGACTCGCTACGACGCAACAGCCGAGTACCACGAGTTCCACGTGCACGACGCATGGGACCGACTAAACGAATGCGTCGCACCCGGCGTTGTGAGAATGAGACTCACTCCGGCTCACGAGGTTATCGTTCGCTCATGGACGCTTCCTACGACATAACGGCCGAGTTCCACGAGGTCTTCATGCCTCCCGCCTGGGACCGACTGCGCGATCCGCTGAGCGCCATCTTCGGTGACATCGGGCCGGATGGGGTGATCGTCGACATCGGCGCCGGCAGCGGGCTGGGCTCGGTTCTGCTGGCCGAGGTCAGCGAGGCCGAGATTGTCGCCCTCGAGCCGAACACCACCATGCGGTCGATGATGGTGGCACGTCTGGACACTGCCGGTGTGCTCGAAAGGGTGACCGTGCTACCCGGGGCCGTCCCGGATGGACTCGAGGGGCTGCCCGACCGAGTGGACGGCGTGATCGCGACGCACATGCTCGGGCATCTCGCCGGCGCGGCAAGAATGAGCCTGCTCGAATGGATCGCGAACAGCTTGGCGCCGGGTCGAACCGCGCTGCTCACCGTGACTCCCGAGGCCGCAGCAGAAGCTCCCGCAGGAGGTACCGAACCGGTTGTCCAGGAGCGGGCCGTCGGTCGGTTCGTCTATCGGGTCACCTCCCGCATGGCGGGCCCGGGCCTGATGGAGGGTGTCTTCGAGGTCATCGACCAGCAGCAAGAAGTGATCCGCTCGGTGCCCGACACTACCTCTTGGGAAGCCGTGACGGCCGACGACGTCAGCGCCTCTCTGGCCAGTCATCCGGTCGAGGTCACCGAACCGCTGGACGGCGTTGCCCTGATCTCGAAACTGAGCGAGTAGCAGCCGGAAGCGACACTTCCCTACGAAACAGGACAGGCCTCAAGCCACCTCCCCAGTGGTGATCCGGGTTGAGAGCGACCAGTGGGCCGTGCGGGACTTGAACCTGCGACCTCTCGCGTGTGAGGCGAGCGCTCTAGCCAGACTGAGCTAACGGCCCTGGAACGGATCAGGTTAGTTCTGCGAAGATCAAAGACGAATGCGGCGCCATGACTTCGAAGGCCACATCGACACCGTGCTGGAGGAGCTCCCACAGTGGGTGGTCGACGAGTTGGACAATCTGATCGTCGTTGTCGAAGACCAACCTCCGGACAACGAACCCGGTCTGCTCGGCCTCTACGAGGGAGTCTCCAAATTGGAGAGGGATTTCTACTCAGGTGCCATGCCGGACAAGATCACCATCTTCAGACAATCCCACTTAGAACTACGTCTCGACGAGGTGGGCCTTAGAGCAGAAATCCGAAAGACTGTCCTTCACGAGATCGCACATCACCTGGGGATAGACGATGACCGTCTGCACGAATTGGGCTGGGATTAGCGGCGGCGCGTTTCGGCAATTCCAGCGGACCTGAGTACAGCAGCAGGCACACCGATCTCTCTCCACGCCGTATAGGAAATTCCCTTCCGATCTGAGTAGGCCTTGGCATGGTCGACGAAGCCCTTTTCCAGACCGGCGAAGTCCTCGGAGTCTCCAAGATCCTCAATCGCCTTCTCGATATCGAGTTTGGACTGAATGAGGTCCACCCGCTTGAGCGGGTCGTCGCTGGCCGCAATCTTCTCGGCGACGCCAGCCAAACGCGCTTCGAGGGTCTCTTTTGTGACCGGTCGCCCGGGTTTACGCCCTTCAATTGCTTTCAAATAGCCTTTGATGGCACGTGCCTGTTGTCTGCCAAGTGCCAGAGCATCTTTGTGGTCTTGTGACATCTGCATAACCCTCTTGATTATGTCACGGACGGCCAGAGTCTGTACTGTCCCCTCGCTATGAGTGTCGCCATCGAAGTCCAGGGCCTGCACAAGTCATACGGCGACGTCGAAGCCGTCAAGGGAATCGACCTTTCGATCGATGCCGGGGAGGTGTTCGCACTTCTCGGCCCCAACGGCGCCGGGAAGACGACAACCGTGGAGATTCTCGAGGGTCACAGAAAGGCCACTCAGGGCTCAGTGAGTGTTCTCGGGCACGATCCTGCCCTGGCTGAGCGTGACTTCAAGGACCGCGTCGGCATTGTCTTGCAAGAGTCCTCCGTCGAGAAGGAGTTAACTGTTCGGGAAGCTCTGTCGATTTACGGCGGCTCGTATTCGAAACGTCTCGAAGTCGACAATCTCATCGACATCGTCGGTTTGCATGAGAAAGCAGACGCACGAATCGGGACACTCAGTGGTGGCCAGAAACGCCGGTTGGAACTCGCACTTGGAATTGTTGGCGACCCGGACCTGATCTTCCTTGATGAGCCGACAACAGGCTTCGACCCTTCTGCCCGACGGGATGCATGGAAAGTCATCGACAATCTGCGGTCACTGGGCAAGACGATCTTGCTCACCACCCACTACATGGATGAGGCTCAGAACCTCTCGGACCGCGTGGCGGTCATCGCAGATGGTGTGATCGTCGCTGAAGGGACACCGGATACGCTCGGTGGCCGAGAGCTTGCTGCCACGCGGATCTCATTCCGCGTTCCCGACGGGGCCACTCTGCCAAGCGATTTTCAGATCTCGAACGGTGTCGCCAGCGTCCAATCGGGAGAACCCACCAAGGCTCTGCACAAGATCACAGGCTGGGCGATCGACAACGGTCACGAATTGGAGGACCTAAGCGTCACCCGTCCTTCTCTTGAAGAGATCTACCTCGCACTGACGGAGGCCGAGTAGCCATGGCCCGACTTTCGACTGCAGGTCTCATCAGGCAACAGGTCGGATATGAGCTCAAGATGTTCATCCGCACGCCAATCGCTGCCTTTTTCACGCTGATATTCCCACTGCTGCTGTTGTTCATCTTTGGAGCCCTGTTCGGTAACGAAGAGATACCCGAACTGGGAATCACCGTGGCCCAATACTTCGCACCCGCATTGGCGGTCTTCTCTGCGGCTTCGGCCACATACACGAATATCGGGGTGTTCACATCGTTCCAGCGGGACGAGGGCATTCTCAAGAGAGTGCGCGGAACGCCATTGCCGCCTTGGATCTTCTTCGTCGGCAAGATGTTGTCGTCGTTCCTCATCGCCGCGGCGGCTGTCAGCGCCATGATGCTGGTTGGCGTTCTGGTCTACGACATCCAGATCATGGCCAGCACCCTTCCCGCAGCGATCATCTCGTTCTTCGCAGGCGTCATCTGTTTCGCTGCCCTGGGTCTGCTGGTTGCCGCTGTCGCACCATCGGGAAACGCGGCGACTGCGATCGCCAACTCGACGCTTCTCCCCCTCGCCTTCTTCTCGGGTCTGTTCATCCCGCTGACTGATGATTCGCCCACATGGTTGGTGACTCTCGGTGACATCTTCCCCCTCAAGCACTTCAACGATGCGTTCCAAGCTGCGTTCCTGCCCACCACGACCGGGGCCGGATTCGACTGGCCGGCCATTGGCTACATGCTGCTCTGGGCGGCTGTTGCGATGCTCCTGGCTCTTCGTCTCTTCAAGTGGGAGTCTCGTAGCGGCGGATCTGAGAAGAACCGCGCAAAGGCGATGTCATAGCCCCCAAGCGGGAACACCAAGCCTTGGAAGATCTGGGCCCGTTCCCATCCCGGCCTGGATACAACGAGGCGACCGCCCTCGACCAGTCGGACCCGCTCGGTTCCTTCCGGGAGCTGTTTGTCAATACCGATCCCGAGCTGATCTACCTGGACGGCAACTCCTTGGGACGAATGCCAATTGCCGCAAAGGAGGTCATTCGGCTGGTCGTCGAGGAACAGTGGTCGGACCGATTGATCAGATCCTGGAACGAAGGCTGGTGGGAACTCCAACTGCGCCTTGGAGACAAGCTCGCACCTTTGGTAGGGGCAAAGAACGGCGAGGTGGTCATCTCGGACTCAACCTCGATCAATCTCTACAAGCTTGCCTACGCGGCGGTCAGGAGTTCCAAAGAAGGCAGGCGAAAGATCGTCACGGATGATCTCAACTTCCCCACCGATGTCTACATCTTGGACGGCATCGCTCGGGAGCTAGACCTCGAGTTGGTGATTGTGGAGTCGGACGGAATCAACGGCCCGATTGATCCTCTATCGAAAGCGATCGACCGAACCACCGCCCTCGTCTCTTTGTCGCACACTGTCTTCAAGTCCGGATACACCTATGACATGGCAGCACTGACATCGATGTGCCACGCAGCGGGCGCGCTGGTGCTTTGGGATCTCAGTCACAGCGTTGGGGCTATGCCGATCGACCTCAATGGGTCGGGAGCCGACCTGGCCGTTGGGTGTACCTACAAGTATCTGAATGGGGGCCCCGGCTCCCCCGCCTTCCTTTACGTGAGACGTGAGCATCAGCAGAGGCTGGCCGACCCTATCTCGGGATGGTGGGGCCACGAAGACCCGTTTGGATTCGGGCTCGAGTGGACTCCCACCGAAGGTATTCGGAAGTTCCACGCCGGAACGATGCCGATCCTCTCGCTTGCAGCCATCGAACCCGGGCTCGACCATGCTCTGGAAGCGACCCCACAAGCAATCCGGCACAAGTCGGAGGCGCTCAGCAACTACCTGATCGACTTGAGCAGAACGGCGCTCGAACCACGGGGATTCTCCTTGGCCAGCCCAACGGACCAAGCCCTCCGTGGTTCACACGTGTCGTTTGCCCACGAGAACGCCTGGCCAATCACGAAAGCGATGATCGAGGTCGGCAAGATGATTCCTGACTTCCGGAACCCAGACAACGTGAGGATTGGACTGTCTCCTCTCTACACGACGTTCCTCGAGGTTCACACCGCCGTTTGTCGCATGGCGGATCTGATCGACTCAGAGGCATATCAAGAATTCGAAGGCGCCAGCGCAACGGTCACATGACCGTCGGAAGTCCGCGTCGGTATGGTCACTCCCATGAAGATCGATGACATGGAGCGTGGCGAGAAGTACACCATCCGCTACCGGACTGGCGACGAGGTCAAGGACTTCGACGGTTGTCGCTTCGAAGGGCTCGGGTTCCTCGAGTTCCCGGGTGGCGAGGAGAACATTGCCCAGAAGGTGGTTGCCGCACGCCGTGACCACTCAGCTCCTCTCCCGATCCTCTTCAACGAGGAAGACATCGTCGAGATCGTCCCCGAGTAGACCAAGGGCAGATCAGATCAATCGAGTCCGAGACGTTCTATCGCGGCGCGCACGACAGCGAGCGTGTCGTCGATGATGGAAGTGTCCCGCATCGTCCGTGCCAGGGTCGACGATCCCTCATAGGCAGCCACCACGAACCTCGCGGTCGTAAGCGCATCTGCAGGTGCCGCACCTCGCGCTTCGAAGGCTCCTGCAATGGTGCTGATCCAAGACTCGAAAGCTCTGGCGCCGGCTTCTCGCACAGGTTCTGTCATGGCAGCCTCTGTGGAAGGGACACCCACTGGACATCCAAGCCGAAAGTCCGAAGCGGCCATATCGGCAGCAAGAGCGCCAAAGAACACTTCGGCGCCCCCGGTCGACAGTTCAGAGCCTTCCATCACGGCCTTCAGCTGTTCTGCGCCATCTGCTCCGGCATGCCTGATCGCAGCGACGGCCAGTTCTTCTTTGCCGCCCGGGAAGTAGTGATACATCGAGCCGGCCGTCACGTCAGAGCTGTTCAGGACACCTTCCATGGTGGTGTCGCCGATCCCGCGCTCCCGGATGCTGGTTGTCATGTGCTCGATCAGTTGATCACGTCGGGTCACGTCGGTCCCTTTCCTCTCTGTGTTTGTGATGACTTGTGGTGCCGCTCAGATTGTACTAGAATATTCATTCTAGTCGACCCAACGGAGGAAACAATGACCGCAGCAACTATCGATTTAGCAGCCTTAGACAACCCGACATGGGACGAGACCGAGCGATCCAACGTCCGCACAATGGCCGACTTCGTACAACTGTTGATGAATGACCACGACTTCGACGCAGTTCGTGAGAGGTTCTCAACCGGCACGTACGTTCAGCACAACAGGTCTATCCCCGATGGCATCGACGGACTCATTGGTTACGTCAGCCAGCTGGTCAAGAGGTTCCCCGACTACTCATACGACGTCCGCCAGATTGTCGCCAGTGGCGATCGAGTGATCTTCCATAGCCACGCCACCCTCAAGTCAGAACACAGAGGCGATGAGTCCAGGGGCTTCAACATCTTCGATATGTGGCGACTCGAGGACGGCAAGATCGCCAATCACTGGGATTCACTGCAGGCTCTGGACTTCTCGAGCCGGTTGATAGCCCTCGCAGGCGGAGGCAGGATCAAGAACGACAACGGGGTTTTCTAGGCCTGACCTGGAGTCCTGCCATACCGGCTGGACGATTGGTGTAGGTTCGGTTTCGTTGTGGCAGCTGCATTCGTAATTGCGTCCGGACTGGCCTCGTTCTTGATCGGAATGACTAACGGGCGATTCAAGAACATCGAACTGGGTCGACCGCTGAGTTCCGACGAGAAGTTGGGGTTGATTGCCGTAGGCGTCGTCCTTATGGCGATCGGATTCGGCATGGTTCTGTTCTAGGCGACCCAAACCCTCGCGACAAAGAGAAAACCCCCTGCTTCCAGGGGGTTTTCTCTTTGTGGGCCTGCAGGACTTGAACCTACGACCTCTTGCGTGTCGAGGAAAAGGAAGGGGGTGCAACGTCGATAGCTCGTACTGCCACCTCCTCAACCATCAACTATTCGCAGGGTGCAGCTCGAAACACGACCTCCAGGAGCAAATGCCGTATCCGCCGTTCGTGACCTTGGTCGGCAACGACACCACACCACCAAGGTTGACTGATAGCTCGCAGAACTCCTTTGGCGAATCATCCCAAGTATCGCCCGGATAGTCGTCATGCCCAACCGCAAACCACAGCGGACCGACGATGCGATAGAGGCCAAGGCAGGACCCGACGTCCACACGAGCAGAGGGCGGGTCAGCTGCGTCCATGTCGACGACGACAGGAGCACCTACAACAACTCTGATAGCTGAGTTGAATCGGTTGCCGTTGTACGCCGCAGCGCTTGCGATCAGCACGAATCCAAGCGATGCGAGGAGGACTGGCCCAACCAAACCTCTCCGCCGAGTGCCAGCAACGAGAGCTGCGACCAGGGCCAAGCCTCCCAATAGCCACCCCATATACGTCCCAAACAACTGCCAACTCAGTTTGCGAACGCCTTTCCTCGGGGGATTCTCAACCGTTCCTACGAGAAAACCCCCTGCTTCCAGGGGGTTTCTTGGTGGGCCCTGCAGGACTTGAACCTACGACCTCTTGCGTGTCGAGCAAGCGCTCTACCAGGCTGAGCTAAGAGCCCTCGTGCTGCTGATGGTAGCTACCCCTCCATTCTTCAGCCAACGGGTAAAGGGGCGACGACCGGAATCGGTCGGCATATCCCAGGTGTATCCCAGGTTCAACCCTGCTTCGTTTGGAATGCCGGGTCGGCGATCAGAGGATCGAGACCGTCCTGCCACTCCTCAGCGGCCATGATGGGCGTACCGTGGATGTTCTTGATGACGGCCATCTGAAAAGCCAGGCTGGGAGAGACGAGAAACATCCTGTCAGGTGAGAGGGACAGCGACTCGGTCATGTAGAGGGTGGCTAGTTCCCGTCGTCCGTATCCCCCGGATCTCGCTCCGTAGACATACTCAGGATCCGTCACTTTGAAGTAGAACCGATCCGGTTCCTGGTCGTGCAGAACCTCAACCACCTCCCAACCGCGGGAGGTGCGCCAAAGGCCGAAGCCCAGGAATTCAGCCGTTTCAGGAGCCTGCTTGGGTCGGCGCTTCAACCATCCCATGCCGGAAGGCTACTCGTAGAGGCAAGGATCTGGACACAGCAGAGCGCCTACCAATTGCTTTTGTTTGGAGGCGACGACCGGAATCGAACCGGTGTAACGGGTTTTGCAGACCGAACCGCGCCGCGGTCCGAAGTCGACCGGCGTAACGAAACGCAACGACATGATCAACTGCCATCGTGCAGAATCACTCGAATCACAGTTGCGGTCAGATTCGGAGCATTACGTCACATTTCGTCCTCATGCGGACCAGATGCAGACCAGCTGCAATCAGGCGTTCAGAATCGAAGCTGCGGCCCCAGCGATCGCCAGGGCGAGCGCCTTGTCAGTGTCTGGATACTTCAACTGACGGACAGCGTGCGCGTAGACCATCGCTGCTATCTCAGTTTCAGAACACCACTCGGTGGCCCAGGCGCGGCACTCCCTCACGAACCTTGGAACGGGGCATCCATGGGTATATGCGTCCAGATCGAACCACTGGCGTCCTTCTTCAACCGATGGCCACTCTTCCAAGTCGGGATGCTCCTCGTGCAGAAGGAGACTCAACTCAAGCGTTATCGGATCGAGGACCACTGGTGCCAGCCCAACATCCCCATAGTCGATCACCACGGGACTCCCGTCTTCCGCTATGAGGACATTCTTGCCGTGAAGGTCGCAGTGTTGAACGGCTTGTGGCATCTCGATAGAAAGCGCCTCGACCTCGCGCCACTTGATCTCATCTAGCTCCGAGGTGAACGGATCAAGCTTCGATTCATCAACACGCGACGATCTCAACTCGCCAACTGTGATTGGCACTCTCGTCGCGGCACGCTGCCAGACGGCGAAAGCGTCTCTGAGATGCTCCACGACGAGCGCAGCTTCTTCATCAGATTCCTTGATGACATCGAAGAGGTCCGAACCGCTCGATGCAAGTCGATAAAACACGGCTCCGAAGCGGCCCGCACCCGCAAGAACCTGACCCGTTCGATGGGCCAGAGCACCGATGTCAAGCACCGGCGCAACATGGAGGTCATAACGAGACATCTCATCCTCGACGTCGGCAACCAAGGCCACTTTCGCCACCACCAAACCCACAACGTTCGAGGAAGGATCGAGCACCTCGACCTGGACTACTTTCGCCCCCGACAACCCTCCGAGACGGGATAGTCGGAGCCGGGATCCGCCGAGCTGCCTCCCGTAGATACGAAGTGGCCTTGCCTCGTACTCCCCCATGGACAGGTCCTCGACGCCTTCGAGCTCGACATCGTTCAGGCCGTTTATTCCGTCGGCCAGCGAGATGGCGCGGTTGATGAAATCCGGTTGGTCCTTCTTGTCGAAGTGGTCCACTAAGACCCATTGTTCACCGGTGCCAAAGAGGTCGGCAGAGAGGCCTGTACTAAGGCGATTCCCGATGTTTTGAAGATTGGCGTACCCGCTGAAGAAGATCGAAGGCACCCCTGGCCATAGTGATCTGGCCTGGTCGTGAACGCGAATCCCATGATTCTCGTCGACTTCCAAGCTGCCACGACGAGTAGGGATTCTGAGGTCACACACGATCAAATCGAAATCCTCACGATCACTGATGATGTCGAGCGCTTCTTCAAGTCCATGGGCCACAACGACGTCGGCTCCACAGCCGCGTGCCAACAGCCCCGTTAACTCCTCAACGGTCCTCTCCTCGTCTTCAATCAGGAGGATTCGCATCAGACACGATTCCTGCCCAGCGCATCTCGCTAACTACCCCACCGCCGGCTCGTGGAGTGTGGCTAATGCGACCATTCATGCTTTGGAGTGCAAGCTTGGCAACTGTGAGTCCGACGCCAAGGTGGGTACTTTTGTCCTTAGTTGTCAGTCCGGCTTCGCCCATTCTCGAGCTTCCAGATGGCAGTCCTACACCGCGGTCGAATATTGCGACCCAGCTATCAACATCCGTCACACCCCAATTCACGACTACCGGTTCCCCAGATCCCCCGACATCAGGATCGCTCGCTTCGAGAGCGTTTCGCAAGATGTTCAGCAAAGCCATTCGAATGAGGTTCGGGTCACCGGATGACAGGACGGGATCATCCCGTGCCGTAACGACCTTTATCGCAGCCGCGTCTCGCTGCTCACGTTCGACCTGCACGACCTTGCGAACTTCGAATACAACATCACTCAGATTGAAGTCGGTCACGTTCGGAGCAGTCGATGCTTGATACAGGCTGCGGACTCCCTCGAGTAGACCTTGCAAATCACCAATTGCTTGCATCGTTAATGGCATAGAATCGACACGGAGTTCGTCTTGGGCGGCTTGGAGGAGCGACCCCACAATTGGAGACAGCTCATGGCTGAATACAGCGGTCAACTCCTGAGTGGTTTGTACCTTCACGTCTTGGGCGAGTTGAGCTGGATCCTCAACCACCGGCACTTCAGTGTTCACCTCAAGGGAGATTTCTGACATGTCTCGAGAGGCAATCTGCGAGAGCGCCTGCCGAACCCAACCGTCGGATTCTTTATCCAGGACGGCCTGTATCTGAGCGAAGTCCTGATCACTCGCCGTCTTCTGCAAGACGCGCGCCGCCCTCAAGCGGTCTATAGCATTCGTCGACTTCAGCAGCTCCAACGCCTCTGGCTTATCCACTCACTAGCCAGACTCTCGTGATCGATAGAACTCCGCTCGCCGCTCGAATGCCTCTTTCCCGCCTTCCATAACAGTGGTGATTGCAGTCACGACTTCCGGGTCGTCCAATCCACCCCGATGATCGACCCACCCTCTCTTTCCATTGGACGCCAGAGCTACGACTGCGTCTGCTTCGCCCAGTACAGGGATATTCGCGTTGTGAGATGCCAGGATCAACTGGTCACCTTCTTCGCGCTGAGTGAGCGCACGGACCAGGGTGCCTGCGATGAACGAATTGTCTATCTGATCCTCCGGCTGATCCACCAGGAGGATGTCTCCGTGCCTGGCCAGAAGGAGTGGCAGCACAATGGTGCATCGTTGCCCAATCGAAGCTTCTTGGCTCTCCTTGTATTCAGCTCCATCCAAGAGCTTCAGGGTGATTCCGTCTTCTATGGGGGACGCGATGATGCTCGACAAGTCAGAGTCGGCCAAGGCTTGGATAATCGACTCGGCCACCCTGTCGCTAAGATTGCAGGCATCTACAAGGGCCTGGGCGTCTCGTGATTCGACGGCCTTGACCAATTCGAGCGGGGACATATTCATGGCCAAAGTCGGAGCATGTCGGCTGTAGTGCAGTCCGCTTCCTCGCAGTCCTGAGATGATGGTTTCAGCGTAAGACCGCGTTTCCATAGACCGTGAAGCCTCAACAACGATATTCGGAGACAACTCCTGCGTTAGTGCATCCGCAACCTGATTGCGAGATTCGAATCGGAGTTGTCGGAAGGAGTCCAACTCTCTGTACAAGGCATCACGTTGCTCGATTCGCGAATCCGCTCTTTCCTCAACCTCTTGCAGCCGTTGACGAAGAGCCTCGACTTGGCCGGCCCGCTCAGTAAGGGCCTCAACTCGCCGCGTTACTTCCCCGACCCCCCGCTCCACTTGATCGAGCCTTTGCCTTAGCTGACGCCATATCTCATCGACCTCCACCGATCGAGATACGTCGTTTTCCAACAGAACGTTGATCTCACCGACAGCGCCCTGAACAACATTTCGAATGCGGGCGATCGAATCGATTGACTCCTGCACGGCTGCACGGATTGACTGCAACGTGTCGACATCGCCAGCCGCCTCTGGCCATGAATCGGCGAGGACGGATCTGTTGGCGATGCTCACCAACTCCGTGTCGAGACCTTCTAGCTCGGCGATGCTTCGCTCGAGCACACTTCTTCGGACCTTTAGCTGGGCTGATTCCCGCTGAAGTTGGTCCAATTGAGATCGATCTTCGGAACTCGCCTCAACCGAGGCGAGCGCTGCTTCCTCCTCCTCCCTGGCAGCCACTAACTCCTCGGAGACACCCTGCGACTCAGCAATCTGACTCTCCATCTGATCTAGGTCTTTAAGGAGGTCTCGAATCTCTGATGTCATCGACCGGATCTGTCTCGCAACTCGCTCAGACTCAGCCCGCTCTCGTGTCAATGTGGGAGTGAGCCTGTCGACTAGGTGCAGTCTGCCGCTGGGCTGTGCGCCCACCGCTTCAATCTCTCCTTGGCCGAGAATGGTGACCCTCGGCACCTCAGCGGTGGATCGTGGATCTTCGTCCGAAGCCGAACGAACGACCACCACAGTCTGTTCGCCGTCGGACAACGTAACCGTCACCTGGCCACCCCGAAGGACAGAAAGAGCCTGCTGATGGCCGCGCTCGCGGGCCTCGTCAGTAAAGGCAGGGGCGGCTAGACAGAATCGTATCAATTCGATGAGAGATGTCTTACCCGACCCACGGGCACCGATGATGACGTTCAATCCGGGATCGAATCGAAGATCCAGGCCATCGAGAAAGCCCTCATCGACTTGAACTCGCTCAATGTGCAACGGTCTCTCCTCCTGACATTTGTCTCAGTATGCCTTCTTCGAATGATCGCGCAGGAATCGCTGGCCAACGAACGCGATCGAGCAGCCGACCGCTCACACAGAACAAATGGCGGCAAAAACTCGGGGAGGCATCCAGCGGGCTGCTGGGTCTCGCATCTCGATTGGGCGCGCACCGATTGCGAGCTCGTGAAACGTCAGCTCGGACACTCGTCGATCCAAGTCACCTACGACCTGTACGGACACCTGTTCCCAGACGAATCGGACCGGCTCGCCGACGCCCTCGACGCGGTGTGGACCGGTTCTGATGCGGACCAAATGCGGACCAAGCCGCCCGCGGGCATCGTCGCTCTCGGATCTTGAGGCGGCGCAAACCCCCATTGACTTGGGAGTTTGTTTGGAGGCGACGACCGGAATCGAACCGGTGTAACGGGTTTTGCAGACCCGCGCCTAACCACTCGGCCACGTCGCCATTGAGATTCGATTTGCGGGACCTAATCGAAGTGGAGCGGAAGACGGGATTCGAACCCGCGACCTCAACCTTGGCAAGGTTGCGCTCTAGCCAACTGAGCTACTTCCGCGCGAGACGGCATTGTAATCCTCGGCTCATGTGAACCAAAAGGTCACTCGAGCCGCTCTCCGGGCTCGGTCTTACGAAGCAGACGGGCGTAGTTGTCGACTGATCGTTGGTACATCGAGAGATGTGGAGCGAGAGCTTCCAGTGAATCCGCGAGCGCTTCACGTGTCTGACCGACATCGGACATGACAAGCGCCCGGAAGGCAATCACTGCATCGTCCAGACCATCAGCGGCGTCGGTGGGCTCTCCGCGCAAGAGCTCAAGGGCCTCATCGAAGCGTCCTACGTTGCGCATCGAAGATGCCAGCTGGATGACGGCTTGACGGCGCTTGGTTTCCGGCAAGCCGACGTCGAGAGCGTTTTGGTAGATAGGAATCGCCTTGTCGGCGCGGCCGGTCGAGTCCCAACTGCCCGCTAACTCAAACAGACCACCCCCGTCCTGGGACGGATACTCCTCGGCAAGCGCCTTCACCTCGCCTCTCAGCTCTTCGTCAGACAACGAGTCGGCCCTATCCCAGACGTCTTCGATGGCACGCTCCCAATCCGCAAGGTCCACGATCAGGTCCCAGTAGATCCGAAACCACCTGTACCGCGGTCCGTCTCGTCGAGGGCATCGACCTCAATCCACTCCACGTCCGGGACAGGAACGATTGCTAGCTGCGCAATCCGATCCCCCCGGCTGAACTCGACTTCTGCATCACCGTGGTTGATCAGCAGCACACTGATCTCACCTCGATAGCCGGAGTCGATGAGTCCGGGTGAGTTGACTTTGCCAATTCCAAGTCGACGGGCGTGGCCGGACCGTGGCAACACCAGACCGGCGTAACCAGTGGGAATCGCAACTGCCAGACCGGTGGGAACTGCGCATCGCTCTCCCTGGCTCAGAGCAACATCGATTCTCGAGTGAAGATCCACCGCCGCATCGCCGATATGAGCACGAGACGGAGCCGGTAGTTCCGAATCAAGTCGTGTGAAAGTAATCTTCATTGGGTCTAGGGGCATCGGGCGGGGTGACCAGAGACTGTAAGCGAGGCAGTTGATGACTGCGACAACCGAACGCCCGAGCACCACCACCAACGACGACGCTGTGCGAATCTCCTGGATGGAGACGCTGGGCTTCTCCGAGTCCACCTCGGTTTGGTCAGATCGACCCGAACCTCAAGCCCGTCTAACACCTGGTTCGAACGGCAGGCATGTCCGTACGGTCGCCGACTGGCAGCCGACCGAGGTCGGAGCAGCTCTCAACCACCGGAGAGTCCGTTGGGGCCTATTGCTCACCGTCCTCAGTCTCATCGGGCTCATCGCGTGGGCGACCGTTTGGTATCTAGGCCAGCCCGCAGAACGCGCCGAGAACGCCTCCGCCAACGTGGCATCGGAAGCCACTTCTCTCGCTGCGACTCTTCCTGCTCTTCAAACTGCCAATGCCTCACTGGTCGAGGGTGCCGTGGACTCGGCGGCCCTGGTAGCGGCCGATCAAGCGGCTCGAGCCCTCTTTGACGCCTCCTCGAACCTCGAGGATCAGCCGGACGCCAGATCTGCCGCCAGTGAAGCCGCTAGCAAGTCCCTTGACGCCGTGCGGTTGATCAACGACGCGAACGCCTATCGACTGGCTGTAGCCCCGATGCTCTCGGCCCCTGATTTGGTGGTCGATCCTGAGTTGATCGAACTCGAAGACGCGGCAAGGGCATTTGGGGACTGGCAGCTCGACTTCGATGCAGCGAGAACCTCGTTACCCGACGGAGTCCTGTCTGACGTCACTCAGTCTCTGGACATCCTCTCTGCGAACCTGAGCAACACCCTCAGGACCTACCTGGATGCCTTGAGAAACGATGACGTGTCGGGCGCCCGTCAGGCTGTTGCTGACCTAAGTGATGATCTCGAGTCGATTTCGGTCGAGATGGAACTTGCGCTCGGAAGCGTGCAAGAACGGGCAGCGGCTCGGATCACTGACGCCAAAGCCGCACTCGATCTACTGGTCGGCTGACTCCAACTCGGCCATCTCTCTTTCGAAGTCCTCCGCGCCCTCGAACTCTTTGTAGACAGAGGCAAATCGAAGGTAAGCAACCGCGTCCAAGTCCTTCAGACTGCCGAGCACGATCTGCCCGATGTCTTCTGAACTCACCTGCGGACCACGTGACTCGATCGAAGACTGCAGATCTGCAAGCAGACTCTCTATGTCAGACCCAGATATCGGGCGATCGGCCAAAGCAGACGAGAGTCCAACGGCAAGCTTCGCAGGCGAAAACGGCTCCACGGAGCCATCCCGCTTGACGACCTTTAGCTGGGGCTCCAAGCGTTCATACGTGGTAAACCGCCCCCCACATGATTCGCATTCACGGCGCCGACGTATCGACGCGCCGTTCTCGGCGGGTCGACTGTCAATGACTCTGGTGTCCGACTCTCCGCAGGCGGGGCAGATCATTGCCCCAGCGTAAACGGGTTTCAAGGCCTCAGCCGGTGGGGATCAGCAATACCTGCCCGACCTGAAGCGTGCTGGAAGCGATCCCAGACCTCTCCTTGATGGACCTGATGACAACCCTGACGTCCTCGCCCGCTTCGGTATGCCCGCTGGCGATTTCCCAGAGCGTCTCTCCTGCGGACACGGTGTGCTCCGTAGCGGGGCCGGGTGGCTCTTCCGCTTCTGCAGCCCCTCCGATCAGGAGAAAGACGATGAAGACGGTTGCAAGGATCACGGACAGCTGAACGGAAAGCTGTTTTCGTGTGGTCTGCATATCTCCCTCCTGATCGGGCCCGCTTGGCTGTTTTGCTGAATGACATCCGGAGTAACCGAACGTGCGTTCGATACTGTACCGAACAGTTGTTCGATGTCAAGATGATTTCCTATCCTCCTGCCGGTGATTGACGATTCTGCGAATAGGACGGTTAGCTAGCGTTTGTCCAAAGGAGGCAGCGTGAGCATCAATTCCAAGGATCGGTCCACGTTCGACACCCTCGTCGACACCCTCTTGCCGGCGGTCGAGGGCGATGGACCGGCCTGGACGACTCCGGGGTCGGACCTCCAGCTCTCGAATCGGCTGGACACCATCTACGAGCGGCTCCCCAACGACCAAAGCAGGAAGGACGTCAAGCTCTTCCTCAGGCTCCTCCGAACTAGCGCTGGCGGCGTTCTCCTATTCGGCAAGCCCAAGGCATTCACATCACTCCCTCCCGAGGATCGTGCGGCCGCGGTATTGGCCATGGAAAGCCATCGGCTGACACTCATCCGCAACGGCATTGGTGCCCTCAAGACGCTCGCAGCGTTCCTGTGGGTGTCGACTGAGGACGTCCAGACTCAGCCTCAAGCATGGGCGGCCATGGGCTATCCAGGGCCCGACGGTCCGCCCCCCAACGTCCCCAAGACCATCCAGACCCTGACGATCACCTCCGATACCGACCTGAGTTGTGATGTCGTCGTCGTGGGAAGTGGGGCGGGCGGCGGTACAGCTGCCGGCGTGCTCGCGGCGGCGGGCCATGACGTGATCGTGCTCGAGGCCGGTGGATACGCCAACGAGTCCGACTTCAACCACCTGGAGGCGTCGGCCTACAGGGACATGTATCTGGACGGCGCCTTGAACGCGACTGCCGATGGCGGCATCGCCGTCCTGTCAGGAGCCACGCTCGGTGGCGGGACGGTGATCAACTACACCACCTCGTTCGAGACCCCACCAGCAGTGCGCGAGGAGTGGGACAAGGTTTCGGGATTCCACGGTGTGTTCTCGGGACCGCAGTACGCATCGTCTGTAGCTGCCGTCAAAGAGCGGCTCGGCGTGAACCAAGACCACGGTTGGCCGTCGACAAGGGCCCAACTCATGGAGAAGGGCCTCAATGAACTCGGCTGGCACGTCGACGAGATGCCGCGCAATGCCAAAGGCTGCACAGAACAGGACTGCGGATACTGCACTCTCGGATGCCGGATAGGCGCAAAACAGTCGACTCTCCTCACCTACCTCCAAGACGCCGCGGACGCCGGGGCGAGAATCGTCACCGGGGCCACGGTCGACCAGGTGGTAGCCGACAGCGGCAAGGCCTGTTGCGTTGTTGGTTACGTCGGAGAGCATCAGCTGCGGGTGAACGCTCGCGCCGTGGTTCTGGCCGCCGGCTCTCTCAACACCCCGGCCATTCTGCTGCGCTCAGGCCTAGGCGGTCCGGCTACCGGCGACTACCTGAGACTCCATCCGGTGACAGCCGTTTGGGCACGGTTCGAAGAACGTGTCGATCCCTGGACTGGGATCCTGCAAACCCGCTACTCGAACGAGTTCGCTGACCTCGACGGCAAGGGCTACGGATTCAAATTCGAAACTGCTCCGGTTCACCCACTGTTCCCGGCCGGGTTTCTCGGCTGGGAAGACGGGGCCTCGTTCAAGAAGGACGTTCTCGGTCTCGGCCATCTCGACGTCGGCGGGATTCTTCTCAGGGACAGGGACCATGGGAAGGTCACCGTCCGCAAGGACGGCTCACCGGTCTGGAAGTACTCGGTTTCCAAGTACGACCAGAAGCACATCCGGGAGGGCGTGCGTCGAGCCGCCGAGATGTATCTCGCCGCCGGTGCCACCGAGATCATCTCGTCGACGATTCGGCCGGTCCGCATCGGCCGAGGCGACTCCCTCGATGAGTTCATGGCTGGTGTCGACTCAATCGGGTATGGATCGAATCAGACTTCGTACTTCACCTTCCATCAGATGGGGTCCGCACGGATGGGCAGCGACCCATCCAAGTCGGTCGTTGATGCCACCAATCAGGTCCACGGTGTGGACAATCTCTACGTAATGGACGGTTCCTGCTTCCCGACGGCCTCCGGAGTGAACCCGATGTTGAGCATTGCGAGCATTGCCCATCGGGGCGCCACTCTTCTTGCGGCAGCCCTTTAGAAAGATCGAACAAATGTTTGGTTGCCCTGCTTGCCATCACTAGCCTGACGAACATCCGTTCGAGAAGGAGTCAGGAATGCTGACGGATAGACAGCAACAGGTTCTCGACTACATCAAAGAGACCGTGGAAACCCGGGGCTACCCGCCCTCAGTACGTGAGATAGGCGATGCGGTCGGGTTGAGCTCGCCGTCTTCCGTGCATGCTCAGCTCAACTCTCTAGTCGAGGCGGGGATGATCAAGAAAGACCCCTCCAAGCCGCGCGCCATCATGATCACCGATACCCAACCTGAGGCGCCTCCTACATCCGATCGCAGAACGCGCGACGTCCCTGTGTTGGGACGCATCGCTGCAGGAACACCGATACTCGCTGCCGAAGACGTCGACGAGGTCATGCCGCTTCCGACGGAGTTGGTCGGCGACGGTCCCGTTTTCCTACTCGAAGTCAAGGGTGACTCGATGATCGACGCTGGCATCCATGAAGGTGACCTCGTTGCCGTTCACAAGCAGCCCGATGCACGAGACGGTGAAATCGTTGCTGCTTTGATCGATGGTGAGGAAGCAACGGTGAAGCGACTCCAAAGGAAAGACGGACAAGTACTCCTTCACTCGGAGAACCCCGCCTACGAACCCATGGTGTTCACCGATGGCGTCGAGCTGATCGGGAAAGTGGTCAGCGTTCTCCGACGCTACCCCTGAACGAGTACTCGGCAGGACCTCGTAGCCAGGCGACTCCGTCGCGAAATTCGACCGAGGCTTCACCCCCTCGGGTGACGACGTGGACCGGCCCGTCGTGACCGCGAGCGTCCCGAACAACTGACGCCACGGCGGCGATTCCTGTGCCGCACGCGAGTGTCTCGCCGATGCCGCGTTCCCAAACCCGCATTCGAACGCTGTCCTCAGACACCGTGATGAACTCGACGTTTGCTCCCTCAGGAAAGTTGGCCTGCAAATTGGGGCCAACCCCTTCGACGTCCACTGACTCCGGATCGTCGACGAAGGTGACCACATGCGGATTGCCCATGCTGACCTGCTCGTAGACAACACCGTCGATCGTGATGGGCTCGCCTCGCTGGGGCCGCCCCAGATCCACCTCAATGTCACCGGATTCGAGGACGCGAACACCTTTGACACCGACTGGTGTTTGAACCGTGAAGTTCCGTCCATTCGACCAGCCTTTGTCGAACGCATATCGAGCCACACATCTGAGACCGTTGCCGCACATCTCGGCCTCCGATCCGTCAGCGTTCCAATACTCCATCCGGATCGGGTCGCTTTTGGTGACTATCAGAACGCCATCGGCTCCGACGCCGAACCTCCTGTCGCAGACCGTGCGGATCTCTTCTGCCGACAATTGGGACGGCCCTTCGATGAGCACGAAGTCGTTGCCCAAACCCTGCATCTTGACGAACTGGAACGACCTCACTTCAAGATCTCCATCGCTCTCTCGACCTGATCTTCACTGTTCGTCCAGGGTATCCATCTGATTCTCGGATCCCGCTGAAACCAGGTCCGCTGCTTCTTTGCCAGGCGCAGCGTGTTCCTTTCGATCTCGACGAACGCTTCCTCTAGCTCGAGCTGGCCGTCGAGGTGCGCAAGCAACTCCCGGTACCCCACAGCAAGAGAAGCCGTCTTTCCAAGCCTTCCCTTTAAAGCCGAAACCTCTTCAAGCAGACCGCCGGATCTCATCGAAGCCAGTCGACCGCTGATTCTTTGGTCGAGATCAGCCCCTGGGTCAATACCAACCGCAGTGAATTCCAGTTCCGGGACGTAGCGGGCAAGGTCGTCCGCCTCAGCCGAGGCCGCTCGCTCAGTAGGCAACTCGCCCGTGAGACGTGCGATCTCCACGGCTCGCACCACACGACGCTTGTTCTGGAGATCCACAACCGCCCCCGCGTCGGGATCCCGCTCTTCGAGCCATGCAACGAGCGATTCGAGATCGTCGGCCTCCAGCTCACGCCTCAGCTCGGGCTCCGTCGGAGCAAAACTCATCGGGTCGACGATCGCCCTGAAGTGAAGACCGGAACCGCCAGCGATGATCACGGGACCTTCTGAAGCTTTGATCGTATCTCTGGCGAGGTCTCTGAATTCGGCCACGCTGTATTCCTGATCGGGGTCAACGACGTCGATCATGTGATGGACCACGCCCCTCCGCTCGACGATGTCGGATTTCGCAGTACCGATATCCATTCCTCGATAGACCTGCATCGAGTCGACGCTGATGATCTCGGCATCGAGGCGACGGGCCAGTTCCACCGCCAGTTTGGTCTTGCCAGAGGCGGTCGGCCCAAGAACCGCCATCACATCGCTCAGAGGGGGACTCCGGTCAGATAGTGCATTGCAGCGTCGACAATGTCGACCTCCATCAGTTTCCCTGGCGCGTATTGACCATCAACGTGGACCACCTTCCCGGTGCGACTGCGGGTGGTGGCTACTTCTGGGTTCTTGCGGGACGGTCCCTCGACCAGGACCTCGAGCCGTGACCCGATTGAGGTTTGATTCAACTCACCCGAAATCCGGTTCTGAACCTCCACCAGCCGATCGAATCGCCGCTGGATCACTTCGTCCGGAACGAACTGGTCGACCATCTCGGCTGCACGAGTCTCCGGGCGTGGACTGAAAATGAACATGAAGGCCTGGTCGAAACGGGCTTCCTCCACGACCTCCATTGTCAGTTCGAAGTCTTCGTCACTCTCCCCGGGAAATCCCACGATGATGTCGGTAGACACCGCAAGGCCCGGGATCGTCTCTCGTGCCATGGCGAGACGATCCATGTACTTCTTTCGGTTGTATCCACGGTGCATGGCGGCGAGGATTCGGTCCGAGCCCGATTGGAGGGGGAAGTGAAGCTGCTCACAGACGGCTTCGGTCTCGGCCATCGCCATTGCGACATCCTCACGGAAGTCATTGGGGTGAGGACTGGTGAATCGGACCCTGGAGATGCCATCGATTTCGCCCACCCGCCGGAGCAGATCCCCGAAGATCGGGCGTCGTTTTCCGTCAATGGCGAGATCACGACCGTAGGTGTCGACGTTCTGACCGAGAAGCGTCACCTCGACCACACCATCGGCAGCCAGTCGCTCTACTTCCCGAACGATGTTTCCGGGACGGCGAGAGACTTCCACGCCTCGAACCGATGGGACGATGCAGAACGTGCAAGTGTTGTTGCAGCCGACCTGAATCGTCACCCAGGCTGAATGCTCCAGCTCCCTGCGTACTGGAAGTGACGAGGGCATCGCTTGCAGCTCGTCTACGACCTCCGTGATTGGGCCCCACTCCTCGGCGTGATCGATGAGGTCCAACACCCGGTCGAGATTGTGCGTCCCCATGACCACGTCCACCCAGGGGGCTCGCTCCCTGATCATCTCGCGATCCTTTTGAGCAGCACAGCCGCCAACCACGAGCAGCATGTCGGGGTTCTCGTCTTTGTAGGCCTTGAGCTGGCCGAGATTTCCGTACATGCGGTTGTCGGCGTTTTCCCGGATGGTGCAGGTGTTCACGTAGACGACATCAGCGGAGGCAAACCCGTCGGTGCGGCTCATCCCATCGAGTTCGAACAAGCCAGCTATCCGTTCTGAGTCGTGTTCATTCATCTGACAACCGAAGGTCCGGATGAAGTAGGACTTCCCACGGCGTGTGGCAGGACGCGTTGGCTTTTCGCGGGGTCTGGGATCTGGGAGCAGTACTTGAGTCATTGTTGATCCGATTTCAGCCGTATCCGGCGATATGAACCCCGGGTTCCAGCTAGCGGGCGAAGTCGGTGGCCCTGAACTCGCGGATCACCGTGACCTGAATTTGGCCGGGATACTGCAAGTCCTCTTCGAGTTTACGGGCGATCTGACGCGAAAGCTCGCGTGCGGCCAGGTCGGTCACGTTGCCCGGGTCAACAACAACCCTCACTTCGCGACCCGCCTGCAGCGCAAACACTTCTTCCACCCCGTCAAACTCAAGGGCAATGCTCTCTAGCCGCTCGAGCCGCTTGACATAACCTTCCAGTGTCTCGCGCCGTGCCCCGGGACGAGCCGCGGATACCGCATCGGCTGCCTGAACGATCACCGCCAACACAGTCCGTGGTTCCACTTCGTTGTGGTGGGCCTCGATGCCGTGGACCACCGCCGGATCCTCCTCGAAGCGTCGGGCAATCTCCGCACCAATCAGGGCATGGGAGCCTTCGACTTCATGGGTGACGGCCTTACCGATGTCATGGAGGAGCGCGGCTCGCTTGATTGGGACCGGATCGACACCCAACTCGGAAGCGAGCATGCTTGCGATGTTCGCTGTCTCGACCAGGTGGTTGAGGACGTTCTGTCCGTATGATGTTCGATACTTGAGCCGACCCATCAGGGTGATCAGCTCCGGGTGCATTCTCGATACGCCCACCTCGACGAGCGCCCACTCCCCGGCATCTCGGATCGATAGCTCGACCTCGTCCTTGGCCTTCTCGTAGGACTCCTCGATCGAAGCCGGGTGAATTCGTCCGTCTGCAACAAGCCGCTCAACGGTGAGTCGGGCCACTTCGCGTCGTACGGGATCGAATGAGCTAACCGAGACAGCTTCGGGAGTGTCGTCGACGATCAAGGACGTTCCCGTTACCGACTCCAGGTGACGAATGTTGCGACCTTCCCGGCCGATAATTCGTCCTTTCATCTCATCAGACGGAAGCTCAATCACCGACACAGTCGTCTCGGTTACCACCTCACCTGCGAGACGCTGGATCGTCGTTGCCAGGATTCTGCGAGCCCGTCTATCTGCTTCCTCCCGAGCCTTGACCTCCATATCCCGGACGAGAATCATGGCGTCCCGCCGGGCTTCATCTTCAACCTGTTCCAGAAGCTCTGACTTGGCGGCCGCAACGTCGATACCCGCCAATTTCTCGAGCTGGTTTCGGGCCTCCTCCTTGAGGCGCTCCAGATCACCACGAGTTGTGGTCACCTCGTCCTCCCGGTCGATCAGAAGCTTCTCTCGCTGCGCCAGGTTGGACGCACGCTGCTCCAGCGTTTCCTCGCGCTGGGTCAGGCGAGATTCCATGTTGGCGGCCTCCACCTTGCGGTGGTCCAGGGCTGCTTCTTCCTTCTCGCGGTAGGTCTCAGCCTTGGCTCGACCTTCGTCCTCGGCTTTGGCAAGGATCTTCTGTGCCTCGATTCTTGCAAGCGCCACGGTGTCTTCGGCGGAGACGGCTTCACGTTCTCGCTTGCGAGCAAGAGCCAACTTGGCCAGGAGGTAGCCAAACCCCAACCCGATGGCGGCCCCCAGCACTGCGAGTGCTATCGCCACGGTGTCCGTCATTGTGGTCCCTTCTCCACAGACCTTTGAGACGACAAGTGCCGGCGCCCCAAGGGGGCCCGGCACACGAAATAGACGTATTCAGATACGAAGGATCTCTAGCCCTTGGTTTCTGTTGTCACTCCTGTCTCGACTCGAAGGTTTGCGATTGATTTCAAAGTTGTTTCGTGTGTCAGAGCCTGATGCTACAGCAAAGCGCAAGTCGCGAAACTGGAACGCGCCGTGATGGACGGATAACACACCTTCAGAACACAAATAGCCTGGTTGTCGATGAACCTGGCACGAGCGTTGAGATCCTATGGATGGGTGGTTGGAGCTATAGCCATTGTCATCGCCGGCCTCTACTGGGTTGGCTCCGTCCCGGGCTTCCAGCGGGTCGACTTAGCCGAGAATCCCGTCTTCGAAGGAGCAGAGGTCAAAACCGCCGTCGAATGGATCGAGGCGTTCAACTCGAGCGACTTTGAAAGGCTTGCCTCGCTCATGGTCCTGCCGGATTCGCCAGATCGAGGGCTCGAACGGGCGTGGTTGTTTGAAGGCGAACTTCGGTTTGTCGAAGAACTCAGACTCAACGCCAACGAGCAGATGATCGCCGTAGATCAATGCCGGCTGGCGAATCGCGACCCATCGATTGTGGAGTGCCCGGTCACTGTGTCCGACGACTTCTGGAGTGTTGCCGGTCTCAACGGACGCGAGACGACTCTGACGCTCTTCTACGACGACCTTCTGCGGGTCGTCAGTTACCAGAGCGGATTCCCAGACCTGTCCGGCGCCGACCACGTCGCTTTCCACCTGGCATTCAACGCATGGCTGACTGACACCCACCCCGTGGCAGCCGAATCGATAACGCCTGCAGCGGCCAATTGGGCACCCGGTGTTGGGGGCGATCCCGCGGCGATGTCACGTGCACTCGACTACGTGGACGAGTTCCTCGCCCAATCCGACGTGTACCCGCTCGATGGCTGACCGATGTGCATTGACCGGTATTGAGCAACGGTCATTGCACTTCGGTGAGACCTATTCCTCCGAAGTTGCTTCTTCGGTGACGTCGACGACCTCTTCGGCTTCCTCGTCGACATCGACCATGCCGACAGCCTCGAATACCTTGGCCTGAAGCTGCATCGCAAGTTCGGGGTTCTCCCGCAGAAAACGTTTGGCGTTCTCCCGACCCTGACCGAGTTGGTCCTGATCGAACGTGTACCAGGCACCACTCTTCTTGACGACACCGTTCTCGACGGCGACATCGAGCAACGAGCCCTCTCTAGAGATCCCCTGACCGAACATGATGTCAAACTCGGCAAGCCGGAAGGGCGGCGCCATCTTGTTCTTGGCGACTTTGACCCTTACCCGGTTCCCGACGTTGTCGGTGCCGTCCTTGATGGCCTCAATCCGACGGATGTCGAGACGTACCGAGGAGTAGAACTTGAGTGCGCGACCGCCCGGTGTGGTCTCCGGGGAGCCGAACATCACACCGATCTTCTCCCGAAGCTGGTTGATGAAGATGGCTGTGGTCTTCGACTTGTTGAGCGTTCCAGCGAGCTTACGAAGAGCCTGGCTCATGAGACGCGCCTGGAGGCCCACATGGGTATCACCCATCTCGCCTTCGATCTCGGCTCGAGGGACCAGTGCAGCAACCGAGTCGATAACAAGCACATCGAGCGCCCCGGAGCGGATCAGCATGTCGGCAATCTCTAGGGCTTGCTCTCCGGTGTCCGGCTGGGAGATGAGAAGCTCGTCGACATCGACACCAATCGCCTTGGCGTAGACCGGGTCGAGAGCATGCTCGGCATCGATGAAGGCGGCAATTCCACCGTTCCTTTGCGCCTCGGCGACGATATGCAGTGACAGCGAGGTCTTACCTGAGCTCTCGGGCCCGTAGATCTCCACGATGCGACCACGGGGAACACCACCGATACCGAGTGCGAGGTCGAGGGCCAACGCGCCTGTGGGGATGATGTCGAACTTGCGTTGGGCTGCATCACCCATCTTCATGATGGCGCCCTTGCCGAACTGTCGCTCGATCTGGCTGACCGCCATGTCCAATGCTTTCTCGCGTTCCACTTCGCGTCCTTCCTGGCTCAATCTCTTATGACTTTGACGAACGTATCTCTTGTGTGTGACAAGTTCGGTGAATCCTAGACCGAACAAGTGTTCGTATATTGGATTTACCCGATCAGATCGATCGAGTCAATGGGCTCGTAGCGAGCGCCACGTCGACTGACGTGGCTCCGATAGACGACCAACTGTTCACATCTCCAAGAGAGCGACAACTCACTATCAATGATCGACTGCACGTCGGCAGGCGGACGTACTCGCGACAACGTCAAATGGGGATGGAAGGGACGTTCCTCGGGCAGGACACCTGCTGATACCGCCCCCTCCTCGGCCTGCTCGTTGAGTACTGCCAACTGCTCGGATCCCTGTCCCACCCCGGCCCAGAAAACGGTGGCCTTTCGCGGATTGGGGAAAGCCCCAAAACCGTCGAGAGCCAATCGGAAGGAAGTCTCGGCCGGCGGGTCCATCTCCGAGACGAATCGCTCGTACGTGACAACGTCGATCACATCGAGAAAGCGGATAGTCACATGCCAGTTCTCCGGTGGGACCAGCTTGCCCGGAATCTGCATGTCTGCGAGTACGGCGTTCAGAGCGTGCTTGATCTCGACCGGAACCGGGACCGCGAGGAAGACCCTGCCTAGCTGCTCCACCATTTCCCTGTTACGGCAAGCCGCGCAAGCTGGAGCGCCGTAGTGGTGCCGTACGCCCTCACCCGCTCCCGATCGCCGGGCATGGAAAGCTCTCTAGCTCGTGCACCTTCGGGCGTGGCCACCCCAACAACAACAGTTCCTGCTGGCTTCTCCAATGGCTCGGGACCGGCAGAGCCGGTCACGCTCACAGCGACATCAGCACCCAGAAGCTCCCTAGCGCCAACGGCCATCTGAATCGCGGTCTCCTCATCCACGACCGAACTGACATCCGTCACGCCGAGCAGCGTTGCCTTCAGCTCCGAGTCGTAGGCGACCAGACCCCCGCGCACGTATCTGGACGCTCCAGAGACTGACGTCAGGGCCGCCGAGACCATCCCGCCGGTCATCGATTCGGCAGTGGCGATGGTCCACCCATGCTTCTCGAGCGCTCCAAAGATGATGTCCTGGACCGTCTTGTTGTCGTGGGCGAACAGCCACTGGCGCACCCGGCCCTCGATCTCTCGTTCCATCGGCTCGATCAGCTGGAGGGCATGCTCTCGTGTGTCGGCTTTGGCTGTGATTCGCAGCTTGATCTCCCCTGCCGATGCCAGGAACGCCAACGACGGGTTCGCAGAAGACCGGTAGAGGTCGTCGAGCATCTCGCCCATTCCCGACTCCGACTGCCCCCAAGTCTTGAGGACCCGGCTGACAACAACCGCCGGCCCGCCTGACCTCTCCACGATGCGTGGCATGACTTCGTTGTGGAGCAGGTGCTCCATCTCACTCGGCACGCCCGGCACACAGAAGATGAGAGTGTTGTCGTGGTCGAGAGCCAGACCGGGGGCCGTGCCTTTGGGATTCACCAGGAGCTCGGCCCCTGAAGGGTGCTCAGCTTGTTGGAGGTTGGATCTGGGCATCACCCTCCCTCGTCGCTCCCACCAGTCTTCGAGGTGGGCGGCATAAGACTCGCTGAACTCCATCTCCCTACCAGTAGCTTGACATAACGCTTCGCGGGTCAAATCGTCCTGGGTCGGCCCTATCCCCCCGGTGATGATCACAGCATCAGCCCTCGCGACCGCTGTCTCAATCACCAACGAGACGCGATCCAGGTTGTCGCCAACAACCTGTTGATAGTGAGAGTCGAGACCGTGGTCGGCGAGAACCGCTCCGATCTTTGAAGCGTTGGAGTTGACGATCTGGCCGAGCAGTAGTTCGGTGCCGACCGCAATGACCTCGACGATCATGTCCGACAGGACTCCACGACGGCGACCAACTCTGGAGAGTCGACGGCGTCGGCAAGGCCGTTCCAGGTTGCGGTGCTGACCTCGTCCTTTTCTTCGATCTCCGAGCACGCGTAGTAAACGGCGTCTGCGAGAGGAGCTACCGATTGGTCGATGTCGAAGGCCTCGGCAACCGCCATACGGGCTGAGGCGACGTCGAGCCGCCCGACCGCCCGAATGGCCTCTTCCGCAAACCCTTCTGCCTTCTTCTCCAACTAGATCTCAGTGAATAGATACCGGCGGAGGATGTCGATTCGGTCGTCGAGCGAGTCTTTGTCGAGGTACCAGAGCATGGCCGCCACGGTTGAAAGGAGGGGGTTTCCGTCTTGTGGCGTGAAAGAGAACCCGACGATCTCGTTGCTGTTACGGACAGCAAGTGTGTCCAGAGAGACAACAGCCTGGCTCATGATCCGGCCGTAGTAGCCGTGGTCCCTTCCAAAGGAGAAGACCTGATTGGCCGACTTCTTCTTGGTGACTGCGACCCGGGTGTTGGCGTCAAGCCGATCAAGAACCTCGTCGACATCAATGTCGCGGTCCAGTGTCAAGGAGAAGTGCAGAGCGTGCATGTATTGGGTGTTCATCTTGATCGCTGAAGAGAAGAGGTTCAGGTCGTAGCCAAGTGTTGAGAAGACATCGTGTGCATCCTTGGCATGGTGGGTACCGAAACGCTCATCACTGTGGCCGCCCACCGTCGGGCTGGCCACGAAGCCGCTGTCCTGGGAGATGTCATTCGCCCGTCGCAAACAGAGGAAACGACCGTCGGTTAGGTGGTTCGTCCCATCGGGATCCATTGCCAGCGACTTGATCAGTACAGAAATGTTGTGTGTGTTGCAGCTGACGACCTGCAGGTACTTGTCCTCACCGGCCGCAAGCGCCTCGTCGTTCACTCCGCGGGCGTATTTCTTTCCGAAACCATCCTCTGAGCCTTGGGCCATGAATCCAATGGGGCCCTTCGCGCGTTCGTAGAAGTCGTCCTTCATCTGATTCCCGACCGGAGTGCAGTCGATGACGACAGTGGCCTGCTCGATAGCCTCCATAGCGCCGTACTTAGGCACGTGGCCGAGCTCTTCGAACGTCGTCTTACGCTCCTCGTCGACGGCGAGCACGGCTCCACGCCTCTCGAGGTCGCCGACTTTGGCTCGCTCACTGACGAGTGGTGTCCGCTTGTGAAAGGTCACTTCGTCGATGCCGAAGTGTTCTTTGTTGTCGGCCAGCAGGCCGATGAGTGGCTCACCGATGGTGCCGGTGCCAACCACATGGACGATCTTCATTGAGGGTCCTTCCGGAGCAGGTGCAAAGTCGTTGTCCGGAACGGCATGCTAACTCACTTGGCGGGGCGGCCAGCTTCAGACAAGCAGCGCGTCCACATCCACTTCGACTATCGCCGGACCGTCGTAGTCGAGCCCGGCCCGGATTGCATCGTCCAACTCCGATAGGTGGTTGACTCTCACTCCGAAACCGCCACAGTTCTCGGCGAACGCAGCGAAGTCCGGGTTCTGCAGGCTGGTCTGCCAAACGTCGAGTGCGATGCCGCGTTGCTCTTTTGAGATCTTTCCGAGCTCATCGTTGACCATCAGGATCAACGTGATGTTCATCCCGTACTTCACAGCCGTTGTGAACTCCATGGCGTATTGACCGAAGCCCCCATCTCCGGCCACTGCGATCACCTGACGGTCGTTGCCGACTGCGGCCCACAGCCCCATCGCCGCAGGAAAAGCGAAGCCGATCGAGCCGAGGTAGCCAGACATGACGATCGACTGCTGTTCGACCTCGAAGTAGCGGCCGAAGGAATATGTGTTGTTGCCTACATCGACCGCCATGGCCGCATCGGCCGCGGCCATGCGGGAAAGACTGCCGAAGAGCGCAGCAGCGTTGATTCCATCTTCGGTGACGTCTTTGGAACGCGCCCCTTTTTCGTCACGCCAGATCCGCCACCGCTCAGCGACCTCATCCCGCAAATCCTTGAAGTTGTGCTCGGCGGGCATGTTCTCCTCGATCATCCGCGCCGTGACCCCGACGTGACCAAGGATCGGGATGTCGACCGGATGGAATCGACCGAGTGCTTCGGGGTCGTAGTCGACCTGAATGATTGGCTTGTAGTCAGCGATTCCAGTGTGGTTCGAAAAGGATGCTCCGAGCACGATGAGGAGATCCGCTTCATTCATGAACCAAGAGGCAACAGGTGTGCCGCTCCTTCCCAGGACTCCGCATCCAAGGGGGTGGGAGTCGGGGATCTGCCCCTTCGCTTTGAACGTGGTCACAACGGGAGCACCCATCGACTCCGCACACTGGATGATGGCGGCCATGTCGTGGCGGGCGCCTGCCCCCACGATGAATAGCGGACGCTCGGCTTCTGCGATCCGCTCTACGGCTTGGTCGATCACGTGTTGTGGTGGCGCGACCTCGAGAGAGCCCTCCCTCCCCACCCGGACACCCGGTTCGGCGTCGCTCTCCTGGAGTTGGACTTCGTCCGGGAGCATCAAGTGCCCAACGTCGCGGGCCTGAATGGCTGTCTTGCAAGCCTTGGCCATCAGTTCCGCGTGGTCGCTGGCCGCCAACACTGACTCGCTGTACCTCGCCACATCGTCGAAAGCTGACTCGAGGTCGAGATCCTGGAAGGCGCCTTTCCCCTTGACGCTTGAGGCGACCTGGCCCGATATCGCCAGGATTGGAGCACGATCCACCTTGGCGTCGTAGAGACCCGTCATCAGATTCGTCGAACCGGGGCCGGCAATCCCGAAACAAGCGGCTAGCTCGCCGGTGAGTTTTCCGTAGGCGCTGGCAGCGAACGAGGCGGCACCTTCGTGACGGATGCCGATGAAAGTCAGATCGCCTCTGTCCTCCGCCTGGCGCATAGCGTCTGCGAATCCCAGATTGGAGTGCCCGACCATCCCGAATACATGAGTGACACCCCAATTGACCATGGTCTCGACTAGTACATCGGAGACAGTCCTCGGCTGTTCGGGTTGCGGGGGAAGCGCGACATAGATGCCGTCTTCTCGTACCTCGGTCTTGAAACAGGGCGGTGCGTCGTCAAACCCCTGTGGAGGCTGACCGTCGAGCGGGTTGTAGTCATATCCGTGCCACGGACAGCGAAGCCAACCTTTCTCGATGGACCCCTCTCCTAGCGGACCACCTTGATGAGGACAGTGATTGTCGAGAGCCCCGTACTGACCTTCGTAGTGGGTGAGAGCCAACCACTGTCTACCGACCGTGACAGTCTTGACGCGACCCTCAGGGAGCTCGTCGAGTTCAGCAACCTTGTGCCAGGTGGTTTCGGGGTGGGAGCAGTCGGGCATACCTGGAACCTAGGCGATGCCTTGCTCTACGGGCTTGTATGCGAACTCGGGGTGATATCGGCCGTATGTGGCGATATCAACCCCGGGTTCGGGTTAGAACTGTTCTTCTTCCGTGGAGCCGGCGAGAGCAAGGGTTGAGGAGTTGCCGCCGGACACGGCCTGGCTGACGAGGTCGAAGTAGCCGGCGCCCACTTCACGCTGGTGACGCGTGGCGGTGTAGCCGTCGTTCTCGTTGGCGAACTCGCGGTTCTGCAACTCGACGTAAGCCGTCATCCCACTCTCCGAGTAGCCACGTGCCAGCTCGAACATCGAGTTGTTGAGGGCGTGGAACCCGGCGAGGGTGATGAACTGGTAGCGGTACCCCATCGCACCGAGCTCCTTCTGGAACTGAGCGATGGTCCCTTCATCCAGATGTGCGCTCCAGTTGAACGACGGCGAGCAGTTGTACGCCAGCATCTTGCCGGGGAACTCCTTGTGGATCGCCTCGGCGAAAGTTCTGGCCTCCTCCAGGTCCGGCTTTGAGGTCTCACACCAGATCAGATCGCAGTACGGCGCGTAAGCCAGACCACGAGCGATCGCAGAGTCGAGACCGCCGGTCACCTGATGGAAACCTTCAGCGGTGCGCTCACCCTGGATGAATCTCCGGTCGCGCTCATCGACATCGGAGGTCAGCAGAGTCGCCGAGTTGGCGTCAGTCCGAGCCACAACGATGGTGGAGACATCCATCACGTCAGCGGCGAGCCTTGCTGCCTGCAGAGTGCGTACGTGCTGCGAGGTCGGCACCAGCACTTTGCCACCCATGTGACCGCACTTCTTTTCCGCAGCGAGTTGGTCCTCAAAGTGCACGCCAGCTGCACCAGCCTGAATGAACGCCTTGGTCAGTTCGAACACGTTGAGGGCCCCACCGAATCCGGCCTCGCCATCTGCGACGATCGGGACGAACCAATCGAGATCGCCGTCACCTTCCGACCATTGGATCTGGTCAGCGCGACGGAGCGCGTTGTTGACCCGCTTCACCAACGCAGGAGCTGAGTTGGCCGGGTACAGCGACTGGTCGGGATACACCTCTCCGGCGAGGTTGCCGTCACCAGCCACCTGCCAGCCGGACAAGTAGATGGTCTTGAGGCCGGCCTTCACCATCTGAACGGCCTGACCTCCACTCAGCGCACCGAGGGCGTTGATGTAGTCCTCAGTATTCAGCAGCTCCCACAACTTCGTAGCTGTTCTGGAAGCGAGGGTGTGCTGCTCCCGGATGCTGCCCCGAAGCCGGATGACATCTTCGGCGGTGTAGTCACGGTGGACCCCATCCCACCGTGGGTTGTTGTTCCAGTCTTCCTCGAGACGGATGGCTTCTTCCTTGTGCTGGCTCACGGTTCTCCTAGTTGATCAAGTCGTAGGCGGATAGGGTCAGGAAGTCGACGAAGTCGTCAGACAACGCCACCTCCTCGAAGACTTTGCGTGCTGTCTGTACCGGTAGTCCGCTCCCTTCTTGTTCGATCCGTTGGACCACATCGCTTGCTATTGCCCTGATACGGGGCTCGGACACGATTCCGTGTCGGACCCATTGCCAGATCTGCGACCGCGAGATCTCTGCGGTCGCAACGTCTTCCATGAGGTTGTTGATCGCCACCGCTCCGGATCCGGAAAGCCACGCGGCGAGGTAGCGAATACCCACCTCAACGTTCTCGACAACCCCTCGTTCGGTGACCTCGCCCTCGAAATCGACATCCAGAAGATCCGCCGTCGAGATTTCAACGTCCTCTCTGAGCCGATCGATTTGGTTGGGCTTCTCACCCAAGATGGTCTCGAACTCCTCTCGGGCCACCTGCACCAGGTCGGGATGGGCAACCCAAGTCCCATCACACCCGGCCGAAGCCTCCCGGGCCTTGTCAGCCCTGACGGCTCGAATGGCGGCGGCCGTGATCTCCTCGTCCCTCCGGTTTGGGATGAAGGCAGCCATTCCGCCAATGGCGTGGGCGCCCCGTCGGTGGCAAGTCGCGACCATCAGCTCCGTGTAGGCGTGCATGAACGGAACGGTCATCGTCACGGCTGACCGGTCCGGCAGAACGAACGCCGGATCGTTCCGGAACTTCTTGATGACGCTGAAGATGTAGTCCCAGCGTCCTGCGTTGAGTCCCGCCGCGTGCTCTTTGAGCTCGTAGAGAATCTCGTCCATCTCAAAAGCTGCCAACACGGTCTCGATGAGAACAGTTGCTTTGACGGTTCCTTGTGGGATGCCGAGACGATCCTGCGCCCAGACGAAGACTTCATTCCAGAGTCTCGCCTCGAGGTGTGACTCGAGCTTGGGAAGGTAAACAAATGGAGCGGTGCCGTTCTCCAGCGCGGCTCGCCCACCGTGAAACAGATGCAGGCCAAAGTCGAACAGCGACGCAGACATCGGTTGGCCGTCGACCAGGAAGTGCTTCTCGCTGAGATGCCAGCCTCTGGGGCGAACGACGACAGTGGCAATCTCGTCGTTCAGTTCATAGGTCTTCGTCTCAGTCTCGAGCCCCAGAGTTCCCCGGTAGGCCTCGACGAGGTTCTTCTGGCCCTCGAGCAGATTCGACCATGTCGGGGAGGTCGCGTCTTCGAAGTCGGCCATGAAGACGTCGGCACCCGAGTTGAGGGCGTTGATCATCATCTTTGCGTCGACCGGGCCGGTGATCTCGACGTGTCGCCTCTCAAGATCGGGATGGACCGGATCAATTTGCCAGTCCGCCTGCCTGACGGCCTCTGTCTCCGGAAGGAAGTCCGGCTTCTCCCCGTGGTCGATCCGTTCCTGTCTCAGCTCGCGCTGAGCCAGAATCTGACCTCTACGCCAGCCGAACTCGTTCTCCAGGTCATTCAAGAAGGCCACCGCGTCCGCCGTGAGGACTTCCTTTTCGATCGCCGAGCCTCGGAATTGATTCATAAGACGGCAGTTTCTTGTTTTCAATCTTGAAGTCCGACATATTCCACTGATAAGATCGCGTAATCTTGTCTTGAGAGGTAGGAATGAGTGAACATCACCAGCTGGATCCACTGATCTTGGGACGGAGGGTCCGCCACTTCCGAAACCAAGCGAATCTCACTCTCGATCAACTTGGCGAGCAGGTGGGCAAGCCAGCCCCCTACCTGTCGCTGCTCGAGAACGGGAGGAAGCAGCCGAAGTTGAACCTGGTCATGGAGATCGCGGCAGCCCTCGACACTCCGATTGGCGACCTGCTCGAGCCGACTGCCCCCAGCCGGCGAGATCAGCTCGAGATCTCCCTGCTGAAAGCACAGTCGTCTTCGCTGTTCGACTCGCTGGACATCCCGACGATCAAGCCTTCCGCAAAGGTCGACAACCAGACCCTCGCCCACCTCGTCGGCCTTCACGATGCGCTTCGAGAAAGAGCAAGCATCGACTCGGCAGGTTCTGAAGATGTCCGCAGAGCCAACGGCATGGTCCATGGGGTGTTGAAGGCGAACGACGGCTATCTCGTCGATATCGAGGTTGCGGCGAGGGAAGCGTTGGTGAACTGCGGATATGAGGGCGAGGGTCCCTTCACTTCACGAAACCTCCTGGATCTGACAGCGAGCTTCGGCTTCGAGCTGGCACCAATCGAGGACATGCCTTCGTTCGCACGGTCGATCATCGACCAGGACAATCGACGGATCTACATCGCCCAACGCAACGAGTTGCGCACCCGGCAGGCTCGCAAGGCTGTCCTTCAGACACTGGCGGCCTTCGTCCTGGAGCATGAGACCGAGCCGGATCTCGACACGTTCCTCAGACAGAGAATGGAGACCGCATACTTCGCTGCAGCAGTCTTGGCACCGGAGGACTCGGTGGTAGCCAGGCTCATGGTCGCCAAGGAGAACCACGACATCGACGTCGAAGACGTCAAAGAACTCTTCTACGTGTCGTACGAGATGGCCGCGTGGCGGACCGTCAACCTCCTGACGAGGCACTTCGACATCAAGAGCCACCTCATCGTGAGCAACCAGGTTGGGACGGTGATCAAGGGGTATGCCAACGACGGTGTCCCCATTCCACGAGACGAGTACGGAGGAATTGAGACCCAGAGGTTGTGCCGCCGTTGGGGGGCTCGGGTCACTTTTGACTCAACAGAGGCGTTCGACACTCACCATCAATACACCGACACACCGGAAGGCACCTACTTCTGCACAACCCACCAGGAGGCCGGACGCGACCCCGCAAATGCAATCACGGTTGGGGTGGCATTCGCCGACGCCCGCTGGTTCAGAGGCCGCGACACCGACAAGCGGACCACGTCCACATGTCCTAATCCGACCTGCTGTCGACAGCCCGAACCGGAACTCGCCGATCGTTGGGCCAACAAGGTTGTCGTGTCAGCGCGTTCACAGGATCGGATTCTCGGCATGCTCGCACCAGACCCCTATCCCGAACTCGACATGCCAGAGGTGTTGGCTGTGGTTGATGCCCACTCGGGCGCCTCTTGAACCTCTAACTAGGCTGCAGATCGAGACGAGGGGGAGTTCTGACGAGTAACACACTCGAGGCGCGCCGGAGCAAATACAAGGACCCAACAGGGAGAGCCCGATTCTTGCGCGCTCTGCTTGCCATCTGGATAGTCATCTCGGCGGCGCTCGCAGCACACATGATCGTTGTGATCCGAGCGGTCGATACGTTGGAGTGCATTGACCGGTTTGAATCCGAATACGGGATGACTTGGGAGTCGTCCACCTTGGACATAGTTCCAGTCATACCGGTGGCGCTCAGCTGGGATTCAGGCGACCGCCGAACGAGCTGTTCGGTGGCAGCGTTCTCCGATGAGCAGCTCTCCGGCCCCGCTCATTCAGTCGTCGCCAGCGTCCCGGGGGAGGACTTGCGGATCGAGGACGCGACTACCTGCAGTGCTCTGGCGGACGCCAGTGCCGCAACGATTCAGGGTTTGATCGTTGGCCTCGACTCCCTCACCTTGGAGCAGCAGTCGGATTTGTCTCTGGGGGTGGTTCCAGAGGGGCTCTACAGGACCGTGAAGCGGGAGGGCCTCCTTTTCCTGATGATGACCGAGCTCAGATGCGCCCCGGACAACCTGGATGCATTGCTTATCGAACAACTCGATGAGATAGAAACGACTACACAGCAGGGCCAAGACATAGTCGACTCGATCCGGGTCTGGGGTTACTGGACCGACGCTGAGGTTTAGCTCGCAGCTGCCTCCTCCAGCAACTCAAAGAGGGCGTCGGTGTCGATGTTGTCCAGCCCGTCGAAGCTGATTGAAGCCGATCCAACCTTCGCCTTGCCAAGACGCTTTGCGTATTCCTTGAGGAGATAAGACCCGCCTTTGACAGCATTCACATACATCGAGATGTAGTTCTTTTGTTCGGCGAGACCGACCAAGAACCACTCGACTTTGTTGCCGGAGATGTTCTTGTAATCGACGACGCCGTACCCCACTATTTGCTGGTCGGTGCCTCCCCAAAACTTGCCCTCATAGAGGTGAACTTCAGCGTTCGGCATCCGGGCCCTGATCTCTTTGTCTAGAGCCCGGATGTCGTCGCCGCGGGAACCCTCTAGGCCCGCAAGATGGTCTTCTACCGATTTCTGCGTTCTCTCCATCCAGCCAAAGCTATTCGGTGCGCAATGCCACCGCCGGGGTTATCTCAGATGCTCGCTTGGCAGGGATCGCCGCGGCTAGAAGTGCGGCCAGCGTTGGGACCAAGAGAGCCACCGCAAGGCCAACCCAAGGCCACGCGAACTCCAGATCGGCATCACCGAACGTGGCTGACTCGACGATGACCTGATAGGCGGTGATCAATCCCAGGACCGCGCCAATCACCACGCCCTGCACAGCTACGAATGCAGACTCGATGAGGAAGGAGCGACGGACGACCTGGGACTCGGCCCCGAGTGCTCGAAGAACCCCGATTGCTCGACGCCGCTCCCTGACCGCACGGATGAGAACAACCGAGAGACCGGCAATGCCAATCAGCAAGCCAAGTGACAGGAATCCCTGGAACAACCTGAAGATGCCGAGCGTCTCTGCGACCTCTGCTTCGACTTCAGAGACGAAGGTAGAGGCGTCCATCCCGTGCTCGAGCAACTCGGCATTCAACCGGGAGGACAGGATCTCAGGATCCACTCCCTCGGATCCCGAGAGGTAGAACCTTCCGGTCTGGCCATCTAGGACATCGAGAACGTATTCGCTGCTCATATAGGACCCAGCGAAGACCCAATCACTTGACATAACGCCGGCGATCGTAAGAACCGTTGGTTTTCCGCCCTCAGGAAGGATCGTGACAGTCTCACCCGGCTGACGCAGCTCGGTCCCAATACTGGAGCCGCTGTCCAGGAAGAAATCATCAATGACGATCAGGGTCGGATCTGCGAGAACTGCTTGGAACAGATCGCGATCTGAGTCGTACCCGTCCAGCCGGGATGCGAGAGCCGGAGTGCCCAGCTCGAGGAGGCTCTCGTCGAATCCGGTGACCCGCCACCAGCGTGGTTCATCGTCAGCGAATGTGAATTCGGACGCTCCCCGGATGACCGGAGCCACCGGGCCAACGCCTTCAATCGCCGAGATCTGCTCGAGACTCACAGGGTTGAAGCTCGAAGAGTTGGCCATGATGTCGTACCCAGCCCGGCTGTCGTCGGCGATCCCCTGCGTCTGGTCGTCGAGAATCTGGGCGAACACCGACAAGAAGGTGATGGTGAAGATCACCAGCGAGAACATGCCAAGCAGAAGACCCGTCCTCCCCCGGCGTGCCAGCGGGTAGACCAAGCCAAGCCGGGAGCCAAGACCGGCCCCGAATCGGCTGACGGCGTTCACCATCCACGTCCAGACGTTCGACATCGATGCGGAGATAGTGACGGCCGCTGCAACCAGCACCACGCCCTGGACCACAAAGACATCGATGTCGGAATCAGACATGACCTCGGGATAGAGGCCGAAGACGGCGATACCCCAAACCATCGACACGACACCGGCGAGGATTCCGGACAGTCGCTCACCAATGATCAGCCTCAAGATCGGAAGAGTCGAAAAGGCGAAGATCGGCAAGCCTGCAACTGCTGCAGCCGGGATCTGCTCGGACATTCCCAGCCACAGGACTGCAGCGCCAACCATCATCCCGGCAACGCCCAACAACACACCTTTCAGCGTGCCCCGCTTCGATGCCGGCTGTGGGAGATCGCGGACGGCAGCTATCACGTTGAACCTGGAGATTCGAAACGCGGTCAGCCAAATCGTGATCATCGTGATTCCGAGACCAATCGCCGCGGCGAGCATCAGACTCTCAGCCGACGTTTCGAACCCGATGGTTAGAAAGTCGTTCTGCTCGAAGAAGATCGACTTGAGCACCTGGACCAGCACCCATCCGATGCCGACTCCTGCCGCCACACCGACGATCGATGCAGAAAGTGAATAGACGACACCTTCGATGGCGAATGAACGAGAGACTTGCTTCTGTTGGAAGCCGATCGCTCGCATGAGCCCGAGAGACGTTTTCCTCTCCTCAGCAAGCATCACGAAGAGGTTGACGATCAGGAGGACCCCAGCGATGACGGCGAAACTCCCGATGCCATTGAACAAGGTTGTGAATTCTGCTCCGTCGGCCGCAGCCTCGTCGAGAACGTCGGCCTTTCGGGTCTCAACCGTGACTCCTTCGAGTCCTGAGGTCGCTTCCTCCAGGTCTCCCGCAACAGAATCGGTCAGTGCCGCCCCGGTGGTGAAGTCTCCGGCGTTGGAGACGAGGACCTCAGCGCGAGGTTCGGGCCCGCCTGAATCGGCGCCTGCGACCAGAGACTCGATCGTCCCCGGCGCCAGATACACCGAATTGAAACCAGCCGCCGAGTAACGGTCGATCACCGTCCTGACGGTGACTTCGACCTCGTTGCCGAAGGCGTGCACAGCAATTGTGTCGCCTGGCTCCAAGTCGAGCTGGCGCGCGATGCGGGAGATGACAACCGCTTCACCGGGAGCCGGCGTCGAACCGGCTTCGGCGAATCCGCTGGTCGCTTCATCACCGCCAAATGCCCTCGCTTCGTCGAAGTCGATCTCGGCAATCCAAACGTTCGATTGGCCCAGAGGCTCAGCTTCGACGGTGGTGACAGCCGTGGGCAGAGACAGGAGCGACACGGTGCCGTCTACATCCGCGATGTCCGCCGCGGCAATGGCGGCATCGAGATCGCCGAGCAATGTGGGATCTTCGATCGTCACCGACTCATCAATGGGCCCGAGCGAGGTGTCAACGATGCTTCCCACTCCGGCTTCGATCGTGTCGCCGACCACAAAGGAGGCGACGATGATTGCCGTGCCCAACATGGTGCCGGCCGTCACGAGGAAGGCTTCCGCTGGCCTCGCTGTCACGTTGCGCCAGGCCAATCTCCGGATGAGCTTCTTGCGGGCCACCCAGAGTGCAGGCAGGAGCAACGCAACGGCGATTGCAAGGGCTGCGAGCTCCATCAGACGGCCTGAAGTTGACTTGGCGCGCTTTCCGGGGCTCCGTCGTATTCGACGGCGCCGTTGCGGATCAGCACCAGACGGTCCCCCATCGAAGCGTTGGCCTGCTCGTGGGTGACCATGACGATGGTCTGGCCCTGGCTATTCACTTCTTCTAGGAGATCCAGGACCGAAGCCGCAGTCTCGGAGTCGAGGTTGCCCGTAGGCTCGTCTGCCCAAACAATCGATGGCTTGGCGACGAGAGCTCTTGCGATAGTGACTCGTTGCTGTTCACCGCCCGAAAGCTCGTTGGGCCGATGGTCCGCCCGATCTGCCAGGCCGACCCTCTCGAGCATTTCGAGGGCCTCATCGCGTGCGGATCGCGGTCGGACGCCGTTCACCAGGAGCGGCAGTTCGGCGTTCTCCACGGCTGAAAGCACCGGGATCAAGTTGTAAGCCTGGAACACGAACCCCATGGAGCGAGCACGATGTTTGGTTCGCTTCTTGTCACTCATCTCATGGATGGAGTGACCTTCGATGAAGACCTCACCGGTATCGATCTCATCGAGTCCACTCAGGCAGTTGAGCAGTGTTGTCTTCCCATTGCCTGACGGGCCCATCACGATGACCATCTCTCCGGCATCCACTTCGAGGTCGACTCCGCGGAGAGCCTGGACCTCGAGAGAACCCGACCGATACGTCTTGCCTACGTCGCTTGCCGAGAGGATCGGCATCTCATACCTCCAATTGCGTACATCGCAGAAGGTATGGGTCGGCGCGCGGGTCGACTATTGGGGAGTCCCCTAGAACGACCCTGAGTGACTCAGGGGTCAACGTACGACTGCAGCCGAGGGGCAACGAGGTCAATGATGTCCCCGACCGGGGCACTAGCGAGAGGTTCGATCCCCACCACGTATCGCGCCATCGCCAATCCGACGAGATGCGACGCCATTGCAACCGACCGCAGGGGTGCATCCTCCGCGTCGATCAGCTGATTCAAGCTGGCTTGGAGCTGCTCACCGATGAACTCACGAAAAGCCACGACAGCTTGCTCTTCACCACCGATTGCCGAGCGAAGCAAGCCGAGTAACGAAACCCGTGACTCTTCTCTCTCCCAAATGGTGAAGAAGACTTCGGCGAGCCTTCGCCCAGTCTCGGGTCCGGCGTCGGCAAGTACGAGTCGCAGGTCGGCGGGGCTCATCGGGAGATCTATCGAAGCTGCGAACAGTTGATCCTTCGTCCCGAAATGGTGGTAGAGCATTCCCGGGTCGACACCAGCTCTTTCGGCGATCGTGCGGACCGTCGCCCTGGTGTAGCCGACCTCGGCGAACACTGCGCGCGCCGCCTCGAGAATCTCACCCTTTGTGTCCGGTGACCCGGGACGTCTGCCGGGACCCGTCATCGGGCTATCGAGATGAAGATCTCTTCGAAGTTGGCAGGAGCGCGCTGGGCTCGAGCATCTTTCCCCAGCACCCGGTGCACCTCCTCCATCGACATACCCACAATTCGCCATTCTTCGCCGGAGAAGAGTGGTGTGCCGCCGCTGCTCTCGACCGCGGAAGTCATTTCGGCGGTGAGATCACCGACAGTCACCACCTCAACTCCTTCCAGGGCTTCATCGACGGTGCCCGACATCACCTCTCTGCCGTCGGCGAGCATCACGATCCGGTCGCATTCCTCGGCCTCATCCATGTAGTGGGTGGACACGAGAACTGCTGCGCCGGCGTCGGCTGCACCGTGGATCGTCTCCCACAGACGTGCTCGACCGAGCGGACCCACCCCGGAGGTCGGCTCGTCCAGGATCAACACGTCCGGCTGATGGCACTGGGCAGCCAAGAAAGCAACCCGGCGTCGAATACCGAGTGATAGTGCGGCGATCTGCAGGTCAGCGATTTCCGCCAGCCCTGCTGCTGACAGATCCGGAACTTCGACCCCATAGGAAGACGCCACGAACTGCAGATTCTCTCGTACCGTCAGCTCGGAATAGAGACCCAAGCCTTGCGGCACATATCCGAGGTGGCGACGATCGACATCGGACGCAGGTTGACCTAGCAGCGTGAGCTGTCCGTCGGTGGGCTCCTCGAGGCCCAAGAGCATCTTCATCGCGGTGGTCTTGCCCGCGCCGTTGGCCCCCAGCAGTCCAACGATCTCGCCTTCAGCCGCGTCGAATGAGACCTGATCGACTGCGAGCTTCGAGCCGAAGCGCTTCGATGCTTCGACAACCTGAATAGCGCTCACAGTCCGGACTCATTCCGCAAGGCGGCCACTGTCACCACATCAGCCATGTCAGGGTTGGTGGGGACGGCTTCTCCCGGGGTGGAGCCGTCCTCAACCCATATTCGCCACTTGCTACCTCTGCGCCACGATCTCGCGCTGCCGTGCTGCGGCTCGGACGATTCGAAGATGGCACCAGGCATGGTGTTGACCACTTCCTCAGGTGTCCCCACGGCAAGGACGCGACCCGCATCGAGAGCAAGAACTTCACGTCCTCGCCGCGACTCATCGACATACGTCGTCGTGACGATGACAGCCCGGTTCTCGCTCGCTGACCGCATGATGAAAGACCAGAGCTCCAACCGACTGACCGGGTCGACTCCTGTCGTTGGCTCGTCGAGCACCAGAAGACTCGGCTCGGATAGCACCGCCATCGCCACTCCGAGCTTCTGCCTCATTCCGCCAGACAGAGCACCACCCAGCCGATTAGACGCCTCCTCGAGTCTCGTGACTTCGAGCAGCTCGGCGATGCGATCTGATGCATGGGTTGAATCCAATCGGTACGCACCAGCGACCAGCCGAAGGTTCTCCATAACCGTGAGGTCACGCCAAACACCTGAGCTGGCCGGCTGGTAGCCCACGCGGTCGGGCCGTGACACCTCACCTGACGAGATTGGCTGGAGCCCGACGATCGAACGACAGAGTGTCGTCTTTCCGGCCCCGTCGCCACCAACGACGACTGCCACCTCGCCTGGTTTGAGGGCGAGGCTGACACTGTCCAACGCCTTTGTTGTGCCGAAGTCGACGCTGATTCGGTCCAATCCCCAGGTCATGCCGTTGCCTTGGTCTTCGCAGGGCGAAGCTTGCGGGAGAAACGAACCACGGCGGCACCGAATATCACCACACCCAGTAGTGCGAGAACAGCCAGTGGGAAGGCCAGGTCACCGAAGCCGGCGTCCTTCAGCATCACTCCTTTCGCCACGAGATTGAAATAGGTGAGGGGTAGGAGATACCCAATCCAGCGAACGGCAGGGGCCATTGACGAAAGGGGAAAGATGATGCCGGAGAGCATGATTTGGGGCAGGACGGTCATCAAAGCGAGCTGTATTGCTTGCGCTTGGTTCTGCGAGATCGAGGAGATTGCCACTCCTACGCCCAACGCTACGAAGAGAAACAGCACAGCTCCCGTCGCCATCGGGAGGACGGATCCGTTGAAGGGGACGTCGAACACCCACATGCCGATGAGGACCACCGCGATGATGTCGATGGCCGCGATCAGGAAGTAGGGAGCAATCTTTCCGATGAACACGTCGCGCGGCTTGAAGGGCATGATGGCGAGTTGCTCCATGGTCCCGGCCTCCTGCTCTCGGACTACCGACATCGATGTCACAAGAGTTCCGACAAAGACAATGATCAGCCCAGCCAATCCGGGCACCAAGACCGCAGAAGTGTCGAGGTCCGGATTGAAGAGCACTTCGTGAGATACCGCCGGATTCTGGCTCTCAGCCACCAGTGCGACTTGGACAGCGGCTTGTGCCATGAAGAGCTCGGAGCCGTCTATGAAGATGCGTATCGAGGATCCGTCTCCGACTACTCCGACAACGGCCTCGCCCGCAACCAGTTTGTCGGCCGCATCGCCGGCCGTCCCATTCGGATCGATCTCCTCAACAACGAGGATCTCGGGGAGTTGGGCAACCGCGGACTCGGGAACGCCCGCTACGTATGTAGGGATCTCATCGACATCGAAACTCGCGGCATATCCGAACACGAGCAGCAGAACCACTGGCATGACCACCAACATCGCCACCGTTCGCTTGTCCCGTCCCACCTGACGGAACTCCTTGACGATCATCGCTAGCAAACCCAACTCTCCTTATTCAACATCTGTTGAATTATGGCTGACACGCCACGTAGCTGTCAATCACCCCCCCAACCGGCGGTGACGTCAGTTCAAGAAAAAGCCGCAAGCTGTCGATCACAGGACAGTGAGTGACAGCAACAGAGGTCTCGACAGCGAAGCGCGCATTCGCCAGGCGAGAGAGCAGATGGCGTCTCGATCAGATGACACGGTTCATATTCCCCACCACTCGGAGCCGTCTCCGACCGAGGTGGTTGGCGCTCGCCGGCCCGAGTCGCCGCCGTTGACTCCATCCGAGGACTTGACCCAACCCCACTACCAACCTCTGCCGACAGAACCGGCGACGCCCTGGTTCAGCAATCAGTGGCTACGCCTTGGGATCTTCGCCCTCATAGGGCTCGGCATCTACTTCTTCACCACTCTCGACGATGCCGACCGGGGCGCTGATGGCCAAATCGCCACCGCCGGCGATCTCAACGTGATGGACCTCCAAGTCGGAGACTGTTTTGATGACCCGGAGGACAATCCTGAGACCATCTTCAGCCTCGACGCCGTGCCGTGCGACCTGCCTCACGACAACGAGATCATCGCTTCGATATCGGTCGCAACCACCTTCGGGCCCGACTATCCCGGTGTTACCGCCTTAGAAGATCACGCTTTCGAACGGTGCATTGGGTCCACCTTCATCGAGTACGTCGGCATCGACTACTTCGATTCGGTCCTGGACATCATCGCCATCACCCCGACGCAGGAGTCGTGGAGCCAAGGCGATCGCGAACTCCTTTGCGCGGCCTACCGCGTCGATTTCGGGAAGCTCAACCAGTCGGTCAAAGGCAGCGGCCTCTAAAGCCGAGCGTCTGACAGTCAATCACCGGCCGAACTCGGGCCGTACGCTCCCGAGCCAACCGTCGCAACCCCCGTTGCTCGGTTTGGATATGTCCGGTCCGGCGTCCGCGTTACAGCAAATGTCTGCGTAACCGATCGTCTGCCCTGGCAGACCTCCACAACTGATCGCCCACCTCGAGCCTGCACTGCGCCGCCCCAGACGGAACGCGGTGCAGGTTCGACGAAAGGCGGAGCGGGTCAGCTGGTCTGCGTCACGAACGCCCGGAGGTCAGCGGCCAACTGGTCCAACGACGGCTTGTGCACATACATCATGTGACCTGCCTCGTAGTACTCCATCTGCACGTTCTTCCTGATCTCGGGATCGAGACCCATGTGGGAGAACGTGTACTCCGTCGCGAAGTGCGGCGTAGCCAGGTCGTAATACCCGTTGGCGACGAAGACCTTTGTACCGGGAGACCGTGACATCACTTCTCGCATCGCCTCGGAAGTGTCGACATAGCGGCCTTTGAAGTCCTCGTAGTCCCAGTTCTTCCAGACCTCCATCCCCATGATGTTGTAGACCTCTTCGGTATCGAGACCTATCTCTTCTCGTAGGTACGTGTTCAAAGCGGACGCAGCCACACCACCGGTCGAGTCGATGGAAGGATCGGCTTCCAGGACGTTTCCAGCCTTGACACGGTCAATTCCCTTGTAACGAGAGTCAATCCGACCAACGGTTCGGTGCTGATCACGAAGCAGTTCTTTGCAGAATCTCATGATGTGAATCCGAAGGTCGTAGTGATCGATGAACTTGGCATCCAGACCCGTGAATGCGGCCAACTTCTCGCCAACGGTCTTGCGACGGTCGTCGTCAATCAGGTCCCCTTGGGCCAATGCGCTCCAGTACTCGCCCAGAGCGAACTCCTCAACCTCATCTAGAAACTCTCGCAACGGCATCTGTTGGTATTCGTCCGCCAGCTGACCGTGGTACCAGGCGGTCGCAGCGTAGGTGGGGAGGTAGACAGCGAACGGGAGGTCATTGCCGGGATGAACCAGCATGTTGGACGAGTCAATTGCCGATGTCTGGTAGTTGAGGATCATCGAGATGAAGACGATCCCGTTGAACTCCACGTTGTGGTCGGCGAATAGCTCACGAGCGATGCCAGCGCCACGCAAGGTTCCATAGCTCTCCCCTGCCAGGTATTTCGGAGACGACCACCGGCCGTTGCGATTCAGGTAGTGGACTATGAACTCGCTGAACGCAGCGATGTCTTTCTTCCAATGGTGGAAGTCCTTCTCTTTGTCTTTGTCTTCGGTTCGACTCAGACCGGTTCCCATCGCGTCGATGCACACAACGTCTGCCACATCGAGAATCGACTGCTCGTTGTGGACCAGACGACCCTGCATGCCCTCTTTGAAACCGTCCTCGTCGAAGGCCATCCGCTTTGGGCCAAACAAGCCAAGGTTCAGCCACACCGTCGACGAGCCGGGGCCGCCGTTGAAGCAGAACAGGATGGGCCTCGTCGCCGGGTCGGCGTCATCCTTCGTATACGAGACGTAGAAGTAGGAGACCTTCTCGCTCTGCGATTCGAAGACTTGTGTCGCCGCCGTGGCCGTGTAGGCGACCTCCTCAGAGCCGAACTGGCCGGTGAACTGCTTCGAAGTCTTGGTGTCCTTGAGCGGTCGAGACTCCGACTTCTGCTTCTTCTTGGATTTCTTCTTCTTGTCTTTGCCCATAGATCCGGACACTACGGCTTCTTGGTCCCATCCGGGTTGAGCCACTCTTCCGGTGGAACACCGAGGCCCTCCGCGATCCGGTTGATGTAGTTGAAGTACGCAATGACCTGCGTGGCCGACGAGATACCTTCGTCATCCAGACCAACCTCGCGAAGCCTGTCGATGTCGCCCGTGCCGACGGCTGCAGGTGAAACCGTCAGCTTCTGCGTGAAGTCGCAGAGAGCCCGATCGACGTCGGTCAGGTCGGCACCGCGCCATTCAATGTGAATCTGATCCGCCAGGGTTTGATCGTCGATCTCAGCCCGGAGATCGTGCAGATGCGCCGTGATTCAGTAGTGACAATCGTTCGCCTGAGAGGTGACCACCGCGATCATCTCGCGTTGTGCTCTGGTCAGCGGAGACGGTCCATACATGATCGACTGATAGAGACGCATCGAATCCCGCATCACCTCCGGCAGCTGACTCTGGATGGACACGATGTTCCAGATCCGTCCGGCACGACGCTGAGCGGCGTCGAACTCACGGCGAGCGACCCCGGTTGTCTCGTCGTATTCGAGGACGTGGACGTGTGGCATCAGGCGAGGAAGAGAGCGGGCTCCTCGAGATTCTCTAGGACCAACGCCATGAAGCGGCGGCCTTGCGCACCGTCGACGACCCGATGGTCGTAAGAGAGCGACAGGGGCATCAAGGGCGCCATCCCGATGTCATCGCCAAAGACGACGGGCTTCATGTGCGCTCGTCCCACCGAGAGAATCGCAGTAGTGCCGTAGGGAACGATCGGGGTCCCATGACCGCCTCCGACCGCACCGATGTTGGAGACAGTGAAGGTCTGGCCCGTCAGCTCGCCAGGAGATAGTGACCGATCACGGGCTCCCTCTCCAAGTCGTCGGATCTCTGATGAAAGCTCGAGGATCGACCTCGAAGGGGCGTTGTCGATCACAGCAACCATCAGGCCGTCCGGCGTGTCAACGGCGATACCGATATCGAGCGACTCGTGGACGACAAGCTCCTCACCATCGATCGTTGCGTTGAATTCCGGGAAAGCGACGAGAGCCGGTGCCACCGCCTTGATGACCAGGGCTTCGATGGGAATCTTCACATCATGACGATCTCCGAGGGCCGCACGCACTTCGAGCAGCCTCGTCGCGTCGACATCGTCAAAGGTGGTGACGTGTGGAATCTCCGACCAACTCTTAGACATGTTCGATGCGATGGTGCGTCTCAGCCTCGACATCTTCTGTCGTCCACCGTCTACCCAGAAGCCCGACGCATCGTCGGGTTCGGCGGACGTGACTGGGGGCGGCGGTACCTCTGCGACCGAGGCCGATGCGATCACGCGTTCCACGTCTTCGCGGGTGATTCTCCCGTCAGGGCCTGACCCTTCCACGTCGGTGAGATCGATGTCGTTGTCGCGGGCGAGCTTGCGGACCAGAGGGAGAGCTTTGACAGCTGGCGAAGCTGGTGCATCAGATTGGGCGGCCGGTGTTAACACCTCGGCCTCCTCTGAGAGGGTGCCGACGATGGGCTCCGGCTCCGGTTCGAGCCCCGGCACAGGGGCAGGATCCGGACTGAAAGCCGGAGTTGCAGGAGGTGGAGCGGACTCTGGTTGATGATCTTCGGGCTCACCGATCACAACGAGAACCGATCCGACTTCGATCACCTCGCCCTCCGCGCCACCGTGCGAGAGCACGACGCCGGCGAACGGAGAAGGGATCTCAACCACAGCCTTGTCGGTCTCGACCTCAACTACGGGTTGGTCGGCATCGACTGAATCACCTTCGGCGACCAACCAGCGGACGATCTCGGCTTCGGTGAGACCCTCACCAATATCCGGAAGCAAGAACTCTCGCGCCACTCAGTCCTCCAGTGTTCTATGTGCAGCGTTGACGATTCGATCCACAGATGGAAGGTAGTTGCGCTCACCGCGCTTCAGTGGGAAGACGGTGTCCCAACCGGTGACGCGTTCGACAGGAGCATTGAGCGAGTACAGGCACTCGGCCTGAATGGTCGCCGCAATTTCGGCCCCAAATCCCCCGGTCAGCGGTGCTTCGTGAACGACCACAGCCCGACCTGTCTTGTTGACGGAGTCGACGATGCCCTGCCGATCCATCGGAGCGAGTGTCCGAAGATCGAGCACTTCGACCGAGACATCCTCGTTCTCGAGCACTGATGCGGCGGCGCGAGTCTCTTTCATCATTGCGCCCCAGCTGATGAGGGTGAGGTCGTCACCTGCTCGCTCAACGCGAAGAGGTCCGATGTCGACTGTGTAGTAGATGTCCGGGATGTCTTCTTTGACCGCCCTGTAGAGCCGAATCGGCTCGAGAAACAGGACTGGGTCGGGATCTTCGATTGCAGCGAGCAGTAGGCCGCGCGCGTCATGCGGAGTAGATGGGACCACGACTTTCAGACCCGGAATGTGGGCGTAGATGGCCTCCGTCGATTCAGAGTGGTGCTCGGCGGCGCCGATGCCTCCGCCGTAGGGAACGCGGATCACCATCGGAGCAGTGAATCGATGATTGGTTCGATTCCGAATGCGGGCGACATGATTGATGATCTGGTCGTAGGCCGGATAGGAGAATCCGAGGAATTGCAGTTCCGCAACGGGCCTCATGCCCGCTACAGCCATGCCAAAGGCAGCGCCGACGATTCCAGACTCAGCTACGGGGGTGTCGAACACGCGCTGCTCCCCGTGCCGCTCACGAAGCCCGTCGGTGATGCGAAATACACCACCTGTCCGACCGATGTCCTCACCGAGGAGAACGACGCGCTCGTCGGCATCGAGAGCTGCATCGAGTGCTCCGTTGAGAGCCTGAGCCAAGTTGATCTCAGGCATCCACGACCTCCGACCCGAGGCGCGCACCAGCTCGACCGCATCGGGGGGTGTGGGGGGTCGTCCCCCCACGATGTAGCTGAGCGAGGTTGATCTCAGGCATCCTGTTCACCTTTGGCCTGGTCAAGTTGTTCTCGCAGTGGCGGTGTGATGGTTTCGAACATCCGGCCCATCATCTCCTCCACCGTGGGCTCAGGGACCGATTCCGCCCACTCAACTGCCGCCTCGATGGTGGCCGACGCCTCGCGTTCGAGACTGTCATGCCACTCCTGTGTCCATTCTCCCTGCTTCTCGAGAAGTCTCCGCACTCGAAGGATGGGGTCCCGATCGCCCCAGAAGTTGTCCTGATCCTCCTGGCGGTATCGGGCCGGATCGTCGGCCGTCGTATGTGGGCCCATTCGGTAGGTCACGGCTTCGATCAGACTCGGGCCGCCACCAGATCGGGCCAAGGCCGTCGCTTCTCGCACAGCCTGAAGAACCGCCAGCACATCGTTTCCGTCGACTTGAACACCAGGCATTCCATAGCCTTCGGCCTTGACAGCTATCGAATCGGCTTTGGTCTGCTCCTCGAACGGGAGCGAGATGGCGTACCCGTTGTTCTGACAGAAGAAGACCGTGGGCGTCTGGAAGACCGCAGCGAAATTCATCGCTTCGTGGAAGTCGCCCTCTGATGTGGCGCCGTCACCAAACGAAGTGAGCGTGACCACGTCTGTCCCCTTCAACTTCTCTGCCCAGCCGAGCCCGACGGCGTGAATCATGTGCCCACCGACCGTTATCGATGGCGGGAGGACGTTGAGACCGTCGGGAACCTGGCCTCCGCGTTCGTCGCCGGTGCGGCCAAGAATCAGGAGCTCCCACGGGTATCCGGCACGCCAGTTGAGTGCGGCGTCCCGGTAGGTGCCTGAAACCCAATCATCGTCATGCAGGGCGGCGGCTGCCCCTACCTGCGCAGCTTCCTGCCCGTGGAAGGGTGCGTAAGTGGCGAGACGCCCCTGACGTTGCATCGCCATCGACTTGGTGTCGTATGTACGCGCCTCAACCATGTCGGCGTACAAGGCCTTCATTTCGTCGACGGTCACCGGCAGACGGTCATTAACCGTGCCGTCCGGTTCGATCAGACGGAACATGCGAGAGCCGCCATTCCCATGATTCTGGCGGTTTTGAAGATCGGTTGTCGGCTTGTTGGCAGACGGGATGAGAGCTTCGAGCCCGCGCCCCAGCCCCGACTTGCGCGTGGTCACGCAGGGACTCCTGGTCTCATGAGAACGTGTACGGCGAGCTTATACCGGGATTTGAGTCACGCTAATTCTTGGACAGGACCCGAACGAATTTGTCTCCTCATCCCGCGGCGGAGTTCTTAGCTTCGCCTCCATCCGCCACCGCGGCGCCCAATTCTTCGAACGACATGTCGGGAATCCGCCGGACTCGGAACAGGGCAAGAACCACAATCGTGGCAGCGACCATGAGTCCCAGACGTAGCGCAACAAGCTGTCCGTCTGCATATGACTCCACGATTGCCTCTTGCTCATCGGAGCTCAAACCCGAGTCGACAAGGGAGTCTTCGAGTGCATCTGTGCTCACGAACTGAACCGAGCCATTGAGCGAAACGACGATCTCGGATTCCAACTCATCCGTGATCCGAGGATCGTTCGCAAGTTGATTGACGAAGACCGTCGCCAAAGAACCGATCACGATCGCTCCGATCAGAGCGGTCCCGACGGAACTACCTAGCTGTTGTGCCGTGTATTGGAGGCCACCCGCTTCGCTCCTGTCGCGCGCACCGACAGAGGATTGGATGACGTTGCCGAGCTGTGAGGCCAGTAGACCCATTCCGATACCGAGTAGCGCCATCGACGACCCAAAGACGAGTCCCTCGAGCTCCGGGCGGATCGTTCCCGCCAGCACGAGTGTGGACAGAAGCAAAACCCACAGTCCGGCTCTGACGATCTTCTGCGGTGACCACTTCGAACTCATGCGAGCCCCAACGAAAGACATGATGAACATGGTCACCGAGACCGGGAGCATGCGGAGCCCGGTATCGAGTGCGTCGAGCCCTTGCACCACTTGCAGATAGAGCGGGATCGAGAAGAAGACCCCCATCAGGATCAGATTCTGGAAGAAGAACATCAAGAGACCAGCCTTTAGGGGTTTGATCTCAAACAGCCTCAGCCGGAACAACGGATCTAAACCGAGTCGTTCACGCCGTTCGGACCATCGGACAAAGAAGGCCAGAGTCAACAAACCAGCCCCGACAACAAACGGCGTCAGAGAGAGACCCAACGGTGCCACCGGGGAATTGTTGTTGGCCACCCATCCCCATTCACTGGCCTGGAGTATTCCGAGAACGGAGAGGGACAGACCAAGGGCCGACAACACCGCGCCGACCCAGTCGACCTTTGGAGCGGGGTCCGGCTTGGGCGTATCGATGATCCAACCGACCAGGGCAATGATCAGGAGAGCCACAATCACCTCACCGACGAACACATAACGCCAGGTGAAGTTGGTTGTTACCCAGCCCCCGAGAATCGGTCCGACGGCAATTCCGGCCCCGGCGACGCCCCCGATGACGCCGTAGGCAATAGCGCGGTCCGCTCCCTGATAGCTACCCGCAATCAGGGCAACGAGAGCCGGCAAAACCAGCGCCGCACCGATCCCTTCGAGAATCGACCAGCCAAGCAGGAGCTGACCGACGTCCTGGGATACGGCAGTCAAGGCTGAGCCGGCCCCGTAGATCACCAGCCCAATGGTGAAAGCCCTCCGACGTCCCCAGATGTCACCCAACTTTCCGCCGGTGATCATCAGAGCCGCCATGGTGAGTGCATAGAAAGTGATGACTCCCTGAATGACCGTGACGGTCGTGTCGAAGTCCTCGACCAACTGGCTGATGGAAACATTCATCACCGCCTGGTCCAGCACCATCAGGAACTGGGCAAGCGACAAGACAACTAGGGCACGCCATTTCATCGGTGGCGACGTTAACCGTCAGAGAGTTGCCCGGCTTTGTGAAGCCGAATCGCGCTAGACCGAGGCGGCCTCACGCTGGAGTGATTCTTCAAGTTCCTCGACAGTCATCAGGACGTCGCGTGCCTTGCTCCCCACCGAGGGGCCCACAATCCCCCGCAATTCCAGAGCATCCATGACCCTTCCGGCCCTAGCGAAACCAATGCGCAGCTTCCTCTGCAACATGGACGTGGATCCGAGCTGCGAACGAACCACCAGCTCGGTTGCCTGTCGAATCAGATCGGCATCCTCATCGTCTTCCAGCTCCGCTTTGGCAGCTGATGCGGCAGCGACCGCTTCCAGAACCTCTTTGTCCTGATACTGGGCTTCTCGCTGTTTCTTGACCCATCCGACCACCTCGGCGACCTCGGTCTCTCTCACCCAGGCGCCCTGGATCCGCTGCGGGCGTGGTTCCTTCGCCGTGATGACCAGCATGTCTCCCATACCCACGAGCTTCTCGGCGCCGGCTCCGTCGATGATCACCCGACTGTCGGTCTGCGAAGCGACACTGAATGCAAGGCGCGACGGCACGTTGGCCTTGATGACGCCTGTGATCACATCGACCGATGGCCGCTGTGTGGCAATCACGAGGTGGATTCCTACCGCCCGTGCCATTTGTGCGATGCGGACGATCGACTCCTCGACTTCCCGGCCGGCCACCATCATCAGGTCGTTGAGCTCGTCGATCAGGACCACGATGTACGGGAAACGGTCGAACCCTTCAGGGTCGAGCCCTCCGGCGTCGAGCTTCTCGCGGTAACCCTCGATGTCCCGGACACCACCGTCAGCCAAGAGGTCGTAGCGACGATCCATCTCTGCGACTGCCCACTTGAGAGCATCATTGGCTTTCTTGGGATTAGTGATGACCCGTGTCAGGAGATGTGGGACACCGTTGTACTGGCCCAATTCGACTCGCTTGGGGTCAACCATGATGAGACGGACATCGTCCGGATGGGCCCGCATCAGAAGAGACGTGACGATCGAGTTGATACATGACGACTTACCCGCTCCGGTCGCACCCGCGATCAGGACGTGGGGAAGCTCCGCGAGGTTCAGAAGCCGAGGCTGGCCCGAGATGTCCATCCCCAGGCCGACAGTGAGCGGGTGGGCAGGTTTGGCCGCTTCCTGACTGCCGAGTATGTCGCCGAGTGAAACCAGTCGGCGCTTCTGGTTCGGAACCTCGACTCCGATCGCCGACTTGCCGGGGATGGGGACGAGGAGTCGGACGTCAGGAGTTGCCAGGGCATAAGCGATATCGTGCGAGAGATTCGAGACCCGATTGACCTTGACCCCCGGGGCCAATTCGATTTCGTAGCGCGTCACGGTCGGGCCTGGAACGATCTTCGTCAGCATCGCATCGACACCGTGTTGGACCAATGTGTCCTCGAGCTGGCGAGCCGTGTCCTCTAAGGACCTCTTGTTGACCTCCCCTCCGGTGCCACCGTCAAGAAGCTCAAGAGGGGGAAGCTGGTATTCGCCGTTTGAAAGGTCGACTGTGACCTCGAGGCTCTCCTCGTCAGTCTCCACCTCGTTCTCAGGTTCTGGCCGCGATTTCGGCTTGGCCTTCGGTGGACGTTGCTCTGCCGGCTTCATGTGGCGACCAGCGGGTTTCTGTTCGACAACCGGTACCGGCCGAGCCACGTGCGCACCACGATTCGGGTCGCCCACGAAGGCCGTTACTGCGAGTTTCTTGATGTTTTTGCCCATGTCGACCACGCCGAGAGCAAGTTCGCGCACCGAGGTGCGGGTCATGACGAGGACACCCATGCCAATCGCAGCAGTCAGTACGACAAAAGCACCCCAATGGCCGAGAATCCGGCGCATCGGGTAGGCAATCAGAGACCCAATCGCCCCACCGCGCTCTTGCACCATCTCGATGTTGGGCCGTAGGGCGATGGCACCGGTCAGCAGGTGGAACAGGGCAAGAGTGCCGATGAAGGTGGCAATGCCGCCCATGATCAGGCGTCTGGCACCGTCACGTGGCTTTCCAACGATCAACGCGATTCCGATACCCGCAAGAGCGACTGGGAGGGCATATCTCCAAACTCCGAACAAGAACTTGGAGCCAGAGTCGAAACCGTCGCCGAACGGTCCTGAGAGATCGAAGAAGGCAAGGGTGACCAGGATTGCGAGAACAAGGAGCACCATGCCCCAAACGTCATCGGTCTGCCTGCCGAGGGTGCCTCGGATCCAGTCACGTCCCCTGCCCAGCTTCTGCCGGAACGTCGTTTTCTGAGGCTTTTTCTTGTGTTTTGAGGACACCCGTCTCCGCCCGGAGCCCTTTCGGGTGGATGTCCGGGATGGCATGTAATTGCGGAGCCTACCCAAGAGCCTCGCTATTACGGTGAAATTCGTGAACCAGCTTCCTGATTACGTATTGGCCAATCGTGAGTATTGGGACGGCGTGGCGCACGAGTGGGTCGCAATGGGCGAGCGAGCATGGACGATCCCAGAGCCAAACGGGTGGGGTGTCTGGAACTTCCCCGCTTCCGAATTGAACCTGATGCCTGAGGACATGACCGGCATGAGGGCGATCGAGCTCGGATGTGGCACAGCCTATGTCGCGGCCTGGATGGCCCGAAAAGGCGCCGACGTCGTAGGAATCGACAACTCGGAGAAACAACTCGAGACGGCTCGGCGGCTGGCTAGCCAGCACGGAATCGATTTGGAGTTGATCCACGGAAATGCCGAAGACGTCCCATACCCGGACGAATCCTTCGATTTCGCCATCTCCGAATACGGCGCCGCGATATGGGCCGACCCCTACAAGTGGATTCCTGAGGCTCACCGTCTCCTCAAACCGGGCGGGGAGCTTTCGTTCCTTGGCCATCATCCATTCTTGATGGTCTGCGGCGAGCGATTCGGCGAAGGGTTGGTGAAGCGAGAGCTACTGCACCCGTACTTCGAACTGCATCGGGCCAACTGGCAGGACGAGTACGACAAGTCCGTTGAATTCAACTTGCCAATCTCCAGGTGGATGGAGCTGTTCGACGAGACGGGATTCGACGTCCTGGCATTCCATGAACTGCAGAATCCTGATCCGGAGGCGGAGGACCGTTTTGGCGTCGACCCGGCTTGGTCCCACAACTTCCCCTCTGAACAGGCGTGGCGACTGCGGAAGCGGTGAGCTAGCTACCTTGCGGGCATGCCCGCTCCGATGATCCCACTCGAATTCGCACTTATGTCAGTCGATGAACAGAAGACTCGCGCCGACACCTTCTACCAAGAGATGGACCAGCGTCGCTCGGTGCGTTTCTTCTCCGACGACCCTGTTCCGCGTCATCTCATAGAACAGGCAATCAGGACTGCTTCGACAGCGCCTTCAGGGGCCCATCGTCAGCCTTGGCGCTTCGTATTGATTGGCGACGCAGACGTGAAGCGTGAGATTCGAGTCGCTGCCGAGGAGGAGGAAAAGGAGAACTACGAGGGTGGCCGCCTACCCGAACACTGGCGGGAGGCACTCGAGCCACTCGGTACCGACTGGCACAAGGAGTTCTTGGAGATCGTCCCGTGGATCGTCGTCATGTTCGAAGAGAGATACGGAGTGAACGACGACGGTTCCCGTCGGCACAACTTCTACGTGAAGGAGTCCTGTGGCATCGCCGCCGGGATGTTCATTGCAGCACTCCACCACATGGGGTTGGCGACGTTGACCCACACGCCGTCGCCAATGGCATTCCTCACCAAGCTTCTGGGACGGCCTGAGAATGAGCGCCCGTTCTGCATGTTCCCTATCGGCTACCCGGCCGACGACTGCGTTGTGCCGGACCTCGTGCGGAAACCGCTCGACGATGTGATGGTCGAGGTTGGGCGGTAGCTAGACCTCCTCACCAATCGCCCACCACACGAGCCGGGAGAAACTCCCGAGGATCGTTCCAATTGCCACGACCGCGAGTCCGTATAGAAAGACAACGACCACCAGCGCAAACGCGAAGAAGCCTGATTCCTCGAGATCGCGCAGGTTGAGAATGCCCGCGACGAACCAACCCGCTAGATGGCCAAGCGACATTCCTGCCAAGACCTTGGTTCCGAAGGTCAGGGATCCGAGGTACTGACCCCCGAACGCAGGAACAGCGGCCGAGCCGATCACGATCATCGCCGCCACACCGACGATCACATTGCCTCCCGCCACCGGCCAATCGAGCCCAACCTGTATGAGGAGAGCAACGAAGCCGAAAAGAACGCTCCCGCCGAACATCCACTTGGTGGATCGCTTGCGTTCCTTGGATTCCAAGAGGTGCCCCCTCTAGACCTCCATGATGACCGGGATGATCACCGGTCGGCGCGACGTTTCGGCGCGGATCACCTTGCCCGCCGCCTGACGCACCGTCTTCTGCATCTCTGACACGTCCGTTCGCCCGCTCTTGTGTGATTCCACCGCGGACTTCACCGCGTTCGCCGCCTTCTCGAGGATGGCAGACGGATCGTCCATCACCCCGTGGCTATCGAGGTCCGGCCCATAGACCAGCTCTCCGGTGTCGTGGTCGATGCCAACTGTGACCACCACAACCCCGTCGTCGGCCAGGTGGGAGCGATCTCTGAGCACCGCATTCTGGACGTCTCCAACCGATGACCCATCGAGATACACGTATCCCGCGGGAACGGCTCGTCTCTCGACCATCGTCTTCTTGCCGTCGAGGATCACCCGATCGCCATCTTCCAGAACGTCCACCTGAGGAACACCCATCTGCCTTGCCAGGTCAGCGTGGGCGGCCAGATGTCGATACTCACCGTGAACCGGCACAAAAGCCTTGGGCCTGACCAGGTTGATGAAGGTGAGCAACTCTTCTCTCGCCGCGTGCCCTGAGACGTGCACGTGTGAATTGCGGCCATGAACCACCTTGGCGCCACGTCGCATGAGATTTGAGATGACTTTGCTGACTGCGGTTTCGTTCCCCGGTATCGGCTTGGCCGAGATGAGGACGGTGTCGGTGTCTTCAAGGTCGATGAACTTGTGTCTCCCCTGGGACATCAGGGACAACGCAGCAAACGGCTCACCTTGGGAACCGGTGGTGATGAGTAACTGCTCGTCTTCGGGGTAGTCGGCCAAGTCCTTGATGTCCACGACCGAATCCTCGGGAAGGTCGAGTACACCGAGATCACCGGCGATGGTCGTGTTGCGGTGCATCGAACGGCCGAAGAAGGCGATCTTTCGACCGGCAGCGATGCCCGCATCAGCAATCTGCTGGACGCGGTGAACGTGGCTCGAGAAGCAGGCAGCGATCACGCGGCCTTCGGCGTCTCGAATCACGTCCGTGATGGGCTGCCCGACCGAGCTCTCCGACGGTTCGAAGCCAGGTTTCTCGGCGTTGGTGGAATCCGAGAGAAGGAGTCGCACTCCCCTGCGTCCGAGGGCGGCAAACGCTGGAAGGTCGGTAGGTAGACCATCGATCGGAGTTGGATCGAGTTTGAAGTCACCAGAGTGGAGGACCATTCCCTCCGGAGTGTCGAAGGCGATGGCTGAAGCTTCCGGCACCGAGTGGCTGACCGGGATCATCATGAACTTGAACGGGCCATGTGAGATCCACTTCTTCTGGTTGATGACCCGGAGATCGGACTCGACCCCAAGCTCCTCGACGCGCCCGCTGGCAAGCTCGATAGTCAGCTTTGTCCCATATACCGGTACTTGGATGTCGCGCAGGAAATACGCGAGAGCACCCATGTGGTCTTCGTGGCCGTGGGTGATGACCACCATCGAGACGTCTTTCTTGCGTTTGAGTAGCCAGCTCCAATCAGGAAAGACGAGGTCGACGCCCAGCATGTCTTCCTCCGGGAACATCAGACCGACGTCGATCAGCGCAATCTTGCCGTCGACCTCCAATGCCGCGCAGTTGCGCCCGATCTCTCCCAGGCCGCCTAAGAATGTCGCTGAAACCGTCACGAGGTGGGGAAGGCTCCCATAGCTTTTTCGATGGCTGCCATCGTCTCGTCGCTCGGCCCGACGAGTGGAAGGCGGACATCCCCAACCGGCTCCCAATACCGCGACATCGCAGCTTTCACCGGAGAGGGACTCGTCTCTAGGAAACATGCATGACAGAGCGGAAGCATCAGATGATGGAGTCGACGCGCCTCAGGCAGGTCACCCGCGTTTGCGGCCTTGATCATCGCTTGGATACTCGGACCCGCGAGGTGAGCTATCACTGACACGACTCCGACTGCGCCAACAGACACCATCGGAAGGGTCAGGCTGTCCTGACCCGAGTAGACGGGTAGTCCGGGAATGGCGTTCACGGTTTGTGAGGTGAAGTCGAGATTCTCCACCGCATCTTTCACAGCCACGATGTTGTTGTGGCCGGCAAGATGCGCAAGCGTCTCGATCTCGATGAGCCGAGCGGACCGACCTGGGATGTTGTAGACCATGACAGGCACGCCAACGTCAGCTATGGCTGTGAAGTGTGCGGCCAGACCGTCCTGGGTCGGCTTGTTGTAATACGGAGTGACGGCAAGAACAGCGTCAACTCCGATCTCCCCGGCCTTCTCGGTCATCGCGACCGAGTGCGCCGTGTCATAGGTGCCAGTTCCGGCCATCACTTTGGTCTTCTTCTCCGAGACGGCCTCGACAATCGTTTTGAACAGCGCGAGCTTCTCTTGATCAGTGAGTGTGGGCGATTCTCCTGTCGTCCCAGCCACAACGAGGGTGTCCGTTCCGTTTGCCGCAAGGTGACGCGCGAGATCCCAAGCCTTTTGATGGTCGACTTCACCTGAGTCAGTGAATGGAGTGATCATCGCCGTGGCGACGAGCCCGAAGGGCGTGGTGTGCGAATCAGTCACACAGCCACGTTACCGGTCGGTCAGCTAGAAACACGTCGATGCAGCTCGCGACACCCTCCCTGGTAGTCCTGATCGGTCCCAGTTCAGCCGGGAAGTCGACCTGGGCGGCTGAGCAATTCGAACGAAACGAGATCGTCTCCTCAGACACCCTCCGGGCGGTGGTCGGAGGGGGTGAGGACGATCAGACGGCGAGCCCGGTCGCGTTCGAGATTCTGGATCGAATCGTTGAAGAGCGTCTGCGGCGCCGCATGACAACAGTGGTGGACACGCTGGGTTTCGATGACCCCTCGCGCCAACGTTGGTCAGCATGGGCCGAAGCTGCCGACCTCCCGGTGAACCTCGTGGTCTTCGACACGGATCCTGAGACTTGCGAGGTCAGGAACGCAGCTCGGGACCGCCCGATCCCCAAGGCTGTCCTTCGTAAGCAGTTCAGGCGTTTCCGCGAGGTGCGTGAGGCCCTCGACGAACCGCATGTCGTGCGAACCGGGGGCGATATCAGCCAGATACGGCGAAATGAACCCCGGGTTTCGGACGAGAAAGGGGTCGGGGGTGGAGGGCACAGTTTTGGGTTGATTGTCTCCAGGTTCGATTGGGGCGACAGAGACTTGGGCGAACAGCTGAGTTCAATCGCCCGACGGGCCGAACATGCGGGTTTCCGAGATATCTGGGTGATGGATCACTTCCGTCAGATTCCCCAGGTCGGCCGAGCCTGGGAGGACATGCCCGAGGCGTATTCGTCTCTGGCCCACATGGCAGCTGCGACGACGGAAGTTCGGCTCGGTGCTCTGGTGAGCGGAATCACACATCGGCACCCGGTGGTACTCGGGAAGACAATCGCCACCTTGGATGTCCTCTCTAAAGGACGAATGATCTGTGGTCTTGGGATCGCCTGGGATCAAGCCGAACATGCGTCATACGGCATTGAGTTTCCTGCAACCAGCGTCCGCTACGAGATTCTCGAGGAGTCACTCCAAATGCTGCCCCTCCTCTGGGGCAAAGGGTCGCCGTCATTCCACGGCAAACACATCTCAGCGGACGAGCTCATCTGTTACCCGCGCCCGGTCCAGGATCGAATACCCATCCTGATCGGTGGCTCGGGCGAGAAGAAGACGCTCCGACTCGTAGCCCAATACGCAGACGCAGCAAACGTATTCGGCAAGCCGGATGAAATCCGCCATAAGGCTTCGGTAATAGCTGAACACTGTGCTGACTTTGAAAGGGATCCGGCCGAGATCGAGATCACCCACCTAACCAACACGCTGGTGGCAGCAAGCCGGAGCGAGCTCATCGCAGCTGCCAATCGCCTTCGAGGCCGAAATCAAACAGCAGAAGAATTCATCAGTCTCAACCGTGGAGGCACGACCGATCAGATAGTCGATCGATTCAACGCTTACGGGGAAGCCGGATCGTCACACTCGATCGTTGCAATGCCGAACGTCTCCGAACCTGAGTCGATCGAGGCTTTTGGCGATGTGATCGCAAGATTCGAAGGGTCTTAGACTCGCCCGATATGACCAAGCAGTACGACTCGGCTCCAGAGCTGACCATTGACCCTTCCAAGTCCTACACCGCCACGCTCGACACCAACCACGGTGAAATCGTGATCGATCTCGATGCCGGCAGATCGCCGTTAACGGTGAACAACTTTGTCTTTCTCGCCAACGACGGCTTCTACGACGGCGTGATCTTCCATCGGGTTATCGAGAACTTCATGATCCAGGGCGGCGACCCCACTGGCACGGGACGGGGCGGTCCGGGATATCGGTTCCGTGACGAGATCGAAGGGGCAGGCGACTACTCACGCGGCACCGTCGCGATGGCCAACGCAGGTCCAAACACAAACGGAAGCCAATTCTTCATTTGCCACGTTGATGCCGGGCTTCCCCACTCGTACACCATCTTTGGCAAGGTCAGCTCCGGCATGGAGGCCGTCGACTCCATTGCCAGCAACGGCACCGACCATGCGGACAAGCCACATGAGGATGTTGTTATCCGGAAGGTGACAGTCTCGGAGTCTTAACTCCTACAGCAGTCTCGGGTTCTGGGTGTAGGTCCCCTCGATAGAGGCCTCTCCCAGGACATGGCCTTCCAGAGCCTCACGGGCATCGTGTCCGGTGTAGCCATCGGATATTTTGAGCTTGTCCACATCCAGGGCGTAAACGGTGAACTTGTAGTGGTGAATGATTGAATCGTTCCAAGGAGGAGCTGGACCGTCGTAGCCGTAGTAGGTCCCCTTCATGTCCTCGTCCTCGGCGAACCAACCCGTGTAGTCGTTGACACCGGGCCTCGAACCGCTTGAACCACTATCGGGCCCTTTACCGCCAACGGTCACACCGTCTGAGAACTGGCCTTCGGCAACTGATCTCATATCAGCGGGCAAGTCCACCTCCAACCAGTGGAAGAAGTCCACTCGGGGCAGGTCAGCAGGTACCTCCCTGTCCGGCTGGTTGACGTCGTCGCCGACGCTCGGGACCGAGTAGTCATGACAGATGATGGCGAAGGATCGGGTTCCTTCTGGAACGTCATCCCATTCGAGATGAGGGTTCACATTCCCCGCCAGCGTCACCCGAGTCTCAGGATGGTGCTCGGCGAAGGCGTATCGGGCGGGGATACGAGCCCCGTCTTCGAAGCTGTTGGATGAGAGTCTCATGTCGGTCTCGACACTATCCGACCAGAGACAACGCTTTGGCCAACTCCTCTACGGCCCTCTGATCGATGGGGTCGGCAACCAGCTGAAGATGGTCGATGCCCATCTCGGCGAAGGCGGCAACGCTCTCAGCAATCTGGTGATGGCTTCCGGTGATCGGAGGGGCAGAAGGACGTTCGCCACTGCCGGCCCGTCGACCGGAGCCGCGCGCGAGTTCCACATAGACGGCCGCAGTCTTCTCAATCTCGTCGGGATTGCGTCCTCCCTCGCGTGCTGCTTCCTCCAGCCCTGAGATGAGAGGGCGCAGACCCTCGGGCCGGTTGCCGAACCAGACATGCCAGCTGTTCCACATGTCGACGTGTGGTGCGGTTATCCGGAGCATCCGGGGGCCATTGGACCCCACCATCAACTTCATATCCGAGCGAGCTCTCGGCTGAAGGTCCATGCCGCGAAGGGTGTAGTAGTCACCGTCGAAGTCGATGAACCCCTCTCGAATGAGGGTCCGGATAATCGTGAAGGCTTCTTCGAAGCGGGATACCCGGTTGTCGAATGGAAATCCGTAGGCGAGATACTCGGTCTCGTTCCAGCCGGCACCCAACCCGAGGATCAGGCGGCCGCCGCTGATCTCATCGACGGTAGAAGCCATCTTGGCCAGCATCGCGGGTGAGTGGAAAGAGGTTGCAGCGACGAGAGGGGCAATAGCAATCCGCTCCGTCGCCTCGGCCAATGCTGCGAGCGACGTCCAAGCTTCCCATGGACCGCTGGTCTCGTCGTCGTCCCGATAGAGAAGATGGTCGCCGACCCATAGGGAGTCGAAGCCACATTCCTCCGCCTCTAGAGCGATGCTTCTCACTTCCGACCACCGAACCGGCCTCTCGACCTCCGGCAACTGAATCCCGATGTCCACGTGGCGATCGTAAGGTTTGGAGGTGAATTCCGCCCAGCTCAACCTCCAACAGCGGCAAAGAGACCTGCAAGCAATGCAGGACACTGCCCTTGACTTGCTGGTGATAGGCGGAGGTGTCACCGGCGCTGGAGCGGCACTCGACGCAGCCTCCAGAGGTCTCCGAGTTGGACTGGTCGAACAACGTGACTACGGGTCCGGGACATCGAGCCGCTCGTCGAAAATGTTTCACGGCGGGCTCCGCTATCTCGAGCAGTTCAATTTCGGCTTGGTCAAGGAGGCGCTCGCCGAGCGCAATCTGATGGTCAGCAAGTTGTGCCCTCATCTGGTGCGGCCGACACCATTTGTCTACCCATTGCGCTATCCAATCTGGGAGCGGTTCTACGTCGGCGCCGGCGTCATGCTCTACGAGCTGCTCGCACGGATGGCCAACAATCCCCTGCCTTGGCATAGGCATCTAGGCCGCAAGGGACTTGCACAGGTCGCACCCGATCTGGTCGCACGGGGTGGAGTCCAGTATTGGGACACGGTTGTCGACGATGCGCGGCACACGATGACTCTGGCCAGAACCGCGCGCTCCAACGGAGCACTCATGGCGCCGAGCACCCGCGTGGTGGGCCACAAACGCCAAGAGGACGTCTCGATCGTGACTCTTCTCGACCTTGAGTCAGGCAAACACCTGAATGTGGCAGCAAGGACCGTCATCAACGCAACCGGTGTCTGGACCGACGACATCGAGGAAATGGGAGGCGAGACAGGGATCGACGTTCGAGCCTCGAAAGGCATTCACCTGGTTATACCTCGGTCCGCCGTCGACCTCGACTCTGGGGTGATTCTCCGCACCAAGGTCAGCGTTCTGTTCATCATTCCATGGAGAGACCATTGGATCGTCGGGACCACCGACACTCCGTGGAATCTGCGCAGAGCACATCCGGCAGCCAGCCGCACCGATATCGACTATCTCCTCACCTGGGCCAGCACCGCCTTACGCACGCCGATCAAAGCCGAAGACATCGTCGGGGTGTACGCCGGGCTCCGGCCTCTGTTGACGGGCGAAACCGACCAGACCTCGAAACTGAGCCGAGAGCACGCCGTGGTTGACCGCGGCGGTGGACTGATCACCGTGGCCGGCGGCAAGTACACGACGTACCGGGTGATGGCGCAAGATGCGGTCGACCAGGCCATGCCCTATCTCGATAGGACCGCCGAGTCGAAGACAGATGAGATCCCGCTCGTCGGTGCGACATCACTCTCGGACGATCGCATGATCTCCCGATACGGATCAATGGTGGATGATGTCGGTGACCCCACTCCCCTCGTCGACGACGCTCCATACACGCGCGGCGAGATTGCATACGCGGTCACCCACGAAGGTGCGCTTCACCTCGATGACGTCCTGGCTCGTCGGACCAGGATCTCGATTGAGACCCGACACCGAGGACTCTCCGCAGCGACCCCTGCCGCCCAAATCATGGCCACGCATCTGGGCTGGGATCAGGCAACCGTCGAGCGGGAGATCGAGCACTACGAAGCACGGGTGGCTGCAGAATTGGATTCTCAGACCCAAGACGACGACGCCACTGCTGATGCTGCCCGGATGGGGGCACCAGACGTCCGAACCGGGGTTTCCGAGTAGGCCTTTCCAGAGCGTCTGACATACGATCGCCTAGATGGAATCCGAGGGAGTTGGTTGTAGAGAAACCGCGATTTCAGCCGTTCTGCTGATCGCCATGTCACTTGCCTTCATGGCGGTTGGGCTCAGCCTGGTGAACGGCGACTCATGCGACGGCGCCTGTGAAACTCTAGGACTCACCCTTCTCTACGCGGGCCTGCCGATGTCGGCCATTTTTGGAGTCCTCTTTGGAGATCTGGTCGTTGCCTGGCCTCTGGACATCACGTTCTGGGTCGTGATGGCCTTCGTGTTGGCGAACGTGTCGGAGCGCCGGGGTAGCCGTCCGTTGCCAGCATCACTTATTGCCGTCGCGATTGCCCTCATCTACGGACTAGTCCTTTCGCAGTTTGTCGAGATAGCTATTTAGTTCTGCGAACTCACCACTTACCGTGGTCATTGCATGCACACAGTGGTGACAAGACGTCTCGCCGGGTTGGGATTGGCCGCAGTTTTGACTGTGACGGCAGCTGGGGGCGCTGCCTCCGCAGTCTTTGCGGCGGGGGGACCCGGCGACGACCTCACACCCCGTGAAGGGGCTGAACTGCTTGTCTCTCTGTCTCAGTCCGGGGAGTCCATCCTCTGGTCCTCACTTGCGGGGAACGTGTCACTGATCCAGACGGTGGGCTGGCCCAGCAGCGACGGCACACACGACCTAGGTGGAGCTTTGACGATCGAGAAGCCAAGCAATCAGCTGGCGGGCACGATCAACACCGGTGAGAAGCCACAGTCCGTGACTTTCGACTTCAACTGAGTGAATTGCGGCCGACTTCGACGGCATGCCTCCAGGCCGCCAACGTACGGATCGACAGGGGTCTAACCCTGAGCCGTCACTTGTCGATGTAGATCAGTCCGTCGAACAGACGCCGGTCGGCCGCAGCTACCGCCGCGTAGTTCAGACCGCCAAGTATTGGTCCAGCTCGTCTTCGGAGAATGGCCCCACAGCACCGATCACACGGTTGGGTGCCCCATAGATCTCACCGGCGACCTGCTTGATCTCGTCGAGAGTCACTGCCTCCAACTTGTCGAGTCGCTCATCCATCGACAGGTGTGGCATCCCGTACAACTCGTCGCGACCCAAGCGGACCATTCGAGAGTTCGAATCCTCCAGCGATAGCGCCAGACCGCCACGCATCGACCCTTTGGCCCGATCGAGCTCGTCCTGTGTAATCCCGAACTCCACGACTGTGGCCAGCTCATCTCTGATCACGTTCAACGCAGTGTCGGTCTGGTTTGGGGTGGTGCCGACGTGTACGCCCCATGCTCCGTTGTCCGAGTAGGCGAGCTTGAAGCCATACACCGCGTAAGCGAGGCCCCTCTCTTCCCTCACCTCTCGGAACAGCCGGGACGACATTCCGGAGCCCATCACATGGTTCAACACTTCAAATGCCCAACGCCGCTCGTCGGTGCGGTTGAGACCAGGACCTCCCAGCACCAGGTGGGCCTGTTCGGTCTCGCGAGGTGTGACATTGACCCTGGGGGACACCGAGTTGGCGACCATCTCATGGTCCACTCGATCTCCGGCCCAATCGCCGAAACGCTCCTCGACCATCTCGACGAGAGCCTCATGGTCGACCGAACCGGCTGCTGCCACGACCACGGAGCCAGCTCCGTAGCGTCGTTTCCAGTAACCGTGGATGTCGTCACGCGACATTCCCCTGATCGACTCTCGGGTTCCCAGCACCGGCCTCTCGAGCGCATGGCCCGAAAAGACCGCACGAGAGAAGTTCTCGAAGACAACGTCCGTCGGGTCGTCCTCATTCATGTTGATCTCTTCGACCACGACCTGACGCTCAGAATCGATCTCGTTGATGCGGAAAGCCGGACGCTGGATGATCTCGGCCAGAACGTCCAGTCCGGTAGGCAGCTCCTGGTCCAGGAGTCGGGTCCAGTAGCAGGTCATCTCTTTCGAAGTGAATGCGTTCGACTCTGCACCGATGCCGTCGAGTGTCTCGTTCACAACCCTGGCCGACAGTTCTTCAGAGCCTTTGAATAGCAAATGCTCGAGGAAATGAGAGACCCCGGCTTCGTTGCCGTTCTCGTCGCGGGTCCCGGTGTCCACCCAGCAACCGAGCGCCACCGAGCGAAGAGAAGGCATGGTCTCGGTGATGATCCGGAGGCCGTTGTCAAGTTGAGTCAAGTCGTAATGCACGCCGCAAGCGTAAAGGCCACCTTGAGATGAACGAACTCGCGTTTGACAAGGCATGAGACAATGAACGGCTTGTGCGCGCACGTGAACAGACATTCCTCACCGATCTGATAGGTCCGGAAGATCAGGCGATCGAGTCGGTCGTCGGTCGATATCAGAAGGTGGCTCCGGCAGTAACCCGACTCGCTCGGAGCCTTTCTGACAACCCAAACCTGCGTGTCCGACTCGGGCCAGAGTCCTCGTCTTCGGAGAACGAAATCGTCGCAGACCCACGGATCTTCCAGGCTGCCTACACGCGAAACGCACCGGTCACGCCCGACGAGGTTGCGCTTGCATCCGCACTGCACGAAGTCATGCATCTCGTGTCGACCAACCTCGATGAGACCAGGGAACTACCCGAGGATTGGCCAATTGAAGGGGACCTCATGCCTGGGGTCGAGGTGGACCTTTTGACTGCTCTGGAGAAGACCGAGAAGCCGGTCGCCGAGGTCATGTTCTTCTCCCTGGAGGACGCACGCCAAGAGGCCCAAGGGCTCTCGATTTACCCGGGTGCACGCTCCGTCCTTCAGGACCTCTATCTGTCTTCCCTGAGTCAGGCGATCCAGCGCAGCGGCGCTTTGAGCCAGTTCGTTCTGGGGTGTTTCTTGCTGACTGCGGGCTATGTAGACCGGGACGTTCTCGAGCGCCGATTCGAGGCGCGGGCGGCTGTCGCCCTCGACGACGCAACGGCACATTGCCAGATGGCGCGAGAATCAGATGATCCCTGGTACGTGGCCCAGCTTGCGATCGAGCTCGAAGCCATCGCCAGAGCCCACGGATTGATCAACGAGGCGCCTGAGACGGCCACCAACGCCCAACGCAAAGCACTTGAGAAGGTCGATGCGGAGAAGGCGGCCGAGGGAGTCGACACCGTCCGACTGACAACTCCGATCCTCTCCGATGCCGAGTCATATCAAGACACGAAACGAGCTTCCGACTCGCGGTCGGGTTCGTCGGATCGCAAGGGAGCGTCGGACGTAGCCGACGAGGAGTCCACCAATCAGCTGCTCCGGGTCAGCCAGGCCCCGGAGGTCTTTCTGCCCACCGGTCAAGGCGGAAAGCTCGTCGTGACACCGATCCCTTCAGCATTTGCCGGGTTTGGCACAGAAGGTATGGAAGCGATCACCGAGGCAAGTCAGAAGTGGTCGGTTGATCAGCGGCACGTGTCGGGCGAGCTGTTTCCCCTATTTGCAGCGAACCAACGTCGCGGGCTTCGCAGCGGATTCGATCAGGGCGACGTGTCGCCGCACGCAGCTTTGTTCATCGGAGCAGGCTTGTATCAGCGTTTGTACGAGCGCCGAGCCTCCCGGTCTCGACGCCGGTACGCAGTCTCGCTGCTTGTTGACGGATCGGCGTCGATGCTCAGTCCGGGCCGTTCGGCACAGGCGACAACACAGTGGGCGATGCCGGCGGCGATGCTTGGAGCGTGGACGATGGCCCGGCTTTGTGACGAGCTTCAAATCGATTTCGAGGTGGCACTGTTCAATCGTGGTTTTGCAGCCCGCGTGGACGACACCGAGCAGTCGTATGTCTCAGGACGCTCGGCCGCGACCGCAGGCCTGAAGAGGACTCAAGGGTCGGCTGCCGACCGGCTCACATCGACTGTGAACCACTACATGGTGAAGCCGTTCGATCGCCGGTGGCGAGACTCACAGCACACGCTTGCTGGCCTGTTCTACACAGCCATGAATCCCCGTCGCGCAGCGACACTGGCTAGACGCGATTCTCGCTCCGCTCCTCCGGTTTCGCTCTTCGAGAAAGCGGCCAACGTCGACGAGTTCAACATCGTCCACGCCGGCGAGCGCATGGGCCGTCTCGGGGCGGACGTCCGGATCTTGATGGTTCTTGCCGACGGCATGACCCGAGGATCCATCGACGCCCTGACCAAGTCCGTCGAGTCGGTTGAGGCGACCGGGACCACGGTCATCGGCATCGGGATTGGAGACCACACCGTGGACCAGGCGTATCGCCGCCATGAAGTCGTCGAGAAGCCACAACAACTAACCACCGCAATGGTCGACGGGGTACGAGGCGCTCTCCGTCGCAGCCTGGCCTTTTCCGGGATGGACACCTGGTGGCTACGCGCCTCAGAGTTTGCAAACAAGGAGATATCAGTTGCCTGAAACAGTCACATTCATCGACCCCACCGGCGAGGGCGAACCGATCGAGCTGGAAAAGTTCGAGCTCGACGGAACTCACGCCGACAGCGATCTGCGAGAGCGAAAGATCCCAACTCCGGACCCCCACTACGTGGATCTCGGAATGCTCTATCGGTTCGCACAGGTCGAACAAGCTCGACGAAGTGAGGCAGATGGCCTTGTCCCGCTACATGTGGCTGTCCGTGGCCACATGGGCACCGGCAAGGACCACGACATCGAGCAATTCGCAGCCCAGATGGGCCTCCCCTACTTCCGCATCCCCCTGACTGGTGAGGTTCGAGATGTAACCCTCATCGGTTCGACCCACCTCCATGGAGACGGCAAAGGTGGCACGGAGAGCCGCTGGGAAGACGGCGACATCACACGTGCTCTGCGGGGCCCGGCCCTCCTCAACCTCTCTGAGCTGAATGCCGCCGGCGCCGAGACTCTGTTCGCACTTCACGGACTGCTCGATCGGTATGGCGCACTCGATCTGCCGAATGGTGAGACGGTCAGCCTTCGACACGACGTCCGAGTCTTCGGAACGATGAACCCAACAGACATCCGGGACTACGCCGGGACCCAGACACTCAACAAGGCCTTCGCAGATCGCTGGGTGATCTGGGAGAAGAGCTTCCCGGGAGAGGAACAAGTGCAAGCGATGCTCGAGCGTCGCTATCCGACCCTGAAGGAGGAGTACGTCCAAGCCATCGCGCGACTAACAGTCGAGATCAATGCCTCGTTCGACGCCTCGGACACGGGGACGCGCGTGGAGACCCCCTTGTCACTCAGGTCGGTCCTAGACCGACTCCCAACAGGTCTGGTGATCTATGCCGATCGCGACGACCCGCTACGCAAAGCGTGGGAGGAGTTCGTCCTGCCCCAGGTCGATCGCTTTGATCGAGACCACTACGAGACAGTTTGGAACGCCGTCGTCCGCAAGGGCCCGGCTGAGCGTCCGTTCTCGTGATCGGTACCCTCGTCTGACCTCATGGCTTACGACTTAGGCAACGAAGAGCTCGACCAGAGGCTGCGGGACCTGGTCGCCGACGTCTCGGACAACGGCAACCAGGACATGATCGGTGAGCTGGTGACCACCGTCCTGAAACTCCATAGGGACGGCGCAACGCGTGGCGATCTCAAGATGATCAATACCGCGGTGAAGGAGATGCGCTACTCCAATCTGGTGTTCAGCCGGCATGACGAACCGAAGGTGACCATCTATGGCTCAGCTCGCACCGATCCCGAAGAACCCAACTACAAGCTGACAGCTGAGTTCGCAGCGACGATGGCATCACACGGTTGGGGCGTGATCACAGGTGCCGGGCCGGGAGTAATGGAGGCCGGAAACAAGGGAGCCGGCATCGAGAGCTCCTACGGAGTGAACATTCGCCTCCCATTCGAAGCTTCTGCCAACGACTATCTGGACCCAGACAAGACGGTCAATTTCAAGTACTTCTTCACCCGCAAGCTCGGCTTCGTGAAAGAGTCACACGCTTTTGTGATCATGCCGGGGGGATTCGGAACGCTCGACGAGTTATTCGAGCTGGTGACTCTCATCCAGACCGGGAAGTCTGACCTGCATCCAGTTGTGCTCCTGGAAGCTGACGGGACCAACTATTGGCCGCCGTTGATCGACTACGTCAAGAACAACCTGCTCGGAAACGGAATGATCTCAGAATCAGACCTGGCGCTCTTCCTCCGCACTACCGACCCCAATGAAGCGTGCGAGCACATCTTCGAGTTCTATACGAACTACCACTCACAACGGTATGCGGGGGGTCGACTGGTGCTTCGAGTGCGGAAGGCCCCGACCGACATAGAACTCGAGGTACTCAGCGAGGAATTCAGCGACATCATCGTCGAAGGAAAGATCGAGAGAACCGAAGCTTCGTCAGCCGAAGTCCAAGATGGAGACGCCCTTGATCTGGAACGGATCAGCTTCAGATTTGATCGCCGGCACTTTGGCCGGCTCCGTCAGTTGATCGACCGCCTCAACGACCTGGCAAGTCTCCCCGAGACCACTGAGATACCCGCGCCCATGAGCGAGGAACAGGCGGAAAGACCCTGGTAGCCCCTACTCGGCTTGGTCGTTTCGCCAGACTGGCTATTAGAATTGGCGGGTGCGTGACATCCTCTCTGACCTGGTAGCTGAGCAGCAATTTCTCGATCAGTCTTTGCAACGCATCCCGATCAAGGTTTGGGATCTGGTGACCCCAAACAAGCCTTGGACGGTGCGTGACACGATCGCCCATCTCGCCGATTTCGAAGATCTCGGCGCCGATGCGATACAAAACGGAGACCGCATCAAGAAGTGGCAGGCTGCGACAGACCTCGACGCTCTCCGACAGGAGCCCATCAAGAAGGGCCGCAACATGCGCCCCCAGGACGTCATCGAGTGGTGGCGTGGAGGTCGGGCCAAGGTCGTTGAGCCCCTATCTCACATGAACGGCGAGGACCGTCTCCCGTGGATTGCAGGAGACATGAGCGCTCGCACGTTCGCGACCTTCCGTCTCAGCGAAACGTGGCTCCACGGACTCGACATCTACGAGACCCTTGGCATTGAGGTCGAAGACACACCGCGCATCAGGCACATTTCTTGGTTCGGATGGAAGACGCTGCCCTACGCCTTCAAACAGGCCGGCGAGCACTATGAGCCAGTGCGAGTAGAACTCATCGGACCGGGTTACTCGAAGTGGATATTCGGTCCGGAGGACACGGATCAGCTGATCAAGGGATCGGCGTCCGATTGGGCGCGGCTCTCGGTTCGCCGCATCGAGTTCAAAGACACGAGGCTGAAAGTCACCGGCGAATACGCCGAAACAGCGGTCGAACTCGCACAGACCTTCCTGTGACCTCTCCCATTCCCGACCTGGTCGGGATGGTCCACCTGCTGCCCCTTCCTGGCTCGCCCTCGTATGGCGGGTCGATGGACCAGGTCCTGGAGACGGCTGTGTCAGACGCCCAGATCCTGACCGAAGCGGGAATGCCCGCTCTGATGGTCGAGAACTTCGGCGATGCCCCTTTCTTTGCCGATGACGTGCCCTCTGAGACTGTGGCCGCCCTCGCCCTGGCGGCTTCAACCGTTGCGGAGGCCGGCGTCCCGATCGGCGTCAACGTGCTCCGCAACGACGGTCTCGCCGCTCTGGGCATCGCATCATCGGTGAATGCCGGCTTCATAAGAGTGAACGTTCTCGCGGGACTGATGAACACGGACCAAGGACCGATCGTGGGTCGATCTGCCGAGATCGCTCGCAAGCGTGTTGCCCTCTGCCCTGACGTCGAGGTCTGGGCTGATGTCATGGTCAAACATGCCACACCACCTGAAGGGCTGACCGCTCGGCAAGCTGCTCTCGACACGTTCGAACGTGGCGGAGCAGATGCGATCGTGGTTAGTGGAAGTGGCACCGGGTCTGAGCCGGACATGGAAGAGGCCAAGGAAGTGAGAGCAGCGGTACCCGAGGCGAGGATCGTCATCGGCAGCGGCGCCTCAGCATCCAATCTCCCTCAACTCATCGAGGTAGCCGACACCGTAATCGTTGGAAGCGACCTCAAGGTGGATGGGATCGCTACGAATCGTCCCGACCCTGAGCGAACATCGAGATTCATGTCGAAAGCAATCGAAAGCGGGCTGATATGACCAACGTGAAATTCAGAGACGACGATGGGGTGCGGGTTGTCACACTCGATCGCCCGGAGATCCGAAACGCCATCACGGGTGTGGACATGCTCGACGAGTTGTTGGACACATTGGACGACGCCGAGCAGGATCCCGAGATAGTCGTCGCAGTTCTCGACGCCGAAGGCCCGGCGTTCTCAGCCGGCGGAAACGTCAAGGAGATGGCCGCCAAAGAGGGGCTATTTGCCGGAAACCCCGCAGAGATGACGGAGAACTACCGGGCGACAATCCAGCAGCTCACCCGCTTCATGTCGACAACCGATCTGGTCACGATCGCTCAGGTGAACGGTCCTGCAGTGGGTGCCGGATTCGATCTCGTTCTCGGATGTGACCTTCGCTATGGATCGCGAAATGCGCGATTCGCCCACACATTCATCGAGATGGGGATCATCCCGGGTGATGGCGGTGCGTGGCTGCTGCCACGAGTCGTCGGATGGCAGCGGGCAACGGAACTCGCACTCACCGCACGTTTCATCAATTCCGCAGAGGCGGAGAAATACGGAGTGCTGCTCGAGGTCGTCCCCGAGGACAAGCTATCGGCCCATGTCATGGCTGTGGCCCACGACATCACTTCCAAGCCCAAACCGGCCGTGGTCATGGCCAAGCGACTGCTCAGACAGGCAAAATCGATGTCTTTGGACGGTTTTCTCGAGCTTTCGGCGGCGATGCAGGCCGTGGCTCATGCCACTCCCGAGCATGAATCAGCCGTCGCTGAATACGTAGAACAGCTTCAGAACCGCTCGAACTGAGTCGACAGACCTACTCAGAGGAGGCTGTTTTCCCCAAATGGGACTATTGACTTATGCACAGGCTGTCTAGTCACGACGAAACTCCACTGGTGGAGTTGGTATGAAAGAACTGTCTGACGAATTCCTCATCAGTGTGATGGAGGACGTGATCGAGGATCTCCACGGGCACGTCCACCGGGTCTCCAATCTCGCGGTGGATCTGGGTAGAGGTATCCACCTGGGCGACGACGACCTCGACCGACTCGCGCTTGCCGGAGTACTTCACGACGTCGGCAAGATCCACATGGACCCGGGAATCCTCGGCAAACCTGGGCCGCTCGACGAAGCCGAACGTGACCTCATGGAGCGACATCCCGAGTTGGGGTTCGCCATGACCCGGAACCGCCTCGATCCGAAGATCGCAGAAGCCATCCTCTATCACCATGAACGTTTCGACGGCCGCGGTTATCCCTTCGGCTTGGCCGGCGATGCCATCCCGATCCTGTCTCGCATCGTTCTCGTGGCCGACGCTTTCGACGCCATGACCTCCAAGCGCGCATATCAGCCGGCGCTTCCAGTCGACTTTGCGGTCCACGAGATTCGCAAGCACGCCGGTACCCAGTTTGATCCCCAGGTGGTCGACATCTTCCTCGAGCTCGCTGCGGTAGACGCGCTCCCCCTCGAAAAGACCGCCTGATTCCCCCTGCGTGAGCAAATGATCCGCTGAGAGCGGTTTATCTGCTCACACTGGAGTCTCGAGAATCCTGACCTCGAGTCGGCTGATCCGGCCGCCGGTGATCTCGTAGTGGTCCTCTCCCCTCACCGGGCCCGGCAAAGCAGGTGACCGGCATTCCCAAGTCGACCGGGAACGGTCCCCGTCGACTTCGACCTCGAGAACGTCGAGTTCCATGTCAGGGAGAGGCTGCTCCCATCCACTGCGAAAACGATCTCGAATCTCATCAAGACCAACCGCCGGAGCCAACCCGCTAAAGGGCTCCACATAAACGGCACCGTCGGCGAAGAGGCTCATCAGGTCCTCTTCAGCGGCGGAGCCCCGGCGCATGGCCGAGAAGTACTTATCGACTAGCTGACTGTCGCTCATCTTCCCCGTGATACCTTTTCCATCTTGGTTGAACCCGAAACGAAGCGAAAGGTGCACGCACTACTCGACGCTCTGAAAGAGCGTCCCGCAGAGCTGCCAATTTCGGAAGTCCTCGATCTAGCACAGGGGCCCGTCTCGGTGACGGTCGACAGGGAGAGCGGTGACCCGGTGGTGTATGTCACACCCCGACCAGACCCGAGGTTCGACTCGCTCACCAAACGGAGTTCGAGGTGGCCACCCTGGTCGCAGCCGGGTTCACCAACGCCCAGATTGCAGACACGTTGTTCATCGGTGTTGCAACGGTGAAAGACCATGTTCATTCGATCTTGAAGAAGACCGAGCTTCGGTCCAGGTCGGAAGTCGCAGCCTGCTGGTACGGCCAGCTCTAGACACCTTTCGACCAGAGCGGAGTGGTCATCGCCACATCGGGCTCACCGGCCAGAAGGGGACCAGCCTTGCCCATGTACTCGGCAAAGAAATCCGCCTGAGCGTTGGCACCCATCGCCTGGAAGTCGCTGTAGATCTCGAACAAGTAGAAGGTGTCAGGGTCGTGTTGGTCGGCACACCAAACCACGACCTCTTGAGAGTCGTTTTCCATCGCACGCGGCGCCATCAACTCGTCGTATAGGGCCTTGATCTCGTCTCGCTTGCCCGGCTGCGCCTTCGACTTCACGATGATTGCCAGTTCTCCCACTGATTGCTCCTTGCTCGGCTGGTTGGAACGTAAGGAGCCGCCGACCTGTTGTGTACCCATCGAAAGATGGGTTGCGCGTGGAGTGGCTTGCCGTTGACCCATGTCTAGGCTCGCAGCCATGGAATGGTTTCGAAACATCAACATCGGTGTCCTCTCGATCATCGTGGGAACGATCTCAGTCCTCGGCTGGATCCTCTTCGACGGGACCTTCCCGTTGGTCATTTCGATCATCGCTGGCTCATTGATCGCCCTAAAGGGCGCTATGAGCGCCGCCGACTGAGCGCGCTCGATTCTTGTCCTACGCCCCTGATACCTTCAGGGTGTGGCACTAGACCGATTCTCTGACGCGACTCGCACCTGGTTCGAAGCGTCTTTCGCGGCGCCCACCGCAGCCCAGGAGCTGGGCTGGCCTGCCATCGCCGATGGCGACAACACCCTCGTCCACGCACCCACCGGCTCGGGCAAAACTCTCGCCGCTTTCCTGTGGACCCTCGACCGCCTCCTCACGGAACCAGTGCCTGAGAAGTCGGAGCGCTGCAGAGTCCTTTACATATCGCCGCTGAAAGCCCTCGCCCACGACGTCGACCGCAATCTGAGGGCCCCGCTTGCCGGAATCAGGCATGCCGCCGAGCGGATCGGCAAAGGCCCCCTCCCTGAGCTCACCACGTTCCTTAGGACCGGCGATACTCCTCAGGAGGACCGTCGACGGATGGAACGCAACCCTCCCGACATCCTCATCACCACCCCGGAGTCCCTCTATCTGATGCTCACGAGCGCCGTGAGAAGTGTCTTCAAGAGCGTGCGCTGGGTGATCATCGACGAAGTCCACGCCGTCGCCAACACCAAACGCGGCGCTCACCTAGCCCTCTCCCTCGAGCGACTCGAGGAAATCGCAGAGGAGGCTCCTCAGCGCATCGGGTTGTCGGCAACTCAGCGGCCCCTGGAAACCATCGCCGAGTTCATGTCTGGCGGGACTCACCAGGATGACCATTGGCAGCCGAGACCCACGACCATCATCGACGTTCCCTCCGATAGGAACATGGACCTGGAGATCATTGTCCCAGTCGAGGACATGAACGAGCCCGCTGAGCCCGACCCTCTGGATCCCGACCGAACGGCCAATCGCTCCATATGGCCTGCGATCTATCCACGTTTGCTCGAGCAGATCAATCAGCACACCTCCACCATCGTCTTCGCCAACTCACGACGGCTGGCTGAGCGCATCTGCTCCGAGATCAACAACCTTGCCGAGGCCGAGATTGCCCGGGCCCACCACGGCTCGGTAGCACGAGAGCAACGTCTCGAGATCGAGGAGGCTCTGAAGCGGGGAGACCTCAAAGCAGTCGTGGCGACATCGTCGCTCGAACTCGGAATCGACATGGGTGCGGTCGATCTCGTCCTTCAAATCGAAGCCCCAACGTCGGTTGCCTCGGGTCTGCAACGCGTCGGCCGGGCGGGTCACCACGTCGGGGGCACTTCCCGAGCCAAGGTCTTCCCGAAGTACCGGGGCGACCTTCTGGTGGCCGCTGTCGTGGCGGAGGAAATGGAAGAGCGAAACGTCGAGAAGACGAGGATTCCCAAGAACCCCATCGACGTGCTCTGCCAACAGATCGTCGCACGGGTGGTTGCCGCCGACGTCAACGCCGACGATCTATTCGACCTGGTCAGACAGGCAGCGCCGTATGCAGAGCTGAGCCGCTCAGTCTTCGACGAGACACTCGACATGCTGTCGGGCAGGTACCCGTCGGATCTCTTCTCCGAACTCAGACCTAGAATCAACTGGGATCGAGCTTCCGGAGAGATCTCCGCACGGCCAGGGTCCAGACAGCTTGCGGTGACCAATGCCGGCACCATTCCCGATCGTGGGCTCTACCGAGTCGCACTACCTGATGGCAGTCGGGTCGGAGAGCTCGACGAGGAGATGGTCTACGAATCGCGTGAAGGGGACGTGTTCCTCTTGGGCTCGAGCGCGTGGCGGATCACTCAGATCACACACGACAAGGTCGAAGTCGTACCTGCTCCTGGCGAAGCTGGGGCGAAGATGCCGTTCTGGCACGGAGACATGTTGGGGCGGTCGCTGGAGACCGGCCAAGCCGTTGGCAAGTTCATACGCGAGACAGCAGCCCTCGACCCCGATGACGCTGCGATAAGGCTGTCTCAGACCCACCGTCTGGATGAGTTGGCGGCTCAGAATCTGGTGCAGTACCTCGACGAGGAGCGTCAGGCCACGGGCCTCCTTCCCACCGACAAGACCATCGTCATTGAACGTTTCAGGGATGAAATCGGAGACTGGCGAGTTGTCCTCCTCTCACCACTGGGAGCTCGTGTTCACGCACCCTGGGCAATGGCTCTAAGACACAGATTCAGGGAGCGTTTCGGAACCGATGTAGATGTGATCTGGGCTGACGACGGAATCGCCTTCCGATTCCCCGACTCTGACGAACCACCCGAGCCTGAAGACTTGATATTGGAGGCCGAGGAGGTGGAACAGCTGCTCGTCGATCACGTGGCAGACACCGCTCTCTTTGCCGCAAGGTTCCGCGAAGCGGCTGGTCGCGCCCTCCTGTTGCCCAGAAGGAGACCAGGTGAACGCACCCCGCTGTGGCTACAGCGGCGACGGTCTGCCGATCTACTTGGAGTGGCCAAGCAATTCGGCTCCTTTCCAATTCTGCTGGAGGTCTACCGCGAGATCCTCCAGGACGACTTCGACCTTCCGGCTTTGCAGGAAGTCCTGTCCTCAATCAGCCGCCGCAATATTCGAGTGGCGTCGGTCGACTTGCCTTCCCCAAGCCCGTTCGCATCGTCCCTGCTCTTCTCGTTCGTCGCCGCCTATCTCTACGAGGCGGACGCACCCCTCGCCGAGAGACGGGCCACAGCACTCACTCTCGACCGCGAGCTCTTACGTGAGCTTCTCGGGGAAGGTGAGCTCAGAGAACTGATCGATCCCGAAGTCGTCGCCGCTGTCGAGCTCGAACTGCAACATCTGACGGAGAACCGACGCGCCAAGAACCCGGACCGAATCCACGACCTCTTGAGGGATCTGGGTCCTTTGACCATCGAAGACTTGGAAGTGAGGTCCGCTTCGCTCGATCTCTCAGAGGCGCTGAACCAGCTCGAGGTTCAGAAACAGGTGGTGAAAGTCACAGTTGGTGGCGAAACGCGATGGGCGGCCATCGAAGACGTAGCCAGACTCCGTGACGGTCTCGGTGTCCAGCCTCCTCAAGGAGTGCCACACACATTCCTCGAACCGGTGCCTGACCCGCTCGGAGATGTCGTGGCGCGCTACGCACGAACCCACGGGCCCTTCACAGCAGGGGAAGCCGCGTCGGCGTTGCGCCTGCCCATCGGTGTCGTTGAGACTGCCCTGAAAACGCTCGAAGGTCATGGACGGGTGGTGGAAGGGGCGTTTCGACCGGGTGGGGAAGGCCGTGAGTGGATCGATGATTCCGTGCTTCGCCGCCTCAAGCGAAAGTCTCTTGCTGTCTTGCGCTCGGAGATCGAGCCGGTCGAGGCCGAGACGATGGCCAGTTTCGAAATCGGATGGCAAGGAGTCAGCCCCCAACCTCCCCATGGAGTCAACGCGTTGACGACAGCGGTGGCAAGACTCGCCGGAGCTGCGATCCCTGCGTCTGTTCTCGAACGTGACGTTCTCAGCGCCCGAGTCGCCGATGCTGGCACTGCGATTGACCAACTGATGCTCTCGGGAGAGCTCGTATGGGTCGGTCGTGGGGGAATCGGCCAGCGGGACGGCCGTGTGGCTCTCTACCCCCGAGAGAGCTTGAGCGCCCTCTGGACAGGACCTGATCCAGACTACGAGCCGAATGGAGTCTCGACGGAGATTCTCACCGCGCTCGAGGCACGGGGCGCCAGCTTCTTCGCAGATATCTACGAAGCGACCGGAGGTGGGGACCCCGATCTCACGGTTGATGCCCTCTGGGATCTGGTTTGGGCTGGCTACCTGACGAACGACACGTTCGAACCTGTGAGGGCATTCACCCGGCGTCGCAGGTCGAAGTCGTCTGGCAGACGTGCGCTTTCAAGCCGGTTTCCTGCGCATGCAGGTGGCAGGTGGTCGCTCACCTCTTCTCTCATCCACACCCAGAGCCCCGTCACCGAACGGCACGCGGCTTGGGCGCAACTGCTTTTGGACCGTCACGGTGTGGTCACCAGGTCAACCGTCCTCGCTGAGGGATACCTGGGAGGATTTGCGGCCTTGTACCCGGTGTTCAGCCATCTGGAGGAAAGCGGACGGTTGAGGCGCGGTTACTTCGTCGAGGGTCTCGGAGGGTCCCAATTCGCACTTCCGGGAGCGGTCGACCGTCTCCGCTCACCATCGGAGCCGGGGCTGATGGTGCTTGCCGCCACCGATCCGGCGAACCCCTATGGAGGGATTCTTCCCTGGCCCGAAAGCGACGAAGTCAGACTCGCCCGAGACGCCGGTGCTTACGTCCTGATCTACGAAGGCGGATTGATTGGCTACCTGGATAGGGGGCACAAGGGCCTGACGCTGCTCGACCGTTCTCCGGAGCGTCTCAGTGATATATCGAGAGCTCTTGCAGAAGTGGCTGCTCGATATCGCCGTTTGACGCTCCTCACTGTGAATGGTGAGCCGGCGACATCGTCGCCGTTGGCCAGTCCTCTCTCCGAATGGGGCTTTACCACAGCCCCGAGGGGCCTCACCTACAGAGGCTGAGCGGCTTCCAGCTCTTTGACTCCTAGAGCTTCGCGTCCGCGGTTCGCCGCTCGTGTCATCACGACAATCGTTGCCGACAACAGGATGATGCCAGCCCATTCAGAGCCCGAAAGAACTCGATCGAACGCAACCCACCCGATGAGTATCGAGGTCAACGGGAAGGCCAATTCGGCAAGTGTGGCGCTTGAAGCCGGAGTGGTCTTCAGACCGCGGTAGTAGAGCATGAGCGCGGCAAGGCCAGGAACCAGTGAGAGCAGGATCAGGGCGCCGAAGTCGCTGAAAGTCAGGTTCATGGCGTCACCCGCCTCGCCACGCACTACAAGGATGATGAAGGCTGTCGGCAGACCCACAGCAAAACGCACGGACGTCAACTCGTTCGGTGGGACCTTCTTGGTCAGGTGCTTGCCCAGCACAGTTCCCATGGCCCATAGAGCCGCTGCACCGAATGCGTAGAGGGCTGGGGCAACCTGGCTAACGCCCACGTCGAATGGATCGGGGAAGGCAATAAGCCATCCACCGGTGACAGCCGCGAGGAAATACCACCCGTATCGGGGCAGCAGCCTTTCCCCCAAGAGCAAATACGCACCGAGAACTGCGACTACGGGCTGAATCTTCTGTATGAGAAGTGGGGTGGTGGGATCTCCATAGGTAAAGGCCTGGGTGAACAAGATCGTGGCCACCGCGGAGGCACCTGCGCCAACGAACAGAATTGCAGCCATGTCTTTGCCGGTGAGTTGGGGCCGATTTCGCCAGAAGCGAATGAGCAAGGGCAGTGTGACTGCCACCAGGATCACGTGTTCCCAGAACACCACCTTGGTTGCTGGCATTTCAAATGCCAGGGCCCGTCTGAACAATCCGTCGGTGCCCCAAAGCGCCGCACCCGCGGCGACGAGCAAGAACCCGGATCCAAGTCTCTTCATCTCAGCCTTTCACGAGATTCCGGACGAACCGGCCCCGGTCACGCCACCATCGATTGGGATGGTTGTGCCCGTCATCCAGTCCGACGCGTCTGAACCCAAGTAAACAATCAAACGAGCAACATCTTCCGGCTCGCCCACTCGACCTAACGGATGCATTGCGGCGGTGGCGTCCTCATCGACAAGCAAGGCACCAGCCAACCTCGTTTTAACAACGGCTGGGGCGACGGCGTTCACGCGGACCGACGGTGCCAACTCGAGCGCAAGTTGACGGGTCATGTGGATCAGCCCGGCTTTCGAGATGTTGTAAGCGCCCATAATCGGGCTCGGCTTGAGGCCGGCGATGGACGCAACGTTGACTATCGACCCGCCCTTGTCCCCCATCCACTGCCGATACGCCGCCCGTACCCAAAGCAGAGGGGCACGAAGATTGACCGCCCAAGTCTTGTCCAGTGCTCCAAGATCGACGTCAACGAGGTTTCCGGGTGCGGGATTGGTTCCGGCGTTATTCACGAGGATGTCGCATGCCCCGAAGAACTCGATGGTGTCGGCGACCGCCCCGTCGGCTGCATCCTCGTCATCGGCACGCGCTGCCAACGCAAGTACTCGACTCGGCTCGACTCCGGCCGAAACGAGTTCAGCCTTTGCCGCTTCGATGTTCTCGGCCTTGCGTGAGGTGATTGCCACTCCGGCCGCGCCAGATCTGGCGAATTCGAGAGCTGTCGCGAGCCCGATGCCACGACTGCCACCTGTGACCAACGCCACCTTGCCTTCGACCGAAACATCCATTCTCAGTGACCTCCACGCTTCACGCCGCCGTATTTCATCCTGGTATCAGACATGGCTGCCGCTCGAGACTCGTCATCGTTGATCCCGGCATCAACGATCTCACCGATGAACAGCGTGTGGGTGCCCAGGTCGATTGCCTGCCGCACTTCGCAGTCCATCCAGGCTATGCACTCATCGAATACAGGTGCACCCGTCGTCTTCAGCGACACCGGTCGTCCGTTGAGTGTCAAGCCATCGCGCACCGCTGGTTTGGAGAACTTGACGAAAGGCCTTGTGTCTTCGGATGACCAGAGATTCACCGTAAATGAGCCTCCGTCGGTGATGAGGCGATGGGTCACCGCCTTGTTGTCCACACCAATCCCTATCAGGACCGGCTCCATCGAGAGTTGGGTGATCCAACTCGTGGTCATCCCGTTCCACTCTTCGCCATGCGCCGACCCGACCAGGGCCAGCGCATTTGGGATCTTCCAGGTGACTTTGTTGATCAGTTCAGAGTCCACGATCTCGTCCGCTTAGTTGGGCAGGCCACCCTAATGTGCCTGCGGTGCGGATCCTCATTGCGACAACGGGCGTCCTGCCCGCCGCTCCCGCAGCCGAATTCTGCTCGCAGTTGATAGGCGAGGAATCTTCGGTTTCGGTCATGACCGTGATTCAGATCCCTCGTTCCTTCCTCGAAGCCCTGGACGACGACGTTCGACGTTCGTTCCTCGATGATGCGCCTGATCAGACTTCGAGCGCGGAAGAGAAGGCTGCTACCTACCTTGAAGAGCGGGGCCGACGAGCGGTCGATCCCATCTGTGCGGCCCTCGCCGCTCATGAGATCGAATGCGACATCCACTTCGTTGAAGGCGATGACCCGGCGGAGGCCATCATTCAAACCGCCCAGGAGGTTGGGGCAGAACTGGTTGTCATGGGTGCTACTCGGCGTCTCTTCACCGAAGAGGCCTGGCGAAGCGTCTCAGCAAGAGTCATGCTCAATTCACATCTTCCAGTGCTCCTCGTCCCCGGGTCGAAGATCGAGGACACTATCGAGATGCCGATCATCGAGCTCTAGATCTGGGTGCGGCAGAAGGCCAGGTTCGAGGTGCGGCCCTCGTACGAGGCGAGGACCTCGCGGGAAAAGACCCCGGTTCTCGTTGTGGAGTCGGCTTAGCCCCAGTCCTCAGGCGGCTCTGCGTCGGATCTCTCCGCCTTGACCCTTGCCACATGGGCGGCAGCCTCGGTACGCCTGCTCATGCCCATCTTTGCCAGCACATTGGATACGTAGTTCTTCACCGTCTTCTCGGCGAGGAACATCTCTTCGGCAATCTGTTTGTTCGTGAGCCCGTCGGCGATGAGCTCGACGATGGTCCTCTCCTGACCGGTCAGCCTTCCGAGCAGTGGGTCTTCACTCTTCCCACCGCGAATTCGAGCGAATAGCCGATCGGTCATCTCGGGGTCGAGCAGCGACTCGCCGGCACCGACACGCCGAATGTCACTCACCAAGTCTTCGGTCTTGATTCGCTTCAGCACATAGCCAGATGCGCCGGCCAGGATGGCTGCCATCAGTGCCTCGTCATCAGCAAACGAAGTCAACATCAGGACTTTCACATCCGGGAAACGCTCCCTTATTTGCCGGCACGCATCAACACCGCTGCCGTCGGGAAGCCTCACGTCCAAGACAACGACATTCGGCTCATCCAAACCAACTCTGCGGACTCCGTCCTCGACGGTTCCGGCCTCTCCGACCACAGTCATGTCATCTTGAGCATCGACGAGCGCCCTGAGACCCGCGCGCACCACTTCGTGGTCGTCTATCAACACGATTTTCAGTGCCATCGGACCTCACCGTAGCCATGGTTATGTTGTGCCCATGACACAGAGACCGGGGTTGACCCGACTCACGCCTCTCATTGCCGAGGCTGCGGCAGTAACAGGAGAGGACGACCTCGCGCGCGTCCTCAGAACGCTGGTGCAAGAAGCCAAGAGAGCAACCGGTGCGCCGTTCGTAGCCCTTGGACTTCTCGGGGAGCATGGAGTGCTGTCCGAATTCATATACGCCGGGATGAGCGAATCAGAGGCCGAAGCGATAGGCCATCCCCCTTCCGGGCGAGGAGTGCTCGGAACGGTGATCAGAGAGAACGAGACCATTCTCCTGGATTCCATCTCCGAGCACCCAGATTCCGTGGGATTCCCGCCAAACCATCCTCCCATGGAGACTTTCCTCGGAGTCCCGGTGGCTGTCGGAGCTGAGGCGTTTGGCAACTTGTACCTGGCAAACAAGGACACTCCATTCACCGAGAGCGATGCACTGGTGGTCGAAGCGCTGAGCCGAATAGCAGGGGCTGCCGTCCACAAAGCGCGGCTCGAAGCTCGACTCAGAAAGGTTGCTGTTGTGGAGGACCGTCAGCGAATCGCGCGGGACCTGCACGACTCGGTGATCCAAGATCTGTTCGCGGTGGGTCTCACCCTCCAGAGCCTTCAGGGAAAAGTGTCCGAAGACACGGCGGAGATCCTTGCTACCGCAATCGACTCGCTCGACGAGTCAGTGACATCGCTCAGGCACTACGTGTTCGAGCTTCGGGAGAGCACTACCGGGCTGCCGGACTTCGATCAGCGTGTTCAAGAACTCGTTTCTCGGATGGGCTCCGCTTATCCGTCGCGAGTGGAGCTCTCGATTGAGGCACTGGCCGATGCTCCCTGGCATGAAGAGTTGCTCCTGTGGATTGCAGAAGCCCTCTCCAATGCTCTTCGTCACTCCAACTCCGAAACGATTCGGGTGAAAGTCAAGAGCGAAGACGATCATGTCGTTGCTTCCGTCGTTGACAAAGGGATCGGGTTCGAGAGGTCTGTCACCAAAGGAGGGATGGGACTGGCCAACATGCATACGCGCGCTCAAGCCATGGCAGGTGAATTGAACATCGAGACCTCGCCGTCGACAGGGACGTCTGTGTCTATTCGGATTCCGATTCAATAGGAACCAGGGCTTCGATCAACTGATCGAGCCAGTGGCGCACCGTCGCATCGGCCACGTTGTGCAAACCCGCACGATCGGCAACCCTGCCTACGAACCCGAGCGGTGGCTCATAGGTGCCGTTCAATGTCAGCAGAGTGCTCGAGTTGCCCTGCTTCGACAAAACCAGATCGCCCACCAGCTCTGGGAACAGAATGGTCGCTCCTGGAGCCCGCCATTTCACCGGATAGGCAATGCCAGACTTGAGAATCTGAGGGACACCGATGTCTAGGTGGACTTCCTTTGCCAACCCGCGCCCTGGTCCCACCTTTGCCGAGAGATTCTCTCCGCGCCGGTATGCAACGTCTGCGAGATCATCGAGGCTTCGCCGAATGTCCAGCAGACGGGACTCGACCTCGGCCAGTCCGAGCTCCACGGAACCGGTTGCTGTGACGAACATTTACAAACGCCCGGGACGGGTCCTTCTCGACCAACCCTTGCCGGAGGCCATGCCGGAGACTTCCTCGATCGGAACCTCCACAACGTGAGGATCGGTTGGAAGGGACTGCAAGCCCCCTCCCCTGCTCAGTGGCGAGCCCATCACCTTCTCGTACTTCCTGAACAAGCGACCGATCATTTCACTACGGGTATTCGTATCTTCGACGATCGATGCTCGACCATTGACTATGACGCTCGCCCATTCGCCGGAGTCGTCGTCGTAGATCGACACCTCGATACACACCTCAGGTGTCTCACGCAACGCGTCCAGCTTTCTGCCTGGCATCGTCCGGAAGAGGATCCGGTTGTCGCTGACCACGAACGACATTGGCGTCACATACGGGCGACCCTCGTCAATCATTCCGATGTGGGCCACTGGTGCCTCTTCGAGCACCTTCAACGATTCATCGTGGCTCAGCTGCTCCATCAGCCAGACTCCTCCGTTAGGGCCCAGAGGATGTCTTTGATCGAGGCCATGCCTACCAAGCCGGTTCGGTCGATAACCGGGAGATGTCGATACCCCGCAGCCAACATCCACCGAGCTGCATCGTGAACCTCGGTTTCAGCATCAACGCTGTCGGGATACGGAGTCATCCAATCGTTGACCTGCTCAGCTGAAGGATCCGCCTGCTGAGCAATGACTTTGACCAAGTCGCGTTCCGTGAAGATTCCAATGACGTCGTCGCCATCCGTCACGGCCAAGGCTCCGACTCCGGTTGCACTCATCTGCTCAGCCGCAGAAGAAACTGAAGCTGAGCTGCTCAGCTTCTCGACCTCACCTGCGACCAGGTCCCTGAGTTCCATAAACACTCCCACTTCTTGGTGTGTCCTTGATGATTCAGGACGTCGTGAGACGCGGACATGGCCATTGGTCACATGGCTTCGGGACTTCCGTTTCTACTAACTGCCCACCCCTGCAGAATCTGTCACACCCTCCCCGTACGTTGATGGCCATGGAAAAGAACGCTTGGTGTGACCACAAACCTGCGTGGGTCGGACGCATCGCCGTGACGGCGTGCGACGACTGCGGACGGATCGACTGGATGTCATCCGAGGGTGTCGTCGACTCATCGGAAGCGATCGCCGCCCTATTCGGATCGTATGACCTGGTGGGTGCCATCGACGCCTTAGGAGCGCCGTCGCCCGAGGTTTTGGTCTACGCCCCTCCATCGGGACGTAAGCGGAGACACCTCGACACTCTTCCCCGTCACGCATGGATGAAAGCCGGCCCGCACATCTGGCTATCAACCGACGGTGAGACACTGCTTCTGAGCACCACTCAACAGCTGATGTTCGAGAACCTCAACCGGGGTGCCTAGACCTCGACCAGTCTCGAACTGGGTCCGGTAGAGCTCCGCATACAAACCTTCGTCGGCAATCAAAGAGTCGTGGGTGCCACTTTCTACGATCACGCCATCATCGATTACCAGAATCTGATCGGCCGCCCTCACTGTGGAAAGCCGGTGGGCGATGACGATCGAGGTCCTTCCCTGCATCAGACTCTCCAGAGCCTGTTGAATGAGTGCTTCCGATCTCGAGTCGAGATGTGATGTCGCTTCGTCGAGGATCAGCACATCCGGGTCCTTCAATACCACCCGAGCAATGGCGATTCGTTGCTTCTCGCCACCGGAGAGGCGGTATCCACGCTCCCCTACGAGGGTCTCGTATCCGTCCGGCAGTTTCTCGATCATCTCCGCGATGTTCGCTGCCTGAGCCGCATGGCGGATCTCCTCAAGAGAGGCATCAGGTTTGGCGTACCTGAGGTTCGCGGAAATCGTGTCGTGGAACAGATAGCTCTCCTGTGTCACGACTCCGACCTTGCCGGCGAGCTCCCTCAGATCCGCATTCCGAACGTCGACATCGTCTACCCGGACTTGACCCTCAGTGACGTCATAGAGGCGAGGGATCAGATACGAGATAGTGGTCTTGCCTGCCCCAGAGGGGCCAACGAGAGCAGTGAGTGTCCCCGGCTCCGCAACGAAGCTGACGTTCTCTAGCGCCCACTCACGAGTTGAGGCCTGTGGGACAACATCCCCGTCATCTCGGTCCCGACGCCAGGAGAATCGTTTTACCGCCTCGAGCCCTTCGGGTTCGTCACTCTGATAGCGGAACGACACATCATCGAACTCCACCTTCCCCGCTCCGCCGGAGAGAGGCACCGGGCTCTCAGGCTCTGGAACGTCGGTTTCGAGATCCAGAACCTCGAACACCCTCTCGAAGGAGACCAAAGAAGTGGCGAACTCGACACGAGAGTTGCTGATGGCTGACAGCGGTCCGTAGAGCTGAGTCAGGAGCACTGAGAACATCACCAAAGTGCCGTCGGTGATGATGTCGTTGATCTCCATGAACCCACCAAGCCAGAACACTCCGGCGGTGCCAATTGCAGATACGAGTCCCAAGGCAGCGAAGAAACCCCGCCCGACCATCGCTCTTCTGATGCCGTAGTCTCGGACGTTTGTCGCCGCATCCGAGAATTTGCCCTTCTCTTCATCCCATCGACCAAACAGACGAATCAGCTGGGCACCTGAGACATTGAACGACTCCTGGAGAATGCCGGACATGCGAGCCTCATGCTCCATTTGCTGCTGAGTGATCCGTCTCAGGACTTTGGCGACTCGGCGGGCTGGAATGACGAACAACGGCAGCGCGGCGATCGCGATGAGTGTCAAGAGCCATTGTGCGTTGAACATCACGATGAGGATCACTGTGACTGACACCACGTTGGAGACGATGGAGACGAACGTTCCCGTGATCGCCTGCTGCGCACCCACCACGTCGGAGTTGAGGCGATTCATCAGCTCACCAGTCTTGGTGGCTGTGAAGAATCGGAGTGACATCCCCTGCAGATGGGCGTAAAGCTCGTTTCTGAGATCGAAGATGATCCCCTCGCCCACTCTCGACGAGAACCAGCGCTGGGCGATGCCCACGACGGCGTTGACCAGTGGGACGAGGATCATCGCGACCCCCAGGACCGTCAGCTGGCCAAGGTCCTCGTTGGGAAGCGCCTCATCGAGAAGAGACCGGACGAGAATCGCTGGAACCACCGAAAGCGAGCTGATAACGACAATCGTCGCCAGAATCCCAGCGAGACCTCGCTTGTACGGTCGGCCGTAGCTCCAAACCCTCTTGAGCAACTGGCGATCGAGATCGGGTTTGTCTTGTTCTTCGTCGTACTTCAGGTACGACCACCAACCACCGGAATGAAAGATGGGGTGACTCCTCTCAGGAACGGACCGAGGCTATCCGGTGAAGGCTTCTACCGGAGGGCCCGTTCGGCTGAATAGTGGTAAGGCTACGACGCAGCGAGATATTCCCGAATCGAAGCCAACTCAGCCTTCGACGGGGACGGAGCTGAGCGGAACCATGCTCTGTCGCATCTCATAGAGACTCGATGTGGTCACGAAGTCTCGTCCAAAGAGCTCGTACCGAAAGCCAGAGTCGAACCAAACAAGCGTGGTTCCCGCCGCAGACCTCAGCTCCCACGTATCAGTTGAGTCTTCCGAGACGTATTCGCAACGTTGCGTGGTCTGGTCAGAGAGCTGAGCGCAACCGGCACCCGGGTCCTCTGCCGTCGATGTTGCGCCATCGGGATCGGTGGCGACTCTCAAGACGGCCATCTGTGCCACCGAGCGCGACCTGGTGTAGGGCTCTGCGGACCACACCCCAAAGGCAGCAGTGGGCTCTGCGCTGAGGGTGCCGTCATTGTCGAAAATGAGCTGAGACGAAACCCATTCCGCTGTTGGCGGGAGCATTCCCGGGAACATGACGCCGGGGAGCGCAAAGGAGATTTCTGTGCGGCTGGACTGGATGAAGCTATCTCCGTCCCGCCTGGCGAACACCTCGGCGAGGAACTCGTCGGTATTGTCGAATTGTGTGTTGAGGATGTCATCGTTCGCCCACAGCAGAGCCTCTGCCGAGACAGGTTTGGGTGCTTCAAACACTCGAGGCTGAGTCGAGGGAACGGTGGGTTCGTTGATCCAGGCTGAACTGCGATTGCCCAGGGTCCCCAGAGGTTGATCACCACATGCACTCAGAACCAGGCCTACAACAACACAGCCCAGCGCTACCCGCTTACTCATCTCGTCCACAAACGCTCATTGCGAATTGTTGGTTCCTCGCATGTGCACCAATGTCATTGTCGCCATCCTTATGCTCAATCACGTGAATTCGCTGGGCTTGATCCGAGACAGCTTCGGAGGCGCACTCGATGTTGCAGTGAGCCATGAGGTGCTCAACGCTGTCTCTCGAGGCCAAATGGGGCCCACCATGCGACTCCATGTTGCAGATCCGCTCGTGGCCTTTGGTCGAGCCGATCGCGCCGCTCCCGGCTACCCAAGAGCGGTTATGGCTGCGAGAGCTCACGGGTACGAGGCGATCGAGAGGCTTGCCGGAGGTAGGGCAGCGGTCTTTCACGAATCCACGCTTGCATTTGCGATTGCGCTTCCGACTTTGGAGCCCCGCGCCGGGATCGAGGAGCGGTTTCGGATGATCTCCGACGTCATGGTGAACGCGTTCAGGTCACTGGCGATCGACGCACAGATCGGCGAGGTCCCTGGTGAGTATTGCCCCGGAGAATGGTCAGTGAATGTTGGGGGACACACCAAGGTCATGGGAGTCGGGCAACGATTGGTCAGGGGAGCCGCTCACGTCGGTGGTGTTGTCGTCGTCGACGAAGGGGAACGGATCAGAGACGTGCTCATCCCCGTCTACCGAGCACTGGGACTCGATTGGGACCCGAGGACGGCCGGTGCATTGGCTGACCGTGCGCCCGGTGTCCGCAAAGCTGACGTGGTTCGAGCGATCGAAGACGCGGTCGCCGAGTATTTCACCCTGACCGAAAGCTCACTGTCGTCCGACTTGATCGCGTCGGCCGGGACTCTGGTGCCCAGTCATCTCCCGAAGGTTGCCTAAATGCGGGTCTTGGTGATAAATGGGCCGAATCTGAACATGCTCGGAACGCGAGAGCCGGAGGTCTATGGCTCGACGACGCTCCCCGAGCTGGAGTCCCGGATGAACGGATGGGCGGAAGCTTTGGGCGTCTCTTTGGATTGGCGCCAGTCAAATAGTGAGGGCGAGATCATCGACTGGCTACAGAGTGTGGATGCTGCTGGCGTGATCATCAATCCCGCAGCTCTTTCTCATACATCTCGAGCCGTAGCCGATGCCATCCAGGCGATTACTGCACCGGTTGTGGAGGTCCACATCTCAAACATCAAGGCGCGCGAAGCCTGGAGAGCAGAGTCATTTGTCTCGGGAGCATGTGCTCACACAATCTTCGGTCGAGGTGTCGTGGGGTACCGAGACGCACTACTGCATCTCGTCAACAGCTCAACGCTGCCAACCGCTCCGGTTCGCTACGGCCCACATGAAGACAACATCGGCGACCTTCGCGTGACCGGCAGCCATCTGGTGGTGTTGGTTCACGGAGGGTTCTGGCGAGAGGAATACGCGAGCGACACGATGGAATCGATAGCTGTCGACCTTGCTCAATCCGGGCTCACGACTTGGAACCTCGAGTACAGACGGGCCGGAGGTTGGCCCGGATCGGGTCACGACGTGCTCACCGCCCTGGACTTCATCCCCCAGTTAGAGCGGACATTTGACGACGTGACGGTTATCGGGCATTCAGCCGGGGCCTACCTAGCGATGTGGGCGATCCCCCGAACCTCCACGACTGTCGGCCGGAGTCTTCAGATGGCTGGCATCTTCGACCTTCGATCGGCAGGCACCACCGGCACGGTTGGAGCGAGGGACTGCTTGAAGATGATCGAGTCGGGTGCGCCAGCCATCCTCACTCCAGGTGCTGAGCGAACTGTTCTGTTCCACGGACTCGCCGACGAAGTGGTCGACCCCGGGCAGTCTTCGGACCTCGCTTCGCGATCTTCGGCAGAATTGGTCACCACCGAATCGGGGCACTTTCAATGGCTAGACCCATCCAAGGAGGAGTGGCAGTTGGTCAAGTCCAGGATTCCGGCGGAATCGCCGTGAGCGCCGAACAGCCGGGAGGCCTGAAATGGACTTACTTCGACCCTGATGTCGTGCCGGCTTGGGTTGCCGAGATGGACTATCCGCTGGCCCCTGAAATCTCTAATGCTCTGCACGCAGCGATAGATCTCAACCTCACCGGCTACCCGTATCCGCAGATCGAGCAGGCAGCATTTGAAGCTGCGACCGATTTCTGGCACAGCGAGCTGGGATGGCAGGTAGACCAGTCTTGGGTCTTCTCGGTGCCGGACGTCATCGAAGGTACGAAGAGAGCAATTGAGCGGTTGACGAAACCCGGCTCCCCTGTCGTGTTGCATACCCCGGTCTACTTCCCCTTCTTCGGTATGGTCGGACGGGCCGGGCGCCAGTTGGTCGAAGTCCCCAGCCACGTCGACGACGACGGCACTTATCGACTCGACCTCGACGGAATCGAACGTGCATTCTCACATGGCGCCGGATCGATAGTGCTTTGCAACCCATGGAATCCGACCGGACGAGTTTTTGAGCGGTCCGAGCTAGAGAATCTCATCCAGCTGGCCGAGCGCTACGAGTCTCGTGTGATTTCGGACGAGATTCATGCCCCAATCGTCTACGAAGGTCATGAACACGTCCCGGCCGCCTCCATAGCGCCAGAGGTCGTGGTGACGGTCACGTCTGCCTCGAAGACCTTCGACCTTCCCGGGCTCAAGTGCGCACAGGTCGTACTGACCAACGGGAATGACCGTGAGAATTGGGCAAGCTATTTCACGCCGGAAACAGTGGGTGTTGGCACCCTGGGCCTCATCGCTGCCGAAGCGGCATACGGACGAAGCAAGGATTGGTACCGAGATCTCGTCGCAGGGCTCCAAACCAACAAGGATCTCTTGGTCCGAGAGCTTCCTGACGTTCTGCCGGAAGTCAAACTCAATGAGACCCAGGGCACGTACTTGGCTTGGCTCGACTTCTCGGCTTATGAGCTCGATGACCCGGCCGCATACCTGCTCGAGCACGCACGAGTGGCCCTGACGGGTGGAGCGCAGTTCAGGGGGAGTTCATCGCATTTCGGGCGGCTCAACTTCGCAACGACGCCTGACCGACTCAACGAAATCTTGGCCAGAATCAGGGGCGCATTGCTGGCACTCTGAAGCGAACTGTGCATTCTGGGATGCGCATCTATCCACATTTGGGTAGTGTTTTGATCCCTGGGTGTGGGCTCAGACCCCACATGGAGTCACTTCTGTAATGCGTTCCAGACGTTTGTCGTCATTCGCCGGATGGGCCGCGCTGGCCCTCGTAGCTGCCGTTGGCTTCGCCGCGTTCGGAGGTTCTGATGAGCCATCGGCGGAGGTCCAGCTCGAGGCGGCAGCAGCGTCTCTCGGGCACGACGCTGGGGCATACGCCGGACTCAGCTTCGCCACTCTCGGCGGTGCCGCATCGGCTGACGTGGTCATCGCTGAGCCCGAACTGGAGGCCGTCGACCAGCCCGAGACGGAGGAAAGCGCATCAACGGAGAGCTCGGCGCCTGGGACTAGTGCATCACCGGCTTCTGGGTGGCTATCACAGGTCGAGGTTCGGGCGCTGGTCGGTCTCTATTTCGAACCGACAGACATCAACCGGGCCGTACGAGTGGCATGGTGTGAGTCCAAATTCGATCCCGAGCACAAAGACCTCCGCACCGGTGGCGAGGGATTGTTCAATCATCTCCCCAGGTACTGGGATGAACGCTCCTCCAACGCAGGATTTGCTGGTCATCCCGCCACCGACCCCGAGGCCGCTACGGCGGCCGCCGCCTGGGAGGTCTACAACGGCGCAGGCTGGGAGATCTTCAACTGCCGCTAGCGCCTAGCGGAAATCGCGAGAACGGATGGTTTGGACGCCGATCGGCTCGAAATCGCGGGCAACGATGTTGGTGACGCCGTCGTAGAACTCCAGACGACCGTGGATGATGAGTGCCGGGCTCTTCCTGACCACATGCCTGTGTTTCGCCCAAACATCGGGAAGTACGACGATGTTGAGGAGACCTGTCTCGTCTTCGAGATTCAAGAAATAGACACCTTTCGCCGTGCCCGGTCGTTGACGATGGGTTATCACCCCCGCCACTTTGATCCGCGACTTGTTCCGTCCGACCTCCAAGGCCTCGGCCGCGGTGAGACAGCCATCCAACTGATCCCTGACGAATCTCATCGGGTGGGAAGACGAAACCGATGTGGCCCAAAGGTCAGCCCGGTGCTCCTCTTCAGGAGACATACCCGGCAACTCGGGTGCTTCCACCCCTGGCGAAAGAGCCAGACGCTCAGGATCGATCTCAGCCAGGGCACCAGCAGCCCACATTCCCTCACGTCTGCCGAGACCCAGGGACTCCAGAGCACCCGCTCCAGCCAAACCCTCGAGTGAATCGACATCGAGTCCGGTACGTGCAGCCAGATCTTCAGGAGATCTGAAATCACCGCCGAGAATCCGTGCTGCTTCGATCCGCGTCACCTCTTTCTCACCGAGATTGCGCACATATCGAAGTCCCATTCGAACTCCGACTGCAGGTCTTATCGGATCGTCTACATGGCCCCGGCCTCTTCTCCAGGATTGACCTAGATAGGAGACGATGTCCGCGGGGTCAGCCTGTATCGGCTCAATGGTGCAGTCGTGCCATGAGAGATTCACGTCGGGGCCGAGGACCACAACTCCGTGTCGCTGCGCATCCTGCGTCAAAGAGTTGGGACTGTAGAAACCCATTGGTTGGGCGTTGAGGAGGCCAGCAAGGAACTCCGCTGGATAGTGAAATCGCAGCCACGCTGACATGTAGACGATGTAAGCGAAGCTCACCGAATGGCTCTCGGGAAAGCCGAAGCTTGCAAAACCCTGAAGTTTCTCCCATATCTCCTCGGCAGCCGCACCGACAATGCCGTTGTTCCTCATGCCCTCGAAGACCTCATCTTTCAAACGCCCCATGGCCTCGTCTGAACGCTTGTGAGTCATCGCCTGCCGAAGGCGATCGGCTTGTGAACCGTTGAACCCGGCACAGATCCGAGCCAACTCCATGAGTTGTTCTTGAAAGATGGGGACACCGAGCGTCTTCTTGAGAACCACCTCGGTTGACGGGTGTGGATAGCGGACAGGTTCCTCGCCGTTGCGACGCCGCAGGTACGGATGAACCGAGCGACCTTGAATAGGCCCGGGACGAATGAGAGCTACCTCGACTGCCAGGTCATAGAAGGTCTTCGGCTTCATCTTGGGAAGCGTGGCCATCTGAGCGCGTGATTCGATTTGGAACAGCCCAACGGTGTCGGCCCTGGTCATCGACTCATACAGAGCCGGCTCCTGAGGGATACGGGCGAGGTCTATCTCGACACCATGGGCATCTTCGATCAAGTCAGTTGCCAGATGGAGCGCGTTGAGCATTCCGAGACCAAGTAGATCGAACTTCACGATCCCAACGGCTGCAGAGTCGTCTTTGTCCCACTGAATAACCGTGCGACCTTCCATCCGCCCCCATTCGACTGGCACCACTTGCCACAGCGGACGATCGGCAATGACCATCCCACCCGAGTGGATTCCCAGATGTCGTGGATAGCCGTCGAGACGCCAGCAGATGTCGTAGATCATCTCGGCTGTCATTCCCTCGGGTAGTGACGTGTCCATGTCGCGCAGTTGTGCTGGATCGCGAGTGTCCACGTACTTGGAAAGACCGTCGACCTGAGCCTGAGTGAATCCAAAAGTCTTGGCGACATCTCGCAAGACCGATCGCGCTCGATAGGTGACGACGTTGGCCACCATTGCCGCGCGCTCCCGGCCATAACGTCGATAGCAATACTGGATTACCTCTTCGCGACGATCTGCCTCGAAGTCGACGTCAATGTCGGGTGGCTTGCCTCTCTCCTCGGACAGAAAACGCTCAAAAGGCAAATGAAGACGGATTGGGTCGACACGGGTGAGCCCGATGCAACGACAGACAGCCGAATCTGCACCCGACCCTCGTATCTGACAGTAGATGTCCTGTTCCCGCGCAAAATCGACGAGGTCCTTCACCACCAAGAAGTAGCCGGCAAAACCGAGACGCTCGATGATGTCCAGCTCATGTTCGAGGCGACGCCTGGCGGCGGGTTCTATCCCATCTTCTGACCCCGGATAGACATCACGTGCCCCCTCCCAGGTGAGGTGTCTCAGATACTCCATCTCATCCCGGAAATGGCCTGGCATTGGGAAGTCGGGAAGCTGTGGTGCCACCAGGCCGAGGTCAAAGGCCAGCCTGCTTCCGATATCGGCAGCTCGGGTAACCACACCCGGATACCGGGCGAAGCGCACTGCCATCTCCGCAGGGTGTTTCAGATATCGCTCATCAGTTGCTGGCCGAAAACCGTCAGCCTCCGCAAGGGTTCGACGTCCGCCGATGGCGGCCAAAGCTTCCGACAGGTAGGCATCGCGACGATCGTGATAGTGGACCTGGTTGGTAGCCACAGTCGACACCCCGAGTTTCTGAGATACCTCCCACATCAGGTCGTTTCGCCCGTCGTCCTCTGGCATACCGTGATGCCACAACTCCATGTGCAATCTCGTGCCAAAGATCTCACGCAATCGAGAGGTCTCACGCATCACCGCCGACAGGTCTCCCCGGACCGCTGCCTTGGGAACAGCTCCGGCATGACACCCGGTCAAGACATGGACGTCTTTATTGGTTGCGGCTACCGCCAGGTCGTCCCACGAATAGATCGGGAGATCCTTCTCACCTCTCATCTGGGCTTTGGTGACGAGGTGAGAGAGTGTCCGATAGCCGCTGGGTGAACCAGCGAGAAGAACTAGATGGTCGGTCTCAGGGAGATCAGTTGGCTTCACCCCGTGAGAGCGGACCGAACGCCCTCGACGCAGTCTCCCCTGGCCACCCTTGACACGTGCGTACCTCTGACGGTCCCACTCTTCAGCATCGGAGATGGGATCCCTTGACCCGGCCGGTGAGACCTCGAGTCCAATCTCTACCCCGTAGATCACGGGCAAACCCGTTGCCTTGGCAGCCTGCCATAGACGCGAAGTCCCATAGAAGCCGTGGTGGTCGGTGACGGCCAGAGCCTCGTATCCCAACTCGATAGCGCGAACTACTAGATCCTCAGGATGTGATGCCCCGTCCAGGAACGAGAAGTTGGTGTGGCAATGAAGCTCGGCATAACGGTGACTCAGAGACACTGTCGGCACTATATCGAACATATGTTCGATCACAAGAGGGCGCCGAACTCAACCGTTGGCCAAGACCCTCACTCTGCTCATCACTGATTCATACGTCGGGATAATGCGGATGTGAGGCTCGATTTCGTGCCGGCCCTGAAGCTGCAACTCGACCTCCGACCAGTCGGCAGTCGCTAGCACCGCCAAGCACAATCGCACGGCCTCGCCATAAGTGACATCACTTCCATCCGTTGCCTGCGCAATTCGATCGACAACGAGCGACTCTCTAGAGATGGCGGTGAGCTCATCGGAGGGCCCCAACCGAATCTGCATGGTCGTACCGTCAACCCTGGTGCCTGGAAACTCAACCAGCCAGACTTCACCGTCAGGCATCGTGTACTTGAAGTGGTCGCCTTGGACTTGAGCGAACCCGACGGCCTTCATTGACTCTCTGTCTTCTGCGTCCAGGTAGGCGCAGAGATCTACGTCAGTCGGTCGATATTGCTGCGTATGAAGATTCACCGCCGACCCCCCGACAAGAACGGCTCGATCTGTGATGGCATAGTCGGCAGCTTTGGCCAGCCAAACACTGCGCTCCGTCTCGTTCGAGGCTCGTTCAGCCTGCTTGATGGCATGGCGCGCTCGGTTCAGATCCGTCATAGGCGCGTGGCGAGCGCCTCGATCTCAGCGGTTGTGTCGATGCCGAGCTCAGACTTCCGGTTGAGCCTTTCTAGAGGATCGGACGGTTCCAAACCGGAACTAGCCAGGATCTGCGAAGCCTCAGAAGCCTGATCCATCAAGTTCCAAAGGCCGATGGACGCAGGAGCTCTCCTTTCCAGATCACTGAAAGATGCTCCATAACAAGTGAGGAGCCGCGCAACCGTGGACATCCTGGGGTCGACCTTTCCGTTCTCAACGTTCGATATCTGCGCTCGGCTGATGCCAGTCAGCTGGTACACATCACTGATGGTCAAGCGCTGTCTTTTCCTCAGATTGCGCAGCACGACACCGTTGAAGTAACTCACATGAGTTATCTTATCCACTAACGTTTGTTAGTCAAGAGAATAACGCATACTGCGACATGCCCTTCCAAGAGACCAGTAGGCTGTGCCCGTGCGAGACGTCCATGTCCCAATCGAAGGTGGCGACCTGAACGTCTGGCATCGCCCAGGTACCGACACCGCAGCAGTGTTGATACCCGGTCTGACCGGAAACAGCCGATGGTGGTCGCGGGTGATCGAGCACATCCCCGAGAGCACCGAAATCATGGCAATCGACGTGCGCGGAAGAGCCGGTAGTGTCGACGCTCCCCCGCCTTACGACATGAAGACTCTGGCTTCAGATGTGGCAAAGGTCCTCGACCACTTCAACAGGGACAAGGCAACAATCGCTGGATATTCGATGGGTGCCTGGGTCGCGTCACAGTTCGGACTCATGTTCGCCAACCGAGCTACTCGCGTGGTGCTAGTGGACGGGGGCCTCGAGATACCGGCACCCGCCGACCTGGAGGAAGATGAGATTGCCGAAGCAGTCGTCGGCCCGTCGCTTGCGCGTCTCGGCCGCAGCTTCCGCACGCGTTCTGAGTATGCGGAGTATTGGAAACAGCACCCTGCTCTCGCCAACTACTGGGACGAATCTATGGAGCCGCTGCTTGGCTACGAGCTTTCAGACACCTCAGGTGGGCTTGCGGTACGAGTGAATCCGGCTGCCGTTGCTGTTAGCGGGCGAGATATCACCATCGATCGAGAACTCGACGCGGCGGCACTCAAGACCACCGTGCCGCTCCACATCGTCGTCGTCGAGCGGGGAACTGCCGACCAGGCAGGCGGGATGATCCCTCGAGCCTCCGCCGAGGCAGTCGCCTCGGCCAATCCGCTAATCACCTTTGAATATCTGGAGCATGTCAACCACTACACGCTGATGTTGGGTGCCGGCAGCGAAAGCGTGGCGGCAGCTATCTCAAATACGGGCTAGCTTGGCCACGTGTCTTCGATCACAAAAACCATCAGACTCTCCGGCAAGGCTGGAGAGAACATCGAGAACGCTGTGCGCACCGTCCTGGCGCGTGCAGCAAGCACCATTTCCGACATCCAGAGATTCGAGATCGTCAAGGTCGGAGGCGAAGTAGACCCCTCCGGCGCACCGACCGTGTTCACGGTGACACTTGACATAACATTTGGCATCAAGGACTCAGTCGAACACGGCTGACTCCGCCGTATGGAACGCGAAAGCGACACGCGGTCGATGCGAGAGCGAATGCTCTCTGGAGACCTCTACATCGCGGACGACCCTGACCTGATCTCAGCCAGTCAGCAGGCTGCTGAACTGGCGCACCGCTACAACAATGCCCTCGATCCTTCAGAACGCCAGGAGCTGCTGAGTCAGCTACTGGCGGGCGTAGGTGAAGAAACGGTGATTCGGTCGCCACTGTTCGTGGACTACGGATCGAACCTCACCGTCGGTGCCAGAACGTTCGCCAACTTCGGGCTGGTGGCACTCGACGTAGCGCCTATCTCGATCGGTGACGATGTCCAAATTGGCCCCAACGTCCAACTCCTGACCGCAACCCACCCTGTGGACAAGGATCTCAGGCGAGACAAATGGGAGTCCGCCGACCCGATCGTCATTGGAAACAACGTTTGGCTCGGAGGCGGAGTGATCGTATTGGGTGGAGTGAGCATCGGCGACAACACAGTCGTCGGTGCAGGATCGGTGGTCAGCAGAGACCTGCCGGCGGACGTCGTCGCCGTCGGGACCCCGGCGCGAGCAGTGAGGTCCGTGGACCATCCCGCCGACCCTTGATCGGCGTCAGACGCCGCGGGCGTAACCCCGACACCCTCAGTTAGGGTCTGACCGGAGCAACACAACTCTCGAGGAGGAGAAATGGGAGCAGTACTGGGAACCATCATTGGAGGCCTCATCGCGGGCATAATCATCGGGCCGTTGGCTCGTTTGGTGTTGCCCGGCAAGCAAGATCTGTCTCTGGGTATGACCATCGTTCTTGGTGCCGTTGGTGCCATCGCCGGTGGATTCCTATACGAGGCGTTTGGCGGCACCGAGACCTCTGGCATCGACTGGATCCGGCTCTTCGTACAGATCGGCGTCGCAGCAATCGTTGTTGTGATCTACAGCAACATGCGCAAGAACTGAAGACTCAACCTCCCGATTTGGTCACGGTCCGCAACAGCGGGCCGTGGCTTTCGTTTTAGGCTCATTTCAAATGGCAAGGTCTCTCACGCGCTCGGCACGACTCGCCGTCGCCTCCCTGATAGTGACGGCTCTGGCGGCTCAGGCGTTGATCGGGGCCGCCAGCGACAACTACAGCCTCATGCGCCCCTTCTTCTGGTTCACGACAGTCGGAGGAGCAGTCACAGCCTTTTGCCTCACGATGCTGGCTATTCGACCAGACTCGGACTCGGCTCCAGCCTTCGCCACGTTTCGAGCGGCTACCACCGTCTACATGTTTGTTGTCGCTGTGACCTGGGTGTTTGCCCTTACTCAGACCGACATGGAGTTCGGCATTCCGGAAGCCTGGATCGACGTCTCGCTCCACGTCTTCGCCCCGCTATTCATGCTCGTTGATTGGCTCGTCAACCCTCCCCAGGCACCGCCGAACAAAGCGGCCATCGCAGGAACGGCCTTGATACCGGCTGTCTTCTTGATCTACGCCGTGGTCCTACCTGAGCAGGCACTGTGAGCCTTCCACCACCACGCGATCTCGGGCATGGGATCTACACCATCGCTGCCCCTTTACCCTTCAAGTCACCGCCATGGGTGAACGTCTACATCGTCGAAGCTGGCGATGGGCTGCTGATGATCGACTGCGGCACCGATTGGGACGAGGGCCGGGACGCAATCAGGTCTGGATTTGCGTCACTTGGCCTAACCGAGTCGAGCGTTCACAGCTTGGTCGTCTCCCATCTCCACCTCGACCATGTGGGAATGTCGAAACGGCTCGTCGAGGAGTTGGGTTGCCGGTTCATCATGCACGAGAGGGCAAGCGAACTCGTCGATCGATACAACGACACCCCGGGATACATCCAAAGGCTGAGACAGATGGCAGTCGTCCACGGTATCCCCGAGACGCTCGCCAACGCAGCGACCGACATCGAGCGTGCCCACTACATGCCGCTGATCGACAAGCCCGATCACGTTGTAGTCGACGGTGACCTGATCGATCTCGGGGGCGGCCGATTCCTCGAAGTGCTGCACACGCCGGGACACGAGTCGGCCCACATCTGCCTCCGGGACAGTGCATCCGGCATTCTCTTCTCGGGCGACCATGTGTTGCCGCGAATCTCACCGGTCATCATGTACGACGGCGAGGGCGATCCGCTTGGCGACTACATGAACTCACTGCAGAGGCTCATTGACATCGGAATCCAACTTACGTACCCGGCCCATGGCCAGATCGTCGAACGTGGGGACGAGCGGGCGCGCCAGATCTTGCTTCACCATGTGCGGCGCCTTTCCGATATGTCAGAGATGGTCCGAGAGGCCGATACAAATGCTTGGGAAGTCATGACGAAGTCGTTTCGACCGAATCTTGACCCCTTGCAGGCACGACTGGCCTTCTTGGAGACGATCTCACACCTCGAGCGACTGAGGCTCGACGGCCGAATCAACGGATACGACCGCGATGGCAAAGTGACATACGGTCGGTGAAAGGTTGGCATGCGGCATGGTTTGGACGAATATGGGACACACGCGGTCAGATCGCGATCCCTGGGAAGGATGATTGATGCTCTTTGGATATCTCGACGCAGGCTCCGGAAGCCTGATTCTTCAGGCCCTTCTGGGTGGCGCTGCCGGCATCCTCGTTGCTTTCAAGGCGTGGAAAGCACGCCTGATGGGCAAAGAAGCCATCGCAGAAGCCGAGGCCGAGGCCAACGCTGAAGAGTCAGTTCCGACCGACTCCTGACCCGACCGTTGCCCTTGCGTGATCCGGGGTCCTTCCGCGATCCTGCATCTCATGTCGTAGTCGAAGACGGGCGTGTTCTTCGTCTTCTAGACGAGCGGGGCCTCGAGGGATGGCAAGCCCTTGAACCTTCTAGCTTCTTTCGAGCTGCTGTCGCTGACGGTCGACTCGTCGCATCCAAGCTCATCGAAACCGAGACCGGCCCTGCCCTTGAGCATCCGAAGCTCCCATTTATCTCGTACCCCTATGAGTGGACCTTTTCGATGTTGAAGGATGCCGCGCTTCTTCAACTCGACCTCCTCGAGGAGGCGCTGAAGGACGGCATCACAATCAAAGACGCCACTCCCTTCAACATTCAGTTTGTCGACGGCCGGCCCCTCTTCATCGACGTCGGCTCATTCGAGCGCTACAACCCCGGCGAACCCTGGTTGGGTTATCGACAGTTCACCCGACAGTTCCTCTTCCCGCTCATGCTGCACGCATGGGCAGGTGTTCCGTTCCAGCCATGGCTCCGAGGAAGCATGGAAGGGCCTTCGGCTGCCGACATGAAGCGTCTGCTCGGCTTCGGTAGAAGGGTTCGTCCGTCGGTGTTTCTCCACGTCTCTTTGCAGGCCCGAATGGAGCGAAATCTCGAAGGACAGTCGGTTCGCGACGGGCTCGAGAGCTCAGGTATGAACGCCGACCTCATACTCAACAACGTCCGGAAACTCCGGGCCCTTGTATCCAAGATCGAACTCGAGGTTGGCAACGAGGGATGGATCTCATACGAGGAATGCACACACGTCGGTCGGGACCGGGAATCGAAAGCGGAGTTCCTCCGAGCTGCGATCAGCACCAACCCGCCTTCGAGGTTTCTCGACCTGGGTGCCAACGATGCCTACTTCTCGGAAATCGCATCCAGCGAGGGTGCGGTGGCAGTTGCGGTTGACGGTGACCAGCCAGTCCTCGATGCCGTTTATCGAAGAGGTAGCGATGTCAACATCGTGGTGTCGGACCTCACAAACCTGTCTCCGTCTCAAGGGTGGGCGGGAATCGAACGGCCCGATCTCGTCAGTCGCGCCAGCCCTGACATGGTCCTCGCCTACGGCATCATCCACCACCTCATATACACGGCGAGTGTTCCGCCCACTGCAGTTGTCGACTGGCTGTCTTCTTTCCGGTGCCCGGTGGTGGTTGAGTTCGTGGCACCTGACGACGAGATGGTTCAGACGCTGACCGCCAACAAACATGAAGACGAGCTGCACCCAAACCGCGATAAGGACGCGTTCATCGCTCTGCTCCAAAGGGACTTCGAAGTGTTGGACACGCTGACGCTCGGCGACGGAACTCGTACCTTGTTCAGCCTTCAGCCGTCCTCGAGCTGAGACCTACTGAGTCGGCGACAGCCTTCTCACCGTATTCCGCAACCACGGTGACTCTGTCGACACCATCTGGGATGTCGTCACGCGAGATTTCGAGAGAGAACCCAGAACGGAGTAGATCTTCGCTGTCAAACCAACCAACGACGTTGCGGTTGTCTCGGTTGGGCTCAGTTGAGGCGATCAGCTGGTCTCCAACAAAGACATAGAAGACGTCGGGCGGAACCTTGTTTCTCGTGTCAGCCCCCCACCCGATCATTTGATAGCCGTCGACAGTGGCCGTCACCTCGTCGACCTGGACCCTCAGACTTCCCTCGGTCACGACATCGATCTCACGTCCGTCCGGTGCTCTGAGCACGAGGTCGAGCTCCGTCGGAAGTCCCATTGTCAACGACTGGTCGGCATCAAGGCTGTACAGAGTGACCTGATTGGAACCGTCGAACACCCAGCTCTCACCCACGAGACCGATGAAGGACCCACCTTCGGTCGAGTCCCGATTCAGCAGCGCCACGCCAGCGATCACGTCGTTAACTCCGATCAGCAGTGTGTCACCTACGTCTCCAGCCACGCGTCCGGTGAGCAGTGTCTGGACCTCACCTGACGACACCTCCACATCATTCAACGATGTACCCAGGTCGAGTGAATATGTGAATCCAGCTTCGCTGCTTGCTCCGATATCAGAGATCCTCATGCCAACAAACTGTGCGCCATCGCCCACTGCGGTCACCGACTCCCAAGACGACTGATCAGGCACCCGGGCATGGTTGGCTTCGACCTGGGCCAAGAGCGCGGCGATGTTGGTGTTCACGCCCGTTCCGTTGCAGCACCAGCGAATGGGCTCATGAGGTCTTTCCCGATCGAGGTCCAGCAAGGACGTTCCGTTGAACGACCAGTCGGTATCTATATCCATGACGTCGACAATCGTTGGCATCAGGTCGACGCCGAATACCGGCAGGTCCACCGTCTCACCTACCGACTGATCCGGATACTTGATGAACAGCGGCACGCGATACAAGTCGTCTCGATTGTCCTCGTATGGCCACCGCCGATGCTCGCCAGGCGTGAAAGATGCGCCGTGGTCGGCCACAACCACGATCATTGTCTCGTCCCATGTGCTCGAGTCCTCGATGTGGTCGAGGAGCCTCAGCAGCATCGTGTCGAGAAAGCCGACCTGGTACAGATGTCGTTGAAAGCCGAGTAGTGCGGGGCCCGGATCGAGCGACCATCGACCGTCACCTTCCACCCCAAACACCTCCGTGTACTCCTCAGGTCGCTCGTAGTGAGTGCCTGAGGGGTTTGCCTCCCACGGCACATGCGGCGTCCGAAGGTGTGCGTAGCTGAGCGTTGGCTCCGTGCCTGCCTTGATTCCGTTGATCAGTCGCTGCACCCAGGTCACCCAATCCGGGCGCTGCCCCTCCGGTGGCACCGGAAGGCCTTCAATCTCCACGTCACTTCCCTCGACCTGGTTCGTCTGACCAAGAAAACCCTTCCATGCGTTCCCGATGCTCGGAAGCTGCTCCCTCGTGTCACCGGGCAGCGTCAGGTGTCCATACACCACCCCGACGTCGGCCAGAAGATTCCCAAATAGGGCAGGTGCGCGACCGGCGTAGTCAGGACAGATCTCTTCGGGGCAGAGCTCGGCGACCCATTCGATGACATGCATCTCGTGGCTGTCCTGGAGAAGAGTGAACAGGTTGTTCGGGTGGTCCAGGTAGGTCGGCTTCTTGTCTTCGTTGGACTTCGTCCCCGTCAGGATCGCGGGAACGCTCTGTGTAGTGGCGATCGAATCGGACAACGCATTCCGATACCACGTGCCCAGTTCCGCAAGCCGGGCAAACCCGGGAAAGAGATCGTCATTGATACTGCCATCGGCCCGCATGATTGAGGCAACGGGCATCTCGTCGAGCTGAATCATCACCAAGTGGCTCGGCGCTTCTATCGCGACGGCTTCTCCGTCCTGTTCCGGCTCTTCCCAGATGAGACCTGCCGTGGGAGACGTTGCGAGGAACATCGCAATCAGCACAGGTACGGCTACAGCCGCCAACGCAAAGACGCTGTCGATGACGGTCGAAAGCCAGTAGAGCAGACCAGCGACAGCGAGCGCCATCCCAATCGCAAGCAACGTCTCGTCCGGCACGATCTGTCTCGCCACAACGAACCCGGTCGCTAGTGAAAGCACACCGATGAGAACCCGATAGGTGATCTTGAATGCCGTCGGCCCGACAAGCCTTGCAATCGCCAACGCGAGCAATGCCAGCGCCGGGATGAAGAGGCCGACGACGAAGGCGAAGAGGAACAGTTCGCTACCGGTCGTCCGATTGGCAACGAAGACCTCGGGGTTCCGGCCATAGATATCGAGAATCGGAGCAACAAAAGCAACCGCTGCCAGTCCTGTTATGACCGCCAGCGGTTTCCAGATCGAAGTGGAGTCTTTGCTCGCCACGTGCCTGGAGAACGGTACAGGCACACCTTCCCAAACAGACATACTCCCGACCCGTGCTTAACTCTCTCTAAGGCCGTCGGGAACCATCAACAGCCAGCTCAGCGTCTTACATCTCAGGGAGATGTCTCATTGACCGACAAGCGACGAGGATTCCTGAATAGAATCCGATTTCGAATCAGGCTGGCATGGTTAGCGGCCACCGCGCAGCGCTACGCGCCACATGCGCTGACCGTCATCGTGCTGATTCTGGGCCTGGACTGGCTGACTCCTTTCGATCAAGGGCTCGTGGCTTCGATGGCTGTCGCCGTGGTCTTCGCTCTGGGCCTCCTGCTTCGCTCGGCGACTATGCGTATCTCCGATTGGGACGCATCCAGAGCCGCAGAACGGGGCCTCGAAGCCCGTGACACGCTGACCACTGCGCTTGAGTTCTCCGACCCATCCGATCCGGCACATAGACAGATTCAGAGCCAAGCGGACAAAATCGCATCCAGTTCTCAGCCTGCGGCCGCCATTCCAATCCGTTCAGATCGCTCGTATCTGCGACGGTCAGCCTGGCTAGCTGCGCTGGTCCTGGCCCTTGCCCTCCTTCCCCCACTCGGCTCATCACCGGCCCTCTCCTCGAACCTGAAGACGGCCGTTGAAGCCGAAGCCGAGAAGATCGAGGAGCTGGCGGAGGCCGCACGTGAAACCGACGTTGAGAACGCGGATGAGATCGCCGCCGAACTCGAACGGCTGGCCGAGGAGCTGAGAAAGGCTGAGACCCTCGAAGACGCTTTTGAAGCCCTTGATAACTCCGATCAGCGGCTGGAGGCGCAAATCGATCCAACATTCCTCTCCCAAAAGGCCGCGGCGCAAGGACTCGCACGCGACCTCTCACTGAGACCTATCGCCGAAGGAGCACTCGATGCGTCTTCGCAGTTCGAACAGGCGGCCGACGAACTCGATGAGCTTTCCGAGCAAGAGTTGAGGGCTCTGCAGGATCGACTCCAGGATCTCGCCGAATCACAATCAGCTGGCAACTCGGCTCTGTCGAGTCAACTGTCCGAAGCGGCCCAAGCCCTGAACTCAGGCGACCTGTCAAGGGCCGCCGATGCTCTGCGCGAAGCGGCTGCAAGCCAGCAACAGGGCGTTTCCGACGCACGGGATCAGCAAGCACTCTCAGAGACCCGCCGAGCACTCGATGGAGTGAGCGCCCGGCTCGGCGGCGCTGCACGCGAAGGCCAGGGAGAAGGCGAAGGCCAGGGAGAAGGCCAGGGCCAGGGAGAAGGTCAAGGTCAGGGTGAAGGTCAAGGTCAGGGAACCGGTGGTAGCGGTAGTAGTGGCGAAGGTGGTACTCCTGGTGCAGACGGCAGTCCGTCCGGGGCCATAGGTGGGGTCAATCCCGGTGATGGCAATGCCCAAGGCCAGGGCGGCCAAGGCAGCGTCTCCGGAAGGCAGGGCGAAGACCTGGGCACCGCACCCGACTCGGCCTCGGTCTATGACCCCATCGCGGAAGGCGGTTTCTCCGACCTCATCCAGGTGGGAATCGACGGAGGCACGGGTGACGGAGATGTGGTCGGACGTGGTGACGCTCCAACCACCCAGGGTGAGTCGGTCGTCCCGTACGCACAAGTTCTGCCCGAATACCTGAACCAGGCTGCAGACGCACTTGGCGAAGTTCAACTGCCGCCCTCGATGAGATCAATCGTCCAAAGCTATTTCGACCTCCTCGCAGACCAAGCGAGGTAACCGAGGAGATGATCAAGTGAACATGGACCTGGACAGATATCAGCAGACAGCTCTATCGATCGAAGCAGCTGTTGGAGCCCGCATTGCCGGCCAACCTGAGCTCATTCGGCAAACCCTCGTAGGTCTTCTCGCTGAAGGTCACGTCCTACTGGAGGGCGTGCCTGGACTCGGCAAGACCGAACTGGTCAAGGCGTTCTCCGAGGCCATCGGTGTTGATTTTGCCAGGGTGCAATTCACTCCCGATCTGATGCCCGCAGATATCGTCGGGACCCAGGTTCTCTCGGAAGATGAGGCGGGCAGGCGAAAGTTTGAATACCAACCGGGACCGGTGTTCACCAATCTGCTGCTAGCAGACGAGATAAATCGAGCGACACCCAAGACTCAGGCCGCGCTGCTCGAAGCCATGCAGGAACGACAGGTGACTGTCGCTGGCAGGACTCGCGATCTCCCAAGACCCTTTCTCGTGTTGGCCACCCAGAATCCAATAGAACTGGAGGGGACCTACCCACTTCCGGAAGCACAGCTGGACCGGTTCATGTTCAAAGTGACGGTCAGTCCCCCGACCTCCGAAGTCATGGAGGAGATCCTGCGGAGAACAACTGGTGGATTCGTTCCTGAGGTGCCTCTGGCCACAGATGTCGAGACAATTTCATCAATGATCGCGACCACTCCCGGACACCCAGTGGCGGGCCACCTTCTCACATATGTCTCACGAATCGTGGAGGCCTCTCAACCGGATGGGAACACTGCCACTCCTCCCGTGAAGCGCTATGTCAGGTGGGGCTCCTCCCCTCGTGGGGCACAAGCGATCGTGTTGGCGGCCAAGGCAGCTTCTCTCATCGAGGGCAGATCTCACGTGTCTGCCGAAGACATCCGCTGGGCGGCACCTGCAGCTCTGCGCCATCGGCTGGTTCTTGGCTATGAAGCGGCCGCCGAGGGAGTCAAGCCCGACGTGATCGTCGAGGAGATCTTGAACAGCACTCCCGAACCGAAACCCGACATTCGAGGAACTCCATGACACTGCTCAGCCCGGCCTTGATGGCCAGGCTCGAGAGCTTGCAACTGATGAGTAGAAACCGGCTCCTCGGCCGATTCGGCGGTGAGCACAAGTCCAAGCGATATGGGAACACCATCGACTTCGCCGACTTTCGCGAGTACCACCCTGGCGACGACTTCCGGCGAATCGACTACCACGTAATGGCACGGCTCGACCAAGTGTTGATCAAGCTCTTCGAAGCCGACGACGAAATCACAGTTCGGTTCCTCGTCGACACCTCCTCTTCAATGGACATCGGCGGGAAACTGCATCAGGCCAAGAAGCTCGTAGCTGCTCTTGGCTTCATCGCGCTCAGCGCTCACGACTCGGTCTCGGTTCACACATTTCCCAACGAGGGAATCAGCACCCGCTTTGCGGGGAGGGCTTCCATCCCGTCGTTTCTGGGCCATACCGAGACCTTGACGGCCGATGGTGTCACGCCGTTTGCCGAGGCAGCCGGCCACCTCCTCAGCAGAGGCGGGCTGCCTGGACTGACCGTGGTGGTATCCGACCTCTTGACGGAAGAGTGGGCGAGCCTCACAAAGCTCCGGTCTTCCGGATCGGACGTAACGGTGCTTCATGTTCTCTGTGAAGAGGACCTCAACCCGGATTACACCGGCGACCTCGAGTTGGTCGACACGGAGGTAGGTGACAGGCTCACTGTCAGCGTCACCGAAGACGTTGCTTCCTCGTACCGGGACCGTGTCGCCAGATGGCGAGATGATGTGGCCCGAACCGTGCGCGGCTCGGGATCGTCCTACGTCCCCGTTGACGCATCCGACGACGTCGAAGAACTCCTGCTCCAGACCTGGCTCAGCGAGGGCGTCCTGAGGTGAGTCTCCTCGCTCCGGCGGGTCTAGCCGCCGTCCTCCTTGCGGTGCCAATCCTCCTGTTGCACATGCTGACTCCTAGGCGGCCGGCCACGAAAGTGTCATCTCTCCTCCACTGGGATGGACTGAAGCACTCGATCACTGCTGCGGAGCCGTGGCAGAAGCTTCGATGGTCGATCCTTCTCATCTTGCAGCTTCTGGCGGTGGTGTTGTTCGCAATGATCCTCGCAAGACCGGCCGTCCTCGAGGAGGCCGAACTCGCCGAGCACACGGTCTTCATCGTCGACGCTTCAGGGTCGATGGCGGCCATCGACGGTGATCCCGATCGTCTGGGATCTGCCGTCGAGCAGGCCACACTACTCCGCAGCGAATTGCCAGACGCCGGCGTGGCATCGTTGGTCATAGCCTCCCCGGACCCGATCGTGCTGGTCACCCAGAGCTCCGATGAATCCGAGTTCGGAAGTGCTGTCGACACTGTCAGGACCAACGGAGGGGCTGCCGACTTCGAGGCTACGTTTGCACTGGCCGAATCGCTGGTGCTCCCTGATCGTGAGACTGACTTCGTTCTGATCAGCGACGGCCAGCTGACTGAGACCGAACAGAAGCTCGCTCCTCTCGGAACCAGATACGTGCCCATTGGCCTCACGGACACCAACCGCGCCGTGGCCGATCTGTCCGTCAACGCCGGCCCCGGTGGTCTGCAAGCCCGGGTTCGGGTGGAATCCACCGGAGGACCGGACGCAATCCAGACCCTTCGGCTGGACGTAGACGGCGTGACCGTCCTCTCACAGGAGATCGAGATTCCAGGTGGTGGCATCTTTGAAGACACCTTCGAACTCCCGGCAGGCACCAGGGTCGCCGCTTTCTTGGACGGGGACGACCTGCTGGCTTACGACAACCAGCGTTACGTTGGCGCACCAGTTCTCGGCCAGTTGAAGGCGAGGATCGTCGGCGAGTCGACGTTCTTCGTCGAGCAACTCCTCAGTGCCATACCGGACGTCGACACCGACGTCGCTCTTGGCGAAGAGGTCGATTTCGAGATCTACGTCGGAGCTGCGGTCCCTGCGGAGCCGACCGTTCCTTTCATCGCCATCGACGCGCCGGGCGGCGCGCCCGGCGTCCTTTCAACCGGGAGAATCGAGAACCCGGTTCCTACTCTTGTTGCTGACCACCCGTTGCTCGACGAGGTAGATGTCAGCAGAATCGGGATCGCCGAAGCCCAGCAACTGCAGGTGACCAATGGGGAGGTCGTGCTTGGCGCACCCGGCGCTCCCCTGATCGTCGAGAGCTCCTTTGGGGATGTCCCCTTCTACTACGTGGCCTTCACGCTGGAGCAATCCAACCTTCCGATCGACATCTCTTTCCCGATCATCGGCGCTCGCATGGTGGGCGGATTGGCAACCGCTGGTGGAGTAGCCGACGGGCTCACGGTCGGCGACAAGGTGCCCGTGGGCACCTTGGGTGGCATCGTCACAGATCCAAGGGGAGACCAGACAATCATCTCTACCGGCGACTCGGAACCTGTCGCCAACAAAGCCGGGTTCTGGATCGTCGAACCAAATCAGGGCGATTCGTATGAAATCGCGGTGAACGCCTCCAACACCGAATCAGCACTGGAACCTAAATCTGAACTTGAGGCATTGCGACCCGATCCGGTGGGACAAGGCGAGTTCGTTGATGCAACGACAACAATCGCCCGCACACTTCTCCCCTGGTTCGTAGGCGCACTTCTGATCGTTCTTGCGGTCGAGCTCTACTTCAGCTTCCGAGCACGAGGTGTCACACGTCGTCAATGGAATGTTGGTCTTGGAGTGCGTGCCTTGATCGTCGGGCTCTTGGTTCTGGGACTGGTCAATCCCGTCTTCCAGAGAAGCTCAGACGACGTGACAACGGTTTTTGTTGTGGACGTATCAGCCTCGGTTGGAGAGGCCAGCAGGCAACAGGCCGTCTCATGGGTTGAGGCTGCCCTGACTGATAACCAAGGCGGACAGTGGGCTGTTGTGGAATTCGGCGCCGACGCCAGAGTCGGCACTCCGATCGGCACCGATCCGTATCGTCGTGCGCGAGGCGTCGAAACCGAGTCGACGAACATCGCGCGAGGCCTGCGTCTCGGAGAATCGGTCCTCACCCCCGGCACGAAACAACGGCTGGTGCTCGTGTCAGACGGACGGGCCAACAACGGCGATCTCCAAGCTGAGCTCGACCGGCTCAAGACGCTGGGCGTCGTAGTGGATGTTCACACCATCGCCACCAGCAACACCACCGATGCGGCCATCGCCGGGCTCGACATGCCATCGTCGGTGAACACGGGCGAAGCCTTCGACATCGAGGTCGAGGTTCTGGCGACAATCTCCGGCTCTGCCGTGGTGGATCTCAGCGACGCATCAGGTGTCATCTCCAGCCAAGATGTCCAACTCGCGCCCGGATCGAACTCAGTCGTGTTCTCAACCGTCGCCGGCGAACCCGGACTCCAACAATTCGACGCAAAGGTGAGACTCAACGGTGACGGGGTGCCCGAGAATGACGAACTTCGCGCCGGGGTAGAGGTTCGGGGGCCCGCCAGCGTCCTGGTCATCGAAGGGGAACAAGACAACGGCGACGTCCTGGAAGGAGTACTCCGCTCAACCGGCTTGGAGGTCGATCGTGTCGTTGTCGATGAAATGCCGGGAGTGCAGGAGATGTCGATCCATCGCGCGGTTGTGCTGGTCGACGTCAGCGCCCGCGACCTCAACGAAACCAAACTCAACAATCTGAACACTGTGGTGCGGGACCTCGGTCGAGGGCTGGTCGTCGTCGGGGGTACCCACTCCTACGGGCTAGGGGGGTATCGCGACACACCGTTGGAGGCTCTGCTGCCGGTCGATTCCGAAGCTCCCGACAAGGAACGCGAGGCATCAGTCGCCGAGGTTCTTCTGATCGACACCAGTGAGTCCATGGGGGCTTGTCACTGTGACGAGTCCGGCAGCAACAGTTTCGAGGGTGGTGTCAACAAGACGGACATCTCCAAGGCCGCCGCTGTCAAGGCGATCGAGGCGCTTGGCGCCAACGACGCTGTCGGAGTGCTGGCGTTTTCGGGCGACAGCCGATGGGTGGTTCCACTCCAGGAATTCCCGGACCGAGACACGATCGACGACGGCATAGGAAGCCTACGCCCCTTCGGCGAGACCCGGATAGTCCCAGCCATCGAGAAGGCAGCAGAAGAGCTTCTGGCTTCCGACAAGGAGCTGAAGCACATCATCTTGTTCACAGACGGGTTCACCGCGGAGTTGGAAATTGGGGCGGAGTTCGTCGGACAGCCCTTTGCCAAAGATCTGGTCGAAACCGTGGAACGAATTGCTGACCAGGGAGTCACGGTTTCGGTGGTGGGTACCGGCGAAGGTGCAACACCGGCCCTCGAAGTGGTGGCCGAGGCCGGCAACGGCCGCTTCTACCCCGGCAGAGACCTGAACGAGATCCCGGAGATCTTCGTCAAAGAAGCACGGCTCGCGTCACGAAGCTACATCAACGAGGGCGAGTTCTTCCCAACCGTTACTTCCACTTCGGCCGCAGTGAGGAATCTTGCATCATCGCCGGCCCTCCTCGGATATGTGGCCACCACTCCGAAACCAACAGCTGACGTGCAGCTCCAGGTCGGAGAGCTGGCAGATCCGCTGTTGGCGTCGTGGCGGGTGGGTCTCGGCAAAGTCACCGCCTGGACCAGCGACGGTGGTGAGAAATGGGGTGCCCAGTGGGCGTCTTGGGACGGATACGGAGATTTCTGGTCCAACGTGGTGCGGGACACGTTCCCCCTCACTGGTTCGGACGGTCAGCGACTCGAGGCGTCGATCTCAGAAGAGTTGATGACCATTCGCCTCGAGGGCGCAGAAGTCTTCGAGTCAGGATTCGAACCGACAGTTCGCATCAGCTACCCAGACGGGACCTTCTCCGAGCTCCGCCTAGATCGCGTGTCGGACTTCGAGTTTCAAGCCGTTGCGCCGGCCCGACAGGGCGGCACCTACGCGATCGGTGCCAACGTGGCTGACTCCAGCGGAGAGACAGCGGTCATCTCAACCCTGGCGACCAGGTCGTTCGCCGCTGAGTTCCTACCGGGGCCCGCAGACGAAGACCTGATGAGCTCAATCTCCACGGCCACCGGCGGCCGAGGCGAGATCACATCCGCACAGGCTTTCGATCCCGAAGGCCTCGAGGAGGGCGTTACCGAACGTCAGTACCGTTGGTGGTTCCTGCTGCTGGCGGCTTTGCTCTGGCCAATCGACGTCGCTCTGCGTCGACTCCGCCTTTCCCGAGGAGATAGGTCAGGCCAGCCACCGAAATCAGAAGCGCCCCAGCCCACACCCACCACACAAGCGGTCTGACGAAGATGCTGACATCGACAGTCTCGCCGTCGGGAAACAGCAAAGAAGTCGCCACGATCACATCCCGCGACGGCCCTGAGAGCAGGGCCGGTTCTGCGACCGGCAGGCTCTGATCCTCGAACGCTCTGATCTCGGGAGCCAACCCCCTCCCGTCGACATCGAAATCGGCTCTGACATACAGGTAGCGATCTTCCTCTCCACTGGATACCTCATTGAGCGTGATCGTGATGCCGGAGACTTCAACCGAGTCACCTACCTGCATTGGCCCCTCGAAGTCTTCTCCGAAGGAGCTGCCAGCCACCCCGAATAGCAAGATTGCCATTCCCAGGTGCGCCATCCGCAGTGACAGCTGCCGCCGGCGTGGTCGCCGCCCCACCAGGTCTGCAACCAGAACCGCGATGCTGCCCACAGCCGGAGCGGTGAGCAACAGGCCAATGCCTGGTCCATAAACCCAAGCGGTCAGGGCCGCGCCAATCGCTCCGGACCAGCTGAATAGCGCCCAGCGCCGGCTCACCGCGAGACTCAAGAAAACGGCGATGAGGACTGCGATGGGAAGGATTGTCAGGACGAAGAAACGCGCATCGACGATCAACGTCTCCGCGAAGAACACTGATCGGAATGCGGGATAAAGAGACCCAGCGGTGACAAACGCCAGCGCAGCCGACACAAGGATGGCACTCACGTTGAGCCAACCCCTCCTGCCCTTCCAAGCCACCGGTGCGCCTCTGGGTTCGCGAAGGGTCGCAATCGACAACACACCCAACACGAGAAGTGTCGAGACGAACAGGACGAGGCCGACTGACGGGTCTTCGGCGAACGAGTGGATCGACCCGGTGATCCCTGATCGCGTTAGATATACCCCGACGACCGTGAGGGCAAACGGAATTCCTGCCAGATAGGTGTTCGTGCGGACAAGAGAATTGGTGGCTTCCTCAACACGCGACGAGTGGAGGAAAACGGTCGCTGCGAGCCATGGCATCAACGAAGTGTTCTCCACCGGGTCCCAAGCCCAATAGCCGCCCCAACCGAGTTCAACGTATGCCCAACTGGCGCCGGCGACCATGCCGACGGTGAGGATGGTCCAAGAGAAGTAGAGCCAAGCTCTCGTTTCGACCAGCCAGCTGCTGAGCTCCAAGTCTCCGAACGACTTGTCCATGGTCTTGGCGAACGCGACGATCAGCGAGGTGAGCCCGAGGTAGAGAATCGGCGGGTGGTAGATCATCGCTGGATGCTGGAGGATGGCCAGAAGGCCCATGCCATCGACAGCGGGTACATCAAGAGTGGTGAATGGGTTGGCAAACACAGCCGTGATTCCCAACAGGGCGAGTCCTACCGCCGCGGCAGCGCGGACCCCAGCGCGGCCTAGCGAGGCGAAGGAGGCCACCGCCAAGGTCATGGCCGAGTAGAAGAGAATGGAGCCTTCCATGCCACCCCAAAGCGCAGCCATTCGGTACGGCCACGGTGTGGCCAGCGAAGTGGTGCGAACGACGTAGTCCAGGCTGAAATCCGAACTGACCAGGGCATAGGCCAGGGCAAGAGTCGATAGGGCCGAGAGCAGCGCGGCCAGCCGAAGAGTGCCACGTCTCCCGGTGACGAGTCCGGCCAGCGCCACGCCGATCGCAGCCATGAGCAGTGCGCTACCGATCTCGGCGACCGTCACCGTCTGTTCTGCCTCCGGGCCATGGAGTCAAATTACCCCTGCCTTGACCGAAGTCATCGAGGGGCAGGTACCGTCGCTCCGATGACCGACCTCTTCGAGGCCCGCGCCGAGGCATTCGCCGCCCAGACCGCTCCCCTGGCGACCCGGATGCGCCCGCGGACACTCGATGAAGTTGCGGGCCAGACCCACTTGCTGGCATCCGATTCTGCCTTCCGACATATCGCAGCCTCATCCAACCCGATTTCGCTGCTGCTCTGGGGACCTCCCGGAACAGGCAAGACCACTCTTGCCTCGATCGTTGCCAAGAATGCCGAAGCCGCGTTCGAGACACTTTCTGCAACCTCAGCCGGGGTGAAAGACATTCGCGGCGTCCTGGCTGGCGCCAAACAGCGACTGGCTACCGAGGAACGGCGAACGGTCCTGTTTCTCGACGAGATCCACCGTTTCGCCAAGAACCAACAGGACGCACTGCTCCCCGGAGTCGAAGACGGGACGCTGATCCTGATCGGAGCAACTACCGAGAACCCCTACTTCGAAGTCAACTCGCCGTTGATGTCGCGCATGACGCTGTTCCGCCTCGAGTCGCTGACACCGGATGAGATCCATGCACTCTTGAATCGGGCCCTCGACGACCCTGAGCGAGGCCTCGGCGCCATGGGTCTCACCATCGACTCAGACGTCGCCACTGAACTCGCCACCCGAACCGGCGGCGACGCACGTCAGTCTCTCAACTCCCTGGAGGTCGCGGCCCGAATGGCCGAGGCCGCAGGCCGACAGGAGATCACATTCGACGACGTTTCCGAGGCGTTGCAACGGCGCTTGGTGCGCTACGACAAGACCGGCGATTCTCACTACGACGTCATATCCGCGTTCATCAAGTCGATAAGGGGGTCAGACCCCGACGCAGCGATGTATTGGCTGATGCTCATGCTCGAAGGCGGTGAAGACCCAGAGTTCATTGCCCGACGGCTGATCATCCTTGCCTCTGAGGACGTCGGCCTTGCAGATTCCGAAGGGATCAGTGTCGCGGTGTCGGCGGCTGAGGCTCTCGCCTACGTTGGCCTGCCCGAAGCCCGCTACCACCTGGCTCACGCCACCCTGTTTCTTGCAACTGCAGCGAAGTCCAACTCTGTGGGACGGGCGATGAGAGCAGCCCAAGAGCTCGTCGAAGGCGGTCCCACCCCATCGGTTCCTCCTCATCTCCGTTCCAGCAGTTACTCCGGTGCATCGGACCTTGGGCACGGAGAGGGATACGTATACCCCCACGACGACCCGCTGGGCGTCGCCAAGCAGCAGTACTTCCCAGACGGGGTTGACCCAAGGCCCATCTTTCGCCCTGGGCATCATGGGCACGAGAAAGACATCGCCGACCGTCTTTCCAAGATCGACGAGATCTTGGGACGACGAGGTCGCTGAGACCTGCGTGCTCAGCTGGTAGGAGCTAACACCGCTTCGACGGATTGCTCGCCTTCGACATAGGCAACGGCATTGGCCCCGGCGGCCGCAAGCAGGTCGCCTTCAGCGGCTCTGACGGCGTCGAGTAGCGATGAGTCACCACTCACAGACAAGGATTCGAGCTCAGCACGCATCGAGACCTTGGCCTCGGACTTGGTGCGGCGGACAACGGTAAGGACTTGGCTTGTCGAGTTGAGGACCGCGGCATCACCCTCGACACCGGCGAATTCGGACGGCGTTGGCCAGGTCTCTAGATGGACAGATCCTTCACGCCACCAACTCCAGACCTCCTCCGTCACGAAGGGCAGGAATGGGGCAAACAAGCGCAGGTAAACGCTCAGTGCGAACTGCAGTGCTCCGTGTGCCGATTCGGCTGCGGCACCGTCTCCGTATGCACGAGCCTTGACCAACTCGAGATAGTCGTCGGTCCACGACCAGAACGACTTCTCGGCGACTTCCAACGCTCTGGCGTAGTCGTATTCCTCGAATGCCTTGGTGGCAGCTGAGACATCACTGGCGAGCCCACCCAACATCGACCTGTCGATCGGCTCGGTGATGGCAGCGATATCCACGTCCGAGTCCGTGAAGCCCAACGCGAAACGCGACGCGTTGAGGATCTTGATTGCCAATCTGCGGCCGATCTTCATCACCCCGAAGTCGACTGCTGTGTCGACCCCCGGTCGACCGTTGCAAGCCCAATAGCGGACGGCCTCTGCGCCGTACTCCTCAATGAGCGGCATAGGGGTGACGACGTTGCCCCTCGACTTGGACATCTTCTTCCGGTCGGGATCGAGGATCCAGCCGTTGATCGTGGCGGTGTGCCACGGAAGAACGCCGTGCTCCATATGGGCGCGAACCGTTGACCCGAACAGCCAGGTGCGGATGATCTCGGGACCCTGGGGCCTGATGTCCATGGGGAAGACGCGCTCGAAGAAGGAAGGGTCGTCGAGCCACCTGCCGGCAATCTGGGGCGTGAGAGAGGATGTCGCCCACGTGTCCATCACGTCCGGATCGGCCATGAAGCCGCCAGGTTGGCCACGCTGTGACTCGTCATACCCACTCGGCGTGTGGCTCGTCGGATCGATGGGAAGCTGATCATCGCTGGGGACGATCGGGTTGTCGTAGTCAGGCTCGCCCGCCTCGTTCAGCGGATACCAGAGGGGTATGGCAACTCCGAAGAATCGCTGCCTCGAGATCAGCCAGTCGCCGGTCAGACCTTCGACCCAGTGCCGGTATCTGACACCCATGAACTCTGGAACCCAGTGCAGCTCTTCGCCACGTACAAGTAACTCCTTCTGCAGGTCGTCATCACGACCGCCATTGCGAATGAACCACTGGCGGCTGGAGACGATTTCGAGGGGCCTATCACCCTTCTCGTAGAACTTGACCGGATGCATTATCTGACGCGGCTCGCCTTCGAGATCACCTGACTCGGCGAGCAGCTCAGCCATCTTGCGACGAGCTTGGTTCGGATAGAGCCCGGCAAGTTCGCCGTAGGCGTCAGCGTTGACCAACCAGTCCGGCGTCTCCGATGTGAAACGACCGTCCGGCTGGATGACTGTCCTCGTCGGGAGATCGAGCTCACGCCACCAGGTGACGTCCGTCGTGTCACCGAACGTGCAGATCATCGCTATCCCCGTCCCCTTGTCTGGCTCGGCTAGTTCATGGGGATGGACGGGCAGCTCGACACCGAAGATGGGCGAGGTGACCGTGGAGCCAAAGAGCGACTGATAGCGCTCATCGTCCGGGTGAGCAACAAGGGCGACACAGGAGCAGATCAGCTCGGGACGAGTGGTTTCGATGTAGACCTTCCCACGGTCTGCCGTGTGGAAGGCAACCTTGTGATACGCGCCGCCTTTCTCACGATCCTCGAGCTCGGCCTGGGCGACGGCAGTCTGGAAGTCGACATCCCAGAGCACTGGCGCCTCCTGCGAGTAGGCCTCTCCCCTGGCGAGGTTGTTGAGGAAGGCCTTCTGGCTCGTCTTCTGTGCGGTGTCATCGATTGTTGCGTAGGTCTGTTTCCAGTCGACCGAGAGCCCCATCGTGCGCCAAAGGTGCTCGAAGACTTGCTCATCCTCGTCGGTGAGTATGTGGCAGAGCTCGATGAAGTTGCGCCGACTTATCGAGATCGGCGGGTCATGTGCTTCGGCAGGCGGCTCAAAGCCCTCGTCGTACGGGAGTGAGGGGTCACAACGGACCCCGTAATAGTTCTGCACCCGACGTTCCGTGGGCAGACCGTTGTCGTCCCAACCCATCGGGTAGAACACCTCTTTGCCCGACATCCGACGATATCGAGCGTGGGCGTCGGTCTGGACGTAGCCGAAGACCGAGCCCATGTGCAGGGATCCGGAGACGGTCGGCGGCGGGGTGTCGATCGAGAAGATCTCGTCGCGTGTCTTGTTCGCGTCGAACCGGAAGACATCGTTGGACTCCCAGTAGGGGTCCCATTTGGCCTCTAGACCGTCGAGATTTGGCTTTTGGGGGATGTTTCTGCCCATCGCGGTCGATGGTAACGGTGGTTGTGTCGAGATCAGGAACCCTTTTGCTGCCCGAGCGCTTCTGTCGGCGGCGGGACGTAAGTTCTCTGAGATGGAACAGAGAGTGAGTGTCATCAGCCTCGGTGTGGCCGATCTAGATCGGGCGCGTGCCTTCTATCAAGCGATGGGTTGGACCGAGGGATCGGGCTCCACCGACGACATCGCCTTCTTCCAGGCGGGTGGTCTCGTCTTGGGGCTGTGGGATCGAACGAAACTGGCTGAAGACAGTGCCGTCACGAACTCCGAAGGCTGGGGTGGCGTGACACTTGCCTACAACACCAGGTCCCGAGATGAAGTCGATGAGGTGATGGAACAAGCTCGTGCCGCTGGCGCCGCCGTCGGGAGATCTCCCGCGGAGACCTTCTGGGGTGGCTACTCGGGTGTCTTCATCGACACTGAAGGGAACCCGTGGGAGGTTGCCCACAACCCGTATTGGGTGATCGACGACGATGGAAACACCCTGCTCGGCGTCTAGGACCACGGCCTGCGCTCCCATCATGGGAATCTTCAAGACAGATCCGTCAAAGCACGTCGTGGTGGGCAATGAGATGAACTGCGAGATCTGCGGCCACAACCTCTTCTTCAAGCGCAAGGGACAGATCAACACCGCGGGGCTGAGTTTCTTCGAACTGGACTGGTTGAACGCAACCGCGAACTGCGTCGTGTGCGCCCAACGTGGATACGTGCATTGGTTTCTACCGACAGGTTGAACCCGACGCCGCTCAGATCCAGCCCTCAATAAGGGCCGCCGCCGCCCCAATCCCCCATCTGCGACGGGTCTTTGTACTCACGCTCGTAGTACTCGTCAGCCTCGGCAGCCTTACGACGCAACCACCACGCCAAACCACCCGTTATACCGATGGCAAGCACTGCCGAAAACCAGTTCCAGAATGGCATCACATGTTCCGCCGGTACTGGCCTCCAACGTCGTACAGGGCGCGACTCATCTCACCCAGTGAGGCCACCTTCGAAGTCGCCATGAGTTGCTCGAAGATGTTGTCGCCATGGACCGCCGAGCGTTGCAGCTCGGCCAGCGAACTACCCGCCGCGTCCGCATTTCGGTCCTGGAAGGACCTCAGATTCCGTATCTGACGATCTTTGTCGTCATCTGACGAGCGGATCAGCTCCTTGGGCATCTCGAATGGCGAGCCCTCCTTGGACAAGAAAGTGTTCACCCCGACGATCGGATACTCACCCGATTCCTTCTGCTGCTCGTAGTAGAGCGACTCCTCCTGGATCTTCGTCCGCTGGTACTGACGCTCCATCGCACCCAGCACGCCTCCCCGCGAGTTCAGACGCTCGAACTCGGCCAGGACAGCCTCTTCGACCAGGTCGGTCAGCTCCTCGATGATGAAACTCCCCTGGAGCGGGTTCTCGTTCTTGTTCAGCCCGAGCTCTTTGTTGATGATCAGCTGAATCGCTAGCGCACGTCGCACCGACTCCTCGGTAGGCGTGGTTATCGCCTCGTCGTACGCATTCGTGTGGAGACTGTTCGCATTGTCGTAGAGGGCATACAGGGCCTGGAGGGTGGTCCGGATGTCGTTGAAGCTGATCTCTTGAGCGTGCAGAGAACGTCCCGAGGTCTGGATGTGGTACTTGAGCTTCTGGGAGCGCTCGTTACCTCCGTACTTGTGCTTGATCGCTTTGGACCAGATGCGTCGCGCCACGCGCCCTATCACCGCGTACTCAGCGTCGATGCCGTTGGAGAAGAAGAAGGAGAGGTTTGGCGCAAAGTCGTCGATGTCCATCCCCTTGGCCAGGTAGTTCTCTACAAACGTGAAGCCGTTGGCGAGTGTGAACGCCAACTGGGTAATCGGGTTCGCTCCGGCTTCGGCCATGTGATACCCGCTGATCGAGACTGAGTAGAAGTTGCGAACCTCCTGGTCAACGAAGTACTGCTGAATGTCTCCCATCATCCGCAATGCGAACTCAGTGGAGAAGATGCACGTGTTCTGCGCCTGATCCTCCTTGAGGATGTCAGCCTGCACCGTGCCCCTCACCGTCGACAGGGTCTCCGCCTTCAGTTCCTCGTAGACATCCGCCGGCAACACCTGGTCTCCGGTCACCCCCAACAATCGCAATCCGAGCCCGTCGTGCCCGTCAGGAAGTTCGCCGTGATATTCCGGCCGCGGACGATCGCCGTAGATGGTGTTGACCTTCGCCTCGACTTCATCCCACATGTCGTGCTCAGTGATGTACTTCTCACATGCCTGATCAATGGCAGCGTTCATGAAGAAGGCCAGGATCATCGGCGCCGGGCCGTTGATCGTCATGGATACCGAGGTCGTGGGGTCTGCGAGATCGAATCCTGAGTACAGCTTCTTGGCGTCGTCCAATGTGGCGATGGACACACCTGAGTTCCCAACCTTCCCATAGATGTCTGGTCGCTCATTCGGTTCATCGCCATACAACGTGACCGAATCAAAGGCAGTGGAGAGCCTCTTCGCTGGCATCCCTTCCGCTAGGTAGTGGAAGCGGGCATTTGTCTGCTCGGGTGGGCCTTCACCGGCGAACATCCGCGCCGGGTCTTCGGCCTGTCGTCGGAATGGAAAGACACCTGCGGTGAACGGAAACTCCCCAGGAACGTTCTCCTGCAGCAACCAGTGCAGCCGATCTCCCCAAGACCGATATCGGGGCAACGCCACTTTGGGCACCTTGGTGTGCGACAAGGTCTCATGATGTAGAGGTAGTCGTATCTCGCGGCCCCTCACGTGGTAGATGAACTCTTCGCCTGAGTATTCGGCGACGAGGCCATCCCAACGTTCCAACGCACGCCGATTCTCCGGGTTCAGGTCCGGCTCGGGTGCCCCCTTGGTTTCGACACCCGCCTCGGCTGCTCCCTCCAACCGGTATGCCAGCTCAGCGGCATCGGCCTGCTCGGCAGCCCATGTGTCGTATCTTTTGATCTCCTCCACGATCTCAGCGAGGTATCTGGCTCGCTCCGGTGGGACAACATGCTGCTTGGCATGGTCACTGACCGGAATGTCCAAGTCCGAGGTGAGCCCAAGCCGAGCGGCGAGCGCCTTGTAGAAACGATTGGTGCCGGGATCGTTGAAGTCGGATGCAACGGTCGTGTGAATCGGCAACGATTCATCACCTGCGTCAAATAGCTGATGGTTGCGTTTGTATTGCTTGCGGACGTCACGCAATGCATCGAGCGCACCCTGTTTGTCGGCTTTGTTGATGACGACCATGTCGGCGAAATCGAGCATGTCGATTTTCTCGAGCTGAGTGGCCGCTCCGTACTCCGGCGTCATCACGTAGAGGCTGTGGTCGCTGAAGTCGACGATTTCCGTGTCCGACTGCCCGATACCCGAAGTCTCCAAGATCACAAGGTCGTATCCAGCCGCTTTGACGATGTTCAACGCGTGATTGATGTGAGGTGAGAGCGCAAGGTTGGCCTGCCGAGTCGCCAACGAGCGCATGTAGGCCCGGGGATGAGGAAGGGAGTTCATCCTGATCCGATCGCCGAGCAAGGCGCCACCGGAGCGCCGCTTGGATGGATCAACGGACACCACGGCAACTGTTAGATCATCGAAGTCCGCCAGAAACCGACGCACGATCTCGTCCACGAGGCTGCTCTTGCCCGAGCCGCCGGTCCCAGTCACGCCGAGAACAGGCGTTGTCGATTCAAGGGCTTTCAGCTCAACCTGTTCCCAGAGATCTGCGTACTTCTCTGTGTAGTTCTCAGCAGCCGATATCAACCTGGCGACGACGTCGGGCCGGTCTGCAGACAGCGAATCCAGTGAGAAGCCGTCCTCGAGCTCACCCGTGGCAAAGTCCGACATCGCGAGCATGTCGGCCACCATTCCGGTCAATCCGAGAGTTCGCCCATCGTCAGGCGAGTAGATCCTCGTGACTCCGTAGGCAGCTAGCTCCTCGCCCTCCGATGGGAGAATCGTCCCGCCACCGCCTCCGAAGAGGTTGATGTGCTCTGCCCCACGCTCGACGAGAAGGTCCCTGAGGTACTTGTAGAACTCCATGTGACCGCCCTGATACGAAGTCACAGCGATGGCATGGGCGTCCTCCTGGATCGCAGCATCCACGATGTCCTGGCCACTTCGGTTGTGGCCAAGATGGATGACTTCGGCCCCCGACGCCTGAAGAATCCGACGGAAGATGTTTATAGACGCGTCGTGGCCATCGAACAGAGTCGTGGCAGTCACGAACCTGACTTTGTGGGTCAGAGCCGCGTTTTGTCGAGTCGGATCGCTCATAAGTGACTAGTTACAACTGTACAGGGCGTTTGACGCTTCCACCCTGTTCACCTTTGCGCGATTCCGACTAGATTGGCCATCGGGATGGCGCAATTCACCGGGCGGCTTCAGGGGCCAGATCTAGAGCCCAGCAGCGTGCTGATAGATATCGGCGACGGCAGGTTCAGGGTGTCCGCAGGACGACTGCATGTCGGCTCTTGGGCGCTGGAACGGATCGAGGCGGAGCGAGTATCGATCTACAAGTTCGCACTCAAGGTCGCCGGAGACCCGTTTGAGTTCTATCCAGATGACCCGTCGACATTCTCTGATGAGATAGGCGCATTCATCGATCTCACCGGTTCCAAGGCACGGTTCGGGCTCAAGGAACGAATCCAGAAGGCTGCCAACGGCTGAACTCCGCCGCTCTGGCAAAATACTTGGATGGTTCGACAGATCATTCGCAGGGGTGCCGCGACCGCCGTCGCTGTGGTCGGACTCGAAGCTGCTTACGCCGTACTGAAACCTGCACCCGAGTTGGACGACTTCGACCCTTCCGGTGAATTTGGGAGTCCCGAGAATCCGACCCTTCGTGTCGTTGTGATGGGTGACTCCTCGGTCACGGCTCCGGGTGTCAGCGGACCGGAGGAGATCTGGGTCTCGATCGTATGTCAGCGGCTCGCTGATACAGGCCACCATGTCGTCCTGCGATCAGTCGCCGTTGGTGGCTCGATGGCACACAACCTGATCTCCGACCAACTGGACGACACTCTGTCCTTCGACCCGCATTTAATCCTTGTTTCGGTAGGGGCGAACGACGTGATCAAAGCCGTTCCTCGAGCTGTCTTCGAGTCCAATCTCGACTTCTTGATCGGCGAACTCGCCAAGACCGACGCTGTCATCGTCCAAAGTGGAGTTGGCGTCCTGGGCACGATCCCCCGGTTGCATCCCCCACTCAGCCAGATGGTCTCCCGTCGATCTCGCCGCTTCGACGATGCGCACTGGCGTGTGGCTCAGAAACACGGCACGGCTGTGGTGCACCAGAGAAGTGACGACCCAAAGGCGTGGTCGCACCGAGAGCTTTGGGCGGCCGACCAGTTCCACGTAAGTGCCGCTGGCCACGCCCGATGGGCGGAGACTGCCTGGAGAACGATCGAGCCGCTGGTCGCGGCGGTTGATGGACAGCGCTGAGGCTCTGGTCAAGCTGACCAGCAAGCCCACAGGCCATCTCGCAACTGTTGACCGCAATGGACTTCCTCATGTGGTCGTTGTGACCTATGCGGTGGTCGGAGGCAATGTCGTCACAGCGGTCGACCAGAAGCCCAAGTCAACCCGAACGTTGAAGCGCCTGAGAAATGTCGAAGCAACCCGAAAAGCCTCCTTTCTCGTCGATCACTACGAGGAAGATTGGAGTCAGCTGTGGTGGGTTCGAGTCGACGGCCCAGCGTCGATCATCCGAGATGGGGCAACCTTCGAGGATGCTCTAGATGCCCTGGTCGAGAAGTACCCGCAGTACCGGCAGAACCGTCCCCAAGGACCGGTGATCTACCTAAGTCAGTCGAGAGTCACGGGTTGGAGCGCGGCTGGATGACTCCCGATTCGGTCACAAGAAGATCTACTGGTTGATCGTGATCGGCCATCGGAATGTCGGTTCGGATTCGATCTGACCATGTGACACCCACCGCAAGCGAGTCAGCCCGCCTGTCTGCAAGAATCCGATCGTAGAAGCCGCCTCCGCGACCTAGCCGAGCACCTTCCGCGGAGAATGCGAGGCCGGGAACCAGGAAGATGTCTATTTCCCATGGCGCGACCACGGCACCCGTGCCCCGCGGCTGGTACATCCCGAACCGATGCTTCTCGAGAGGCACTGCCCGATCCCGAAACGTAACGGCGCCGTCGTCTTCGACACGAACCAAAACCCACCGCCAGCCCGGCAAATCCTCAAACAGTTCGGTCACCGAGACCTCGTCGTCCATAGGCACATAAGCAGCGACCGTCCCTGGTAGTTGCGATGCAAGCCAGTCTCTGAGCGCTCTGCGGACGCTTTGAGCTACCTGCTCACCTGGCACAGCCGATGACCGCATTTCCGCTCGCAACGAGTTCTTGTCCATGAAGCCAGCGTATCCGGGCATCGCTAGCCTCGATCTCGTGACAGTGCTCAAGATTGGCTTCCGCACGATCCTCACCTGGACCGTGGGTGTAACCGTCACGTTTCTTGGTGCAATCGCTGTGCTCACCATCGCGTTGTTCAGTCAGACCTCGCCACTTATCGAAAAGGTGATTTGGGCGTGGAGCAAAGCTTGGCTGTGGGCTTCAGGGACCACCCTCGAAATCGAAGGCCAGGAGCACATCGATCCCGAGCGCTCGTATGTGATCGTCGCCAACCATCTCTCCACACTCGACATCATGGTGTGCTTCCTTACCGTCCGACTCCCCATCCGCTACCTAGCGAAGAAGGAGCTCTTCAGAATCCCGGTGTTCGCGCAGGCGATGCGGCGTGTCGGAATGATCGAGGTCGATCGCGCGGCGCGCGGCGCAATTCATGCATCTGTCAACCGACAGGCAAAGGACCTCATCGAGCACAACCGCAGCCTCATCATCTACGCGGAGGGGACCAGACCACGCGATGGTGTGATGAAGCCATTCAAAAAGGGCGCGTTCACCATGGCCGTCGCCGCACAGTTGCCAGTTCTCCCCTTGTCCATCCACGGGACATACGAAGCAGCAGTTCCAGGCCGACCATGGTTTCGAGGCGGCCCTGTAAAGGCGATCGTCGACCCCGCAATCGAGACTGCTGGCCTCACACCTACAGACGTCAACTCATTGCGGGATCAAACTCGGGAAATCATCGCCGGCAACGTGAGTCGCCTCGGCGGGCCCGTCGGGTGAGTCAGTCGTAGACACCAGCCAAGAAGGCTTTGCCTTGAGCCACCACACATAGAAACGCTCCGGCTGAAGTCACGATCTGAAAGCGATCTGCGTCCTTCTCACCTGACCACCATCGACCACTCAGCCTCCACGGGCCACTCCACGTGAGAACCGGCTCCCATCTCGTCCCGAGACGAATCCGCGACGGAAGCCCTTCATCCCATTCGATTTCGATAGGCCGTAGCTTCGAGTGGACCAGAGCGGGGGCAGGAGAGGGTGTCGCACCTGGCCAGGGAGCTTCTTCGTCACGTTCCGGTGAAACAGGCTCTTCACCCCATCGCGACCACGACACTTTCTCAGCAGGCATACGCCCACCCTGGGGAGCAGACTGGAGGACTGCGTCGGGACCAAGAAGTGCCTGGGCACGCACCAGAGCACGCTCGGTCTCAACAGCAGAGGACTCGTCGCTGAGCAAACCCATCTGACGGCCTTCGCCAGATAGATCATGTGGAGAGACTCTGAGTGCGGTAACTCCCCCCACCACTCCCGCTGTTTCAACCCAGGCACTCAACTGCCATCGAACCCGGTCGTAGAGAGCACGCTCGGTCAGAGGTTCCGCGGAGCGCCAAACTCGAACTCTCGGTTTTCCTGTCAGCGGAGTGGCCGCGATCTCAACGGCATGAGGAGCGACTCCGCTCGACCGCAGACGGGCCAGCAAACGCTCGACAATGTTCCGTCCCGCGAACAGCACGGCATCCATCGCCTCCAGAGGATCTTCGAACTCCATCGAAACGGACAACTCTTGTGGGATATCTCTGGGGTCAAGCGCCCGATCCTCACCGCTGGCGAGGCGATGGGCGAGGATCCCTTGATTGCCAAACCTCGAAGCCAGCGTCTCTCGGGGGAGATTCGTGACTTCTCCAAGAGTCGATATCCCCAGCCATCGGAAAGTGTCGATCATCTCTGTGCCACCCATCGACTCACGCAGCGTCTCGAGATCGAGACGGGACAGAAAGCCAAGAGTGTCGTCAACGATGTTGGGGTGCCCTGGTTTGGCGACGGCTGCTGCCCAACGGGCAGCAAACGGCCCATCTGCGATGCCGACAAACTGAGGGGGCTCGGAATCAAGCTTCGTCAGCACACCATCGATGGTCGTCGCCAGCTTCTCCTCACCCCCGTAGTACCTGACTGCGCCGGCGACCGGCACGAAGAGCAACCCGGGCGAAACCACCTCCACCCTGGGCACCAGGTCTTCGACCGTAAGAACCACCTTCTCGAATCTCCGCGTCTCCTCTCCAAGGTCACGTATCAAGACCCTGGCGAAAGGCGCAAGGACTTCTGCTTCACGTCGCGGCATCCCCAACCGAACACCGGCTTCGAGCACATCGTCAGTCGCACCGGTGACACGCTCGTCGACTACGAGGACAGAGTCAGCTGACGAGACGTCCGGCCTGCCCAGTGACCACATCGGGTACCAGACGCAAAGGGCCCTTGCCTTCATCTTCGACCTCAAAGCGCCGAGTAGCTCCCGACGCACCTTTTCCAGACGCTTCGACGACCAGGCGGCGCCTGGTCAACTTGCCATGACCTCGATCAGCTCCCTCCCAGGTGACCCCCAACACTCTGAGCCGGACAAAGGCAACACCAGCTGGCAAACGACCTCCCATTGGTCTCATGGCGACTGCAACTCGTCGCGCACGGGCTATCGCCCCCAGCCTTCGCAACTCTCTTTCCTTGATGCCGGCGGGCACCTCTATGTACATCGCCTGCACACCTTCGAGAAGAGCTGACGCCACTTTGGGCCAGAGATGAGGTGAGCCACATCGGACCACGACCATGCGCTCCGAAACGACCCCCGTCTCCCATGCAGCCTCGGGTGAGATCAACCCTCTGCTGTCAACCACGACAACCGTGTGCGATCGAGAGAATGGTGCGAGTTGACCCAAACCCATCCGGGTCAGACCCGAGCCGGGATCACCCACCAGTTCAGTTACCTGCCCCGATCGGAGCTGGAGCAGATCTCGCTGATCCCCCCACTCCACACCAGGTGAAGCGAGATCGATTTGACCGGTCGTTAGACCTTCGATGCCCAAAGTGACTCCAATTTCGGGCAATCCATCATACCGAACATATGTTCGATCACAAGTAGTGATGCCCGAAGCGCGAAAACCCGCTCTCTAGAATCGAATCGACCTTCGAGGAGAACACACTTGACCGACGAATACGGCGTCCCTGAACTGCCCGAGGACGAAAAGGCACTACCCGAGATCCAGGATGAGCACGACGATCAATCGGTGCTCGAAGGAGCCGGAGACTTCACCAGCGGAGAAGGCTTGGTCGCCTTTGCCGGCATGATCCTCATCGCGGTCTGGATCATCTTCGACCTCTTGATCAACAACTACGGCATGGACAACACCATTGCCGTCATTGCCTCACTGGCTGTGATACTCCCCCGGCTGGACCGTGAGAAACTAGAAAAGATCCAGCGTCTGCCCGTCCTCATGAAGATCGTCGGATGGGCTCTCGCCATATTCGGATTGATCGAGTTCGCCACTGATGTGCGTGGCGGTCAACTCGATGAGTTCGGAATTGTCATTGCGGCCCTCATCGCATACGCCGCCTACGTCATGGCATTCATAGGTGCCCGCCAGATCGAGATTTAAGTGAAGGCTTACGCCGCTCGATACATCAAAGGGATCTCGACTCCTCAGAGTCGAGGACCAAACCTCTGACATAGGCCCGAATGCCGCGAATACTCGTCGCTGACGACACAGAGACCATCAGGATGTTGTTGTCCGTAGCCCTCCAAGCTGAGGGCTACTCAGTCGTGACAGCCCCCAACGGATCTGAGGCGTACTCCACCGGCATCGAACAAAAGATCGACCTGGCGATCCTCGACCATCTGATGCCCGGACTCCTGGGGCTAGAGGTACTCGAAAAGTGGGTCGCGGAAGGAATCACTTTCCCGGTGATAATGCTCAGCGGAGTCGACGAAGAGGCAACAGTCCTCGAGTGTCTTCGGATGGGCGCGACCGACTTCGTTCGAAAGCCGTTTCGCGTAAACGAACTGATCGCTCGCATCTCCCTAGCCCTGAGTCGCCAACACTCAATCTGACACCAGAACGTTCCGATAAACCAGGGACAAATGACAGGCTTGGAGATTCTGCGTCTCACGGTCATCCTCATCTTCGCCAGCAACGCCGTCTTACTCACGGTGCTGCTGACGTACAAGGGACTCAACCGAAGACGGACCCTCGCGCACGCTCGTCGGCGAAGCGCCTACATCGCTGTGCTCAGCCAGCACCTGTCCGCATCGGGTGAGGGCGTGAGACTTGGCAAGCGTGTAGCCGAGGATGAGGCCTTCCTCGACGCGGTCATTGACCTTCGGACAGTCCTGGTCGGACAGGAGGCATCCGAGATCACGGACCTCGTCGACCGGTACGGAATCTCAGAACAACAGGCCGCCAAACTCGATGACAGCAGGAATGTGGGGCAGAGACTTCGCGCCGCGGTGGCTCTTGCGGAGCTCGCCGATGAGTCCGCAGCTCACGTTCTTCTTGATCATCTGACAGACAAAGAGCCAGAGATCCGAATCCAATGCGCACGCGGCCTTGCACGCATGCGCTGGACCCCAGCCATCGGCGTGATCCTCAAACAACTCGAACACGAGACACCGTGGGTCAGGTCGAGATTTGCAGACAGTCTGATCACCTTCGGACCAAGTGCCACCTGGCCTCTGATCGCCTACATCAAGAGCAACCATCGACTGGGAAACCGAGGCGTTCCCACCGCAATTAGGACCCTTGCTGCTATCGGCGACCCAGAAGCAATCGGCCCAACCATCGAAATACTGGACGACGCCAACGACATCGAGATCCAGCTAGCTGCGGTCGAAACCCTCGGAGTGTTGGGCGTCGGACCGGACATCTATCCGATAGAGAAAGCTGCTAGATCGGAGGATTGGAGACTACGAGCGAAGGCGTCCAAGGCACTAAGTGGCATCAACGACGAGGCGATACTGCCAACGCTCGCAATCGGGCTCCATGACATCAACTGGTGGGTGAGGCGGAACGCAGCCGGGGCGTTGGCATCCACTCTCCAGGGCCGTGAGATCCTCTACTCGACAATCCTCGGGGACGACGCCCACGCCAGGGACGCGGCTGCCGAGGCCCTGGCTGACGCCGGGGAAGTCATCGCCGCACGAGAGAGGATTGCCAATGGCCTTGGGGCCACACGAGACTTCGATCTGATCGAGTATGTGGAGGGCCGAAAGGTGCTGACAACCTGATGCTCATCCACGTCATCAAGGTTCTTGGCATAGCCATCCTGGGGTACTTCGTACTGATGAACCTCTATGTCACCACGATCTCGATCCACTCTGCGCTTGCACTTAGACGAGGTCAGAACCTTCAGCGATACGGGCGGGTCACCGAGATGCTCTCCTCCCGAATGGCACCTCCAGTCTCGATCGTCATACCCGCATACAACGAGGCAGTCGGCATCGTTGACTCAGTCAGATCGATGTCCATTGTTGGGTACCCGAAGTTCGAGATAGTCATCGCCAATGACGGATCGAAGGACGAAACGCTCGAGAAGCTGATAGAAGCCTTCGACCTCTCGAAGGTAAAGGTTCCCTATCGGCCCGACATCGAGACCCAGCCGGTGAACGCGATCTACCGAGGCCGCGGAGGCGTCGAGATCACCGTTGTCGATAAGGAGAATGGCGGGCGTGCCGACGCCCTCAACGCTGGAATCAACGCCGCTCGATACCCGTACGTCCTGTGTACCGACGCCGACGTCGTCCTGGACGCCGAGTGCCTGATCCGATCGATGCAGCGTGTCGTCGAGGACCGTGAGCGAACAGTGGCAGTCGGAGGAAACATCCGACCGCTGAACGGCAGCGTCGTGCGCCATGGCCACCTGATCGAATCGCACGTCCCCCGCGGGCTAATCGCACGCTTCCAGGTGCTCGAGTATCTCCGGACCTTCATCGCCGCGCGACCCGGATGGTCATCGATCAACGCACTCCCCAACGTGTCAGGCGCCTTTGGAGTCTGGAAACGCTCTGCTGTGCTCGCAGTCGGAGGATTCACTTCGGGTCACATGGGTGAGGATATGGATCTGACACTCCGACTTCACAAGTTTCACCTCGAGAACGAGATCCCGTACCGAATCGTGTACGAGCCATCCGCTGTGATCTGGACCGAAGTGCCGCCAACCAGAAAGGTCCTGAGGCGCCAAAGAATTCGATGGCACACAGGCTTGGTTCAGGCCGTCCGTGACTTCACGCCGATGATCTTTGACCGTCGCTACGGAAAGCTCGGAATGGTGACATGGCCGGGATATGTGATGTTCGAATACCTGGCGCCGATCATCGAGTTCATCGGCTACATCGTTGTCCCGCTCGCAGTACTTGTGGGCGCCGTCAATTTCGGAACCTTCTCGTTGATGGTGCTCGTGGCATTCGGGCTCGGGATTCTCAACTCGTTCATCGCCATCATCCTCGACGAGCCATACGGATATTCGAACAGCATCAGCGACACGTCGCGTCTAGTCGTGATGGCGTTGATCGAGAACCTCGGAATCCACCAGATGACTGTTATCTGGCGCATCCGCGCGCTTATCGGTGGCAAGGCGACCAAGACCTGGGGCAACATGGAGCGCCGCGGAGTAGCTCAGCTGAGCGAGTCCTAGGCGCCTTCCAGTTCATCGATGGTCGACGGCCAGTCGTCTTTGAGCAAACGGCTGAGCGAGCGATCCGCCAACAGCTTCCCGCCCGTCTGGCACGTGGCGCAATAGTTCGTCTCGTTTGAGCTGTAGACGATTCGCTGGACCTTCGACCCACACCGAGGACAGGGTTCGCCAAATTTCCCATGCACTGCCATATCGTCTCTGAACGCCGTGACCTTCTTCGGCCACTCGTCACCAACCTCGTCGCGCATCCGCTGCGTCCAAAGTTTCAGGGACTTCTGGACCGCGGCGTGCAGCCGGGCGATCTCCTCCTCGTCAAGCTGACCAGTTCGCTTGACCGGTGACATCTGCGCCTCCCACAAGATCTCATCCGAATACGCATTCCCGATCCCCGACAGGACCCTGGGATCCGTGAGAGTCCGCTTCAGTGTTCTGTTCTCGGCGGTGATTGCAGAGCCGAACTCGGCCACGTCGATTTCCAATGGCTCGATCCCACCACGGTCGAGCTCGGCGACAGCATCCCAGGTCGAGACCATCCAGATCCCGGCTCGCTTCTTCGTCCCCTGCTCGGTGAGGATCAGTGTGCCGTGCTCGAAATCGAACGCCGCCAGGCCGACCTTCTTGGGCACGGGCTTCTTTGGAGGCTCCCAACGCAGCCTCCCCGCCACCATCAGATGGATCACAGCGAAGAGATCCGACCCGAATCCGACCACAATTCGCTTACCGACCCGATCAAGCGACTCAACGGTGTGCCCAGCGGGCGCGTCGTAGGGAGGGTCGTATGTACGCATCACAGCCGGGCTGACGACTCTCACTCCAGTCACGGTCTTTCCCATGACGCGACGTTCCAACGCTTCGATATAGACGACGATGTCGGGGAGCTCAGGCAAGTTCAGAAGTCCCGAGACCTGAGACTGCCGGCAACCAGGACCGCTACGCCCACGACGACACCGCCGGCGATGAAGCCGTAGGCAGTCAGCTCCCCTGAGTTCGCCTCGGTTGTGGACACCGTCCAGACGAACATCGCGACGACAGCGAACAAAGCAACGGTGGCCACCAGTCTCGAAACCGGTGTTCCAATCGACATGACGAAGGCGGCAGCGACCATCAATGCGCCCCCAACGACAAACGCAACCCAGAACTCGGAGCCCGATGATTCGAACTCACCAAAACGAGACACTTCCTCCGCCGGGCTCATGTTCAACAAAACGCCACCGAGGACGACGAGAGCGCCCGCCACCGCAAAGCCGATGGCTGCCAGGTTCGATGAGATCTCGATAGGCACCGGCTTGCTCTCCACAGCCTCGGGGTTGTGACGAGCGGCCATCTTTCTCGCGAGACGTGGAGAGACGGCCACAATCCCAAACTCCTCAGCAAAGGCAACGTCATCTTCGGTGACGAGAGTGAACTCCTCCCCTTCTGCTCGGATCGAGAACCCATCGTGAAGGGCAACGATTCCAACCTCGGAGCGCTCCCAATCCCCGACGAGGTCGTTGCCGGACACGATCTTGAGTCGCTTTGGGTCGGCAAAGACTCGGACCGTGGCGCCGGGACCAGCGCTGCCCCTCATATTCACCTTGCCGTCCAGCTCGACTGCCATGACGGGATTGTACGAACAATCAAAACGGGGACCTGTGAAGGTCCCCGTTTCGCTCAAATTGGATCAGGCAGTCAGTCCATCTGCTCGAAGGCTTCGGAGAACGACTGGGCTGCCTTGCGACGCCCACCCGACTTCTGCTCCTTGTCGCCGTCCCTGGACTTGTCGCCGTCCCTGGACTTGTCGCCACGGTCGTTGCGGCGATTGTCGGAGCTATGCCGACCCTTTCCGCCGCCTCTGTCGTTGCGATTGCCGCGATTGCGATCGCGCCGATCACCACCGCCGGATGAGTCGTCACCACTGGGCAGCGTCGCGCCGTCGAGGGCGTTCACCAGTTCCAGGGAGACTTTCCCACGCTCGATCTCGCGGACTCTCACCTTGAGTTGGTCGCCTTCCGACAGGTAGTCCTCGACACGCTCGACACGCTTTGAACCATCAAGACGTGAGATATGGAGCAGACCGTCGCGACCCGGGAGGATGTTGACGAAGGCTCCGAACTTGGTGATGTTGACGACCTTGCCGTCGTACTCCTCGCCAACCTCGGCTTCGGGTGGAAATGCGATTTGGGTGACCCGTTCCTTGGCCGCAGCCAGGGCGGCACCGTCGCTCGATGCGATGCGAACGATTCCGACACCGTCGGTCTCTTCGATCTCGATGTTGGCCCCGGTCTCTTCTTCGAGTTCCCGGATGACAGCACCCTTGGGCCCGATGACCTCTCCGATCTTGTCCTTCGGAATCTCGATCGATTCAATGCGAGGCGCCCACTGATTCATCTCCTCACGCGGACCGTCGATGACATCCTTCATGGCATTGAGGATGAAAACTCGAGCATCGCGTGCCTGATTCAACGCTCCCTTGAGAACGTCTGACGGCAAGCCGGAGATCTTGGTGTCGAGCTGAAGAGCTGTGATGACACCAGCAGTCCCGGCAACCTTGAAGTCCATGTCGCCGAGAGCGTCCTCGGCTCCAAGGATGTCAGTCAGCGTCACGTACTCGCCGTCCTGGTGGATGAGACCCATCGCGATACCAGCCACCGGATCGATGATCGGCACGCCGGCGTCCATGAGCGAAAGGCTCGACGCACAAACGGAAGCCATCGACGACGAACCGTTCGAAGCGAGCACCTCCGAAACCAGACGAAGGGCATATGGGAAGTCACCCGACCCCGGGATCACCGGAAGAAGGGCTTTCTCAGCGAGGGCGCCGTGGCCTATTTCGCGGCGCTTGGGGCCACGCATGAACCCGGCTTCACCCGTCGAGAACGGCGGGAAGTTGTAGTGGTGCATGTAGCGCTTCGACTCTGCGAGGTCGAGAGTGTCGAGCATCTGCTCCATCTTCAGCATGCCGAGAGTCGTGACGTTGAGAACCTGAGTCTCTCCACGTTGGAACATCGCCGAACCGTGTGCCCGCTCGATCGAGGACACCTCGATCTGCAGCGGACGGATGTCTGAAGTGGAACGTCCGTCGATACGGACCCCCTGCTTGACAGTCCGGTCGCGAGCCATGTTCTTGAAGACCTTGGCGAAGGCCCGCTTGGCCTCGGACAGAGCATCATCGTCATCTTCGGCGATGCCAAGTTCAGCAATGGTCGCTTCGCGAGCTTCCGATTGGGCGTCCTGGCGCTCGTGCTTCCCCTCGATCTCAAAGACCGGGGCAATCTTTGGTGAAGCAATCGCCTTCACCTTCTCGAAGATCTCGTCGGAGAAGTCGACGACAATTGACCACTCCTCTTCGCGCACTTCCACCGTCGAACGAAGCTCGAGCTGGAGATCGATCATCTGACCGATGTATTCCTTCGAAGCCTCGAGACCTTCGGCGACTGCGTCCTCGTCGGAGGGTCGGTCGCCGTCGGCTATGAGTTGGAGGCCGTTGGCAGTTGCTCCCGCCTCGACCATCGTGATGTCGATGTCGCCTCCAGCGTTCCTGTGACCGGCTACAACGAGTTCGAATACAGCGCTGTCGAGGTCCTCTTCGGTTGGGAAGGGAACCCAGTCGCCCTTGATCAACGCCAGACGAACTGCACCGATCGGGCCTTCGAACGGAAGGGGGCTGATCGAGAGCGCTGCTGAGGCGCCGTTCAGCGCGACGACGTCGAATGGGTTCTCCTGATCGACGGCGAGCGAGGTCACCACTACGTGTGTTTCGTTCCGATATCCGTCTTTGAATGATGGACGAAGCGGACGGTCGATCAGTCGACAGGTCAGTATGGCCTGCTCTGACGGACGGCCCTCGCGACGGAAGAACGAACCAGGGATGCGCCCCACTGAGTACATACGCTCTTCGAAGTCGACGGTCAGTGGGAAGAAATCGACGCCTTCCCGGAGTCTGCGGTTTGCGGTAGCGGTGACCAGCATTTCGGTCCCGCCCAGTTTCACTACGACGGCGCCATCAGCCTGACCGGCATATTTGCCGGTACTCATGATGAACTCTTTACCGCCGATTGTTCCTCGTACAGAGGTTTCGGGCACGGTGTGCTCCTTCTTGGTTGTGGGAGCCCGCCCGTTGGCAGTGGTAGCGCCTCGAGCGAAGCTCAAGACGCTGCCACTGACAACGATGGACTCATTCTTCTATTGGGCCGAAAACGGCCCCTGATACACGAAAGGGACGGCACTGCCGTCCCTCGTGGTCTCTAGCGTCTCAGGCCAAGCTTGGCTATGAGACTGCGATAACGCTCTACGTCTTCACGACGCAGGTAGTCGAGCAGTCTTCGACGCTTACCGACCATGAGCAGCAAACCACGACGGCTGTGGTGGTCGTGCTTGTGGTCACGAAGATGTTCGGTCAGGTGATTGATGCGCTCCGTGAGGAGGGCAACCTGCACCTCAGGAGAGCCTGTATCGCTCTCATGAGTGCCGAACTCTTCAACAATTTCAGTGGTTGTCTTCATTGCGCGTTAAACCTGGAGGTGATGTGGGGATCGACCTGAACTCTAACAGGGTCGATCTTCAACTCATATTCGACTCGGACGATAGCCCGAGGATCTGACGTGCCCGCTCCACGTCCTGGTCCATATTCTCGACGAGGGCTTCAACGCTGTCGAATTTCAACTCCGGACGCAGTCGCTCAACGAAACTGATTGCAACCTTCTCGCCATAGATCTCTCGGCTGAAGTCGAATATGAACGCTTCGATCAGAAGCTCCGTGCCGTCGAAGGTGGGCCTGAATCCGACGTTCACCGCGGCATCATGCATCTCGCCGGCGAGCATCACACGACAGGCATACACACCCGTTCCAGGGATGACCTTTCGGCTCGGGGGCCGCATGTTTGCTGTCGGATAACCGATCTCTCTCCCTCGTTTGTCACCATGGACCACCTCACCAGTGACCGTGAACTCACTGCCAAGAAGCTGATTGGCCTGGACGATGTTGCCCTCTTCGACCAAACCCCGGATCCGACTCGATGAGATCGGCGCCCCTTTGTCGATGACAAGATCGATGGGGTCCACTTCCCAGCCGCCGTTACTGGCAAGTTGTTCGAGAAGCGCCACATCGCCCGACCGATCCCGCCCGAATCGGAAGTCATTACCAACCACAAGTTGGCCGATGTCGAGCCGATCAACGAGATAGCGCTTTACGAAGTCCTCGGGACTCAGCTCCTTGATGTCTGCCAAATCCAATGCGATGACTTCGTCAATGCCCAGCCCCTCCAGAAGTGCGGTTCGCTCGGGAAGGGTGGTTAGAAGACGCGGGTGAATGCCTGGGCGCAACACTTCCAGCGGATGTGGGTCGAAGGTCAAGACAACTCGTCTCAACGAGTCATCGAGCCGACGTAGGAGTGATCGATGGCCGAGATGAACCCCATCGAGAACGCCGATGGTCACTGACGATTTCACGAAGGAAGCACCACATCCGAGCGGGCTTCGCCCTCCACCAGTCGATAGACGGCAAGAAGGTCTCCCGACGAGGTCAAGACCCGAAACGGAGCGTCCGGTTCCATCTCCACCATCGGACCGGAATCGAATCGCGCACCGTTACGGACGAGCGACTCGTCGTCATCGTCGATCTCGACGGATGGAAGATGAGAAAGCGCCTGATTGGGGGTCAGGAAATAGTCCTCCCAATTGTGCAGGTCGTCGAGCACAACACCGGCTGAGGCTTTCAGGTCTCCGATCCGTGTTCGACGAAGGGAAGTCAGGTGGGCGTGCCCACCCAAGACCTGCGCCATGTCGTCGGCCAATGAGCGGACGTAGGTCCCTTTACCAACGACACAGCGAAAAGCGACGTCTGGACTGATGCCTTCTCCCACATCGAGAATCTCCAGCTCGTGGACCAACACATCACGTGGTTCCCGCCCCACGGTCTCACCCGCCCTTGCAATCTCGTGAAGACGTCGACCTTCATGTTTCAACGCGGACACCATCGGTGGGATCTGACTGATGACACCCGTGAACTGGGGAACAACCTCAACGATCGAGTCCCTAGTCACCTCCATCTCGGTGGTGGAAACGACTTCTCCGTCCGAGTCCAGAGTGTCAGTTTCGACTCCAAACTTCGCGGTAGCCCGGTATTCCTTGGGCTGATCCTGGATGTATCTGATCAACCGAGTGACGTTGCCTATACCCATGACGAGAGCGCCTGTTGCGAGGGGATCAAGGGTGCCGGCGTGCCCGATCTTCTTGACTCCGGTCGCTTTCTTGACATAACCCACGCCTTGATTCGAAGTGATGCCGCGCGGTTTGTCCAAAACGAGAAATCCGTTGGTCATCGGTGGTCTCCTAGCGACGAGACCAAAGTTGCGATGACCGTCTCCGGCTGCTCAGAAGTCGTGAATCCGGCAGCGAGACGATGCCCGCCGCCGCCCTGCTTGGCGGCCAGGGCACCGACGTCGGTCAGTCCCCTCGAGCGCATGCTCACCTTGGTTGTCCCGTCGGAATGCGCTTTGGCCAGGATCGCCGTGTCTGCTTCCTCTGCCATGCGAAGCAGATCAATCAGATTCTCCGTGTCACCCCAGGTAATGCCCAGATCGTCGAGGTCTTGCGCAGTGATGAACGTCGATACGACTTCCAACCGGGGATCGAGCGAAGCACGCTCCATCGCAACCGCCGCGGCCTTGAGATAGCCGAAGGGCGCCTCTTCGTAGACATGACGACCGATCACCGCAGGATCCGCACCTCGAGCCACCAGCTCAGCTGCAATTCGCAAGGTCTCAGGGGTGGTATTGGAGTATTGGAATCGACCCGTGTCGGTCACAAGAGCCGTGTGTAGACACTGTGCGATCTCGGGTGAGATCTCCCAATCCAGAATCCCGAGCAGCCGGAACACGAGCTCACCGGTCGCGGCTGCCGTTGGCTCGACAACGGAAACGTCGCCAAACCCTTCGTTGGTGACGTGGTGGTCCAAGACGACCACAGTGGCCGCACTCTTGGCAGCTGGTGCCAAATCGCCAATCCGATCTGCCGATCCGGCATCAAGGACCACCATCACATCAGGCTCGGCCGGAAACTCCTGAGGTGGGACGATCAGATCCGTCGGAAGAAACGAGAGACTCGGGGGAAGCACGTGTGGCGACCCAAAACTGGCAACTACGGGTTTCCCGGAGTTGCGGGCGGCGAGACCAAGACCGAGCATCGAACCTAGTGCGTCGCCATCGGGACCGACATGGCACGCCAGAGCGAGGGATTCTGCGTTGCGAATTGCCTGCGCTGCCTTCTCGAGACTCATTCTTCTTCTTCTTCTTTGATCTGCTTGAGGATCTGTTCGATCTTCTGACCGCCCACGATCCCGGGATCCATTGCAAACTCCAGCGTCGGCGTGTACTTCATACGCACCTGGCTGCCGATCGAAGCCTGTAGACGACGAGCGGCCCGGTTCAGGGCAGCAAGCGCATCTTCATGTGAGGATTCCGAGAGGACATCGACGTAAACAACTGCTCTCCGCAGGTTGGGAGCGGTGTCAACCGCGGTCACCGACACCATCTCCAGGCGGGAATCGTTCATCCGCTCGATCTCCTCGGCGAGAACCTCGCGCAAGGTCGAGTTGACCCGCAACATGCGGTCGCTCATGACTCTCCGTTCAGGTGCGTGCGATTTCGCGGACGACGTAAACCTCGATGGAGTCGCCATCCTTGATGTCGTCGTAGTTCTCGAAGCCCATACCGCACTCGAAACCCTGCTGGACTTCGCGGACGTCGTCCTTGAACCGTTTCAGTGAAGAGATCACACCATCGTGGATGACGACGCCGTCGCGCAGCAGCCTCGCTTGAGCGCCTCGTTGCACAACACCTTCGATGACATAACAACCGGCCACAGTGCCGATCCGCGGGACCTTGAAGGTGTCGCGAACCTCTGCGGTCCCAAGAACGACTTCTTCCTCATCCGGAGCCAGCTGACCGACGAGTAGCTGTTCGATTTCGTCGAGAAGCTCGTAGATGATTCCGTAGGTACGAACCTCTACCCCAGCTTCCTCTGCAGCACGCCGTGCCTTGGGCTCGGGCCGGACGTTGAATCCAACAATCACGGCTTCGGTCACTTCGGCCAAGGTGACATCGTTCTCGTTGATACCACCAACGGCGGTATGCACGATCTGGATCTTCCCACCCTCGCGCTCGATCTTGTTGATCGATTCGCGGAGAGCTTCGAGCGAACCTTGAGCGTCCGCTTTGACGATGACGTTGAGGGTGGCATCTTCCGAACGGAGCTGTTCCAGAAGACCTTGGAGTCGGTCCCGAGCAGATGGTGCAACGTGTGCCTCGGCTCGTTCGCCTTCTTCACGTTCAGCCGCAATCTTGCGCGCCTCACGATCGTTCTTCTGCACTTCGAAGTAGTCACCAGCGGCAGGAACGTCAGACCATCCCATGATCTGAACAGGATCAGAAGGGCCAGCGTCCTTCACTCGGTCGCCTTCTTCGTTCATCAACGCCCTGGCCCGCCCCGCTACAGCGCCCGCAACAAATGCGTCACCTTGCTTGAGGGTTCCACGCTGGACGATGATCGTCGCCACAGGGCCACGGCCCACTTCGAGTTGAGCCTCGACTACTACTCCGGAAGCGTTGGGCTTCGGATTGGCCTGGAAGTCCTCGAGTTGTGCGATCAGGTCGACAACCTCGAGAAGGTCATCCACACCGTCGCCGTTGAGAGCGGAGACTTCAACCGACGGAACGTCGCCACCCAGTTCCTCAGTGACCACACCGTGGTTGGTGAGTTCAGTTCTCACGCGAAGGGGGTCGGCCCCAGGCACGTCCATCTTGTTGACCGCGACGATCATCTTGACTCCCGCTGCCTTGGCATGCGAGATCGCTTCGATCGTCTGCGGCATGACTCCATCGTTTGCGGCGACGACGAGAATCACGATGTCGGTGATGTTGGCCCCGCGGGCGCGAAGGGCGGTAAACGCCTCGTGACCTGGGGTATCGACGAAGGTGATCCTGCGTCCGTTGACCTCTACCTGGTAGGCACCGATGTGCTGGGTGATGCCACCTTCTTCGCCTTCGACGACATTCGCCTTGCGGATAGTGTCGAGAAGGGTGGTCTTTCCGTGATCGACATGGCCCATGACCGTGACTACCGGAGGACGTGAGGCCAAGTCTGCCTCCGAGTCATCGAACTCAGGCTGTTCCGCCACCGCAGGAGCTGGCGCCTCTTCCTCGACTTCGATGATGTATCCAAAGCTCTCGGCAATCTCATCAATGGCCGATTCCGGCATAGTCTGGCCGGCACCGGCGGGGATACCCCTTTCCAACAGTGCCTTGACCACTTCACCGACGGGCTGGTCGATGGCTTCGGCAAAGTCTGCAACTGAGGCTCCCTCGGTGAGGGCAGCAATCTTGACATCCTCGTCCGCAGACTCAGCTGCCTCCGGCTGTCCTGCGTCCTCGGGCTTTCCTGCGTCCTCAGGCTCTACTGCCTCCGGCTCCAGGACTTCCGGTTCCGCCACTTCCTCGCCAGCAGGTGCTTCTTCGACCACCGGTGCTTCTTCAGCTTCTGGCTCCGGAGCAGGCTCTTGCTCTGTTTCCTCTGCAGGTGCGAACGCGAGACGGACCAGCTCCGCTGATTCGTCGTCGAGTCCGGAAGAGGCGGTCTTCACCTCCACACCTAGATCCTGCGCCTGAGCCAGGACCTCCTTCGAATCGATGCCCAGTTCTCGGGCAAGCTCATAAACCCTCATCTACCTGACTACTCGCTCTCGCTGTCCTCTACCTGGTTTTCTGAAACCTCTGGCTCCTCAGACGGCAGGATCGCTTCCTCGGATCCTTCGACCTCTCCCTCCGTGGTCTCGGAGGTAGTTACCTCAGCAGCGTCCTCGGCCGCTTCATCTGTTGGCTCGGAGGTCGCTGCCTCTGGAGCGCCCTCGGCCTCGCTCGCCTCTACCTCGCCGCCGGCCTCCTCGGATGCCTCTTCCTCTGCACCCTCGTTGTCGGAGCGGATATCGACTTTGTAGCCGGACAGGCGGGCCGCAAGCCGGGCATTTTGGCCCTCTTTGCCGATCGCAAGTGAGAGCTGATGCTCGGACACGACCACGTCGGCTGTCTTCTCTTCCTCGTCGATGTGAACCTCTTTGACCTTCGCCGGCCCAAGAGCCTCAGCAATGAACTGCGCAACATCATCACGCCACTGGACGACATCGACCTTCTCACCACGAAGCTCGTTGACCACTTGTCGGACACGAGACCCGCGTGCGCCCACACACGCACCCTTGGGATCGACGTTCGGATCGTGTGAGATAACGGCGATCTTGGTGCGATGACCAGGCTCCCTGGCGATGCTGACGATCTCAACGGTGCCATCGGTGAGTTCTGGCACTTCGAGTTCGAGGAGACGTCTCACCAAGTCGGGGTGACTTCGGGAAACCACGATCTGAGCGCCCTTGGTCTCGTTCCTGACTTCGAGAATCAACGCCTTTACTCGATTGCCTCTGTCCAGTCGCTCAAAGGGAATTCGCTCGCTCCCGGGAAGAATCGCCTCGGCGTCACCGAGGTCGAGGATGACGGATCTGTAGTCCACCTGTTGAACGATGCCGGTAACGAGGTCGCCCTCGCGACCTTCGTACATCTCATAGACCTTCTCGCGCTTGGCCTCACGGAGCTTGAATTGCATCACCTGTTTGAAAGACTGGGCAGCGATACGTCCGAAGGCTTCTCCCTCGGGCGTGTCTTCCCACTCGTCGACGACGTTTCCGTCTTCGTCCAACTCCTGGGCGTAGACGACTACTTCGCCGGACTCCGGGTCGATGGTGACTCGAGCCTCTTCGGCCGCACCTGGACTTCGCTTGTAGGCCGCGACCAGGGCGTTCGCAAAGGCATCCAGAATCGCGTCCACGGCCACGCCGCGTTCGCGTGCAAGCACCTCGATCGCTTCCATCATTGTGTCGAGCTTCATTTCTCTCCTTAGTGACCTGGCTTGGGCGCCTTCTCCCACCGGAACACGGTTTTGGCGCTGACGACGTCTTCGTAGGAAATCTCCAATTGGCCGGTGTCCGAGTCAAGGATGAATCCGGTGTCACCGGCATCTGTGAGGACACCACGCGTTGTCGTCTTATGGCCGTTGGCCGCCCACTTGGCAACCACCTCACGTCCGACCGATTTCTCGTAGTGACGAGGACGCCTCAGCTTTCGCTCGAGCCCTGGGGAGCTGACTTCGAGTTGATACTGCTCCTGAAGTCCGGGTTCATCGTCGAGGAGTCTCGCCAGCCCTCGACTCAACTCCGACAGACGGTCGAGATCTAGGTCTTCGCCGTCAACAGTCACCCGCAAAGTCCGACCCCGCCCATGACCAGACAGCTCGAGATCATCGAGCTCGAGTTTCTCATCAGCGAGGTATGGCTCGATGAGGTCCCAAATGTCAGTTGTCTGGCTCATTTTCATCGTCTCTACACAACAAACCAGGTGGGTGCACGAGGCGCCCACCTGACCGAAAAGCGTCCACTTGTGCTCGGGATTATAGGGTCAAGGAACGGCCGACCCTAAATACCAAAGCGAGACGAAAGAACCCGTTCCGCGACTGCTCCGACCACCAACTCGAGCCCGGATTCCTCCTTAGAAAGCGTTGCCCTTTCGCTCAACTCCACGGTCCCGGATTCGACCCCTTTGGGCCCGACGGTGATTCGATACGGGATGCCGATCAACTCGGCATCGGCGAACTTAACCCCAGGGCGCTCCTGACGGTCGTCGAGCAGTACCTCGACACCGGCGGAGGTCAGGTCCGTATAGATCTTCTTGGCTGCAGCGAAAGTCTGCTCGTCGTCGGGCCTAATGACTGTGATCACAACCTCGTACGGAGCAACTGAAACCGGCCAGATAATGCCGTTCTCATCGAAGCTCGCCTCGACCACGGCGGCCATGCCTCTCTCCACACCGATGCCGTACGACCCCATCACGATTGGGTGGCTGTTGCCCGCCTCATCCTGGACATATGCGCCAAACGCCTCCGAGAATCCGGTTCCCAGCTTGAAGATGTGACCAACCTCGATTCCCTTCCAAAGATCGAGCGGGCCGCCATCATTGACACACTTCTCACCAGCATTGACTGCTCTCAAGTCCGCCCACAGACCAACGTCGATGTCGCGTTCAACGGAAACACCCTTGTAGTGCCAGTCGTCTTCGTTGGCCCCCGTGGTCATGTTGACCCGATCCCGCAAAGCCTCATCGGCGACGATCTTTATGTCGGTGATGCCAACACCACCAAGTGAGCCAGGGTCGGCGCCGAGCAGCTCCCGAATCTCCTCTGGTTGCGCCGGCCTCCCTGAATCCTCAGGTGCCCCCGTCGCATCGAGCAGCTTCTGCTCCTGGAGGTCGTGGTCCCCGCGAAGCAGGACGAGGGTCGGCTGACCATCAACCACATAGACCAGAGATTTGATCTGCTTTTCGGGTGAAGCGATGTCGGGATGAGCTTCGGCCAGCGACGCGATTGTCCGGAGGCCGGGTGTGGGGAAACGCTGGAGATCGTCCGCTGACCCGTCGTCGACTTCCTCAACAACAGAGACTGCTCGTTCGATGTTTGCCCGATAGTCACAGTTGTCACAGGTGACGACCCAGTCCTCACCAGCATCGGCGCGCTGGATGAACTCAACGGACTCCGAGCCTCCCATCGATCCCGAAGAAGCCTCGACGTCGACCGCCGACAGGCCCATTCGGGCGAAGATCCGCTTGTAGGCCTCACGGTGCTTGTCGAAACCGTGGTCGAGACCGGGACGGTCGATATCGAGTGTGTACGAATCCTTCATCGTGAACTCTCGGACCCGCAATAGACCCGACTTCGGCCTCGGCTCGTCTCTGAACTTGGTGTGCATTTGATACCAAATCTGAGGCAGTTCTCGATAAGACGACAGTTCTGACGCCAGCATCCCAAAAATCTCCTCTTCCGTCGCCCCCAAGACCAGGTCTGCGTGCTTCCGATCCTTGAGTTTGAAGAGAATCTCTCGCATCAGATCAAACCGACCTGAGCTCTTCCAGATCTCCGCCGGGTGCAGCGTCGGGAGGCGTACCTCCTGTCCACCAATAGCGTTCATCTCCTCACGGATGATCCCTGCGACTTTGAGCCACACCCGATGACCGAGAGGCATCATTGTGTAAGAGCCGGCGGCAAGTTGGCGGATGAAACCGCCGCGCACCAGGAGTTGGTGACTGATTGCCTCCGAGTCGGCCGGAGCGTCACGAAGTGTCGGAATGAAGGCTTGAGACCAGCGCATCGGCTGAGACGTTAATCCTGGGTCGCGACCTCAGCGACTGCATTACGTCTATCAGCAGCCCGGTTCGCGTCACCCTGAATCTCGATGAGTTGCCGGCGTTCTGCGGCAGCGATCTCTTCGGCGTTGGCGTCGGCCTGGGCGAGCCGCGCCTCGACTCCCTCATCGACGAGCTTTTGCGCCTCATCGAGCAACGCCTCCACCATCTCGTCCTCGGGAACTACCCGCACCACCTGCCCCTTAATGAACAGGTGACCGCGCCCTTTGCCGGCGGCAATCCCGATATCGGCTTCACGCGCCTCGCCCGGGCCGTTCACCACGCACCCCATCACCGCAACTTGGATGGGCAGATTGGCCTCTTCCAGGGCCTTTTGAGCGTTAGTCGCCACTTCGATGACGTCGACCTCGGCTCGACCACATGAGGGACATGCGATGAGATCGAGGCCTTTGCGTTCGCGGAGACCCAGAAACTCCAGGAGCTGTCGGCCAGCTTTGGCCTCCTCGACTGGGTCGGCCGTGAGCGAGAATCGAATCGTGTCTCCGATTCCCTCGTTCAGGAGGGTGGCTATGCCCGCCACCGACTTGATCAGGCCGGCGGGCGGAGGCCCCGCCTCGGTCACCCCCAGATGCAGCGGATAGTCAACCGTGTCGGCCAGCAGTCGGTAGCTCTCGACCATCAACGGGACGTTGGAGTGCTTCACTGAGATCTTGATGTCTTCGAAGTCAACCTCTTCGAGGTAACGGATCTCCATCTGGGCTGACTCGACGAGAGCTTCAGGGACCGCCGATCCGTATTTCTCCATCAGGTCTTTGTCCAGCGAGCCTGCGTTGACACCAACCCGAATCGGGAGCCCCCGGTCTTTCGCCTCTCGGGCCACGGCCTTGATCTGATCCTCTTTGCGGATATTCCCGGGATTGAGACGCAGGCCCTGCACCCCTGCCTCGATGGCGGCCAGGGCTAGCCGATACTGATAGTGGATGTCCGCGATGATCGGAACCGGGCTTCGAGGGACGATCTCCGCCAAACCTTGCGCTGCTTCGACCTCATTGCATGTGATGCGAACGATGTCGGCCCCAGCCCCAGCCAGGGCATAAACCTGGGCCAGAGTCCCATCGACATCCGCTGTCTTGGTGGTCGTCATCGACTGCACCGTCACTGGAGCCCCGCCACCAACCGGGACGCTGCCGACATGGAGTTGCCGAGTCTGTTTGCGATCGAAAGTCACGGCCCCACGGTAGATGCGAGCGGGGCACTTAGTTGCAAACTACTTGGACGACTGCCACTCCTTCTTGGCTGCAGCCTTGTTCGACTTCGCCTCGTTGACTGACGCCTTGTACGTTGAGTTCGCGTCCTTCTTGGCCTGGTTGAAGTTCTCTTTGGCCTCTTTGTTGGCAGCCTTCTTCTCGGCCTTGGGAAGCGCCGAGTTCTGCTTCTTGGCCGAGTCGTAGTCAGCTTTGGCAGCTTCCAGCTCGGCGGACTTGGTTGCCTTTGCCTCCTCGATAGCCTTGGTGTACTCGTCCTTTGCGAGTTCCCATTTCTCGTCGGGAGTGAGCTCAGGCTCGGTTTCGGTCTGGGTTGTCGTGCCATCGAATCCCGCGGCGACCTCGTCGAAAGTGTCGCTGGTGGACTCACCGAAGGTTGACACTGCAGCCAACGATGTCAGTGCAATAACCATCACCAACAGAGCGTATTCGACGAGACCCGTGCCACGATCATCGTTTGCGATGATCAATCTCATGTTTCGTTTATCGGCGGGTCGAACTGGCGCCCGTATAGGCCCAGCGACTCGATTCGCTAGACCTATCCGAGGGATATCGGATTGACAATGTCGAGAATGATCGCCACGAAACCCAGGAAAAACAGCGTGCCGATGACAGCCGCCGCCACCGGCATCAGTTTCTTCATGTTGGCCTGTCGTCCCGTCAACTTCTCGTACAGGGCGACTGCGAAGTGCCCACCGTCGAGCGGGAATAGTGGGAGGAGATTGATGGTCGCCAGCACGACGTTGATGAAGGCGAGAATGGCGAGGAACCCAGCGGCGCTCTGCGCTTGAGATCCGATTGAGACTATGCCAATCGGACTCACCGGACGGATCTCATCTTCCACCTCGGTGTCGCCAACCAAGACACCCAGGTATTGGGCGAGACTCGAAGGCCGGAACATTGTGTAGAGCGACTGGAAAGTGCTCTCGATGCCGTTCCAGACCTCACCGCCGGCCCGGCCAGCTGCACTGATCACCCCGTAATCAACGGTTTGCGCTTGTGGGGCAAAGCCGATGTAACCCCGACCAGGGATGTTGGGATTCTCATCGAGGTCGGTCGCGAGTGTGATCTCCTCACCTGCACGCAGAACCACGACATCTGTTGGCCCGGGCCCCACAGAGTCCAAAGCCTCTCCGGTGTCTTCCCAGGTCTCGATGGGGATCCCACCTATGGAGAGGATGATGTCGTTCTCCTGCAAGCCGGCCTCGGACGCAGGCGACTCGTCGACTACTTGGGCAACAACCGGAACAGCCTCGTTTGCACCGTTGAAGAAAAAGATCCCCCAAAACATCAGGAACGCAATCAGGAAGTTCATCCCCACACCCGCAAGGACGACAACCGACTTCTCCCAGAACTTCTTCTCGCGGTAGGTCCGGCCCAGGTCTTCTGGTGGGACGTCTTCGAGAGGGTTCATCCCGATGATTCGCACGTACCCGCCGAGTGGGAGGGCCTTGATGCCGTATTCGGTTTCGCCCCGCTGCGTCGACCAGATGCGGGGACCGAAGCCGAAGAAGAATTCCGTGGCTTTCATTCCGGTGGCCTTGGCAGCGAAGAAGTGACCGGCCTCGTGGGCGGTCACGAACAACAGGATGGCCACAGCTGCGGCGATACCCCCTAGCACCCGCAAATGCTACCCCTGAGGGTGTGGCTACTAACAGACTCCCGGGATGAGGCTTGCAGCCACGGCACGGGCTTCTCTATCGACCTCGACCACGTCTTCCACGCTTTCCAACTCTCGCCACTCAACGGTTTGGATGCAGCGTTCCACCACGTCGCTGATGCCGAGAAAGCCCAGCCGACCCTGCAGGAAAGCCTCCACTGCCATCTCGTCGGCAGCGTTCATGACTGCTGGCGCTGAGCCCCCATTGCGTCCTGCTTCGTAAGCGATTCTGACAGCCGGGAAGGCTTCATGATCCACTTCCTCGAACGTCAACTGACGCCCAGCTAAGTCGAACGGTGACGTGACACCCTCTGCACGATTCGGCCACGTGATGGCGAACTGAATCGGCACTCTCATGTCCGGAAAACCCAAGTGCCCTTTCCACGCACCGTCGAGGAATTCGACAGCCGAGTGGAGTATCGACTGCGGGTGGACAACGACGTCGATTCGGTCGTAGTCGACATCGAACAAGTAGTGAGCCTCGACAATCTCGAGGCCTTTGTTGAACATCGTCGCCGAATCGACGGTGATTCTGGGCCCCATTTTCCACGTCGGGTGATTCAAGGCTTCTTCGCGGGTAACTGACGCCAGCTCTTCGCGTTTCCTGCCTCGGAACGGGCCCCCTGAAGCGGTGAGTATCAGCCGACGAACATCATCGGGGCGCTCGGCGCTGAGACACTGAAAGAGAGCGGAGTGCTCACTATCGACCGGGATCAATTCACCCTTGCCACCGTCGAGGATGCTTCTGACTACCGGCCCACCAGCGACCAACGACTCTTTGTTGGCTAGGGCTACTCGATTGCCCGCCTCGAGACCAGCCACCGTTGCCCTCAGCCCGGCAGCACCAACAACGCCATTAATGACGATTGACTCCGGTGTCGCAGCCATTTCCAACAAGGCTTCTGGACCGAAGTCGACTTTGTTGGGCACAGTTGCCGAAAACGCCTCTCGCTCATCTGAGGCACCACCGACAACAACTATCTTGGCTTCAGGGAATCGAGACGCCAGCTCGGCCATTCGTGGCGACGGACTACGAGCGGCGAGTGCTGTAATCGGTAGCTCGAGTGCCTCCGCGACTTCGAGTGTCTGAGTTCCGATCGACCCGGTTGCCCCGAGGACAACCAGCTGCTGGGTCACAGCAGACCGAAACCGCGGAAGAGGACGTAAATGACGGGGACAGCAAAGAGAAATCCGTCGATCCGGTCCAGCATCCCGCCATGACCGGGCAGAACAGCTCCCATGTCCTTGACCCCGATCGCCCTCTTGACCATCGACTCGGCGAGGTCGCCTATGGGCGCCACCACGCCGACAACTCCTGCCGTGATCAGTGCTTGAGTCATCGTGATCGACTCCCAGGGAGGGAAGACCACCATCACCGCGGCAGCGACTAGCGCAGCGGCGACACCACCCAGCCAGCCTTCGACGGTCTTCTTGGGCGAGACCACGGGTGCCAGCGGTCGGCGACCCACGCTTCGACCAACGAAGTACCCACCGATGTCGTTGATCGCAATCACGATGACGATGAAGAAGATGTGGGCAACCGGGTTGGGCCCGGCAGCGATCAATAGCGCAAACGACAACATCCCGACCCACGCCATGCCCAGGATGGTCGTTGAGGTGTTCCCGAGGGCGTTGCGTCGCGGCGTCAGGGAGTAGAACAGAATCGTCGCACCCGCGGCTGCCGCCCCCCAACCTGCGATGGCCATGGCGCCGTCGGTTTGGGCCCCCACTCCCATCATGATCACGCCCAGAAGCCCGAACAGCGCAAGCGGCTTGTATCCAACAGTCCTCAACGTGGCGTAGAACTCGCCGACGGACACAACCATCACGAGGATGACAAAGACCGCGAACCACCAGCCTCCCAGCAGAAGCGAGCCGAGGAACAGCCCGAAGATGACGAGGGCCGACCCCACGCGGAGGGTGAGATCAGACGCTGCTGCCTGCTCGACGGCTTCGTAAGACTCCTCAGACTGAGATTCGGTCCCCGAGACATCCTCGAAACCAACCAGACCCGACTCGACCCCGGGGAGGGAGGCGGCTACAGCCTGAAGCTCCCACTCTTCTGTGGAAGCCTTCTCGACCTCTTCCGCAAGACCCTGATACTCCTGCGTGGTGCCTTTCACATACTCCTGTGACGTGAAGTCCTCGATGTTCGAGTTTCCCTCGGCCATCGCTTCCCAGTCAGGTGTGGAGTCGTCGGCGTTCTCGTCATCCACCGACTCGGCGTCGTCGTCAGATTCGTCCGTGCTGACGAAGTCGTTTTCGGTGCCGTCATCGACCTCGATCGCCGGTTCGTCGCCTTGGTCGAAAGGGAGCTCGTCTTTGGTGGTCTCGTCAGACACTCAGACCTCGAGCAACTCTTCTTCTTTGTTACCAAGGATTTCGTCGATCCTGGCCACAAACCGATCAGTCAGTTTCTGCAGCTCGTCTTCACCGCGGTGAATGTCGTCGTCGGAAATCTCTCCGTGGAGTGCCTCCATGTCGGACTTGCTGTGCCTACGAACATTGCGGACCGACACACGCCCCTCCTCAGCCATGTGCCGAACAACTCGGATCAGTTCCTGGCGGCGCTCTTCAGTAAGCGGTGGGAAAGCAATCCTGACGACCGAGCCGTCGTTGGTGGGGTTCAGGCCAAGGTCGGCCTGCTGGATGGCGCGTTCGATGTCGGAGACTGTGGACTTGTCGAAGGGTTGAACCACGAGTAGCCGCGGTTCGGGCACCGCTATCGACGCAAGCTGTTGGAGTGGTGTCGGAGATCCGTAGTACTCCACCTGAATTCGATGCAGTAGCTGTGGGTTGGCACGGCCAGTGCGGACAGTCGAAAACTCCGAACCTACGTGTTCGACAGCCAACTCCATCTTGTGCTCAGCCTCAGTCAAGAGGTCACTGATCATCGGATCCTCCTAGTGGACGACAGTACCGATGCGGTCTCCCTGAACGGCCTTGATGATGTTCCCAGGGACGTTCATGTCGAAGACGTGAATGGGCACCTTGTGCTCTTTGCACATCGTAACTGCGGTGGTGTCCATGACTTGGAGTTCCTGATTTATGAACTCCATGTATGACAGCTCGCCGATTTTGGAAGCATCGTCGTTCTCTGCAGGGTCGGCGTCATAGATCCCGTCGACCTTCGAGGCCTTGAGCAAGGAATCGGCACCGATCTCGATCGCTCGCAATGCGGCAGTCGTGTCTGTTGTGAAGAACGGATTGCCAGTTCCGGCAGCAAAGATCACTACCCGACCCTTCTCGAGGTGCCGGATGGCTCGGAGCCTGATGTACGGCTCCGCCAACTCCTGCATCGTGATTGCACTCTGGACCCGGGTGTGCACTCCCGAATTCTCGAGAGCGTCCCGAAGCGCGAGGGCATTGATCACAGTGGCGAGCATTCCCATGTAATCGGCGTTTGCCGGGTCCATGCCCTGGGCAGCCTGAGACACGCCGCGGAAAATGTTGCCGCCACCCACGACAACCGCGACCTCGACTCCGGACTCGTGCGCCTCGGCCACCTCCTCGGCGACCCTTTGCACAGTCCTGGGATCGATCCCGTACCCGATTTCCGGGTCGGCAAAGGCTTCCCCGGACAGCTTCAGGAGGACTCGCCTGTTGGTCTTCTCTTTCAAATGCCTCTCCTAGGCGCCGACGGCGACTCTCGCTACCCGACGCACCGAGATGTTCTCACCCATCTTCGACGCAAGGGCACCGACCATATCGCCGACGGTGCCGTCGTACCGCTCGGAATTCACGAACTGCTGGTCATAGAGGACGTTCTCTGCGTACCAGGACTCGATCTTGCCCTCGACGATTCGCTCGATCACGTTCTCGGGCTTGCCTTCGGCGGCAGCCTGACGAGCGATCAGCTCTTTCTCCTTGGCCAAAGCCTCACCGTCGACCTCGTCACGGGTGACCCACTCCGGGCTCGCCCAGCTGACGTGCATCGCAATGTCGTCGGCGGTCTGCCGGAACTCATCACTCTTGGCGACGAAGTCCGTCTCACACGACAGCTCGACCAACACGCCGAGGACGGGACGGTCATTCTGGACGTGGATGTAGTTGCCGATGGTGCCTTCACTGGCATCCCGATCCGCGCGCTTGGCCATCTTCGCTTGACCGCGCTCACGCAACAGCTCAAACGCCTTGTCTATGTCGCCGTCGGCATCCGTGAGCGCCTTCTTGGCGTCCATCATCCCGACACCGGCGTCCTGGCGGAGTTTTTGAATGTCTTTGGCGGTGATTGTCATTTGGCTTTCGCCTCTTCGGTCTTCGGCTTCTTCTTCTTGGCGATCTCCTTGCCTTCGATGATCGAGTCGGCAAGGGCCGACGCGATGAGATCGGCGGCGCGAATCGCATCGTCGTTGCCGGGGATCACGTGGTCGATCGGATCGGGGTCGGAGTTGGTGTCGACAAGGGCGATCACCGGGATCTTCAACCGATCTGCCTCTTTGACAGCCGTCGCTTCAGTGTTCACGTCCACGATGAAGACCGCATCAGGCAACTTGGCCATGTTGGCAACCCCGCCGAGGTTCTGCTCGAGCTTTTCCAGCTCGCGGCGCAGCTTGAGACGTTCCTTCTTTGGGAGGTTGTTCATCTCATCGGTGTCTTCGAGACGGCGAAGCTCCTTCATGTAGAAGACACGCTTCTGGATCGTCTGGAAGTTGGTCAGCATGCCGCCCAGCCACCTGTAATTGACATAGGGCGAGCCCGACCTGGTAGCCGCGTCAGCGACTGCGCTCTGCGCCTGCTTCTTGGTGCCGACAAACAACACCGAGCCACCGTTGGCGGCGATGTTCTTGACGAACTCGAGCGCATCCGCAACCTGAGTGACCGTCTGGCGGAGATCCACGATGTGAATCCCGTTTCTCTCCCCGTAGATATACGGGCGCATCTTGGGGTCCCAACGTCGGGTCTGATGACCGAAATGGACGCCGGCTTCCAAGAGCTGTTTCATTGTGACTTCAGCCACAATTGCTCCTTTCTGGTTGTTCCTCCGCCCGCTGGGTCTGACCCCCGCCAGGAAAACCTGCGGCCCTCTTCAAATGTGTCTCGTGAGAGACACACCACCTTCGAGGGGTTGTTCGGGCGTGCGTAGTGCCACGGATTGTAAAGGCCACCCGTAGCCTTGGTAAATCGACAGTCTCACAACTTCGCGTCTTCGGACGGTGGCCGAGTCCCACGGGATGGTCGGCTTTGGCGTGACGGATGCCGCCAGATTCGCCGAGGCGCGGGACACTCTTTTCACCAATCGTGACTCCGGGATGGCCGGGCCCCTCCGTTTCACTTATGGCGACCCGGAGACAGCGACCGATGTGAAGGCGACATACCCGTGGGCCAAATCCCTGGTCGTCGTAGCCCATTCCTACCTACGAGAGACCGAATCGCCGGCTGACCGCGCACCACAAGTAGGTCGGTTTGCGACGGCGGACCACTATCGCCCCTTGCGAGAGGCGACCGCGGCGGTTGCTGCCGAGCTGATAGAGCAGGGGTTTCGAGCCGAGGTCCTCATCGACGACAACCGACTGGTCGATCGTGCGGTTGCGATACGGGCCGGCGTTGGCTGGCTGGGGCTGAGCACGATGGTGCTAGTCCCTGGCCACGGGCCGTGGACGTTGCTGGGCACGGTCGCCACCGACGCCCCTCTTGACACCACCCCACCCATGGAGAGGACGTGTGGCACCTGCACCGAGTGCATTCCGGCCTGCCCCACAGGGGCCATAACCGCCAGAGGCGTCGACGCCAGACGATGCATATCGGCTTGGCTCCAGGCACCCGGCCACCTCCCCCATTGGATACGACCCCATGTCGGGACACGCATCTATGGATGCGACGACTGTCTCACGTCGTGCCCGCCAGGCCATCCCCCGATGAACAAGGTGAAGGTCAGCCCCTCGCACCTCGAGTTCGCTGAGCTGCTGGGGAGCGAGGACCCCGAACTCAGAGAGCGTTTTGCCTGGTGGTACATCCCCAACCGCGATCCCAGGTTCCTCCGGCGCAACGTCGTGGTGGCGGCCGGAAACTCCGGCAGCCTGAGCCTGAGCGAAGCCATTGAGAGCCAATTCGAGCATCGCAGCTCACTGGTCAGAGGGCACGCATACTGGGCCTACGCCCGACTCCTCGGCGTCGAGGCATGGCATCGGCTGGAAGTGGCCTACAGGAGAGAGCGATTCCCCGACGCGGCGTCAGAGCTGGAAAGGGCATTCCTCATGTTGCGACGGCCGACCGTGTGAGCTCCGCAACCTCCAAGAACCGCGAGGTCTGATCGACAGGATCTGCTTCTGGCCAAAAGATGAAGCCATCAAGCTGATAGTCGCGATGGAGCATCGACAATTGGTCCACCCATTGCTCGACGGGTCCCCGGTAATCCCCTTCGGAAGCCGTTGAAGTGATCATTCCTTGCACGTTGGCCACGCGACGTATCGACCTCGGATCACGTCCAGCCTCGGTAGCCGCGCGATCAATCATCTGGTTCTTCTCGGCTAGCACTTTCAAAGGCATCGTCGAGATCGAAGGCACCCAGCCATCCGCTTTCTCACCGAGCATTCGAAGGGCTCTTGGCCCATAGACCCCGAGCCAGACACCGGTGTTTCGAACCGGAGCAGGGCCAGGTTTGACTCCTGCCAACTGGTACTGGCTCCCTCGGTAGCGCACCGATCTCTCATCACTCCACATCAGTTGGATTACGTCGAGTGCCTCAGACAACGCAGAGAGGGCCTCACCGGGAGAAAGCCGTTGCCCTCCCATGGCTTCGATCGCCTCCCAGAATGACCCGGCGCCGAGCCCCAGTTGGAACCGGCCGTCACTCAGCACATCGATGGTGGCCGCCTGTTTGGCGAGCACAGCGGGACTTCGCAGCGGCAAGGAGGCGACATCGGTGAACACGGTGACCCTCGAAGTTCGAGCTGTCATCCAGCTGACCAAGGCCATAGTCTCCATGTACCTGCGCTGATAGGGATGGTCCTGAACCCCTATTAGATCCAGCCCCTCATCAGCGATCCTGACCTGCTCCATGATGACCTCGCGGTCGGCCGTGTTGGGCACCGGAAACACTCCGAACTCGATCATGTGTGAGCCACCTCGAGAAGGCCGGTTGCACTATCGCGAACCCGTTTGAGGAGCTTCACGAGCTGATCGACTTCGGACTCATTGAGCTCCTCGAATATCGACTCCTTGAGCACCCCAATCATCAGAGGAGCATACGAATCGGCCAGCTCTTGGCCATATTCGGCAAGTGTGACTTGCTGTGCCCTCCGATCATTCGGATCCGGTGTCCTCATCGCTATGCCCGCCTCCTCGGTTCGATCAACGTGCCTCGACAGCGAGCTGGATTGATCATCAGCTGCTGGCCGATTTCGACTCCTCTCAGACTGCTCGACTCTGACAGGGAGAGTCGGACGATGAGATCAGCCAGCGCAGGCTCCAAGCCCACCGGACTGACTGCGCGCCGCTCCAAGGCTGCCGAAACCGCAATCGACGCTTCGAGGAGGGCTCTCGTTGGAGCAAGCACCTCAGTTGGGAACGCATTTGCCATTTATGCTCTCGTTCGTAATAATTGCGATCGTAACTATACGTAGCAGGAGTCCCTATGTCCAGAATCCTCGTGATCGGTGCAACAGGTCGGCAAGGAGGCGGGGTCGTCGACGCCGCCTTGAAGAACGGCCACGAAGTGTCTGCTTTCGTCCGAAGCGCCGACCAGAACACCGCCTCGCTAGCCGGTCGAGGCGTCGACATCGTCGAGGGTGACCTCGACGATCCAGAATCCATCGTCGTCGCGGCTCAGTCCGTCGACAGCATGTTCGCCGTCACAACTCCATTCGCAGGTCTCGAAAAGGAGATCGAGCATGGGAAGAATCTCGTTGCGGCTGCTCAAGAAGCGGACGTCAAACACCTGGTGTTTTCATCGGTAGCCGCGGCCGGCGAGGCTACGCGCATCGGACATTTCGACACCAAATGGGTCACGGAGGAATTGATCCGAAGCACCGGAATCCCGGCGACCGTGATTGCTCCTGTCTTCTTCATGGACAACTACGTTTTCCCATGGAATCTCGCCGACATGTCCAAAGGCGTCATCAGGCAAGCCGTCGACCCAGATGTCCCGCTCCAGATGGTCGATTCAACCGACATTGGGCGGGCCGTCGTCTCATCAATCGAGAACGGGCTGATTCGGAAGCGCATCGAGATCGTCGGCGATCGGCTGACGGGACCCGAGCTGGCAGACGTACTCTCACGCGCTGCGGGAAGGGAGATCTCCTTCCAGAGACAGCCCGGCTCCGAACTTGACGCGATGGGGGGAGACTGGCGCCGGATGTATGAGTGGTTCAACGAGGGCGGCTTCAGTGTCGATTCGTCAGAACTTCACAGCCAGCTACCGGACGTCGCCTTCCGCACGGCCGATCAATGGGCGGCAGACCAGGACTGGGACCAGCTCCTCTCCTGACGGCTCTAGGCTCGCCTCGTGGCACGCCGCTACCCAGCAACTCCGGCCGTGCGAGCCCTCAAGACAGCCGACATCGGCTTCGAGCCCTTCGTGTACGACTACTCCAAGCACGAAGGAGCCTTGGGTGCAGCCGACTTCATCGGAATCGACCTCCACCTCACCGCGAAGACGATCGTGTTCGTGACCGACAATGGTGATGGGGTGGTCGTATTGATGCACGGAGACATGGAAGTGTCGACGAAGAAGCTGGCTCGGGTGCTCGGAGTCAAGAGGGTCACGCCCGCAGACCAGAGGGAAGCGAGTCGAATCACCGGGTACCAGTTCGGCGGAACCTCGCCGTTGGGCATGAGGTCGAATCCACCGGTCTTGGCTCAGCAGACGCTGGGGGACCTAGACCGCGTCTATGTCAACGCGGGAAGCCGCGGGTTTGTCATTGGAATCAGAGCCGACGACCTGCTGCGACTGGCTGAAGCCACCACCGCAGACGTAGCGACCGGTTGAAATCTCTGGGTCCGGTTCTAACCCCAGGCGGGGTCGCCGAGACGGTTACGGAGCGACATCATCGTCTTGGCGTGGATCTGACAGACCCTCGACTCGGTCACACCGAGCACATCACCGATCTCAGCCAGAGTCATCCCCTCGTAGTAGTACAGAGTGACAACCAGACGCTCACGGTTGGGCAGCCTCTGCACGGCGTCCGCAAGAGACCGCTTCGTTTCCTCTGCCTGGAACTCACTCTCGGGAGAGACCCCGCGGGGGTCGGCGATCATCTCGCCCATCGAAGTGCTTGACTCGCCGGACACGAACTCGTCGAGTGCGGCGATCCCCGATCGTCCGATTTGAGCCAGAGCGTCGCGGAACTCTCCAACCTCCATCTCAAGGTCCTCAGCAAGCTCGTCCTCGGTCGGTGCCCGCTGCAACTTGTGCTCGAGGTCCGCAATCGACTGCTCAATTCTCCGGGCACGCGAGCGCACAGACCGGGGCACCCAGTCGAGGGCTCTCAGCTCATCGAGGATCGCACCCTTGATGCGATTGATCGCATAGGTCTCGAACTTGAACCCACGCTCGAGATCGAACTTGTCGATGGCGTCAATGAGACCAAACAAACCGTAGGACGCGAGGTCGTTTTGGTCGACCGATCGCGGCAATCCGGTACCCACACGACCGGCCACATATTTGACGAGCGGTGAGTAGTGCAGGATCAAACGCTCTCTGGCGTCTTCATCCGCAGTGGCCTTGAACCGCTCCCACAGCCCATCGACCTGTGAGGCCTCAGGCTCTGGGGTGGCTTTGGTCATATGTTCCTCTCAGGTGTTTTCGGCTCACGGCAGTGTAGATCTGAGTGGTGGCCAGATCGGTGTGTCCCAACAAATCCTGCACTGTTCTCAGATCTGCGCCTCCTTCGAGAAGGTGCGTGGCAAAGCTGTGACGGACCGCATGTGGGAAGGTGACGAGGTGTTTCGAAACCACTCTGCGTATCCCTCGCGAGTCGAGTTTCCCACCGCGAACGCCCACAAACAGAGTCGACCCGGCGGCCTCGCCTTCGAGTGCGGGACGACCGTCACGCAAGTAGCGACGCAACGACTCTTGCGCCGGTTTGCCCAGAGGAACCGTCCGAAGTTTCCCACCTTTGCCTATGACCGAGACCGATTCGCCTGCGACGCTGTCTACTTCGAGTGAGGCCAACTCCGAAACTCGGAGTCCGGTGGCATACAACGTCTCGATGATCGCCCGGTCTCGCAGTCCATCGGGCGTTGAGGTGTCGATCGACTCGATTGCCGTTTCCAGTGACCTGACCGGAACGGCGTGTGGCAGCTGCTTGCCCAACTTGGGCGTGGATAAACCATCGAATGGGTTCGACTCAGCCAGCCCTCGTTTCAGCGCATCGTTGTAGAAGGCTCGGACCGCAGACGCCCGGCGCGAGGTCGTCGCTCGGGAATAGCCACGGGTGTCCAAGAACGCCAGATACCTCCGTGCCTGGCGTCTGGTGACGTCATCGATATCGGAGACCCCTAGCCGATCGCAGTAGTCGAAGAAGCCCGCCATGTCGCGGCGATACGCATCAACGGTGTGCGGAGACAGGCCACGCTGGTCGACTAGACGATCCAAGTACCTGTCTACGTGGGGTTTCGCCCATTCCGGTGCAAGTGAAGACTTCAACGAACTGGATGCTATTGCTTCCTTTGGTTTTCACAGCGGATCAGGCTGGAACGATGAGATCACCCTGACGTCGAACCTGACCCTCCACTTCAAGACGTCCCAACTTGATGAGCGCTTCAGTGACCGTGAGACCCCAAAGCTGAGGTAGGTCGCTGATGAGAACGCCATCAACGGGCACCGGGCTTCGCCTGCCTTTCGCTGGGGGCCCCAGGATCAGGCTCAACTCCTCGATCAGGTCGCTCGAACCGAGGACCGGGAATGCGCCGTCCCGGATCAGCCGGTTGCAGCCTTCAGACGCGGTGCGGTCGACGTCACCCGGCACTGCAAACACCGGTCGGCCGATCTCTGCAGCCAGCCTTGCCGTGATCAGCGCACCGCCCGTCACGGCGGCCTCCACCACGACTACAGCCTCCGACATCGCGGCGATCAGGCGATTTCGAGCTGGAAACCGCCACTTGTCGGGTGGGGTCCCTTCGGGATACTCGGAGACGATCGCACCACCGAGATCCAGGATCCGCTTGTAGAGGCCCTCGTTTTCCTTCGGGTAGCAGACGTCGATGCCCGACCCGAGAACCGCAACGGCGTGCCCACTAGATCGAAGACAGCCCCGGTGCGCCGCTGTGTCGATGCCCCTGGCCAGACCGCTGACGGTGGACCAACCGGATCGGGCGATCGCGGATCCAAAAGACTCTGCGAGATCGACCCCATATCTCGTACACCTGCGCGTCCCCACAACCGCGACCGTCTTCGACTCGCCCAACTCACCCAGTGCCCACACTGGAGGAGGATGCTCGAGATCCAAGAGGCCGACCGGATAGTCATCCGATTCGCTACCGATATGCCTCGGTCTCACCAATCGACCCTGAGGGCCATAGCCTCTTCGACGTGTTCGACTCCAACGCGATCAAGCTCGAACAGGGCGGCGATAGTGGTTGACACATCCCGAACACGACCGGCACCCCGGGCTGTGAGCAGGCCGGCCTCAAGTGCCCTAGACACCACAGCTGAAGCCTTGCCTCCGAAGGAGACACCTGCCCTCAAGGTGGCTTGCGCCCCCTGGACTCTGCCTCGCACCGAGGCTGTCGGCTCGGCCGGATGAAAGCCGTCAGTGACCTGAGGCCGATCCACCTTCACGATGAGGTCAAAGCGATCCATCAATGGCCCCGAAACTCTCAACCGGTACCTGGACACGGCTGACGGACGACACTCACAAGGTCGTCTTCGGTCTCCCCGGAAACCACATGGACATGGGTTGGTCGCAGCTACCAACTGGAAACGCGAAGGAAAGGTGGAGGTCGTGCCTCTCCTCGCCACCGTTACCGATCCGTCTTCGAGCGGCTGCCGCAGAGTGTCGAGGTTCGATCTAGGAAACTCGGCCAGCTCGTCCAAGAACAGGACACCTCGATGGGCAAGGGAGACCTCCCCGGGGACGGCCACACCTGAGCCCCCGCCTACCAACGCTGGTCGCGAAGCAGTGTGGTGAGGGGCGCGGAAGGGCCTCCGCACATCGATGCCACGACGCAAGCTCGCGGCCGCATATACCAACGCGACCTCGACCGCTTCGCTTTCGTCGAGGTACGGGAGAAGGCCACGCAAACGACGGGCGAGCATCGTCTTGCCACCACCAGGAGGACCATGGAACAAGAGGTGATGTCCACCCGCCGCTGCTATTTCCACCGCTCTAGCGGGTATGGGCTGGCCCCGAACATCCGAAAGGTCCTCCGCGTCATCTTCAGCGGGGAAACTTGCTCCCGACGGCGTCGCCTCTCCGTCCAGCCCGTGATGGAGCATCTCAACGGCCTGCGCCAGCGATGCGACACCAAAGACGCTCGACCCCGGAACACTTGCTGCAGCCGCGGCCTCAGCCTGGGGAGCCAGACACGGAGCGTCGGACCGAGCTGAGAGCACAGCTCCCCCAATGGCAGCCGCCCCACCCTTTACCCGTCCGTCGAGTGCCAGCTCACCGACCGAGATCACTCGAGCGAGATCAGGAATGTCGCGATTGGCCGCCAGAATCCCCAGCGCGATTGGCAGATCGAAGTCAGTGCCGGCTTTTTGGAGCCCAGCTGGCGCCAGATTGACGGTGACCGTTCGGTTGGGGAACTTCACACCGGTCGAGTGGATGGCCGACCGCACCCGATCCTTGGCTTCACGGAGAGCAGTGTCGGGCAGACCCGACAACTTGAACGCCTCCTGTGCACGACCGATGTGGACTTGGACCTCGACCGGCCTGACATCTCCCCCGACGAGAGCAACCGACGTTGCTGCTGCGTACATGCTTCCGAACGTACGTCGGAAGCACGTGTCTTACTAGGGGTTCGAAAAGGCCACGGCGCCCGTACGACGAGGATCTGCAAAGGCGTTGAGCACCCCCTGCTTCATCCCCGCAGCGTTTACGCCACCGAAGTACATCTGAATATCGTCGAACTCCCTGAGCTCATAAGCGCCTGAGACGTCAGCGCCCGGCTCGACGGCGAGGCGAACACCCCACTCTCCAAATTCAGGGTGCATCCGTGGATGGATGATTGCATTCTCGAGTCTGTCACCGGCCGCAATGCGAAGCAGAGTCGTCGCCAGGGCCGATGTGATCCGGTCAGCCCCTGGCGAACCGATGGCCACAGTTGCGTTGGGCAGCTTGGCCACTGTGGGCGCCATGTTGGACACCATTCGCTCTCCTGGAGTACCGGGACGACCGCCGGTCAATTCGACTTCGCCGATTGCGTTGTTCATAAGCATCCCAGTTCCCGTCGGGACGATGCCCGAGCCGTATCCAGCCGAAAAGGAACCTGCGACTCCCCCGCCTTCGTCATCCGCAGCTGCGACCGAAATCGTCGAGGGAGTCTTCGAGCCTTCACGACGGGTTCGAAAAGCGGACACCAAAGCATCTTCGAACGGCTCCGCGTGAATCCGCTTCAAGACGTCGACGAGAACTTCGCCTCCAACCGCCGGTCGAGGGTTGGTTGCGACCTTCCAATCTCCTGCGTTCGCAATCAAAGGCGGACGGGCATGAGCCTCGTAGCTCTCCAGGTCCCTCAACGTCAACATCGATCCTCGGGCGGACAGATCCTCGGCGACTTCACGTCCGAGATCACCTCCATAAAGCGCGCGCGCTCCTTCTTCTCCGATGCGGCGCAACGTGTCCGCCAAACCATGAAAAACAATCGGGGTGCCCAACGGTCGTGGAGCGCCATCAACGAAAAGGGCTTCTCTCGCAGCCGGATCCGAGTCGTAGATCGGAGTGGCGCCATGATTCAGGAAGAAGTGGGCAGCGAAGCTGAGGGGAAATCCCTCGACATGGTCAGCAACGATCCCCATGAGCTCTCGCCAAGGCAGCCGTCCGAACATGCGGGAGGCCAGGTCGAAAGCAGCGAACCCGCCGGGAACCGCTATCGAACCGGCATCGACAAGGGTCCGTACCCCGCCACCGTATGACATGTTGACCTCACGAATCTTCACCTCACCCGAGAACCCGAGACCTGGCTGATTCATGTAGCCGTCGATGACGACCGGCTTGTGGCCCGGCACATCAATCGTGAGAAAGCCGCCGCCTCCTGGCCCGCAAACACCTGGCTCGGTACACATCGCAGCCAGTGAGGCTGCGACGCCGACATCCACAACCGAGCCGCCGGAATCACCAACCGCAACAGCAGCGTCGGTTACGGCAGACGATGGCCCGGCTACAGCTATGCGCGGCATCGCCTCAGCCTAAGTCAGGTCTAGTGTCCAACCCATGTCGATAGACGGCATGGACATCGCGGTCGCAGAGGCGCGCGCTGGATTGGCCGAAGGCGGAATCCCAATTGGGTCCGCTCTCATCGTCGATGGTGAAGTCGTCGGCAAAGGACACAATCGGCGGGTCCAACACGATTCGGCAATTCTCCATGGGGAGATGGACGCACTCGAGAACGCCGGACGGCTGAGCGCTTCCGAATACGCCAGGAGCACCATCTACACCACCCTTTCGCCTTGTGACATGTGCTCCGGGGCCATTTTGTTGTACGGGATTCCGCGAGTTGTGATCGGGGAGAACACGACGTTCATGGGGGCCGAACAGCTCCTTCGATCGCGCGGCGTCGAACTCATCGTCGTTGAAGACGAACGCTGCATTTCCCTGATGAAGCGTTTTGTGGCCGACAACCCGGGCCTCTGGAACGAGGACATCGGCGAGGATTAGCGACCCTTCCATTCCGGGTCACGTTTGCCGAGAAACGCTGTGACGCCCTCGATCACGTCTTCTGTATTGAGGAGGATCGACTGTGACTGTCCTTCCCAGCTGACCGACTCGGCGAAAGACGACTCGAAGGAGGCGTTGAGTGCCTGCTTGGCGAATCCCTGTGCGATGGGAGCACCTTTCTTGAAGGACTCTGCGATCTCCTTCGCGCGTTTCATCAAGTCGCTCTGATCGACCATTTCCAAGGCAATGCCCAGGCGAACGGCTTCATCCGCATCGATCATTCGTCCGGACAGGGCAATTTCCTTGGCGCGCTGCAGCCCGACGACTCGTGGGAGCAGCCACGTGCCACCGAAGTCCACAGTCAAGCCACGCCGAACGAAGATCTCCGAGAAGCGGGCACCTTCGGTGGCTATGACAACGTCGCACCCCAACGCGAGGTTCATGCCTGCTCCGACGGCGTAACCGTCTACGGCCGCAATTGTTGGCTTCGTGGTCCGGTGGAGAGCAGTCGCGGCCCGATCGACCAGTTTCATGCGACGGTGCGAGTCGGCAACAGATGCGGGGCCGCCGAACCGCTCGACATCCAGGTCGGCGCCTGCGCAGAAGTCGCCGCCGGCGCCAGTGACAATCAGAACGCGGTCGTCACTGGTGTCGAACTCGAGGAACGCATCGCCCAAAGCGGGCCAGCCATCTGCGGGCACTGCGTTCTTACGGTCGGGATTCTCGATCGTGAGCGTTCGGATGTGGTTGTTCGAATCGACTCTCAGCCAGTCCACGCCCCTGACAGTAGACAGCCCTGTACGTGCGTTACCGTCGTGGCGTGGGATTCAATCCTTTTCGCGAGCACCGGAACTCGGTCGTCGACATCATCATGGTTGTCGTCGCCCTGGCCGCCGCCCTTGGAGTCTTGGCATGGGCGATCTTTTCGGGGTGACCGTTAACCCAATACAGCCGTACCAAGCCACCAAGACGTACGTGTGCCCCGGCTGCGAAGGGACGATCGAGCCAGGAACATTTCACCTCGTGGTGATCCCCGATGAGGCGATCGACATGAGACGACATTGGCACCACGGGTGCTGGCACAAAGAACTGCGTCGAACCTACGGCGCTCAGGCGTCCCGACGCTGAAGACCCCACCAGGTGAATCCCAGGCCGACCAAGGTCCATCCAAAGATGATGGCGAGCTGATGCCACAGCGGCAGGTCGCCACCGGGGATGAATCCGCCGAAACCTCCGCCGATGTCAACAAAGAACAGTGCCGTTGTCGCCGCTGTTAGCGAGATGTTCTCCCAGACGTCCCAAAGCGCAAGGAACTGCTCGGCGAAGTAGATGGCCAATCCCACACCGATAGCCGGGCCCACCGACCTCAGCATCGCCACCGCTCCAGTTCCAATCGAAGACCACGCAATCGCCACCAACCCGGCCTTCCAGAAGATGCTGAGGAACTCAGAGGTTTCCATGAACCCTTCTCCCGGCGCGAAGAAGTAGGCGAGGCCGACCCAGAGGAAGAATGCGAAGAGAAACGCGATGGTCGTGGCGAGCGAATAGGTGAAGAACCTCACCAAGAGCTGACGGATCCGGCGGCTGTCCCGGGTCAACGCCGAGGCCCAAACAGTGGTACTCAGCTCACCGCCAAGAAGGACGGTCGCCAGAATCAACGGGAACCAGGTCTGTGTGACCGCCTGCTGGGCTCCAACGGTATAGACCTCCGGCTTCTCCAGAACTGGAAGCTCGTCGGCGATCTCGGGGGCGATCTCCCCAAAGATGAACAAGAAGAAAGCCGCCAAGCCCACAAACGTGATCAGAACGAGGGTCATCACCGGGAAGACTTTCCGACGACTGATCTTCCGGTATTCGGCGCGCAGCAGGCTCATCGCACGTCCAAACCTGTGAGACCCAAGAAAACGTTCTCCAATGAGGATTTCTCCGGACTCACCTGCGATGGGTAGATGCCGGCTTCTGCCAGCGACCGGGTTATCGACTCACCGTCTTCGCTATCAATGAGAAGCCCTTCCCCGTCTCGCTCGAACTCGAAACCGGCAGCCTTGAGGGCATTTGATGCGGCATCGAGGTCACCCGCCTTAACCCGCGTTCCCCCACCCTCGAGCAGATCGGCCAACGGACCTTGGGTTACAAGTTCGCCGTGGTTGACGACAACCACGTAATCGGCCAAAGCCTCGATATCGCCGAGATCGTGACTCGAGACGACGACTGTCTTGCCCGAGTTCGCGAGGTCGCGGAGTCTCGCCCTGAAGGCATGCTGTCCGGCGGGGTCAAGCCCGTCCAGAGGTTCATCCAGAATGAGGAGCTGCGGATCCCCAAGAAGGGCAGCGGCTAAGGCCAAACGCTGCCTCATGCCCTTCGAATAGTCATCGGCTTTGCGGTGTGCGTCCGCGGTGAGACCGACGAACTCCAGCATCTCGTCGATACGGTCGTGGCCAAAACCAAGAGTGTCCGCCGCGACCAGGAGGTTGAGCCTTCCGTTGAGCGACTTGATCAGGCCGGGTTCCTCAACGATGACACCGATCTGCTTTACGACTTCGGGCAACCCCTTTGGGATTTGGCGCCCGAGGATCTCGATGTCGCCAGCATCCGGGTTGGTCAGACCGAGAATCGCTCGAAAGCTCGTGGTCTTTCCGGCACCGTTGGGACCCAAGAAGCCGGTTAGCTGCCCGGAAGGGATCTCAAAATCCAAACCCCGCAAGGCTTCAGTTTTGCCGTAGGTCTTGACCAGACCCGAGACAACAATCGCTTTTGAGCCGTCAGCCATTGAGTTCAGCCTAGAAACAGAAATCGCGGAGACGCCAATTCTCAGCCCGGCGTCCAATGGACTTCGACGCCCCACCCCCGGAGACCGATGCCAACGAAGTCAACGCGCGAGCCACCAGCCAGCGATCGAACATGCTGTCTCTTCTGGATGTCCACCGCATCGAGTGGGTCACCGGGACCCGAGATGGTCCTGACTTCCACCAATACGCGACGTCCTGCGTCCGCAGCAACAATGTCGACCTCGGAGCGTCCAAGCTGACGGTTGCGATCGAGGATCTCCAAACCCTTGCCCTGAAGCCAATTGGCGGCAAACGCCTCACCCCATCGGCCAAGGTCTGATTTCAGAGAGAAAGCTCCGTTTGCTCGACCTTTTCGACGTTCACGTCGCGGAAGGTCAAAACCTGGACCCTCTCGAGGAATCTCGCTGGGCGGAACATGTCCCAAACCCAGGCGTCGCGCATGGAGACTTCGAAGTAGATCGCACCGTTTGCCTCTTTGACTGCCACGTCCACGTGATTGGCGAGATAGAAGCGTCTCTCGGTCTCAACAACGAATTCGAACATCGGGAGCACATCTCGATACTCCTTGTAGAGCTTCAGCTCCACTTCTGTTTCGTAGCGCTCCAGATCTCCGTCCATGCTCTCCTCGATCTCCGTGCCCGATGTAGGCCCAAGCCCGGCGATGTTATTGCCCGCCCTGAACTAACTACCGCTCAGCGGGGACGTTTTCTAGAGACCGCCGAAATTCTCAAACGGCCAAATGATCACGAAGGCCCGCCCCACCAGATCGTCATAGTCAATGGCACCGAACCTGCGGCTGTCGAAACTGAACTGACGGTTGTCACCCATCACGAAGACTTCATCGTCATCTACGACGAATGGGCCGGCGTCAGGCATGACAACTTCGTCCGCGAGGTAGGGCTCTGCGATCGCCACGCCGTCGATCAAGACTCGATTGCCCTCCACCGTGACAGTTTCGCCAGGTAGGCCAATCACTCGTTTGATCAGATCGTCACTTCCCCTGGTGCGAATCCCAACTGCCTCCAGAACCGAGCGGACCACCGCTTCCGGAATCGACTCGTCAATCTCAGGATTGGCCGGGTCACGGAAGACCACTATGTCGCCGCGCTGTGGTTCGCCGAACTGATAGCTGAGCTTGTTGACCATCACTCGGTCGTTGACCTGGATTGTCTCGAGCATCGACTCGGACGGAATCCAGAAGGGTTGGACCAGGAATGTCTTGATGAGAACCGCGATGACCAAAGCCGTGAGCAGCAGCCCAGGCAACTCGGCCCAAAAGGACCTCTTCTTGCGGCGGCGACCCTTGCGGCCCGTGGATTCTGCTTCCAGGCGCGTCGGGTCTACTGGAAGGCTCTCGCCTTCAGATTGTTGGCCGTCTTGGACCTGACTCAGTCGCGGAGCTCCTTGATGCGGGCGGCCTTGCCAACCCGATCACGGAGGTAGTAGAGCTTGGACCGGCGAACGTCACCACGTCGAGCGACTTCGATCTTCGAGATGATCGGAGCGTGCACCGGGAAGACGCGCTCGACGCCCACTCCGAAGCTCATCTTTCGCACGGTGAATGACGCCCTCGGGCCAGACCCATTGCGGGCGATGACCACTCCTTCGAACACCTGAATGCGCTCGCGGCCACCTTCGACCACGCGGACGTGGACTTTGACGGTATCTCCCGCTCGGAACTCGGGAATGTCGTCGCGCACATGCGCGCTTTCTATGGCTTGAAGATCATTCATGGAGAACTCCTAAAGACGTGCCGGGCCCGATACATGGGCGAGCGGTGCACAGGATTGTATCAGCTATCCGAATCCGTGCCATTCGACAGCAAATCCGGGCGACGGCTCTTCGTGCGGTCCAGTCGCTGCTGGTGGCGCCACTCTTCGATACGCCCATGGTCCCCGCTCAGAAGCACCTCGGGAACATCCCCATCCGGATGTTTGGCTGGTCTCGTGTAGACCGGTTCTTCGAGCAGACCGTCGCGGAAAGACTCACGCTCGGTCGACTCCGGGTTCCCGACAACTCCCGGTAGGAGTCTGGCCACGCCCTCGATTGCGGCAGCCGCCGCGACCTCTCCACCGGCCAACACATAGTCACCGAGGCTGATCTCCTGGTCGATGTGTCGGTCGATGACTCTCTGGTCGACGCCCTCAAACCTCCCACACACCAACGTCAGGTCAGACAAAGCTGCCCAGCGGTCCAATGTGCCTTGTGTCATCGGCTCGCCTGACGGCGTGAACAGCACCCGATGGGTCTCCGCAAGCGGTCTCAGCGCTTCGGCAAGCGGCTCAACCATCATCACCATCCCTGGACCACCCCCGAAGGGACTGTCGTCAAGCTGCTTGTGCTTGCCAATGCCATGTTGTCGCAGGTCGATCAGACTGACTTCCAACGCACCGTCGGCGATTGCGCGACCGACAATGGAGGTCTGCAGGGGCCCGTCGAAGAACGACGGGAACATGGAGACAACGTTGATCCTCACCTCGGGGAGGTTAGGAAGAAATGCGAACCCAGGGTTCGTACCTTCGTATAGCGAAGTCAGGAACCCTGGGTTCACTGACTAGTGGTCAGTTGAGACGTTCGACGATCATGGCCATGCCCTGACCGCCGCCAACGCACATGGTTTCCAACCCATACGTCTTGTCGAGAGTCCGCAGGTCATTGAGCAGGGTTCCCATGATGCGGGCTCCGGTCATCCCGAACGGGTGACCGAGCGCAATCGACCCTCCATGAGGGTTGAGCTTGTCCATATCGATACCGAGCTCGTCAACACAGGCCAACACCTGAGCCGCAAAAGCCTCGTTGAGCTCGATCACGTCGATGTCGCTCAACGACATGCCGGCCGTGTCGAGCACCTTGTTCACTGCCCCAACCGGGCCCATACCCATGAACTCAGGTTCGAGTCCCACGACCGAAGAAGCCACGATCCGGGCAAGCGGCTCCAGACCAAGTTCGTCAGCACGCTCCGCCGACATCACCAGAACAGCTGCAGCACCATCGTTCAGTGGACATGAGTTGCCGGCCGTAACGGTTCCTTCTGGGTCAAAAGCCGGTGGCAGAGTCGCCAGCTTCTCCAGTGTTGTGTTCGGTCGCGGACCGTCGTCGTCCTGGATGGTCCGGCCGTCCGGTACCTCGATGGGGGTTATCTCCCAGTCAAAGAATCCGTCCTTCTGTGCTTCTACCGCCCGATCTTGGGAACGTTTGCCGAACTCGTCCTGTCGCTCTCTCGTGATTCCGTACTTCTTGGCGACATTTTCGGCTGTGTTCCCCATCGGGATGTAGACGTTGTTGATGAAGTCGTCATGTGTCGGATCGGTGAACCGGGGATTGAGGTCGTCCATGTCGAATCCCTTTCCGTAGGTGCGACTAACGGCCTCGGCACCTGCGGCGATGTACGTGTCACCTTCTCCTTGCTTGATTGCATGGAAAGCCATCCGAATGGTCTGCAGTGACGATGCGCAGTAGCGATTGACGGTCGTCGCCGGGACCGAGTCGGGCATTCCACCAAGCAGAGCAGCAGGCCTGGCCATGTTGAAACTGTGCTCATGATGAGTCAGGCCGCAGCCGACCATCACGTCGCTGACGGAGTCTCTGGGAACGTCAGGAACCTTCTCCATGAGCGCGTTGATCGCAAAGCCAGCGAGATCGTCACCCCTCACTTCGATCAGTGACCCTTTGAATGCACGACCGATCGGCGAACGCGCCGTAGCGACTATTACAGCTTCAGACATCATCCCTCAGTTCTTGAATTGACGCTCAAACTTAGCCTTGCCAATAGCCTTTGGAATATGAAGAGACTCCTCTGGGTACTGGCCGTTGTCCTTGCGGCCTGCTCTGGAGTCGAGGGATCGCCCACCACTTCAGCTGGAGAAGCGACGACTTCGTCCGTGTCACAGGTCTCAACCCTCCCGCCGGTGGTGGAATGTCCGGGAAGTGGTGACTTCGCCGAAGGAACGGGGATAGCCGAGTTCGACCAGCCAATCACTGACACCAGCGACCTCGCCAGGATCTCTTGGGCTGTCAACGATCAGTGTGAGACGTTCACTTTCGAATTCCGCACCGATGAAGGTGCGCCCGCGACGGCGGTGCCTGCGATCCAGGTAGAACATCTCGAGAGCTTCCAGGTGATTCGTATCCGAATGGCCATCGACCAGGTCACAGTCAGTCAGCAGAGAATCGAAACACCTCTGGTTGACTCCCTCTACGCGGTCAACGCAATCGCCGGAGGCATGTTCGTCGATCTCCATCTCGCACAGCCCGCTGCTGCTCGCGCACGTGTCGAAGAATCCCCAGGTCGGCTGGTGATCGATCTGCGCCCAGGCCTCGTTGAGTTCAACGGGACGAGCTCCGAAGGGGACGGAGTCGTCGTGGTCTCGCCCACTGACGGGGCAGAGGTCGAGGCGGTGACTTCGGTCGCGGGATACTTCCTGGCCTTCGACGGCGATCCGACGGTGATTGTTCAAGTTGACGGAGCGACATTGAGCACGGAGGTTGCCGATCGGGTGCAATCGATCGGCTGGACGGAGTTTCGACACACCACGACCTTGCCGGCGGGCTCGGTGACAATCCTGGTCGGTGATTCGCTCGGCACACCCGACCTTCTCACTCTCAATCTGACGGTTGGTTGAGCCCTTCGATTTCAAGGACCTCGATGTATCCCCCTTCGATGTCTACAACGGGGACCAGTTCCTTGACGAACGGGACTTCGAATCGGATGTCGCCCCTCTCGATCTCAAGACGGTCTTGACCGGCGCCATGATGGACAGCGACGACCTTTCCCCCACCTGGCCTCACCTCTAGACCAGCCAGGTCGCCAGGCCAGAACTCGTTGTCAGCCAGATCCCGACGCTCCGAAGCGAATACCTCATTCCCCCGGATGGCTTCTGCCTGCTCGCGGCTGGTCACCTCGGCGAATGCGACCTGTGGGCCCTTCTTTCCGCGGCGAACCGCCCGCACTGTGTACGGACGGTCCTCGATGTGAACGGTTGAATTGTCTTCGAAATAGACGAGATCCTCAGGCTCCACGTAGAGGCCGAGGAAGCCTTCCAGGCCATTGGGCTTGCCGAGTCTTGCTACGCGGACCCGGTTAATCCAGGAATTCGACTCCAGCGCTAATCCCCTCTTCTTCACCGGCAGCGCCAGCGGCGGCGCGAATCGCCTTTGCCACCCGGCCACGTCGGCCGATCACGCGACCCATGTCGGGTTTGGCGGTCCGAACCTCGGCCACCATTTCGTCCGGGCCGTTTTCGACCATCGTCACCTCGACCGATTCAGGATCGTCGACGATGCTCTTGACGACGTATGTGACAACGCGTTCGACAATTTCACCTTTGGCCAAGATCTACTCCTCCTCGGAAGCGGCAGGTTCGTCCGCGGGCTCTTCAGCAGGCTCCTCGGCGGGGGCCTTTTCCACCCCAACGACATGGATACCACCGGTCTGCACCTTCATGGTGTTCATCGCGCCGGAGATATTGAGCAGCTTCTCAACAGTCTCGGAGGGCTGGGCACCCTTAGACAACCAGTCAGCAGCGCGTTCATTGTCGATCTCGACCAACGACGGCTCTTCACGGGCGTCATAACGACCGATTTGTTCGATGTAGCGACCGTCGCGCGGAGCGCGCTGGTCGATGGCGACGACGCGGTAGACGGGCTGCTTCTTCTTGCCCATCCGCATCAGTCTCAGCCTGACAGCCATATTTGATTCACCTCTGGTGTGCTATTTCGGTAGACCCCTGCCACCGGTCAAGGCATCGAGTGACGGCATGCCCTTTCCGCTGGAAAGCGTCTTCATCATCTTTTGTGCATCTGCGAACTGCTTGAGGACCCGGTTCACGTCTTGGGGCGTGGTGCCCGAACCTGACGCGATCCGACGTTTGCGACTTCCGCGGATGATCTTGGGAGTCCGACGCTCTTCGGGCGTCATCGACTGAATAATGGCCTCGACCCGCTTTAGGTCTCGGTCGTCGACTTCGACCTCTTTGAGGAGCGACCCGGACCCAGGGAGCATAGCAAGGATGTCTTGGAGAGGCCCCATCGACTTCATGGCCTCGAACTGTTTCAGGAAGTCATCGAGGGTGAATTCACCCTTCTGCATGCGTTGTGCCGCCTTTTCGGCCTCTTTCTCATCGAACGCCACTTCGGCCTTCTCGATGAGGCTGAGCACGTCACCCATTCCCAGGATGCGACTGGCCATCCGGTCTGGGTGGAATGGTTCAAGATCGTCGAGTCCTTCACCCACACCGGCAAACTTGACCGGCGCACCGGTGACTTCTCTCACCGATATTGCGGCCCCGCCTCGAGCGTCACCGTCGAGTTTGGACAGGACGACGCCGGTGATGCCGATCTGGTCCTGAAACCCTTGGGCAACGTTTACTGCGTCCTGTCCGGTCATGGCGTCGACAACCAGGAGGACCTCGTCAGGATCGACTGCTTTGCGCACCGCTGCCAGTTCTTTCATCAGTGCATCGTCAATCTGGAGACGACCGGCAGTGTCGACGATCACCACGTCTCGCCCGGTGCTCGATGCTTCCTTTAGAGCAGACTTGGCCAGCTTGGGGGCCTTTCCCTTCCTGTCGATCACCACCGGGACTTCGATTTTGTTGGCAAGGGTCTCGAGCTGATCGATGGCGGCTGGCCGCTGGAGGTCGGCGGCGACCAGGAGAGGCCGCTTTCCCTTCGACTGGAGCTGTTTGGCGAGCTTGCCGGCGGTTGTGGTCTTACCCGAGCCCTGCAGTCCCACCATGAGAATCTTCAACGGCGGCGACGCCTTGACCAGCCCAAATGACTCCGTCCCGAGAGTGTTGACCAACTCCTCGTGGACGATCTTGATCACCTGTTGGCCTGGGGTGATCGACTTGGAGACATCCTCGCCCAGAGCACGCTCTTTAACTCGGGCCAGGAAAGACCGCACGACCGAGACATTTACATCGGCCTCGAGTAGCGCGAGACGGACCTCCCGGAGGGCACCGTCGATGTCTTTCTCCGAGAGCTTGCCTTTGCCACGAAGATTGCTGAAGACAGATTCGAATCGCTGAGTCAGCGTGTCAAACATATGGCCTCTAGGTTATGCCTGATGGCCATGCAAGTAGACAGCGTGTTTGTTTGGGTCAACGATCTGGAGACCTCCCTCAACTGGTACGAAACAATCGGATTCACAGCCGGGCCGCGGTACGGCCCCTGGCAATCCATGGAAGTTGGTGGTGAAGTCGCCTTTGCCCTTCACGAGGGCATTCGAGAGCCCGGGATGTCAACATCGGTGACCGCCTTCCTCGTTGAAGACCTCGAAGGGTCGATCCAGCGACTGGCCGAGCAGGGAATCCGCCCCTCCGATCAGGAGATCACGGACACAGGTACAGCTCGCTTCATCACATTCGCCGACCCGGACGGGAATGAGATCCAGTTACTGGAACGGCCGGAATAGCGTCGATTTGTGCACGAGATAACCGCACAGGAGTTTGAACAGCGACTTGTCGCGCTTTGCGTTGGCAGCGAGCGGGTCTTTCCGAAGAAGACCATCGACAGGCACGTGATGCTGGCCGCGGCGAGCCGCGACTTCGAGCGCGGAATGATCTACACCGAGCAGGAAGTAACCGAAACCATCGAGAAGTGGCTGAGCACTGGATGCCCCTCCCTGCTGATCGACGAGGTCACCGTCCGCCGGGAGTTGATCGACGCCGCCTATCTGATGCGTGATGATGCCGGACGCTTCTACGCGGTTGGGCCCGGACCAACGGAGGTCTCGTTCAGCGACAGCGTGGCCAAAGTCGACACGCTGGCAATTGTGGAGTCAGCGATCGTGAAGCGAGCGGCACGGAAGCGAGCCCATGAGACTTAGGGTGGTCACGTGATTCCGGCGACCATCGAAGAGCTGGGTGAAGCTCTCGACAACCAGGCGTACTACGCGGCCGATGATCTCAAGGTCGCCATCCACCTTTCACTTCAACTCGGCCGGCCGCTGTTCCTCGAAGGAGAGGCTGGTGTAGGCAAAACGGAAGTGGCGAAAGCCCTAGCGGCCATCACCGGCAACCAATTGATCCGGCTCCAGTGTTATGAAGGACTCGACGTCGGTCACGCCCTCTATGAATGGGACTACGCAATGCAGATGATGGAGATTCGTCTGCTCGAAGCACGTGGAGAGGCTGAGAGGGCGACAGCACGGAACATCATGAGCCGGGACTTCTTGATAGCCCGCCCGCTGCTCCAGTCCATCGAGGCCGCCCGGGACGGACAGCGACCGGTTCTCCTGATCGACGAGCTCGATCGAGCAGATGAGGAATTCGAGGCTTTCCTCCTCGAGCTGTTGTCCGATTTTCAGGTGACAATTCCGGAGATTGGGACGGTGACGGCGGAACAACCACCGATCGTGGTTCTCACCTCGAATCGAACTCGGGAGATCCATGACGCCCTGAAACGACGCTGTATCTACCACTGGATCGACTACCCGACCCCTGACCTCGAAGCCACCATCGTGAGGCGAAAAGTCGAAGGTATCGACGATGAAGTCGCGGATAGCCTCGCGTCAGCGATGGAGCGCCTGAGACAGATCGACCTGTTCAAGCCTCCGGGGGTCGCAGAGACGCTCGACTGGGCGGAGTCACTCAAGCTCCTCGGTGCTGGAGGCCTCACACCACAAGGCCTCGAGCAAACCATCGGCGTTGTCCTCAAGTACAAAGACGACATCGACAAGGTCCAAGAACTGGGGGCCGAGGCCATTCTGTCGTGAATCGCGGGCCGGCCCTCGACCTCGCAACGTTCTCACAGGCGCTCCGTCAGCGAGGACTGTCCGTCACACCAGATCAGGTTGCTGACATGGGCCGAGCGTTTCGACTGATCGATCCGGCGTCGCGAGACCAGGTTCGTGATGCCCTCAGGTCGCTCTCGATCTCCGACCCGGCGCAACGCGTCCCGTTCGAAGAGGAGTTCTACAGGTTCTTCGAGCATCTTTATCCGGCCGATGGCGATCCGAATCAGCCTTCCCGCCTGGCCCACATGAGTGCTGTGAAGCCGGTAGTCGAGCAGGTAGATCCGGGCCTGGCCGACGGAGTTACCCGATCCCAGACCGGCGCGTCGACTCTCGAAACCCTGCAAACGAGGGACTTCGCGGATCTCGATGCCGACCAGGCGGCCGAAGCGAAACGGATCGTCATGGCGATGAGCTGGCAACCGTCGGATTTCAGAACCCGAAGATGGGTGACCGACAGTCGAGGGCCATCCCCTGACTTGAGAAAGACGATCCAACGAACAGTGAGGCCCGATGGGGACCTGATACCCATCGTCCGCCAGAGCCGGCGCTTGAGGCAGCGACCGCTCGTGATGATCGCCGACATCTCAGGGTCGATGGAAAAGTACGCCGACATGTTTCTCGTCTTCGCCCATACGGCCCAGCGAAGGTTGGACCATGTTGAGGCATTCACGTTCTCAACCGAGCTCTCCCGGATCACCGACGACCTGAAGAGGAGAGATATCCAGTCCGCTCTTGCCGGTGTCAACAAGACCGTTCACGACTGGTCCGGCGGCACCAAGATCGGTGAGGCTCTGGCCGAGTGGAATCGCCAGTGGAGCCGCAGGCTGGCTCGCGGGGGACCCATCGCCATGATTCTCTCCGATGGGTGGGACACCGGGGATGACGGGCTCCTGCGCACGGAAATGGCCCGGCTGAGTCGCTCAGTTCACAGAGTTCTCTGGCTCAACCCGCTGGCCGCTCGCTCGGACTTCAGGCCGGCGACTCGGGGTATGCAGGCAGTGCTCCCACACGTAGACGAACTTCTCCCCGCGGCAAGCGTTCGTGATCTGCGTGGAGTCGTCCGACTGCTCGACGAACTGAACCGATCTTCACACCGCGGCTAGCGTTCGGGACATGAGGAGTCAGCTCGCACGCCGTAACGAGTGGGCAGAACAGGGCAAGAAAGTGGCAGTGGCCACTGTGATCAAGGTCCACGGCAGCGCCCCACGTCCGGAAGGATCGAAGTTCCTGGTCTCTTCCGAAGGCGACATGGAAGGTTCGGTTAGTGGCGGGTGCGTCGAAAACGACGTCTTCCTCCACGCCCAGGAAGTGATTGAGACCGGCCGTGCCAAGACGGTCACATACGGGATCGCCGATGAAGACGCCTTCGAAGTCGGGATGTCTTGCGGCGGAACGATCGACGTCTTCATCGAGCCCTGGTGACTGACGCTCTCACCGCCACACAGGAGATCCTCGACTCCGAGTCATTCGGATCAGTGATCACCTTCGTGGATGGTCCGCGAACCGGTGACAAGACGGTGCTTAATGAGTCCGGAGACGTGGTCGCCGGGGATGCCGTTCACGATGACATCATCAGCGACGCAATGCTGCTGATGGAGAACGAACAACACCGGACCGTCACCTATGGGAACGATTCCGTTTTCATCGAAACCCTGGCTCCCCCGCCGGACCTCTTGGTGTTCGGCGCAGTCCACATCGGACAGGCTCTCTGCTCATTTGGATCTCAAATGGGCTATCGCGTGACGGTTGTCGACTCTCGGGCTGCCTTCGCCACAGAAGAGAGATTCCCTGCAGCGCACCGAGTTCTGGTGGGCTGGCCGCGCGACCTGATGGACCAACTCACCTTTGATCGGCGAACGTGGGTTGTGGTCCTCTCGCATGATCCCCGTCATGAAACCCCACCGTTAGAGGCGGCACTCAAGTCCGATACCAGATACATCGGTGCCATGGGTAGCCGTCGCACCCATGGTCAACGTGTCGAGAGGATGAAAGAGTTGGGATTCGATGACAGTGCGGTCGCCCGGATCCATTCACCCGTGGGCCTGGATATCGGTGCCGAAAGCCCCCAAGAAGTGGCCGTCTCGATCCTCGCCGAAATGACTCTCGTGCGGTATGGAGCTGGTTCAGGAGTGTCATTGAAGGGCGTTGAGGGCCGCGTCCACAAACAGCGGCCTGAGGATTCCTAGCCCACAGCTTGGAACAGGTCGACGACGTTCCCCTCCGGATCTGTCATGAACACGAATCGGAACGTGCCTCCGTTCGGTGCCACGAACTCGGTGATCTCGCCCCGGTAGGACCCGCCGGCTGCCGCCACGCACTCAGCGGCCTCCGCCACATCATCCACGTAGAAGGTGAGAACCCCGCCACCTGACTCGAGCCCGGTCCCGGTGATCAACTCGAGATTCGGTCCCTCCACCGCGCCTGGGAAGGACAGAATCGTGATTGTGATTTCTTCGTTGGTACCCGCACCCGAAGCTGCTGCTTGGTCGAGACTCACCGTCTGACGAACGACCTTGCAGCCAAGTCCCTCGACGTAGAACTGGGCGAGACGGTCGGGGTCGTCTGTGGCGAGCTTGACCTGAACAAACTGCATGCGCTGACCCTATAGCCTTGACTGGATGCTCCTCGAACGCGATGACCTTCTCGCCGCTCTGAAGGAAGCCTTGGACAAAGCCGTCGAAGGCTCCGGACGAATGGCGCTCATCGCAGGAGAGGCTGGCTCAGGCAAGACCACTCTGGTGAAGGCCTTCATCGAATCATTGGACGATGCTGCCCTCATCATCACAGGTGCATGCGACCCACTGACTACGCCCAGGCCACTCAGCCCACTCCTCGATTTCGCGGCCAATGACGGCTCGGGCCTTGAAGGCCTCTTCGCACTCGAACACGACAACGTGACCATCTTTCACGAAGTGCTCGACAGACTGCGCCACTCGATACGACCTGTTGTGATGGTTATCGAGGACGCCCATTGGGCGGATCAGGCGACCTTGGACTTCATTCGATTCGTCGGACGGCGGGTCGCTGACTCCAAAGCCCTCGTTCTCGTCACCTACCGGGACGATGAAGTAGGACCCGATCACCCCCTCCGCTCGGTGTTAGGGCAGTTGATTCCACTTACATCAACTCAGCGACTGCACGTGCCCCTTCTAACAGTCGATGCCGTCACAACCTTGGCGGGAGATTCCGGCACAAGTCCGTCGGACCTCTTCCGGCTGACAGACGGCAACCCGTTCTACGTGACGGAGATCTTGGCCGCGGGCGAGAGCCTCCCCTCCTCTGTACAGGATGCTGTGGTTGGACGGGTGGCACGTCTCGAAGACGGTCCCCGGAAAGTGGTCGATGCGGTCTCTATCGCGCCCCGGTCTCTCGACATCGAGTACGCCTCTCTCCTCGCTTCCGGTCGAATGGACGATGTGGACATCGCCGTCGGCTCAGGTGTCCTGGAAAGCGACGGAAGAGAACTCCGATTCCGCCACGAACTTGCCCGCTCGGCGGTTGAAACCTCGATGCCCCCTGGTCGCCGTCACGGGCTCCATCGAACCATGATCGGGCTCCTCAAAGAGGAAGACCCCACAGATCACGCCCGGCTAGCCCACCACGCCATAAAGGCGGAGCAGCCGGACCTGATTGCCGAACACGCGCTGGTAGCTGCGGAAGAGGCGAAGCAGCGTGGTGCGGTGCGCGAAGAGGTGGCGTTCTCGATGGCAGCCCTGGAGGTTGCCGACCTGATAGACGAACGCGAAGTTGCGGACATGCGCATGAGGGCTGCCGAGAGTCTCTATGTGCTGGATCTGATCGAACCCGCCTTGGACCAGGTCAAGTTGGCATTGGAGTGGTATCAGCGGGAAGGGCTCGTCGAACAACAGGCAGAGGCTCATCGACGGATGAGCACGTTGCACTTGGGGACTGGTCAGGTCGAGAAGTCGCTCGCCGAGTCACAACAATCCGTCGACCTGCTCGAGAGCGTTTCGGATGCATCATCGAACAGTCTCGCAACGGCCACTGCGACTCTGGCACACCACTACATGCTGCGTCGGGATGCGACCCACGGTCTCCCAATTGCAGAGAAGGCCATGGAATACGCGACCACAGCCAACTCCGAGACCACCACGTTGTCGGTCAAGCACACGATGGCTTGTCTCGAGCTCATAGCCGGACGACTCGACGATGGCTTCACTCACCTACGCGAGGTCGTCGATCAGGCCCGCGAGTCTGACCGCCGTCTCCACACCTCTGCCATCACGAATCTCGGCTCCGGTGCCGGGGAGATGCGACGCTACGACCTGGCCAAAGAAGCTCTCGAAGAGGCAGTCGCGTGGGGTGAGAGCCACGACATGGATGGTGGCGTCCGCTACGCCAGATCCTGGCAAGCTCGCGTCGCGTTCGAGCAGGGCAGGTGGGAAGACTCGGTCCGCTTCGCCGAGCCAGTCATCAACACTGAGTTGAACCCCGCCAGCTACTCGGTGCTAACCGCCAAGGGAGTTTTGGGCAGGGTCAGGGTCAGACGCGGCGACCCGGGCGGAAAAGAGTTCCTCGAAGCGACACTTGAAGACTCGGAAGGACATCACCTTCAGCACCGCTGGTCGCCGGCGAGCGGCCTGGCCGAGTATCACTGGCTTCGCGGGGACAACGACTCCATGGTCGAGGGCCTCCAATCGATGTTCGACGCTGCTCTTGTGGCAGACAGTCCGTGGGCCCGCGGCGAGCTGGGCTACTGGATGTGGAAAGCCGGCGCAATCGCCAAGCCGCCAGCGGATGCGGCAGCGCCGTTCGCTCATCAGATTTTGGGAAACTGGCAGCAAGCGGCTGACGCCTGGAGCGAAATCGGATGTCCGTATGAGGTGGCTCTTGCCTTGTACGAGGGCGGGGAGGTGACCTCGATGCTCGAAGCGCTCAAGATCTTCGACTCGCTGGGAGCAAAACCGATGAGTGATCGCACTCGAGCAGAACTCCGCAACTCCGGCATGGAGTCGGTACCGAGAGGCCCGTCACTTTCGACTCGACAAAACCTCGCAGGTTTGACCAACCGCCAAATGGAGGTTCTGAGTTTGATTGGTCGCGGTTTCACCAACAGCGAAATCGGCAAGGAGCTCTTCATCTCGAAGAAGACAGTGGAGCACCACGTCTCTGCCATTCTCACCAAGCTTGGGGCAGGGAGCCGGGAAGAGGCCGCCGCAACGCTGGAGAAAATGGGGGCGTAGAGACAACTTCTAGGGGTGGCACCCCGATGTCAGCTCACAGCCCCTTTCGTACCTTCACCAACAGGTCGGAAGTGCCGGCTAAGAAGGAGAACGAAATGCCCCGCTATATGGTCGAACGTGACTTCCCGAACGGTCTCGAGATTCCGACAACGCAGGATGGAAGAGCCGCCATGCTCGGCGTCGTCAACAACAACGCCACTGAGCAGGTGACCTGGGTCCAGTCGTTCGTGTCCGGCGACAAGACCAAGACCTTCTGTGTCTACGACGGGCCGACGCCTGAGTCGATCCGCAGGGCCGCCGGACTCAGTGAGCTTCCCATCGACCAGATCACAGAGATCAGCGTCCTCGACCCGTACTTCTACGTCGGAGCCTGAGCCACCCCGAACCTGGGGTTCCAGCCTGCGCTATCCGTAGGCAGGAACCCTGGGTTTGCTTTTTGTCGTTATGGGGGAATGGGAAGGCGCAACGGATGCTCGTCGATCGGTGCAGCCATTCGATCGTTCTTCATCCCCGGGTGGGGTCAGGTGGCCACCAACCGACCCGTGCTTGGCCGGGTCTTCTTGTTCCTCACTGGGCTCGTTGGTGTGGCAGCTCTAACGGTATTCCTGTTCGTGCCGCGAATCGAGATCGCAAGCTGGATCGCAAACCCCGACATCCTCCTACTCATCGTTCTACTCAATCTCGGATTCGCCGTCTTGCGGCTCAGCTCAACAGAGATGGCTTGGAGAGACAGTGGTGGGCGAGGTTGGGTCGTCGCGGTGGCCCTGGCAGTCCTCATTGCGATCCCCCACGCGGCCATTGCGTGGGTCGGGCTCGAGACACGCACATCGCTGATGACCGTGTTCGCAGAGGAAGTAGCCGAGGCCGCAACCACCTCCACAACTTCGACGAGCACAACGACCACGACAACGACGCTCCCCCTCGAACTCAGCCCCATCACCACTCTTCCCGGTCAACTCGGTGATGATGAGATCGAGGCCGACAAGGCTCCACCGTGGCGACCATTCGGACAGGACCGTCTCAACATCCTCATCCTCGGTGGCGACGCCGGCCCTGGGAGAGGTGGTGTGAGAACCGACACGATCATGGTGGCCTCCATCGATCCGATTACCGGTGACGCGGCTCTTCTCGGGCTTCCACGGAACTATGGGGGTTTGCACTTCACCGATGGTGAGGCGATCCCGGTACGCCGACTCAACCATGTCTTTGGGTATGGCGAAAGGCACGCAGACCGGTTCGGCGAGACCAATCCAGGGGCAGAGGCAACCAAGAACGCGGTGGAGAACATCACTGGACTGGAGATCGACCACCACGTGATGGTTGACCTGACTGGCTTCGCCGATGTGATCGACGTGTTCGGGGGCGTCACCCTCGACATCCCGGTCGCCGTCGACGGACCGCTGTACGACACCGTCACCGGCACTTACGAAATGGTCGAGATACGCCCTGGCACTAGAAAGCTCGACGGCGATCATGCGTTGGCTTACGCACGCGCTCGCATCGGGTCGAGTGACTACGTGCGCATGGGCAGACAGCGTTGCATCCTTACCGCACTTGCCCGACAGACCAACCCTCTTTCGATTCTGGCGAACTTCAGCTCCGTACTCGATGTGTTCGAGTCGAACATCACCACCGACATTCCGATCGACACCCTCCCTGACATGGTCCAACTCATGCTCCGCGTATCTGCCGATCAGATCAGGGTCACGGGATTCGACGCCACATGGAGAGCCGGATTCACAGCGGACGCACATCCCATCCCCGATGTGCCTCGAATTCGAGAAGCAGTCCGACAGATGATCGAGGAGCCATCCCAGGCAACGGCCATAGACATCACCACTGCGGAAGAAGCCTGCGGTTGACCTAGCCTGAAGCCCGTGACGATCACGAACGACGAGAGTCTTCGGCACGACATACGCCGTTTGGGCAACCAACTCGGAGACGCGCTCGTGCGACAGCACGGGCAGGAGCTTCTCGACCTCGTCGAACGAGTCAGGGCCATGGGAAAATCCGCTCGGCGCGGAGGGCACACCGGGGCCGCCACCGAACTGAACCAACTGTTGGGCACTCTCTCGACAGAGGACGTCATTCCGCTGGTCAGGGCGTTCACGACCTACTTCTATCTGGCGAACGTCACCGAACAAGTTCACCGAATCGACGAGATGGCTGCCGATGAGCGCTATCTCCACTCAACGGTCGACCGAATCCTCGAGGCCGACCTCGAACAAGATCTCGTCAACGAAGTCATCGAGCGATTTGAGATGCGACCTGTGTTCACCGCTCATCCGACCGAAGCAGCCCGTAGGAGCATCCTCAACAAACGAAGCGATATTGCGCGACTCCTTAGAACCCGCTCCGAGACTGACAATCCCAACCGAATCCAGATGATTGACAGACGAAGCGCCGAGCTGATCGACCAGATCTGGCAGACGGACGAGCTGAGGACCGACCGGCCGACGGTGGTAGACGAGGCACGATCGGCGCTCTACTACCTGATTGGCCTCGCTGAAGAGGTCCTCGACGAGATCAACGAAGTCATCATCAGCGAGCTGAAGCGTCTCGCGCCGGACGCAACTCCTGAGCCCCTTCGATTCGGGACGTGGGTTGGTGGCGATCGGGACGGCAACCCCGGTGTGACTCCCGCCACGACTCTCGAAACCCTCGCCCTTCAACATGACCGGGGACTCACCCTCCTCATCGAGCTGATGGAACGCCTCTCCGAGGAGCTTTCAATGTCGGGCGATCTGACCAGCCCCAGCTCCGACCTGCTCGAATCCCTCGAGCCCGACAAGGCGAGCCTTCCTGAGGTGTGGCAGCGTGAACAAAGGCGCACCGCCGATTCTCCATATCGCCTCAAGTGCTCCTTCATCCATGCCCGACTCATCAACACCAAGGCAAGAATCCGCGCCGCATCCCAACACGTTCCTGGTCTGGACTACGCCCACCCCGATGAGATGGTGCGAGAGCTGGACCTCATGGCTGACTCGCTCCGCCAATCGCGGGGCTCGCTCATCGCCAACGGTGCGGTGGAACGAGTTAGGCGTATGGCCACTCTGATGGGATTCCAGCTGGCGATCATGGATATCCGGCAGCACTCGGCACGCCATACCGAGAGCGTTGACGAGCTATTTGCGAACGTTGGCATCGATCTCTCGGCCATGGGTGGGGCGCAACGTCTCCGCACCTTGGTCGCCGAGCTCGAAGGCACACGTCCGCTGTCTGGGCCCACCACTGAGTTGAGCCCCTCCGCGTCGGAGACTCTCGACACGTTCTCAGCGATCGCGCGCGCCAAGAGCCTCTACGGAGAACAGGTCATCGAGAGCTACATCATCTCAATGACCGAGTCTCCGACACATGTCATCGAAGCGGCCGTCCTCGCCCGTGAAGCCGGACTCATTGATCTACGCCGGGAAAGTGCCCGGATCGGAATCGTGCCACTTGTTGAAACAATCGATGACTTGCGTCGTTCAGGGGGACTTCTGGATGCATTGCTTCACGAGAAGTCGTACCGAAAGATCGTCGAGCTTCGCGGGGACGTTCAGGAAGTGATGCTCGGATACTCCGACTCGAACAAGGTCGGAGGTATCACCGCATCGCAGTGGGAGATATACAAAGCACAACGCGCGATGCGCAACGTCGCCGAGAAACATGGAGTCAAACTGCGACTGTTCCATGGCCGTGGCGGGACGATTGGCCGTGGCGGTGGGCCCACACACGCCGCCATTCTCGCTCAGCCCTTCGGGACCGTCGATGGCGCTATCAAACTGACCGAGCAGGGCGAGGTCATATCGGACAAGTACGGCAACCCCGAGATCGCGACTCGGAATCTGGAACTCATGGCAGCCTCGGTCCTCGAGAGCTCCCTTCTGCATCGCCAGTCGAGACGATCTGAGTCAACGCTCAAACAGTGGACCGAGGCGATGGATTGTTTCGCATCCGCTGCCTACGACGCCTATCGAGAACTGGCGTCGGATCCGAGCTTGGTGACGTACTTCCTCTCATCCACCCCTGTCGAGGAGCTGGGGAAGATGAACATCGGGAGTCGGCCATCTCGACGTCCCGGCGGCGTTGGAGGTGTTGAGGATCTCAGGGCAATCCCCTGGGTCTTTGGCTGGACCCAGACCAGACAGATCGTTCCCGGGTGGTACGGGGTCGGCTCCGGACTGGCCGGAGCGATCGAGGCTGGGTTTGGGGACACGATGCGTGAGATGGCCCAAGAGTGGAGCTTCCTTCGAACCTTCATCTCGAATATCGAAATGACTCTCTCCAAAACCGACCTCGACATCTCGAGTGCCTATGTCGAAGATCTCGTCGAGCCCGAGCACAGACATCTCCTCGACAAGATCAGAAGTGAGTACGAGACGACTGTGGAACAGATTCTCTCGCTCCGGAACACGGGAGCACTGCTCGACGATTCACCACTCCTACGAAGAACTCTCGAAGTGCGCGATATCTACCTGGATCCAATCAACTACCTGCAGGTGAGTCTCCTGGCGAGGAGTCGGGCAGGCGAGCAGTCCCCAGAGCTAGACCGGGCGCTTCTCCTGACCGTCAATGGGATAGCGGCTGGAATGCGCAACACCGGCTGAGCACAGGACCGTAAGGTCAGGCCATGCCCATCACGATCCTCGACCACCCTCTCGCGGCTGACCTGCTGACCGTCCTCAGAGACAAAGACACCTCTCCTGCTCGATTCCGCCAACATGCCGAACGACTTGGCTACTTCCTCGTTGCCGAGGCGATCTCCGACATGCCCACGGACGAGGTCGCTTTGGAAACTCCACTCGAGCCGACCACTGGAACGATGCTGCATCGACCGATCGTTGCGGTCGCAGTGCTCAGGGCTGGGCTCGGGCTACTGCAATCAGTTCTGACCTTGGTACCGGACGCAACGATTGGCTTCGCCGGGGTCCAGCGAAACGAGGACACCGCTGAGCCGATCGAGTACTACACCAAGTTTCCGGAGCTTTCCGCCGCTCGGGTGATCATCCTCGAGCCGATGCTGGCGACCGGCGGGTCTCTCTCGTGGGCAATCGACAAGGTCAAGGAGAACGGGGCCAAAGACATTGTCTGCTGCTGTGTGGTGGCCGCACCTGAAGGTGTCGGTGTGATCGAAGAGTCACACCCAGACGTCAGGGTGGTTGCTGCAGCCCTCGACCGGGAGTTGGACCCCAACTTCTACATCGCTCCCGGACTTGGAGACATGGGAGATCGACTCTTCGGGACGCTATGAAATGACCGAGTTCGAGGAAGCCGTAGCCGCGGTGCTTTCGGCCCTCGAGCCAGGCGACGTCACAACCTACGGAGAGGTCGCTGCCGAGGCCGGATATCCGGGGGCAGCAAGAGCAGTCGGAACATTCCTTCGCAACTCTGAAGGCTTCCCTTGGTGGCGTGTCGTGGGCTCAGGCGGTCACATCAGGACCCCCGACCCTGCCCGACAGATAAGGCTTCTCACGGATGAAGGTGCCCTTGTGGTCAATGGACGAGTGGTACGCGCTGGGTAGCCTCGAATACCTATGTCATTCTCAGCGGTCGATCTGATCGGCCTGAAGCGGGACAGGAAGACCCTTCCGGACGATGGAATCCGTTGGCTGATCGACGCCTACACGCGCGACGAGGTCGCCGACTATCAGATGTCCGCCATGGCAATGGCCATTGTCCTCAACGGCCTCGACAGGCGGGAGTTGGCGACATGGACCGAAGCCATGCTCACCTCGGGTGACGTTCTCGACTTCTCCGACATCCCGATACCAAAGATCGACAAACACTCAACTGGTGGTGTCGGAGACAAGATCTCAATCCCCCTCGCGCCCCTCGTGGCGGCCTGTGGAATCGCGGTGCCGATGATGTCGGGCCGGGGCCTCGGCCACACCGGTGGAACCCTCGACAAGCTGGAGTCGATCGAAGGGTTCACGACGCGAATCAACAAGGAGCGTTTCAGGTCGATACTCGAGGCGCACAATCTCGTTCTGGCCGGGCAATCCGAGACCATGGTGCCCGCAGATCGCAAGCTCTACGGCCTTCGGGATGCCTCTGGCACGGTCCCGTCTATCCCGCTCATATCCAGCTCCATCATGTCGAAGAAGCTCTCTGAAGGACTGGACGGGCTCCTCCTCGACGTCAAGACCGGTTCCGGAGCATTCATGCAGACTCTCGAGGACGCACGCGAACTCGCCAACACCATGGTCGGTATCGGTGAGGCAAGTGGGGTCGACACTGTTGCTCTCATCACATCGATGGACCAGCCGTTGGGGAACGAGGTCGGGAACGCGAATGAAATCGCAGAGTCGATAGCAGTCCTCAACGGCTCAGGGCCCGCCGACGTCACCGAGCTGACCCTCGAGTTCGGAACGGTCATGCTCGAGCTAGGTGGGATTCCCGACGCTAAGCCACAGCTCGAAGAAGCGATCGCGAACGGATCGGCATTGGAGAAACTCAAAGACGTCGCAAGAGCCCACGGCGGTGACCCGTCGATGATCGACGATCCGTCTCTCCTACCCGTCGCCCCTCATGTGGAATCGATTACGGCCCCGGCAAGCGGATACGTCACCAAGTGCGATGCCTTGGCAGTTGGGTTGTCAACCACGAGACTCGGCGCAGGACGAGAGCGTCAAGAGGACGAGATAAACCACGGAGTCGGTGTGACCATCCACGCCAAGCTGGGCGATGAGGTGCGCGCTGGCGACCCACTTGCAACTGTGAGATTCAGCGATCCCGTGCGCTGGGAGTCACAACGTGATCACCTTGCTTCCGCCTGGGAAATCGGTGATCAGAGGCCATCGTTGTCACCGCTGATCATCGAGCGGATCGACAGCCCCGGCGACTAGTTACCATCGCCAACCGTCCCTACATCAACAAGGAGTAATGCGGAATGAAGGTCGTTGTCTGCGTGAAGCAGATCCCCGACCCCGCCACCCCGTACACCCTCGAGGAGGACACCGCCTGGCTGGTACGCCCGGACGATCAGGTCCTCGACGACACCGACCGGTACGGAGTGGAGATGGGTCTCCAAATCGCTGATGCCCACGAAGGCACTGTCACTCTCGTCAGCATGGGCCCGTCCGGCAACGCCCAGGGCATTCGCCAGGCGCTTGCGATGGGCGCCGACAAGGCGGTGATCATCGAAGACGACGCTCTCCGCGGTTCCGATGCACTCACCACCGCCAAGGCATTGGCCGCTGCAATTGCGGCGGAAGGTTTCGACCTTGTGATCGCAGGCACCGAGTCCACAGACGGATACTCCGGCGTCATCCCCCAGATGCTCGCCGAGTTGCTGGACGCACCTGCTCTCACATACGCGACCAAGGTCGACACCGATGGGACTGATGTCACGATCAACCGACAAACACTGGCTGGATACGACGTGGTTCAGTCGTCACTTCCTGCAGTGGTCTCAGTTACTGCGGGTGTCGTTGAGCCGCGCTACCCGACTTTCAAAGGAATCATGGACGCCAAGAAGAAGCCGGTCGAGACCAAGTCTGTCAGCGACCTCGGATTCGATGCGGCAGTCGGCCAGACGGTGAAGTCGGTTGCCGACGCTCCGGAACGAGCAGCTGGTCGCAAGATCGAGGATGAAGGTGAGGCTTTCTCCGAGATCGTTGCGCTTCTCGAAGATCGGAAGGTGATCTGAGATGGCCGATATCTGGGTATTCGTCGAGGAGGTTGACGGGGTTCCGTCGACGCTGAGTCTCGAACTGTTGACCAAGGCCCGAGAATTGGGCGACGTGACGGCGATCTATCTCGGCTCGAATGAGGGCGCCTTCTCCACCCTGGGCGAATATGGGGCAAACGCTGTCCTCCACGCCGATGCAGGCGACCGGCTTCCTTCTGGACCGGTGGCCGCTGCACTCGCCGACAAGGCCGCTGCCGATTCCCCGAGTCTCATCATCTTTGGACAGGCCTACACCGATCGCGACATCGCAGGTCGCCTGTCAACGAAGCTTGGGCGCGGAGTCCTCAGCAACGCCTCGGACGTGAGGCTGACGGACAGCGGAGTTGAGACCGACCATGAGATATTCGGTGGTTCGCAGATCGCGACCGCTGCCATGGACGGGGACACTCACATCGTTCTGGTCAGGCCCAAGTCCTTCGCAGCAGAGCCTTTCGATGGAGGTGCACCGTCTGTCGTCGGTCTCGACCTGCCAGACGTTGGGGCATCAGAAGCGACCGTGACAGAGACCCATGTCGAGGAGCGCGAGGGTCCGCAACTCGGAGACGCCAACGTCGTAGTCGCAGGAGGAAGAGGCCTCGGTGCAGCAGAGAGTTTCGACATGGTGGAGAGGATCGCCAAGCCGCTGGGAGCTGCCACCGGGGCGACCCGTGCAATCGTGGACGCCGGTTGGGTTCCCTATGCGAAACAAGTCGGCCAGACCGGCAAGACCGTCAAGCCCGACGTGTACATCGCAGCCGGGATCTCCGGGGCGATGCAACATCTGGTTGGAATGAAAGACTCGGCCACGATCATCGCCATCAACAAGGACCCGGACGCCCCGATCTTCTCGGTTGCCGACCTGGGTGTGGTTGGCGATGTTCACAAGGTTCTTCCGCAACTGATCGAGGCACTTGAGAATCGGTAGCCGCGACGGCAAGGGCGAGATTGAGTCCTGGTCGGGTGTAGCTGCCTGGTTCTACAACCTGTTCAACCGGAACCCGGGATCTAACAGCAGCATCGTGAGTTTCTCAGGTGTCGGTCCTGGCGACCGGGTCCTCGATATCGGATGTGGTCCGGGTGCGGCCCTCGAAGCCGCCCATGGAGCGGGGGCCGAGGTGACCGGAGTCGACCCGACAGACGGAATGGTCAGCCGGGCTTCGTCACGAGTGCCCGAAGCCACTGTTGTGAAAGGTTCTGCCGAGTTCCTCGATTTCGACGAGGGGGCTTTCACCCAGGTGTGGTCGTTGAGTGCGTATCACCACTGGGCTTATCCGGAGACTGGCGTCGAACAGTGTCTGAAAGTGCTCGAGCCAGGAGGCAAAGTCCTGCTGGTGGAGCACAAGCTGAAGGACGGTAAAGACGGGCACGGATTGAGCATGGGTGGAGCACGCGATGCCGCGCATCTTCTAGAGACAAAAGGGTTCGTGGACGCATCAGTGGACATCATGCCGGTCAAGCGCAAGGAGTACGTGGTGGTTTCGGGGGTGAAGCCAACGTCTTAGGGCGGCTCCGTGTGATAGACGTGGCCAAGTCGGCTGATCCACTTGTCCTGACCGCGTTGCCGTGAGTGCGACCAACCTTGGTCTTTGAGTTCGTGGTCATGATCGCACTTGGGTCCGCCGTTGAGTGTTGAGGTCTCACCACCCGCACTCCATGGCAGAAGGTGGTCGTAGTCACAGTCTCCTGCGGGTGCCATACACCCTGGGAAGGCGCAATGGGGCTGAAGAGTCTCGATGTGCCGCCGGATCGTCTTGGTTGCATGTCGGCTAAGAGTTCGGATATGGGTGGGTCGACTGTGATCGTCGACCAGAGTCAAGATGTGTTCAGCATTTGGGCTGGTCTGGACCAACTTCCTCGCCGTATCTGCGGTGACAGGGCCGACACCCAGGATTTCGCCCGGTTCGGAGCCTCCGTCGAGTGTGGAGGCTGGGACACGAATGTCGACGATTCCCCGGCCGTTGCTGGTCGCATCTCCGCCGAGCAGTAGATCTCGTGCGATGTCAGCTCTCAACTGGTCGTGGGTCCTTCCCGAGCGGTCTTCCTTCTTCAACGAGATCATGTGGGCATTGATCCTCCGGCCAATGGCCCGGGCATCGGCGATCGCGAAGTCGAGTAAGTGGATATCGGCCGTTCCATCGGTAGTGGGCTCGATGACAACCTTCCGCTCGCCGCGAGCGTGACGCTCTCGCTCCTCGGCATCCTCGGGATCGAGACTCATACACAGCTTCGAGATCCGATAACGGAGCTGGCCCGTGGTCAGTCGGGGAGCGACGTCCGCGAGCAGGTCAACGATCCTCTCGGCGGTGTCTTTAGAAAGGTGTGCCGTGCCGTCGGAGAAGACTCGAGCGCGAGCAACGTCGATCAGACCCTCATCCAACAGACGCCAGACCATGGGGAGCCTTTCGATGAGGTCCGTCGCAAAGGAGAGTCGATATTCCGCGGCGCGCCTCGTGAGGGTGAGAGCTGCCCGAATTTCGTCGGCGGCGTATTCGAATTGCTCGTCGATCCGCTCGACGGCTGAGTCCCGACCACCGGCCGCCGAGTAGGAACTCTCCACCGCGTCGTACATGCAGCGAGCCTGGGTGTGGGCCGACTGCCGCTCCCGGGCCTTCAGAAGGCGCATAACGTCGTGACCGTTGAGCTGGGTTGGATCGTAGTGCTCGAGAAGTGTTGCGAGATACGGCCCGACCGGGATGTCCTCCAGCGGTGGCAGTTCGTGACGGTCTGGAGTGGTCTCGGCGTGGGCGAGGGCATCGAGTGTTGCCTCGAAGGCAAGCTGATCTTCCCTCTCCCCGCTCAGGACTTCCGGTCCGGAGAGTTCGATCTCCGCAACTGGAGTACCGAACATATGTTCGATAGTAGGCCGGGGCGACGACAGATTTCAAGCCCCTTGACGGCGCCTAGTCCCCCGCAGGCAACATCCGCTCCAGCGCGTCCATCGCCGCGGCCCGATCGGTCTCTCGCACCAGAACCTGAACCCCACGAACCGTGATCAGCGTGGGCGTCATCGAACCGGCATCATCGGAGCGAACCACCGCGTCGATTTCCTCTGTTTCTAGACGCGCCTTCACGAGATTGGCCTCGGTGAGGCTGTTGTATGTCCCGAGAACGACGAGATCCATCAGCAAAGGCTAGTGAGACCCGTACATCTTCTCGCCTGCCTCGATCGGCACGCTCAGCCAGTTCTCGACCGGAGGAATCGGGCATGACCATCCATCCGAATAGACGCACGAAGGGTTGTACGCGTAGTTGAAGTCGACTGTCAGTGTCCCGTCTTGGTTGGGTTCCACATCCAGGTAGCGGCCCGCCCCGTACGTCGACTCACCAGAGGTGGCGTCCCGGAAAGGTATGAAGTATCCGGGATGCCCCGTGTCGTAGACAGTCAGCCTTTGCTGCTCCCCGCCAGCCTCGAACTTGACATAACCAACTCGGCGATAGACCTTCGTCGCATTGTCCGAGGTATCAACCGAGATCTCGGCTCCATCCCCAGGTTCAATCTCAGACCTGAAGATCAGATCCGGGTTCGGCTCGAAGTAGTTCAATCCCTCGAACTCGGGATGCAGTCCGTGACCGAGGGGTGAGTGATGGTCCGACCTGAAAAACTCGTCCTTGTTGGTGCGATGAGCAACCAGCGTGTCGGTGTTCATACTTGACCGAACTGGATCCGAAGGCTTCTCATTCCGCTAGGGCCGGGTATCTATCGAGAGGCACCATGTCTTCGAATCGGGCCTGTAGTCCTTGGAGAACCGCCCGAACGGTGCCGGATATCGGACCCAAGAGGTCGAGCTCATCGGCGGAGTTGCAGAAGCCCGTCCACAACGTCGCTTGATGACGTCGTCGCTTCACCTCATGTTCACCCTGAAAAGTGCCGGCGAGCATCGGCTCGAAGGACTGACGCCAACTCCCCGCGATGCGATTCAGCGCCCAGTGTGCTGTCCCCATCATCAGGTACTCGATGAAGATGTCGTCTTCGATTTCCGGCCAGAAGTCAGCCGCGGCGGACCGATAGGAGTTCTCGAAGAGCTGCGCATCAGAAGGTTCCATCCAGGCTGCGTCCCAGGTCTGTGGGAAACCTCCTCTTGCTCCCCCGAGGTCACACATGGCATTGAGGTAGACGCCGAACTCGAAGTCGATCATGTGCATCTCAGGCCCGACGAGGAAGTTCTGAGGCCCTGCATCGGCATGGATCAACGTGCGAAAGAGTGGACCGTCGTGTATCGCCGCTTCCAACTGTTCAACCTGAGCCCAAAAGTCTGGATGAATGTCGAGCCCGAGGGCATCAAAGAACGCTAGGAACAGGTCTCGGCGCTCCACCCGGAAGTCGACAGTCGAATCAGATCTCGGAGACAAGACTCCCCTGGAGCTTTGAAGCTTCAGAAACTCCTCTTCCCTTTCAGCCCCCGCCGCATGCATCCGGGCCAGAGCCTCGCCCGCCTGTTCGAGCATCCCGCGACCGTCCTCTGTCTCCGGGTCAAGGAGAGCTCTTTCAACCGTCGATCGATCCCCAAGATCCTCGATCACGATGAGACTCGCCGCGCGGTCAGCCGCCAGGAGTTTGGGCGCCACCTTTCCTCCGAGATGCTCGAGGACACACCATTCGTTCAACAGCTGCTCCGACTCATCTCCTTCGCCACGGTTCCACTCGGTCATCGTCACCCGCTTAACCACAACTGTGGCGCCGTCCTCGGTCGCCGCCCTGAAGACCAGATTCGGGCTTTCGAGCTTTTGCGGCTCCGACAGCTCAGCACCCAAGGCACGGCCAGCAGCCTGAAGAACGTCACGATCGACTTCCATCGCACCAATACTTAGCGTGAACCAACAGTGGGGCAAATAGGAAGCAACTGCCCTTAGGGTTCGAGGGTGCGAAGGCTCGCGTTTCTGTCCGTCGTCGTTCTCACCGCTGCGGCGTGCGGTGGGTCTGACGGAGAAAGCACCACCACAACCACGGAGCCTGCCACTTCGACAACTGCCGAGTCGACCGTATCGACCACCGTGGCCGATGCCACAACAACGACGGCTGCCACCACTGGTTCTGGAGGCCAACTCGTCGTCACCACTGTCAGCTTCGGTGCCAGCCCCTACGTAGTGATCACCAACATCGGAGATGAGACGGGCTCTCTCGCCGGCCACTTCCTCTGCCAGCGGCCTTCGTATGCCGGACTGCCCGATGACGACGTGGCAGCTGGGGAGGCAATCGCCTTCAGTCTCGGCGGAGACGGTTTCACACCCCCCGAGGGCGTTACCGCTTCGGATGAAGTGCTCGACCTTGGGGGCCTGTCCAACACCGGTGGTGAGATCGGGCTATACACCTCGTCGGACTTCAGTAGTTCGGACGACATCATCAGTTACGTCGAATGGGGCAGCGGAGATCACGGCCGGTCGGCAACGGCAGTCGCCGCGGGCATCTGGGGAGGGTTCGTCCCCACTACCGACGCGACGCTCTCACTCGTAGCCCAGACGCTCCCTGCGCTCAGCGCAGACGATTGGGGCGAGGGCTAAAGGTCGAACCCGTAAGGCAGCAACTCCTCGAAACCGTGCTCTCGAACCTCTGAGCCCGGACCGGCAGTGACCAGCACGGTCTCAACACCGAACTCCGACATGATTTGCCGGCAACGACCACAGGGGTAGGCGCCATCGACGTCCGTGGCGTCAATACATGCGACGGCAACGGTTGTCATCTTCCTAACCCCCTTGGAGGCGGCGGCAGCAATGGCTGTGGCCTCAGCACAAGAAGTGGCAGGAAACGCTGCGTTCTCGATATTGGCCCCCGACACGACCTCACCGTCTTCGGACACCACAACAGCCCCAACCCGGAAGTTCGAATAGGGCGAGTATGAGTACTCGGCCGCTTCCCTCGCAGCCGCAACCAACTCTTCGTTGTTCATCATGCCTCCAGGAGGTCGGACACGAACTGTGCCGGCTGGAACTCAACCAGGTCGTCCACGCCTTCTCCCAGCCCAACGTACTTGACGGGGACTCCGAGACGTCTCTCGACCGCGACAACGATTCCACCCCTGGCCGTACCGTCCAACTTGGTGAGGACGATCCCAGTGAGATTCACTACGTCGGCAAAAGCCTCGACCTGCGCCAACCCGTTCTGGCCGGCGGAGGCGTCGAGAACGATGAGTACTTCTGAAATCTCGTCTCCGCCTGCCACTCGATAGATCTTTGCCAGCTCGGCCATGAGGTTCTTTTTGGCTTGGAGACGCCCAGCGGTGTCGATGATCGCCACGTCGTAGGACCCGGCACGCCCCGCTTCAAGAGTGTCATAGGCGACGGAGGCCGGATCACCACCCTCTGACCCCACCACAACCCGTGCGCCGAGACGCTCACCCCAAGTCTGAAGTTGCTCACCCGCTGCGGCTCGAAAAGTGTCACCCGCACCGAGAATCACCTTCTTGCCGCCGTCTATCTGATGCTTGGCCAACTTCGCAATCGATGTGGTCTTTCCGGACCCGTTGACACCCACAACCAACACAACGGCTGGCTCGCCGGTCAGGTGCATGGAACGGTCCTTCCCTGCGAACTCAGACAGAAGTTCGGTCTGAAGAGCATCGAGTGCTTCCTCGGCAGAATCGGGCGAGTGCGTTCTCGTCCGGTCGATCAACTCGTCGGTCAACTCGACGCCGACGTCAGCGGACAAAAGGATCTCCTCAAGGCTCTCCCAGGAGCCTTGGTCGACCTTGCCGGAGAAGGCATTGCGGATTGCCGAGCCGAGCGAGAAAGGGCGCCGCTCGGTTGCGATCGGAGTTGTGGAGTCGAGGTCGCTGCGACGGGTGACAGCCACCACCACGGCAGCCACCACGAGCACCACAACCAGACCGAGGATGATGAGTGTCGTGGTGTCCATAGGCCCGACGCTAGGCGACCTGATCCACCTTCACATCCGCCGACGACATGTCCTTACGTACCGCCTTTGAGGACCCGCCCGGCTCCATCGTCACCCCATAGAGGACGTCTGCGGCCTCCATCGTTTGCTGCTGATGCGTGACGATTATCAGCTGAGCTCGATTGCGGAACTCGTCGACAATGCGCAAGAACCGCCTGAGGTTGGCGTCGTCAAGGGCGGCTTCGACCTCGTCGAGCACGTAGAAGGGTGATGGCCGAGCATCGAAGATGGCAAACAAGAACGCCAGAGCAGCGAGGCTCCTCTCGCCACCGGACAGAAGAGTCATTTGGGAGACCTTCTTCCCCAGCGGTTGAGCATCGATCAACACACCGGACTCAGGATCGTCCTTGTCAGCGAGACGGACTCTTCCTCGCCCACCCGGGAACAAGACCTGGAAGTACTTCTCGTAGGCCTCCGAAACTTCGGCGAACGCAGAGTCGAACCGCTCCTGAATCTCGACCTCCAAGGCTGCAATCACCTTACGAAGCTCAGCCCGCGACTCTTCGACGTCGGCCTTCTGAGCTGCCAGGAAATCGTGCCGTTCTTCGAGCTCTCGGTACTCCTTGGCGGCCAGGGGGTTGATGGGTCCCAGCCGACGAAGCTGAGTGACCAGAGTCTCCATTGTCTCTTCGAGATCGGCATCCTCAGGAAGCTCGGGTCGAGGGGCCTCCATGGCTGCTTCTACGTCGCCATCCGCATCTCTTCTGATTGCCTCGACCACGGACTCCCGACGCATACGCAGCTCGGTGAGCTTGATGTCCAGCTCTGCGATCCTTGCTCTGCTCTCGGAGATTCCACTGGTTCTGGATTCGTGGTCGGAACGCACTGACTCGAGATCGGTCTTGGCCGTGGCAAGCGTCTCCCTCAACTCGCCCTGCCGTTCCCGCAGCTCAACCAGACGGTTGTCGAGAATCGCCTTCGCCCGTTTGGAGAACCTGACTACTCGTTCGAGACGCACTGGGTCGACATTTGCGGTCGCACCACCTTCGAGACGTTCAATCTCGGACTTGATGGCGGCCAGCCGGTCGTCGAACAGACGCTTCCTCTCTACTTCGGCGCGGTGGGCGGTGGCCAATTCCTGCCACTCGGAACGGGCCGTCTCTCGCTCTGCGGCGACCCTGACCCTGCGCGCTTCGAGGTCTTCCCAAACCCGGACTCGCTCTGCTTCTTCCCCTTCGAGAGACCGGAGACGCTCATCGAGAAGGACAGCTTGTGCCTCGCCCGATTCGATCGATTCGGAGAGAGCAGATCGGCGCTGCGACAGACGCTCTTGCTCTGCGTCCATTGCCGAAACCGAACGTTCGAGACGTGACATCGCTTCGGTCAATCCGGCAAGGTGCGACTCTGCCATCTCGAGTTGCTCGAGCGCGTGTCGCTCATCGTCTCGACTGCGATCGAAGTCGCGTTGGGCCGAAGTGTGAATGGAGGATGCTCGGGCGAACTCGGTTGTCGCTCGCTCCAGTGCAACCTCAGCCGACTCCCGCATCGCTGAGCCAGCACCGTCGGGGTCGGCGATGCTGATTCCGTGAGCTGAAATGACGTCGCCCTCCGGCGTCACAGCTCGGAGTCCTGGGTACCTCGTGACGAGATCCCACCCACTGCTCCACCCTTCGACAATCGCCACGTTGTCCAAAAACCTCGCCGCCAGAGCCTGGTTGTGATTGGGCCCGAGCCGAGCGATCAGTGGTTCAACGCCTACAAGCTCATCCATCGAGAAGACAGGCTCCGAGTCAGCTGAAACACCGGTCACCGAGCCGCCGCCGCTGCGCTTCACCGACTCCACGGCGTCGACGAGCGATTCCGATGATTCGAACGCCACTGCATCGGCCCAGACACCGAGTGCAGCGCTGACAGCTGCCTCCAGGCCTTCGGGGATGTCCAGCTGCGAGGTGACAGTCCCGAGGGCACCTGACGCTGATTCAACAATCTGTCGGGAGGCGCTGTCGTATCGGCCTTCGATGGCTGCCGCAACTGCGTCGAGACGAGCATCGGAAGTGGCCTTGGAGATACGTGCTGCTTCGAGCGCTGACTCGGCCTCAGCCCAGGCATCTTGGAGTCGAGTCCGACCCTTCGATTTGTCGTCGTAGGAGGCCTGCAGATCTCCAATGCTCGAGTCCGCCTGCTTGATTTCACCGTTCAGAGTCTCGATCTGGTTCTTTTCGTCGGCGATGCGTGCGGTCAGGACCTCAAGCCGATGATCGATGGTTTCCGTTTCGCGACGATCGCGGATCAACGAGGAGCGAAGCGCACTCAGTTCTCCCCTGGCTGCCGCTACTGCGCCTTCAGGTGACAGCGAGTTTTGCGTGGCCAAGCCGGTCTCTTCGTCCTCGAGACGGCGGAACCTCGCCTCAGCAGCTTCGACCTCGGCCTGCTTGTTGTCTATCTCAGACTCGATCTCTGCCAGTCGCGAGCGGATCGACTCTTGCTCCTCGCTGAGATCAGCGCGCCGCTCAACGACGGCTTCCTGTCGACCGCTCAATGCTCTACTTCGTTCGCCAGCAATGGATCCGACTCTGAGCAACCGCTCACTTGTCGTCTCGAGCAGTGCGGCAGCCGAAGTGTCCCGGTCGAGCAGCCCGCCGGTTCTGGATACCGCCTGAGAGAGATCTTCGAGCCGTTCGGCCAGGACTGTCACCCGTTTCGAATCGACCTCGATCCCTTCGGAGAGGATTGACTTCTCAGAAGTTGCAATCGTCAGGTCGCGATTGATCTCGGCGAGTTGCTTTCCTCCCAAGTACAGCCGCAGCGCTGTGACCTGGGACTTGAGCCCTTCGTACCGCTCCGCAGCCCGGGCCTGACGTTTCAGTGGCCGCATCTGCCTAGCGATCTCCCCAAGCAAATCCTCCAACCGCAGCATGTCTTCATCGGTTCGCTCGAGCCGTCGTTCAGACCTCTCTTTGCGGCGGCGATGCTTGAGAATCCCTGCCGCCTCTTCGACGACGGCCCTGTGCTCCTCCGGCGAAGCGTTGAGAACTCTCCCGATCTCGCCCTGCCCGATGATCACGTGCTGATGGCGACCGACGCCTGAGTCGGACAAAAGATCCTGGATGTCGATCAGGCGGCAGCCAACACCGTTGAGTTCATAGTCGGAAGACCCGTCGCGATACAGACGACGGGTGATAGCGATCTCGTCGAGATCGAGATCCAAACGCCGCTCCGAGTTATCGACCACGAGGGTGGCTTCGGCCTTGCCCAGGGAAGGTCGAGTCGCCGTCCCGGCAAAAATCACATCCTCCATCCTCTGTGTGCGCAGCGTCTTGGTCGATTGAGTCCCAAGGACCCAGGACAAAGCGTCCACGAGGTTGGACTTGCCAGACCCGTTAGGACCGACGACCACCGTCACACCGGGGCGGAATTCGAGCCTGGCCCTGTCGGCGAACGACTTGAACCCGGCCAGTTTCAGAGACTTGAGATACACAGCTGATTACCTGGCAAATGACAACGTTGTAATTGAGCGTTCAGGCTAACGCCGTACAGGTGTATTCAGGTCTTTTCGTCGGGCTGGATGAAGAAATCGGTCAGCGTGTCGTCCATCGCGATGATCTCGGTTTCAACACCCGTGACGTGTGCCGATGATGAGCCCTGCCACAACCAGTCGATGATCTGATTGACGGAGTCGTCAGCGCCCTGCGCATGCACTTCGACCCTGCCATCGCGACGATTGCGTACCCAGCCGACGAGATCGAGGCTTCTGGCCATGCGTCGACAAGCCTGCCGATAGCCGACCCCCTGCACTTGCCCGGTGACGAATCCATGTACAGCTTTTCTCAAGGGCGCTCCTGGCATCGCGGACAGAAGTGCGTCGATCTGGCTCTGACCACGATGCGCTCGATCGGCACACCGCACTCCTGACACGGCTCCCCTTCCCGGCCATAGACCGCCAAACGGTTGAGATTGTCACCTGCGCGGCCGTCAGGAAGGAGGTAAGCCAGATCGTCCAGAGTCGTCCCTCCGTTCTCGATAGCAATGGCCAGGACCTGCCTAGTTGACTTGACCATGTCGGTCACGTGGCCGATCGTCAGGTGCCTCCCAGGGCTCATTGGGTGAATCTTCGACTCGAAGAGCACTTCGTCGGCGTAGATGTTTCCCAGGCCAGAGATGATTGTCTGATCGAGTAGCAGCGCCTTGATGGGAGCCGTTCGCCTCTGTAGTGAGCCATGGATAGCTTCAGCGTCGAGCTCTGTCTCCCAGGCGTCAGGACCTAGTCTGGAAAGGCCCGACCGCCCCAAATCGTCTTCGTCGTAGACCGCCACAAATCCGAAGGTGCGGGGATCGATAAAGGCCACCGAGGTCCGGTCGTCCAACTCGGCAAGAAAATGGGTATGCGGTTCGGGGTCAGCGTCCACGGCCCAGCGACCCGACATCCCGAGATGAGCGACCACAACTTGCCCGTCATCCAGTGGGATCCGTAGGAACTTTCCGTGACGCTGAACTGCCACTACTTGCCGCCCCTTCAGCCTCTCCCCTACCTCAGCTGGGGAGGTGTTGTGCCGAGAAGTCCTAGCGTGCAGCACCTCTACCTTCTCCATTCTGCGACCGGTCAGGACTGCGTCGAGGTGGCGACGAGTGATCTCGACTTCCGGAAGCTCGGGCATAGCGGTTTACGGTAACGGCGCTCATGCGCATAACTCCTAGGCCGTTTGGACAGATTCTCGGTGATGCCACCAATGCGCTTGCCCGGGTGTGGAAAGCGGTCTTGATACCTGCCCTCATCGTCTCCATTCCCGCAGGGGTCATCACGATTGTGGCTTTTAGTGTCACTGGTGGCGACGAGTTCATGGAGCTCGCCCTCAACAACCCTGACTTCTTCGAAACTCTGACGGACGAAGAACTCCTGGAGGTTCTCACCCCGTTCTACATCGCTGCCGGGATAGCCCTCGTAGTGCAGACGATCCTGTCAGTGATCCTGAACCTCGTCGCGGCCCGCGCTGTTGCTCTCGACATCACAGGAAACAGCACGACCGCTCGTGAGGTGATGGGGCAAGGCCTGAAGCGGACGCCTCGCGGCTTGGCGGCAGTTCTTGTGATCGGCGTCGGCCTGATCATTCTTTTCACCCTCGGTTTCTTCGTTTGGTCGGTTCCGTTCGTGTCGGTTGGCACCCCCAACACAGGTTCCGTACTAGTTGCAGCGCTTCTTTTTGTATTGCTGCTGGGGCCCGGGGTGTGGGCGACCATCTCGGTATCGGCGACGGTGGCGGCAATCGGGATGGAAGAGGTCGGCGTCATGGACTCGATACAGCGTTCCATCAGGCTCGTGCGCGGGCGGTGGTGGGCGACAGCCGGCTATCTGCTGCTCGTAGGTCTCTTGGGCGGAATCGCTGTGCAGCTGATCCAGCTCATTGCGTTCCCCTTCGCGGCCGCCGGGTCAGGCGGGATCGCCGTCCTCATCGGGGCATTGCTCGGAATCGCTGCTCAGGGTGTGATCGTCGTTCTGATAGGCGTCGCGCATGCCCATTGGTACGTGGATCTGCGGGCGCGCCGGGAGGATCTGACTACTGAGGACCTGGCAGGAGTCGGCCGAGAGCAACCGCCGCTGCCGCCTGCTCAGCCTCCTTCTTAGATCGCCCTTCGCCGGTTCCGTGTTCGATTCCCTTCACTGAAACCACGGCAGTGAAGCGTCGGTCGTGATCAGGACCTTCCCCTTCAACTACATAGGTCGGTCTGAGACCGTCACGAGCGGTCAGCTCCTGAAGACGCGTTTTGTAGTCCTTTACTCCTGGCTGCTTGGCACGTTCCGACACTCGGTCCGTCCAGAGAGACAGCACCATCTTGCGCGCTGAGTCGAGGCCTCCATCGAGATAGATGGCGCCGATCACTGCCTCAACGGCGTCGCCCAGAATCGATGCCTTCTCGCGACCCCCTGTCGCCACTTCACTCGAGGCGAGCTCGAGGTGCGAGCCGAGGTCCAACTCCACTGCTATCTCGGCAAGAGTGGGGCGAGACACCACCGCGGCACGAACCTTGGCCATCTGGCCCTCAGCGAGCTGCGGGAATCGGTCGTAAAGAAGATCAGTCACCACGAGCTGTAGAACTGCGTCGCCCAGGAACTCGAGACGCTCGTTGTCGTTGCGGGCGGGATCCTCTGAGCTGATGGAACGGTGGGTCAGAGCCAACTTCAGAAGGGCAGGCTGCTCGAATCGATACCCGAGCGCATCCTCAAGACTCATGCGAGAGCTGAGGCCACTCGGCCCGGCAGTTCCTTCTCCGCACTGTCCTTGGCCATGATCAAGGCGTTGCAGATCGCTTTCCGTGATGAGCTCCCATGCGCGATCAGAACCGAGCCCTTCACCCCGAGCAGCTGGGCACCGCCATAGGTCTCCCAGTCCATGCGCTCACGCACTGAGGCGAGGGCGGGCATAACTGCTTGTTGAACCTCCGGGGGAAGACTCGAAACGGCCTCGAGGACATAGCGCGAGATGAGAGCAGCTGTGCCCTCGGTGGTCTTCAAAAACACGTTGCCGGTGAAGCCGTCAGTGACGATCACGTCGACCTTGTCGGTAGCCACATCCCGGCCTTCGATGTTCCCGACGAATTGCAACTGGCTTGCCTCGAGGAGCTCGTATGACTCCCGTTCGAGGTCACGCCCTTTTCCCTTTTCCTCACCGATCGAGAGAAGACCCACCCGAGCCGGATCAGCCCCCAATAGGGCCTCTGCGGCCACCGAACCCATCACCGCGAACTGCAGCAGCTGTGAAGCCTTCACGTCCGGGTTGGCCCCCGAATCCAGGACGAGGGTTGGCGAACCGGGCGTGGGAAAGGTGCTGGCGATCGCGGGCCTCGAAACACCTTCGATACGCCCGATGATGATTGCTGCGGCTGCCATCGCCGCTCCGGTCGAGCCCGCCGAGACGAATCCGTCGGCCTCTCCCCCGGCCACAAGCTTCGCGGAGACTACGACGGAGGCGTCGGGCTTTTCCCGTAGCGCTCGCGCAGGATCGTCGCCCATGCCAACGACGTCGGGTGCGTGAACAATTGGAAGAGTTGATTCATGTTTGTCTAGCTCGGCTTGGAGCTGACTCTCTGCACCCACCAGGGCCACGTCAACGCCCTTCTGGGCGGCGTCGACCGCACCTGCAACCAATTCAGACGGGGCGTGATCTCCCCCCATCGCGTCTAGGGCGATGCGGGCCAATGCTCAGTTGGTCTCGATGACTTCGCGACCGGCGTAGGTACCGCATTCGCGACAGGCTCGATGCGGAAGCTTGGGCATACCGCATTGCTCGCAGTCAACCGAGCGCGGTGCCTTGACCTTCCATGCGGCCTTGCGCTGACGGGTACGTGAGCGCGACATCTTCTTCTTGGGTACCGCCATTTGGGGCACTCCTCCAGGTCAATCAGGAATCGAACAGATCTTTGAGAGCGGCAAATGGAGAGTCGGAATCGTCCCCATGGCCGTCACACGGAGCACTATTCAAGTCGGTTCCGCACGCTGGGCAAAGTCCCTTGCAGTCGGATTGGCATATCGGGGCCGCGGGAAGGGCCAACGCCAGCTCGTCGATGGCCGGAGAACCAACATCAACAGCGTTGTCCGAGATGGCGTAGCCATCCTCATCGGCGACCTTGCCGAAGTGCTGACTTCCCTCGACAGTCATCTCGTCCCGCCATGAAGTGAGACAGCGGACGCAGACCAAATCGACCGGGGCAGCGGCTTCGAACTCCACCTGAACCCCATCGACCGTGCCGGTGACGGTGCCAGACACTCCAACGTCGCCATTGACTTTGGCGTCGCCCAGCCTCAGCTTGGCCTGACGCGCGCCGTTGAATTTCCGGCTGGCTCCGAGATGTCCGACCAGGTCACCTATGTCTATGACCAGGTCGTCACGCATCAGATTGGAACTTCAGGCGGCTTAGGGCGCGCCTGATGAAATTCGGCGCGGGCGCCTTGGACCTGTGCTGACAGCTCGACGAGAAGATGTTCCATCTTCTGCAGCTTCCTATCGACATCGTCTTCGGATTCGAGCCGCAGCCGTCGAGCATCACCTTCCGCCCGACGAACGAGGATGTTGGCCTCTTCCACGGCCTCAGCCACGATGTTCGACTCCGAGACCATCGCATCGGCTTCGGTCCGAGCGGCCCCAACGATTTCGCGAGCTTTCTCGTTTGTCCTCGCTATGAACGCCTCGCGTTCCCGGACCATCCAGCGAGCGGCTCTCAGATCATCGGGAAGGTTCTTCCGCAGGGTCTCGAGCTTGGACAGGAACACTTCGCGATCAACAAGAGCGTTCGAAGAGAGAGGCATCATCTTGGCCTCGTGGAGGTGCACGATCAGATCGTCGACGATGTCCAGGATGTCCTCGACCTCCGGAGGCTGACCCTCCGGATGAATCTCGGTGACGTCAGCTGTGGCGTCGATGACAACCTCAGGCTCGGTGTGGGTGGATTCTGATGTCATGACAGTTTCTCCTTCAGTGCTTTTTCAACGACATCGGGGACCAGTCCGCCCACTGACCCTCCTAGTTTGGCGATCTCTTTGACGAGCGAGGACGAGATGTATGCGAGCTCGGGCTTCGTCGGGAGAAAAACTGTCTCCATGCCACTCAGATGGCGATTCATCTGTGCCATCTGCAGCTCGTATTCGTAGTCCTCGACCGTTCGTAGGCCTTTCACGACCGTGTCGGCGCCCTGCTCGGTGACATGATCGACGATCAGCCCGCTGAACCTCGTCACATCAACCCGATCACCGTAGATCTCAGACCAAAGAGCGACCCGTTCCTCAGCGGTGAACATTGCGTCCTTCGACGGATTGTCGATCACGGCGACGATCACGCGATCGAAGAGGCTCAACGCCCGATCGATCACGTCGATGTGACCGCTCGTAGGCGGGTCAAAACTCCCGGGACAGAGTGCCGTCGTCATCGTCGTCAACCTTTTCGTATCTGATGATTCTGGTATCCCCGTAGCGCTTATTCGCGGCAACTCGCCAGGTTTCGGGGGTGTTTGGCTCTTGATCAGAAGCTCGTCGTGACGTAACGACCAAGGCGCCTGGTGCAAGCATCCGATCAAGAGCGGCCAGGCTTTCATCCAGATCTGCGGTCGGCAGGGGCCATGGAGGATCGATGAACACCAAGTCAAACTCCACATCGGCCGTTGCGAGGTATGCGCTGACGGATCTCGCAACCACCTCTCCTCCGATGCCAATCTCCGAAACGTTGGATTTGAGCGCGCTCAACGCCTTGCGACCATTTTCGACAAAGACAGCACTTGCGGCGCCGCGCGAGAGCGCCTCCAGACCGAAGGACCCGGTGCCTGCGTACAGATCCGCAACCCGGGTCTCCTTGACCCGGCTCCCGAGGCTCGAAAACACGGCTTCACGTACCCGGTCTGTCGCCGGTCGGGTGGCCATCGTGTCCGGCGTCTTCAAGCGGCGACCGCCTGCCTTGCCTGCGATTATCCGCATCAGGACACAAACAGCCAGTCGACCTCGGAACCATGGAAGGCGAGAACCTCGTCTCTGAGGTCCCGGTGCTCTTCCAAACCCGGATCTGAGTCGACCATGGCAAACGCGTCTCGTCGCGCACCCACGAGGATGTCGAAGTCGGACAGGATGTCGGTGATCTTCAAATCCTTCACACCTGACTGTCGGGTCCCGAAAACCGTTCCTTGCCCGCGGATCCGAAGGTCCTCTTCAGCAAGTCGAAACCCATCCGTCGTCGCAACCATGGCCGCAATCCGATCTTCACCCTCGGTGGTGGTGGGATCAGCGAGCAGGATGCACCGGCCCGGGTGCTTCCCACGCCCAACGCGGCCACGGAGCTGGTGCAGCTGACTCAGACCGAATCGTTGAGCATCTTCGATCACCATGACGGTTGCGTTGGGAACATCTATCCCGACTTCGATGACAGTTGTGGCGACAAGCACGTCGATCTCGCCGGAGCGATAGGCCGCCATGACCGCTTCTTTGTCGGCGGACCTCATCTGCCCGTGAATCAGCCCGACTCTCAAATCGGACATCAGTGCGCTGAGACGCTCGAACTCGGCCGTGGCAGAGGCCGCTTCGACCTTGGGGCTGTCGTCTACGAGTGGGCAGACCACAAACGCTTGACGACCCTTCTCGACCTGGTGAGAAACAACCTCCCAAGCTTTGGCTTCGTCGAGCTTCGAGAGCGCCTTCGTTGCTACGGGGGTCCGCCCAGGCGGCATCTCGTCGATGATCGAAACGTCGAGGTCTCCATACAGCGTCATCGAGAGTGTCCGCGGAATCGGTGTGGCCGTCATGATCAGGACATCAGGCTCAGCCTCTCCCGCCTTTTCCTTGAGAAGCACCCGTTGGGCTACTCCGAACCTGTGTTGCTCGTCAATCACAGCCACACCCAGGCGGCTGAACTCCACTCCTTCCTGAATGAGGGCGTGAGTCCCAACGACGAGGTCGACTTGACCTGAAGCAATGTCGTCAGCCAGTTGCTGTCGTGTGATTTCGGCGTCGTAGTTGGCGACTGCGGTGGAGCCTGTGAGTAATCCGACATGAACTGCGGGGCCACCACCGTCGAACAGGCTCTCCATCCCGAGATGAGAACCGAGCCCGGGTGATAGACTGGCATCCGCAAGCAAGCTGCGGACTCCTAGGTAGTGCTGCTCAGCCAGCACCTCGGTCGGTGCCATCAGAGCGCCCTGCCATCCTCCTTCTACGCCGCGCAACAAAGTGGCCACTGCCACGACCGTCTTCCCTGAGCCGACTTCCCCCTGAAGCAGACGATGCATTGGATAGCGGGTGCCGAGGTCAGACTCGATCTCTTCGAGCACCTTCCGCTGAGCGCGGGTCAGCTCGTAGGGAAGCCCGGCAACGAATCGACTGACTAGTTCTCCATCGAACTTGTGAACTATCCCCTGCGAAGTCTCCATCTGATGTCTCTTCTGCATGGCCAGGGCTAGTTCGAGCCGGAACAGCTCGTCGTAGACGAGGCGCTTGCGGGCCGGAGCTGCCTGCTCTACCTCTTCCGGGAAGTGGATCGTCTCGAAGGCAGCACCCCGGTCCATCAACCCATTGGCAGCCAGAAGTTCCGTCGGCACTGGGTCGGGCATGGGAAGCGATCGGCCAATCGCATTGTGGATCGCGCGGCGAAGGTAGCCGGGACCAACACCCCCGACAGTGGAGTGCACCGGCACGACGCGACCCACTGTCAGACCTTCTGTTTGATTGGCGAGAACGTCGACTTCGGGGCTCTTCATCTGCAAAGAACCTCTGAAGGCTTCGACCTTCCCGCTCAAGGCAACTTCGGTGGCCGACTGCAGCTGTCGAACCCGGAAACTCTGATTGAACCAAACCGCTTTCATCTGGGCCGATTCGTCCTTGATGACTGCCTCGATGATGTGGAGGTTGCGGCGAGGTCTTCGATCTTTGACCGAGACGACCTCCCCCAGAATCGTCACTTCCTGATCGATCGGGACCTTCGAGATCGGGGACCGACGAGAACGGTCGATGTACCGGCGAGGAACGTGGTGCAACAGGTCACTGACGGAGCCGATGCCTGCCTTGCGCAGGCTTTCAGAGCGTTTGCCTCCGAGTCCTTTCACGGCGGAGACATCGACTTGGACGAGTTTGGCGAGGGTGGCCACCGCTCAACCGTACCTTTGGACTGGGAATTGCAAGGCGGTTCGCGTTATCATGCGGACCTCTGAGGATCCCCTCGCTCACCAGGAGTATTTGTCATGTCTTATAGGTGCGAGATCTGCGGCAAGGAGCCGAGCTACGGCAAGTCCGTCAGCTTCTCTCACAAGCGCAACAACCGTCGTTGGTTGCCCAACATCCAGAAGATTCGGGTCAAGGACGGTTCCAACACGCGTCGAGCCCGCGTGTGCACGTCGTGCATTCGCGCCGGCAAAGTCGTCAAGGCTTAGCGAACGATGAATCAGGGCGTCGTCAAGTCCTACGACCCGATCACAGGCATCGGGATCGTCGTTCGCGACAAAGACCGGGGCGAGGTGTTTCTGCGACCCGGATCTCTCAAGGACTCCGTGTTCCGGACTCTTCGTCAGGGTCAGCGCATCATCTTCGAGACCGTTGAAGAGGACGACCGAACCTTCATTACTTCCGTTCGACTCGGCCAAGACGGCTACTAACGCGCCCGATTCACAGACCGAGTAATGTCGCTCGCTCGCAGAGCGATTGGAGAATCACTTGGTCCAGGCGTACGTCCTGATCCAGACGGAGGTCGGCAAGGCCGCCGTTGTTGCAGAAGAAGTCCGAAACATCCCCGGCGTCGAGACCGCTGACGACGTGACCGGCCCCTACGACGTAATCGTCAGAGCTTCGAGTGACGACGTTGACTCACTCGGCAAGCTCGTTGTCGCAAAGATTCAGGGAGTGGACGGGATCACCCGCACGCTCACCTGCCCCGTAGTACACCTCTAAGGCTCTAGCCCAGTTTCGAGGAGATGGCGCCGGCGCTACGGAGCGCCGTTCCATCGCTGCCGGCAGTCGAGAAGACCCTCGTGAGACTGCTGCGCGCCTCATCCGCCATGTCCGAGAAGAGTCGGGACCGTTCGATCGGTGGATCGATCCATAGGTATACAGCCATGGAGCCAGGGATGGTGTTGACCTCGTTGACGTAGACGACACCTTCACGCTCGAGATAGTCGATGCGAGCGATCCCACGCAGCCCAGCTACGTCGGTGACCCGTCGAGACAGATCGGCTATCTGCTTCTGCAGACTCTCATCCAGATTCGCTGGCAACTCGCGACCTCCGCTCACCTCCCCACCCCAAGCGAGGTATTTCTGGTCATAGGAGTAGATGCCGCCTTCGGCGCGAGCCGGTTCTTCGACCGCCGAGATCTGGAACCCCGGGTAGGTCCTGACCGCCACCTGCAAATCGCGGCTTCCTCCAAGGAATGGCTCCACGACCGCTCCTTGATCGAAGTAGCGAGAGCTTGCCTTCAACGCGATAACTGTTGCCCAATCGTCAGCCACTTCGATCCCGATCGAGGATCCTCCGAACCTGGGTTTGACGATGTAGGGCCCATCGAAACCTGGAGCGGGCTCCTCCCCTGTCTGCACCAGCGTCCGATCGAGAGTTGGGAGGCCAGCCGAGGCCATGGAGGACCCGAAAGCCAGCTTGTCCATACCGAGGGCTGACGAAGCCTGACCCGGGCCCGTGTATCTGATACCGGCCAGGTCGAACATGCCTTGCAGAGTGCCGTCTTCGCCGGGGCCGCCGTGACATGCGTTGATGACCACGCCGATACCAAGTGGCTTCCTCTTGACCATGAATCCGAGGCCGGGTGCAGCGTGAAATGCGATCTCTTTCGACTTGCGTGGCACGCCATCCACGAAGTCAGCAGCTTCGAGATCGGCCTCGACGTGGTACCAGTCCCCCGATTTGGACCAGTAGATCGCCTCAATTCCTTCGACTGCGCGTGCCACCTGGAGGCCGGTGAGGATAGAGATGTCGTGCTCGTCTGAAGGCCCGCCGAAAACAACGGCTGTGTCACTCATGGGTAATGGTCCGGAAGATCGTTCTCATATAGGACTGCGTCACCAGGCCCAAGGTTATTGCCAACCCACTCCACGGCCTCGTCACGTGATGCCACGACCGTAACTGAGGCAGGTCCGTTGGCAGAACCTGCGAGCAACGCTTTTCGATTGGTCCTGCCCACCACGATGATGTCGTCAGCAACGGCAGCTGCTTCCCGGGCAAACCGCTCATTCTCATCCGCCTGTAACGGACCGAGCTCCACCATGCCCGGCGTCACCACAACCTTGCGACCGCCGGCACCAACTTCTTGCAAGACCTCGAGCGCTCGTCGCGCACCATCGGGGTTGGAGTTGAACGTGTCGTCGACAATCTTGAATCCTGACGCGCTGGCCAGAATCGTCTGGCGATGTTCGGTGGCGGGAAGCGTCTCAACCTTCGACAACATCTCGGACCGATCGACCCCCAGGGCTTCTCCGATTCCCAGCGCCACAGCCAGGTTCGCACCAAACACATCGTCCGGGGCGTCCACGTCTTTGGCCGAGACTTCCACGATCTCCAATTGATCGCGCAGTTGATATGCAGCCTGTGCGAGCACCGGGTAGTCGACGTTTATCACGCCGACTTCGGCCTTTTCGAAGATCTCTGCCTTCGATCTGACGATGTTCTCGATGGTCCCAAATCGTTCGAGATGGACAGGACCGATGGCAACGAAAGCCGCCACATCGGGCGGAATCCACTCACAAAGCTCTGCGATCTCGCCGGGGCCGTAGGTGCCCATCTCAGCGATGAACACCTCGGTGCCCGGCGTGAGGTTCTCATTGATCGCGCGTGCAAGACCCATGCGGTTGTTGAACGAGGCTGGGCTAGCAACCACACGCAAGGAACCTCCAATGAGGTGCGCTAGGTAGTTCTTCGTGGATGTCTTGCCGTATGACCCGGTGATTGCAACGACTTTTGAACCGACCGCGTCGAGCTTGGCCGCCGCCTTGTCGACCCACTGTTGACCTTCACGCTTCTCGTAGGAATCGAGAAACACGAGAACGAGGTCGATGACCGACGGCAGCAGAGCCAGCGGCAGAACAATCAGGAACGGAACACCGAACCAACCGCCGAGCACATAGAAGACGACCACGACCACACCGGTTGTGATCGCCAGTCTCCTCAGTCGGCCGGTCCAGGCGAGGGGCGAAGTCACGCCACGTATCGACAGCCCGATCGGACCGACTTGTGCGATCGCAACGAGAAACCCCCAGCGGGGATCGATGAGAGTTCCGATGAGGCCGACTCCGACCAGCGCTTCGAGGATCTTGTTGGCAAAGGAGACCGAAACCCAGCGCCGGCGGGCCTTGCCGACCTCGCCCGGGAGGTAATGCTCTCGTTGGGCAACACGCAGCCAGCGCAAGCCCGAAGGAACGGAGGCCAGGGCGCAGGCAGCCGCCAACAACCAGTTCACAGTGACTCCTCGATCGCAGCTCGCAGCTCATCGGGAGCCTGCGTCGGGACCCAGTGACCTACTCCGTCAAGCACAACCAGCGACGACTCGGGGAAGATGGTTGTGGCTCTGCGGGCCACGTCCACCGGAACTTCGAGGTCGTCTGCCCCCCAAACCAGGGCGACGTTGGCATTCACCTCTTTCATCTGCTCCTCATAAGACTCGTTCACGACCTTCACGAGAATGTCCCTCATCACACCCGTTGCCGCCCGGTAGTCGGCTGAGCCACGAGATCGCTTCAAAGCCTCCATCCGCTCGTCCGAGACCAGGCCGTACCGGTGCATGGCGCGGACCAGCCGATACTGAAGAGGAGGTTTCTTTCGCGGCGTCGAACGGAGAAGCGGAACGCCGGTGAGCACCATTCGGCCCACCAAATCCGGCCTTCGAGCTGCAATACACACCGAGACACGCCCACCAAAGGAGTGTCCAACAAGGACTGGAGGCCTATCGAGTTCTTCCAGGAATTCGATGACAATGTCGGCATAGCCCTCGGCCCCGATGACGCTGTCGGGGGCAGGCGAAGCACCGAAACCTGGGAGGTCGAGTGCCACGGAATCCAATCCCTCTAGCGACGACGCAAAGTCCTTTCCACGCCTACCCCATCCATGCAAAGCGACCACCGTCGGTGCTTCGGTGCCAGCAACCTCCCCAAAAAGGGCGCCGTTGAGAAATGAACGCAAGGGCAATGAATCCTCGATCTGAGCCGCAGAAACGCCGAGAATACTTTTAGGCAAAGCCAAAACCATGACTCCCGAGACAACAAACGCAACGGTTCACGAGTCGATGGCCCGTTTCCGGTCGTCGCTTCTTCGACGCGCGTCTGCTGTTGCCTGGGTTGTTCTCATCATCATCGGATCTCAGGCGGTCCGGTCGCCACAGGAAGACAACACCCAACTATTCACCCAGCCTGAGTTCTTCGTACCCATGGCCGGTCTGGCGGGGCTCCTGATTCTCTCAACTGCCATCCGCTGGGACCGAGTAATGCGTACGCAAGCAGCACCCTGGGCTGCAACTGGCTGGCTGTTGGCGATGATCGGCGGCGTCACCGCGCTCGCTGTCATTCCCGAGTTGAACACAACCGCAGAGCCCATCCTCTTCGGCATCGCTGCAGTCTCTGGCCTGCTTCTGGTTTGGTGGGCCCACGCATTCGTCACCGTGATCATCGGCATGGCCATCACCTTCATCGCTTTCACGCTGGGAGAGGCGAACGTGATCGGTGACGTCCTTGCCCCAATCGTGGTTGTGTTGGTGGTGGCAGCGACAACAGCTTTGGTGGGCTTCGAGTTCGAGAAAGAGGCGATGACCTCCTTCGGGAAGGAGGCCAAACTCGAGGAACAGCGGCTCGACTTCGAACGCCTCTACGCAGTCTCGGCCACGCTCGCTCGCGCCGAGTCGCTGGCAGAGATTGTGCCGCACCTGGTCGGGACCATTTGCAAGTACCTGGACGCTCAAGTCGGCGTGGTTCTCCTCAACGACGCTGAGTTGCAGCGACTGGAAGTCATGAGCCCGATATGGGTCAACGGCTATCCGCTAGAGACCGACCCGATCTCCGTGGAGATCAATGCACCCAGCGTGGTCGCACAGACGTATCGCGCGGCGAAACCCATCTACGTGAAACGCGTCGACGAAGACACCGACTCCCATGTGCTGCTGAAAGACCTCGGCTTGAAGCAGGCCCTGGTCGCACCCTTGAAGGTCGAGGCGATGCGGGTCGGGGTGATCGTCGTCGGCGACCCCTACAACGGTGACTTCACGGAGGACCAACTCGAACAGCTCGGGTCGTTGGCCGCTCCGGCCGGACTGGTGTTGAGCCAGATCGGGCGTTACGAGGCCCAGGCGGAGATGAACCAGCGTCTGGAAGAGGTGGCGCAGATGAAGACAGACTTCGTTTCGACTGTCAGCCACGAGCTTCGTTCACCCTTGACCTCGATCATCGGTTCACTCGACACGGTGAATCGCCCGGAGTTGGCACCGCCTGAGCCGACGTCACAGCAACTACTCATCAGCGCCCGTCGTCAGGCTGGCCGTCTCCAGAGACTGATCGAAGACCTTCTCGTGGTTTCGAGAATCGATCGTGGAGCAATTCCGGTCCACCCCGAGACCGTCCCGATTCAGGACATGTTCGACGAGGTCAACCGTGTCGTTTCCATAGAACCCACCATGACCGTGGAACCCGCGAACCTGGCGGTACGCGCCGACCGGGATCACTTCGCACGCATCCTCATCAACCTCGTGGAGAATGCCGCCAAGTACGCGCCGGACAGCACAGTCGAGCTCTATGCCTGGCAGAAGAACAACCGGGCGATGATCGCGGTCGTCGATCACGGACCGGGGATTCCAGATGACAAACGTGAGAGCATCTTCGATCGCTTCACCCAGCTGGATCAGTCAGATACCCGCTCCAAGGGTGGTACCGGTCTCGGTCTCTCGATCGTGAAGAGCCTCACCGAAGTGATGCATGGATCGGTCAGGGTCGAAGCCACGGAAGGTGGCGGTGCGACGTTTGTTATCGAGCTACCGGCCGAGGTCTCGATTCCGGTTCAAGCCTGAATCAGTGGTCGTCGACTCCGGCGGCCACAGCATGAAAACCACCGTCGACGTGAATGATCTCTCCCGAGGTCATGGTCGCCCAGTCACTGAGTAGGACACACACCATTCTGGCGACGGGGTCGGGATCCGACGTGTCCCACTTCAAAGGTGAACGCTCGCTCCAGACGCTGTCGAACTTGGTGAACCCAGGGATTGATTTCGCGGCCACTGTGGACAAAGGCCCCGCAGAAACTGCGTTCACTCTGACGTTGTACGGGCCGAGATCGCGGGCCAAATAGCGGGTCACGCTCTGCAACGCTGACTTCGCCACCCCCATCCAGTCATATGCCGGCCAGGCTTGGGTGTTGTCGAAGTCCATCGCCACGAGGGATCCCCCGCCGGCCTTCTGCATCAGAGGCAGAAGCGCGACTCCGAGCGTCTTGTAGCTGAAGGCGGAGACGGTGAAAGCTGTCTGCGCGGATTCCGCCGGCGTGTTGAGGAAGTTTCCGCCAAGTGCGTCCTCGGGGGCAAACGCGATTGCGTGAAGGGCTCCGTCGATCTTGCCCCAGCGATCGTCGAGGTCGGCCACCACCGACTCCACATGAGTTTTGTCGTTGATGTCGAGTTCGAGCACATCGCACTCGTTGGGCAGACGCTGAACCGACCGTTCCGTGAGGCGCAGCCCCCGGCCAAAGCCGGTGCAGACGATCTCTGCTCCTTCTTCTTGGGCCACACGGGCTGTGTGCCATGCGATGGAGTCGTCAGTCAGCACTCCGGTGATGAGAAGTTTCTTGCCTTGCAACAGCATCAGAAACTCTGTCCAAACGTCATGATTCCCCTTATTCCGAGACCCATCGTGAACAGTAGAAGAAGTCCGTAATACAAGGCGGGCCGTTTCCTGAACTGGGCTCTATAGATGTATGCAAAGGCGAAAGTCGTCGCGATTACGACCCCGTAGAAGACATGCTGGTTACCGGGATTGATGTTCTCGGTTGACATGGCAATCACACCGATCGTCGTCTGAAAGAGAAGACTGGAAATGGCGAATCCGACCGCCCAATAGAACGCCGTCGGCGGTTGCTCACGCTTGTACATCAGCACCCCCCAAAGCCCGACCACTCCGGAGATGCCCGCGGCGATTTCACCCCAGAAGTTGTGGATGCTGCTCACGAGACGAGCATAGGAAGAAACTGCACCTGAAACTACGTCACTCTTCGTGGTTGCCCGCTATGATGGTGTCAGGAGGCTAAACAATGTTCGAGGCTGTTGAGTTCATAGAACTCAGACATGAACCCGAGCCCACCGAGAGGGTGCTTGGCGAGTTCGAGGTCGAAACCGATGCCGTCGAGGTAGCACGTGAGGCGCGGGCTGCATTCTTCGAGACAGGATCTGACGATTATGCATGGTGGATCGTGCGCAAATCGGGGGCGAGACTGGCGAATTTCATCGCCGATTCGAAGAGCGAGAAAGAGTTCATGCTCGACCTCAGCTCAGGCGAGCTGGTCGAGATACCCCAATAGAGAATCCTGACTGTTGACTGACCACTCAGCGTGGTCACGCGGAAGATTCAAACGCCGAACGCGCTCGGATAGGTGAACTTCCCAGAAGGTCCCGCAGGGCTCAAACGTAGGACCTGGAAGAACTCGCCCCACTCGTCTACTGGCGATGCCACCCCGGCTCTCGAAGCTGCTACGAAGCCGAACCTGCGGTAGTACCCAGGCTCGCCGAGGAGTCCTATGAGAGTCTCGGCCGCCGCTTCTGCGCGGTCGATAGTCATTTGCATGAGCTGAGAGCCGATGCCCTTTCCCTGGATGGACGGGTGAACCCCGATTGGCCCAAGTGCCAGAACAGGCTCACCTTCGATGTGAGCTCGTGTCGTCAGCGAATAGCCGACCACCTCATCGGCATCGATGGCAACCAGGGCGAAGTCCGGAATCCAGGCGTCTGACTTCCGAAGGCTTTCGACGAGCGCAACCTCCTCGGCTCCCCCGAAGGCTGCTTCGAGCACAGACGAGACTGCGTCTCGGTCTGTCGGTGTTTCTCTCCTCACTTCGACCATCTACGTAGTGTCGCAGAGGTGGAACACAGGCTTTCGGTTGAGTCAATAGAAGAAGCATCGAAAACGATCGACCCGGCCTTCCTCCACTCGCCTCAGTTCGAGATCGAGGCTCTGTCCCGAGACCTCGGATGCCATTTGACATTGAAGGTGGAGACAACGAATCCGATCCGGTCGTTCAAGGGGCGTGGAGCCGACTACTTCTTGGAGAAGGTCACCGAACGCGGCGACGATCGGGAGCTGGTGTGCGCGAGCACCGGGAACTTCGGTCTGGCCATGGCATACGCCGCCCGCAAGCGCGAGCGCCGTTTGATCGTCTATGCCGACCGCAACGCCAACGAGACGAAACTCAGAAGAATCGACGACCTCGGCGCGCTCGTCCGCCAGTCAGGGGACGACTTCGACGCTGCCAAACTCGCAGCCAAGGAGTACTGCGAGTCTTCCGGATCCTGGATGATCGAAGACGGACTCCAGCCCGAGATCAGTGAGGGTGCGGGTTCGATAGCGGTCGAGTTGCTCGCGAACCAAGAGTTCGATGTGTTGCTCGTGCCGGTGGGCAACGGCGCTCTGATCACGGGCATCGGGCGGTACGTTAAGGAGAAAACACCGGACACCAGGGTGGTGGGAGTGTCGGCTCTTGGTGCCGATGCAATGGAGCAGTCTTGGCGTTCGAATGCGGTTTTGGAAACAGCTTCCGCTGACACCATCGCTGAGGGAATCGCAGTCCGGGTACCGGTGCCAGAAGCCCTCGAGGATATGAAAGGGACGGTCGACGAGATGGTTCTCGTCGAGGACGACCGGATGATCGAAGGGATGAGGCAGCTCCACACCATGGCCGGTCTGGTAGTTGAGCCGTCAGGAGCTGCCGGGATCGCAGCCATCCTCGAGTCGCCCTGGGACTACTCGAGCAAGCGGGTGGCAACTGTGCTGACCGGCAGCAACGTCACCTCGGCTCAGATGAGGGCTTGGTTGGGGTGAAGATCGCGCTGGCCGTCGTACTGGGCCTCGGCGCCCTGGTCGGCATCGCGGCGATCTTCCCAACTGGTGGTGAATGCGGCGGCTATGGGATCGGTCCGTTTGGCAACGAGGCCACGGAGTTGTTCGTCACGTTTGGAGGTGAGCCCACTGGCTACGAGACGATCGCCCAAGCGGGCGAGGCCTACCTGAGTTCGCCCCCAATCCCGACATCCATCCCGCCCGAACATGAAGGGCGTGTGGTCGATGGTGACTACGCCGCCTACATCGATGACGAGCTGATTGTCCGGGTCAAGGTCCAAACCAACTCGTCCGGAGCCTTTTACGGTACCGGCCATGTCACTTGCCTTACCAACCTAGAGGCGGCTTGGGGTAGGTAAGCCCTCAGTCCATCAAGAGGTCCGAGTACTGATCTCTGACAACCTTCTTGTCGAACTTGCCAGTGCCGGTCTTCGGGATGTCATCGACAAACATGATCCTGTCCGGCAGCCACCATTTGGCCACACGGTCGGACAGGTGCTCCAGCAGATCCTCCTCAGAGACCTCTTGACCTGGAGCGACCACCACAAACGCAGCGGGCCGTTCTTGCCACTTGACGTGCTTGAGGCCAACGACGGTCGCTTCGGCGACGGCTGGATGGGCCATCAGCGAATTCTCGACGTCGAGTGAGCTGATCCATTCACCGCCTGACTTGATGACATCCTTCGCCCGATCGGTGATCCGGATGTAGCCCTCGGGTGTGATCTTGCAGACGTCTCCTGTCCTCAACCAACCATTGTCGAATGACTGTGGCGAACGCTCGTCGTTGTAGTACTCCGCTGCGATCCAAGGGCCTCTGATCAGGAGCTCTCCGAAGGCTTCTCCGTCGTGTGGCAACGGGTCGCCGACCTCATCGACGATCTTGACCTGCAGACCTGGAATCGGAATCCCCGCCGTCTCCAGACGATCGAGCTGGTCTGAGAGCGGCCACTCCTCCATGTGAGGCTTCAGCACCGCAGTCGAGGCAACGGGGTTGGTCTCGGTCATGCCCCAGCCCTGGATGACGCGGATGCCTTTCTCGGTCCAGAACCACTCGGTCATCGCCCTTGGAACTGCAGATCCTCCGCAGAGGAAGGCTCGGATCGATGAAATGTCGATGTCCGGATTGGCGGTCAAGTGCTGCTGGATACCCATCCAGACGGTCGGCACTCCTGCGCTGAATGTCACCTTCTCGTCGACGAACAACTTGACCAGACCTTCTGGCGAAAGGTCAGGCCCTGGATAGGTGAGCTTCGCACCTTTGGTCACGGCCATGAACGGATATCCCCATGCTGAGGCGTGGAACATCGGGACGACGGGGAGTACGTTGTCCGTCGGCTCGATCGAGAAGTTGGCCAGGTTCGAGATGGTGTGCAGATAGGTGGATCGCTGTGTGTAGGCCACACCTTTTGGATTCCCGGTCGTCCCCGACGTGTAACAGAACATCATCGGAGAACGCTCATCGAGCATCGGCCAGTCGCTCTGCTCTGGCTGATCAGCGATAAGGTCTTCGTACGCGACGGATCCAGGAATGGCATCCGAGGCCTGGTCTCCCATGATGACGATGGTTTCCACGGTCTCGAACCGGTCCACGTGAGGCGCGACAAGAGGAACGAGGTCGGGATCGACGAACAGAACCTTGTCGTTGGCGTGGTTGACGATGTAGACGATCTGGTCCGAGAAGAGCCGCAGGTTGATCGTGTGACAGATCCGTCCCGTGTTCGAGCAAGCCCAGTAGAGCTCGTGGTGGCGATGGTTGTTCCAGGCGAACGTGCCAACCGCGTCGCCGACCTCCAAGCCGAGAGCGTCAAAGGCGGAGGCGAGCTTCCTGATCCGCTCGTCCAGCGAGGCATAGGTCCAACGACTGATAGAACGGTCCGCCTCCACTGATACGACTTCCTGGTCCGGATGAACCCAGACCGCATGGTCATAGAGCGTGGAAAGGAGCAGCGGGAAGTCGTCTTGCATGTGATGTTTACCTTGCTTGTACTGGTCCAAACCCATCAGTTCTCCTCGTTACGGGCGCCCTGGCCGATCTTTCTTTTGCTGTTCTTTGGCTCGGGCATCGTATCCACCGTCAACCAGAGCCCGCTTTGCTCTAGTCAAGAGCTATCCGCGTCTCGCGTGATCCGGGTGGCCCATACCGCTTGATGGCGAAGCAACCTGCCGGAAGGGCAAGCGTGCTGATCACCCCTGAGACGACATCAAAGAGCGCGTCCGCGTCAGGGCCGTACATATACAGCACAGCATCGTCTGAACCGATTTCGTTCCCATCGAACTCGCCGACTCCCGCTCTGTGGATTGCCTCAGCGATTGGATCCTCAAAGTCGTCCAGGTAGAGAGTCTGGGCGTCAGCGCGCATATGGATCAGAACCGCGTGCTCGGCCTCGCTAGTCATGTGCGGCTGAGTCGGTGCGACTCGGAAAGGAACTGCTGCAAGTCGTCTTGCATGTGCATCTAGTTGCCTCCGAGGAGCTTGGATTTCTCTGCCTGGAATTCTTCGTCTGTGAGTTTGCCTTGGTCGTGGAGCCTGGAGAGCTTTTCGAGCTGGGACGCAGTTGACTCGGCGACACTCGTTTGAGTGGGTGGTGACTCGAAGGACTCGGTCGGTACTGCCGGCTCCGGGTCGGGTTCGGGGTTGAGACGCTGCTCGCGCATTCGGTAGATGAGCGATTGGACGGTTTCCGGCTTCGGTATGTCCCGATAACGGGTCTGTCCATGGGTTCCGGCGCTCTCCACCATGAGGTCACCGGTGCCGAACATCCGCTCGAAGATGGTCTGGTTAAAGGCCACGTTCTGAATCACTTCCAAAGGGATTTCAGTCCCCTTCTTGGCAATCCACCCAGCTCGGTAGATCAAGCGCTCGTTGGTGATCACATGCAATGTGTTCCACCACTCGATGAGACCACGGATGGTCAGTCCAAGGGCCAGAAGGAAGATCAGGAGATACACCCAGCCAGAAAGGCCGTCGGTGAACATCGCGAGCAGAATCATCACCGCGATGCCACCCAGAAGGATCAGACCTTCTCGGATGATGCCCGACCAATGGGGGCGGAACTGCGACTCGATGACCTCGTCTTCGCTGAGAAGCTTCTCGGGGTAACCCATTCGCCGAGACTACCGAGGGTGGAGGCAAGTAGCTCCCCTGGACGCGAGAAACCCCGAGAAAGTTTCTGCCGAAGCTTCAACCCTCTCGGGGATCTCAGTCCGGTCGGTGCCGGGCCGGGGACCCAACTCCGATCGGTTTGCGTCCGGGCGAACCCGTCCGCGGTTGCGGCTCGTGAGAACCGCTGACAAGTGTTTCCACCTGTCGTGGTCTGGCCTTGCGGCCGACCGTGGCGTGCCTTTCGGCTCGCCTGGCCTTCGTCCGTTCGACGATCCCGAAGGATCCCCGCTCGGCCTGGGGCCGGACCTTCCACTTCCAGTTTCCCGGAAGCTTCCGGCTGACCTTTGCCTCCCGGTTTCCCGTTCGGCTCCGGTCTGGTCTCGGAGCCCGGTTTCCCGAACTCTCGGACCTGAGACTCGGTCAGTGGGCGAACCCACCGTCCGGGCCTACATCCGGCATGTACCGAAAACGATGCTTGCCGGTTTCCGTCCGGTTGCCGCAAGCGGCTCCCTTTCGGATGGCTTCGGTCGCCCGAGGGCTTCCTCCGCCCGCCTCCGAGTTTCCCCGTCGACGTGGCGGGAAAAGTAGACCGCCCACCACCCCGTGACAAGCTGAGAGCCTGATTGTTTTTCGCGAGCTGTTAATCAGTTTTCGCGAGCCGTTAACCAACCAGGTTCTTAACCATCAGAAGACTCGACCCATCGTCTTCGATCGTGACGTAGCCACATCTGTCGTAGAGCCTCGAAGCCGGGTTGTCGGTGTCGACGCTCAAGGCCAAACGGGTAGTCCCAAACTCGATAGCCACCCGCTCAAGCTCTCCCATGAGTCTTCGCCCCAGACCGCGCCCTCGATAACCGTCAAACACAGCAATCGCGAGTTCGGGAGTGTCGGAGTCCACGTAGCCGTGCCCGTGTTCGTCGTCGGTGAAGAGCCTGAAGTACGCACCGCCGACAATCTCAGTACTAACTCTTGCGACAACGAGCTCGTCACCGACCCTCCCCCATCCACTGTGATAGATAACCAGTTCCGGATGGTCCACTGCAGCCTCCAGCGGCGGCAGAACCGAACGGTCCTCTACGTCCCACGTAGCGGCCTCAAACAGGATTCGCTGGACAATCGAAAGAGCGTCGTCAGAGTTGGTCTCGCGAATGAAAACCTCGTTCATGGGTGAGAGCTTCGCAGATGCTCCAAACGCGAGAAACCCCGAGAAAGATGCGACACCGAAGAGGGCCGACCCCCTTCAACCCCCGGCACTCTCAAACGAGCGAAACGTCAAGCGGCTTCCAAACGCGAGAAACCCCGAGAAAGCCTTGGCCGAAGCCTCAGCCCTCTCGGGGATCTCATCTGCCACTCACCGGGAAAGCGGGCCCCCGGATGGGTGGCTGTCGGGAGGGACCGAAGTCTCTCCGTCCCCGAGTTGAGTTGCCTCTACTCGGTAATTCGAAAATACGTAGACGCCAGATGTCCGTCAAGGGCTGATACCTCCATTGTTTTCGCGCCCTCGCCGAGGGCCCCATAGAGCGGAAATCGCAAGGGATCTGCAAGTGACTGCAGGTAGCGTCCGCAACGAAATGTGGTCTGATCGCAACGCCCGTGCCGTCGTTCTCGCACGGCTGATCTCGAGGATCGGTGGCGAGGCTGCCTTCTTCGTGGGCATCTGGGGCAAGGCCGCATTCGACCTCGACGCGGACCCGGGAGAACTCGCCCTTGTGATGGGGGCTCTTGGCATCGCATCTTTGATCGGTGCGTCTGTAGCGGGCGTCTTGGTCGACCGGTTCAACCCGCGGAGGGTTGTGCTGTGGGGTGAGGTTCTATTCGTTCCGGCAGCCCTCTCGTTGATGTTCGCCGAGACGATCCCCACTCTCGCTCTGACAACCTTCTTCCTCGGCCTCGTCGGAACTCCGGTGTTCACCGCCATCTCTTCGTTCGCTCCGTTCATCACTGAAGACGAAGACCGGCTGACCAAGGTCAACTCATGGATCGAGGGAGCTTCCTGGACGGCCTTTGTTATCGGCCCTGCCGCCGGAGCCATTCTCGCCGGTTCAGTCGGAATCGACTCGATCTTCGTGCTCGACGCGGCGACCTCCGTTGTCGCGGCGGCCTTGATCTGGCCAGTCCAGGTTCGAGACCTCTCTGAAGGTTCGGAGCGACACAGCGGGCTCCAGGAATTGCGAGAGGGATTTCAGATCGCCTACGGCAACCCGCGCCTGCGCTTCTACATCTTGCTCGGGTCACTCGTGTGGCTGCTGTTCGGGACCTTCAGCGCTCTCGAGCCGCTGTTCTACAGAGACATCCTCGGCGTTGAAGTCGAGGCCCTCGGTTGGGTCAACTCGATATTCGGAATCGGACTTGTCAGTGGGACTCTCATCATCGGCCGACTTCCCGAGCGCTACAGGACGGCTTTCTGGCTAACCGTCCTCATTGCGATGAACGGTCTGGGTGTGCTCCTGTACGTGGGCACTGATCTGTTGCCAGTTGTTGTGGTCGCCGCTCCAGTCTGGGGTCTCATCATCGGAATGATGGCTCCGCTCCACCGCACGCTCATCCAGGTCAACTCCCCCGATGCTCTCGTGGGTCGGATCATGGGTGTCAATCACATCCACAGCGAGGTCGGGCATCTCATCCCGCTCGTCTTTGCGCCGGCACTTGCAGCATGGCTTGGAGTCCAGCCGACTCTTCTCGCCTGGGGCGGGGTGGTGGCAGTCGGAGCTTCGCTGTTCCTTGGTCGGGCTCGACGACTCGATGAAACGCGAGAGGTCTCCGTGCCTCGTCCTGGACTGCCCGAGCCGGAAGAGGAACCGAAGTCGATCAGCCACTAGCGCGAATCTGTCTGGGCCCTTTCCTATGATCGATCCCATGACGGTCGAGTTGGAACAACCTCGCTTGGAGACCCTCTCGCCGAGCCGTGCCGGAGACTTCAAAACATGCCCGCAGCTTTTCAAGTTCCGGGCCGTCGACCGGATACCCGAGCCGACGTCGATCTATCAGGCGAGGGGAACCACTGCGCACCTCGCACTCCAACGGCTCTTCGATGACCCGGAAGACCAGCGGACACCTGACCGGCTCTACGACCTCTTTCGGGAGGCGTGGACAGAGATCAGAGGTGAAGACGAGTTCGAGGGCCTGTTCGAAGATCTGGAAGCAGAGCGCGAATGGGGGATGGAAAGCATGGCGCTTCTCACGAACTACTTCTCGATCGAGGATCCGACGTCCTTCGACCCTGAAGATCGCGAGTTGGACATGCTCGAGGACCTCGACGGGATAGTCATTCGCGGGATTCTCGACCGGATGGATCGCGACAGCGATGGTCGGCTCATCATCACCGACTACAAGACGGGCAAGGCACCGCCCGAGAAGTTTGCCCTGTCTGCGTTTTTCGCTCTGAAGATCTACGCGCTCCTTATCCGGAATCGCACCGGTGAGACGCCCAAAGAGGTCCGTCTCCTCTATCTCAACGGACCCACTCTGTATCGGCTGCCAATCGAAGATCGGCAACTGGACGCGATGGATGGCCAACTGAGGGCATTGTGGAATGCGATTCAGAGGGCGATGGACAATGATCGCTTTCCGACTCGAAGAGGCCGACTGTGTGACTGGTGCTCCTATCAGGAGATCTGCCCGGCCTTCGCCGAAGCGGAGACCGACTAGAGCATCTCGTGCAGCCAGCGGGCCGTGTCGACGTGACGACGGCTGGCAACAGCTCCCTCTTGTGCCCAGGCAACAGTACGCACGAAAGCCCAAGCAATCGCCCGGTCAAGATCGATCCGCAGCCGTTGGGTCAGAATCTCAACTCGCTGGCGCACCTGCTCTCGCCCATGACCGAACTCCCAGGCACTAATCACCGGCGCAAGCCCAAATGCAGGTTCGGCGCTCAACGGTTTGGGATCGATGACCAGCCATGGTTCGCGACTCGAGGAGAGGATGTTCTCCCCATGCAAGTCCTGGTGAACGAGAACTGGATCGTCGGAGGAATCTATGAGCAGCGGGATGAGGTGCAGTGCGCGTTCCACGAGCTCCAAAGGCATGTCCAGCGTTTGAGTTGCCACAAGCTCCCGCAGTGACTGAGTCCAGTAGCCAGCTTCGTCGGCCACGGTGTTCACACCTTGGGGATCCGGAAGCCAGAGACGAGGCAGCAGGTCACAGATCACGTCGATCGCCGGGCTGAACGCCTCCTCGGACAATGGCTTGCCGGGAACGCAGCGCTCGACCAGGAGAACCTTATGTTCAGCATCGTGTGCGAGCAGACGTACCGCTCCCCTCCCGTCCCACAACTCGAGTGCGCGAGCCTCGGCGTCACTCTCCCGGTGAGGGAACTGAACCTTCAGGACCGCTTCACTACCAGCGCCGTAGGAGACTGGGAGTACGACCGAGACCATCGAGTTCGGAAAAGGAACACCTGGGTCGAGAGACCATCTCTCGAGAAACATCGCAACGATCGACGGTGCTCGCTCCAACCAATCTGACCCACCTTCGAGGTTGCGGACGTAGTCCCCAACCCGATCCGGAGGCGAAATGCGATCTACGGGAACACACCTCTGACCAGTTTGGCGTCGGCCACCCTGCGAATGCCCTTGATTAGCGCTGCCGTCCGCATGTCGACGTTTTCGAGCCGAGCAATCGCATGAACGTCGTCAAAGGCCCGCGTCATGATCTCTCGCAGGCGACCCACTGTCTCGTTCTCCGACCAGAAGTACTTCTGCACATCCTGGACCCATTCGAAATACGAGACGGTGACACCGCCGGCGTTGGCGAGGATGTCGGGGACGATGAAGACCCCCTTCTCCCTGAGCATGTCATCGGCCTCCAGAGTCGTTGGGTTGTTGGCACCCTCGATAACGAGCTTCGCCTTGACGTCCCCGGCGTTGTCTCCTCGGAGAACGTTTTGAATGGCGGCCGGAACCAACACATCGACATCCAACCCGAAAATGTCGGCTTCATCGATGAAGTCGGCATCGGGGTAACCCTCGAGGAAGCGATTCTCATCCACCCACTTGGCGGCCGCTTCAACGTCGAGACCGTCGGGGTTGTATACCGCTCCGGAGATATCAGACACTGCGACCACCTTGGCCTTCATGTCCTTGCCGGCAATTGCCGCATATCGGCCCACATTCCCGAAGCCGTGGACGGCCACGGTCGCGCCATCAGGGTTTAGGTCGACGGCTTGGGCTGCCTGTGGGAGCAAGAACATCAAGCCACGCCCGGTGGCCTCGCGACGAGCAACCGACCCTCCCAGAGCGGGCGGCTTTCCAGTGACGATCGCTGGGACCGCATGGCCGATGTGCTGTGAATAGGTATCCATTAGCCAGGCCATCACCTGCTCGTTGGTTCCGAGATCTGGAGCCGGGATGTCCTTGTCGGGCCCGATGACATTGATGATCTCCATCGTGAAGCGACGAGTGACGCGCTGCAGCTCAGCTCGGGAAAGGTTCATCGGGTTGATTCGCACTCCACCCTTCGCACCGCCGAAGGGCACACCAACGATTGCGGTCTTCCAGGTCATCCACATTGCAAGGGCCGCAACCTCGCCGAGATCGACGTCCGTGTCGAAGCGGATCCCCCCTTTGGTGGGGCCCATGGTGGTCAGGTGCTGCACCCGATACCCGAAGATCGTCTCGACCTCGGTGTAGTTGTCGTGCCGGAAAGGGAAACTCACGACTGTCGACTTCTGCGGCACCCTCAGCCGGTCAGCGACGTTGTCGTCCAAACCCATCAAGGCGGCGACTCTGTTGAACTGGCCAACCGCCTCGTTGTACATCTGCGAGTCGAATTCCGGTCGCGACTCCACACTGCCTCCGTTTCGAGAATGCTTGTACAAGATCCTAAGCAAATCTGTCGGTGCCAGGCCGTACGTTGTCGATATGAATACAAATGACTCACAAACGACCGATCGAGTCTTCGCCGACCCAGTGAGCTATCTCGCTGAGTTCGGGATCGACGCCGAGGTCATCTCGGTCGAAGAACTTCCGCTGGCCGCCTGAGACCTACGATCGTCGGGTGGACACGGCGCAAAGGCTGACCCCTTCCGACTGGGATCGCGCAATCGAGGACACCGACGGCCGGCAACTGGTCGTCGCTGGTCCCGGTACCGGGAAAACAGAGTTTCTGATTCGGCGGATCGCTCATCTGATCCAATCCGAGCAGGTCCGGCCCGAGACGATCGCGATGCTGTCCTTCAGTCGTCGTGCCACAGGGCGACTCAAGGCGCGCATCGAGGAGAGGCTTGACTCCAGTTCCGTTCCCGTAGACGTCTCAACATTCCACTCACTTGCGCTTCGCCTCAGCGAGGCAGCTTCGCCTGAAGGACGGCCGGTCCCTTTGACTACTCCCGAGCAGGTGGCAACGGTCCGCTCACTGCTCCGCAAAGAAGACCCAGGTGCGTGGCCGCTGCCCTACCGGGGGATACTCGATACACACCCCTTCGCTGCCGAGGTGTCTGACTTCTTCCTTCGATGCTCGGAACGACTGCCCACCCCAAGCCAACTCGCGCAGCTAGCCGCCGAACGCGCCGACTGGAAAGGGCTCCCGGAGCTGTATGCAAGGTATCTCGACCATCTCGCTGACATCGGGAGGACCGACTACGGGGTCCTGCTGACACAGGCTGTTGAGCTGCTCCAAACCTCGGGACATCTCCACGAATTTCGCTACGTCCTCGTCGACGAGTACCAGGACACCAGTCCAGCACAGGCGAAGATGGCTCAACTCCTCGCACGCGAAGGCAACATCACCGTTGCTGGCGACCCATACCAATCGATCTACTCCTTCCGAGGGGCGGAGCTTCGCAACATCGCTGATTACATAGACGGTGCGACGAAGACATGGATTCTGGGCAAGAGCTTCCGAGTGCCGGAAGAGATCATGGAGCCCGCGCTTCGGATCGTCGCTGGCGGCGACCTCCCCGGCTCCGCCGGCCCCGTTGAACCAGCTGACCATCCCGGCTCGACGGAGACCTACGTCTTTGACCAAGAAACGGCCGAGGCGGAGTGGATCGCCTCAGACATAGAGCGCATAGTCCGCACGGGCGAAGTCAACCCGGCAGACATTGCCGTGGTTGTCCGATCCAAGAAGAGCCTGGTCCCAGAGCTGTCACGAGCATTGTCCCGCCGCGGAATTCGTCATGACCCGCCGGATAGCCGCCTCGTAGACCACCCGGCGGTGCAAGTCATCCACGACGTGGTCACGATCGCCACCGCGGACCCGACCTCCATCGTCGACGGAATCGAAGCAGACGCTGCGATGCGAAGGCTGATGCTCGGGCCCCTGTTCGGGCTCAGCATCGGGAGCGAGCGGCAGTTGGCCAGAAGCCACAGGCTGAAACGCTCGACCTGGGCTGAAACCCTGTCCGCCGAGCTCCTCGAGGACTCATCCGGTCTCATCGAGTTACTGGCCGACACTTCGTGGGCGACCGAACGGAGCGCCTCGCTCGGGTTCTGGCATGTTTGGAGCCTGCTCGACGGGATTCACGAAATCGTCGAGTCAGAAGCGAGATCTGAATGGAGACGGGCATGGGCCGCCTTCGGCCAGATGCTGTCGAGACAAAACGAGCGCGATGAGAGTGTCAGCCTTTCCCGATTCTTCGAGCTCGTGGACGAGGACGACTTCGAAGCCACTCCCCTGATCAGGTTCCGGGCTGAAGATGATCGAGTGTCCCTGACAACACTCCACCAGGTCAAGGGACTCGAGTTCGACACGGTCTACATAGCCAACGCAGTTGAAGGCGTTTTTCCGGACCTGCGTCGCAGCCGACGGATGCTGCGACCCGAGTTGCTCTCACCGGAACGGACGGCCGATCCCCACGCCCAGCACCTGTTCCAGGTTCAAGAGGAGATGCGACTCGCGTACACAGCGATGACTCGATCGAGACGGAGGGTCGTGTGGACAGCCACTGACGCCGGTATCGACCAGGGAGAGAACCGGCCATCGAGGTTTCTACTTGCCGCCTCGAGCGGCCCACCATCCGCACCGGACCGCGTCGAGACTGCTCCTACAACTGTTCGTGAAGTGGAGACACGTCTGCGCCGGATCCTGGCGGACCCGAGTGCCACAGCAGCGGACCGGCTGGCGGCCACCCTCGTCCTAGCGACGGACGACCATTGGGAGGCTGAATCATTTGCAGGCGTCCCCGAGCGAGGGCCGGAAAGCCCTGTGCTGGGGTCCAGAGTCGTGCTTTCGCCCAGTCAGGCCGAGTCTTACGCCGCGTGTCCTCGCAAATACGTACTCGAACGAAAGCTCCGGCTGGGCGAGGCAACCTCTGTGTGGTCGCACTTCGGCGATCTGTGCCACGAGATCCTGGAGGTGGCTGAATCCGAGATCATCGACAGCGGGCAACGGCACGCTGACCTCGAGAGAGTTCTCGAGATTCTGGAAGAGGTTTGGGCAGATCGAGCGGACTTCGGGTTCGTCGAGTTGACGCTCGCTTGGAAAGTGAAGGCCGTCGAGATGATCACTCGTCTCTACGACATGTGGCCCGGCAAAGGTCCACCGCTCGAGGTCGAACTCGCTGTCGAGTCCGAGATAGCCGGTGTTACGTGGGTTGGACGGGTCGACCGTGTCGAGGCAGGGCCTGAAGGCCTGCGAGTTGTCGACTACAAGACAGGCACAACCGTCCCGACCCAGGACAAGGCCGCGGAGTCGATCCAGCTTGGCTTCTACGCATGGGCAGTTCAAGAGTCACTCGGCGACGTGGCCGCTTCTGAGATGTGGTTCCCACGCAAGGGCGAAAGGAGCATCACCACCCGGGGATTCGCCATGTTTGCGCTCGACCAGATCCGCGCTCAGATGGAAGAGATCACGGCGAACATCGTCGCGGAGAGGTGGGCGCCGCGCGTTGGCTCTCAGTGCAAGAGGTGCGCTTTCAAGTCTTCTTGTCCGGCCTGGCCCGAGGGCCGGGAGGCGTACACCACGTGATCAGACCAACAGCGGAACAGCAAGCGATTCTCGATCTGGGCCCCACCTCGATCAGGGTCCGCGCCGGGGCTGGGACCGGCAAGACCACGACCGTGGCACTTGCCATCGCCAACCTGGTGGACAAACACGGCATCGCCCCTGAATCGATCCTCGGCCTCACGTTCACCAACAAAGCGGCGGCGGAGCTTGCGTCGAGGGTGCGCGATCTCCTACCCGGCAGCCTCGACGGTGCGCGACAGGTCGAGGTGCACACATACCACGGTTTCGCTGCCCAACTCGTCTCCGAGTTTGGCCCAATAGCTGGCGTGGACTCATCCAAAGGCATTGTCACGCCGACCTTCGGACGACAGCTGATCCGGGATGTGGTCATGAACCGTGACTTCGAGATCTTGGATATCACCAACTTCCGGGCCGTGGACAAGGTCCGCCGGCTTGCCGACCAACTCGGAGACCATCGCTTGTCTCCGATCGACATCACGAGAGCTGGGGAAATCCATGCCGGAGACCGGATTTGGGACGGACGAGTGGAGATTGCATCGGCGCTTGTTGAATATGAGGCCACCAAAGCCCGACTCCGGGTCGTTGACTATTCAGACCTCGTCACCAAATCGGTGAACGTCCTGCAGTCTCACAAGCATCTGGCTGACTTGGTCCGGTCTCGCTACTCCGTGTTGGTCCTGGATGAGTATCAGGACACCAATCCAGCCCAGCGGCTTCTGCTCACCACGATCTTCGACGAAGGGTTTCCGGTTATCGGAGTAGGTGACGAAGACCAGACCATCTACGAATGGAGAGGCGCATCGACCGAGAACTTCCAGCTGTTCACGGACCACTTCCGGCAGCCCGACGGGGCTCCGGCGGTCGATCTGAGCCTCACGTTGAATCGGCGATCAGGTGGCCGGATTCTCGATGTCGCCAATGAGGTGCGACGTAAGGCCAACCCGAACGCTGACCATCTGAGTCCGGCCGAACCGTCGGACTCCGAAGTGGTCGCCCACTGGGCCGATGACGCTATTGCCGAGGCTGAGTGGATCGCGGGCCGATTTGAGATGCTTCGACAGGAGGGGGCGAGATGGTCAGATATGGCGATTCTCTTCAGGAAGAACAAGGACTTCTCAGTCGTCATCGACGTCCTGACCCAGCACGACATACCGATCGAAGTTGCCAACGTGGGCGGTCTGCTCTCGGTCCCCGAGATCAGCCTCTTGAGAGCATGGCTGTCGATACTGCACGACCCCAACGACTCGGCCTCGGTCGCACACATCCTCCTGGGTTCGTCATACCGGATGGGATTGGCCGATCTGGCAGCTCTCACACGAATGGTCAATCGAACGGCAAGGGATGAAGACTCCGAGAGAGCACCCCAGCTCAGCCTCATCGAGATCATGGAGGATCCGTCCGCCCTGGAGACTGTGCGCCCTGAGGCGAGGCAACGCTTCGAGCGATTCTTGGAGACCTACCGTCCGATACTCCTCGAAACGCAGGGACGGAGTCTCGCCGAGACTGTACGGGAGATACTCGATCGCACTAAGGCCTGGCAGGACATCGATGCGATGTCGCCGAGCAGTCGGCTGAGTGCCCGACTCAACGTGTATCGGTTCCTCGACCTCGTGGACGATTGGAGCCCGTTGAGCGGGCGACCCTCACTTGGAGCTTTCCTCGAGTACCTGGAGGCGATGGAGGAGGAGCCGGCCGATGAACTCGACTCAGCCCGTCTGTCGGGAGAAGACGCTGTAACGCTCGTGACAGTTCATCGAGCCAAGGGACTCGAATGGGACGTGGTGGCGATCCCTGCTGTTGTCAAAGGGAATTTCCCATCCGGGTCTTCCCAATTCCCGGATCCAGTTCGGTTCTCCGAGTACCTACCGGTGGAGTTGAGGCTCGACAGTGTCCTCGACGACTTTCCTGACGATGGCACCTCGCAAAAGGCATACCTGCGAGAACGACACATGGCCCAGGAGTGGAGGGTTGCATATGTGGCTCTGACCAGGGCAAAGAGTCACCTCTTCGTCACCGGGTCCCACTGGTACGGACAGCCGGAGCCGAACAAGACACCTTCTCAGCCGTCAGACCTCTACACCCTCGTGGCTGCGCATCCTTCGTCAGATTCAGGTGACCTGCCCCCGGTCGGCGTGCGACCGGAGCTTCTCCGGCTCGACGAGTCTGCCGACGCCCCGGACCCTTTGTTCCCCTCCGGCTGGCAAGCTGCGCTGAGGATGGCGATCGACGACCCTGAACGCGTGGACGAACTTGCAGCTCAATTGGGTTTGGAAGCCGCTCACAGCGAGCAGGTCGACGAGTGGCGCCAGACCCTCTTCGACCTGAGCCAGGTTGAAGACAAGGACTCTGCAGCTCCGACACCCACAGTATCGGTTACCGGCTTGGTCACCTACGCCCAATGCCCCAAGCGCTACTACTGGTCCGAGGTCGAGCCGCTGCCTCGCAGAATCAACACGGCTGCAGTTCGTGGAAACGAGGTTCACCGGCGCATCGAGCTCCATCAACGGGGACAGGTCCCGTTTGATGACCTCGAACCGAGTCTGTACGACGTCGTTGAGGGATCCGAAACTGGCGGTACAAGTCCATACGCCACATACACCGCCAGCCGCTTCTCAGAGCAGAAGGCGGCCCTGATCGAAGCCCCCTTCAGCGTCAGCCTCGACAACGGATTCTCAGTGAGGGGAAGAATCGATGCCGTCTATGAAGACGGAGGCCGGTGGGAGATCGTCGACTTCAAGAGTGGGAGACGAAGCACGGACCCTTCGAGAATGGTGCAGCTGGAGGCATACGCAGTCGCCGCAAAACATGTCGACTTTGGGCTGAGACCACCCACAGAAGTAGATGTCACATTCGCCTATCTGGGGGACGGTCTCGACGAGGTGAGCGAGCGGGCCGATGCGCGATGGGTCTCAGAGGCGGAGACTCACCTGGGTGAGATAACCGATTCCATAGCGGCTGGAGACTTCTCAGAGTCACCTGGGCCGTGGTGCCACCAATGTGACTTTCTGCGCTTCTGCGCTCCGGGGAAGGAGCAGGTCGGCGAATGATCGCGGTGGCAGCGGTGGTCGGCTACCTGGTTGGCTCGGTGCCCACTGCCCAGGCTCTCGGGCGGATCTGGGGTGTTGACCTGATGCGCGAGGGCTCGCAGAATCCGGGCACAACCAATGCCCTCCGATTGTCCGGAACCCCCCTCGCTGCGAGCGTTCTGGTGGTCGAGGTCGCAAAGGGAGCAGCGGCTGTTCTCGTTGGCCACGCAATTGCCGGCGAATGGGGCGCAGTTGCCGCCGGGATCGGTGCCGTGGCGGGAAACACATTCAACGTATGGCTCCGGTGGAAAGGTGGAAAGGGCCTGGGAATCTCACTCGGAGTTCTTCTCTCGCTCTGGCCGTTGGTTGTCCCGTTTGTCGTTGTCGTCATCGCGTTGGCGGCCTATCTCTCCCGCTCGTCGGGATTAGCCGCTGTGCTCACACTGGTGACGCTTGTTCTTGCTGCAATCGTCTGGGTGGCAGTGGGTTGGGAGACCGGAGGTTTGGCCACCGCTGAGGGCACAGTCGTGGCAGCAGTTGGACTTGGGACGTTGATGGGCCCGAAACACTGGCGGACTCACAAGGTCAGACAATCTGCCCATCTTTGATATCGACGATCATCGTCACCGGACCATCGTTGACCAGACTCACGCTCATCTTGGCGCCGAAAACCCCCGTCTCCGTCCGAATACCGACGTCGCGGAGCCCGGCAACCAGATCGTCGACAATCGCGTTCGCATGGGCCGGATCCCCGGCCGCAGCAAATGACGGACGCCGCCCCCGCCGAAGATCGGCAAGAAGCGTGAACTGGCTGACCACCAGGATCGATCCCTCGGCCTGACCGATGTCGAGGTTCATCTTTCCTATCTCGTCAGCAAACAGCCGAATAGTTGAGAGTTTGTCTACAGCCCGCTCGACATCGGACTTGTCATCCGTTGGTTCTGCCGCAACAAGCACTAGAAGGCCCGCGCCAATAGCGCCAACGACCTGACCGTCAACCTCAACCGATGCGTTCGCGACTCGTTGAATCACCAATCTCATCGGTGAGGATTGTGACAGCGTCATAGAGTGTTGCCGTGCCGCAAACCGATTGGACCGACAACCCAGAACTCACCGGCCCTCCCGGAATCGACGTCACATACCTGCTCGACGCGGCCACGAACTACGAGGCCTCCATCCTCGAGCGATGGCTCAAGCGCCGGACCAAAGGTGAAACTCGGACTATTCGAGTCAAGTCATCACGCAGGCGGTTTGGACAGCATTCCAAGGAACTGAGCGACTTCATTTCGACGGAGTCGAGCTACCTGATTCCCCTCCGGGTTGCCTGGCTCGCGCCGGAAAAGGGCGGTCGACGATCGGTCACGTGGGCCGACGCTTTCAAGCCGGGAGACCCACGGGACCCACGTGGCCTGCGCGCCCGATACATCCGGATGGTCCACCCGACGCGGGTGAAGATGATTGCCGGCGGTGGAGCCACAACGGAACAGCTCCGGGCCGGCTACGAAGAGTCTGCAGAGGTTGACGGTCTTGCGGCCTACACAACACGACGCGCGTGGATCTCTCTCGACAAAGTTGAGAGAAGACTTCGTGGAAATCGCTACAAGATCCCGCGATTTGTCCCCGATGCCATCTTGTCCCGGGGGGCACTCGACCAAGCGCTGGTCCAGCATGCAACAGACAACGACCTGGATCCCGATTCGGTCCGCAAGACTGCCCGTCGCTACTTACGCGAGATCGCCGCCACTCACAGCCCCTATGTGATCGACCTGATCGCCAACGCCATCCACTCGCTCTATCGCCAGGGCTACGGCGAGATCAAATACTCAGATGAGGAGGTCCGGAGGGTCGCGGAACTCGGTGCCGAATACCCCATCGCGTTCTTGCCGTCTCATCGTTCGAACCTCGACCGGCTGAGTCTGCAATTCATGTTGTGGGAGAACGACCTACCGCCCAATCACACCGCAGGCGGTATCAACCTCAACTTCTTTCCGATAGGGCCGCTTCTGAGACGGACGGGGGTCTTCTTCATCCGCAGATCGTTCCGGGACAACGAGTTGTACAAGCTCGTACTACGTACCTACCTCGACTATCTCGTTGAGAAGCGTTTTCCAATGGAGTGGTACCTCGAAGGTGGCCGCTCACGGTCGGGGAAGCTCAACCCTCCAAGATTCGGGATGCTCAACTACCTGGTAGACGCTCAGAAGCGCGGCAAAGCAGAGGACATAATGCTGTTGCCCATATCGATCACCTATGACCAGATCCAGGACGTCCCCGACTACGCGCGGGAAGCCCAAGGCAAAGGAAAAGAGGGTGAGTCGATCGGGTGGTTGGTGAGCGCTATCAGATCGCTGCGTCGTCGCTACGGAGACATCTATATTCGATTTGGCGAGCCGGTATCCGTGGCCGAAGTCCTGGCCAGCACCGAGATAGACGACGTGACGTCTGTTGGGCTGCAGAAGATGGCGTTTGAGGTCATGTACCGAATTGGCCAATCGACACCCGCCACGCCCGTCTCGGTGGTATCCATTGCTCTTCTTGGATTCAGGGGCAAAGCGGTGTCAGCAACCGAGCTTGCAGATGAGTGTGCATCTCTGATCGACTTCATTCGTTCTCGAGATCTGCCAACAACGGAGACCCTCGATCTCACCGCTGCCGATTCGGTGACCACGATCGTGGATTGGCTTGGCGAACACGGGAACGTGTCCAGTCATGAGGCGGTCGGGCGACGGGTGTTCTGGCTCGATGAAGACCAGATGATCAGAGTCTCGTACTACAGAAACACGATCGTGCACTTCTTTGTCAACAGGGCGATCGCCGAGATGGCCATGGTGCGGGCAGAGGTCAATGGGGAGCGTGACCCGTCAGCCGTTCGTAGTCACATGATTGACCTACGAGACCTGCTGAAGTTCGAGTTCTTCTTCCCCGACCGTGAGAAGTTCGTCAACCTAATCGATTCGGACATCGAGCTCGACGTCGCCGGATGGGAGGACGTGCTCCGCGAGGCCGGCCCGGAGGAGGTCAGGGCCAAACTCGGGACACCGGTCGCCTACTGGGCGCTTCTCCCGATTCTCGATGCCTACCAGATCGTCGGCGACGAGCTCGAGAGTCTGCGTGGCCCCTTCGACGAGAAGAAGTTCCTGCAGGCATGTCTGGCCAGAGCCCGCATGTATCGGATAGAAGAGCGGATCTTCAACGGCGAAAGTGCCAGTCAGGTCCTGTTCAAGACTGCCCTGCGGTTGGCAGACAACCGAGGGCTTCTCGAGGATGGGCCCGATGTCCGCGAAGGACGTTTGGAATTTGCCGCTGAAGTTCGAGAAGCACGTGAGGACGCCGCTCGCGGGCTTTAGGGTCGCTTGTCCCAGCGACTCCTCGCCTGGGCGATTCTCTCCGCCGAACTGAGTGGACCGCTCTCGAGTTCAATCTCTGGAATGGTGACATCGACCACTGATTCCGTATCCGAATCCTGGGCCAGCTCTTCGAGAACCTCTTCGAGCTTTCGACGTTCTGGCTCCTCTCGGACGGTTCGTTGAGCAACCGGCTCCTCGGTTCGCTGTGGGGGTTGCGGAGGTGGCGCGCTGGGCTGAGGCGGCCGGGGTGCAGGACTCTGGCTGGTCGGTATTGGTGCACGACGTCGGTTCCTATTCATCGCTCGCCCGACAAAGAGAAGGATGAATCCGGGGACGAATGTCGGAAGCTGAGCGCCGAAGGCAGGAGCCACGATCGACGCAGCGATCAGCAAACCACCGATCACAGAAACAAAGGACGCTCCGCGTTGCATGCCCAGATTCTACGGCTTGGTGATGGCCACACGCAGCCTCCACGAGGCCAGGGCCAGCAGCACAACTGCGTACAGAGCTAGAACACCAAGCTCGAGCAGGATGTCAAAGGTGTTCCCTCCCTGTCGCACGAGAATGGCATAAGCGTCCAGTGCCCAAGCATGAGGCGTGATGTGAGCAACGGTCTGCATCGTTGGAGAGAACAACTCCGATGGGAACATCGCCCCTCCAAGTGCCGCCAACCCCAACGCCAGCATCACCGATATACCGGCTGCCTGCTGGTCGTTCTTGAACGTGGCACCCATCAGCATCCCTGCTCCGGCGCCGACGGCCGAGAGGGCAACCAGGACCAGGATTGCAGCGATTGGATCTCCCCAATTCACGCTGAAGATGATGAGAGTGAGGACCATGATGTAGACCCCTTGGACCATCGCCGTCCCCCATCGACCAAGCGACTCTCCGAACACGATGGTGCGAATCGAGGTAGGCGTTGACATCATCCGATTCGAGATACCCAACTGTCGAGTCAGGATCAGGGCCGAGGAGCCTGCCAGGGCGGTCAGGAACGTGAATAGGACCAGCTGAGACGAGGCCCCTAGGTCGAACTGGCCCAGAGTCGAGGGAAAGATGGCTTCTCCAATGGCTGAAACTTCGACTTCCATCGGGTTCGCCTGCGTCGACACCTCGCCTGCCACAGTCAGCGCATCGTCAAAGGGTGCGCCAGTCTCGACGACCGCGAACTGTGCAGCCCCAACCGGAGTCATCACGTCTGCGATGGTGGCCGACACGATCGACTGGATCTGTGCTCCTGAGCCGTCGGGTCGGGTGAGGTATCCGACTTCAACCTGATTGCCTGCTGCAGCCGTTTGGTCCATATCCGCCGGCAGGAGCACACCAGCTTGGGAGGTTCCTCTCTCAACAGCGTTGATCACGTCGTCAGACGACTCGGCGATGCGAACGTCCAAACCGCCTTCGTCTTCGAGGGCTTCGACGATGGCGGTCGAGAGCTGGCCTTCGTCGCCGTCAAAGACGGTTACGGACGGCAAGACACCACCACCGAACTGAATCCCGATGAGGAGGACCAGGGCTATAGGGAAGATGAAGACAAAGAAGATGTTGGATCGCTCGCGAATCATCCGCTTCACGTTCGTCCACCCGATAGCGAGGGCTTTCATGCCACGAGCCTCCTCCGGAGCGCCACCCAGGCAATCGCCGACGTCACGACGGCAAAGACAAGGATCGCTCCGGTTGCTGGAAGCGCTTCGGTCCAGGGAGCTCCATCAGCTAGCTCCGCCAGGCCGCGCAGAAACCACGCATGAGGTGTCAAGAACGTCAACGCCGACAACACCCCGCCGCTTGCCCCAACCGGAAAGAAGGTGCCACCCAACATGCCGAGAATCACCGCGATGATCGAGCCGAGATTGCCAGCGCCCTCGGGGGTCTTCGCAAAGGCAGCAACCAGGCCCATGATTCCGACAGCCGAGAGGACTCCCGCCACCACGAGGATCGCGACGCCCAGTGGCGCTCCCCAGTTGGCCTCCATGAGGAACGTGGTCGCCACGATGAGCACCCCCATCGAAACCACGCCGAGCAAGAAAGACAGGAGACCCTTTCCAACGATCACGGAAGGTCGCGCAATCGGGGCCGCCATGAGACGGGCAAGAGTTCCTTCGCGCTCCTCTTCCAGCAGGCCGCTAACGCCGAACTGGACCGTGAAGAAGAGGAAGAAGACAGCCATGCCGGCAGCGAAGTAGGTCGTCGCATCGAGTTGCTTCGTTGCTGCCGACTCATCGCTGAGCGTGAACGAAGCCGAGGCAGCCGCAGGGTCTTGCGATAGCGACGCAATGAATTCGGGGGTCACTGGCTGCTGGGCCAGAACTGCCGAGGTCCCGACGGCCAGCTGTCCCGAGGCGATTCCGGATGCGAATTGCTGAGCAAACGATTCGGCAATCCCGGTAGATGTTGGAGAGTCGATGTCACCGACGATCTGAATAGTCGACGATTGGTTCGATGTGGCGGCGTCGCCGAAGCCCTCTGGAATGAAGAAGTAGGCGTCGATCGTTCCGTCCTCGATCGCCGCCTCGGCATCGTTCCGGTTGTCGTACCGATCCAAAGTCAGAACGTCTTCAGATTCGGCGCCCTCCAAGACCAACCCGAAAGCCTCCGATATCTCGGACCGATCGGCGTCGACCAATCCATACTCGAGACCCAGGCCAGTGCCGGTGGCGGCGCTGCCGAAGATCAGGTTAAAGATGTATGCGAGAACGACAGGCGCAAGTATCCCAATGATGAAGAAAGACCGGTCGCGAACACGCAGTCGGAGGTCCTTTCCGGCGATGAGGGTCGCGGCGCTCAAATCAGTCCCGTAGCTCTTTTCCGGTCACATGAAGGAAGACGGCCTCGAGATTGGGCTCAGAGACCTCGACACCTGAGATCGTCCCGCCAGAACCGGTGATCGTTGCGAGTAGCTCTGGAAGTATCGAAGAGGCGTCTGTAGCCAACACACTCAGGTGGCTGTCCGACGCAGAGACTTCACTCACTCCCTGGACTGTGCGGAGAGCGCTCGCAGCGTCAGCGAGGTTGCCACCGCCCGTGACCACCACACGGTCTTTTTGGCCGACCATCGCCACCAGCTCACGTCTGGTCCCAGCAGCTTTGATCGTGCCTTCATCGATGATCGCCACCCGGTCACAGAGGCGCTCGGCCTCTTCCATGTAGTGAGTCGTGTAGATGACCCCCATGCCTTGCTGTGAAAGAGCCTCCACCGCTTCGAGGATTGCGTTGCGCGACTGGGGGTCGACTCCGACGGTTGGCTCGTCCAGGATCAGAAGCTGAGGGCTGTGCAGCAACCCGATGCCGATATTGAGCCGACGCTTCATTCCCCCGGAGTACTCCTTGGTCTGATCGTCCTTCCGGTCGGTGAGGCCGATGACGTCTAGAACCTCGGCTACTCGGCCCTCGAGACCGGAGCCGTTCATTCCATACAGGCGACCGAAGAAGGAGAGGTTTTCTTCGGCTGTTAGGTCGGGGTAGATCGCGAGATCCTGGGGAACGAGCCCAATCGCATCTCGGCCATTCGTCGAGGACGTGCTGATCTTCTCGCCTGCCACCGTCACCGACCCGCCGTCGGGTTCGAGCAGTCCACACACCATGCTGATCGACGTGGTCTTTCCGGCACCGTTGGGCCCGAGTAGACCGAATGTCTCGCCCTCTGCAACGGAGAAACTCACTCCGTCGACAGCTGTGAAGTCATCGAATCTCTTGACCAGCGAATCAGCGGAGAGAATGTCCACCTTGATTTCCTCCTGACAATGTCACATCGTGAACAATGTCAGACAAATGTGACAATGTCAAGTACCATGTCACTGTGACTGACAAGACGGACTCTAGAACGGCGCTGCTCAGGGCGATGGAGCTAGTAGTTCTCGAAAAGGGATCGAGGAACCTCAGTCTCAGGGAGGTGGCTCGCACCGCAGGGATGTCGCATGCCGCGCCAGGGCACCACTTCGGCGACAAGGAAGGGATGATTGCAGCTTTCGCCCGGGAAGGCTTCGCGAGATTCGCCGAGACCATGGCCGCCGGAGATCCAGACAACATGAGAGGAAGCGCCTACATCCGTTTCGCTCGTGAAAACCCGGCTCACTTCGACGTCATGTTTCGATCCGGGCTGGACACATCCAAGTACTCGGGACTCGCCGAGGGCGCGCACGGGACATTCGGAGCTCTCGTGCAGTCCGTGGCAGAGGCCCAGGCTGCCGGTATTCAACCGGACGCTCCCACCGAGATACTTGCGCTGAGAGCCTGGAGCCTGGTGCACGGTCTCGCATCACTCATCATCGACCGACAGCTCGACGATGTGGTGGATGAGGATGAAATCGACGAGGTGATACAAGCAATCCTGGACAGCAGGCCGAGATGAGTAGAAGCGCCAGCTTTGTAGTCTGACCTGCGTGTTTGAGCATTTTGCCGGCGAAACGTCGCCGGTTCATTGGAAGGACTACGGAGGCGAAGGTTCACTCGTAGTCATGGTTCACGGGCTCGGTGGGTCGCTGGCCAACTGGGACATCGTCGGACCGCGCCTCGCCGACAACCACCGCGTTGTTGCGCTTGACCTACCAGGCTTTGGCCTGTCGCCGCCAGGCGCAGACTACGAACTGGCCACCCACGTCGATGCCATCGTGGACTTCATCTCCGGTTTCTCGGAACCGGCAATCGTGGTCGGCAACTCGATGGGCGGGCTTCTCGCACAGATGGTCGCTGCGGACCGCCCGGAACTTGTCGATGCTCTGGTCCTGATTGCACCCGCCACTCCCCCGCGCCTGCCGGACCCCAACATCAATTGGCCTATGGCGACTCGGCTAGCAATCAATGCCGTCCCCGGTCTCGGTGTTGCTTTGAGCAAGCGGATCATCAACACCCGGACATCAGAAGAACTGGTGAAAGAGTCTTTGGACAGGATCACACACCGCTCATCTCGTGTCCCATTGGAGATGATCGACTCTTTCGTGCGCATCGCCGAGATTCGACGCAACTACCCGTGGGCGCCCCTCGCCGTGCCCAAGACCGGACAATCGATAAGCCGGTACCTGTCCAGGCCATCGAAATTCGTCGAGATGATTCGTCGGATCAAAGCGCCCACGTTGGTGGTGCAGGGGATGGAAGATCCGATCGTCTCGCCAACCTGGGTCAGTTGGGCATGCTCGCTTCGTACTGATTGGGAACTCGTCCAACTGGAGGGCACCGGACACACTCCTCAGATCGACGCCCCTGTTCGGCTGCTCGGAGTGGTCGAACCCTGGCTGGCAGCACATCAGAAACACGCCCTCAGTGCCTAACTAACCTGGCCTCATGCCATCAGACCTCGGCGAAACAATTGGCGTTGAATACGTTCATCAACTTCCGGACACCGACCCTGTCGAAACCAACGAGTGGATCGAATCCCTCGACGCGGTAGCTGAGGAGCACGGGCCGTCCCGAGCGCAGTTCTTGTTGGCGAGGCTTCTCGAACGTGCCCACGAGACTCGACTGGGCATACCCGGAGCTGTCACCTCCCCATATGTGAACAGCATCCCGTTGGAGGAACAGCCGGAGTTTCCAGGCGACGAAGACATCGAGCGCCGCATCAGGCGGTTCATTCGCTGGAACGCGGCCGTCATGGTCGTCAAGGCGAATCACCGCGAAAAAGGCATCGGTGGCCACCTGTCGACCTTCGCCTCATCAGCAACTCTCTACGAGATCGGATTCAATCACTTCTTCAAGGGCCGAAAGGCCGACGGTGGTGGTGACCATGTCTATATCCAAGGCCATGCCGCTCCCGGCATCTACGCACGGGCCTTTCTCGAGGGCAGGCTCGAAGAGAAGCATCTCGACAACTTCCGCTTCGAGATCGATGGTGACGGGCTCTCGTCCTATCCACATCCGAGGCTCATGCCCGATTTCTGGGAGTTCCCAACCGTGTCGATGGGACTGGGGCCGATCAACTCGATCTATCACGCCAGATTCAACAAGTACATGGAGAATCGTGGTCTGGCCGAAACCGACAAACAACGGGTTTGGTGCTTCATCGGTGACGGTGAGACCGATGAGCCCGAGACACTCGGCTCGATCTCCCTCGCTGCCCGTGAAGGCCTCGACAATCTGACCTGGGTCATCAACTGCAACTTGCAGCGACTCGACGGCCCGGTCCGGGGCAACGGCCAAATCATCACCGAGCTCGAGGCGGTGTTCCGCGGCGCCGGATGGAACGTCATCAAGGTCATCTGGGGCAGCGGTTGGGACGAGCTGCTGGCAAACGACACCGAAGGGGCTCTTGTCCAGGTGATGGGGGCAACGGTTGATGGTGAGTACCAGCGCTACAAGGCAGAAGACGGCGCCTACGTACGAGACCACTTCTTCGGGAAAGACCCGAGAACCAAAGAACTCGTCGCTGACATGAGCGACGAGGAGATCTGGGCTCTGCGTCGGGGAGGCCTCGACTTCCGCAAGATCTATGCGGCGTACAAGGTCGCCACCGAGTTGGACAACGGCAAGCCCACCGTGATCCTCGCCAAGACCATCAAAGGCTGGACATTGGGTCCCGACGTGGAGGGTCGCAACGCAACTCACCAGATCAAAGAACTGACCAACCAGCAACTGAAAGACCTCAGAACCACTCTTCACCTAGAGAACGAGATTCCGGAATCGTCTCTGGAAGGAGACTCCGAGCCGGTCTATTTCCGCCCTGGACCTGGGTCGCCGGAGCACGAGTACCTCATGGCTAAGCGTGTCGAACTCGGTGGTTCGGTCCCGAACAGAAACGCCCACACCGGTTCGATGGAGCTCCCCGGTGATGAGGTGTACGAAGAGGTGATGGCTGGGAGCGGCAAGGTCGAGGCTTCGACTACATCCGCTTTCACGAGACTGCTTCGATCGTTGGCCCGAGCAGAGGGATTCGGACCACATGTGGTGCCCATCGTCCCCGACGAGGCCAGAACCTTCGGCATGGACTCCCTGTTCCGGGAGCTCAAGATCTATGCGTCGAAGGGACAGCTATACGAGCCGGTAGACGCGTCGATGCTCCTCTCCTACTCGGAGTCCCAAGACGGGCAGATCCTCGAAGAGGGCATAACCGAGGCAGGTTCACTGGCTTCGTGGACAGCAGCGGGGACGTCTTATTCGACCCTTGGTGTCCCGATGGTCCCCTTCTTCATCTTCTACTCGATGTTCGGCTTCCAGCGTGTGGGTGACCTGATTTGGAACGCCAGCGACGCACGCACGAGAGGATTCCTGCTTGGCGCCACCGCCGGTCGGACCACTCTCGCCGGTGAAGGCCTGCAACACCAGGACGGCCACAGCCTGATCCTGGCTTCGACGGTCCCGGTTTGCCAGGCCTACGACCCCGCATTTGCCTACGAAGTCGGCACCATCGTCAAGCGCGGCCTGAAACGCATGTTCGGCCCCGACCCGGACGATGTCTTCTATTACCTGACGGTCTACAACGAGAACTACGCCCAGCCGCCCCGCCCGAATGGCGTGGAACAAGGAATCATGGATGGTCTGTACAAGTGGGCGGCGCATCCAGATGGGACCAACCAAGACGTCAGCATCTTCTTCTCTGGGACGGCAAACCTCGCGGCCCGCGAGGCCCAAGAAGAACTCGCTCAGCACTACGGGGTGGGCGCCGAGCTTTGGTCCGCAACCTCCTACAAGAAACTTCGAGAGCAGGCTCTGAAAGTCGAGCGATGGAACCGACTACACCCAGACCAGGAGCCTCGGACCGCCCTCGTGACGAAACTGCTTGCCGAATCCGAGGGCCCGGTGGTCGCGGTGACGGACTTCATGACGATGGTCCCGGACCAAGTATCGAAGTGGATGGATCGGGACTTCATAACACTTGGCACCGACGGTTACGGTCGATCGGATAGCCGGGTAGCCCTCCGAAGGTTCTTTGAAACGGACACCGGGCACGTCGTCGTCGCGGTGCTGTCGGGCTTGGTGAAGTCAGGTCGGATGAAGCCGGCCGCAGTCGCCGACGCACTCGAGAGATACGGGATCGATCCCGATGCCGGGAACCCCGCACTCGACCACAAATGAGTAGCTATGGCGACCTCGTCGCTGCCGCCAAGAGGCGGATTCTCGAGGTGACACCTGCCGAGGTTGACCTCGACACGGTCAGAATCATCGATGTCCGCGAGCGGGACGAGTTTGAGTCCGGGGCCATCCCGGGAGCGATGCTCATCCCGAGGGGTGTCCTGGAGCGGGATATCGGTTCGATGGTGCCAGATCCGTCCACTCCTCTCGTCGTGCACTGCGCGGGCGGTGCCCGCTCGGCGCTGGCTGCAGCCTCACTCTTGGACATGGGGTACACATCCGTGGTGTCGTTGGCTGGAGGCTTCGAGGCGTGGAAGCAGGCGGGTCGGGTGTGGGGTGACCCGACGGGACTGACCGGTGAACAGCGGTCCCGATATGCGCGACATGTTCGCCTACCAGAGGTCGGCGAAGAGGGTCAGCTACGACTACTCAGTTCGAGTGTCCTGCTTGTCGGGGCCGGTGGCTTGGGCTCCCCGGCGGCCATCTATCTAGCGGCTGCGGGCGTCGGGAGAATCGGCATCGTGGACGACGACGCGGTCGATCAGTCCAATCTTCAAAGGCAGGTCCTCCACAACGTCGATCGAATCGGCATGGCGAAGACTGAGTCGGCGCGGGAGACGCTCCTCGCCCTGAACCCGGACGTGAAGGTCGAAACCCACGATGTGCGGCTGACGGCTGCAAACGCCGTCGACCTCATGGCCAAATACGACGTCGTGATCGATGCTGGGGACAACTTTCCGACGAGATATCTGGTGAACGACGCGTCGCTCCACACCGGTGTACCGGTGGTACACGGCTCGATCTTCCGATTCGAAGGCCAGGTGGCTGTCTTCAAACCGTGGGAATCGGCTTGCTACCGCTGTCTCCACCGAGAGCCTCCTCCTCCCGAACTGGCGCCATCCTGTGCCGAGGCAGGCGTGCTCGGCGTGCTGCCCGGTGTGATCGGCTCAATCCAGGCAATGGAGGCGCTGAAACTACTTTTGGACATCGGCGACACCCTCGAGGACAGGCTCTTGATCTACGACGCTCTCGACCAGGACTTCACGTCGGTTTCGGTGGCTCGTGCTTCCGATTGTCCGGCCTGCTCCGTCCGAACTTCGCCGCCCCGGATCGTCGACTATGACGAAACCTGCCGTCCATCTACCTGAGGACATCCGCAGGAGGATCATCGAGCACTGCGAGGCAGAACTCCCCAACGAGGCCTGCGGGCTGCTGGCGGTCTCGGATGGTGAGGTGGTGACGGTATATCCGACGCGAAACGCCGATCGGTCACCGACCTCGTACACCGTCGACCCGGCTGATCACATAGGCGCGTTGCTTGATGCCGAGTCGAAAGGGTGGGAGTTGGGTGGGGTGTATCACTCGCATCCCAACGGTCCCGCGGAACTCTCGGACATCGACAGGGCAAAGGCGCTGGAGCCAGAGTGGATCCACGTGGTGGTCGGATTTGGTGGAGGTGAGCCAGAGGTGCGGATCTTCGACTGACGAGCACAATCCCGCTCGACCAAATCTGTCACACCCCGTTTGTACCTTGATGGTCAGTAGGGAGAGAACACTTTGAGTGGTATCCGTTCAGCAGTTGATGAACTGAAATCACTTCCCCACCAGGACTTGACTCTCGCCATGCGTCATGAGGCCATGGTCGAGATGACGGAAGCCTCTGATCAGCTCATGGTGGCCATGGCGGAGATGATCCGCACCTTCAGCGCTCACGAGTAGCGCGAGCTCGGCCATGCGTCGCCCACGGCGTACGTGATGAACATCGGGCGGATGACCGCTGGCCGTGCGAGAAGGATCGTGTCCGCAGCCAACTCTGCGGCCAAGGCACCTATCTCCTATCAGGCCTGGATAGATAGTCGCCTTTCCACCGATCAGGCCACGGTGCTGTTCCGGGCTGCAGAAGCGATTCCGGATGCGTTTCCCGACGCCGAAGAGCGACTCGTCGAAATCATCGAACCATTAAGCGCGAAGGAAACCACCAAGGCGGTTGAGTACTGGCGGCAGTCAGCGGACGGACCGGGTGAGGGCCGATCTCGAGACACAAATGCAGCGTCGAGGGCTCTCCTTATCCGAGAGTCTTGGTGGGATGAGACGGGTCGACAGATGGCTCACCTCCGATGCGGGCGAAGCGTTGGAAACCGCAATGGATGCGCTCATCGCACCACCCCGAGATGGCGACCACCGCACCCCACGCCAGAGGCGGCACGACGCCCTCGAAGACCTAGCCAGACACTGGCTCGATCATGGAGAAACCCCCACGGTTGCCGGCGAGAAGCCGCACATCAGCCTCATCACCGACCTCCCTGCGCTCCAGGGCATCGCCGGCGGAATTCACGAAACCGCCGACGGCACGGTTCTCGACGTCGAAGCAATCCGCCAGATCGCGTGCGACGCTTCCATGAGCCGCATTCTTTTGGGTCCTGATTCCGAAGTCATCGACATCGGACGCAAATCCAGAGTCTGGACGCCCGCACAGCGCAGGGCCATCACCGCCAGGGACCGGCATTGCACCCACCCGGGCTGCTGCACGGCAGCCAAGCACTGTGACATCCACCACATACGGCACTGGGCGGACGGAGGAACCACAAGTGTCGACAACGGCAGGCTCCTCTGCCGGCACCATCACACCACCCAGCACCTCAAAGAGAAGCAACGGCGCCGACGAACCAGTGGGTGAGCCCGCGCCCTCACCCCGATCCGCCATAATCAACCCCATGCACCGCACCACCGAGCAGCTAGAAGCCCAGCTCCCGGAGATCCTCGCCGCGCCCAAAGACGCCGGTCCTATTGAAATGATCGTGCGTCGGCCCGATGACGCCCAGCGGGAGATTGTCCAGTCAGCCCGACTCGACCCTTCCGTGGGTCTGGTCGGTGACAACTGGATCGACCGGGGTGGGACGAATGCCGAGACTCAGCTGACGTTGATGAGCTCCAGGGTGGTCGACGCCATGTCCAACGATCGCAAGCAGTGGCCGCTTGCCGGAGACCAGATCTATGTGGACATGGATCTGTCGAAGGACAACCTGCCGTCTGGGACCCAACTCGAGATCGGCGAGGCGACCATCCAGATTTCTGAGGCGCCTCATACAGGTTGTGCCAAGTTCGTTCAGCGGTTTGGGAAAGATGCGCTGCGCTTCGCCAACGTGGGCGACGGGCGCGAAAAGCGCTTCCGGGGTGTCTATGCCTTTGTCGTCGAACCTGGCGAGGTCAAAACCGGCGACAAGGTCACCAAGCTCAAATAGCTGCGAACCAACCCATCGCACCCTTGTCGGCAAGCCAATGCTGATGTGGGTGGAACATGTACCGCCCGGGGTCAGGCAAAGTGAATTCGATCATCGCCCGTTGACCCTGGGCCAGGGCAATCGTGTCCTCTGAGAAGGCAGGCGTGTCGCCCATCCCGGCCGGATAAACGTCGAATGTCTGGGCATGAAGGTGGAACGAGCCAAGCGACTCGAACTCAAGCATATTCGTGATGTAGGCCCTGACCCTTTCACCACGCTCCACCTTTATCGGGAAGGCGTGATAGAAGCCAGCGACTCCGTTCCAGGCCACTACGCCGTTTCGACCGACCTGTTCGTTGGAGAAACCCGACAAGACCAGCGACACCTCACGGGCAGGTGGTCTACCTCCCGCCGGATCGACGATCAGGGTGCCGTAGAGCCCTCGGGAGATGTGTTCTGCCAACGGTGCCGTGTGACAGTGATAGGGATGCACCCCAGCCGGACCGGCCTCAATCTCATATGTCGTCTCCGAACCGGGAGGAATCGGCTCCCAGCCGTCCATTTCCGGCCGATGCGCACCGTGGAAATGCAAGTTGTGGGCGTGACCTGTCCGGTTCTTGAAGTTGATCCGCAGCGTGTCACCTTCTGTGGCCCGGATGATCGGTGCCGGCACCTGCCCGTTGTATGTCCATGCCTCAAACTGGACTCCATTAGCCACCTCGAGCAGACGCTCCTCGACATGGATCTCCAACTCTCTTGTGACTCCCGCAGACTGTCCGTCAGGCTGAGGTGGGAACGTGTGGGCGTCTAGCGCGTCCGACTCGATATCGAGCGGTGCCCCGTGGGCGTGACCGTAGATCGAATCGATGACGTCGGAACCGACGGTGGTGTCCCCACCAGGCCCATGGGGATAGTCCTCGGCAGTGGGGGCCTGACCGGAATCGCGAGCGGCGGCACCTAATAGCGAACCGCCAAGTAGGGCCGCCCCGCCCAGGCCAGCAGTTTTGAGCAGATCGCGCCTGGAGACGCCGCTCTCTGCGTCAGTCATTGTTCAGACGAGGCCACCTGCCACAGCCCCGATCGCCACGAATAGCGCGTACACGCCAATGCCGCCGGCGGTCAGCACCCATCGATAGGCGGCTGGGATGTGGCTCTTGCCAAAGAAGAGGTAGGCCAGTACTCCCACGAAGGGGACGATGAGGATGGCAAAGATCCATGCGATGCCCTTCCCGCGGCTCATATCGTCTCGTTTGACTATCTCCCATATGGAGATGACCACCCATGTGGCGTAGAGGGCGAGCGGCAGCACATAGGCGTAGAGCCCGAGCAAGCCACTGATCGTCGATCCGAAGGTCACACCCATGATGTTGAACTCCTTCCCTTGGTTGACTGCTAGATCTGATGGCATCGGCGGGACCGAGATCGCGTCGATGTCTGGTTTCTCGAAAACGTTGACTGCCGGCACCACTTCGGCATCCGCTCCGCCAGGTATCTGTGGTTGTGGCTCGGGATGCGGCATGTCCTGATATGAAACGTCGTCGTTCAGTTCGAGGCCGTACTCGACCACACGACCGAACGGCCCCGACCAAGCTCCGAGCTCCCAGAGTGCGGGGAGCCTGAGCCCATCGCACGGCTGCTTGAACTCGAGCAGCGCCGGCATGGAACTCGTGAAGTCGTTGTCCTCGTAGCAATTCTCCGACTGCGCTGGCCCGGTAAGGGTGATGTCAGCGAGACCGGAACCTGAGATGACGTTGCCTCGGACTTCATTCCCTGACGGCATGTAGACGTTCTTGTCGACATTCGAAAGAACCATTACGCCGTTGCCGGGGTGATTGAAGATGCGATTCTTGAGGATCTGACTGTCGAGCGTTCCGGCGAGTGCAATTCCTTGACCCTGGCCCGACCATTGCGCTCCTTTGTGTGGGAACGGCCCGTAGCCATTGTCATGTATCAGGTTTCCGGCCACCACCACGTTCTCGGTTGGAGGCAGGAGCTCGCCGTCTAGCGAGTTGGGTGCGAGACCGGTGCCGTTGTTACTGAAGACGCTGTTGATGATGTAGATCTCGGTCGAAGCGTTGGAGCCCGAGTACCCAAGGCCGCTGTACTCACCAATCGAGTCGGTGATGACGGACTCACATGGGTTGCATTGCCCGATGTAATAGGAAGCGTCAGGAGAGCCCGAGGCATAGGAGTGCTCGAAGAGCCCGTCGCTCGAGTCAAACGCGTAGATGCCGTAGTCACCGTTGTTGATTGCGGTCACGTACGAAGCCCTGAACCCACGGACGCCGGTCCAGAACACACCGTTCACCCTGTGATTCTGGGTTGTGAGGTTCTCCACCACGACACCATCGGTGAACAGGGCCTGGATGCCATTCGTGCGTTCGAACTCCCCGTCGATGATGACCTCGTTCCGATCGACGCCTCTGATGGTGATGCCAGGCGTCTTGACATCCACCGCCTCCCGGTAGATACCCCTATCGACGAGCACCAGATCTCCCGGCTCAGAAGCATCAACCGCCGCCTGGATCGTGGGGAAGTCCTGAGGCACCTGCAACGTGTTGCCACTCCACTCCGAAGGAGACTCAGTTGACGGATCACCTGTGGCAGCATCCGATGCGGTCCCCGATGGCGGGCCGGCGCACGCCGCCAGACAAAAGGCGGCGATGCCAATCAGGGGCAGCAGGCGATGCTTCATCCGTCTCCAACTATCAGGGTGCCGGCCATACCGTCACCTTCACCGTTTCCGTGATATGTGCAGTAGAAGATGTACTCGCCCCGGGTGTTGTAGGTGAGGGTTGCCTCGTCACCTTCCAACTGGTCGAGACTGCCGAACACCGTCTCGGTCGACCACAGCTCATTGGCTTCAACCGCGTTGTGAGGGTTGGCGCCAGCGCCTACCCAGGTAACCGAGCCTCCAACAGGAATCCTGATCTCGGTGAATTCGAACCGGTTGTCGAACATGTCGACGACGACATCTGTGCCCTCGATACTCTCCCCGTCGCCGGCACCATCACCGCCGCAGGCGGCAAGGGCCAGCAGCAAAGCCAGCAGCAAGAAGCGCACCTTCACTCCTTCGAGCGTCCGAACAGGCCCTTGAACCAAGCGATGAGAGCCGAGAAGAACAGCGACAGACCGCGCACCTCTTCAGCCTTGATCTCCTCAGCGGCTTCTTCAGTGGTCGCTGACAACTTGCCTTCGAGACACGCCACGAAGTCGCCGATCAACCGCTTCGACATCTCGTTGATTAGCCCGGTGCGGCCGAATTGGGCGACGGGGCCACTGAGCATGACGTCGGCGTCGACATTGACCTGGCTCCCATCGGCGTGCTCTGCGACGGAATAGTTGACCTTCACCTGACCGCGGCTCCCACCGCTCTTGTCGACACCCTTGCCCTCGATGAGCGCCGACTTGGAGGCCTCATCCGGGGTGATGGTGGCTTTGCCTTCAAAGGCAGCGGTCATCGGACCGAGCTTGACCGACAGGGATCCGTCGTAGGTCCCGTCATCGGACTGTCCCGAGAGCTCAGCCCCAGGAAGACAGTCTGCGACCGCGGGCACATCTTGAAAGAATGCCCAAACGTCTTCGGTTGGACGACTGACGACGAACTCTTGAGAAATCTTCACGGGCCTCCTAGCGGCTGATGTCGGAGCGCCAGCACGGTAGTGGCTAGATAGGCCCTAACTCAATGATGCTGGTTGTCGCCACCGAGTAGCTGCAGAGCATGGGGCAACAGGTCGACTATCGCTTCTAGGTTCTCTGAGGCACCGCGCGGCGAGCCGGGGAGGTTTATCACCAGACTGTTCCCAACCGTCCCGGCTTTTGCTCTCGTGAGGGCTGCCATGGGCGTCGACTCGAGTCCGGCCGCGACCATCGCGTGAACGAGCCCGGGCGCCTCCCTTTCGAGGACCTGAGCAGTCGCTTCGGGCGTGACATCCCTCAAACCAAAGCCAGTGCCTCCGGTGGTCAATACGAGACTTGCCGTACTCACGGCAGATGTGATCGCTTCAGCGATCTGGTCGCTCTCGTCAGGAACGAGCACACGCTGGACTTCGAAGCCACGCTCCTCGAGCATGTCCTGCAACACCTGGCCGGAGCCATCCTCCCGCTCACCGGCTGACACACCGTCACTGACGGTGATGACTACTGAATGTCGCCCCATGCCCGCGGATCTACAGCGACACCACCCTGAAGTACGGCGAGATAGAAGAGAAGGAGTACGAGAAGGAATGCTCCGAGGCCCCATGGCCAATCGGTTGACCGCTCGGTCTCGGGGCCGATCACGGTTGTGGTCCCTGGTGCAGCGGCGAGGGTCAGCAGGAACATTGCCGCTGCCAACGGCAGGCCGGGCAACACCAGACTCTCGGCGTCGGGCAGGAAGAACGGTATCGCGGCGAATGCCGAGATCAGGGCGGGGATAGTGGCGACCCACAAAACGAAGACGAGCCTCGAGCGTGCGTTGGCGACGTGTTTCCGATTGGGTGTGTAGGCCAGGAACGCAGCGGCTGAAGCCAACGCCAAGAGCAGCAAGCCGACCCCGCCACCGGCGGCAATCACATACTCGAGACCGGGCGGGGCATCGAACGTGTTGTAGGCGAGAGTCAGCTGACTGTCATCGTCGAACGGGAGAAACATGGCCTGGGTCAGCCCCTGCCGGAGCAAATGAAGCAGCGTCCAGAGAAGCACGAGCCTCGAAACACCGTGGCCCTTCTGAGTTGGGTAGACGAATAGCGCAAACAGCCCGATGAGGAGACAAAGGACAAATCCACCGCCCCACGCAAGATCGCTTGCACCGGTGAACTCCACGCGATTGTTGAAAAGCACGGCATCGCCGCCGAGAAACTCGGCAAGCAGCCCATCGCCCAGGTCATCGACGAACTGGGCTATCACGATTCCAAGCACGGACGCCAAAGTCGCCGCCAGTACGAGCGGTGTCTCGACGCGCGTGCTGGAAGCGGGTCTTTGTGTGGTGGACTCGGTTGTCACGGGCACAAACTCTAAACGCCGTCCTCCTGATCGGAAGGGGTCTCGATTACGGTCGTGAAACTCATGGAATCCGAGTTCGAAGCCGTCTATCTCCCCACCGATCATCCCAACGTCTACGAATCGACCCCGCTTGCCAATGCAGGCTGGTACGACGAGGGCCAACACGGAGGTGCCTTTGCCGCACTGATAATCGGGCACCTCGAATCCCAACCGACACTGACAGAGATGCAGATGTCGCGGCTGACCGTCGAGCTGTTTCGGGCCGTCCGTCTGGTGCCCCTGCGGATCGAACACGAAGTAGTCAGAGAGGGAAAGAGGATCCAGACGACCGTGGCGCACATCTACGACGACTCAGGCACCCTGGTTTCGATCGCCACGATGCAACGCCTACGGATCACAGACCGACCGATTCCAGAAGAAGCACGACCGGCAGCCCGCGACTTCCCATCTCCGGAGCCGGAGAAAGCTCAAATCGGCGGATCCTGGGGAGTCGGCGATACGAACAAGATCATGTTTCACCGAAACGTGATGGAGATGCAGGACTCGGTCGGCGGGTTCTCGGTCGACGGCCCGGGGGCAGTCTGGATGAGACTGAGAAGGCCGTTGATTGCGGGCCGCGAGAACACACCACTCCAGCGTCTGGTCTGCGCTGCCGACTTCGTCAACGGCGTCTCCCGTGCTCTTGACATGAAACGCTGGGTATTCATGAACCCCGACCTAACGGTGCATGCCACTCGATATCCAGTTGGTGAGTGGATCGGCCTGAACGCTGAATCGGGATACGGGGACTTGGGTAGGGGTGTCGCCACAGGTTCGCTCTGGGACGAGACCGGGTTTCTGGGTCGCTCTACTCAGACTCTCTATCTCGACACGACCCAGTAACTGTCAAAACAGCGACTATTAGGGATCGATCTGAGGGTCCATAGGGTTGATGTGGGCGTGAAGCGGCCAATCCTCCTCCTTGGCCTGGGACTGGTGGTGGCTGCGTGTACCGCGGCCACCACCGAAACAGAGGCGACCGACGCAGCTGACCCAGACTCGATCGAGTCCTCAACTACGAGTTCCCCCGATTCGGAACCGCAGGCTGTCCCAGACCATCTCCAATCGATGGCAGATGCATGGGAAACAGACTTCTCCAAAGCCACCATCGACCTCGACGAGCTTCTGGTCGGGATCCCGGCCGCCGATCCACGCGACCTCATCAGGCCCATCGACGAACCGGCCTTCGCTGCCGCGGCTTCCACTGAGTGGATTGGAGACAATGAGCCAGGGGTGATGCTCGACATCGAAGGCGACGCCCGGTTCTATCCCCTTTCGGTCCTGACCAGGCATGAGATCGTCAATGACTCGGTCGGTGAAACACCGGTGGCTGTCACCTATTGCCCCCTTTGCAACACGGCTGTCGTGTTCGATCGAAGGCTCGTTGGAGAGACGCTGCGACTTGGCGTCTCTGGCCTCCTCCGCAAATCCGACCTCGTCATGTGGGACAACGTGACCCAGACTCTTTGGCAGCAGATCACGGGTGAGGGCCTCGTGGGTGAGAATGCAGGCGAGCAGCTGACTGTCATCCCGGCCGCGATCGTGCGTTGGGCAGACTTTCTCGCCGAACACCCCGACGGCCTTGCGATGACAGACAACCAGGGTTTCGGCTCCGGGTACGGGCGCAACCCGTACGAGTTCTACTCCTCGCGGGACCGACCCCTCAACTTCTTCACCGGCGACATCGACGATCGCTTCCCCGCATTGGACCGGGTAGTGGGGGTGACGGTCGGAGACACTGATAAGGCCTACCCGTTTTCACTGCTGTTCGACGTCGGGGTTGTGAACGACGAAGTCGACGGCACGCCCGTCGTGGTGTTCTGGGGAGCCGAGGACACTGCGGACGCCCTCGACTCGTCACGCATCGCCGAGGCGCGGGGTATTGGAACGGGTATTGCCCTCGACCCCGTGGTCGACGGTACAAGGCTCATTTTCGAGCCGGCCGGTGATGGCTTCACTGACCTGGAGACCGGAAGTCAATGGTCGATCCTGGGCACAGCGGTCTCTGGAGAGCTGGCCGGAACCGAGCTGGAACTGATCCCCCATCGGAACGAATTCTGGTTTGCGTGGCAGGCCTTCTTCCCGGAGGCGGAAGTGTGGACGCCCTAGGCGAGGGCCAGGGTCCCGACTGTCCAGACAACAAACAGTCCGATCGACAACAAGAGCGCAGCGGCAGTCTTCCTCCAACGGAAGGCGAGAAACAGCAGCACACCCGCCGAAGCAATAGCCATGGTGACAGTCCACCAAGTCGGGACGAGATCGGCTGCAGCCGCACCAATCACCAGCACGACCTCGACAAGGACGAAACCGAGCGCCACCAACGCGTACAGAACCTGACGAGGTGTCGGTTCACTCACAACAAACCCGCCGCCCTCGCAGCTTTGCCGTACCAGACAGCGAGGCTGTCAACGGTCTCGTGTGCATTGAGACCGCTGGCGTTCGGTACGACCCAGACTTCTGAGTCCCCGATTGTCTCGGGCTGACGGCCCATCTCCGCCTTGGGTTGCCGATACGCAGTCCGATAGGCGGTTACACCGGCGACTGCAACGACCGTCGGATTCATGGTCTTGACCCGTTTGCTGAGGTTCGCTGCCCCCGCCCGGAGCTCTTCCCGAGTCAGTTCTGAGGCGCGCACGGTGGCCCGAGCAACGATGTTTGTGATTCCGATACCCGCTTCGATCATTTTCGACCGTTGACCATCGCTGAGGCCCGTTGAGGTGTCCACATCCCAACCGATGACCCCAGCAATCCGGAGGGCCGGATAGAACCGATTGGATGGATGACAGAAATGCGTCTGTGTGGCGGCGGTCCACAAGCCCGGGTTGATGCCGACGAAGAGGAGCTTGCAGTTCTCTCCGAGCAAGTCGGGGACTGTGCAGTCGCGGTAGGACTCGAGTTGTTCCCTGGTGAAGCTCACTAGACCTCCATCTTGGAGGGCGTAGGGTGCCCGCCATGGCCATCGACCCCGTTTACCGCACACCGCACGGGCTGACTCCGGAACTCAGAGAGAACCTCCTGACACAAGGGAACGTCGTCCTGGCGACCATCAGTGATGATGGATCGCCTCATCTCACGGAGCTCCTTTTCGACATCGACTCGCAGGATCGCATTTTGATGCCGACTCCGCACAACACACGGAAAGTGAAGAACCTGCGTCAGCGACCGGTGGCCACTCTCTTCTTCTACGACCAGCCTGGTTGGGCATCGTGCTACGGAGACGTTGAGATCATCGAAGGAGAGCAAGCGGTCGAGCTCAACCGACTCAACCGAGAGAGGCTGTTGACGGAAAGCGGGCACAACACAATCGGACTCGTCCTGGCGCGACATGAGGACCTCACCCTCCGATTGACTCCCAAGAAGTGGCTTTCGTGGTCGGGAGGGAGCCTCGTACCGGCCATCATCGAGCTAGGAGGGGATGTGGAGGCAAACCCACCTGAAACGTGGTTCAAGGACCTGAAGGCTCACCAGTCACCCAACCACTGACGGCCGACCCAGTTGTAAGCGTCTCTAGCTCTGGCTGCTGCGGATGTACGACCAGATCTCGAGGTCGTGGAACTGACCTTGGTGGTACCAGCACTGCTTCATGATCGATTCGAATTCGTAGCCTGCCTTCTCGGCCACTCTCTTCGAAGCAGAGTTTCCGGGGTGGATATTGAGCTGAATCCGATTGACCCTCTTCCTGCCGAGCAGGTATTGCGTCAGTATCCGTACGGCCTCGGTGGTGTATCCCTTGCCTGCGAACTGATCGCCAAACAACTGATATGAGAGCTCGTATCCGCTCAGATAGCTGGTGATCGGAAAAAACTCGATCTCTCCGACCACTTGGCCGTCGGGATCCTCGATCAGAAGCATCCCCTCTTCTTGTCCCCAGAAGCCACTCTCAGCGAACCGGGACCGGAGCTTCGACTCGCTCATCAACCCGAGAGGGAAGTAGTCGCCACGGGTATCGAGATTGGACATAGCCTCGTACAAATTGTTGAGGTCCGTCTCCCGGACGAGCCTCAGCGTCAGACGTTCACCCTTGATCACGCTAACTCCGGATTGCTTGCTTCAAACCTACCGAGTGGACGGAGTCAACGTGGCTCAGGACGTTTGGCCCTGTTCGACCGCAGGTTCGATTCATAGCCTGCTCCGCGTGACCGACATATGACGCTGCTTGTTGCTGCACTGACTCTTGGGAGCGTGGCCGTTCTGTTGGGCGTGTTGGCGGCGAGGAGACACACACGATTCTTGAAGCTCTCTGCTCTCATCCTTGGTGGCCTGTCAGCTTTGGTCTTCGGGTTCCTTGGCTGGGCATTCCTTTCGACAGATTCGTCCCAACTGGCCCGTGCGATCTTGTGGGAAGAGAGCTCATTCGACGATTACCTGGCCTTCCCGGAGCGGACATTTCAGAGCGCTGACCAGCCCATGCCTCTCGAAGGGCCCGAAACCAACATCGGTCTTCCAGCCGTGAACGGGCAGGATCTCGAAACGTTGCTGACCGACACTGAGTCCACAGCTTTCCTGGTTATCAGAGACGGCGAGCTCGTGTACGAGCGGTACTTCAACGGATCGTCTCGAACCTCGACGCAGACGTCGTTCTCAGTGGCGAAGTCATGGACGTCAACCCTCGTGGGAATCGCAGTGGATCAGGGACTCATCGAAAGCCTCGATGACCCCATCACCAAACATCTGCCTGAGTTGGAAGCAAACGACCCGCGGTTCACCGAGTTGACTCTGCGCCATCTCATGACCATGACATCGGGCCTTGCCTTCGAGGCGGGCACCGGACCGTGGGACGACCCAGCAAACACCTACTACGGAACAGACCTACGGACATCGGCACTGACCGAAACTGCCCTTAGCGACGACCCTGGCCAGACTTTCCTATACAACGATTGGAATCTGATCCTCATGGGCATGGCGCTAGAGCGGGCGACGGGTCTTTCAGTATCTCGATTCATGGAGGAGAGTCTCTGGCAGCCGATGGGGGCCGAATCGACCGGTTCGTGGAGTCTCGACAGCGAAGCCGGTGGCTTCGAAAAGATGTTCGTCGGAGTCAACGCCAGCGCCGTCGACTTCGCCAAACTCGGGCTCCTCTACCTCAACGGCGGCCGACTGAACGGCAGCCAACTCGTATCGTCGGACTACATAGCGAGTGCCGTTTCGGAGGAATCGACGACCGGCCAATACGGATACGGCTATTGGTGGTGGATTGACCCTGGAAGCGATACCTACTTCGCCCTCGGAGACCATTGCCAACTGGTGCATGTGAACCCGGCGGCCGATCTGGTCCTCGTCAGACACGGACGAAGCTGTGCCGACATCGACTGGCCTCAGCTCTTGGTTCAGGTCTCGGCTGCCCTCGCGGAGAGCTCCTAAGCCCTACTTCTTCTGTGACTCGTAATAGGGGTTCTCGCCCGACGCATGATCAGTCACGTCGACGACCTGGGAGAGCTCCGGGATCGACTCGAGGATGATCCGCTCGATGCCCTGCTTGAGAGTGACCGCAGCGAGACCACACCCCTGACAGCCGCCATATAGACGTAGGTAGGCGATGGTTCCGTCGACCGAGACCAACTCCGCACCACCTCCGTGAGAGGCAATGGCGGGGTTCACCTGTTCGACGAGAACCTGTTGAACTCGATCTACCAGCGGTCCCGACAAATCCCCGGCGGGGGCAGAAATCGTGGGAGGGGCAGGCGTGTTCGGGTTGTTCATCGCCAGGCCCTGCTCGGTCAACTCCAGGGCGGCTCCATCGAGTTTCCCTCGGTCGGCGAGCGGGAAAATGACGGCCAGGTCGCCGTGGCGCTCCTCGACCCAGTTTTCTTTGCGATCTGCGAGCGGGACAAAGGCCAGTTCATAGGCGAACTGTGGACCTTGGAACCCGGTCACCTCGATTGAAAGGGCAAATTCCTCGTCGCCCGGCTCGTTGTCACGTAGCTGGAGAATCATCTCCAGCGCATCGGGCGCGACGGACAGAACTAGTGGATCGGACATCTGCGAGGATGGTAATCAGGCGTCACGAGAAACTCCCATGTCACGCATCGTTCTCATACTCCCTACAACCACGTATCGAGCCAAAGACTTCCTGGAGGCAGCTGAATCCCTCCATGTCGAGCTTCTGATTGCCAGCGACGCCGACCCGCCGTTTGAGATGGGTGACAGATTCATCGAGATCGACCCCGCCGATCCGAAGGGCGCCGCCGAATTGATCGCCAAACGCGGCGAGACCCTTGCACTGGACGGAGTAGTCGCCGCCGATGACAAGGGTGTCATGGTCGCGGCTTTCGCATCGGAGATCCTCGGGCTCGCGGGAAATCCGCCCGACGCTGCTGCCTTCACCAGGAACAAGCTCGCCATGAGAACCGCCCTCGCGGCGGCTGAAGTCAGCCAGCCACGGTTCGCTGAGCTGAAGGAGGGCGACGATGCCAAGGGCATTGGAGACACTGTCGGATATCCGTTGATCGTCAAGCCGCTCAACCGATCAGCCAGCCAAGGCGTGATCAGAGCCGACAACGCCGAGCAACTTGCGGCAGCGGCAAGAGACGTCCGGGACATAGTCGGCAGCAGTGCAAGCCTGATCGTCGAGGCCTTCGCCGCTGGAGACGAGATCGCAATTGAGGGTCTGATCGAGAACGGGGAGCTCCTGACCCTGGCCGTGTTCGACAAGCCCGACATGGGTGATGGGCCATTCTTCCCGGAGACCATTTTCGTCACGCCATCACGGCACGACGACGCGACGCTGGCCGAAGCTCAGCGGCAGTCGGAACAGGCGGTCAAAGCTCTGGGGCTCCGCCAAGGACCGGTCCACATCGAGTTGCGGGTGTCGAGCGGTCGGGCCTCCATTGTCGAGATCGCGGCCAGGTCTATCGGAGGCCTGTGTTCCAGGAGCCTCGATTTTGGCTTGATGGGGACGAGCCTGGAATCGCTGATTCTGCGCAACGCGCTCGACATCGCCCGCACTCAGCTAAAGCAGGGCCCGGGTGCCAGTGGAGTGCTGATGGTCCCCACACCCGAGTCCGGAGTGCTCAAACAGGTACTTGGCATCGACGAGGTCAGAGACATCGAAGGCGTCACCGGGCTGGACATCACCATTCCACCCGGTGGCCGAATCGTGGCGCCGCCAGCCGGGGACCGCTATCTCGGGTTCGTATATGCCCGCGCAGAGGCGCCGGAACAGGTAGAAAAGTCCCTCAGAACGGCCAAGGACAACATTGAAGTTCAACTTGAGGGTTAGGTCTTACTCGCAAGAACGCGCGTAAGACGATTTTGTTATTCGATGGAAACGGTGCTCATCTTCGCTGGAGGCGACTCCCCCGGTCCTGAAGTGGCTGAGGAACTGCCAGCCTCTGACCTGACAATTGCCGCCGACTCGGGCTACGACCGAGCTGTCGAACTGGGATTCAAAGTCGATGTACTCGTCGGAGATCTCGACTCGATCGAAACGGAACTGATGCCGAACCACCTCATCGTCGAGCGTTATCCCGTTGACAAGGACGCGACGGACCTCGAGTTGGCGATCAGTCGGGTCCTTGTTGAACACCCGCAGCGGCTGATCGTTGTCGGTGGGGCCGGTGGGCGAATCGACCACGAGCTGGGCACCGCCCAGCTCCTGTGTTCCAAGAGGTGGTCTTCGATTGACGAGATCGACTGGATGACCGGCCGGGGGTGGTCCTATGTCGTCCACAGGCGAAGAACCATTCACGGCGACCTGGGGACAACTATTTCCCTCATTCCCACTGGTGGTGATGCGAGTGGCGTCTCCACTCGTGGCCTCAACTGGGAATTGGAGAACGAGACTCTGAAGCATGGCTCGACCAGGGGTCTCTCGAACGCTTTCTCATCACCGGTTGCGGAGATTGCCGTTTCGGCAGGAACTCTCCTGGCCGTTGTTCCCCGGAGCTAGCCGTCGAGCCCAGCCAAGACCGAATCGTGAAGTGCGCCGAAACCGGACAGGTAGGCGACTCTCTCCGATTTGAGGCGATCCACAATCGTCTCATAGTCATCGACCCGACCCTGACGCTCATATAGCCGTCTCGGCTGGAGCAGTTCGTAGTCGTCAACACCGGGCAGCGACGTGGCAATCTCGTATCCGAAGTCCGCGTCGACTTCCCACTCTGCGGTTCCTCCGACAATCGCTGCCACGATCGCTGACGAGTCGGCGATCTTCACCTTCTTCGAGCCTTCGCCCTCTCCCCCAATCCTGCCGGTGTTGAGCACATAGGCCTCTAACTCGGGCATCGACTCGAGCAGCCCCAGAAGTCGATTTCCCTGGAACGAATCGTCGTCGAAGAAGAACGGATTCGTCCCCGGCACGCGCAGAGACTTCCCTGCCTCCGCGGCGCCCCCAGCAGAAGTCCCCTTGGTTTCTCCAAGCATGAAGTAGGCCGGGATCTGCGAGCGTTTCAGCTTGGCCGCCGCTGGTATCACATGGTCCGATCGATTGAGAATCAGCAAGTACTTAGCTGGGGGCACCTGTGCCGGGTCGCGGTGGCGGATGTTCGCCATCGGGAAAGTGCAACGACCGTTGGCTGTATGGGTGGTGTCGAAAAAGTCCACCGTTCCGTCGTCAGCGACGGCAACGTTCTCCAGCCATGCATCCGGTCTGGTCGTCCCCCCGTAAATCGTCGGCTCATCCTCAGGATCGAGCCCGTACGTCTTGGCGAAACATCCTGCTTCGGAAGTGTGAACCCGCCCTCCAGGCATCAACGCCACAAAGTCGTCCTGAACCGGCAGGGAGCCGGCTTGCTGCCTGAAGGTTGTCGTGGTCTTGCCAGTCCCGGAGAGACCGATGATGAGCATCGACTCTTCCGCCCCTGACCTCGTCGACTCGGGAGGGTAGGTCTTGAGCCCTGCGTGACAGGCGAGACCGCCGTGGTCGAAGACGAGTCGGTTCCACATGCGTAGCCCGCCCATTTTCGACTCGCCGAAGTAGTCGGAACCGAATACCCGAGTCACCCAGTTCTCGGTGTCAACGATTATCAGGCGATCATCTGGCTTGCCTGGCGCATTGAGCGTTGGGGTGTAGATGACTGTGAACTCAGGTTCCCAGACGTCATCGCGTGGGAAATAGAGGTGTTGCTGCATCGCAGCGATGTTGGGCTGCCCCGCCTCGATGTAGACACGCGATCCGGTCCTGAACTCCGGGTCCGGACCGATGTATCCCTCGACGAGGAGCATGTCTCTACCTGCAATGTGAGCGTTCTGCTTGGCCGCCCATTCGTCTGCCTCGGCACGAGAGATGCGGTTCTGGTGAATCTCAGAGTCGGAGACGAAGAACGTCGAGTTCTTCAAGCGCGCTGTGACCTCGGCCGTGTAATTGAGGTTGCCAAACTCAGTCTCCTGAAGCCGCGGCATATTGGCTACGGCCAGCTCTCTCAGGCGCTGAGGAGTCGGGTTGCGCTCGACAGAGCGCGCGACCGGCAACTCGGACATTCCAAAGACTCCCTGGGATTGAATCGAACGGCAGCGTAATCGGTTTTTGCCCGCTACTACCTATCAGGAACGGGATGAGGAAGGGCCGATCCGTTCACGCCGGCAATCAGATTCTGCACTGCCAATTCGGCCATGCGCGTGTGCGTCGCAACTGATGCGCTACCGAGATGGGGCACAATCAGACACCTGGGATGGGCCGTCAGCGGGTGGTCCGCTGGCAGAGGCTCAGGATCGGTCACATCGAGAGCAGCCCCGGCAATCTCCCCTTCGTTCAGCGCGCTCACCAGGGCTTCGGTATCAACCAATGGGCCACGAGCGATGTTGACCAGATAGGCAGTCGACTTCATCGCTGCGAGTTGTTCAGCCCCGATGAGACCACGGGTCTCTTCGGTGAGGGCGGCCGCCACGATCACATGGTCGGAAGCTTCCAAGAGCTCGTTGAGGCCAACACGCCTACCGAGAGGAGCCTCGCTGGATCGCGATGTGTAGAGAACCTCCATGTCGAAGCCGCCGGCTCGTTTGGCGATAGCGGCCCCAATCCGGCCCATACCCACGATCCCCAGAACGCTGCCGTGGAGATCGCCCCCCGCAAGGTGGAACGGTTCCCATGGCCCCCACGCGCCGCTCCGCACCTCGGACATTCCTTCAGGGAGTCGCCGGACAATCGCACCCAACAATGCGAAGGCATGGTCGGCCACGGTTTCGGTCAGGACTCCGGGTGTGTACCCAACGGCGATCCCGCGCTTGCGGCATTCGTCCATATCGATGTTGTCGAAGCCGACCGCCATCTGCGAGACGACCTTGAGCCTGACGGCTAGATCGAGCAGATGCTTGTCGATCGGATCGGTGAGCATGGTCAGCAAACCATCCGCTGACTGGATTTCAGATTCCAACCGGGAGCGTGCGACCGGACCTTCGCCTCCGTGCACTGCCACGTCGAACTCAGCGAGGGGCTCAAGTACTGACTTGGGCAGTGACCTGGTGACGAACACTCGTGGCATCGGCGAAGACTAAACGCCGTGGGCTATCACGCCGATAACATCAACCGTGATGCGAAAGGCGGTCTTTTTCTTGTCTCTAGTGGTCGCCGCTTGCGGTGGCGTGGTGAGGAGTCCGGACAGCGAAACCGCTCCTCCCCCGGAAGAAGCCACAACAACCACCAAGGTTGCGCCCACGACAACGACCATTCCTGAGCCACGTGAGGTCTGGCAGGGCTTTGCCGCCACCCAACCGACCAGTCGGGGGCTCGTTGCATACGCCAAGGGGCCGATCGAAGTCTTCGGCTCTCCAGACGCTCTGGAGGCCTTCATGACACTCGAGCCAACGACGATTCTCGGCACGACTCTGGTTCTCGGTGTTGTCGACGAACCAAGTGGCGAATGGGTGGAAGTGATGCTTCCGATACGTCCCAATGGCAGCACCGGATGGGTCAGCGCGGAATCGCTGGAGATATACGTTGCCGATAGTGAGATCTTTGTTGATCTCTCGGAACGCACCCTCTCCTATCGAGTCGGGGATGTCGTCGTCCTGGAGACCGAGGTGGGGATCGGTTCGGAGTACAACCAAACGCCCACGGGTCACTTCTTCGTCACGGACAGTGTCAGCCTTGCCAACCCAAACAGCCCTTGGGGACCGCACGCCCTCGGCATATCTGCAAGATCGGACACCATCACCGGATTCAACGGCGGAGACGGGATCATCGGGATCCATGGGACCAACAACCCGAGTTCCATCGGTTCCAATATCTCCCTCGGGTGCGTTCGCCTTCCCAACGACATGATCACTGCACTCCACGAGTTGGTGCCCGTCGGCACCCGGGTGATTATCGAGGCTTGATCGAACCGCCGGTGACGGCCGGTGTGCCTCGTTCTTTCACCACGGTGCGAAACCGAAGCTCGTCGGCCTGCTCCCAGGTCTCGGTGACGAGGGTCTCTCCTGGAAAAACGTGGCCGGCGAATCGTGCCGAGTAGCTACCGACCCCGGACGGGTCACCATCCAAAGCCGACTCGACCACTGCCCGGCAGACCATTCCGTAAGTGCAAAGACCGTGGAGAATCGGCCGCTCGTATCCGACCATCGCAGCGAAGGCCGGGTCCGCATGAAGGGGATTCATGTCTCCCGAAGCCAACCGGTAGATGAGTGCCTGCTGCGGCAGTGTTGCGGTCTCGACGATCGCGTCGGGTTCACGGTCCGGCTCGGGCCTAGCCGACGGTCCCCTTCCCCCACCGAATCCACCCTCACCTCGCAGGAAGATCCCAGCGGTATTGGTGAAGACCAGTTCGCCGCTGTCAGCCAGCCGGCTCTCGACCTTGGCTACCAGGAGAGCGCCCTTGCCTTTGTCGAAGACGTCGGTGATCTTGCCGGCCTGAGACACAGTCCCGGCGGTTGGGATCTGTCGATGAACCTGCAGATGATGGTCACCGTGGAGTATCTGAGCCAGCGAGATCTCCAGCCCGTCTACCGAGCCAACCGCCATCATCAGCTCGAAAGGTGGGATTGCGGCGAAGCTTGGTACGGCCACGAGATCGTTCTGACAGACGTACTTCAGTTCTGCCTCGGAGTCGGGCGGCACGCCTGCTCCAACCGCGAGGTTGTAGAGGATGAGGTCTTGCTCCGACCATGAGAACGTCGATTCGCCCAAAGAGGCCCCGACCACCGAATCGACGTCGATTGGCATCAGCCTGCCAGCATCTGGCCTAGGAGCATTATCTCGTCGTTGTTATTCATCGGGATGATGTAGTCGGCAATATCTCGGATCTCTTCGAGATGGTCAGAGACATCCTCGACGGAAGGTGCCGCTCCGGGCCCGGCGAACCAGCCTTTGTTGGTCCCAATGAACACCCGGGCATAGCGACCGCCCCCGACAGTGAAGATCTCGTGCGAAAACTCATTGGCCTCCGAACAGAGATAAACGACCATCGGTGTGACCTGTTGGGGGTCGACCATGTCGGCGAAGGGGCCGAGGAGATCCTCAGTCATTCGCGTCTTGGCGATCGGAGCAATCGCATTCGACTTGATGTTGTACTTGGCGCCCTCGATGGCGATGACGTTCGACAGGCCAACCAGACCCATCTTGGCCGCGCCGTAGTTGGCCTGGCCGAAGTTCCCGAAGAGACCGGACGCGGAGGACGTGAACACAAAACGCCCGTATCCGTTCTCGCGCATGGCGGCGAATGCCGGCTGGGACACGTAGAAACCACCCTTCAAGTGAACGTCGAGCACCGCTTCGACCTCAGACATCGTCATCTTCGAGAACGACTTGTCTCTCAAGATCCCTGCGTTGTTGACAACAATGTCGATGGAGCCAAAAGCGTCGAGCGCCGTCTGGACGATCGCAGCGCCGCCCTCTTCGGTTGACACCGAGTCGTAGTTGGCGACAGCCTCACCGCCCGCACTTTCGATCTCGGAGACGACCTCGTCAGCGGCTGACTGCGAGGAGCCCGAACCGTCGACACTCCCTCCCAGGTCGTTGACCACTACGCGGGCTCCGCGACGTGCCAGTTCGAGGGCATAAGTCTTGCCCAGTCCGCCGCCAGCTCCGGTTACGACAGCGACGCGTCCATCAAACGTTATTGGTTCACTCATTGGGATCTCCTATGTGTCTAGAGACCGAGAGAGCGACCGACGATTTCTTTCATGATCTCAGTCGTTCCCCCGTAGATGGTCTGAACTCGGGCGTCTCTGAACGCCCTGGCAATCGGGTACTCCTCCATGTAGCCCCAGCCCCCGAACAGCTGCAAGCACCTGGTGATCACCGAATTCTCGAGCTCGGTGACCCACCACTTGGATTTGGCTGCTTCCTCGGGAGTCAGCACTCCGGCGTTCAGCGCCAGGATCTGAGAATCCACATAGGTCTGCGCGATGTCGAGCTCGGTGCGCATCTCGGCCATGGTGTGTTTGACGGTCTGGAAAGAACCCACTGGCTGGCCGAAGGCATTGCGTTCTTTGACGTACTCGAGAGTCCAGTCGAAGGCAGCCTGCGCATGGGCGATAGAGCCTGTGGTGAGCGACAGGCGCTCTTGCGGAAGGTTGTCTGTGAGGTGAAAGAACCCTCGTCCCTCTCCACCAAGAAGATTCTCCGCAGGCACGCGTACGTCGTCGAAGAACAGCTCAGCCGTGTCTTGAGCGTGGAGGCCAATCTTCTCCAGATTTCGGCCACGAGTGAACCCCTCCATCCCCGACTCGAGCACGAGGAGACTCATGCCTGAGTGTTGTTGAGCGGGATCTGTCTTCACCGCCGTGATGATCAGTTCTGAGTTGATCCCGTTGGTGATGAAGGTCTTGGATCCGTTGACGATGTAGCTGTCGCCGTCTCGGATGGCCGACGTCTGAATCCCGGCGAGGTCGGAGCCTGCCCCGGGTTCTGTCATCGCAATGGCACCCATCTGGTCCCCAGTGACGAGACCAGGGAACCACCTGTCCTTCTGCTCATCAGTGCAGAGTTCGAGAAAGTACGGCAACACCACATCGTTGTGGAGGGTGATGCACATACCCGATCCAAAGGCGTCGGCATACATCAGCTCTTCGACGATCACCGCGTTGAAGCGGAAATCGTTTACCCCGCCACCACCGTGACTCTCGGGCACAGCCATGCCCAGGAGGCCTGCGTCGCCGGCCTTGTTGAACAGGTCCCGGTCAACGATTCCGGCTTCTTCCCACTTCGTGACGTTGGGAACAACCTCACGTGCAACGAACTCGCGGGCGCTCTCCCGAAAGAGCTCGTGATCAGATTCGAATAGCGCTCGCGCTGGAGCCATCAGACTCCTGCGTACATCGATTCGATCTGGTCGGAGTACTTGTCGAGCACGACCCGACGCTTGAGCTTCAACGACGGTGTCACTTCACCGCTGTCGGGTGTCCATTCGTCCGGGACGATGACCCACTTCTTGATCTGCTCGACCCGGGCCACCTCTTCGTTGGCTGCGGCGACGGCGTCGGCGACGGCGTCTTTGACAACCTGCTCTTCGGAGAAGCTAGCCAGATCGTGGTACTCGAGCCCGTTGGCCGTCGCCCACTCAGGCGCCTCTTCAGCATCGAGGGCGATGACCATGGTCAGGAACTTACGCTGGTCTCCCACCATGCACGCCTTGGAGATGATCGGGTGGTTGCCCAACATCGTCTCGAGCTTCGCGGGCGCAATGTTCTTGCCCGCTGCTGTGATGAGGATCTCCTTCTTGCGGCCCACGATCCAGACGAAGCCGTCTTCGTCGATCTTGGCCAGGTCACCTGTGTGGAACCAGCCATCGTCGGCGTAGGTCTCTTTGGTGGCATCGTCGAGCTTCCAGTAGCCCTCGGTGATCACTCCGCCTCGCAGCAAGAGCTCACCGTCATCCGCCAGCTTGGCTTCGACGCCAGGCAACGGCTTGCCCACTGACCCGACTTTCACAGTGCCCGGCACATTGGTGGTGGCAGGACCGGTGGTCTCTGAAAGACCGTAGAGCTCGAACAGGGGGACGCCGATGGCCATGAAGAACTTCACGAGATCCGGGTTGATCGGAGCCGCAGCCGTGATGGCGATCTTCACCTCGTCCATACCGAGCGTTTCTCTGACCTTCGACAGAGCGAGACCGTCGAGGAAACCTGCAGTCATTGGGCCCTTCTTGCCCTCCAACTCGGCCTCCACACGTTTCAGGTTGGCCGAATAGGCACTTCGCAGGATGTTCCCCTTGAGACCTTCGGTGCCTTCGATGGCCGCCATGATTCGCGGATGGAACTTCTCATACACGCGGGGAACGCCAACGAACAGCGTGGGCTTCGCCGTCTGGATGTATTCGAGAACGCCAGCAAGGTTGGGGCAATACCAAACCTCACCTGCGAGGTAGGTACCCACGTAGTGGGTCGCCAGTCGCTCGGCGATATGCGCCAAAGGCAGATAAGAGACCATCCGGGCGCCCAATTCGAGGTCTGCCGCCCGACGGAGACATTCCAGCGTCCACACCACGTTGCGTTGGGAGATCATGACTCCCTTTGGCGTACCCGTCGTGCCGGAGGTGTAGATCAGAGTCGCGAGGGTGTCCGGTGTGATTGCAGCCGCCGAGCGCGTAACCGCCTCAGGGTCGCTTTCTAGATGCTTGACACCCCGAGCAATCAGGTCGTCCCAGGAAAGCACCCAGTCGGCTGTTTCGTAGTTCTCCGCACCTGACATGAGCACGACGTACCGGAGGTTGGGGAGATCGGCCCGGATCTCCTCCCACCGCTTCATGAAGTCCAGGTCTTCGAGGATCGCAACCGTCGCTGAACAGTTTTCGGCGATGTATTGGATTTCGCCAGCAGCAAGGGTCGAATAGATGGTCACCGGGGTGGCGCCGGCGTGGACGGCCCCGTAGTCGGCAATCACGTGCTCGGGTCGGTTGCCGGCCATGATGGCTACGAACTCGTCACCACCAACACCCAGCGTCTGCAGTCCCGCGGCGACCTTGTGAACCTCGTCGCGATACTGGCGCCAGGTCAACTCCTGCCACTCTTGATCTTTCCAGTGAACGGCGGGCTCATCGCCATGTTGCTCAGCATTGCGGTCGAGAAAGTCGACCATCGTCTTGCCCTCGACGATTGCGTCGATTTCTGCTCGCTCAGCGAGAACTTCCGTGTTGTTCACATTTCCTCCGCGGTTTCAGACAACTGCACCAGACGACCGGAGCTTACCGATTTCGTCAGCGCTAAATCCAAGTTCGTCAAGCAGTTGAAGGGTATTCGCCCCCGGAACGGCGGGCCCTGCCTCCACTTCGGCCGCCGTCTCGGAGAACCTCGGAGCGGGCCCGGGTTGTGGGGCACCATCGACCTCGATGAATGTCCCTCTAGAAGCGTTGTGGGGATGCGCCCTCGCCTCACCCATGTCCAAGACGGGCGCCACACAAGCATCAGTCGACGAGAAGTGATCTGCCCATTCATCTCGACTACGAGTCTTGAACACAGCAGCGAATGTGGTGGCCATTGCTGGCCAGACCGACCGATCGTGTTGCGCCGGGAACTCATCGGGGTCGATTCCCAGGCCATCCAAGAGTGCAGCGAAGAACTGAGGCTCCAAGGCACCGACCGCAACATGTCGCCCATCTGAGGCCTCGTAGACTCGATAGAAGGGGGCAGCGCCATCGAGAAGGTTGGAAGTCCTCTCTTCGGACCACCAGCCCTCAGCGCGAAAGCCATGGTGAGAAGTCATCAACAGTGCCGAGCCGTCGACCATGGCCGCATCCACGACCTGGCCGACGCCGCTCTCACGTGCGTGCACCAAGGCAGCCAGTGATCCCACCGCTGCCAGCATCCCGCCACCGCCGAAGTCGCCAACGAGGTTTAGAGGAACCACAGGCTCATCCTTGGGGCCGATCGACGCCAGGGCACCGGAAAGGGCGATGTAGTCGATGTCGTGCCCGGCCCGATCTGCAAGAGGGCCTGCCTGCCCCCATCCGGTGACGCGGGTATAGACAAGACGAGGATTAGTCGCGAGACATTCGGCAGGCCCGACCCCAAGTCTCTCCGTCACTCCTGGCCGGAAGCCTTCGATCAGGATGTCGGATTCGGCTACGAGCCTCAAGACGATGTCGCGCCCGCCTTCGGTTTTGAGGTCAAGCGCGATAGAGCGCTTTCCGCGGTTGTGCAGATCGAATTCAGGCGAGCCTCCAACCACCTGACGGCCGGCTCGATCAACCCTGACTACGTCAGCTCCCAGGTCGGCCAGGACCATCCCACAGAATGGTGCGGGACCAAGCCCGGCCAGCTCGACGACCTGGACTCCAGAAAGTGGGCCACTCATCTAGGCAGTCTGGCTGGTTTCAGAGGCCCGGAGTTTGATCTCATCAGATTCCAACCTGATGTCAGAGGCCCGGAGTTTGATCTCATCAAACTCCGAGCCGATTTCATCGGCCTAGGACCTCAGGTCGAGAACGGCTCGCTCGGCACCCATCCAATTTCCTTGTGGGTCGACGAGATGGCAGGCGACGAGATGGTCGTTGCCGCGCTCCGAGAGGTCAGGATGAGGGCTCTCGCGGCAGACATCCTGGGCGAAGGGGCACCTCTGGATGAACCGGCACTCCGGCTCGGGATTGATCGCTCTGGCCACACCACCCTCGATCTCAACCTCGGGTCGCTTGTAGCTCGGATCGGGCACAGGGACTGCTGACAGCAGAGCCCTTGTGTAGGGGTGCATCGGTCGCGTCAGAAGGTCCTCGGTTGGTCCCATCTCGACGATCTTTCCGAGATACATCACTGCGATCTTGTCGCACATGTACCTCGCAACCGCGAGGTCGTGGGTGATGTAGAGATAGGTGACGCCGAGCTCCTCGGCGAGCTCGAGCATCAGACGCATGATCGAGATCCGGATGGAGACATCGAGCATCGAGGTTGGTTCGTCGGCGACAACGAAAGTCGGCTCCATGACCAGCGCTCTGGCGATAGCCACGCGTTGCCTCTGACCACCAGAAAGCTCATGCGGGTAGCGGAACAGGAACGGCTCCGGTGGAGTCAGACCAACCAGCCGGAGCAGATCGACGACTCTCTCTTCGCGCTCTTCGGTGGTTCCCAAGTTCTGCACCGTCAGAGGTTCGGCGACGATGTCGAAGATGGTCCGTCTCGGGTTCATCGACTCGTAGGGATCCTGGAAGATCATCTGGACGTTGCGGCGAAACTCCTTTTGCTCCGTCTTGGAGTTGATCTCGGTCACGTCGATCATCTCATCGGTTGCAGAGTCCCGAATCAAGATCGTCCCATCGGACGCCTCGTCGAGCTTCACCAGCATCCGACCGGTCGTCGTCTTGCCGCAACCGGACTCTCCGACCAAACCAAGCGACTGTCCGGCCTTGATTTCGAAATTCACACCATCGACGGCATGCACGAAGTCTGTCGGTGCCCGGAAGACACCCCTCGAGATCGGGTAGAGCTTCTGAAGGTTCTCTACCTTGACACGTGTCTCAGATCCGTTTTGGGACGTCATTCTGTGCTCCCCGCAAGAGTCACGGGCACTGATTCTGGATGCCAACAAGCGATCGAGTGCCCTGGTTCGACCTCTGCAAGCGGTGGCTCCTCCTGCATGCACTTCTCTGTGGCGTAGGGGCAGCGAGGGTGGAAACGACACCCTGGTGGCGGATCGAGCAAGTTGGGGGGCTCACCCTTGAGTGGCGCCAGCTGCCTCCGGTCGCCGGTGATCGACGGTGTGGAGGAGAGAATCAGCCACGTGTAGGGGTGGCGTGGCCGCTTGAAGACTTCGGCAGTCGGACCCTGTTCGACCAGCTTGCCTGCATACATCACGCCGATGAGGTCGGTGATCTCAGCTATGACAGCGATGTCATGGCTGATGTAGATGATCGACATGCCCAATTCGTGCTGAATCTTCTTCAGCTCTTCGAGGATCTGCTCCTGGACTATCACGTCCAGTGCCGTGGTGGGCTCGTCGGCAATGATCAGCTTCGGGTCGCACGCAAGGGCCATTGCGATGACCGCCCTCTGCTTCATCCCTCCTGAGAACTCATGGGGATAACGATCGATCATCTCCGGGTTGATCCCGACGAGGTTGAACAGTTCCTCAGTCTTCGCCCGGGCCTCGGCGGCGGTCGGCTTGGGATCCCAATGGATGTCCATGGTCTCCCGGATCTGCTCGCCGACGGTGTAGACCGGATTCCAGGAGTTCATCGCACCCTGGAAGACCATGGAGACGTCGGTCCAACGACGCTGACGCATCTCCTCTTCGTCCAATTTGAGGAGATCGATGCCGTCGAGGAGCACCTCGCCGTCGAGCACACGTGCGTTACCTGCGGCCAATTGGATGAGAGTGAGAGCGATCGAAGTCTTTCCGCAACCAGACTCACCGACCAGCCCCATGGAGCTTCCCCTGGGCAAGTTGAAGTTGACACCTTCAACCGCGGAGACCATTCCTCCGCCTTTGAGCTCGTAATTCATCACGAGGTTGTTCACCTCGAGGATGGGGGCCTCGGCGTGCGAGTTGCTATCGCCGAGTCTGCCCTCGGCCGTGTCCATTCGAGTGTCGGTCATCGGGAGCGCAGTCTCGGGTTGATGACTTCGTCCATTGCTCTGCCGACAAAGAAGAATCCTGCGGCCAAGAGCGAGACTGCGAGTCCGGCCGGTATGAGGAGCCACCAGAACTCGAGCCCGCTTCTCAGGTATCCCTGAGTCTGTGCCGTGCTGAGCATGATGCCCCACGTCATGTCGGCATTGATCAGACCGAAGAACGAAAGTGTTGCTTCGAGACTGACCGCCTCAGTCACGGTGAACATCATGTACAGGAAGCTGAGAGGCAACACGTTGGGTATGACGTGCTTGAAGATCAGATGCATGTTCGAGCCGCCGGAGACTCTCGCCGCGTCGATGAAGGGTTTCACTTTCACCGAGAGGGCTTGAGATTTGAGGACGATTGCCGTCCCGCCGAATCCGGACAGGATTCCGATCAGCACACCTAACAAGGGCATCGTCACGGTGAACAACCCTGAGACCACGATGAGGATTGGTATCAGCGGCAAGAGAAGGACGAGGTCGGCCAGACGCATCAAGAAGTTGTCGATCCAGCCTCCGTAGAAAGCCGCGATTGCGCCGACTGTCGTGGCCACGGCCACCGTGACTACGGCAGCGATCGTTCCCAACAAGAACGCCGCCCGTGTCGAGAACGTCAATTGGCTAGCAATGTCTCGACCCAGTGGATCGGTTCCCAACCAATGGTCTGCACTTGGCGGAGCGGGCGTCTGGTTGATGGAGCAAATGTCCCCCGCCACAGAACCGAAGCACCACAGCTGTGCAGTCACTTGGTCGATCTGTGAATCTGGATCTACGACATCAGCTTCGGTAGCCACGACCTCGAAGTCGGTCACTGGGGCTGAGAAGCCGATGACCGGGTCGTACACGTTGTCGTCCTGCCAGGGGCCCACCGATCGCATGATGGGGTGAGCAATCGCCATCAACGCAAAGAGGAGAATCACACCCAGCCCAACAAGCCCGAGTTTGTTCTCCGAGAAGAGCTTCCAATTCTTCTTGAAACCCGCCCATCCCAGCTTGAGGCGAACCCGCAGCAGCGACTCGGGTAGTTCACCCTCTGCCAGTTCGACGGTCTCCACACCGTCAATCTGCGGCTCGAGAACCTCGGTGCTGTCTTGATCTTTGATGACCATCTGCTCTCCCTCCTAGTTCCCGGTCTGCACTCTGACCCGTGGGTCGAGGACGCTGTACAAGATGTCAACAAGTAGGTGGGCCATGAGGGCGAGGATGCCGATGAAGCCCAGGGCACCCGTGGCGAGGGGCACGTCCTCGATCACCGTCGCCTGAAGAAGAAGAGAGCCGATTCCGGGCCAACCGAAGACGGTCTCGGTGACAACACCACCTCCGATGATGAACGCCAGGCCCAAGATGAACGAGGTGACTACGGGGAGCAAAGCGTTTCGCGCTGCATGGTGGTCGCGGATGTCTTTGTCAGGCACACCCTTCGCTCGCGCGGTGAGGATGTAGTCCTCCTTGAGGGTCTCCAACATCGAGGACCGCGTGAGGAGCATCGTGCCGGCGAAGGCGATCAGCGTGAGTGTGATCACCGGAAGAACAGTGTGGTGGATGATGTCCACGGCAAACGGACGCATCTCGGTGCGCAGAGCCCAGAACAGCACAAATGCGAGGGCGGCCACTATGTAGCCGGCCCGACGGAACATCCGCTGCTGGGGTCGCTCCTCACTCCTGCTGGCGAGAATCAGCCCGCCGATTATGAAGGCGGCGCTGATCGTGAATGAGAGGAGCAGCTGTCCGAACACTTCGTTTCCGGTGAACGGCGCACCACGCCAGAATTCCGGCGTCAGGAACCCGCTGATCGGGAACCAGCCGAGTGAGGATGAGAAGAGCAGGATCATCAAGATGGCGAACCATGGGTAGAAGATCGTGTAGAGCAGGACGCCGCTAACGGTGATCGAGGCCTCCCCAAAGCCGCCTCGTCTCCATGCGAGACGCTTGCCGAGGACGAAACCGAGTCCGTAGGCGAAAATGGTGGCGAAGGTGAACAGGAACAGTGTCCGCGGAATGCGTTCTGCGATGACGTCGATCACTTCTTTCGGGTATTGGCTGAAGCTCACCCCGAGGTTCCCAGTGAAGAAGTTCGTGACGTACGCCCACCACTGGCTCCAAATCGAACCGTCCAAACCGAGCCGCTCCAAGAGGAGTGCTTGTACTTCGGCTGGGATGGTGGGGTCTAAGAACTGTGAAGTAATGTCACCTGGCTGAGCCTGGAGCAAGAAGAAGACGAGCGACAGGAACAAGAAAAAGAGAAACGCCATTTGAACCAGACGTTTCGCAATGAACTTCAGCAAAACATTCTCCTAGGTACACCACTGGTGTGGGGCAACCAACACCCTACCGGGGTCGACGCATCGGAACCGTAGCTCGCGCGTTTGGTCTATGCGTCCCGACACGAAAAAGGGAGGGCCCGAAGGCCCTCCCTTTCACAATTGATGTCGAAACGGTTCCGACTACTCGGAAACGTTCACCGCATTCGGCCACGCGCTTGGGAAGCCCTGATGGCCACCCATGATCACGTCGACAGGGAACTGCACGTTGCTACCGAAGGCCTCGATGATCGGCGTGCGGAACAGCACGACGTACGGGAGCTCTTCGGCGAGGATGGCGTCCATTTCCTTGGTCAGATCAGCGGCAGTCTCGATATCAGTGGCTGCCTCGAAGGCATCCGCTGCGGCATCGAAACGATCGCTCTTGTAACCAGGGGTGTTGAAGCCACCACCGTCGACTGCGTCCTCACGTGAGTGGAAGAACGCAACCTGGCTGGTGCCGGGCAGCGACACGTCGCCACCACCCCAGCCGAGCATGTACATGTCCCAGTTCTGAGCGGTCTCAGGTGTCTGCGGTGGGAAGACCGCATCAACGATTGCGTTGAAGTCGGTCGGTTCCGCGACAGCAGGAACACCGAGGTCGTTCAGCCACTGCTCGATCCAGATCGAGAATGTGGCGCGGAACGGGTCGTATCCAGGGCCAGGGGCCAGGATCGACAGCTCAGGAACCAGCGTGCCATCGGGAGCGGTGAGGCCGTCACCCGGTGTGGTGACCGGATCGGGGTTCTCAACGTCGATGACAGGCTCACTCGTCCAGGTGTATCCAGCATCCTTGAGGATCTGAACAGCTGTGACGAAGCGGTCGGCCTCGCTCATCGGTGCACCATCGGACCAACCAAAGCGCTCAACGTCAGCGTTGTAGAAGACGGAGAGGTCGGGGTGGATAACGGTGTAACCGGGGAACACTGCGCCAGCAAGGACGGTGTCAGCCACCAGCTCCTTGTTGATCACCGTTGCGACGGCCTGACGGAATGCCAGGTCGGACATCGGAGCCTTGCGCATGTTGAAGGCCATGTAGCGGAAGCCCTCGGTCTGGTTCACAGCGAACTGCAGAGCCGGGTTGGTTGCCAGCTCGTTACGGAGACCGCTGGTCAGACCAGTCGGGTCGTACACGTAGTCGAGCTCACCACCAGCGAGCTTCTCGTATGCAGCGTCCTTGGTTCCGTGCTCGACCCAGAGAATCTCTGCGACGAACGGACCCTCGACGTAGGAAGCAACAACATCACCAGCACCCTCGCCACCAAAGACGGTGTCGTCGCCGCGGTTCGCGTTAGCGACGCGGAACGAGCCGTCTGAGAAGAGAGTGTTCTCTGTGCCACTGTCGAAGTACGTGCCGTTGGAGACGGTCGCGGCGAACGCGCCGGTCTCCCACTGGTCGACGATTACGGAGCCAGCTGAAGGCTCATTCACACCGGAAACGGTGTAGAGGACCGTGAGGGCCTCCTGGGCGCCAGCGTTGGCGATGTAAGCGTCGATGTCTTCCTGAGTGACATCTTCAGGTGCAATGTCGTTGTCCGGATCGTCGTCGGCAAGTGACGCGTCGACGATGGCCTGAGTCGCATCTTCATCGGTGATCGAAGCCGTGGCTGCCTCAGAGGCGGCACGTGCTTCGTCCACGAACGGCGCCCAGTAGTGGCTGGGCACAAAGGACGCGAACCCAACACCGTTGTTCCAGACTGCCAGACCGGGTGCTGAAGCGAACTCGACCCTGACGGTGTAATCGTCGGGAGCCGTGATGCTCAGAACGTCGGGCGGGAAGTTGGCGGCATGGTTCGAGCCGAGGCTGAACTCACGCACGGTGTCGAAGTAGAAGGCCAGGTCGTTGGCGGTCACCGGAGTGCCGTCGGACCATGTCATGTCCTGACGCAGGGGCTGCTCAACAACCCAGACATCGCCTTCTTGGACCGCCTCAACCGGAGCGTCGGTACCGGCGACTGCCGGGATGTAGACGAATCCAGGGAGGGAGGTCGTGAAGAGCGCTGTCTTTCCGCTCGTCAGGTAAGCCTGGTTCTGCGACGAGCTCTCGGTGTCGAGAGCCGCCCACCAGTTGTCGGTGGTGATGTTGGCGATCATGCCGATGCGAAGAGAGCCTTCACCCGCCGATGGGGGTGGGGTCTCGCCGCCTCCGCCGCCACCACCATCACCTTCAGTGGTGGTTGTTGCTTCGCCTCCGCCGCCACCAGTGGTCGTGGTGGTGTCTTCGGTGGTTTCACCGGAGCATGCAGCCACGATCATGGCAAATACAGCGAGGAGAGCGAGCAACCGCAGCCCAAAGGGCTTTGTTACTTTCACTTAGTTTCCTCCGAACTAGGGATAACTGCGACCCCGCTAGGGAGTCACGAGGAGACACAATAGATGTTCGAAGGCCGATATGCCTAGCGCGGAATTCCCGACCTGTCAGACCTCCGACAGGTCCGCGGACTCCTCCCCCTCGTCGAGAATCACGTCATACGATCGCCTCGACTCGGAGATGATGGCCTGGATGATCCCGGTCATGGGTAGGGCCAACAGGATCCCGATGGCGCCCATCAAAGTGCCTCCGATGATGATGGCTCCGACCGAAACGGCGGGATGGATCTCCATGGTGCGGGCGGTGATCCTCGGAGAGATCAGGTAGTTCTCGAGCTGCTGATAGGCCGTGAACCACAAAACGACCCAGAGGGCAGTCGCGGGTGTTTGAAATGTCAATGCGACTAAGGCCGGGAGAATGGCAGCGATGTAGGTTCCAACGACTGGAATGAACTGGCTGATGATCCCAACGAAAATCCCGAGCGAGATCGCAAACGGCACTTCCAGCAGATAGAGGAAGAATCCGTTCACGACTGCCGAGATGAACGCCAGGATCAGCCGCGAGTAGATGTAGCCGCCCATCTTCTCGACGGCGACATCCCAGATGTGAAGAGCTCGCCGTTGCTGCGCCTCGGGCATCATCGACAGGACTGTTCGCTGGAGTTGTGGCAACTCGGCAATCATGTAGAAGGAGAAGAGGGCCACCGTGGTCGCAAAGATCAGGAAGCCCACGATCGACGATGTGATGCCGATCACACCTCCGACAACTGTGCTGCCGACACTCTGGATCGCTCCGAGGATTTGGGTTCCGATCTCGTCGACATCGAATTCGCTCACGTCGATTCCCAGTCCCTCCAAGAAATCGAACAAGCCTTCCACTAGGTCTGGGATCGCGTTTATCAAAAACTCGACCTGTTCCACGAAGACGGGCAACAGGAGAACGAACAGAACGACGCTTATGACGGCTGTGGCGAGGAAAACCACACCCGTCGCCACACCACGACGCCATCCGCGTTTGGCGAGGTAGTGGACAGGTGGCTCGAACGCCACCGCCACGAAGAGCGAAACGAACACCATGAAGACGACCTGGGAGATCTGACCCAGAAGCCACAGAGTCACTGCAACTCCGATGAGGACCAACGCCACCGTCAGAGTTCGCTTGATGAAGAGGTCCGTATCAGCTCGGTCGTTCATGCCGGAAGCAGGGTAGGAACAGCGGACTGTCGCACTTGGTCAATCCGATACGCTCGTTGCGATGTTCGAGATCGCATGGGCCCCCGATCAACCAACCGCGGATGCGACCAACACGGCTCGGTTCATGCGGGACCACGGCATCGCCTCCTACGCCGATCTCGTGAAACGTTCCTCAGTTGATCCTGAGTGGTTTTGGGACGCCGTGGTCGACTTCCTCGGGCTCCCTTTCGATACTCCATATCGAGCAGTTCGGGACACCTCCCGTGGCCACCCATGGGCCACCTGGTTCCTGGGTGGTGGTTTCAATCTGTCTGTCGCCTGTGTCGACCGCTGGGCTGAGGAGACTCCGGACCATCCGGCCATTCGGGCCATGAAGGAGGACGGCCAGAGCCGAACTCTCACCTACGCGGAGATGGCCGAGCGAGTCGAACTGCTGGCCGGCTCCCTCAGTGAGCTTGGTGTTGGCCGGGGAGACGCTGTTGCCGTTTATCTGCCCATGTCCCCAGAGGCAGTCATCTCGCTCCTCGCCGTCTCCAGAATCGGAGCAATCTTCATTCCAGTGTTCTCCGGATACGGAGCCGACGCAGTTGCCGCTCGTCTGATCGACCCGAAACCCAAAGCTCTCATCTGTGCGGACGGCTTCACACGGCGAGGACGGCAGATCAGGATGAAAGAGGTTGCCGACGAAGCCATCACCAAGGCTGATGGATTGGAGAACGTGATCGTCGTCAGGTATTCGGACAGAGACGACACACCTATGACGTCAGAGCGGGACGTGTGGCTTCACGACATCTTGAAGGGCGCGACGCCGAAAGGTGCCGTCTCGACGTACACCGAAGATCCGGTCCTGATTGCCTACACATCTGGGACTACAGGCAAGCCCAAGGGTGCGGTTCACGTTCAGGCGGGACTCACGGTGAAACTGGCACAGGAAGGTGCTTTTCAACTCGACGTGAAGCCAGACGACACCCTCATGTGGGTGACGGACATGGGTTGGATCATGGGCCCATGGATGGTCATTGCCGGACTTGCCAACGGAGCCACGATCGCAACATTCGATGGCGTCCCCAACTACCCGAATCCAGATCGCCTCTGGGAAGTCGTCGACAAGCTTGGTGTCACGACTCTCGGCCTCTCCCCCACGCTGGTGCGCGCCCTCCAACCTCATGGGTCAGCTGAGGCTCGAAAGCATGATCTCTCAGCATTGCGTCTCTTCGGGTCGACTGGCGAACCGTGGAATCCGGAGCCGTGGCGCTGGCTCTTCGAAGAAGTCGGTGAGAGCAAACGACCCATCATCAACATCTCTGGCGGAACCGAGGTCGGGGCATGCATTCTCTCGGCCAACCTCCTGCAAGGCATCAAGCCGACTTCGCTGGGTGCACCCGCCTTGGGGATCGATGCCGATGTTTATGACGAGGAAGGCAACCCGATACGCGATGGCAACGTAGGCGAACTCGTCATCCGTGGATCGTGGCCGGGTATGACGAGAGGATTCTGGGGTGAGCCCGATCGCTACATCTCGACTTACTGGTCGAGATTCGAAGACACCTGGGTCCATGGAGACTGGGCTTCAGTCGACGAGGACGGCTTCTGGTATCTCCACGGGAGGTCCGACGACACGTTGAACATCGCCGGCAAACGGATCGGGCCTGCAGAGATCGAGTCCGTGGCCGTGAGCTTGGAAGAGGTGACGATGGCCGCCGCCATCGGATTGCCCGACGAGGTGAAGGGAGAGGCGATTGCGCTCTATCTGGTCCCCGCTCCCGGGGTCGAACCGGACGCATCACTAACGGGGCGAGTATCAGATGCCTGTGATGATGCGCTGGGAAAGGCGTTCCGACCACGGTCCATCGATTGGGTCGGGGACCTCCCGCGCACTCGGTCGCAGAAGATCATGCGCCGAGTGGTGAAGAGTCTCGCCATGGGTGAGGACCCTGGCGACCTGACCAGCCTGGAGAACCCGGAGAGCCTGGAGGGGATCACCGAGCTTTAAGGCACGGACCACACCACCAGCCATGGGAGCTCACAGGTGCCGTTGTGGGTGATGGCTTCGGATACGGGCGCCGTTCTGGAAAGCTCGCGGTCGTTGGATTGCGGGAGAATGGAGTGAGGATGGACCCGTTGTTCGTTGATGGTGCGGGCGGTCGCGTCGCCTATTGGGTCGATGGACAGGGCGAATGCGTGGTCCTGACTCATGGTGCAACGATGGATCACGGTCTCTTCGCTCCCCAGACACAGGAGTTGAGTACTTGGTACAAGGTGATCACCTGGGACGTTCCTGCCCATGGTCTATCAAGACCGTACGACGGCTTCACCCTGAACGGCGCTGCAGACATTCTCATCTCGATCCTCGATGCCGAAGACGTCGCAGGCGCACACCTGGTGGGACAGTCGATGGGCGGGTATATCTCGCAGATCGCCGCCATGGAACATCCGGATCGGGTCAAGTCGATCACGACGGTTGGCTCGACACCACTGAAGCCGTCCAGTTTCAGCAAGCTTGATCGAGCGCTGCTCAAACTGACACCGATGCTCTTGCGTCTGTACCCGTACGACTATCTCGTCAAGGCGATCGCCCACCAAGTGGCCGATTCCGACGGTGCGCGTAGCTACGCGCTCGACACTTTGACTGCATTCACAAAGGGCGAGATCGCGAGCATCTCGTCTCAGGTGTATTCGGATGCGATCGCCAACTCGACCGAGTCAGCGCTACCGGTGCCTGCGTTCGTCACGTTCGGGGAGAATGACCGAACCGGGAAGGTCGCCGAATACTCTCGAAGGTGGGCCGAAATGGATGGACATCCCCTCTACGTCGTTCCGGATGCAGCTCACAACGCAAACATGGACAATCCCGCCGACTTCAACAAGGCGCTTCACACGTTTCTTCAGAGTCACACCCGAGGGCGAGCTCCAGGGGACTAATCGCGCTTCCGTCCCTCGCTAGCGCTCGGGCTACCCATCGAAACAGCAAACGGTGGCTTGCGCGAACCACGGTTTTTTTGGGGGCCAAGCACACCGAGACAGCCGACCCAGCCCGCGCACAACCGGCACTGTGCGATCGCCTGCTGGCAGGGCACGAACCTGCCGCGCCCACCGCCCCGCGTCTGCCTCTACTTGGGGGGGCATCCTTGATTGCCAACGGACTTCGTCCTAATGCCTCCGCCTCCCAGAACCAGTCGCGTCAAAGGGGTTCCACCCTCACGAATTCGAATCGACATGGACAAGTCGGCCGAACAGACGCCGGTCCGTTGGCCACTACCGCCGCGTCCGCTTTTTACTTCGGGGGCATACGCGTGGCCGCGTCGAGGCGGATGACCTCCCCGTTGATCATCTCGTTCTCGACGATTGCCTGGACCAGGTGGGCAAAGTCGGCGGGTGTGCCGAGGCGTTTGGGAAACACATGGAGCGCCGCCAGTGAGTCCTTCAACTCCTGGGGAGCCCCAGCCAGCAGCGGAGTGTCCATGATTCCGGGGGCGACAGTGTTGACCCTGATTCCGACGCTGGCGAGATCGCGGGCGATCGGGAGCGTCATCCCCACCACTCCGCCCTTCGACGCCGAGTACGCAGCCTGACCAACCTGACCCTCGTAAGCCGCGATCGAAGCAACGTTGACGATCACACCACGTTCGCCATTCTCCCCCGGCTCGTTTTGAGCCATCACCGCCGCTGTGTTTCGGATGACATCGAACATGCCGATCAGGTTCACCCCGATGGTGAACTTGAACAGATCGAGATCAAACATGGACCCGTCCCGAGACAGCATCCTCTGCGCCGGAGCCACACCGGCCGCGTTGATGAGGACGTCGATACCTCCAAAGGCCTCAGCTGCGCCCGCCACCGCCGCGGCAACATCGTCACCAGACGACACGTCGCACTGGATGAAACGGGACCGATCTCCCAGCTCCTGAGTCGCCTTCTTGCCACGATCCTCGTTGATGTCCATCATCACGACCGAACCGCCCGATGCGACCATCCTTTCGGCCACCCCAAATCCCAATCCCGAGACGCCGCCCGTGACCAGTGCTGTCGATCCTTCTACCTGCAATCAGCCCTCCAATTCATCTGAAGCCGACGGTAGCCCGTGATCGGGATGTTCGACTCCGGGATGGGAGGCCTCTCCGTGCTCAAAGAAGTGCGACACCTCCTTCCCCATGCCGACCTCCTCTACGTCGCCGATCAGGCACGTGCTCCCTACGGCGTGCGCGATCTCGACAGCGTCCTCGAAATCAGCCTCGAAATCGCCGACTGGCTTGTGTCTGCGGGAGCCGACACCCTTGTTGTCGCATGCAACACAGCTTCCGCCGCCGCCCTCGAAGAGATCAGGGCCAGACACAGCGCGGTGCCCGTGGTTGGTATGGAGCCCGCCGTGAAACCTGCTGCCGCCATGTCTGAAGCCAACGTGGTCGGCGTCTTCGCTACAGGAGCGACCTTCCAGGGTCGACTCTTCGACTCGGTGGTGGCACGACATGCCAAAGGGACACGAATCGCAACGATGGCTTGTCCGGAGTGGGTAGATCTCGTGGAGAACGGACACATCTCGGGGAGAAGAGCGGCCAAGCTGGTTTCTTCGGCGGTTGATCCCGTCGTGGCCAAAGGTGCGGACGTTTTGGTCCTCGGCTGCACCCACTTCTCCTTCTTGCGAGAGCTGATCGAACAAGCTTCTGGGCTCCCGGTGATCGACCCGGCTCGCCCTGTTGCCGAGAGGGTCCAGTCGGTGGCGGCTTCCGCCGGTGGGAGTGGTTCGATCCGTCTCCTCACTTCTGGCGATGTCGACAAATTCCGGCGCATCGTCGGAGAGCTCACACAACTATCCGCGGACTTCGGGAGATATCCCGAATGAACTACACATGGATTGACCGAGGCCGAGGCCTGACGCCTGCGGGCGATATCCGGCTGATCGAAATCCACGGCGACCGATATCAGGAAGCGATGGCTGCGCTCAAATCCGCCGGTGGAGAACGTGCCTTTGCATCATTCACCTTCGACCCGGTGTCGGAGGGATCGATCGTTGTAGTTGCAGATCGGTTCGAGGAGTACAAGCCGTCGACCAGCGGAGAGCCGGTGCAATACGCGATCACCGAAGATGGAGTCGAGGCTTGGACGCATGCATACGGCGCAATGACTTCGGCCATCGCCAGCGGCATGGTCGAGAAGGTCGTCCTCGCCCGCCAGGTACTGATCGATTCTCCGAATGACATCGACACCGCGGTCCTGACCGACAAGCTTGCTGCCCTCAACCCAGACAGCTTCGTCTACAACATCGACGGGCTCGTGGGAGCCAGTCCGGAACTGTTGATCAGGGTCGAGGGTGGGTCGCTGACAACTCAGGTATTGGCTGGCACCTCACTCGAGGAGTTTGGACTGACCGGACCCAAGATCACAGAAGAGCACAACCTGGCCGCGGAATCGGCCCTCGTGTCGCTGCAGCGCCACCTGACTACTTGGAACACCAGCCCGACAACCACTCGACAGGGGCGCATGGTTCATGCGGGAACCGTGATCCGCGGCGAACTGCGGGAGGGAACTGGAATCCTCAACGTTCTGGCCGATTTGCATCCAACGGCTGCTGTTTGTGGAACACCCCGCGCAGAGGCGATGGATCTCATACGAAGTCACGAACTACCACGTGGCCGATATGCGGGACCGGTCGGTTGGTTCGACAGCCGAGGGAATGGCGTCTTCGCGTTGGCACTTCGCTGCGCATTCGTCGAAGGCAACAAGGCGACTGTCTACGCAGGTGGAGGCCTGGTTGCCGGTTCGACATCTGAAGACGAATTGGCCGAGACGGAACTCAAGCTTCGCCCCATTCTCGACGCGTTGGATTAGGCGCCTAGAGAGGTTCGGACCAGACGATCGTGCTCGCGGTCGATCGGTACTCGGATGAGGGTCACCCCACCTTCTGTGAGCGCTCGGTTGATTGAGTCGACCAGGCCTTCGATCTCTCCGACCTCGACGTACGCCACTTCATGGAACCTTGCCAAGAGACCCAGATCGCGATCGTGAGGCGTGACGAATAGCCGCTCGTAGCTGGGTGCATGCTCTGCCTGGGGCAGGGAGTCGAAGAGCCCACCTCCGTTGTTGTCGAGCACAACCAAAACGAGATCCGGCCGATCCTGGCCCAGCAACCCGTTTGAGTCGTGAAGAAGCGCAAGGTCGCCGCTCAGCGCAACGGTTCGGTCGATTTCCCCGGCGACTCCCATCGCTGTCGACACGAACCCATCGATACCTGAGGCACCGCGATTGGCGAAAACCGGAGCGGCTCCCACGTAGTGGGCATCAAGTTCTCTAATCGGGAGCGAGGATGCGGCCACAACGGCTCCTGCTTCGATCTCGCTCAGAGCTTTCGCCACGGATCCACCGGTGATTGCATTGCCTTCGAGCCCGAGGTTCAACCTGCTCCTCATCTCTTCGTCGACCGCGTGCCATTGCTCTCGCCATTCCTGAGGCGCTGTCGAAGCGTGCTCGAGGACGTCGATCACATCACCTCGATATCTCAAAGTGGCTGACCGGTTCGGGTCTATCACACGCCCCCAGCTGTCAACCCTCACTTGAACCTCGATCGACGCGATATACCGCTCGAGATTCTGACTTGGCCCCACAGCGCCGACCGCCACCACAACGTCGGGCCTCAGATCGAGAACCGGCTGTGAGAGGAGGTGTTGATAGGTGGTGATCACTCGGCTATCCCGCATTCCCGAAGCAACGGTGGCCACAACCGGCCAACCCAGCTCAGTCGCCCTCTGGAGAAGTTGCTCCCCGTCGTACTCCCCGTCGCCAGCGACAACGATCCCCCGGGCTCCCTCCAAGGGAGGCGAAGCATCGGAAGCCACCGCAGATTCGATCGGGACTTGCTCCAGACGAGGAGTCGGATACGGATATGGAATTGCACGCGTGCGGCCGTCGTCTGCGACGGGCACAGTCGGTTCACGGAAGGCCACATTGATGTGAACCGGGCCAGGTTGGGGACGAAGACCGACCGACAGCGCCTGATTGATGTCGGAACGCCACCGGGAATTCTGGTCACCAGAGTCCGGGGCCGGGACATCGAGGCTGGCACGGACTTTGCTGCCGTAAATCCCGGACTGAGGGATCGTCTGGTTGGCCCCGACTCCGTGCATTTCCTCCGGGCGATCTGCGGTGAGGATCACGATTGGCACACAGGCCATATCTGCTTCGACGACTGCTGGGAGGTAGTTGGCGACCGCCGTCCCCGATGTCGATATCACAGCCGCTCGCCGGCCCGCCTTGGTCGCACCCAGCGCCCGAAAAGCGGCAGACCTCTCGTCGATCGAGATGAAGGTTTCGACCTCTCGATGCGACTCGGCTGCCACCGCGAGGGCACCGGATCTCGATCCAGGGGAGATACCGACCAACGTCACGCCGTCCGCGACAAGCTGATCGACGACCACCGTTGCCAGCGCCGTGCTGGGATTGGGATGGCTCAAGTCAGCACTTCTGCTGCGGCCCGGACTCTTCTGAGCATGTCGGCGCTCAAATCCCTTTCGGGCTTCCACCTCTCCAACAGTTCAGGAGTCGGTTCAGGTCTGCGGACTTCGATGTAGCCGTCGATGGCCACGAGTGGATCGAGGGTGGAATCACCTTCGAACAGCGCAACGGTGCCGAGACCATGTGCCCAGCCGGCTTCTCCTATGAGAGATGCTGCCAACAACCCTCCGTAGATGCCCACCGAAGTCTCGAGCGCAGATGAGATGGTCACGGGTACCGGACAACGTGATGCCAGCTCGAGCACACGGGACACCCCTCCCATCGGCTGTACCTTCAAGACCAGCACGTCCGGTGCCCCCTCCTCAAGAACGGCAAGCGGATCGGGACTATTGCGAACCAGCTCGTCAGCCGCTATTGGGACACTCACCTCATCTTTGAGTCGCTTCATTTCCTCCGCAGTTGCCACCGGCTGCTCGACGTATTGAAGATCGAAACCCTCCAAGTTGCGAAGCCTCTTCACTGCAGTGTCGAGATCCCAGGAGGCGTTCACATCCAGCCGAATCTGTCCACCCTCTCCGATGGCAGCGGCCACCGCCTCGATGCGAGCGAGGTCGTCCTCCTCGGAATCCCCCGGATCCCCCACCTTCACCTTCGCCGCTCTGGCCCCAGATTCCCTGGCTAGAGCTGTCGCCACTTCCGGCGCAACGGCAGGGATGCTCGCATTGACAGCCACCCGGTCGCGGCCGGGTTCCGGAAGGTCGGCGCACGCCAACTCCAAAGCCGCTGCAAGCCACCTGGTGGTCACTTCCGGCGGGTACTCGGGAAACGGTGAGAACTCGCCCCATCCGCCCGGGCCTCGAATGAGAACAGCTTCGCGGGTATCGACGCGGCGAAAGCGATGCCTCATCGGGATGACAACGGGATGAAGCTCGAGAGCGTCGAGTCCGCCTTCGATCATTGACCCTGCACCTCGCGGATGTAATCGATCAGCCGGTCCAATTGCGCTTCATTCAAAGACGACTCAAACGACGGCATCCTCCCCCGACCGTTCATGATCGCGAATTCGAGGAACTCGTCGCTTTCGGAGGCGCTCAACGAGCCGGGGCCAAGTGGCGGGCCCACTCCTCCACTCAGATCTGAGGCGTGGCAGTTGGCACACAGTTGCTGATAAATCTCTTCTCCGGTGGCGTCTTCGGCAGGGCGACTCACCGAACACGATGCGAGCACCAGCATTCCCAAGACAAAAAGGAGCGGACGCATCAATCCGATCCGGCCAGCTTCTTGACCGTTTGTGACTGCTCCAGGTCGACGACGAGAACCGCCTCCTCAGTTTCCACAATGGCTTGTCCGTTGACGCCGGACACCGCCAGCTTCCGATCTGCGGAGATGAGGAGGGAGTCGACCACATCGAGAGCCTCCACCCTTCCGACGATGTGATTGCCCGCCGCATCCCGGGGCAGAACTTCGAGTAGGGCCCGATACGAGCCGACATCGCTCCAGCCGGCGTCGAGGGGAACGACCGCACCCGAACCTGTCTTTTCCATGATGGCATGGTCAATGGAGATGGACTCCACCTCGGAGAACGTGTCCGCAAGAACGACTACATCTCCTTCGGAGGGGGCGGGGAGTGCCCCGGCAACTCGGTCCAGAACTCGAGCAGCATGCAGTTCGAATTGCTCCCGCAGCACAGCCGCCTTTGCGATGAACATCCCGGCGTTCCAAAGGCTGCCCGACGCCAGCAACTGCTCGGCCTTCGAGAGATCTGGCTTCTCAATAAACGAGGCGATCCCAAACCCTCCGTCGAGACTCTCCCCTGTCTCGATGTAGCCGTAGCCGGTCTCCGGTCGTGTTGGTACCACGCCCAACGCCACAATCCTTCCCTCTTCGGCCAGGCCAAGAGCATTTTCGACGCTGGCCCTGAAGGTCCCCACGTCGGTTATGTAGGAGTCGGCGGGCATGATGAACAACACCTCATCCGGCTTCGCAAGCAAGGCTGCGGCCGCCGCGGCGGGAGCGGTGTTCCGACCCGTTGGCTCGAGGATCAGCCGCGCCGCAACCCGGGCATCTCCAACAAATCGGTCGACGATCGCCTTATGTCTCGCACCGGTCACGATCCACGGAGTGAGATCGGTGACCGCGGCGGCGCGCGTGAGCGTCATCTCAAAGAGGCTGGTCCCTTCAAACAGACGCACGAACTGCTTGGGCCGATCAGGGGTGGAAAGAGGCCAGAGCCTCGCTCCCTCACCGCCGGACAGAACAATTGGTCTCAGGATGGACACGCGTCGAGGCTACCGCTATCGAAGGGAATTGCCGGCGCTAGCTCTAGGCCGATATTGAAACGTAGCCGCAGTCCTCGCAGACGTATCGCGTGATCCCCAGTCCGCCAGGCGCTTCGAGGAAGTTGTGCTCGTGGGTCTTGCCACCGTTCCTGGCGAACGCTGACTTGACGGCACCCATCAGCCCAGCTTTGTCTTTCTCCACCTGTGCCATCGCAGGCTCAGGAATTGCCGAGGACTCGACGGACGGCTCTTCCGCAGGCGCCTCCGACTCGATGTCATTGAGGTCGACGACCGATTCCAGTTCCTCTTCATGGACCTGATCACCCGATGCCGCCTCGACCTCAGCTGGTTCGGGCTCTTCGACGAGACCCACGGGCTCTTCAACAGGTCCTTCGAGGACAGGTTCTTCGACTGCTGTCTCTTCGCTGCCGGCTCCCTCAACAGGGAGCTCCTCAGAAACGGACTCCGATTCGCTGGCGGCCGCTCCTTCTCTTGCCTTGAGCTCAGCAGCCTTGGCCGCAACCAACTCAGCCAGTCTTCGGGCATCCTCCCGCTCGGCCTCGAGACGCTCCATCTCCAATCGATAGGCTTCGAGCCGGACAGCTTCACGCTCCTCAGCCGCCTTGGCTTCGGCCTCCAGTCGAGCCTTTTGCTCCTCGAGACGTCTTCGTTCCTCGGCCAGCTCGTCGGATTCGGATGACAGGGCAGCAGTCTCCGCCGGCTCCGGCTCCAACGCGGGCTCAGGCTCCAATGCGAGCTCAGGCTCTGGCGCAACCTCTTGGCCTCCGACGACCGGGATACCTTCCCCTCCGGAACGATTGTCCCAGTCTCCGGATGCGTCCTTCTCGGGCTCAGGGCGGCTCGGCGATGCGGTGGCCGCAGATTCGCCGGCAATCCGTCGCTGCTCCGCCTGCGCGGCGAGATTGGCTTCCATCGCTGCGCGGAGGTCTTCGACCCGGCTGGGGATGGTGTCCTTTCGCGACAGGCGAATCGCCATAGATCTTGTCGGCAGACGCTTCGCCTTGATCTGTGCCCATGTCTCGGCCATGTGCTCCACACCCCGATATGCGAAGTCGATCGGATCGGCCGCCACATATGTGACTTCCTCGCCATCGAGGTTGAGGAGAAAGGCACTGGCGACAAGGCGGCTGGCTTCGACGTCGTACAGAGACCAACGACCGATCGTCTCGCCCTCGACGAATAGCTCGAACTGGGCGCCTTCAATCTCCGCCAGAACCGGCACCCCTGGATGATCGAGGTCGGGAAACTTGATTTCGCCTTTGAATTTCATCGAGATTCTTCGGATTTCCTGGGCATTCGGAAAGATGTCACCGATAAGGATCCCACCACTTGTGAGATCGTCAAGCCCGTCAGGCGTACGCGTCTATCGGAGGACAGGAGCAAACCAGGTTTCTATCGCCGCCGACGCCGTCCAGCCGACCGACCGGTGGCCAGTATTTGTCCACTCGTAGGCTGTCGACCGGATAAGCCGCAACTTCACGCGGATACGCTCTATCCCAGTCGTCGGCCGTAACGGCAGCCGCCGTATGCGGTGCGTTGACCAGGGGATTGTCATCCCGGGGCCACTCTCCCGCACCCACCCTGTCCGCCTCACCTTTGATCGAGATCATCGCATCGCAGAATCGATCCAACTCCTCGAGGCTCTCTGACTCGGTCGGTTCGATCATCAGGGTGTTTGCCACAGGGAAGGCAAGCGTCGGAGCATGGAATCCGTAATCAGCAAGCCGTTTGGCGACGTCCTCAGCAGTGATCCCAGTTTCCTTGGTGAGCGGCCTCAGGTCGATGATGCACTCGTGAGCCACACGTCCACCGGAGCCCGTATACAGGACCGGGAAGTGCGGATCGAGTCGCTTGGCGATGTAGTTGGCACTGAGGATGGCCACCCGAGTCGCTTCTTTCAGACCGGGAGCCCCCATCAGTCGGACATAGGCATATGGGATGGGAAGAATCCCGGCCGAGCCAAATGGGGCACCTGAAATGGCGCCCACGCCCGTCTCCGGGCCGGCTTCGTCGAGGAGCGGGTGGTTGGGAAGATAGGGAGCGAGATGGCTCTTGGCCCCAACGGGCCCCACGCCCGGGCCGCCGCCACCATGGGGGATGGTGAAGGTCTTGTGCAGGTTCAGATGGCCGACATCGGCCCCGAAGTGCCCCGGTTTCGCCAGCCCCACCAGAGCATTGAGATTGGCGCCGTCGATGTAGACCTGGCCACCGTGCTCATGGATGATTCCGGTGACGTCCCTTATCGACTCCTCAAACACCCCGTGAGTTGATGGATACGTGACCATCAAGGCGGCCAGCCTCTCGCTGTGCTTCGCAGCCTTGGCATCGAGGTCTTCCACATCCACATTCCCCGCATCGTCTGTGGCCACAACCACCACCTTCATCCCGGCCATCACCGCCGAAGCGGCGTTCGTGCCGTGTGCCGAGGCCGGAATCAGGCAGATGTCGCGCTCCTCTCCGTTGGCTCTGTGATATGCGGCAATTGCCAACAAGCCAGCCAACTCACCCTGGGATCCAGCGTTCGGCTGCAAAGAAACTGCGTCGTATCCCGTGATGGAAGCCAGGTATTCCTCCAGCTCTCCAATCATCTCGATGTAGCCAGCCGCCTGTTCGATGGGCACATACGGGTGGATCCCCGAGAATCCCTTCCAAGTGATTGGGATCATCTCCGTCGTCGCGTTCAACTTCATCGTGCACGAACCGAGTGGAATCATCGTTCGATCCAGGGCGAGGTCACGGTCTGCAAGCCTTCGCAGATAACGCAGCATCTCGTGCTCTGACTGGTGCAGGTGGAAAACGGGGTGAGTGAGGAAGGCTGTGTTGCGGCGTGCCCAGTCCGGAACCGAAGCTTCCTCTGAGTCAGTCCGTTCGATCGCGAAAGAGGTCAGCACCGCGTCGAGGACTGTGTCATCCGATGTCTCGTCGAACGCGACTCGCACGTGATCGTCATCAACCACACCCAAGTTGACACCGTTGGCGAGGGCTGTTGCCAGAACCTCTGAGGCGCGACCCGGCACGGCGACGGTCAAAGTATCGAAGAAGTGGGGATTGACTATGTGGAGTCCAGCAGCCTCGACTGAGGCAGCCAGAACAGACGCCAGTCGATGCGTCTCAGAAGCAATGGCCTTGAGACCTTCAGGACCATGCCATACCGCGTAGAAACCCGAGATCACGGCAAGAAGAACTTGGGCAGTACACACGTTCGAAGTTGCCTTCTCCCGCCTGATGTGCTGCTCACGGGTCTGTAGGGCGAGGCGATAAGCCATGTCTCCGGCACTGTCTTTCGACACGCCGACCAGACGACCGGGCATCGAGCGAACGTGTGAGTCTCTCGTGGCGATGAAGCCGGCATGAGGGCCGCCATAACCCAGCGGAACTCCAAATCGCTGCGCCGATCCCACCGCGATGTCAGCTCCCCACTCACCCGGAGCTTCCAGCAGAGTCAATGCGAGCAGATCGGTAGCAACCACCACGATCGCTCCAGCCTCCCGAAACCGTTTTGCAGTCGCACGGTGATCGGCTATCAGCCCGGACGAACCGGGGTAAGACAACAACACGCCACATGCGTCGGACGGGTCCGAGTCCTCGTCCAAGTCGCGCAGTTCGACGCCGATCGCTTGGGCTCTAGTCGAGACCACGGCCTTGGTCGGCGGATGGGTGTCTTTGTCGACATAGAAGACACTGCGCTCACCTCGGACCAACCTCGCCGCCATTGCCATGGCCTCCGCCGCAGCAGTCGGCTCATCTAGTAGTGAGGCGTTCGCCACATCGAGACCGGTCAGGTCGGAGACCATGGTTTGGAAATTGAGAAGCGCCTCAAGACGCCCCTGTGAGATCTCAGGTTGATACGAGGTGTAGGCGGTGTACCACGCCGGATTCTCCAAGACGTTGCGGAGGATTACCGGCGGCGTGATGGTGTCGTGATAGCCAAGCCCGATGAGGGAGGTCAGTCGGCTGTTGGCGGCGGCAAGCTCGGTCAGCCGATCGACGGCCGCGGACTCAGACAGCGCCTCAGGCAATTCCAGGTCCGTTTCGAGAATCGAGGCTGGCACAGTCTGTTGAACGAGATCATCCAGTGACTCGGCACCGATCGTGGCAAGCATCTTCTCGATGTCAGAGGGACGGGGGCCGATATGACGGCGGGCAAAGGTCTCAGCAGGATTGGGCATTTCTTGAGCCGATGATAAGCCCCTCCGACCAGTCAGAAACCGACCGTCAGTGCACCGGCGTGCCAGGCAACTTAGATGCGGGGAGGCTCACCACGGCAACCGGCAGGTCCGATTTGGAAAGCATGTATGAAACCCGGTGGCCGTAGAACGGCCGGTTGGTGAGGGAACGGGTTTCGGCACCGATCACCAGCAGGTCGAACGCACCTGAGTTGCCGAAGCCGACGATCTCCTCCTCTGCGTTTGGTGCGACGCGAACACCGGTCTCGACTGACACCCCAAGCCGATCCCCAAACCGAGCGGCCTCAGCGACCAACTCCTGACCTGTCTCGACAGCTTCGTCGACCGCAGGATCCTCACGAATCACACCCTGGCCCTCTGGACGGTTGACGACATGGAGTGCGAATGTGCGGGCATCGTTCGCCTTCGCCATGGAGTAGGCGAATTCTTCAGCCGCACGGGTAGATCGGGATGCCGTGACCGGTACGAGAATCCGGCTGGGTAGATCGTCGAACCCTGCGAAACCGTCTGGCATCCGGACCACTATCGAAGGAACCTCAACTGCACCAACCACCCGATCAATGACCGAACTGAACGTTCCCTCCCCGGTTTCGGTGGCGCCAAGTACGACTAGGTCGTAGCCCAATCCTGATTCGCGCACGATTGCCTCTGCCGGATCACGCGCAATGGCCCTCGCGGTTCGAGGCTCGGACAACTTCTCCAGCACGTCAGATGGATCTCCGGGCTCGCCTTCGACACGGCGTAGCACGCTCCGGAGCGGCCCCGATTTGGCAAGGTCCACAACCAGAACAGTCACCTCCGATTCCGGAAACACTGCTTCGACGAGCTGCGCTGCATAGGCGCTGTTCGCCCCACCTCTTGTTGGGATGAGGATTCTGCGTGCATTCAGAATCTGGGAGGTCTCTCTCACTTCCTCCCGCTCGAGCCGCTCCGCCTCTTCGGTCGGAATCTCCCAACCGCGAACAACGAGCTTCAGAAGCTGCGGAGCGACAATCGAGGTCACTACGGCGGCCATCACCATCACCGTGTATCCGGTTTCAGAGACCACCCCGAGGTTGAGACCGATGATCGCCACGACCACCCCCATCGCACCCAAGGCCGATAGGCCAGAACCAAGAGCCAGGGCCTCACGGCCGCGCACGCCGGCGAAGAAGCCACCGACCACCGTCCCGACGATCTTGGCGGCGATTGCGGAGACAATGAGAATCGCTGTCCAGAGGATCACCGTTGACGTGTCCAAGAGACCGACATCAACACGGAGGCCCGAGAAGGCGAAGAAGATTGGAGCGAGTAGAGCAGTCGTGACCGTCTCGAGAATCGAACGCACCCGAGGCAACTGATGGCGAAGGCCCGCAACCAGGATTCCGACGATGTACGCACCCAGGATCGCCTCGATGTTCAGGGCCTGCGTGATCGCTCCCCCAACCAAAGCCGCCACGATCGTGATCGAGACAGCAGCTGTGACCGATGACCCGCGAGCCATGACGTATCGGAACAGCCTGTCCATAACCCACCGGAACAGCGTGAAGGCCGCAAGCAGGAAGAGGAGAAGCCCACCAAACGAGATTCCAAGCCGTTCTGGTTGGAAGCCGTCCAGGGCGATTCCTGAAAGCGCAGCCAGGATCAGCCAACCAACGGCATCCATCGTCATCCCGGCTGCCAAGGTCACCTGGCCGAAATTGCGACGCAGGTAGCCCATGTCCTGGAGGATCTTGGCCACTACTGGTAGAGCGGACACCGAAAGCGACAACGCAAGGAATCCGGCAAAGACAGCCCGATCAACACCTGCCCCATCAGGGCCAGCGCCGACGAATGACTCAGGGACAAAGAACGCGAGCGTTGCGGCGGCTGCGAGCGGTATGAGGAGCGCTCCGGCAGACACCGAAAGCGCCGCATTGCGAAAGCGATTGATGATCGTGAGGTCTGTTTCGAATCCGATCACCACCAAGAGGAAGATCACGCCGAGCCAGGCGATCCCGAACACAACCGAGGTGACGGTCGGCTCGCCAAACACCCAATCGAACGTCTCCGGAGCGAAACGTCCGAACAACGTTGGGCCCAGGACCACTCCGGCAAGAAGCTCGCCAACCACGGCCGGCTGACCCACGGATCTGAGCAGCCAACCAAAGATCCTCGCCACTCCAACCAGAAGGGCCAGTTGGACGAGGAAGACGAGCACTTCATGCTCGCTTAGTGGTGCGGCGACGGATCCGCCTTCGGTAGCGAATAGAGCCACGTGGAGGACGCTAGCCAACGCTCATACGTTGAACCGGAACTCAACCACGTCTTCGGGCCTCATCACGTATGACTTCCCTTCCGTCCGGACCAGCCCAGCGGTCCGAGCAGCATTCCACGAGCCAGCTTCCATGAGCTTGTCGAAGGCGATGACTTCGGCAGCGATGAACCCACGTTGGAAGTCGGTGTGGATCTCGCCTGCCGCCTCCGGCGCCGTCGCACCCGTCTTGACGGTCCAAGCGCGAGATTCTTTCTCACCGGCGGTGAGGAAGCTTTGCAACCCGAGAGTTGAGTAGGCGGCACGAATCACCGAGTTGAGGCCAGGCTCGGGTTGACCGAGCTCAGCCAGCATCTCGGTTCGTTCCCCGGGTGAAAGCTCAACCAACTCAGCCTCGATCTGAGCATCCAAGAACAGTGCTTGGGCAGGCTTGACGAGTTCCGTCAGGTCATCACGCTGGTCCTCGTCCACCGACTCGTCGACGTTGAATACGTAAATGACTGGTTTGGCTGTGAGGAGATGTAGGTCTGCGAAGTGCTCGGAACGTGCCATGAGCCCGGGATGACGACTGACCATTTCACCGGCGGCAACGACATCCCGCACGTTACGAAGGGTTTCGACACGAGGAGCGAGCTTCGGATCGATGGTCATCTCCTTTTCCATTCGAGGGAGCCGTCGATCAATTGTGTCGAGGTCGGCTATGGCCAGCTCGGTTTCGATGACAGCAATATCGCGAGCCGGCTCCAGCGTGTCGTCGACATGCACGACGTTCGTGGACTTAAAAGAGCGCACAACATGACAGATGGCCGATACCTCTCGGATGTTGTGGAGAAATTGATTGCCAAGCCCCTCACCCTGGCTGGCACCTTTCACCAAGCCTGCGATGTCGACGAAAGTGACGGTGGCCTCGGTTCTCTTGGCTGATCCGAACATGTCGCCCAGCTGCTGCACCCGAGGGTCAGGGATGGGTACGACGCCAGTGTTCGGCTCGATCGTTGCGAAGGGGTAATTGGCAGCGAGGATCCCGGCTTCCGTCAAAGCGTTGAACAGTGTCGACTTGCCGACGTTGGGGAGACCCACGATGCCTATGGAGAGTGGCATGGGAGGTGGGCAGATTAGGAGCCGACCAGCGGTTAGCGTCTTTCACATGGACAGGATCGCCGTTATCGGTGCAGGTTCTTGGGGCACAACCGTCGCTGCTTTGGCCGCTTCTTCGGTCGAGACGAGGTTGTGGGCACGCCGAGCCGAACTGGCTGACGCCATCAATACGACAGGGATCAACCACGACTACATACCGGATCTCGAGATACCGCAGCGCCTCGAGGCCACCTCCGACCTGTCCTATGCCATCGACGGAGCCGACACGGTGATCATGGCTGTGCCCTCCCACGGCTTTCGTCAGGTCTTCGACGAGATTGCACCCGGTGTCGGCGACCAACTCCCGGTCATCTCGCTTACTAAAGGAATTGAGGTCGACAGCCTCTCTCGGATGACCCAGGTCATCAGTGATGTTGCTCCGGGCCATGACGGCGACGTGATCGGGGTGCTGACCGGACCCAACCTCGCATCGGAGATTGCCTCAGGCCAGCCGACTGCATCGGTCATAGGCTTGAAGGATCCAGACGTCGCGGTGAACCTTCAGCAGATCCTGATCAGCCCGACGTTTCGCGTCTATACCAATGACGACGTCATCGGCTGCGAACTGGGCGGAGCCCTCAAGAACGTGATGGCAATCGCATCTGGGATTTCGGACGGACTCGGGTTCGGCGACAACACACGTGCAACCCTTTTGACCAGGGCCCTTGCCGAGCTGACGCGGCTCGGGGTAGCCCTTGGCGGCCAGCCCGAGACCTTTGCCGGCCTGGCCGGAATGGGCGATCTGATAGCGACCTGCTCGTCCAACAAGAGCCGCAACTACAGGGTGGGCCACGGCCTCGCTCAGGGGGCCACCCTGGAAGAGATCATCTCAGATATGAAGATGGTCGCCGAAGGCGTGAAGACCACCAAGAGCGTGGTCGCCTTGGCCCGGCAGTCGAATGTCGAGATGCCAATCGCTGAACATGTCCAACTCGTGCTGGATGACCAGATGGGACCGAGAGAGGCGATGCTCGCCCTCATGACACGTCAGGCCAAAGCCGAATGAGCGACAAGACACAAATCCGACGACTCCCCGAACGTGGGATCGACGATCGAGACCAGATCGACGCCATACTCGACGAGGGTTTTGTCTGTCATGCGGCGTACGTCACGGAGGGGCGACCTGTTGTCCTTCCGACGCTGTACGCCAGGGACAACGACAGATTGCTTCTTCACGGCTCGAACTCGATGGGTCTCGCCCGCGCGGTGCGCAACGACTCCCCGCTGAGCGTCGCGGTCACACATGTCGACGGGCTCGTCGTGGCGAGAAGCGGATTCCACTCATCTGCCAACTATCGAAGTGTCGTGGCCCATGGCTTCGGGCGTCTTCTCACGGGTGAGGAGCATGTCGCCGCACTCGACCTGATAATCGACAAGCTGATCCCGGGTCGTCTCGATGATCTTCGAGATTCGACTCCTGCAGAGATCGGCCAAACCGCTGTGGTGGAACTGATGCTCGATGAGGTCTCCGCCAAAGTGCGGACCGGTGGGCCTCACGACGACGACTCGGATCTCGATCTCGACGTTTGGGCTGGAGTCGTACCGCTCTCACTGATCGCAGGAGAGCCGGTCTCGTCGAACGATCTCAAGCCTGGCATCGAGCCGCCGGACTACTTGAACCCCTACAGACGTTGACCTGAGACAGCCTGCAACCGCGGGTCACCCGATGGGGTTCTGTAACTGATGACCAGCAAGCTCGTGAAAACATCACACGGGACCAACCGTGAGGCCTTCAGCGCTCGCGACTGGGCTCTCTTCATCTCCCTCGCCCTCATCTGGGGAGCCTCATTCCTTTTCATGGCAATAGGGCTCGATTCGTTTCACCCAGGACTGGTGACACTCATTCGAGTCACATTGGGGGCTGGATTTCTGTTCCTGGCATCTCGTGGCAAGAGCCTGCGTCTCGAGCCAGGCGACGGCCCTCGTGTCGTCCTGGTCGCAGCCATTTGGGTGGCCATCCCATTCACCCTGTTTCCCATTGCCCAGCAGTGGATTGATTCTGCGGTTGCGGGGATGCTCAATGGGGCTACTCCGATCTTCACAGCCCTGCTCGCAACCCTGCTCCTCAAGGCACTCCCCGGTCGACTGCAGATGATCGGCACCGTTGTGGGTTTCGTCGGCATCCTGGCCATCGCCCTCCCATCGGCAGGAACAGGCTCAACCGAGGCGATAGGCGTGATCCTCATAGTCCTCTCGACCATCGGGTACGCCGTGAGCCTGAATATGGTCCCGCCGCTCCAGCAGAAGTACGGCTCACTTGCCCTGATGACTCGGATCGAATTGGTCGCGCTACCGCTGGTGATCCCCTACGGAATAGTCGGACTCACTCAGTCGTCTTTCGCCTGGGACTCGTTGCTCGCCTCAGCGGCGGTTGGAATCCTGGGAACCGGCCTGGCGTTCGTTCTTCTCGGCAACCTCGCCGGCAGTGTGGGGGCCACTCGGGCATCGATGTTGACTTACTTGATCCCTGTCGTAGCCCTGGCACTCGGGGTCATCTTCAGAAACGAGGTCATATCGGTGTGGGCAGTGATCGGGACGGCTCTAGTCGTCGCAGGTGCGATGCTCGCCTCCCGAAGAGAGATCCCCTCAGGCAGAGAGTCGACTTAGCTCAGCGGAGGCCCGACGGAGAGCTCTCATCGACAGGTCTTTGTCTCCAAGGCGGCGCCTCAACTCGCGCTCCAGGCCCCCAATTGGATAGAGATTCTGGGGCGCCCTGGGGTCTTTGTGCCTCGCCGACGCATACCGCGGGAGCGACGCTGTCACCCGATTGGCGACCTGAATGGCCTCACGACGTTCGATGTTGGCGTCGATCTCGCAACGCACGAGACCTCCAGCGGGTCCCGCATGATTGGCCAGACGGAGGTACCACGAGTACCGACTCCACGATGAGGTGGTCAGGAACAGCGGTGTTCGATAACCGGCCGGTAGTGAGGTGAGGACCTGCCGCAACTCCAGAGGCAGGTACTGCACCTTCTGGGTCTTGATGTATCCGACGGCGTTGTCGAGATCCCGCGCGTGTGAGAGCGGACCGTCCACAACGAGGAGCTCGGCTCCTCCGGCTCTACGGGCAACCGCGGCCTCGAGGTCGCCCATGCGCTGCTGGATGCCAAGCCATAGCTCTTCGGGGGTAGTGCCTTTCGTGGCCTTGACTTCGTAGTCGCCCACTCTGGTCTTGACGTCAACAGCATTGGCGGAGGTGAACAACCCCCTCTCGACCGCAGTCGTTTGCACATGGGCCTCGCCATTGCACCTGACCACACCCGCGGCATAGGTCGCTGCCAACGCAAACCCTGGAAAGTCGGGTGGTTGGTCGATCCAGAGCGTGGCGTCGACCCTTCTCACACCATCGACAAACATGAGGTCGTGGACCGGCTCTCCTTCGGGCGGTAGCGGCCGCCAATCCTCCGGACGACACTCGACTGTCACATCGACGTTCTCGGAGGCATCTTCCAGCTCCGGACCTACCGGCGCTCCGTAGTCTGAATCCCAGGTCTCGACCGTGAACTTCATTGCAGCACCCTGACCCTCGCCCCTCGCGGGTCACGACTGACCTCAAACCTCGTCGGTGCTCTAGCGGCGAGCTCCTTGACGTGGGTGATCACACCAACCATCAAGCCCTCACCTGCCAACTCTTCGAGCACTGATGCAACTGTGTCGAGCGACTCGTCGTCCAGGGTCCCGAAGCCTTCGTCGAGGACGATCGCCTCCAGGCCAGCGCCGCCTTTCGCGGAAAGCGTCTCCGCCAGCGAAAGCGCCAGCGCCAGGGACACGAGGAAGGTCTCGCCACCGGACAGCGTTTCGACCCGCCGCATCTCGTCAGCATTGCGGTGGTCGATGATCGAGAAACTGCCGGAATCGTCGGAATGTAGGGAGTATCCACCCTCTGACAGCTGACCGATGAGTGCGTTTGCCCCGGTCACCAGGTCGGAAAGTGCTCCCGACATCAGCCACTGCTCGAAGCCGTTGGCCTTCAGGTGTGCAGCGAGAGCCGATGCGGTCGCAGCCGTGAGTTTGGAGCCTTCGATTGCAGTGCTGAGTTCCTTTGACTGCTCCAAAGCGTTCTCGTATCGCTCGACCAGCGTTCGAGTCCGCTCCAAGGCAGTTGCGACGGCACCGGCTGCCGATCCTTCGTACGCCACACCCACTGTCTCCAACCGGTCGATGAGCGCCTTTTGAGCCTTCGCCACATCCCTAGCTGCCGAATCTCGGGCTCCCTCCACCGACTTCCTTTGCTCATTGACCTCCTCGAGTCGAGTATCACGCCAGGTCAGTAGTTCCTTCCACTGGACTGCGACATCGTCCGCCTCCGGAACCGGCGGACCAAGCCCCGCAACCGAGAGCTGGGCTTCGGTGAGGGACCGACCCACCTTTCTCGATGCTTCAACAAGGTCCTCGAGCGCTCGTTGCACCCGACGCTTCTGCTCGTCGAGCTTCGCCCGCTCCTCCTTAGACCGTCTCAGCTCGTCGCTGAGCTCCGACTGTCTGGCGATCACTTCTTCTAGACCTCCTGGTGCGTTTGCGAGGTCTGTGTCAAGGGATGCCTTTTGCTCCAGCAACTGATCTCTCTTGGCTTCGACGGCTGCAAATGCCGTCTTGGCTGATTCAGCCGCGGTGCGCGCTTCGTCCAGTGCGGAGGCCTGCCTTTCTTCGGTTTCTCGAGCCTTCTCGAGCTCGTCGTTGCCTCCTAACTCCGGCAGATCACTCACCGTTTGGCGACAAACAGGACATTGCTCGCCCGTTGTCAGTGTCCCAGCCAGGACATGGGCCGAATGGACGGAGCGTGCATCGTTGAGGTCGGACCGTGCTTGTGCGTGGTTGGTGGTCGCCGATGCCAGTGAGTGCTCGGCTTCACTGACACTCTTCTCGAACTGCTCTATCCCAAGCTCATCGAGCTCTCTCTGAACCTGATCTCTTCGAAGCTCGGCAGTTGACCACGTCTTCAGTTCCGCGGCGCCAGGCATCTCGCCGAGGGCGGCCTCAATTCCGGAGATGGCCGCATCCGCATTTGCTAGCAACTCCTCGGAGTCGACCACATCGGAACGCGCCCCTGAAAGTGCCTCTTCCATCTCCTCGAGTCGGACTGGAGCGCTGATGGCTTCGAGACGACTTTGTGCATCGCTGAGCTCCGAAAGCTGACGGCCGACCTCGTCGTGACTCTGTTGAGCAAGTACCAGCTTTTTCTCCAATTGCGGGAGTTCCATCGCAACCTTCTCCAGAGCCTCCAACCGCTTCACCGTCTCGGCCATGGCGTGTTCGTCAGGGACATCGAGAGCTTGCAACGTGCGTTCGGCAGAAGCCACCTGTTCTTGAGCGACGACTGCCCTCGTTCGCGCCAACTCCCGGACCCGGGTGTACACGTCGAGACCCAAGAGATTTCGAAGAAGTCCTTGACGCTCAGACTTGGTGGCCTCCAAGAACCTCGCAAAGTCGCCCTGGGGCAAGACAACGGTCCTCGTGAAGTCCTCGAACCCTAGCCGGAGGACCTGTTCAACCTGCGACGTGACTTCTCCGGGGCCGTCAGCGATGACCGACCCGTCTCGTTGTAGCCGGGCCTCCTTGACACTTGCCCCTCCGGAGGAGGTCCGCTGAGCCATACGAGTGGCGTCGTATTCGACTCCGTCGACCTCGAAGTGGAACCGCACCCGCGCCACATCGGCGCCAGCGGTGATCACCGGCGCTACGGCGTTCCCGCCGAGCCTCGGCACCCGGCCATACAGGGCGAAGATCATGGCGTCCACGAGACTTGACTTCCCGGACCCGGTGGAGCCCGCAATGCTGAAGAACTCCACGTCTCGGAAATCGACCTCCACCTTCTCCCGGTAGGCGGAAAACCCTTCGAGGGTGATTTGCAGGGGTCTCACTGTCCCGACTCCGAAAGCGCCTCGTCGAGGAGCTCGGCAAACAGCGCCTCAACTCCGGGATCCGCATTTCCCGAGTCCGTGAGATACCGGGCGAAGGCTTGCGTGGGCTCGAGACCCTGTCGCTGCTCGGTGGGTGCAACAGCCCTGCCTGGACTGTCGAGAATCACCTCGACAGCATCGGGGATGGCAGTTCGAACCTCATCAGCCAAACCGACCCGAGCGTCCTCCTGGAGGATCACCTTCACGTAGGCATCCTCCGTGCCTTCCGCATTGGCCAGGACCTGACCGAGCGTTCCTCGAATCTCGATCAATCGTCGACCCGATCTGAGCGGAAGCTCTTCTACCGAGGCCGGGCTTCCGGGCTCGGCTTTGACGAGCAGTGCCCCTTTCTGGTCTGCAACCTCCCCGAAGTCGAGTTGGATCGGAGAGCCGGAATACCAAACCGCAGAGGCATGAGGCATCTTCTGCTGGCGGTGTAGGTGGCCGAGCGCCACGTATGACAGATGACCCGGAAAGAGACTCGCCGGGATGGCATATCCAAAGATGTGAGCAGTGCGCTCCCCTCCTCCCGCAAGTCCGCCGTACACGGTGAGGTGGCTCGTGAACACGTTCACGGTGTCAGCGGTCATGTCTTTGGTCAATGCATCGATCAGCCGCCGCATCCGCTCCTCGTACTGACCGGCGTGTTTGTCCGGGTCAGAGTTCATGATGTCTTCGGCTTTCACGATCGAGCGCTGAGAGACAAACGGCAGCATCCCCACCTTGACTCCCAGATCGTCGAGGGCAACGACCCCACCGTCGGTGGGCGATCGTGGCGTCCCGACCACCGTGACCCCAGCCCGTTCGAGTAGGGGCGCGACTGCGTCGAGTCTCGCCGGATTGTCATGATTCCCAGCAACCACTAGCACCGGTCCAACCTCGGCAAGGTCGAGGAAGGTCCGCCAGACGATCTCCTCAGCTGCCGGACCTGGTGAGGCCGAGTCGAAGATGTCACCCGCTACCAGCGTCAGATCGACGGCGTTGTCCTCGGCCAACGACACCAGCTCCGAGAGCACCTCACGATGCTCCTCGGAGCGATCGCGCCCACGGATCCGCCGACCCACGTGCCAGTCGGACGTATGCAGAATCTTCACTGGTGGGGATCGTAGGAACCGTCAGGGACAGATTTTGGTAGCGGCGTTGTCACTCAGTGGGCGACGGGTCACCAATCATTGGCTCGGTCTCGGGATCGAGCACTCTGACAACTCCCCGCCCATAGGCACCCAACGCTTCGCCGATCGCGCCATAGAAGCTGGGAAAGGCATAGATCATTTCTGCCAGCTCGGGGATTGGGGTCCGGCTCTTGATGGCGAGCGACAGAAACCCCAGAAGATCGGATGCTGTAGGGGCCACAACCGAAGCACCGACCAGGACACTCTCTCGATCGTCTGCCACCAGCTTGATGACACCCTCGTTTCCGGAGCGGTGTAACCAGCCCCGGAACGTCGCCTGCAGATTCTTGACCACAATTCTCGTGTCGAGGCCTTCTTCCTTCGCCGCGGCTTCCGTCAACCCGACCGCCCCGACCTCGGGATCGGTGAAGACCGCACGAGGCATCACCGTGTAGTCGGCCGGTGTGGGATCACCCCCGAGGATCGTCTCCACGGCGATGGATCCTTGATACAGGCCGACCTGAGTCAGCATGCCTTTGCCGGTCACATCTCCGATCGCCCACAGGCCGTCTGCGGCCTCCATCCGATTGTCGGTCTTGACGAATCCGTTTTCGATCTGCGCTCCCACGACCGCCACACCCAGCGACTCTGCATCTGATCGACGGCCAGTGGCCACCAGGATCTCGTCGGCCCGCACGCTGCCCCCACCGCTGAGACGGACAAGCTTCGAACCGGCTGATTCAGCAACTTCGTTGACGGTGTTTCCAAGGCGTAGCTCAACACCCTCGGCCTCGAGTGCCGCTGCGACGACTGCGGACACTTCAGGCTCCTCACTGCCCAACAGCCGGTCTTGGCCTTCGATGATCGAAACCTTTACTCCGAACCTGGCGAAGACCTGACCCAGCTCGACTCCGACAGGCCCACCTCCGAGAATTGCCAGACTCGAGGGAAGGGCCTCCGCAGCCACGGCCTCCCGGTTGGTCCAGAATCCAACCTCGGAAAGCCCGGGTATCGGAGGAACGAAAGGCGCCGAGCCAGTAGCGAGCACGATCCCCTTCCTCGCCTCGTAGAAGGTCTCACCGACCTGGACCGTCCGTGGTGCAACGATGTGGCCCCAACCCCTGACCAGTCGGCCTCCGCTCGCGGCAAAACGATGCTCACCGTATGAGTCGTCCCACCCACCGGTGATCTCGTCTCTCAACCGCTGGGCAACTACCGACCAATCGGCTTCGACTTCGACACTCCCGACCAACCCATTGGCCCGCCTTGCTTCGGTGACGAGATTCGCTGATCGAACCAGCGACTTCGTAGGGAGACAGGCCCAATAAGGGCACTCACCGCCAATCAGGTTTGACTCGATGCCCACTACATCGTGGCCAGCACGCAGCAGGCGGAGCGCTGCGTCTTCACCGCAGGTGCCGACGCCGAGGACGATCACATCGCAGCGTTCCATTGGCTACAGCTCTTCGAAGGGGTCTGCAGGTCCGTCGTAGTCCACCGGCACAACCGCTTCAGACGCCCGGGTTGCCCATGCTGGGAAAGGGAACTCGAGCACGATGGGAACCGGTAGCTCTGGCTGGCTGAGGATCATCGTCCCCGGCTTGACGATGGTTGCCCGCTGCCGATGAGGCCCGGGCAGGAATCCGTACTCCTCACGTGCCGCCTCTGCGGAGTCGAGACGTCCAACCACCCTGATCGATGAGTTGGCGATGATCCGGCGCTCGACCTCCGATGCAGTCTGCTGGGCGCCGACCAACACCACACCCAGGGAGCGGCCTCGCTCAGCGATGTCGAGCAGGATCTCCTTGATTGGCGACGAGCCTTCGCGCGGGGCGTATTTGTTCAGCTCGTCGAGAACGACCATCAGCAATTCCTCGGATTGGCCGGCACGCTCTTTGTCTTCGAAGGCACGCTTCAACGTCACGCCCACGACGAAACGCTTGGCACGATCGTTGAGATTGTGGATGTCGACCACGGTTACCTGGTCTTCCAGTGAGATCCGATGGCGTTGCGGATCTGCGACGTCGGCCCGGATGAGCCGTCCGAGGTGACGTACCGAAGCCTGGAGTCTTCTGACGAAGGCGTTGATCGTCCCGGTGCCGATAGCCGGCCCTGCCCAGGTGTGGCGATGGTCGTCACTCTGGACCCGTTCGGTGATCAGATCGGCCAGTTCACGGAAGGTCCTCACCTTCACCCCATCGACAACCGCAGCTCCGGTGTCGGACCCGGTGGCGTGCCTGAGTTGGGCCATCACGTTGTAAACGACGGTGGTGTACTGCGCCCGGTCGTCCTCGGCATCCGCAAACAAGAACGGAAGTAGGTCATCCACGCAGAACTCGTGGAGGCTCCAGAAGAAAGAGGTGACATCTGACCGGGATGCGACGTCCGCAGTCCCTTTCGGGTCGTCGAGCCGGGGAGGCGCAAACAAACCAACCGATTCGAAAGGTGTGCTCGGCAGCCTCATGTCGGAGTACTTGGATCGCTGCTCATCGTCCAACCTGGCATTGACGCGGTCGAGATGGAGCAGGTCCTCACCTTTGACGTTGAAGATGAGCGCTTTGGTGTTGGTCGCAGCTTTGCCCAACACTCCCGAGGTGAACAGTGAATGAAGCAGGAAGGTTGCGTAGCTGGTTTTGGTTGCCACGCCAGAGATGCCAGAGATATTGACGTGGGCGCCACGGTCGCCGTTGATGAATTCGAAATTGACCCAGAGTGGCTCGCCGTTGCGCGCAAGGCCGACGGGAACCTTGCGTTCCATTCGGTCGAAAAACAACGCCCGATCTCTCTCCTCGCCTTCCGCCACCCGGACCTCTTGGCCGGGACGGGGCGGAACGAAGACTTCGGGTTCAAAGCGGGTCGCCGTCACCTGTGCAGCTTCGGTGACTTCAGCAGGCAAGATGCCGTCTTCGATGAGAAACACGTCGGAATCGAATCGGGCACCCTCATGTCGGGCCACTATCTGGCCGACCGTGCCATACATCCGGACCAGCTCGCCCGTGGGCAAGACCCGTTCCAGCGCAACGACATCGTCGAGCTGCAGGTATTCGCCCTCGGCGACTCCCACCCAGAACTCGAGGGGTGTCGCGTCTCTGGTGCCGAGCACTCTTCCAACTGTCATCGCCGTCGACCCTATACCTGTCTCGTGACAGATCTTCGGTGCGCACGATGAGTCTGATTGTTTTTCCTTTCAAGGAAGAAACCCTTGAAGTTGTGGCGGCAAACTTGACCACAGCGGCCACACACGACCGCGTGCACGAAGTCTGGGCCGTTGGTGCGGCGGACAACATCACCACGGATCGGGTTGCTGACCTTGGCCGCGACATCTCGGTCGCCCACTCGAAGCCGGTTGAGGTATTCGCGCAGGAACGTTTGGGGACTTTCCGCTCCGGCAAGGGAGATGGCATGAACACCGCCATCCGTCGGGCCGCCGAGCGGGGTTTCGATCGGATCCACTTCTACGACGCAGACATCACCAACTTCGACCACGGCTGGATCGACGGGGCGGAGGAGGCTGCCGACCGGGGTTTCGGCGTGGTGAGACATCGCTTCCCCCGAGCTGCAACCGACGCAATGATCACCTGGATGGTGACCAGACCTGGACTGGCGACCCTGTTTCCGGGAACGATTCTTCCGCGACTCGGCCAACCCCTCGGCGGCGAGCTCTTGCTCACCGAATCTGCTGTGGCTGCTCTGGCCTCTGATGACGCCGTGGTTGCCCGATCAGATTGGGGTATCGACACGATGATCACCCATCGGACGGCAGCACTCGGTCTGGATATCTACGAGCACAACGCCCCTGACGGCAAACGCCATGCGTTGTACGGGTCACTGACCGATATCCGCGACATGACCTTGGAGTGTCTCGATGCGGTCTCGTCGCTTGCCGATGCTGCCCGACCGACATCGACGTTCGAACCCGATCCACCCGCACCCGTACCCGACGACCTGAAGGAGGTCGTCGGATATGACACTGCTTCCACGCGAGAGTCCATCGCGACCCAGCCTTCGGGCGAGGAGACAGCAGTCCTCGATGAGTTGGGGGCAGATGGCTCGACTGACCTCGGGGGCGAGGAATGGCTCGACGTCTTTCCCCGCCTCATGCGTGGGTTCGATCTGGACTCGCCTGGGTGGCGCGCGGCGGCGTTTCGTCTCTGGGTCAGGAGGGTCTTGCACTACACCGAGAACGTCGTGCCTTCCGGCTATGACCCGGCGACGAACTATCTGGAGGGGACGATCCTCAGTTTCGAGGCGCAAGCCGACAAACATGGCCGACCATGAATGCGTTTGTCATCGTCCTGATCGGTGTTCTCGGAGGAATCGCCGGTGCGATTCAGTCGGGTGCTCTTGGGGTGATGGAAGAACGCGTCGGCACTCTTCCCAGCGTGTTTGTCACCTACGGCCTCGGCGGGCTGGTGATCGGAATCGCGATGGCTGTCTTTGGCAGTTCGAAGTTCGGCGAGCTTGGGGAACTGCCACTGTGGACCTTCAGCGCCGGACTGATGGGGCTCATCGTCGTTGGCACATTGGGGCTCACTATCGCCGAGATGGGTGTGGGCCCCGGATTGACGCTCTTCACTGCGGCGTCACTGATAGCCGCTGCTCTGATCGACCATTTCGGTTGGGCCGGTGTGACCAGAGAGCTGAACATCCAGGCGTTGGCCGGGTTCGGCCTGGTGATAGCCGGGACCTGGTTGGTGGTCGCCCAGAGCTGATCAGTCGGCGACGCCCGGTGCGTTCATCGCCTTGAGGACGTAGCGGAGGGATGCCGCCTCCTCTTCGAGGGCTCCTCGTTCAACGGACACTGCTGCGTTCGCAAAGTCGAGATCGCGGACACCGTCGATCGGGACCAGGTGGATGTGCATGTGCGGGACCTCGAGCCCGGCGATCATCATCCCCACTTTCTCCGGGCTGTGGACCTTCGAGATGGCTTGGCCGATAGTCTGCGACACGTCCATCAGATGGTCACGCAGGTCGGTCGGGCAGTCGAGCCAATGGTCGATCTCCTCGATAGGGACAACAAGTGTGTGACCAGGTCGCAGCGGATTGATCGACATGAACGCAACACATCGATCGTCACGCCAAACGAAGGTGCCTGGGATGTCTCCCTCGATGATCTTGGTGAAGATGGTGGCCATAGGGCCAGCCTATCTATCGGTTTGCCACCACTTTGAAGACGGCGTCGATGGTGAGGACATACATCTCGCCCTCGTGGTCTGTGCCGAAGCTGGGCGTTAGGCCGTTGACACCCACTTGATCGGTCCAGTCGATCTCTTCCAGGGATCCGCCCGTCTGCGTGAAGCTTCGGAGGTATCCGCCGCAATAGTCGGAGTAGAAGTAGTGGCCTTGGACCTCGGGGATGGCACTGCCTCGATAGACGACGCCACCTGTGATCGAGCAAGTGTTTGAGTCGCTGTGTGAGACCTCGATGACCGGGAGGGTGATCCCCGTCGTGTCGCAGCCCGACGATGGGCTGAAGCAGTGGAGTCCCTCGGTGATCGGCCAACCATGGTTCACGTCAGGAACGAGCGGAGCGACCGTGACTTCTTCGTATTGGTTCTGACCGACGTCTGCGACGTGGATGGTCTCGCCGTCGATCCAGAAACGCCACGGGTTGCGCAGTCCGTAGTGAAAGAGCTCGGGGTCAGGGTCGTCTACGTCGATGCGGACGATTCCACCGAAGAGCGAGTTGGTGTTCTGGCCGTGCCCGAACCGATCATTAGACCCTCCCCCGTCGCCGAGGCCCAGGTAGAGGGCACCGTCGGGACCGAATTGGATCATGCCGCCGTTGTGATTGCTTGCAGGCTGATCGAGACGCAGAAGCTGTTGGGTGGCGTCGGACTCTCCAAAGGCGTACTCCTCGACAACCGTGTCGCCGTCGTTTGCGGAGTAGTGGACGAAGAGTCGACTGTCGTCATCCGGATGAACTGCGATACCAAGAAGTCCGCGTTCACCGGAGTCTCTGACTCGGGCGCTGAGATCGAGGAAGGGGGCATCGCCAACCTGACCGTCGGAATACATGAAGAGCTGCCCGGCTTTGGTGGCGAGGACCGACTCGTTGCCGTTGCGGGGAACGAGATGGATCGGAAAGTCGATCCGGGTCACTTCTTCATAGGCCAGCGACTGGAGCGGCGGAAGGGTGGTCGTGGTAGTTGTTGGTCCGGCGGTGGTCGTCGGCGTGTCTCCGTCTGTAGTAGGCGGTGCGGTTGACGGGGTTGCAGTCGTCGGCGGAGCGGTCGAGGGCGCGGTTGTTGGTGCGAGCTCCTGTCCGGAGGAGCAGGCGGCGACGACTAGAGCCAAGAGAATGAGGTACCTACGCATTGGCCGTCAGGTTATGGCAGGTCGTCAGTTGTGCTGGCCACCGCAAGAGAATGAGCTTCACAACCCCGGCTCAGCGTTAGCCTGCCTGCGTTCATGGCCCGTCGCCTCGCATTGATTCTCTTGATCGCCTTTGGCCTGGCCGCGTGCACAGGCGACGACCCAGATTCCTCAGACACCGAAGGCGACGCTCCTATTGGCACCGTTGAGTCGGCGGAAGCGAGCACGGTTCCAGAGACAACAGGTGCCGAAGCGGGGGACGAACCCGACAACAGAATTGCTCCCGCAGCGGCTTCGCTGGCTTCGGTGAGCGCTTCGGACTACGTCGTATTCGCCCAGGCCCAAAGCGACGACAGCGACTTCGAAGCGGCGTTCTCAGGCAGCAGCAACGACTACTTCGGTCGCGTCCACTCGAACAACAACACCGAGAGCAACGGCTCCGACGAATGCTTCTACTACCCGGGTGGACCGTCCCCAGCCCCGGCCTTTACGTACGGTGGGTCGCACTAGGACAGCGGGAACAACGACTACGGCCCCGCCATGGGATCCGGATGTGGCGAGGCTGCCGAAGGCACGGGCGAGCCGGCACAAAGCAGCAACCCTCCGGGGGTCTCCGGTGGGTGGCCAGGGAACCTCTCCAGCCTGGTCAACGGTGACAACACGATGAGGGTGGAAGATCTGAAGGATCTCTGCACCGAGGGTGACCTCGAATCGGGAGGCGACATAACCGTGACCGGGGATGGCGTTTGGTGTGTCGGCCCGGGAGCGAAGATCAGCCTCGGCGATTCAGGATTGACGGCGACAGTGACTTTGCTCGCAAATGACGGGTTGATCGATGTGGGAGGTCAGAACGCCAATCTGACACCTGCTGTCCTCAATCTGCTCGTCTTCACCGACTCTGACGACGACCAGTTCCCAATCAAGATGTCGGGCTCCGACTGGACCAGCCCTTCTGGCGTGCTGTTCTCGTCTCGATCCGGCATCGACGTCTCGGGCTCTGATGACTTCGTGTGCGTTCACCTCGTAGGCCAGGAAGTCAAAGTGCAAGGCTCGAACAACACGATCGGTCCGTTTGCATGCGGAGCTCCCCCGCCCACAACGACCACGACGACAACGACGCTGCCCCCGACAACAACCACAACGTTGCCACCGCCGACCACTACGACCGTGCCGCAGACCACGACGACGACACCACCTCCGACAACTACAACCTTGCCGCCGACAACAACCACCACAACACTTCCGCCGACCACCACAACCACCACCACCCTGCCCCCAACAACCACAACACTTCCGCCGACCACCACAACCACGCTGCCGCCGACGACGACTACGACGGTGCCGCCGTCCACAACAACCACATTGCCGCCCCCAACAACCACCACAACGACGGCGCCCGGCTCGACGACGACGACACCACCGACCTCAACGACAACGTCGTTACCCGCTACGACCACGACGACGATGCCGACCACCACCACGTCCGAGGTCGCGGGATCCAGTTCAACGTCGTCGACTACTTCGACTCAGCCAACCACGACCACCACGAGTGATATCTCTGGTTCCACCCTTCCCAACACCGGACCAACAGGAACTCTCGGCTGGGGCACCACGCTCTGGCTGGCCTTGATGATCACGGCGATCGGTGGGCTCGTCGTCAGGTCAGCCCGAGATTCACGCGACTAGGCGCGGGCCTTGGGTAAAGACCTTCGGGCTTGTTGGTTGATTGCCGGCAACTCCGGGGTGGTGGGAAGAGGCCACCCCTAGGTTCGCCTTCGTCGTCGTGCACGGTCCTGGCTGTGCTCGGTGGTGTGGCACGGTCGACATAGGAGGATTCCACTTTCAACTGTGGTCACTCCGCCGTCCGCCCAATGATCGAGGTGATGGATATCGCAGTGTTGTGGCTTGGTGCGGCATCCCTCGCCCTGGCAGTGCCTGTCTCTGGCAACGATTGCTTTGCGTTGGGCAGTATTCCAAACCCTGGTCTTGCGTCCGACGTCGAGGACTTCGTTCTGCGGTCCGAAGACGATGCGTGTGATCGAAGCGTCGCAGGCGACCCGGCGGAGGGTGTCGACATCGACGATCTGCTCACTTTGAGTCTCGTGGAGTCCACCAGCCAGACCCTGTAGGGCGGGGATGTCGGCGTGGAGAACGATGTGTGGTTTCTCACCACCGACCGTTGCTGTAGTCCCATTGTCGAGCAGTTGACGACAGGCGTTTTCGAGGGCGTCATGTCGACGTTGTCTGGGAGTACGGGAGTCACTTTCGGTAGGTGGTGGCGAGTTGGCGTCGAGTGTCGCAAGGAAGGCTTCCCCTGCGTGTTTGGTCATCCAGCCATCGATGCGGAGCATCCCGTGCAGCCAGGAGGCTGAGACACCACGTCTGAGTTGTTGCTTGTCGGCTTCGAACTCTCCAGGCCCGTCAACGGCGTCGCGCCAGTAGGTCAGGGCCTTCCTGGTGTCGGTGGCGCTGAGAGGTTCCACCACCTCGACGAGCCAGGGCTCGGCTTCCCGATACTCGTCGGGAACGGCTTCGGCGACGTCGGCGAGGTTGATGGCTTGAAGAGTGGAAATGCGCCCGTCGGTCCATGCGGAGTAGGCATGGGGCGCCTTGTCTTGCATGTCGGTTCTGGAGACGATGTTGCGGGCGCGGCCGTGTGTGGTTCGAGTGCGGTCGGCCAGGTAGTTGGTTGCTGAGGAGTAGCCGAGGGCGGCGAATGCGGAACGCTCGGACAGCTCCTTGACACGTTCGACGAGCAGCACCTCCAGCCGCTGACTGGCCCTCGTGATCTCTTCGATCTCTGCGTCGATCTCGGCTTCGGACATGCTGGCCATCGACGTCGTGGCCATGTCATCGAGCACCGATCGGAGCTGACTCATCCCATTCCCCTCATGTCAACGACCCTACGAGCAGCCCCTGACAGATTTCTTCCTCTTCTCAACCCCGCCTTTCCATCAACGTACAAGGAGGGTCTGACAGAAATGGTGGGCGAGAGATTCAGCGCCTGAACCAGAATTCGACACCGTTCGCAGTCCACTTCATCGAGTCTTCGTCAACGCTTAGGAGAATCTCAGGTGACCAGACGGCTTCCCGAAAGATGTCCTCAACCTGCATCAGCTCATCGGACCCGCAGCCCATGTCGGTGACCGCAACCTGGCCGGGGACCAGTCGCTCCTGGGTCACTTCGTATCCGACCCCATCCCCATCGAACTGATTGCAACCGAGATTCCCGAAGAACCCGGTTTCCGTAATCACGACCCGAGGAACTTCACGGGTGTTGACCCCTACTTCCACCGCGACGGTCGAACCGCCCTCCGAGTACTCCACGAGGTCCCAAGGTCCGGTCAGGGATACCGGAGGCGGGTCGGTAGTCGAGGAGGCGATCGTCGATGAGGAGGTGGTCGTAGAAGAAACGTCGACTGCGGTCGTACAGCCCAGAAGGAGAACAATCCCGAGCACAATGACTCTCAACGACACAGACCGAAGCTACCCACACCGCCTCGCTATCAGTTGATATAAGGACGCAAAGTGCATCGCGCACTCCCCACATGCCATGATCCCCTCCGATGTCTGACCCCGTAGTCAAGAACGACCCCCGCACCATCTGGGGCTGGGCGATGTACGACTGGGCCAACTCGGCCTATATCACGACCTTCGGTGCGATCATCGCCGCCTTCTTCACAGGAACGATCGTTCCGGACGAAGGGTGGAACGGATACTCAGGGCAGACCCTGTGGTCGGGCGTCATATCCATCGGCGCCCTCGTTCTCTTCCTGATCATGCCGATGCTTGGCGCCATTGCCGACTACGCATCGGCCAAGAAGCGCTTCCTCAGAGTCTTCGCCACCCTCGGCGCAGCGACAACGATCCTCGCCCCGCTGGTTCCGGACGGCGCGGTCCTCCTCTTCCTGTTTGTCGTCCTCGTCACCCAGATCGGATTCGTGGCCTCAAACGTCTTCTACGACGGATTCCTCCCAACCATCACCACAGACGACACGATCGACAAGGTCTCGTCCAAAGGCTTCGCCTACGGATATATCGGTGGCGGGCTCTACGTGCTCATCGCCTTCGTGTTCATCCTGCTCAGCGGGGATGACAGCCTCACGGGCCTCTCAGAAGCGACAGCGGCCCGATTCGCCATCGCCGGCTCAGGCATCTGGTGGTTCATCTTCACTGGCGTGTCATTACGCAGACTCCCCGACGAGACAGAGGTCTACGACCTCCCCGAGGAATACCAAGGACGTAACCGTTGGCTCGCCCTCGCCCAACTCGGCTTCTCGCGCACAGCAGCTACTGCGCGCAAACTCTTCGGCTTCAAGCACCTGCTGCTCTTCGTCGTTGCCTACCTCTTCTACAACGACGCTGTCCAGACCGTCATTGGTGTGACCGGTGCCTACGCCGAGGAAACCCTCGAATTGGGCACCCAGGAGATCGTGATCGTCTTTCTCATCGTCCAGTTCGTGGCCTTCTTCGGAGCCCTGCTCTTCGGGAGCATCGCCGGCACCCGGGGCACCAAACCCGCCATCCTCATCTCGCTCGTCGTATGGGTGCTTGCGGCCATCAGTGCGTTCTTCCTTCCTGAGGGCGACCCGCTCCCCCTCTACGGGCTAGGCGCTGTCGTGGGGATGGTTCTCGGCGGCACTCAGGCCCTCTCCCGATCGCTCTACGGGTCGATGATTCCCGAAGAAGCCTCCGCGGAGTTCTACGGCTTCTACTCCGTCTTCTCTAAGTTCTCCGCAATCTGGGGGCCGCTGGTCTTCGCCATCGTCAGCAACCAAACGGGTTCGGGTCGACCGGCGATCCTCTCGGTGATCGCCTTCTTCGGTATCGGCTTCGTCCTGCTCACTCTCGTCGACGTGGACAAAGCACGTGCCTCGCGTGAAGATTGGTCGTTCCAGAACGCCGCAGATCTATGACCGACGAAATCCATGAGATAGAGGAATACCTCGAACCAGAGCCGGAGCAATCGTTCCCGTGGCGTCTGCTCATCTTTGGACTGTTGGCGATCGTCCTTTTGATCTTCATCCTCCAGAACTTCGAGGACGTCACGCTCGACTTCCTCGGCTGGGAGTTCACGATGCCTGAAGCCTTCGTGATCCTGCTCACTGCGGTCATCTCATCGATTCTCACCTGGATGGGAATCGCCATTTCGCGACGAAGGAAGAAGCAGCGAAACGCTTCCTCACGCTCTGCATAGCCATCGCCTCTGTCATCGTGGCTTGCACCTCACCCACCACTGATCCGGTCGAACCTTCAGACCTTCCAGGCGGGGAAGTCACGTGGATCGCCGACGGCGACACTCTCGAGGTCGAAACAGGTGAAACGGTCATCACCGTCCGCCTCGCCGGCATCAACGCACCGGAGAATGACGAGTGCTACGCCGACGAATCCCTCGACTACCTGATCGACAACGTCAAGGGCCAGCAGGTGACGCTCGAAGAGCTCGAGATCGACCAATTCGGACGAACCCTCGCCCATGTTTTCACCGACAGCGACCATATCAACCTCGACCTCGTGGCAATGGGCCTGGTAATCGCCAACGGCATAGCCGACGATCCGTACGGAGCGCTTTTGGTCACTGCCGAGTCGAACGCCTTCGAGCGTCGATCCGGGCTCTGGGCCCCAACCGCGTGTGGGTCGTCTGACGAACTCCCCGAGGTGCGAATTCGAGACACATCAATGATCGACCCGGGCGGACCGGATGACGAGGCCCTGGACGACGAGGAGATCGTGATCGTCAACGACGGCAACAGCCCCGTCGACCTCTCCGGGTGGATCCTGAGGGACGAGTCGAGCCGCCATCGCTTCACATTCCCCGAAGGCTCCGTCCTATCGAGCGGTGAGGAGCTGCGGGTATCCAGCTCGGACCCCGGTTGGGACCCCGGTGGCAGTCCTGTCTGGACGAACTCCGGCGACATGGCGTTGCTCCAACTCTCAGACGGCACCGTGGTCGATCGTTGGAGGTATCGCTAGCGGTTACGATCGACGGGGTGAAGCGAGTTTCTCAACGACTGGAGAAGCTGCCCGGCTCGGCCACGATGGCAATAAGCAACCGGGCACGCGAGTTGCGGGCCGAAGGCCAGGACGTCGTGTCATTCGGGGCGGGTGAGCCTGACTTCCCAACCCCGGCGCACATCATCGAGGCCGCCACCATCGCCGCCAAAGACCCGGCGACCCACAAATACAGCCAGAACGTGGGACTGCCACCACTCAGGGACGCAATCGTCGACTACACGAGAGAATTCTCTGGGGTTGATATCGAGAGTGACCAAATAGTGGTTACGAACGGCGCCAAACAGGCCATCTTTCAAAGCTTTGCCGCCCTGATCGACCCCGGCGACGAGGTCCTCCTACCCACGCCCCACTGGGTGACCTATCCGGCCGGAGTGCAATTGGCCGGCGGAGTCCCAGTCGCAGTGGAGACAACGATCGACGAAGGCTTCAAGGTGAGCGTCGAACAACTGGAGGCTGCGAGAACCGAGCGCACCAAGCTGCTCGTCTTCGTGTCACCGTCCAATCCGACGGGATCTGTCTACAGCGCAGGAGAGGCTCGAGCCATCGGGCAATGGTGTCTGGACAGTGACGTCTGGCTGGTGGCCGATGAGATCTACCAGCGTCTGGTCTACGACGGTTCGGCGGCCGCAGCCTCGATAGCAGCGGTCACGGATGGGCTGGAAAACGTTCTACTGATCAACGGTGTTGCAAAGAGCTTCGCGATGACCGGATGGCGTGTCGGCTGGATGATCGGACCGACTGATGTCATCAACGCTGCGGCGCGACATCAATCTCATGCGACCTCGAACGTGAACAACATCGCCCAGATGGCGGCGATGGAGGCCCTTCGCGGTCCGCAAGAGACGGTCGATGAGATGCGGAGGATCTTCGACACACGCCGCAATCGCATGATCGGCCTGCTCAAAGAGGAGCCTCGGATCCGGTTGTTCGAGCCTGACGGTGCGTTCTACGTCTTTCCCAACGTGCAGGATCTCCTCGGCGATCGATACCCGACATCGGCAGACCTGGGTGACGGTTTGATCAACGAGGCAGGAGTTGCGGTCGTCCCGGGCGAGTCGTTCGGCGCTCCGGGACACCTGAGACTGTCGTACGCTTTGGCCGATGACGACCTCGAGCGAGGGGTCGAGAAGATGCTCACCATGTTTGGGAGTATCTGAGCCAGGTTTACACTCAAAAACCGATGCTGGCAGCTGACAAGGCTCGGGCGATGATGCTCGTCGAGCCGAAACATTTCTCTCTCACAGAGGTACCCACCAGGGGTGGTGAAGACGGTGGCTGGCTCGCGGTCGAAGCGACTGGAGTGTCGGGATCCGATGTCCAGATTTGGAAGGGTGAGGCACGCGACGTCGTGTATCCCCTCGTCCCAGGAAACGAGGTCGTCGGTCGGGTTGCTGTGCAGGGACCGCACGTTCCCTATCCGGTCGGCACGCGTGTGGTGGTCGAGCCTCGTATCAGGTGCGGACGCTGTCATCGCTGTCATCAAAACCTCGCCACGTGCGTGAGCCGCAAACCCAGCAACTCCTACGGGATGATCGCCTCCGTGGAGCCTCCCGGGCTCTGGGGCGGTCTTGCCGAGCTCATGTATCTCGACCCGAACGCCAACCTGCACCCCGTCACCGACGACGTCCCGTCAGAGGTGGCGACATTTGTCCACCCACTTGCCTCCGGTCACACCTGGGCGGTTGAGCTTCCGATGCTCCAGCCCGGCGAAGACGTGCTGATCCTCGGCCCCGGCCCGCGCGGGCTGGCATGTCTCATCGCTGCGAAGGCTGCCGGTGCAGGGTGGGTCGGCGTGACCGGCCTCGACCACGATTCGGATCGGCTCAATCTCGCGAAGATCCTGGGTGCCGACGCGACAATCAACATCGAGAACACGGACGTGGCTGCTGAGCTCGCCAACGCAATCGGCAGACGTCCGGACGTAGTGATCGACGTCACCTCAGACGACCCGGAGGCCGTGTTCACGGCCCTCGACCTGGTCAGGAGTGGCGGACGGGTGGTCCTTGCCTCGACCAAGGGCAACCGTGCCTTCCATTTCCTGTCGGATGTGATCGTTGCCAAGCAGCTCACGGTTCGGGGCGCAATGGGTGCTTCTTCGATCGGGTACCAATGGGCAACCAACCAACTCGACACCGACCCACGGATCGACGATCTGGTTTCACATCAGTTTCCACTCTCGGAAACGCCCCGCGCACTGCAAGCGGCAGCCGGTCTCCTCGGCCGTGAGGAACTCATGTCGGTCGCCGTCACCTTCTGACGGTCAGAGAAACCCGGGCACACTCCCGGACATCAGATGGTGTTCCACGGCGTATGGAATGGGAAGGTCTCTCACCTCGTCGGGCCCTCTCACCAGTCGACGACCTATCTCCGCAAACCAGGTGTCGTTGGCAAAGGCCCACGGCCAAGCACGGATTCCGACACGGGCGCCGACTATCGCGCCTACGACGGCTCCCAGTCTTGAGCCACCCAGTCGCGCAGCCTGTTCGATCGCGGCATGATGACGGGGCGCTACCGGAGCGGCGAGAAGCAACGCCGCCAACACAAGCGATAGAGGATCGTCGGGATCTCCACCGGCCAACTCGAGCGCCTTCGCACCGTCGGTGGCCCCCACCGATGGCAACAACTCCAGGATGCGGTCACCGAGGCCTGCCACAGCTTCTGAACCACTGAGACCTTCGGTGATTCGCTCCTCGTGAGGACCAACCGACTCAGCGACTCCAGCAATGAGATCAAGCCCGGATTGGGCGTAACACGAGGCAGCGACAGCGGAGGCAACGATCGTTCCGGCCGCGACGGTTCGAGCGTCGGTATGGAACATCGCACCGAGCCGCCTGGACTGGCGTATCACCTGCTCCGGATCGCTCCGATAGGCAACCCCCACCACGGACGCCCTAACCGAAGCGTCGAGCGATTCACCGTCGACCGGTATGGCTCCCCCGGCACGAGCCCGGTCCAACCAGACTCTGAACTCCGGGCTCTCTGCGCGATATACCGGCTCCTCACCTTCAGATCCGTCGAGTTCGAGGAGTGAGGCGAAGAGTCGCTCCTCGGAGATCTCGCGATGAGTGATCAGCTCATAGGCAATGAGGGTTGCCTGTTCCGTGGCTGCGGAATACCCCAGCTCCCAAGCTCCACCTGCACTGTCTCCGGCGGCCAGACCCAACATGAAGCCATCGCCCTCTCCGGCTACGACCGTATAGAGAGCTTCAGAGGACTGTTCCCTCGGCTCGTCGACGAGTTCTGGCATCAGCGGAGCAGGGTACTCTCGCCGCCTCGTGGACAAGGTCGCAGTAATCGCTAACCCCGTAGCCAGCCAGTTCACCGGCGGAGACCACAGAACTGTCATGGCTGAGCTTTCGAGGGTCTACGACGTGGAGGCGATGTGGCCGGGGTCGGCAACCGAGGCCACTCAAGATGCCAGATCGGCGGCAGAGTCGGGGGCGGACATCGTGGTTGCGACCGGTGGCGATGGCATGGTTCACCACGTTGCTCAGGGACTGATTGGCACTGACGCTGCGATGGCGATCATCCCGGCAGGTACGACCAACGTCGTGGCTCGGCTACTGGGCATACCAGCACGCCAGACCAGAGCGGCGCGATTCATCGCACGGTCGCCGAACATCGAAAAGGTCTCCACGGTGGAGTTGGAGCTCCACAGGGGAACCACAACGACGAGCCACCACGTGATCTTTGCCTGTGGATTCGGGATCGATGCTGAGGTCGTTCAGGTGGCCGACGCCGACCCCTACCGCAAATACAGATTCGGATCACTGCACTATGCACGTTCAGCCATCGGCGTCGGCTTGCGAACCTTCCCGTCGCGGGAACCACACATCACCTTCAAGACAGAGTCACGCACCGTCGATGTCACTGCAGCGTTGATCCAGTTCAGAACCATCTACACCTACTTCGGGAAGATTGGGCTTCGCTTCCGCGACGATGGCCCGAACCCAATGTCTGCATTGATCCTCGACAGGTTGAAGCGCCGCCGAATCCCGAGCGTATTTGCATCTGCACTGCTTCATCGCGACCTGGCGAAGATCCCTGGCTTCGACGTGATCGATCAGATATCGGAGTTCGAACTGACTGCTGACCCGGCTGTCGCCGTTCAGGCCGACGGTGAGAATCTTGGTCTCGTCGACGGTGCCAGGGGTCGTTGGATCCCGGACAGCCTCAAAGTCCTGCGGGCGCCTAGCTCTTCTGGTTGAGAGTGACCTGGGGGAAGGGGATGTTGATCCCCTCGGCATCGAAGCGCTTCTTTACCCGCCTCAGAGCTTCCCTCTTCACCATCCAGCGCTGATCCGCCGTGGTGGTTATTCGGCCGCGCAAGACGACGGCCGAGTCGTCCAACCGATTGACGCCCAGAACTTCGGGGTCACCGATCACCCACTGCCCGAACTCATCGTCGGTCGCCATGCCTTTGAGCTCGTCGAGGAACACTTGGATCGCTCGGTCGACGTCAGCCTCGTAGGCGATTCCAACATCGATGACCGGCTGAGCGAATTTCGAGGTGAAGTTCGAAGTCACGGTGATCTGCCCATTGGGAACGAAGTGGACGTTGCCTTCCAGATCCCTGAGGACGGTGACCCTCAGTTGGATGTCCTCGACCGTGCCGGTCGTTCCAGCAATGGTCACAGTGTCCCCGAGATGGAACTGGTCTTCAGCCAGAATGAAGAATCCGGCCAGGAAGTCCCGAACAACGTCTTGGGCGCCAAAGCCGATCGCTGCGGCAAGGACCGTTCCCATCGCCAGGAACGGGGTGATCGGTACCTCCCAGACGATGAAGATGAAGAGAATTGCCAGGAACACGGTGACAAAGGCCAGGAGCTTTCTGATCACCGCCCAGAGTGTCTCGTAGCGCTGCGCAGCTTCATGGTCGTGCTCGCCGAGACGATTGACGAGTCGTCGACCGATTCTACGACTCAGCCCATAGAGAACGATGGCCCCAACGATGATGGCGCCGGTAACGATCAGACGGCCCTGTGTGCCGAGGTTCTCCCAGGAAGACTGCGCTAGAAGAGCGGGGAAGGGCATGATCGGACGTTAGCCCTTGGTGCCGTCGACGGTTTGCAGTTCGACCACGAACTCGGCCAGTGCCGCTACGGCGACGGCACGCTTCGCGAGGAGGGCGCGTGCCGGTCTGATCACATCAGACTTAAGGGCCGTGACCACTGCGTCCCGATCTGCCCCAGAAGATTCAATGGTCCGCCCGAAGCGCGACTTCTCAGGCTCAGGAGTGGCTTCCTCCGCGATACGTGCGACGTGGCGAGGTACGTCAGCTGCAAGTCTGCGCAAAGACTCAGCCATCGGCCCTCCCGAGGCTGTGGCCATCTCTTCTAGGAACCGGATCAGACGGCTTGAACCCTGTGCAGCCTCCGCACGAACCATGTCATCGGCTGTTCGCTCGACGACCTCTGCGGCACGGCGATCGAAGTCGAGTCCGGAGCCCAAGCGATCCGCAAGGTCGGATGCGATCTCCTGGATGTCGGTGCCGAGCTTCCTCATGCCGGCGTCGCCCATCTTCGACAGGGTGGCCGTGAGCTCCTCGACACCAACCGGAGGGCCCGCTGGAGGTCGCGCTGAAACGGTCACGATCGGAACCGAGCCCAAACCATCCTCGTCGAGCGCCTCTCGGAGGTCGGCCACCACGGAGTTCACGTTGGGTCCGCCCAGTCTGTCGACCTGATTGAGCGCCACAACGAACTGGTCGCTGTATGCAGCGCTGGGCTGCAAGTATTCGTTGTGGAGACGTGCGTCGCGATACTTCTCCGGGTCGACGACCCAAACGACGACGTCCACTAGCGGAAGCAGCTCATCGACTCGCTTCCGATGCGACTCCTCCACGCTGTCGTAATCGGGCATGTCGATCAGACAGAACTCCCCCGGATGGATATTGCTCGGCTCGATGCCGAGGTGTTGGATGAGCCCGGTTACGGCTTCCGCCGCGTCGACCGGTATCGACGCCATGGGCTCGGTGGTCGTCGGTCGGACACCACCTACATCAGCGACTTCTTCTCCAACGAGCACATTGAACAGCGACGACTTGCCTGAACCAGTCCCGCCGGCCAGCACAGCCACGATCGTGCCCTCCGGGAACCCAAGTCGGGTTCGCAGGTTGCGAACGCTCTCGCGAAGCGGGTCAATCGCGGCCGGGTCGAGAACGCCATTCGCCGATGCGAGGGCCATCTCCGCTGATTCGGCAAGCTTCAGGAGCGAGTCACGCATCGACAAGCGGTCGAAGGGTCTGTCGGATCGGGTCTGAGCCGAGGGCTCTCCAGTTGAATCGAGCTCTTTCGATAACTGACTGAGAGACTTGCTGATAGACGACTTCCACCCGAGCCATAAGAGATCGGCGAGCAGCCTCCCGCCACTGGTCTGCAGGCTCGAGAAGGACAACATCACCGAGACTGTCTCGCCAGCCGTAGACAGCCGATTCGATGAGGGAAGCTGCAGCATCGACGGCGACGGTGGCGTCGTCGACCGACACCTGAGTGGGTCGATGGTTGACCGCCCAGCTCATCAGATCGGACTGGACTGCGGATATGAGCAGGTGGGCGTGGGTATCGGCGAGCTTCTCGTGACCCGGGCGCTTCACCCATCGGCGTCCTGCCCAACGACGGGCCCTCCTCGGAAAGGTGACAGCCACGTTGGCTGGCCATTCCAACCGTTGTGGCCGGGAGTTGAGTGATAGGTCGATCTCTGCCTCCAAAGACTCGAGAGCCTCGCCAGACTCGTCCACGGCGTCCGCCAACAGGCGGGCCTTGGAGACAACCGTTGCCAGGACCCTGCTCGAGATCTCGTCGCGGTGCTGTTCGCTATCGCGGGCAATCTCGGCGAGTACTCGGGCCAATGAGCGAACAGCCAGCGACGGAACACGTTCCCGTTCTGATTCGATGTGGTGCTCAGAGATGACCACCAGACCGTCGCCGTCGAGACCCTCGCGCTCCAGGCGCCCCCGGAAGTCGATAGCTGCTCCGGCGCTCTCAGGGGTCAATCGATTCAGCACGTTCACCACCGTCGCTCCGCGTGATTGCGCACGTCTCAAGACCTGCCAGGGAGCCTCGTCCGCATAACGGAGAGCAGAAGTCACAAACACAACGACATCGGCGTGATCAATCATCGCCTCGGCCATAGCGCGGTGCTTGACGGCCGTGGAGTCGATATCAGGCGTGTCGATGAGGGTCATCGCATCGAGAATCTGGGCTTTGCCCCTGACCTGAGCAACCTCCACCCCTCCGATCACCAACTCGTCCTGCTCTTCCCGGATCAGCGCGATCGGACCCCGGGTCGTAGGTCGCAAGGGACCGGTCGCCGACAACGCTCTCCGGGCGAGGGAGTTCACGAGAGTCGACTTGCCAGACCCGGTGGGGCCAGCGAAGACAACGGTCAGACGTGGCGCCTGCCCGGCACGCCGTGGAATCAGATACTGACGGACAGTCTCGAGCAGGGCGTCGCGTTGCTCGCTGAGGTCGCCCACCGATGCACCAAACTCCATCGACTCGAGAGCGCGAGCCAGTTCGGCGAGATCGTCAATGCTCTCGGGCGATTTCTCTAGGGCAACCACGCCCCGATTTTGGCAGTTCCGGCGGGGTTTTCTGGGTTATGCCGTCCAACCTGCTTCTGGCTTGCTGAACCACACATGAACCTGACCCGTGCCGGTGGCGTTCTCGTAGTCGCTGTAGAGCTCACCAGGTGCTGTGCAGTCGGCACCCCCCACAGCGCCAATCATCATCAGGTAGTGACCAAAGTCACCTTCCGGATTGTGCTGCATGTAGTCCGGCATGGCGTCGACGATCTTCTTGTGATCGCCAGCCTTCATCCACTCCAGTCGCTCTTCGTCGGCTGCCCGGGCTTCAGGCGTGAAGATGTGAACCGGGTCTGAAGCCTCGTGCTTGGAGATCTGCTTCAGAGGCCAGAAAGTGTGGCTCATCCCTCCTGAGGCCAACACGACAACACGTCGATCGAGACGCTTGACCGCTTCACCAATGGCTTCGCCCATGGTCAAGAAGTCATCGGGTTCGCCTGTCTGCACCACCGAGACGGAAACGACGGCCTCGTCCTTTTGGAGATAGTGCACGAGATTGATCGTTGCGTAATAGACGGGGAGATACTCATCCTCGGACGCATGAGTAGGAGTGCCAAGGTCGTCACCGAGCGTGGCTGCCAACTTGGCCAGCTCCGGATCGCCCGGGTAGTCGTAAGGGATTCCGGACATCCCGCGGGGGAGTTCAGAAGAGGTCATGCGACCACTTCGACGCTCATGAGCAGACAGGATGTGCTCAACGGTCGAGAACCAATGTGAATCGATGATCACCATGGTGTCTGCGTCCACTTTGTCGAGCACCTCACTGCGAAGGCGCTTCAGACCCGGGACGAGGCTGATCTCTTTTCCTTCGTTGAGCTCCTTGCGTGTGGGCTCATCGAACATGATTGTTGGTGCGTGGCTGATCAAGCCAACGCCAACGATTTCACCCATTTCGATACTCCTAACTCGTTAGGTACCTAACGGTACTCAATTGGTACTGACCAGATCCACTCCGTCGGCAGTGGCGGTCACAACTCGCAGCAATCTCGCCAGTTCGCGCCGTTCCCCGGAGTCGAGCCGTGACGTGAATTCAGCCTCTGCCCCATTGAAAGCCGGAAACAGACCTTCAATCAGCTGGAGGCCGCTCGGTCGCAAGGCCACCAATACCTTTCGCCCGTCATCTGGGTGAGGCGCCCGTTCGACAAGCTCGGACCGTTCCAGCGTCTTCAGCATTCCCGTCAGTGTTCCCTTGGCCAACCCACTGTCCTCTGCCAGATCGGCGGTCTCCCTCTCGCCCCACACCCAGAGCACGAAGAGAATTGTGAACCCGCCCCAGGTGAGACCGGCGGGCGAGAGAATCTCTTTCTCCATCCGATTGCGAACTGCAGTCGCGGCCCGGTAGATGTTCGAGACAGCGAGCAATGCCTCGAAGTCGAAGTCCTCTTCACCGAGTTTGGCCCGGATGTCCCGCTCCGCTTCGAGAACAACTTCGGGATCGTGGTCACTGAGAGGTCTCGGCATGAGGTCGGCCAGTTTATCCTTAGGTGCCTAACGACCTCTCCACCAATGCCATCCACTCGCGCCGAAGTATCCGACATCGCCATCTCGCCAGACCACTACATCGGCGGGAAACGCGTCAGCTCCACGACCACGTTCGAAGTTCGCTCCCCGCTCGATTGGGACTGGAAGCTCGCCGACGTGGCGCGAGGTGACGCCCTCACTGCTGATCAAGCAGTGACGGCGGCAGTCGATGCCTTCCCTGGTTGGTCGGCAAAGACACCCGATGAGAGAGCCACGTACCTGCACCGCCTGGCCGACCTGATCGACGAGAACACGGACGACATCGCGATCGTCGAATGCGCCGATATGGCCATGCTCCTGGAGAGCTTGCAAGCCAGGGTCGTCCACCGAGGCGCCGAGAACTTCAGGAACTACGCCGACCTCTCCACCCAATACGAGCCGAGAACCTGGTCGTCAAAAGGCACCCGCAACACGGTCCACCGCATGCCGGCCGGGCCAGCCGTAATCATCACGCCTTGGAACGCCCCGTGGATCCTCAACAGCTGGAAGATGGCACCGGCACTCGCTGCAGGGAATCCGGTGATTCTGAAGCCGGCTGAGTGGTCGCCCCTTTCGGCATCGCTCCTGGCTGACTTGGCAGAGGAAGCAGGATTTCCTCCTGGTGTGCTCAATGTCGTTCAGGGAATCGGGGAGGAAGTCGGCGCCGCACTGGTCAGCGACCGACGAGTGCGCAGGATCTCCTTCACCGGCTCTCCCGAAGCCGCGCGACACATCGGCGTGGCGGCGGCGAGAAACATCGTGCCTTTCACTGCTGAGTTGGGTGGCAAGGGACCTCTCATCGTGTTCGCCGATTCCGATCTCGATGCTGCAGCAAAGAAGGCTGCTCTGCAGTTCGACGATGCGGGTCAGGTGTGTTTGGCCGGAACCAGGCTGCTCGTCGAGGACTCGATCTCAGCTGAGTTTCTCGATCTCTTCAACACCTACACCGACAAGCACGTCCTCGGAGACTCGCGGAACCCGTCGACAACGATTTCCCCCTTGATTCATCCCGATCACTTGAAGCGAGTTCATGGCTTCGTCGAGCGCGCACGTGAGAACGGGGATGAGGTCCTCAGGGGTGGCGACGTACACAAGGAGGGAGCCCTCTGGTACGAGCCCACCCTGATCGCCCCAAAAGACAACTACTCAGAAGTGGTGCAACGAGAAGTGTTCGGACCCGTCCTCACCTTTCAGACCTTTAAAGACGAACAAGAAGCCATCGCACTCGCTAACTCGACGGAATATGGCCTATCGGGCATCGTCTACACAGGGTCGGAAGATCGTGCGAACCGGGTGGGGCAAGCAATCCGTGCAGGAACGGTCTGGGTCAATACTTGGCTGGTCCGCGATCTCACCGCGCCATTCGGCGGATGTCGGATCTCGGGCATCGGACGCGAAGGGGGCGACTATGCGCTCGACTTCCATTCCGACCTGCAAACCCTGCAAATCTCAGAAGGAACTACGGACTGACGCCGCCCTTCATTTGGTGCGGGTAGGCCTCACCCATCTCCGGCATCTCTTCCTCCATCGATTCGGTGGCGGACCCCAGCCAGCGGGACATTGGAACGGCCGACAGTCCATGGGCGAGGATCGAAAATGCCACTACGACCGCGACCGTCGTCACGATGAGATCGGGAATCTCCGAGAGTTCCTCGATCGCCAGAAGGACAAACACAACCGTCGCCAAACCCCGAGGGCCAAACCAGCCGAGGAAGAAGACGGTGCGCCAGTTCAGTCGCTGCCCCAGCAAGGACACCGCAATCGAAATCGGGCGGAGGACGGCCAACGACAGGCCTGCGACCACAAATACCTCCCAAGAAGGAAGACCTTCCCGGAACAGCATCGCGATCGGACCGGCACCGACAAACAGGAACGCCAGGGTCACCAAAGAGTGGCCTTCCGTCTCGGCGAACTCGTACAAGTACTCGCACTTCGGTCGGACGAGATGGCTGAGGAAAGCACCCGCGATGAAGACGGCCACGAATCCTGAACCGCCGAGCAGCTGCACGAGTGCGTATCCACCGAGCGCCAGAGCAGCTGCTGCGATCTTCTGGTGCAGATGACTCATCCACCCGGCTTCGGTACCCGAGTCGATCAACTTGGCGCCCAGCCAGCCGAGTGCGACGCCACCGAGAACCCCGATGCCGAGCTGGCTGATGAAGAGAAGAGTTGTCTCACCAGCAGTCGCACCTCCCTCCGACTCGACCAGGGCCAGCGCCAACAAGAGGGCCGGCACGGCGAGTCCGTCGTTGAGCCCCGACTCGACGTTGATGGTCTGCCTCACCCGGTCGGGCACCGACTCCGACTCGAGGACCGGGCCGGCGAGCGCCGCGTCCGTTGGGGCTAGGACGACAGCCAACAGCAGCGCGAAACCCATGGAGAAACCGAGGAGGGCACCGGAAACAACCATCCCCAGGACGATCACAACCGGCATGCCGATGACAAGCATCCGAAGCGGCCAGCTGTATCCGTCGCGCAGTCGGGTCAGGTTGATGCGGGAAGCGTCTGTGAACAGAACCAACGCCAACGTCAACTCCAGGAAGGTCAGCACAAGGGGCGTCTCGAGGTCTAGAGCCCCGTCGAGGAATAACAGACTGAGAAGAACTCCGAGGGCCGCCGCAACCAAGGGCTCGGTCAGGTACAAGCGGTCCAAACGGCCAGACACTGAGGCGATGAACAGCATGGCCCCAGCACCTGCCAGGACCATCCCTTCGATACTCAACGGGCCTCCAGCGTGGTGCCACCCCTCCACGAGACACCAACCCGGTGGTAGTACCCGCCAATGATCTCCAGAGGCTCGAGGAGGGCCAACTCCTCAGTGGGGGTCGAATGCAGCGCCAAGGTGGCATCAGCAGCCCACACGTCAGCTACTTCGCCGTCGTATCCCCGCATCGTCACGAGCTCATCCATTGAATTGGACCCGTCGGACTCGATTGACGGCCATCGCCGGTTGTGAAGCATGGGATGACCGTTGACGAACCCGGGCGAGTCGGTGGGTTCCGTCAGCTGAATCGTTGCCTCCGCCACCAGTCGCCCGTTTGCGCTGACGGTTGCCCCGAAGCGACCACCTGACTCGAGACGGGGACCGGCTCTGCCCACGGTGATCGGACGAGTCATCCAGATCTCACCGAGCTTCTTCGGGTATCCCTGGTGGTATCCCCTCACCATGGCGAAGTCTTTGTCCACCCATATGTATGGACAACGGCTCCAGGTCTCGTCGTTCCACCGGCCGCGGATGACTGCGAAAACCTCCTTGTATTGGCTTCGCCCAGGGTCGAGGATCTCCTCGAAGTCGTCTCCCGAGCTTTGCCAGTCGGCCCAAATCAACGCCACGGCCCCAGGGTCGTCGTCGACAAGGGTTGCCCCTTCAGGAAGAAGCTCAGCCACCCGATCGGGGTGGGTCCGGAACTCGACCGTGATCATCTCCCCCGAGTAGTGCCACGGCGGCGGAGGTATCAGGGAGGAACGACCCGACGGTGTCTCAGGAAAGAGAAAAGCACCCATCAGAAGAACGAGATGTACTCGTCCAGCTCCCAGTCAGTTGTGTGGACCTTGTACCGATCCCATTCCGCTCTCTTGACCGTGACGAAGTTGTCGACAAAGCCGGGATTGAAAGCCTCAACGAGCGTCTGGTCGGCCTCCAACGCGTCGAGGGCATCCGCAAGCGATGCCGGCACAACCACGTCGGTGGAAGCCTCCGCCAGGCAATCCATCACTTCAGCGGGAGCCAGTTGATAGTTGTGCTCCACTCCGAGCCAAGCCGCCGTCAGGACCGCGGCCGCAGCCTGGTGAGGGTTCGTCGTCCCATCGCCCATCCGGTGCTCGAGCCTCGTCCCGGCTCCCCTTGCTGGCGGGACACGCACCGTGACTCCGCGATGGTCATACCCCCAGTTAGCCCAATATCCGCAGAGGGACCCTGGCTGGAGCCTCTTGTATGCATTGACCGTTGGTGCGAGCAAGGCGCTCATGCCAACGTGATGCTCGAGCATGCCCGCTATCGCCTGCTTGCAGAGCTGGCTCAGACCGTCGTCGGCGGAATTTTCGTGGAACGCGTTGTTGCCGTCGCTGTCGCTGAGCGACAGATTGACGTGGATCCCAGAGCCTCCCCGATCGCTGATGGGCTTGCCCATAAACGTGAGAAGGATGCCTCGTTCGGCCGCGATTTCCTTGGCCAACACCTTGAATAGAAAAGCGTCATCGGCGGCCTTCAGCACGTCGTCGTAGGCCAGTGTCAACTCGAACTGTCCGTTGTCATATTCACTGTTGACCGATTCGAGGGCGATTCCCGACTCACGAGCGGCAGCCATCACGGCGTCGATGGTTCCCGATGGATCGACCGATGCTCCTGTCCCGTACACGTAGTGCCCAGGTGTCGCGATCGGCTCCCAGCTCTCGTCGCCCGCCGGTTGGAAGAGATAGGCCTCAAGCTCGAAGCCGACCTTCGGCTGGAAACCCAGATCGTTCCATCTTTCAACGGCGGACTTCAGCACATTTCTCGGGGCGAAGTCGACCGGTCCGTCTGCTTGCACGATGTCGGGGACGACAATGGCGGTCCCGTCCTGCCAGCCCGCTCGGATTGACTCCGTGTCGAACCGGGCGTCGCAGTCGGGCAGGCCGTCGATCGGATCCGGGGTCATCACGCGGTCAAAGCCGAGGGTGAAAAGTGATACGCAGTGGGCAGTGCCAGCTGCGGCCTTCTCGGGTGTCAGGTATTTGCCACGGGCAAGACCCAGATGGTCGGGCCACAACAATCGGAGTCGGTCGAAGTCAAAGCTCACGATCACAGATCGTAGAGCACCAGAAACGCGATTACCTTGTGTGCAATGACCAACCCGCTGGAGCCTGACCGCGCCACCAGGGACCTCTACGCCGAAGAGGTCCTAGCGTTGATGCATGAGTGGTACGAAGGCGTCGAAACACTGGACGCAACGGGGGTCGATCTCGACGAAGAGACACTGAAGTCGTTCCGAGCGCCCCCCACCGAGAAAGGACGCTCCCTCGAAGAAGTGCTGAGCGTCGTGCGCGAAGCAGGAATTCCCGGCACATATCACCCATCGGGCGGGCACATGTCTTACATACCCAACGCTGGCCTTTACACGGGAGCGGTCGCCGAGTTCCTTTCGGCCGGGCTCAACCGTTACACCGGCGTGGCCACCGCTGCCCCGGGCTTCTCAGCGATCGAGCACGGAGTGGTCGGCTGGCTGTGCTCGCTGTTCGAATTGGGCGAAGACTCCGGTGGCCTCCTTCTGTCTGGTGGATCGATGGCCAACTTCACAGGAATCGTCACCGCGCGACACGCGAAGCTGGGCAACGACTTCTCAGAGGGTGTGGTCTACGTCACCCGCCATACTCACCACTCCGCAACCAAGGCGACTCGTCTCGCCGGGATCCGGTCCGATCAGGTTGAAATCGTCGCCGTCGACCAGAACCTGCGAATGGATGTTGACCAGCTCGAGAAGCACATCGAACTCGATCGGGCAGCCGGGCGGGTTCCCTTCCTGGTCATAGCTTCAGGGGGCACAACCGATACAGGGACAGTCGACCCACTTCGCGGGATCCGAGAGGTCGCCGACCGGCACGACATGTGGATGCATGTGGATGCCGCATACGGCGGGTTCTTTCAGCTGACTGACCGTGGACGGGCCACACTCGACGGGATCAGCACCGCAGACTCGGTTGCCCTCGACCCTCACAAAGGCCTGTCAGTTCCCTTCGGGGTCGGTGCTCTAGTGGTCAAAGACGAGGCCGCACTGGTCGATGCCCATCTGGGTCGTGGCGCCTACTTGAGGGACGAAGACTCCTACTTGGGTGTTCGTGATATCGCGTCACTGGGACCTGAGCTCAGCCGTCCATTCCGAGGTCTCACGGTGTGGTTGCCCCTTCAGCTCCACGGCATCGCTCCTTTCCGCGACGCATTGGACTCCAGTCTCGACCTGGCACGCCATGGCTTTGATCGTTTGCGTGGAATCGACGGTCTGGAGACGCCTTGGGAACCGGACCTCTCGATCGTGGCGTTTCGCTTCGAAGACGACGACATGGGAGTTGCTGCCCTCCAGGCGGTGAACGAAGACCGGAGAGTCCATCTGAGCCCGACGGTGATCGACGATCGGTTTGTTCTCCGGTTCGCCATCCTCAATCGGAGGACGACGAGCGACCATGTCGACCATGCAATCGACATCATCGAGAAGACGCTGATTGGTTGACGAAGCTGCCTAGGCGTTGACCTTCACCGGCAAATGCTTGATGCCGGATATGAAGTTCGAGCGGAGTCGATCGGGCTCACCCACCTCAAACGCCTGAACGCGGTTCAAGAACTCCTCGAAGAAGACCCGCACTTCGAGCCTGGCGAGTGATGCCCCAAGACAGACATGGCGGCCCGTGCCAAAGGTCACGTGTGGATTGGGTTTGCGGGTCAGGTCGAACACGAACGGCTCATCGAACACGTCATCGTCGTAGTTGGCCGAGGTGTACCACATGACAACCTTGTCGCCGGCGGCCATCGGAACACCGCGAATCTCAGTGTCTTCGACCACCGTCCTCCGAAAATGCATAGTGACCCCCGAGGCCCTCAGGATCTCTTCAGTGGCGTCTTCGGAGCCGCCGGTGAGATCGGCACGCCATGCCTCGAGCTGGTCAGGGTGATCGTGGAGGTATGTGAGACCGTGGCTGATGGTGTGCCGGGTCGTTTCGTTGCCGGCGACCATCATCAGTGTGAAGAAGTTCTTGAACTCCAGATCGGTCAGTGGTTCACCGTCAGGCTCGGCGGTCAGCAACGTCGTGACGATGTCGTCCTGAGGATTCCGTCGCCGCTCCAATGCGATCTCCTCGGCATACCGAAACACGTCGAGTGCTGCAGGCGCCCGGAACGGCAGCAGTCGGTATTCCTCGGTGTCGACTTTGTCGATGATGACCGGTGTGTACTCGGGGTCGGCGTTGGAGATCATCTGATCACCCCACGCCACCATCTGGTCGGCGTCCGACTCCGGAATCCCCAACAAGCGGCACAGCATCCGGATGGGAAGGTCGCGAGCGATCTCGGTGACGAAGTCGAACTCGCCTTCTACCAGGACCTGATCGAGGACTACTCGAGTCAGCTGTCGAAAGGCGTTCTCATAGGTCGCCACCACCTTGGGAGTGAACCCTGGCTGGACCAGACGTCGCAACCTCGTGTGCTCGGGCGGATCCAACTCCATCAACGTCCTGCGAGCGACGAGTTCGTCCTCTTCCATCTCTTCGATTCGGATACCGCGAGAAGCAGTGAACCGGTTGTAATCCCGGCTCACCTCGATGACATCTGCGTGTTTTGTGATCGCCCAGAATCCGCCCTCCGGATCATCCACCCAAGAGACCGGTGCCTCCTGACGAAGACGCATGAAGGCGGCGTGCGGGAATCCCGACAAGTAGGTGTCGTGAGACGTGATGTCTGCGTAGGGGTCGCCGAGGCTCTCGTGCAATACGTTCTTGGTCATTTCGTTAGGTACCGAACTTAATCAAGCTGAACGGAACCGGCCTCGCCAGCAGTACGTTTGTCCGAAGATGGTCATGCCCGAAGGTGCTGAACGGCAGCCCGAGCCGAAGAAGAAGCCGAACCGGACAGTCATCGTCGCCCTTGTTGCAGTCCTCGCAGTAGGTGGCTTGTTGGCATTCAGCGCCCTCACCCAACCCGAACCCGAGGCGGTCGAGGACACGAGCACAACCAGCACCATCCAGGGAGAGATCGAACGGCCCATCGACTTGGACAACTTCGATGTCGGCCAGATCGCAACCGGGGATCAGCTCGATTGGTCCCGAACCGGCACGGTGGGAGGCAACGACTATGGCCTGCTCTTGGCCCACGGCTCTGAGGTCCTCCTTTTCACCCAGGAAGAGTTCTTCACACCCTTTGGCCACAACGCGGCTGAGACCCGAATCCACAGATTGGGAGGCGCCGGTTGGGAGGAGCTGGGCACCCTGCCCGAAGGCACCGATATCACGACCATCACTTCCACCGAAATCGGATTGATGGCAGTAGCTGCTGGCGAGCCAGGGCAGCCATCGACTCTGCTCAAGTCTGATGACGGAACGACCTGGCAGGGTGAACCGCTGCCGCAGGTGACCGAATCGAAGTTCGCAGTGACCAACGCAACGGCTTTGAGTGCCAATTCGGCTGCGACAGTGTTAGCGCTTACGGCCCGGGTGGACGTTCGACCAGCTGCCAACGATCGTCTCGTGGAGGAGTTCGGGTCTGACCTCGACCTCAGTCGATATCCAGTCGGCACAGTCCCCATTGGCGGGGAACTGATGGTGAGGCTCTTCGGACCTTTCAATATTCCCCTGTGGGAGTTCCCCGCGGCGGAAATCGGTTTGGAAGAGGCCGATTCGATTCTCCTCAACAATCCACCACCGGTGCAGGTGACCAGTCGAGCATTCGGAGAAGACTGGTCCTCAGTTGAGATCGACGCATTCTTCATGAACTCGATCGTCGCCACCGACGACGGAAGCATCCTCATGTTCGGTTGGCCACGTACCGGCGGAGACTCGTACTGGCTCAGCTACGACGGTTTTGCCTGGGAGAACATCTCCAGCGGCGGGACGACGCCCATGTCAGCAGTGTCGACGCCGTCAGGTCTGGTAGGCCTTCCCCAGTCCAGCGGCCAATTGGTCACGAGTGAGCGCGGGTTCGAGTGGACGAGGGTGTTTGACGGCGAGTTTCCGGTCCGTTTCGGCTGGTGGACACGAATCTTGGTTGGTGGCGACAGTGGAGCAGCTGCAGTCTTTGAAGGCCAAGAAAACAATTCCGGTCCCATCGGTGGCCCCGAGCCAGTCACGATCACCGAAGGGGACTCCACCCTGACCCTGGACTTCTCCAGCGGCCAGGCAATCGTCCGCTCACCAACAGATGAGCTGTCCTTCGTGCTCTTCAGCGATCAGGTCGGCAGCTTTGTGGAAGCCGACCTAGCAAACGGGACCGTGAGCTTCGTTCAGCCTGACACCGAGGATGTGCTGATGACCATCCCGATTGACAAGCTCCAGGATGCCCAGGAGACGGTCAGATTCAGAGGCGGAACCTCCACTGACAGTTTCAAAGCGCTCGTATACAGCACAGACAATCTGAGCTGGGCAATCGTCGACATCGAATCGGTCATCGGGCCTGGGGTAGCAATCGACAGCATCGCAATCACCGACAGTCAGATTGTGCTCGCAGCACGCCAGCCCGACCACGACCAACTCGATATCTGGACAGCACCACTTCCCTAGCTACCGTCCCGGTCGATGACCGAATACCGCAGAATCATGCTTCGCGACCGGCCGACCCTGGTGCACGTGGAAGGCGCCGACCTGGTGACTCAGGAAGGCGAGCGAATCCCAATCGACGAGGCCGAGCATCTTCCACCTGTCGAACCCACGAAGATCATCGCTACGCATCTCACCTATCGCAGCCGGGTCGACGAGTTCATGACCAAGCTGCCGCCGGCTCCCACCTATTTCCACAAACCGACGACTTCTCTCAATGCTCATGGCGGTGACGTCGTCCGTCCTGAACGGTGCAGGTTCCTCAACTTCGAAGGGGAGATTGCAATCGTGATCGGAAAGGAGACCTACAACGTCTCCCAGGAAGATGCCCAAGAGCACATCGCGGGCTACACGATCGCCAACGACTACGGGCTGCATGACTTTCGGGACACCGACGCCGGATCAATGCTGAGAGTCAAGGGCTCAGACACACTTTGCCCCTTGGGTCCGGGCTTGGTCACCGACTGGGACTTCCGGGACAAGACGATCAGGACGTTGGTCAATGGCGACGTCAAACAAGAAGCCAGCACATCAGAGATGGAATGGGACATGCACTACCTCGTGGCAGACCTCGCCAGGACAATCACATTGCTGCCCGGTGACGTGATCCTCAGCGGAACGCCGGCTGGGTCCAGGCCCGTGGAACCAGGTGATGTGGTGACGGTGGAAGTTGAAGGTCTGGGCGAGCTGACAAATCAGATCGTTCAGGGCGACGTTGCGGTCAGACCCGAGGTAGGCGCTCAGCCGAGCGACTCCGAGGAGGTGCTCTCAACTGCGCTTGGAGGCGATTGGGAATTCCGCGGTGTCCGAGCACCGAAGGGCCCTGGGGCCAAGCACTACGAGTCTGACGTGGAAGAATGAGAACCTCATGAACCCAATCGTCGGAGTGACAACCTGGCGCCGTGAACTCAATACGTTCTACGGCCCCGAAGACCTCACGACTCTGTCGACGTTCTATACGGACGCCGCCATCGATGCCGGCATGGTTCCGATGCTGTTCACGCCAGCGTTGGATCCATCTGAAGCAGCAAGAGTCGTTTCATTGGTGGACGGTGTGATCTTGTCAGGAGGTGATGACGTCGATCCGGCGTCGTATGGAGCTGAGCCAACTCACTCCAAGCACTTCTACAAAGACGTAGACGACTTCGAACTCGCCGTCGTTGAAGCTGCCCGGAATCAGAACAAACCCCTGCTCGCCATCTGCAGGGGTCTTCAGCTGTTGAATGTCGCGCTCGGCGGCACCCTGTCACAGGAGGTGACTGAGGCTGGTGGGACGCATGAGCTGATCAGCACCGACCACATCGAAATGAACGCTCGGCGACACGTGGTGCACTTCGAGGAGGATTCGATAGTCGGTTCCATCTACGGCTCGTCTGAAGCCAAAGTCAACACCTTGCATCACCAGGGGGTGGACCGCCTAGCTGACGGGCTGATCGTCGAAGGCAGGACCGACGACGGTCTAGTCGAGGCGGCTAGATGCGAAGGAAGCTGGTGGGCGGTCGGGGTCCAGTGGCATCCAGAGCGGATGGATGGTGACCACCGCAAGCTCTTCGAGGCGTTTCGGGACCAGCTCTAGGCGGTGACCTTCGGACGCAGCGCGTCCGACAGTTCGGCAAGGCGATCTTCCACTACCCGATAGTGCACCCAGCGACCCTCACGTCTCCCTGACACGAGACCAGCCTCGCGCAACACCTTGAGGTGATGAGAGATCGTTGGCTGAGAGAGCGCGAGTGGATCCTCGAGGTCGCAGCCACAGCAGGAACCATCTGGGCTGGCCATCAGGATTGAGAGGATTCGTAGTCGCACTGGATCGGCCAGGGCCGCAATCACCGGAGCCATCTCGGCAGCGGCTGCCTCGTCGATTGCCCCTTCGTGTAGCGCTGTGCAACAGGTTTCCATGGGTAGTTGACTTTAGACGACCTATCGACGATGATCAATATATCGAAGCTCATCGATATATCCAAGGAGGGATGATGAAACTTCGAACCGACGGCGGTTGTTGCGGCGGAGGCTGCAGCTGCTAGCTGAATAGGACTGAGGCGCTGCTCAACCGAGTAGCGCCTCAGTTGCTTGTCCCTCCTCACAACTATCGAGGATGGGGCAGTACTGACACCAAGGCCCTCCCCGCTTCGGCAGCTCCTCCGAGGTCGCCCAGGAGTGCCGCATGTCTCGAGCCAACTCACTGACGTCCTCGGCGATCTGTTGCACATCGCCAGATGACGGCACCGTCGAGTAGCGCTCACCTGTCTTGACCGAGACAGCCTCAACCAAGCTGGGCAGCTCCTCTCGATCCAGTGCCCAAAGAAACGCATAGAAGTCGAGCTGCTCCTCGGCGTCGCCAAGCCCACCGGTCTTCCAATCCACCAGCCGATGACCCTCGCCGTCCTTGTAGATCGCGTCGACCACACCAACCAGTTTCAGACCGGCAGTCGTCTCGTGGTCGATGGTTACCTCCGAGCCGTCGAAGCCCTCACCGGGGAGCTTCGAGAATCGCTGATAGAGCTGCCTGACTTCCTCGATGACACCGGCCAGTTCAGACGGCTTGAGGAGTGAACCGACCTTGTGGTTCAGATTGGAGTTGCCGATCTCTTCGCGACACGCCTGGACGAAATCGTCGTCTGCGATAGGGCCCTTGCTGAGATGTCTGGCGAAAATCCGGTGGGCAAGAGAGCCCATGAAAGCTGGCCTCGAGTCAGGTGAGTAGTGACCCTGTAGACGTGCATTTGCACTCTCCGGGCACCTTTTCCAAGCCACATACGTTGTTGCCGAGACACGAACCTGATCGCCCGGCGGAACATGCGGAATCGAAACTTCCATCACAATCGAGCGTATACCGAAAAAGATCAATCAAGGATTCATGAAAAGGTCGACCCGTCATTACCATTCGTCCCTCACGGACCGGGTCAATTGGGGTGGCCCTCCCTATGAAATCGCAGCCTTCCTTTCGAATCCATCCCATGCTCGCCGCTGTCATTGCCGTCGGCGTCGTCTTCGCCGTGCTCTTCACTCTCTACGGAACAACCCGCTGGGTGTCGAGTGGCGAGGTCATGGGTCGTGTCCAGATCGCGGAGCAAGAACTCGGTGGCAAGACTCAAGACGAGGCCCTCAACACCGTGTCCGCAATCGAAATCGGACGGCTCGGGCGCCTCGCGAGTTTCGAGGTCGACGGCCAGACCGTTCAGCTCGAGCCGGGAGCGACCGGCCTCCAGATCGACGAGGACGCCATCGTTGCGGAGGCAATGTCCATCGGGCGTGAAGGAAACTTCGCCAATCAGTTCTTGTTTTGGCTGACCAACATCTTCACTGACCACGAGATCAAACTCGATGGGACAATCGACCCGGAGGCGGTTGACGAGATCTTCACCGCGTGGGAGTCCGAAGTCATCGCCAAGCCCATCGTCTCCGGTGGTGTCGAGCTGAACGACGATGGTGAGCCCACTGCCGTCTACCCCCAGACCGGTGTGGGAATCGACAGAGTCGCTTCTGAGCCAATCGTCCTCGAAACCCTCCTCGCAACCGAAGCTGAGACGATGGCTATTCCAACATCAGTGGTCAACCCGGCCCTGACCAACGCCGACGTGGACGCAGCGGTTGCCGAGGCACGGCAGCTCCTCGACGCTCCGATCACGATGATCGCCTCCGGCCAATCAGCAGTCCTCACAGTCGAGATGCTCACCGAGGCCTTCGTGTCAGAGACAATCACGAACTCACCCGCAACCATCATCAACTCGTTCGATCCAGAAGTGATTGACGGCTATCTCCGTCCTGTGCGCAGCCAGTTCGAGGCCGAGCCCGTGGACGCCGAGTTTGTCATCGAAGGCAACAACGTTCGTGTCGAGCCCGGAGCCAAAGGAACGCGGATCGACGAAACCGAGACCGCCGAACGTCTGTATCGAGCCGGGCTGACCGATGCACGAACCGGCACGCTGCCCATCGTCGAGGCTGCGGACCCGGACATCACAACCGAGTACCTAGAGAGTCTCAACGTGAGACATCTGGTCTCAGAGTTCACCACCTACCACGACTGCTGTGAGCCGCGGGTCACCAACATCCAGCTGATGGCAGACGCCATCGATGGCGTCCTGGTCGTTCCAGGTGAGACCTTCAGCATCAACGGCCACGTCGGGGAGAGAACCGAAGCCAAGGGCTACCTGCCAGCGGGTTCGATTGTCGCCGGTGAGATCACTGACACCATCGGAGGTGGGGTCAGCCAGTTCGCGACGACTTTCTACAACGCGGTGTTCTGGGGTGGCTATCAGGACATCACCCACCAGCCGCACTCGTATTACTTCTCACGCTATCCAGAAGGTGTTGAGGCCACCCTCTTCTGGCGGTCGATTGATCTCGCATTCCGGAACAACCGGGAACACGCGATCCTCATCGACACCCGCTACACCGACAATTCGATCACTGTTCGATTCTTCGGGTTCAACCACGGTCGGACCCTCTCCGGAGAGCAGCGAGGCGGCTCGACCTCCATCCAGGTTGTATCTGAAGGAGGCCCCGAGGCCCTGCATGTGAAGGGCGAGACCTCAGACCGGCACAGCCCAACTTCCCCTGGTGAGCCCAGGTACAAGGCCAATCCCGAGCTGGACGTCGATGAGCAGATTCAGACGCAGTCAGCGCGCGATGGTTGGTCGGTGACGATCAATCGCCGCATCCTCAAAGGTGGGACCGAACCACTGGAGGAGCAGGAGTGGGTGGTTCGGTATCGGGCGCAGTTCGAGGTGTTCGAGGTTCACCCGTGCATGGTGCCGGGAACGTCCACTTCCTGCCCCACGACGACCACCACAACTATTCCCCCAACAACCACGACGGTCCCCCCGACGAGCTCGACTACCGACGGCGGCTAGAGGGCCTACTCCTCTTCGTCGTAGTAACGCAAGAAGGTGTGAGTCACCTCGGTGACCGCACCCGCAGAGCCCTCATCCCATCCGCCCGGCCGACGGACGGTCACGGTGTTCTGGAGGACATGAACGTGGTCGATCCCCAGATCGAGCGCGAATAGACGATCGGCGAGATCTCCGGGAACACCCGAGGACTCGCCACCAGGCGTCATGGTATGACCGTCCTGTCCCGTGAAGCTTCGATCGGTGTCGACGACCAGCACATCGCCAAGAGCGACGGTGTCTTTGATTTCTACGTTCTGACCCATATCTGTGAGAGCGTAACTAGCCGCCAAGCCCACCGGAAAGCTCACCGATGACATGGACCTTGACCAAGTTGGTCGAAGCCTGGAAATTCGGGGGCACTCCGGCGACCATCACCACGGCTTCGCCATGGGCGGCGACACCTTCTTTCGCCAGGATCCCACCGGCGGCCGCGATCTCATCGTCTGTGTATTCGCGCCGCTCGAACTCATGAGGTCTGATACCCCAATACAGCGCCATCTTCCGTTGTGAAACCGGGTTGGGAGTGAATGCGACCACACGCTGGTGAGGGCGGTACTTCGATAGCAGCCGCGCCGTAGACCCGGTCTCGGTGAAGGCGACGATGGTCTTAGCCCCAACATTCTTGGCGATTTCGGTGGCGGCCTGCGCGACAGCAGAGGCCACATCGTTTTCACCGCCGACAAACGGGACAGGCGTGTCCTCACGCAAGGTCCCTTCTTCCACCGTCTGACAGATCTTGGCCATCGTGGCCACCGTCTGCGCCGGATAGTCGCCGATCGCCGTTTCTCCCGAGAGCATGACGGCGTCGGTCCCGCCCATCACCGCGTTGGCGACGTCGGTCACTTCGGCGCGGGTTGGTCGCGGGTTGTAGGTCATCGACTCGAGCATCTCCGTCGCGGTGACCGAGAGCCGGCCGGCGGCGTTGGCACGCTTGAGAACGTCAGCTTGCACCAAGGGAATCCGCTCAAGCGGAAGCTGAACCCCAAGGTCTCCCCGGGCAACCATGACTCCGGCAGCTGTGCCCAGAATCTGGTCGAGATTGTCCAACGCTTGCGCCAATTCGATCTTGGCGATGACCGGAGCATCGGCAATCGCCTCAACCGCTTCGACGTCAGCGGCCGACCTTACGAAGGAGGCAGCCACGTATTCAACGCCGAGTTCGCGACCCAGAGCCAGATCTGCGAGGTCTTTCTCGGTGACGTTGTCGACGCTGAGCCGGCTGTCGGGAAAGGCGACACCTTTGTTGTCGGTGAGAACCCCTCCGTTGACCACGCGAGCCAGGAGACACTCCCCTGTTGAATCGATGACCTCACAGGAGACGAGGCCATCGGCAAGGATCACCCGGTCTCCCGGGCTGACGTCGGACAGGAGTTTCGAGTAGCCGATCGGAATTCTCTCGCTGTCACCCCGACCATCCTCGGGGAGCAGCTGAACTTCTGAGCCAGTGCCAAGGGTTATCCCACCGTTGGGAAACTCTCCAACCCGGAGCTTGGGGCCCTGAATGTCTTGCATGATCGCAACCGACTTGCCAGCGTCTTGCGAGGCTTGACGGATCCAGGCAAAAGCCTGGCGATGATCGTCATGGTCGCCATGAGAGAAGTTGAGCCTTGCGACATCCATACCGGCATCGATGAGGGACCTGATGCCATCCAGACTCGCCACCGAGGGGCCGATCGTGGCGATGATCTTGGTCTGTCTATACATTGACGCCCAACTCTAAGACCCGACTCGGGGATCTTCGCGCTACGCCGAGAGTGCGGTACGCAACAGCTCGTTGACCATCTTGGGGTCGGCCTTCCCTTGGGTCGCACGCATGACCTGCCCGACGAGGAAACCGACAACCTTCTGCTCGCCAGATCGATAGCTCTCGACGGCCTCGGGATTGGAAGCCAACACGTCGGCGACCACCGATTCCAGAGCAGAAGTGTCGGAGATCTGCACCAGGTCCCGGCTCTCGGCCACTTCACGAGGGGACCCTTCTCCCTCGAGAACGCCTTCGAGAACCTCTTTCGCCGCCGAAGCTGAGACCACGCCCTCGTCAACGATGGCGATCAACTCGGCAAGGGTTGAACCATCGAGCTCCAGGCTGGAGGAGTCCTTCTCCTCCCTACGCAGCCACGCGGTGACCTCTCCCGTGAGCCACAACGCCGCGGGCTTGGGAGTTGCTCCAGCGGCTACGGACTCATCGAAGATCTCCCTCAGCGCTACGTCGGCATCGGAAAGAACCCCTGCGAGATCGTCGTCGAGCCCCAAACCCACGTACCGTCGGCGACGTTCCGAAGGCAGCTCCGGGAGGGTGGAGCGCACCTGGTCGACCCAGTCGGCGCCCATGACCATCGGGACCAGGTCAGGCTCAGTGAAGTACCGGTAGTCCGACGAGCCTTCTTTGGTTCTCATGGAATGCGTCACGTCTGCTTCCTCATCCCAATGACGGGTCTCCTGAACGACCGTGCCGCCCGACTCCAATAAGTCGATCTGCCGCCTTATCTCAAAGTCCACTGCCCGCTCCAAAGACCGAAAGGAGTTCATGTTCTTGACTTCCACCTTGGTTCCGAACTCCTCGGCGCCGGTCGGCCGGACCGACACATTGGCGTCGAACCGAATGGAGCCCTCTTCGAGTCTTGCGTCGGAGACTCCAAGCTCAGCAACGATTGACCGTAAGGACTGGGCATAGGCCCGTGACTCCGCAGCAGATCGGATGTCGGGCTTGGAGACGATCTCAACCAGTGGAACACCTGACCGGTTGAAGTCGAGGAGCGTTGTCTCGGCGGAGTGGATACGACCGCCTTCGCCGATGTGCGTCGACTTGCCGGTGTCCTCTTCCATATGAGCGCGCTCGATCCCGATCCGCCGGGTCTCACCGTCGACCACGACGTCGAGGTATCCGTCATGGCACACCGGAATGTCGAATTGGCTGATCTGGTAGTTCTTCGGCAGGTCGGCGTAGAAGTAATTCTTGCGATGAAAGACCGACCGGCTGGAAACCTCACAGTTGAAAGCCAGGCCAATAGCCATGATCGACTCGATCGCCCTGCGGTTGGCCACAGGCAATGCCCCAGGGAGGCCCAGGCACACTGGACAGACGTTGGTGTTTGGTGGCGAACCAAAGGAGACATCACACCCGCAGAACATCTTCGATTCGGTGGCTAGCTCGACGTGGACCTCGATCCCGATGACCGGCTCGTAGCTCATCCGACCACCTCAGCGATTTGTGCCCGTGCCTCGAATGAAGCAATTCGCTCAACTTCGGCGGCCACCCTGAACATCGTCGACTCACCCAAAGCAGGGGCCATCACCTGGAATCCGATCGGCAGCTGACGTTCGTCCAGACCGATCGGGACCGATACCGCCGGGTGGCCCGCAAGGTTGGAGGGGATGGTGCAGATGTCAGAGAGATACATCGCCATTGGGTCATCCACGCGGTCGCCAGCCTTGAACGCAACGGTCGGAGAGGTGGGAGAAACAAGGGCGTCAACCAGTGAATACGCCCGAGCAAAGTCTTCTTGGATCCCGGCACGGACTTTTTGTGCCTGGCCATAGAAGGCGTCGTAGTAGCCAGCAGAGAGAGCGTACGTGCCGAGAAGGATCCGCCTAATCACCTCGGGGCCGAAACCCTGGGCCCTGGTTGCGGCCATCAACTCCTCAGTGGTGGCACCTTCGGCTCGAAGCCCGTACCGAATCCCGTCAAACCGGGCCAAGTTGGCCGAGCATTCCGCCGGAGCTATCAAGTAGTAGGCAGAGAGGGCGATTTCGAAGGTCGGAAGCGACAACTCGACAATCTCGGCCCCTGCCCCTTCCAGACGCTCGACCATCTCCGAGACTGCTGACTCGACGGCTGGCTCGTAACCCTCTCCGGTGAGCTCGGAGACGACACCGATCTTCATGCCGTCGACCCCACGATCCAGGTCCGTTGAGGGGTCCGGATACTCACCCGAATAGGAAGTCGCATCGAGAGGGTCGTGACCCCAAACCGTCTCGAGCATCAAAGCCGCGTCCTCGACCGTTTGAGTGAGGGGCCCGATCTGATCCAAGGAAGATGCAAAGGCAATCAGCCCGTAGCGGCTGACCGTCCCATAAGTTGGCTTCAGGCCGACGATTCCCGTGAGCGCTGCAGGCTGGCGAATCGACCCGCCAGTGTCGGACCCGAGGGCACCGAGGCCCGAACCGGCGGCAACGGCGGCGGCCGATCCTCCCGACGACCCTCCCGGCACTCTCGTGATGTCCCATGGGTTGAACGACATGCCATACCCCGAGTTCTCGGTGGAGGAACCCATCGCGAACTCATCGAGGTTGGTCTTGCCGACGATCACGGCACCGGCGTCTCGAAGCTTGGTGACGACCGTTGCGTCGTATGGCGGCACATAGCCGGCCAGGATCTGCGACGAGGCGGTTGTCTCCAACCCCCGTGTAGTCATGTTGTCCTTGAGGGCCACCGGGATGCCGTGGAGAGGGCCCCGGTCCTTGCCCTTGGCCAGATCGTCATCTGCGGAGGCTGCGGCCTCGCGCGCTCCCTCAGAGTCGAGTGTAAGGAACGCGTGCAGCTGAGCTTCGGTCAGATGTGCCCTTTTGATGACGGCCTCGACCAAATCAGACGACGCGACTTCACCGGATCGGAGTTTCTCACCAGCCTCGGCAATGCTGAGATCGTGAAGGGGTTTGTTCACTCTCCTGACTCCAGAGCGGTCATGACATGAGGGGGGACGACCCCCCTCAAACCCCCCGCTCGCCTGAACGACTCGCACCGGCAGCTAGTCGTGTCGACCTTCATTCTCCTGACTCCAGAGCGGGGGGTACTACGAAGTAGCCGTCTCTGGCCTCGGGTGCCTGCGACAGCACTTCATCACGATCGAGTGACGGCCGCTTTTTGTCTTCCCGGTAGACATTCTCCAGACCCAGCGGGTGTGCCGACTCGACCTGAGGCTCGCCTTCCAGCGATTGGACTTTCGCCGCGTGGTCGAGGATTACTCCGAGCTGCTCGCGGTATGTCTCGAGGTCCTGATCGTCCAGCTTGAGTCGTGCGAGACGAGCGACGTGGGCAATATCGATTTCAACAGGCATGGAAGCGGGCAGTGTATTGGCTGACAAGCCGTAGACCCCTTCGAATTCCGGCGTAATCAGAGGAGGGTTCGTGCCAGTGAGTCGTATGCCCAGTCGAGGTCAGTGAGATCCACGGACTCACCCGGTTTGTGGGCAAGTGACGTCTCGCCCGGCCCGAAGTTGATGGCCGGTACGCCACGCGCAGCCAGCTGCGCCACATCGGTCCAACCCTGTTTCGACTTCACGACTCCACCAGAGTTCCGAATCAGCGACTCGAAGATCGAGTGGTCAACAGATGGCAAAGCCGCCGGAGCCGCATCAGCGACATCGAACTCGTCGGCGTCCAAACACACCGCTTCCAGGTGAGCGACGGCTTCTGGGATCGACCGGTCGGGCGAGAAGCGATAGTTGACGTTCATTGAGAAGGCTGACGGAATGACGTTGTTAGCAACACCACCGTTGGCCCTGGTCACGGAGATGACCTCTTTGAATTCGAGACCCTCGACGACTCGAGGTTCAGGCGCTCTGCCGTGCATCGCATTCAAGAACCCACCCGCCTTGGAAATTGCGTTCTCTCCCAACCACGGCCGCGCTGAATGTGCCGCTTCACCAACGAAAGACACCGTCGCATTGACGGACCCCTGGCAACCTGCGTGAACCTCGCGGTTGGTTGGTTCCATCACAACACCTGCGTCAGACGCGAGAAGGCCAGGGATCTCGTCCAACATCGGCCCGAGATCGTTGCCTGACATCGGCCCTTCTTCCCCCGCGTAGAAGACCCCAACGAGTCGATCGGTTCCATGGTCTTCAAGAAGATGAACCATCACAGCCAGCCCGCCCTTCATATCGGTGGCGCCAAGACCGTGAAGACGTCCCCCTTCGACGCGGGCACCAACATGACCCTGGAGTGGAACGGTGTCGGTATGACCCACGAGTAAGACCTTCCCGGGCCCCGGTTCACCAACGATTAGCGACTTCGAGATCCGGGTCAGCGGTGCTCCTGCCAGCCGATCTGCGATGGCCTCCCGGATAGCGGTTTCGTTGCCGGTCTCGGAGGGGATATCGACGAGCCAGGCGAGGGTTTCGGTCATCGTTGGCACTTTCAGCAAGGTAACAGGCCACCACTACGCTCAATCGACGTGACGATCACGAAAGCTGCTGCCGTGGGAATTGCCACCAGGCACAACGGGAAGATCCTGGACGTCTGGTACCCCGACCCTGCGGACACCACAACAGACCTTTCCGATCTGGAGAGTGAAGACCCGCTTCGCGGTGTCACCAAGGAGGTCGTGAAGACCGAGATCGAAGATCTCGCCGCTGCACCGACCAACGCAGCCGACGCATACCTTCGGCTTCACCTCCTGTCGCACCGATTCGTCCGCCCCCATGACATCAATGTCGACGGGATGTTCTCGACACTCAACAATGTGGTTTGGACAAATCACGGGCCATGCGCTGTCGATGGCTTCGAGGAAACGAGATCTCGACTGGCGGCTGCTGGCAAGGTCGTCTCTGTCTCTTCGGTCGACAAGTTCCCCCGCATGACCGACTACGTCGTGCCAAGCGGTATTCGAATTGCTGACGCCGACCGGGTGCGTCTCGGCGCCTATCTCGGTGAGGGGACGACGGTGATGCACGAGGGCTTCGTCAACTTCAATGCCGGCACTCTTGGAACGTCGATGGTTGAGGGTCGCATCTCGAGTGGCGTGGTGGTCGGGCACGGTTCGGACGTTGGAGGAGGCGCCTCCATCATGGGGACATTGTCGGGAGGCGGGACAGCGATCATCTCCGTGGGAGAACGCTGCCTACTTGGCGCCAACTCCGGGATCGGAATCTCTCTTGGCGACGACTGCGTCGTCGAAGCTGGCTTGTACGTGACTTCCGGAACGGTCGTGACACTCCCCGACGGGTCGACAGTCAAAGGTCTCGAGCTGTCAGGCATCGACAACGCACTCTTCCGGCGTAACTCGGTCTCCGGAGCTGTTGAACTGCTTCAGCGGACAGGCTCTTGGGGAGGCCTCAACCAGGCCTTGCACCACAACTGATGCCCTACCGCTACATATACGCTGGTTTGGGACTGGTCGGTCTGGCCGCCATCGTCTTTGGTGTTCTCCTTTCGCCCGAGGGAGAAGCCCTCGAGCTTCCGGGGCCGATCGAAGCAGTCTCGCCTGCACCCGGTAGTCAGGTGCCGTTGCAGGCGTCAGTCGAAATCGACCTCGAGGTGGGATACATCGCCCAGATCTGGATTGATGACTGGCCGATCCCGCTTGAGGAGAACTCGAGTCGGGCCAATCCGGCGAACGCTTTGTTCGAGAGGGCGACAGGAGTTATTCGATGGGCTCCTTCGCCGGCCAACCCGACGATCACCAGTTGGACACCTGGTGAGCACACTGTCCGCATCGTCTGGGACACTTACACCGGACTTCCGGACACCGGTGAGTTCGAGTGGAGTTTCCGGGTCGGCTAAACCAGCGCTGACAATCCCTCGTCGAGGACGTTCCTGAAGCGTTGTCCGTTGATTATCGGCACTCCTAGCTCCTCGGCCTTCCTCGTCTTGGAGGCCCCTGGGGACTCCCCGACCACGAGGGCCGTGGTTCTTCCTGACACTGAGGACGTCGCCTTGCCTCCACGCTGCTCGATGGCGATTTGGGCCTCTTCCCGCGTGAAGCCCTCCACAGTCCCCGAGATCACGAATGTCGCCCCCGAGAGCAAGTCTGAGTCGACTCCTTCAGGGGCTTCCTCTTCCAGCCGAACACCTGCATCTCCCAGCTTGGCAACCAAAGCTTGATTGGCCGGGTCGGCTGACCAACTGACAACTTCGGCAGCGATGGTCGGGCCTATCCCGTCGACTGCGGATATCTCTTCTTCGTCAGCCGCCATGAGAGCGGGGAGTCCCCCAAAGTGGTTGACGAGCATTCGGGCAACTGTGCCGCCGACGTGTCGGACCCCCAACGCCGTGAGCAACCGAGCAACTGGACGGTCCTTTGCCGTGTCGATTGCCGAAGCGAGCTTTCCAACGGATATCTCACCCCATCCTTCGTAATCGAGCAGTTCGTTCGGATTGAAAGTGAAGATGTCGGCGGGATCGGTGATCAGCTTCTCGGCGAGAAGCTTGTCGATTGTCTTGTAGCCAAGGTGCTCGATGTCCATCCCGCCACGTCCGGCGAAATGGAACAGCCACTCCCTGACCCGAGAAGGGCATTCGAATCCACCAGTGCAACGAGCGACCGCCTCTCCTTCCGGCCGAACGATGTCATGGGAGCAGAAAGGGCAGCGCTTCGGCATTGACCATGGCTTCTCCTTACCGGTTCTCAATGCGACCACCGGCCCCACGACTTCGGGAATCACATCTCCGGCCCTGCGGACAATCACCTGGTCACCGATGCGGACATCCTTCACCCCGACCTGTTCTTCGTTGTGGAGAGTTGCCATACCGACGGTCGCCCCTCCCACAAACACTGGTTCCAGGACGGCAAACGGCGTCGCCGCTCCGGTGCGCCCGATGTTGATCATGATGTCCTTTAGGAGCGTGGTCTGCTCCTCGGGTGGGAACTTGTATGCGATGGCCCAGCGGGGAGCTTTGGCCGTGAAACCCAGACTGTCTTGTTCCGAAAGAGAATTGGCTTTGATGACAACGCCGTCGGTCTGATAGGGGATGTCGTGGCGCTCGGATTCGGCACGGCCTACGTATGCCATGACGTCACCGATGGTCTCTACTGACTCGCTCGCCGGGTTGACCCGCAATCCGAGGCCCTTGAGATATTCGAGCGTCTCAGTATGGGTAGCGAAGTCGGGCCCGCCCTCGATGAGACCCATCTGATAGACCCATATGTCGAGCCCTCGACTTGCGGTGACCGCAACATCCTTCATTCGAACACTCCCGGCAGCGGCGTTTCTCGCATTGGCGAATAGAGGCTTTCCCTCCTCGGTCTGACGCTCGTTGAGCGAGTCGAACGCCGCATAGGGCATGTAGACCTCACCACGAACCTCGAGGACCTCGGGCACTTCATCGCCAAGTAGCCGAAGCGGTATCGAGTCGATCGTCCTCAGGTTTGCCGTGATGTCCTCGCCGACGGCGCCGTCACCTCTCGTCGCGCCCGTCACCAACACGCCATCGCGGTACGTGAGCACAACCGCCAGGCCGTCGATCTTGAGCTCGCACACGTACCCGTTCGGGGCGGCCTCGAGAACGCGCTCCATGCGCTGTTCCCACGCGATCAGATCCTCCTGAGACTCGGCATTGTCCAACGAGAACATCGGGCGCAGGTGGGTGACGGCCGAGAACTGATTGCCGATGGGTGCACCAACCCTCTGAGTCGGACTGTCGGGTGTGATGAGCTCGGGATTCTCCGTCTCGAGCACTTTGAGCTCTTTGAGCAAAACATCGAACTCCGCGTCGGAGATGACCGGTTCGTCCAGCACGTAGTAGCGGTGGCTGTGCTCGCGTATCAGGCTCCGCAGCTCTTCGACTCGGATCGCCGGATCAGGCATGAGGAGCATGTCCGGAGAACACTTCGGTGCGGTAGTCCAGGATCACCTCGCCATCGCCGATCTCGTCCGCGATCGCAGCCAGCAGGCGTTCCCGTGTCTCTACGGGGAGCAGCATGTGGTCGGAGTAGGAGGCGCAGAGCCCGACGTACTGCGTGGCCCCCAGTCTGGTGCTCCAACGGTGTGTCCAGCGCTCGACACACTCGAACCCGGTGGCCTTCAGATCTTCGGACCAGGTGTAGTGATCACGTTTGTGAATTCTCTCGTCCATCTCAGTCACCAGCTGCGGTGCGTGTCGTCGATAGTGGTGCTCAAAATGTGTATAGCGGTCTTGTAGGACATTCCACATGAGAGCGATAGCCCCTCCGGGGCGGAGAATCTCCAAGACACGCTTGTAGGCCGTTGCGTGGTCGACCCAGTGCCAGGCCTGTGCGGCATATACGAGGTCAGCGCTGTCAGCTTTGGTGTGGAACTCCTCGAAAGTCGATTGAACCACCTCCACGCCGGGGAGGTTCTTCGCAATCAGACCATGCGCCATGCCAGGCGAAGGCTCGAGACAAGTGATGGCCACGGTGCCATCGGCCATGGCGACTGTCGCCTTCCCGGTGCCTGCTCCAATCTCGAGTGCCCGCTCTGGTGTGACCAACGATCGGACGTGAGCGATCGCATCCAACGGATACGAAGGTCTATATCGGTCGTAGGTCTCGGCGTCCCGGCCGAAAATGACCGCCCGCTCTGCCTTCACGTTGCGGCAGCGATGAGCGCACCGCCCAAAACGATGTCGCCGTCATAGAAGGCAATCGTCTGTCCAGGAGCGATGGCTACCTGCGGCTCTACGAAGATCAACTCGTCACCGGAGATCCAAGCCGCAACCGCCTCTCCATGGGCACGATATTGAGCGGCGACCGGGCCGTCCGCGCCAGACCCGGCGACCCACGTCAGCTTTTCCAATTGAACTGCCTTGACCTCCAACTCGTCTTTACCCCCAACGACGATGGTCGAGGAGCTGGAGTCGATCTTGATCACAAAACGCGGCTCACCGACGGCTACGCCTAGACCGCGACGTTGGCCGACGGTGTAGCCAACGATCCCGTCGTGGGTCGCCACCTCCCTGCCTTCACTGTCGACAACGACACCTGATTCGAAGACCTCCGGGGCGTTCTCCTTGAGGAATCCTCGATAGTCACGCTGACCAACGAAACAGATGTCCATTGACTCCGGCTTGTTGGCGGTGCGCATACCCATCCCGGCGGCCACTGTCCGGACCTCTTTCTTTGTCAGTTCGCCGACCGGGAATCGTGTCCGCTCCAGCTCTCTCTGAGTGAGCATCGACAAGACGTACGACTGGTCCTTGGCTTGATCCTCACCGCGCAGGAGCTCCCAGCGATCACCAATCCGACGACTTCGGGCGTGGTGACCGGTGACCAAGACGTCGCATTCGAAGTCGTCAAGCCTCGCCAGGAGCCGATCGAACTTGACCGTCCGATTGCACTCGATACAAGGATTGGGAGTTCGCCCGGTGGCGTAGTCGTGGACGAAGTTGTCGACCACACCGTCTTTGAAGTCATCGGTGTGGTCGAGGACGTAGTACGGGATGTCCAACTGAGCGGCGACCCGGCGGGCGTCCTCAGCATCGGAAACGGTGCAACATCCCGAAGTCGGAGCCACCCCTCCCGGCCCGGACCACAATTTGAGGGTGGCGCCCATCACCTCGTGACCGGCGTCCTTCATGAGAGCGGCAGCCACTGAGGAATCGACTCCCCCGGACATTGCTACGAGGACTCTCAACGAAGCCGGCTCACCAGATCGATGATGATGTCCGCGGCGTCATCCGCTTCCTGCAGTGTCGACGTCCAGCCGAAGGTGAACCGAACACACTCACGCGCCTCGTCAGGGCTCATTCCCATCGCCTCGAGAACGTGCGAGACCTCAGCTGCACCGGACTGGCATGCCGAGCCGGCCGACGCGGCAACACCTGACTGATCCAACAGCATGAGCAGTGTCTCGTTACGGACCTCAGGGAATCGAACGTTGAGATGGTGACTGGAGCGACCCTGGTTCGGGGTGTTTATGACTGTGTCCTCGAAGGCATCAGTGAGACGAGCCTCGAGACGGTCCCGACACTTGGCGATCTCGGACTCGAACCGGTCTCGATCGGCCATCGCCAACTCCGCTGCTGTGGCGATGCCAACAGCCGCCGCCACATCGTGGGTTCCCGATCTGCGGCCGAGTTCCTGTCCGCCACCGTGGATCACAGGCTCCAGGGCGGTGCCATCGCGGACGTAGAGGATCCCAGAACCTTTCGGTCCTCCGAACTTGTGAGCAGAGATCGTCATCAAGTCCAGACCCAAGTCATCGACGTTGATGGACTCACACCCAAAGGCCTGGACGGCGTCGGTGTGCATCAAAACCTCCGGGCCCTTTGCCTTCACTGCCTCTGAGATATTGGCTATCGGCTCGATGGTCCCGGTCTCATTGTTGACCATCATTACCGAGACGATTGCGGTCTCGTCGTTGACCGCAGCGGCCACTTCCTCAGGATCGACCCGAGCTTCTGAATCTACGCCCACAATCGCCGTCGGGAAATCGAGACGCTTGAGAAAGTCGGCAGTCTCGAGAAGTGCTTCGTGCTCGATCGCGGATGTGACCATGCCTCGACGAGACGTACGACTCAGGACCGAGCCTTTCACGGCGAGGTTGTCGGACTCTGTACCACCGGAGGTGAACACGATCTCAAGAGGTTCGGCGCCGATCAGGGCGGCCAACTTCTCCCGGGACTCCTCGAGAGCGTTCTTGGCGGTTCGCGACACTCCGTGAACCCCTGATGGGTTCCCGAAGGAGTCAGCGGCAAAGGGGGCCATGGCCTCCCAAACGCCAGGCCGCATCGGTGTCGTGGCGGCATGATCCAGGTAAATCATGAGGCATCTATTCTCGCACGAACTCCTCATGACACGCATTGCCGTTTCCAGAATTTCCAGCAACGAGGTGAGCCAGCTTTGGCAGCGGCTGGCCGACCTCTCGACCCATGCCGACTGGATGAAGGACGCTGAGTCGATTGAATTCGTTGGTGATCAGAGACGTGGCGTCGGAACCAAGATGCTGGTCAAGACGGTTGTAGGCCCTCTTCGCACACTCGACGAGATGGAAGTGGTGGCGTGGGAGGAGGGCCGTTACATCGACGTCAAGCACACTGGGCTGGTGACGGGAACCGGTCGGCTCGAGGTGACAACCAAGAGCGCAAACGAGTCGCTCATCTCTTGGGAGGAAGAACTGACCTTCCCCTGGTGGCTTGGCGGGCCAATCACCGGCTTCTTCGCTCGCCCGGTGCTGGGCCGGATCTGGGCGAAGAATCTCGAGCGTCTGGACGGGTTGACTAGCGGCCTTTGAATTCTGCCTTGCGCTTGGAAACGAAGGCGTCGACACCCTCCACGGCATCCTCGGTTGCGAAGGTGGTGTGAAATCCCTCGTGCTCAACCTGTAGACCTTCATCGAGGGTTCCGTCCCACCCCGCAGCCAAAGCCCTCTTTGCCGCCGCCAGTGCGACGGTTGCCATGGAGGCATAGGACCGGGCGTCCTCCATCGCGGTTTCTAGAACTTCATCGGTAGGCAGCACTTTGTCGGCATAACCGATGGCGAGCGCCTCTTCGGCACCCACTTGTCGGCCGGTGTAGGTGATGTCCTTCGCCTTTTGGAAACCGACCACTCGCTGCAGTCGCTGCGTGCCCCCGGCACCTGGAATAAGACCCAGGAGAATCTCAGGCTGGCCGATCTTGGCGTCGGTCGCCATGTATCTGAAGTCGCAGCCGAGTGAAAGCTCACACCCTCCGCCAAGGGCGAAGCCATGGACGGCGGCAATAGTGGGCTTCTCGAGGTTGTCGAGCACCCGTACCGCGTCCAGCAGTGCCGTTGCCGACATCTCCTTGCTGCCGGAGTCGAGGACTTCTTTGAAGGCCTTGATATCGGCACCGGCGGCGAAATGCGGCTGCCCGGTCACCACGACGGCACGAATGGAAGGGTCCTCACAAGCCTTGAACGCTTCGAGAAGCTCGGCTGAGACCTCGCTGGAAAGGGCGTTGACGGGGGGCCGATCGAGTCGGACGAGTGCGACAGCACCATCTTGGGTTAGTTCGACGAATTCCATCCGACGACCTTATACCGGTGGGTTTGAGGTGACTCCGGGCAGATCTCTCATGATCGGTTGGTTCTCCGGAGCGACGGGTGCAACCCGGATACGCGCATCGACCACACATACTCCATGACCGGGCTCGAGCACTTTCACGGGATTGAGGTCCATTTCAACCATTTCCGGAACAGCATCGATCAGGCCCGATACTTGCTGCAGCGCCTTTTCCAAGGCCGGCACGTCGCCAGCCGGGGTGTTGCGATAGCCCTCCAGAAGCTTGTAGCTCTTCGTCTCCCGGATCATCTCTGGAGCGTCGACATCTGTGATGGGGTGCAGTCGAAACGAGACGTCCTGAAGCAGTTCCACATAGACGCCACCCAACCCAAACACCACAAGCGGCCCGAAGTTGGGGTCATGCGCCATACCGACGAGAACTTCATGACCGCCGGGAACGAACTCTTGGATCATGACGCCGTCGGGATCGGAGACGGCCGATGTGACCTGTTCGTAGGCCGCCCGAACTTCGGTTTCACCGTTGACGTCCAGGGCGACGCCACCAACGTCGGACTTGTGGAGTGCATCCTCGCTGATCACCTTCAACACAACCGGGCCCCCGATGTTCTTGGAAGCGCCCAGGGCTGACTCGACATCTTCGACAACCATGGTTTCCGGGATCCGCAAGCCGGCGGCTTCCAAGAGCCCGTCCACTTCTTCAGGATCGAGCCAGCCCCCCTCGGGACCCAGCGTCTGGAGCGCTCCCTCGACGATCTCTCGGATAGCCTGCCTGGCGTCAGGGTCGAGGATGAACTCAGTGCCGACCTCACGCTCCCTCCACTCTCCATGGCGCACTGCGCGCGCCAGGGCGTGGGCAGCAGCCTCAGGAAACAGATATGTCGGGATGACTCGACTGCCCTGACCGAGCACTCGTCCCGCGCCCTCCGAACCCATGAACACCGAAAGAAGGGTCACGGGACCGTCGTAGTCAGACTGCGCATCGGACAACGCCTGAGCAACCCCTTCCGCACCCTCCTGCGACGTCGGGACATAGATGGCTATGACTGCATCGAGTTCCCCCGACTCGAGCAACAGGTCCGTTACGACCTTGAACTCGGCGGGCCCTCCGGATGCAATCAGGTCCACGGGGTTGCGAGTCGAAGCTTCTGCCGGGACGTGTTGATGAATCTGGCTTTGGAGAGTCTCGGACAGCTCGGGGAGGACCAACCCCCTGGCCTCCAGGGCATCAGCTGCCAATATCCCCGGCCCTCCGGCATTCGTGACGATCCCAACTCTCTTCCCCTTCGGAATGGGCTGGTTGGCAAGGAGACTGGCGGTCTCGAATAGTTCCTCGATTGTGTCGACCCGCACCACGCCTGCCTGCCGGAACAGGGCGTTCACCGCCTGATCGGACGAAGCAAGAGCACCCGTGTGTGATGACGCCGCGCGACTTCCGGCTCCGGTTCGACCTGACTTGACCGCGACGATGGGTTTTGACTTCCCGATCCTTCGTGCGATTCGGGAGAACTTGGTCGGACTGCCAAACGACTCGACGTAGAGAGTGATCACGTCGGTCTCCGGGTCGTCCTCCCAGGCGAGGATCAGGTCGTTCGCGCTGACGTCGGCTTTGTTCCCCACCGAGACAAACTGCGAGATCCCAATGTTGTTCTGAGTCGCATAGTCGAGGATCGCGATACCCAGGGCTCCGGATTGTGACGACATCGCCACGTTCCCTCGAGGGGGATAAACCGGTGCAAATGTGCCGTTGAGCCTGACCGATGGCGCGGTGTTGAGGAGACCCATGCAGTTCGGTCCGACCATCCTCATCCCCGAGTTGCGGACGATCGCTAGCAACTCCTCTTCGTCTTTTGCCCCCTGGCCTCCCACTTCTGAGAACCCTGCCGAGATGACCACGAGGGCCCGGACTCCTGCCTCAGCACATTCTCGTGCCACGTCGAGGACGAACCGCTGCGGCACAACCACGTAGGCGAGATCGACCTTGTCTGGAACTTCTCCGATGGAGGGGTAGGCCTTGACTGACCTGACGACCTTGGCGTTCGGATTGACCGGATACAGCGGTCCCTCGAACCCCTCGAACAAGATGTTGTTGAAGAGTTTCCCGCCGATGGAGTCGGGGTCGTTGGACGCACCGATCACCGCGATGGACCTGGGGACGAACAGCGGCCCCAAAGATGCGGCGATCGACCTCTTCTCGTGTTCGGCCTGCGCCGCCCGGGATTCGTCCGATTCCTCAACGGGGAAATCAACTGTGAACACTCCGGAGTCAATCGTTCGGGTGAGCTCGTAGCCGGAATTCTTGAACAGTCTCAGCATCTGCCGGTTCTCTCCGAGTACGTAGGCACGGAAAGAGCTCACATCGTTGGACCGGGCATAGGTCGTAAGCAAGCCGAGGAGTCGCGTACCGAGTCCCCGCCCCTGGTGTGCGTCCTCCACCGCAAACGCCACCTCGGCGACAGCGGGTTGATCGCGATCACGGTCATACCTACCGACTGCGATCATCTCATCGTCGACGAGAACGATGAAGGCCATCCGGTCCCGATAGTCGACTGTGGTGAAGTGCCGAACCTCGGCCTCCTCGAGCGTGTTCTTGACCCTGAAGAATCGGTTGTAGCGAGACTCGGGGCCCAGACGTTCGAAGAACGCTCTGACGTGGGCAGCGTCATCAGGCCTTATGGGACGGACCCGCGCCCCGCCTCCGTCCCGGAGGACAACGTCCAGCTCATACTCACTCGGATATCCGGGAGGCAACTGTTGGTCCATCGCCCAACGACGGTAATGGCCGCCCGGGCTGTAGGAACCGCTTCGGCTTAGTTCAGTCGATAGACCGGTAAGATTGGGGCTGGAGGGGGAAATGTCTTCACAGCACCACCAACCAGCCAGGCAGTAGTCGACGCGTCTTCGTGGGACTCGGGCTCGGTTCCTCTCCCCTCCCCCACCCACCGGCCCGGGTCCCGCGACCTTATGAATGTCACGGCAAGGACCGTCCGCTCAAGAGTCGCACGTGTCTTTTTGGACGGTTGCCGGAGATTTCTTACCAAGCCATCACTGCTCCGCGGCTCTCCAAGCCCTCGGAACGGACCTCCACCGGGTCCCGAAGTCCTGACCTACTGGTCGGCTCCTAGGACTACATCCGCGAACTCGACTGGTCGATGGTCACGAATGTAGGCCTCCTCTTCACGCCACCATCTCTCCCATTGATCGCGCATCGCTTCTCCGTCGCGAGCAACGCCACGTGCGATACAGACGTCCTTGGGCGCCTCAACCCAGATGGCATAGGCGAGGTAGGGCCTGAACTCTCGACGTGACGCTGTGACCCCCTCGAGAATCATCGTCGACGAGACTTGCTGGTTGGCCACCGGCTCTGGTGCGTGATCGGGACCCCAGTTGCTTCGTTCGTAGCTGATTCCATGTGCGCCTCGAGCAATGGGCTCCAACGCCTGCGCAATGAGCCTTGTCCACCAATGAGTAGGGTCATCCGGCGAAGCGAAGTCATCGGTATGGATGATCTCGGCTTCAAGCAACTCTGCCAACTCCAAGGCGAGAGTTGTCTTGCCTGCACCTCCATGACCGTCCACGGCTACCACCTTGACCGGCATGCCGATTGGCGAGTCCGATCGCCGCACTGCCTCTGCGATACCGAGGATCGTCTGAGGCCGACCAGCAAACGGCGTGCCGGGACCATTGGGTGGGTGTGCCATCGGTCCAGAATCGTATGGATGACCTGCTCGTCTCGCCAGCGCAGATCAAAAAGTTCTGTCGTGAAACCGCCCACGTCGCCAACCCGCCCGAGATCGGTATGACCCGGGTGAGCTTGACCTGACAGAATCCGGCGTAGGGACACCGCAACTCCTGTGTGGTCGTCCCCTCATCAACAGAGTGCCCGGGGTGGGTTTCGAACCCACACGGGCCGTTTCCGGCCCAAGGGGGTTTAAGCCCCTCGCGTCTACCGTTCCGCCACCCGGGCAGGCGTTGATGTCAGGCTAAAGCCAGAAGCCGACGGGCGAGGCCATCAAGTGTGTCACGCCCGGAGATCATCGCCGATGGAACGTCGAGATGGCTCATGACTCCGCTTGCGATAACGGCTCCGGCCAAGATGACATCCGATCTCGCTGGGTTCATCGCAGGGAATCGGGCGATCGTCTCTTCCACCGTCAGGGTGGACATCTCCTCGATCAAGTCCTCGAGGGTGTCCCGGTTGATCTCCTTGTGGTGAACGCCTCCGGGCTCATCGTCATCGGCACCGGTGACGATCGCCGCCAGCGTGGTCCAGGTGCCGGCGACACCAAGCAACCTCTGTGTGGGATCGAAAGCGATTGGCGAGAAAAGGTCGGCAACAACATCAAACGCTTTCGTCAACTGATCCTTCGACGGAGGTCGGTCGCTGAGTACACGATCAGTCAATCGAATCGAACCTATGTCGATCGAATCCGAGTCATTGGCATCAACGAATTCAGTGCTCCCCCCACCGATGTCGCACACCAGCCAGCGGTCGCCATCCATATCCGATACCGCCCCCTCGAAGGCAAGCCGACCCTCGAACGAACCGTCGATAACCTCGGGCTCCACACCGAGCGCATCCGTCGCCCGCAGGATGAACTGCTCCCGGTTGGAGGAGTCGCGCGTCGCTGATGTCGCAACTGCGGCCCGTTGCTGCACCCCGGCAGCGTTCATGGCCTCCCCAAAGCCAACTAGAGCACGGACCGACGCGTCCATCTCGGAATCGCCGAGCCTGCCCGTTTCATCCACCCCGCGACCCAGCCCGGTGACTACAGCCTCTCGCTTCAGGTCTGCCTCGCCGTCGGTGATGAGGAGGCGCATGGAGTTGGTCCCAATGTCGACCACGCCGACCCTCACGGCTTGTTGACCCACTCCGGGTTGATGGATCCTGACTTCACGCACGGCTCGTTGCAGTCGAGCGGCTCGATCCAGCCCGCTACCAATTGACCGACCGGATTCGATCCAGTCGCCACCTCGTGTGCGTAGTGAGCGTGCAGGCATTTGACGCCGGCCCTCGCTCCCCCCACTCCTCCCGAAGGCTGCGGACCGTCAGACTGAGAGAGTCGCTGGCTCCTGAGGTCTTCGTAGCTCGAATGTGCCTCTTCGAGCGCCGACCTGAAGACATCATCAGCCTCGGCTTTGGCTTCCATTCGCTTGACACCGCCCGAGCCCTCCAGTCGCCCAATCCGTGAAATCGCTAGAGGGCAGGTGAGCCAGAACAGCGTTGGGAACGGTGTGCCATCGTCGAGATGTGGCGGGACCTCGACGACCACCGGGAGGCCGAGATGACATCTCTGAACGACCGTCGATTCAGCGCGAAGGGGTCGCCCGATTTGGACGCCGACAGCCTGACGATCATCAATCACTTCAGGATTCGGCGTCCGCGCCCGTGAGGAAGTTCCAGACCTTGTCGACCCAGGTTGATTCGTCCTGAGCAGGAGCTTCGGGCTTTGGATCAACGCTCGGCTGATCGACCGAAGGTGGATCGAGGACGACGTATGCCGTTTCGCCTGGCCGAACGTAACCCAGCTTCTCTCGTGCGAGCTTCTCGATCTCGGCCTCGGTGCCGAGGGCAGCCACATCGGCCGTCAGCTGGGCGTTCTCGGCCTCGAGCTCAGCGAGTTGCTCCCGCGCATCGGCAACCGCCTCGCGTGACTCTACGATCTGACCGTACGGGACAACCTGAGTGAGGAATGCAGCGCCTAGTAGCAAAATCATCAGGGCTCCGATCAGCCCCCAAGGTCGGCGGAGAGCTCTCACCTCGCACCGCCAAAGGCGTCCCACCCTGCGTAGCGGGCATCTGCGCCAAGAGACTCCTCGATACGAATCAGCTGGTTGTATTTCGCAGTGCGCTCGCCCCGGGCCGGAGCACCGGTCTTGATCTGGCCGGCGTTCGTCGCGACTGCCAAGTGTGAAATGAAGGTGTCTTCGGTCTCGCCACTTCTGTGGCTCACCATTTGGGTAAACCCAGCCTGCCGGGCCTCTTGCATCGTGTGCAGGGTTTCGGACACCGAGCCGATCTGGTTGACCTTGATGAGGATCGAGTTGGCGGCACTCTGTTCAATGCCCCGTCGCAATATGTCGATGTTCGTGACGAATAGATCGTCGCCGACCAGCTGAGTGTCTTCGCCCATCGTGGAGGTGAGTGAACTCCACCCCTCCCAATCGTCTTCACTCATTCCGTCTTCTATCGACACGAGCGGATACCGTGAACGCAGGTCAGCGAGATACGAAATCATCTCGTCGGAGGTCAGATCGCGACCTTCGAGTACATATCGTCCCTCTCTGTAGATCTCGGTGGCAGCGACGTCTAGGGCGAGACCGAACTCTTCCCCGAGGCGATAGCCGGCAGATTCGATTCCTTCCACAAGCAGTTCGAGCGCGGCTTCATTGGTTGCGAGATCTGGGGCAAAACCGCCCTCGTCACCGACATTCGTTGAGAGACCACGCCCCGCCATCATCTTCTTCATCGAGTGGTAGACCTCAGTCCCCGCCTGAAGTGCCCTCGAGAAACTCGGGAAACCTGCGGGAACGAGCATGAACTCTTGGATGTCGACCGAATTGGCGGCATGAGCACCCCCGTTCAATACGTTGAGACAGGGGACGGGGAGAACTCGCGCGGAGGGACCTCCGAGATAACGGAAGAGCGGGAGCCCAACTGTTGCAGCCGCAGCTCGAGCAACGGCGAGTGAGACTCCAAGAATCGCATTGGCACCCAAGCTCGCCTTATTGGGCGTCGCGTCCAGATCGTTCATGGCGAGATCGATCGACTCTTGCCTGGTGACGTCCATGCCTGTGATGGCAGGACCGATCGTTTCGATGATGTGGTCGACAGCCTTTCGAACGCCCTTGCCGCCATAGGCCTCACCGCCGTCTCTCAGTTCGACGGCTTCGTGTGTTCCAGTGGACGCACCACTGGGAACGATGGCACGCCCGAATCCTTCAGAGGTGAAGACTTCGGCTTCGACTGTCGGGTTTCCCCGCGAATCGAGAACCTGTCGTGCGTGGACTCTTTGGATGCTGCTCATGTGTGGACTGCCGACCGGCCAGCGTCAAGCTACCACCGGTCGCTTGTTGTACGGCTCATCTCGACTCGGCCGTTTTGGCCCGGCGCCAGCGCTCTTCGAGGTCTTCGAGGCTCAATCCTTGAAGGGGTCCCTCCCTCTCCATGGAACGGAATCTGGCCTCGAACTTCTCAGTTGCGGCACGGAGCGAGAGCTCGGTGTCGACGCCCAGATGCCTGGAGAGATTCACCACGGCAAACAGCAGATCCCCCAGCTCCAGGGCGACATCGCCATTGCCGCCGACCGCCCCCTGCAACTCCGCCAGTTCTTCTTCGATTTTCGGGAACACATCTTCCGCCTGCTCCCAGTCGAACCCCAACTTGGCTGCCCGGTTCTGGATCTTCGACGCACGATGAAGAGCCGGCATTGCGGAGGGGACCCCGTCCAGGGCGGAACTGTCACCCGAGGCTGTCTTCTCAGAGGCCTTGATTCGGTCCCAATTGGCCTTCACAGCTTCAGATGTGTCGGCAACCGTGTTCCCAAAAACGTGCGGATGACGTCGCACCAGTTTCTGGACCAGAACGGAACCGATGCCATCGATGTCGAATGCTCCGGACTCAGCTCCGATCGCGGCGTGGAAGAGCACTTGCAACAGAACGTCGCCCAACTCCTCCTCGAGAGCGGACAGGGCCACCCAGTCTTCGGGGCCTTGAACTGCGCCGATCGCCTCCACCAGTTCGTATGTCTCCTCAACGAGATTCTTGACCAGGCTCTCGTGGGTCTGCTCACGGTCCCATGGGCATTCCCGCCGAAGTCGGTTCATCACATGGACGGCACCGACGAGACCGGAAGGCTCGGGGTCGAGGAACAGTGAAGTCCTGAAACCGGCGAGGTCGGGATCCACATCGTGTGACGACACGGTCACAACCGCCTCCTCTGGTGCGCCAGCGCCTGAGACCACGGTCATGGGCTGATCTTCTCGGACCACACGCGCTACAGCGTCAACTGCATCTGCGAGGATCTCCGGCCTGTCGACGTGGGCGATGATGGTTGGTTTGTCGAGGACGAGTGGACTCGGCAGCTCGTGACCGTTCAAGATCTGGAGACCACGATCGAGCGGGTCGTACCCCACGACAGCGAGGATCGCATCCACAAATGACTCGGCGGGTATGACCTCTGTGGCTGCTCCCGACTCGAGAAGTCGACGCACGGCGAATTCGCCGATCGAGGGGCTACCTGGCACCGCATAGACGACAGATCCGTCGAAGCCGACTAGACGACTGACGATTGCGTCGTAGACATCGTCGAAGGTCGAGTGGGCCTCATAGAGATCATCGCAGGCAACGACTTCCCGAAGGTCCGCAAGTTCAGCTGCCGCCGGATGCTCAAGAGTCCGCACCACCACTGTGCGGGTGTCGTCCAGGAGGAGTTCTCGGATGGGGCCTGGGACCCTCGAAAGGGAACCCGGACCGAGACCGAGAACTGTGATCATCAGCCTTGCGGCGGGATGATCGTCGGGCCGCTGGTGCTGATCGGCTCCCAGGTGCCGTATTCGGGATCGACGGTCACGTCTGCCGCCACCATCACACCGTCGAACCAGGTGCGAAGCTCGGTAGCGACCCATTGCGCCTTGATGTCGTCGATCAGGATCTGGTCCTCGGGTAGATCACCGTCGTTGGGGTCCTGCCGGTCCGTGACAGTGATGACGTGGAAACCGAAGGTCGATTCAACAGTCTCCGAGTAGATCTCGCCTACCGGCGCCACCATGACCGCGTCCCTGAACTCGGGAACGTAGGTGTCAGCGGTGGTACAAGGCAGAATCCCATTGTTCGCCCCGCTCCCGGTATCGGTTGAGACCTCTTGAGCGATCACACCGAACTCCTCGCCGGAGTCGAGGCGATCACGGACATCCTGAGCTTCATCGGCGGTGCCGACGAGGATATGTGATGCACAAACCGTCGTCACCGAAGCGCGGGCGGCGTTTCGAGCGTTTTCCAACTCCTCGTCTGTTGGTTCCGGAGCGTCGGCTTCGAGTTGTTCGCGGATGAACACATCGGTCAAGGCCTGCCGTCCGATGTTTTGCAGGAACAGCTCGGTGATTCCGCGCTCTTGCAGGAACTCCTCGCGGGTCTGATCTTCGGGTCGATCTGGCACCGCTTCAAACAGGCTGTCGGCTTCGTCCATCACTTCCTCGTCGGAAGGGGCAAATCCGTAGTCAGCCTCCACTGCATCGGCGAGAATGGCCCACTGGATCTGGAACGCCAGGAACTGAGCGAACTGGGCCTTCTCGATGGAACCGGAGTCCGTGAAGATCAAGTCTTCGACCTGGCCAACAGTGATTTCTGTGCCATCGACGGTCGCGGCCACCGCACTGCTGCCCGAACCACAGGCGGCGAGTATCAGCGCGCCCACGACGACGATGGATGACAGTTTTTTCACAGGGAAAGTCCTTCTGGAGGGAAAGAGTGAGTGGTCAATGCTAGATGCCCCGTGTGCGCTAATTGAGATCTCGGTCGGGCCACATCTTCGAAATGAAGCCGATGAGGTCGGAGACGAGGGGTTCTCGTGCCGGGATGAACACCACCCCTTCCGACGCACGCAGCACCGAACCCGGCCTGAGTCGTTCTAGCCGGACTTCTTGGGATGGTTTCAGGTCGACGGGACCGATCCGTATCTCGTTGCGGAGTTTGACGATGTCCTCGAGGCCGACGCTTATTGCGGCAACCCGCAGTCGCGACAGCCCGATCAACGACTCCGCTTCGGCTGGAAGGGGCCCAAAGCGGTCCTCCCATTCCTCCACCACGTCATCCACGCCTGGGTCGGTGATCGTCGACGCAAGACGGCGATATGCCTCGAGCCGGAGCTCCTGGTCTTCGATGTAGGTGTCGGGGATGTGGGCATCGACAGGCAGGTCGATCCGCACATCGGGAGGGCTCTCGGTTTGCGTGGGCCCTCCTTCCATCTCGCTAACAGCCTCCGCGACCAACTCGGCGTATAGGTCGAAGCCGACGGCTGCGATGTGACCGGACTGAACCTCGCCGAGGATGGACCCCGCTCCCCTTATCTCCAGGTCGCGGACTGCCAACTGGAATCCCGAGCCGAGATCGGTGGCTTCGCCTATCGCCTCCAGCCTCCTGTGTGCATCCTCCGAGAGCGTTTGGTCGGTCGGGTGGAACAGGTAGGCATAGGCACGTTGATCAGACCTACCCACCCGACCTCTGAGCTGATACAGCTGCGCAAGACCCAACAGGTCAGCCCGTTCAACGATGAGGGTGTTGACTTTTGGCAGATCCAACCCGGATTCGATGATGGTCGTGGCGACCAGCACGTCATACTCGTGATTCCAGAAGTCGATCATGACCTGCTCAAGCTGACCTTCGGACATCTGACCGTGCGCAACTACGTACCTGGCGTCCGGGACGAGCTGTTGTAGACGGGCGACGGCCCTGTCGATCGACTGAACCCGGTTGTGGACGTAGAACACCTGGCCCTCGCGTAACAACTCCCTCCTGATCGCGGCGGAAACTGCCTGGCCGTCGTATGGCCCGACGTAGGTCAGGATCGGATGACGATCTTCGGGAGCGGTCCGGATGTGGGACACATCGCGGATCCCGGTCAACGCCATCTCGAGGGTCCTCGGAATTGGGGTGGCAGTGAGCGTCAGCACATCAACACCGACGCGGAGCCGTTTGATCGCATCTTTGGCACCGACGCCAAATCTCTGTTCTTCGTCGATCACGAGGAGTCCAAGGTTCTTGAACACGACGTCCTCCGATAAGAGACGATGCGTTCCGACGACCACATCGACTTCACCGGTGGCAAGTGCTGCGATCACCTTCTTGGCCTGGCCCTGGGTCAAGAAGCGTGACAGCACCTCGACACGTACTGGATAGGGGGCGAATCGTTCGCCAAAGACCTGATGATGCTGCTGTGCGAGCAGAGTCGTCGGGCAGAGAACTGCCACCTGCTTTCCGTTTTGCACCGCCTTGAACGCGGCGCGGATGGCGACTTCGGTCTTCCCGAACCCAACGTCGCCGAAGACCAGCCGGTCCATCGGCGTGGTCTCCTCCATGTCGCGCTTGACGTCCTCGATTGCCTGCAGCTGGTCATGGGTCTCCTCGAATGGGAACGACATCTCGAGCTCTCGCTGCCACGGGGAATCGGGCTCGTAGGCATGGCCCTCCGCTGTTGCACGTTGCCGATGCAACTCCACGACCTGGGCCGCGACGGCGGCGACCTCCCTTCGGACGCGAGACTTCTGCTCCGACCAGTCCTTTCCGCCCATGCGTGACAGCCTGGGTGTCTCACCGCCCGTATACCGCTTGACGGCTGCCAATTGCTCGACCGGCACATAGAGCCGATCCGAACCGGCGTACGCAACGACCAGGTAGTCCCGCTCCACGCCAACCATCGTCCGGGATTCGAGCCCCTCAAAGCGACCGATGCCGTGCTGATAGTGAACGACGTAGTCGCCCTCGGTGAGATCCCGATACTGCTGAGGGGACTGCGAGCGGCTCCTCGAGGCCTTGCGATGCGCTCGGCGCCGGCCCGCGATCTCCTGCTCCCCGAGAACGGCCACACCCAGCTCGCTGGCAACAAACCCGCGGTGGATGCCGGCGGGGATGATCGCCGACCGCCGGTTCGTCAATGTCTCCAGCCGTTCGAGAGCGAGACCCTGTTCTGCCAACGTCCGGGCAACTCTGTCGGCCGCGGCCTTTCCATCCATGGCCACCACCGTGACGACATCCCTGGACAGCAAGCCCAACAGACCTTTCGCAACTGATTCGGGGTCGCCGGGCTGTGCGTCCAACCCCGAAACCGCCAGACGGAGATCGGCTGGGCCCGCCGGCGAGGAGGGCATAGCAAGATATGGAACACCTTCCAGCGAAGACTCGAGGTCGAGATAGAGCGGCGGGTGACTGCCGGCTTCTGGCGCCGACTCTCCCCACGTAGGGGCGAGGGCGGCCGCAAGCTCGGCCTCCTCTTTGATCAGGTCCCGACTCCGATCAAAGGCACGCGACGGTTCGACCAACACAACCTCTGCCAAAGTCTCCTGAACCAGCGACCGCTCGTCAGCGACCCACGGCAACCAGGACTCCATACCTGGGAACACTTGCCCTTCCCGGAGACGATCCCACGTTGATGCGGCCCACGGCTCCGACCTGAGGAGCTCGTCGGCGCGTTCACCGACCTCAGCATCCGGTCGAAGCTCTCGGGCCGGGAACACCCGCACGGAGTCAGCCGGATCGAGAGACCTCTGACTCGCAACCGAGAAGACGCGTGCCTCGGTTAGCTCATCTCCCCAGAAATCGAGTCGCAGCGGCTCGTCCTCCTGAGCTGGGAAAACGTCAACTATCCCGCCACGAACGGCGAATTCTCCACGGGCCTCGACGCGTTCGGTCCGGGCATAACCCAGATTCGCAAGCTCTCTGGCCAGCTCAACCGGGTCGAACTCTTGGCCGACCTCGAGGGCTAGCGGACGCACAGAGCTGGGCGCCAACCGCTGAACTGCAGACCGAACCGACGCGACGACGAGTGTGGGCTCCGAGGATGTCAGGGCATAACGCGCCATCGCGCGCCGTCCCATGGTCGACAGATTGGGCGAGACGTGCTCGAACGGCAGCGTCTCCCAGGCCGGTGCGAGATAGACATCGGAGACGAAGAGACTCAGGTCGTCCACCAGTTCCTCGGCATCGTTCTCGCCGGGAACAACGACCAGCAGTGTTCGCTCTATCGCCGAGAAGAGACCCGCCATGGCGTAGGCACGCCCGGGGCCTGGAACTGCCCACCGGTTGCCGAAATCGGGCAACGGTGCCGGCCTCCATGCGGCAAGAAGTGGGGCAAGGGGTGGTGACATACGAATCGGCGAGCGTACCTACACAGAACTCGAAGGCACAGACCGTAGGATCGCGCCTCGTGACCAACGAAGGACGAAGCAAGCGAACGCCGTTGTTCGACGACAAGTCGAGCTACGTCGACCGGTTCGGCCTGCTCCTCATAGTCACGGTTTTTGCCGTCATCACCCTGTCGCTCGTGGACCTAAGGACGACGCAAAACGACCTCCGAGCCGAAATCGGCCAGATTGTCGTTTCGGTGTTCGTCGGAGCGACGCTTCTCCTCGCACTCCGATCTTCTGGTGTTGGGCGCCGCTTCCAGATGGTTGCCGACATCGTCATCGTTGTCGGAATCGTCCTGACAATCGTCTACGTGGCGTTCACCGAGTTCTCAGGCTCGCCAGCACCCGCGAGCAGGACCCCGTCAGCAGTCTGGGTTCTCCTGTCATTGCTGGCTCCGGTTGTTGTGGTCCGAAGGCTTGTTCACCATGAGCGAGCCACTGCTCAGACGCTCGCCGGAGCTGTGTCGGCTTACCTTCTGATCGCCCTTGCATTCAACTTCGCCTTCCTCACCGTTGATGCTTTCGCCAACACCCCATTCTTTGGTTCGGAGGAGCCGACCACCAGCTTCATGTACTTCAGTTTGGTGACCATCACCACGCTGGGATACGGGGATCTCTCGGCAGTCGAGCCATTTGGTCGACTACTGACAACGATGGAGGCCGTGGTCGGCCAGGTCTACCTCGTCACCTTCGTCGGAATGATCGTCGGGCTGCTAGTCAGTCAACGGGAATCCTCAACCAGCTGACTCAGCCCTCGTCCCCAGCCATGAGAGAACTCGGCACTGAAAGCTCAGGAAGATGTGGTGTCACGGCGAGAATCTACGCGAGCAGGCCCTCTGAACGGAACCACCCCACGGTTCTGGTGAGGGTCTCCTCGAGTGAGGCATATGGCATGGTCAGTTCGTTGACGGAGCGCTCATTGGAATAGCTGTGCCCTTCGAGCAGAACTCGCAGGCTCTCCTCGCAAACACCCAACTCCGAAGGCAGGAGTTCGAGCAACGGAGCCACTGTTTGGATGGCGGCAGGTCGAAGGAACAGCGGCCTTCGATTGTGACCGGCCACTCGTCCGACGATCCGCGTGATTTCTCGTACCGATGCAGTTGGCCCACTGAGCACATAACGCTCACCCGGGATGCCCCTCTCCGCCGCCAGCAGATGCCCCGCCGCACAGTCATCGATGTCGACGATCGAGACCGTCGTGTCGACAGCGAACTTGGCGGTGCCCTTGGCGACAGCCAAGATCAATCTCCCCGTGCCGGTGGCGCGGCCGGGGCCCTGGACAGAAGACGGGTTGACGGCAACAACCTCCACATCGCCAGCGTGCCGGAACACCAGACGCTCGCCGATTGTTTTGGTCCGCTCATATTCGGATATGAAGTGACCCCGGTGTTTCGACCATTCGTCTGCAACGTCGGAGCCACCAGCCCCGAGAGTCACGACCGATGAGGTTTGGATAAGCCGTTTCACGCTCGCACGGTTCGCCGCCTGGAGTAGAAGCATGGGACCTTCGACGTTGGCGTTCCACATATTCTTGGGGTCGGCTGAGCAGAGCTCATTGACCCCGGCGACGTTGAACACCCAATCGGTGCCGTTGACCAACCCGATCAGCGAGTCGACGTCACGCAGGTCACCGACGTGAGGACGTGCGCCGGCTGCCGCTATTGCCACTCCACCCTTGTCAGATCGAACGAGAGCTTTCACCTCGTGGCCGGCGGCGACCAGATGGCGCAGCACCGCCGAGCCAACAACTCCGGTGCCACCAGTCAGCGCAACCTTCACTGAGAAACGTCAGCCGGATCGGTATCGGCCACTTTCCAAAAGGCGGTGATGTAACCCCACGCCGAGCCGATCGTCGCCACAACAGCGATGAGCATCAGGTACTGATCGAAGTACCACGGGCCCCATGGCTCGGCGAAGCGCAGGAAGGCCCAGAAGATGGCTGCATACTGGGTAAAGGCCTTGATCTTTCCCCAGGTGGACGGTGCGATGATCCCACCCCGTTGCGCTACGACACCACGGAGGGCCATCACCGCGAACTCACGGAAGATGATGATCGCAGCCGGCCATATCGAGACGCGATCGACCGACACCAAGGCCAGGAGGACTCCGGTGACCATGATCTTGTCCGCGGTTGTGTCGAGGAAAGCCCCGAGCACGGTCCCACCGGTGGTTCGACGCGCCCAGTAGCCATCGAGGAAGTCTGTAAATGAGGCGACAAGGAAAAGGATTGCCGCGATGACAAAGTGACCCTCGATCTGGTCGGCCCGGGTGAAGGCCATGATCGGGATAACCATGACGATGCGGAAGAGGGCCAGCGCGTTTGGGAAGTTCATCGTCATGTGCGACTACCGAGGATAAGGCTCAGACCCAGCCGAACGAGCGTTGCACGGCTTGCGCCCAACGGTCGTATAGACGGTTGGCCTCTCCACCGTCCATTTCTGGCTGCCATCGTTTGTCTTCTTCCCATAGCTCCGTGAGCGAATCGAAGTCTGACCACACACCTGCGGCCAGGCCTGCGCCGAAGGCGGCGCCAAGGACCGTTGTCTCAGTAATCATCGGTCGGACGACCTCCGAACCCAACAGATCCGCCTGGAATTGCATGAGAAGCTCGCTGGCGGCCATTCCACCGTCGACCTTGAGCACGGTGAGCTCCTTTCCAGAGTCGGCTTCCATGGCTCCGACCACATCGCGGGTTTGATACGCGGCAGCCTCCAGAGCGGCACGAGCGATGTGCGACTTGTTTGCGTATCGCGTGAGGCCCGTGAGAACACCTCTGGCGTCCTGACGCCAGTAGGGAGCAAACAGGCCTGAGAAGGCCGGGACGAAGTAGACATCCCCGTTGTCATCGACTTGGGACGCAAGTTGGTTGACATCAGCCGCCTCTTCGATGATCCCGAGATTGTCCCGAAGCCATTGAATGAGAGATCCGGTGACAGCAATCGAGCCTTCGAGCGCGTATCGGGGGGCTTCATCACCGATTTTGTAGGCAACTGTTGTGAGCAAACCACTTTTCGACATGACGGGATCGGTACCCACGTTCATCAGGATGAAATTTCCCGTGCCGTAAGTGTTCTTCACGTCACCGACGCCGAAACATGTCTGGCCAAACAAGGCCGCCTGTTGGTCTCCCAGAATGCACATAAGAGGGACACCGTCGAGGACGCCACTACAAACGCCGATCTCGCCAATTGAGGAGACGATTTCCGGAAGCATCGACGTCGGCACTCCCATTTCCATCGCCAGGTCAGAATCCCAGGTCGTCGTAGCCAGGTCCATGAGAAGCGTCCGTGACGCGTTGGTCACATCGGTCACATGCTTCCCAGTCAGTTTCCAGGTAAGCCACGAGTCCATGGTCCCGAACGCCAGCTCCCCACGTTGAGCCCGCTCGTGCAGGTCTAGTTCGTCGAGCATCCACTTGATTTTTGGCCCAGAGAAGTAGGTCGCAATCGGCAAGCCCGTCTTTGCCTTGAAGCGGTCATTCCCTTGGTCGCCTGCCAGCTCGGAACAGAGATCAGCAGTTCTGGTGTCCTGCCAAACGATTGCATTTGAAACCGGCTCACCGCTCGACCGGTCCCAAATCGCGGTGGTCTCTCGCTGGTTAGTGATTCCCACTGCGGTCAGATCGCTGGCCTCGAGTCCGGCATCGCTCAGCGCTTGGCCGATCACCTCTTCGGTGTTGTCCCAGACCTCGTTGAGGTCGTGCTCCACCCATCCTGGTTGGGGAAAGATCTGAGCATGTTCCTTCTGGGCGCGGGCGACTATCTCCCCCGACTGGTTGAACACCATGAACCGGGTCGAGCTGGTGCCCTGGTCGATGGCACCTATCAGCTCAGACATCCCGACCCCTGTGGGCTGCGTTCTCCTGGGCGCGAGTCGGGTCGGACAGCCAGGCTTCCACGACGTCGGCGGCGTCTTGAACCATCAGATCAACCTCGGAGCGTTCTGACTTCGAGAACCTGCGAAGGACGAAATCGGCAGGGTCTTGGGAGCCAGGCGGGCGTCCAACGCCAATCTTCAGACGCCAGAAGCCGTTGGTACCCAACGAAGACTCCAGCGAACGTATCCCGTTGTGGCCACCGCTGCCCCGACCCTCCTGAAGCTTGAGTCGGCCGAAGGGCAGATCGATGTCGTCGTGCACGACGAGCATCGAACCCAGAGGCATCTTGTAGTAGCGCAATGCCGCGCTCACCGGGCCTCCCGACTGGTTCATGAAGGTGTTGGGCAGCAGATAGAAGACTCTTTGATCACCGATGCCGACCGTAGCCAGCTCCCCGCGCACCTGACGTGGAGCGCGGCCGAAGTCCACGTGGTTGCGTTCAGCAAGAACGCTCAGGACTTCACTGCCGACGTTGTGCCTTGTGCCCTCGTAGTCGCGTCCCGGATTTCGGAGACCGACGACGAGCTGCAGATCGCTACTCGCCTGACTCGTCCTCGTCTTCTGTGGCCTCAGCCTCGTCAGCAGCCTCTTCACCCTCTTCACCTTCGACAGGCTCGCCATCCTCACCGAGGAGCTCCTCGCCCTCGACTGCGACCGGTTCTTCGATCTCGGCGGCCGGGACTGTCACCGACATGACGACGGCGTCTGGTTCCTCGAGATATGTGATGTTCTCGAGCTCGGGAAGGTCTTCGATGCGAAGAGAGCCACCAATCTCGACCGAAGAAACGTCCAGATCGATAAATGATGGAATCTCAGTGGGCAGAACCTCGATCTGCACGTGCGTGCGGCGGGGCGAGAACACGCCACCTTCTTTCACACCCTCGGGTGTGCCCTCGAAGTTGAGGGCGACTTCTGCAGTCACCTTTTGGGAGAGATCGACGGTCACGAAATCGATGTGTCGATACTCGTTGCGGAACGGGTGCCTTTCGATCACCCGAGCCATGGTGGTGAGAGCCTGGCCGTCTTCGATTTCGAGGTTGATGATGGCGTTGGAGCCAGCCTCGGTGTGAAGCGCAGTTTGCAGGTCGTGAGCATTCACGGTGACCGAGATTGGCTCTTTGACCTCGGCGCCATAGACGATCGCCGGGATCTGGCCTTGGCGACGGATACGACGGGACTCGCGCGAGCCTGGCTTACGTCCGGCCTGGGCGCGCAGGCTTACTTGGTCCATTTGAAAGACTCCTTGGAAAGAAGGGGAGCGCCCAATTATGCCGTTCTTGGCGGCGTTGCGCCAGACGAAACAGTGTCCACCCAGCCGACCGTGACTGTCGCGTAGCGATCTGCCATCGCTTCAGCGTCCCATTTGCCTCGAGCACCATGCCCGGCACCCTCGAGTAACGCTGTCGTGGCGTTGGGTAGAGGTGCGATGTGCTCTTCGAACAGCTCCATCTTCGACAAAGCATCTTTGGTCCCTTGGAGGAACAGCATGGGCACCGAGATGGCAGGAAACTGATCGATGCGAAGCTTCTCTGGTTTCCCGGCTGGATGCAGCGGGTAGGCGTACAGGATCAGACCATCGACTGCATAACCTTCAGCAGCCAGATACGTGCCGATTCGCCCGCCCATGGAGCGACCAGCCAAGAAGAGCGAACCGCTCACCATTGGGGCGAGGACATCGGCTGCTGCTCGGTGACAGGCGAGCAGCTTCTCAGGCCGGTCCGGGCTCTTTGCACCACGCTCTTTGTAGGGATAGTTGAAGGTCATCACCCTCAAACCGCCTGCGACCAGCTTCTCCCTGAGCAAGACCATTGACGGATGCATCTGATCGGTACCTGCCCCATGGGCGAGCAGAATTCCGTTGTCACCGTCTCCATCGACGAACCCAGTGACCCTCTGGTCATCCCAACTGATCTCAACTTCGGTCACATCTCACAGGTTAGGACCGCGGTTACCGTCGTCACCCATGAAAGCGATTGTGTCCGAGGACCCTGCCAAAGCAGCCGCAATGCAAGTGGCGGAGATGATCGCCGGTGCAGATGGCAGATTCTCGCTGGGGTTGGCTGGCGGTTCGACCCCTGCTGCGATGTACCGGGTTCTGCGATATGCCGAGATCGACTGGTCGCGCGTTGACTTCTGGCTTTCCGATGAACGATGGGTGGCGTGGGACGACGAGCGGTCCAACGGCAACATGGCCATGACCGAGCTCGTAGACCACGTGGGTGGGAAGTTCCATCGACCGACGTTCGACGGGACGACACCGGAGGTCTCAGCTGCGGCCTACGAGGAGAGCCTGCGGTCTGTATTCGAAGACCGGCGCCCTGATCTGGTTCTTCTAGGGGTGGGCGAGGACGGACATACTGCATCTCTCTTTCCTGGGAGCCGCGCCCTCAAAGAACGGAGTCGCTGCTTTGTATCGAACGTGATCCCCGAAACCGGGGAACATCGCTTGACGGCGACCTATCCCCTGCTGTGGTCGGCAAGTCACCTGCTCGTGCTCGCAGTGGGAGAAAACAAAGCAATCGCGGTGGCCGATTCTTTTGCTGGCGTCACGCCGGCCGGCAAGATCGCGGAGGGTGAAGCGGTGGTGGAATGGCATCTGGATCAAGGCGCAGCCTCACAACTCTCGTAGCACTTGGCCTGATCGTCGCCGCGTGCTCAGGTGGCTCGGCTGAGTCGACGACGACGTCTACACCGGAAGCCTCGACCAGCACTACCGCACCAGCTCCGACCACCACCACCTCCACGACGTCAACTCTGCCGACAACGACAACAACCGTCGGTGAGCTGCCCGAGCTCGATGCTCGGGTCAAGATCCCAGAGGGGGATGGCCCGTTCCCGGCGGTGGTCCTGGTCCATGGTGGCGGATGGGTTGTTGGTGACCCGAGCGCGGTCCAACCTCTTGCAGACCTCCTGACGGACGAGGGATTCCTCACGGTGAACACTGCGTACCAACTGTCGTCGTTCGACGCGGCAGGTTTCCCTGCCGCAGTGGACGATGTCGCTTGTGCAGTCAGGTTCGCCAGAGCGCACCCAGATTCAGACGGATCCGTGGTGGTCATCGGCCACTCCGCTGGCGCCCACCTGGGAGCCTTGGTCGCGCTCGCTGGAGACGATTTCGGTGAAGACTGCGGAGTTGGTGGAAGCGCGGTCCCGGATCGGCTGATCGGCCTGGCCGGCCCGTACGACACCGACCGGTTGGGCATAGCCGTCCTGCTGTTCTTCGGAGCTGGCCCGGACTTGATCCCGGAAGCATGGGCGGCGGGCAACCCTCAGTTGCAAACCGACCGCAACCCTGGTCTCGATTCGCTCATCATGTACGGCGAGCTCGACGGTCTCGTCGAGTCCTCGTTTGCGATCAACTTCCACGATGCGCTCGTCGAGTCCGGATCGACGTCGCTGCTGGAGCTCGTCGAGGGAGCCCGCCACAGCGACATGGACGACCCGGAATGGGTCGGTGACCTGATCCTCGCCTGGCTGTCTCGTTAGGGTCGAGCCGTGGACCTACTGCTGTGGATGGGCAAGATGTACGCCCGGTTCGTTGCAATAGCCATTGCGCTGATCGGGGTCCGTCTCCTTGCGGTGAACATCCCGGCACGCGAGTTCGACTGGTGGGTCTGGATCTGGATACTGGCTGCCGGAGCGGCTGGAATCATCGGAGGGGTCCTTTATCTCTTCAGCCTTGACGGGCCTATGAAATACCGCACCAAGGGGGCACGAGGCCTGGGGTGGGTGCTGATGCTGTTCTCGGCGGCGTTGCCGTCGTCTCTGACTCTGATGACCGTGCCTTTGGTGGCGGTCCTAATCCCGGGGCTCTTCAAAGGTCCGTGGAACAAGGCAGGCGACGGATCCGAGGTCACATTCTCGTGATGTTGCGCGGTGCGAGCCGTGGACCGAACTTCGGCTCGTGACCAAGTAGGTGCAGGAGACGCACCGCCCTCCCCCGCTGCGGTCGATATGGCTCCAACAGTTCCAGCATCTCTTCATCGGTGCCACGGTCCTTCCCGGTGAGGTGGTGGACGACCGTGTGTTTGATGTGAAAGTCGCCTACCGCGACTTGGTCCGGGTCACCGTGGGAGACGTCGAGAGTGCTTGCCGACGTCCATACCGAGATGCCGCGGAACAACTCCAGGGTTTTCGTGGCTTCTTTCGGATCGCGCTCGGCTAGTCCATTGATCAGCTCGCTCTTGGCAGCGACCGCACGCAGAACCTCGGCCCGGCGCTTTTCCAGATGGAGTGGGTGGTACTCGTAGTAAGGGGCCGCAGCCATCCGTTCGGGATCGGGTGGGAGACGAAGTCGCTCATTCGGCCCGGGTGCCGGGTCTCCGAATGCTCGGGTGAGCCCGCGGATGGCCCTCGCCGCCTCGGTACCTGTGACTTTCTGCCCGCAGATGGCAACGACGAGGGAGTCGAATACGAGATCGGTCCTCCCGAAACGGCGCCCTGGATTTCGACGATGGAGCTCAGCGACAACGCCCTCCGGCGGATCGAAGGTCGTGGGATCGTCATCCAAACCTGCGATTGCCGCCAAGCGTTCGAGAAGCCACACCGCACCTTCACCCCAAGCCTCACCGATCACGTTCTCTCGGGTTCGTTTGATTCGAAGCGATCCCGGACCGTCTGGGGTCCGTGCGGGGAGCCACCAGCCGTCGTCGGCGAATCGCCCATGAAGGGGGCGGAGCGTTGCTCGAAGGTCGAGTGCCCCTTCGATCTCGATGACTCTTCGCTCCATTCCGGGATTATGGGGCTCCGGGGCGACGTTGGCACGATCAACTCAGAAGGAGGACTCTATTGGCAAGTGTGACCATCGTCGGAGACGGCCCCGGAGGGCTTTCGGCGGCTCTCTTCCTGGCCAAGGGTGGACACGAGGTGTCTGTGTTCGGTCAGGACAAGACGGCCATGAACTTTGCGTACTTGTACAACTATCTGGGGATTCCAGAGATCCACGGGACCGAGTTTCAGAAAGTGGCACGGGCCCAGGCAGCCGAGCAGGGCGCAACACTGATCGACGAAGAAGTCACTTCTGCGGTCATCAACGATGTATTCACGGTCGCCACGGAGTCTGGTTCGTATGAGTCCGATTACCTGATCCTCACCGAAGGCAAGGCACCTCAGCTAGCAACATCCCTGGGTGTCGAAGTCGATGACGACGGCGCAATCGTGGTCGATGCGGACAATCGTTCCTCGATCGACAAGGTCTACGTCGTTGGGCGGTCGGTCCGGCCCAACCGGAGCCAGGCGATCATCTCAGCGGGCGCCGGAGCCGTGGCAGCACTGGACATCATGTCGCGAGAAGCGGGCAAAGACGTCCAAGACTGGGACACCCCACCGAAGGACTGAAACTCTTCGAGATTTCTTTCTAGATCGGGCAGATTTCGGCCAAATCTGTCCCAGTCGATCCGTACGTTCTCACTATGGATCTGGGGAGAGTTCCAACTGACGGTCTCGAGCAACAGTTGCTCGAGGACGAGCAACTCATCGGTCGCCTGCCGGCGCGACAGATGGCCATTTTGTCCGAGCTGGATACGCGCCAGATTGCTACGGCCGATGGCTCACGATCACTCTCGGAGTGGGCGGCGGGCCGGCTGGACGTGGGCATCGAGTCGGCGAGAACTCTGGTCCGGACGACAAGACTTCAAGACCGCCCCGATCTCCACGCAGAGTTGGCAGAGGGAAGCCTCAGCTTCGATCGGGTCGAAGCTCTTTCTCGCCTCCCGGAGAACATCGGTCACATGGAGTGGGCCGATGTTGGTGGCGTGCGACGTGAAGCTGCCAAACGGGCCAAGGTGAGCGCGAAGCCGAGACTCGGAGTGCATCCGACCGGTTTCTGGTGATGCAGCCCTCGCTGGACGAGTCCTGGTGGAAGGGCTGGTTTGGTTTCGATGGACCCACCGGGGCTCTCTTCAACAAAGTGTTGGAGAAAAAGGCTGATGAGCTCCCTGAGATCGAAGGGTTCTCACCCTCGAACCCGTGGAAGAAGGCGACGGCGCTGGCCGAGCTAGCAGTGTCGGATGAGGCACCACCGGCCCAGGTCACGGTGTTTGTAGACGCAGCCGAGGCTCGGGCTGAGGTCACACGCCTTTCGGGTGCCAGACGGTCTTGGTCTCAGTGAAAGCAGCTATCCGATACGGAGACTGTTCGGCAACACCCTGACCAGGCAACAAAACGCGTTTCACGTTGTGGACCGCACCTTCCTGGACCCGTTGCGCCTGCTCTGAGCTCGCACCACCCGCATCGATCGCATTCACATCCATATGATCGGCCAAGAACGGGATCAGTTCGTCCTTGAATCCAGTCAGAACGTTGACCACACCACCCGGCACGTCCGATGTGTCCAACACTTCGGTGAAGGTAATGGCAGGCATCGGATTCGACTCCGAGGCCAGCAACACGACAGTGTTTCCCGGCACCAAGACCGGAGCCAATCGCGAAACAAGGCCAAGCAGCCCTGGTTGCTCAGGAGCAATCACCCCAACCACCCCAGTCGCTTCGGGCGAGGAGATGTTGAAGAAGGGCCCAGCCACCGGGTTCAAGTTGCCGTAGATCTGAGCGAACTTGTCCGGCCACCCGGCGTACCAGACCATGCGGTCGATGGCGGCCGCGACCTCATCTGTCGCCTGCTTCTTGGTTGACCCTGTGGCCATCAGCTGCTCAACAAAAGTGCCCGACCGGTCCTCGAGTGTCTCGGCGATCCGATAGAGAATCTGGCCTCGGTTGTAACCGGTCCTCCCCGCCCAGGAGCTCTGAGCGCCACGGGCAATTCGCACGGCATCTCTGAGGTCTTTTCGGGATCCCTGGGCGACCCTCGCCAGGACCTCACCGTCTTTATCCAGCGCCGGATACGAACGTCCCGACTCAGACCGGGGGAACTTCCCCCCGATGTAGAGCTTGTAGGTCTTCCGAACGTCCAACCTGCTCATCCTGCTTCTCCCTTAGGGGGGACGACCCCCCTCAAACCCCCCGACGCGGCCAGGGTGCGATGCTCGATCATTGAACTCGCCTCCGCACGGCTCATCCTTCGTCCCAGTCCATGTATGCGAGCAATCCGTGACGTCCGCCCTCACGTCCGAAACCAGACTCCTTGTATCCGCCAAACGGTGAGGTTGGGTCGAACTTGTTGAATGTATTGGCCCAAACGACCCCCGCCTTGAGGCGGTCGGCCATCCAGAGAATCCGAGATCCCTTCGTTGTCCAGATCCCGGCAGACAGTCCATATGGGGTGTTGTTTGCCTTCTCGACCGCCTCGTCTGGAGTGCGGAACGAGAGAATGGAGAGAACCGGCCCGAAGATCTCTTCCTGAGCGATGCGGTGCGACTGTGACACTCCGGTGAACAAAGTCGGCCTGAAATAGAAACCCTTCTGGGGAAGCTCACAGTCCGGCTGGAATATCTCCGCTCCCTCTGACTGGCCGGCGTCGACGAGTTCGTTGATCTTGTCGAGCTGCTCCTTGGAGTTGATGGCACCGATGTCGGTGTTCTTGTCCATCGGATCTCCAACCCGCAGAGTGTCGAGACGTCGCTTCAGCTTGTCGACGAAACGATCGTGGATCGACTCCTCGACGAACAAACGCGAACCGGCGCAGCAAACATGGCCCTGGTTGAAGAAGATGCCGTTGATCACGCCCTCGACTGCCTGGTCTAGTGGAGCGTCTTCGAAGATCACGTGGGCCCCTTTGCCGCCCAGCTCCAAGGTGAGCTTCTTCGAGGTCCCGGCCAGCTGGCTTTGGATCAGCTTGCCAACAGCGGTCGATCCGGTGAACGCAACTTTGTCGACGTCGTCGTGCGACACCACCGCCGCGCCTGTCTTGCCGGCACCAGTGACGACGTTGAGCACGCCTGGTGGAAGACCAGCCTCCTGGGTCAGCTCGGCAAACAAGAGGGCAGTCAAAGGTGTTGTCTCGGCAGGCTTCAAGACAACGGTGTTGCCGGCTGCCAGGGCGGGAGCAACCTTCCAGGCGAGCATCAGCATCGGGAAGTTCCACGGGATCACCTGACCCGCCACGCCCAAAGGCTTCGGCTTGATTCCGGGGAATGCGTAATCCAGCTTGTCGGCCCAACCCGCGTAATAGAAGAAGTGACCGGCGACTAAGGGCAGGTCGATATCTCTCGACTCCTTGATCGGCTTTCCACCATCCAGAGTCTCGAGCACCGCCAACTCCCTCGACCGCTCTTGGATCATGCGTGCGATGCGGAAGATGTATTTGGCGCGCTCGGCGCCAGACATCGGCCCCCACACGTTCTCGTATGCGGCACGTGCGGCCGAGACCGCATCGTCGACGTCTGCCGGACCGGCCTCGGAGACCTTTGCCAAGACGTCTTCGTTGGCCGGATTCACCGTGGTGAACGAATTCCTCGACTTTGGCTTTCGGAACTCTCCGTCGATGTACAGCCCGTAGCTGTCGTCCAAGGAGACGATGTCCGTCGACTCTCTCGACTCGGCGTACTCCCAGAGAAGCGGCTCGTGGGTCGTGCTCGGTATTCGTGTGATCGCCAAGTTCAGTCCTTTGTGAAGTAGTCGGGTGATGCGTAGCGCCCGGTTTCGAGCCATCGGATCTGCATGAGAACGTCATTTAGCAACGATGACGCGCCGAAGCGGAACCAATCGGGGGTCATCCATCCTTCACCGAGTGTCTCGTTCAGCACCAGCAGATACTTCATCGCGTCTTTCGAGGTCCTGACCCCGCCGGCGGGTTTCATACCGACCTTCACGCCCGTGGCGTCATGAAAATCTCTGATGGCCTCGAGCATCACCAGCGTGACATCCAACTTCGCAGCCGGACTCACCTTGCCGGTGGAGGTTTTGATGAAGTCGGCGCCAGCGGCCATGGCCAGCATCGAAGCTCTTCGAACGTTGTCGAGCGTCTCCAGTTCGCCCGTCTCCAGGATCACCTTCAAGTGCGCGTCGCCCGCAGCCTCTTTGGTGCGACGCACCTCGTCGAACACCTTGAAATACTCACCAGACAGAAACGCGCCTCGGTCGATGACCATGTCGACTTCGTCGGCGCCGGCAGCCACCACATCTCGGGTCTCCTGAACCTTCAACTTGGTGTCGACTTGGCCGGAGGGGAAGTAGGTGGCAACGGAAGCGACGTGGATACCGGTTCCCTCGGTGGCTTGGACCACGTACGGGACCATCGCCGGGTACACACATACGGCGGCAACCGAAGGAATTGTCGGATCAGTTGGGTCCGGCCGCACAGCCTTAGCCGAAAGCTGAATCACCTTGCCTGGCGTGTCCTTACCCTCGAGCGTCGTCAGGTCCATCATCCGAATGATGAGGTCGAGCGCCGCCCGTTTGGACTCGCGTTTGATTGAGCGCTTGGAGAGAGCGGCGACCCGCTCCGCAGCACCGACCTCGTCGACCGACGTCACACCCCGGATGAATGTCCGCAGAGTGGGCGTCGTGATCCGATCGGGCAGGATCGAAGTTCGGGCGGGGGCGAGTGTCACAGCCCCGTAATGCTACGCAGGTTCAGCTCAGGCGCTACTTGCTTCGATCAGCCGGTAGACGATCGACTGGTCGAGGTCCATGGAGAGCGCAAACTCAATGACCTCACCGGTCTCTTCGTCCGGCATCGCGATGTCGAAGATCATGTTCAGACCGAGGTCGACCTCAGCCATCCGTGAGAGACCTGCTTCGGCATCGAACCAAGTAGTCATTTCGACGTTGGTCTCATCGAATCCGAATGCAAACTTCATCTGTTCGGCGATCAGATCCGCCTCGGCGCGCTCTTCGTCAGTCGCGTCGTCCGGGATGAAAGCAAGCATGAATCCGATTAGAAGCTCGGCCAGGTCGAATTCGAACGCAGACGTCGTCGACGTCGTCTCGATGACAAAAACTTCATTTCCTTCAACAGTGTCGGTGCCAACGACCTCGGAATCGATTTGGGTCACGATCGGATCGCTGTCGGGCAGGAATGGGACTTCGATCGTCTCCGACCAAGAGTCGCCAACCGTCACCGGCTCGTCGCCAAATGGGGGCCCAACAAACTGTCCGGCACCCGAATTCGCACCGAAAGCCGAGGGATCGAGGAAGGACCTGGACTCAGAGCCGCCAAGAGCTCCGAATAGGTCGAAGTCTCCAAACTCGTCCGACTGAATCGGGTTGCCGTTCTCATCAACGATGATGGTCACGTCGACAGGCTCGAGAGTTCCAAGATCAGGAATCTCGGCCTCGTCGACAGGCTCACCGTCGATGGTCCCGGTGAATTCGAGGTCGGAGAAGTCTCCAGTGATATGAACCTCAAAGGTGCCAGGTTCGGGACCGTCTGAGATGTCATGTGTGAAAACGCTGGTGCCCTTCACCTGGATAGACATGTTCTCAGGGAACTCCTCGCCGCCCTCTTCCCCGCTCAGCGCGGCCGCATCGCCAGTGGTCGTCAAGTTGATCGACTGATCCATGTCGACCTCGTAGGTGTACGAAGCCCCTGCTTGAAGCGCATAGCTCAGCTCTACAGCCTCGGGAGCGGGAGGTGCTTCGGTCGTTGTGGTGGCGGGTTCTGAAGTTGTGGTGGTTTCGGCGGCGTCCTCTCCAGGGCTGCAGGCAGCAGCGAGGAGACCAAAGACGGCGGCGATGATGACTGTGCGGGATCGCATGACACAAGGGTATCGGCAATCCGGAGCTTTACATTGACCTCAATCTCGTAGTGGCGGCTACTTTGCTCCCGATGAATCCATGGACACCGCTCGTCGCCGCCACCATCGGGTGGGCGGCGTCAGCAGTACTCACTAGAGCGGTGATCGTTCGTGGCGTCGACACCTGGACGATGATCCCGATACGCATGGTCTTCGCCCTTCTGACCCTTCTGGTGGTGATGATCTTCTACCGAAGGTTCTGGACAACTAATCCGAGGGCGTGGCGAATCGGCCTGTTGCTGGGGACAGTGGCGATGGCCTTTCCGATGATCCTCATGACCCTGGCCCTCGAGGATCTTCCGGTGAGTCTGGGCAGTCTCCTGATCGCCCTGATCCCGCTCGCGACCATAGGTGCCGCACACTTCTTGGTCGACGGGGAGGAATTCAACGCCGGTTCGCTTCCGGGTTTGCTTATCGCTCTCCTCGGTTCCGGATTGCTCGTGGGTATCGGCGGCGACACGATCGAGGGGGTGGACAACCTGTGGCGTGGCGTCCTCTTCGTCACGGCTGGTGTGATCCTGGCCGGGATCGGCGGAGCCCTGAGTAGGAAGTATGCACTTGAGCTTTCGAGCGAGGAACTGGTCCTACCGCAGTTCACGGTGAACACGTTCGTTGTCGCAGCCATACTTCCTTGGCTGTTTCCGATGGACATATCCACGGTCGACGGCCCAAGCATGCTGATGATTTTCCTGATCGGAGCTGTTGGCACCACTTTCGCATTTGGCGCGTTTCTCATCGCTGCAGGGATCAACCCGGCCTCGCGGCTGGCCCTCACCGGATACAGCGTCCCCGTGCTTGCCGTGGCCATGGCAGTTGTGTTCCTCGGGGAGGAACTAACCCTTCCAATCATCGCCGGAGCCACCCTGATCATCATCGGGGTCGTCCTCGCTGAGAGGTCTACAGCACACGTTCCGGAGCCTGGGGTGGCGACTTCGCGTTGAGAGACCCATACTCTCCGGTCTCATGAGTCGTCGAATCCTCGTCGCGGTCGCCTGGCCCTACGCATCCGGCTCGCGTCACCTGGGCCATTTCGCGGGTGCGTACCTACCGCCTGACATTTTCGCTCGCTACCACCGACTCGTCGGCAACGACGTCCTGATGGTCTCTGGCTCCGACGCCAACGGCACTCCGATAACCGTGCGCGCCGATGAGGAGGGCGTCACACCACAGGAAATCGTCGACCGGTACCACCCCGAGTTTCTGGAGTACTGGGACAAACTCGGTATCAGCTTCGATCTCTTCACATCCACGATGACCGAGAACCACCATCGGGTGACGCAGGACTTCTTCTCAACCCTCCTCAACAACGGATACATCGAGAAGGGAAGCTCGAACCAGTTCTTCGATCCCGAGGCTGAACGATTTCTGCCTGACCGGTACGTCGAGGGAACCTGTCCCCATTGTGGATACGAGGATGCTCGGGGCGACCAATGCGACAACTGCGGGCGGACACTGGATCCGACAGACTTGATCAAACCGCGATCCAAGATCAGTGGTGCGACCCCGGTCGAGCGCGAGACCGAGCACTACTTCCTCGACCTTCCGGCCTTGGCCCCCCAGTTGCGCGAGTGGCTCGAAACCAAGACCGATTGGCGCAAACACGTCAGGAACTTCGCAATTGGAATGACCGAGGACATGCCAAAACGTTCGATTACCCGTGACCTCGAATGGGGAGTCGACCTACCGAACGACGAGCTCGGGCCGGGCAAGAAGATCTACGTCTGGTTCGACGCAGTAATCGGGTATCTATCGGCGTCGATCGAGTGGGCATCAAATACCGACGATCCGGACGCATGGGAGAAATGGTGGAAAGACCCCGAGGCCGAGTCGTACTACTTCGTGGGCAAGGACAACGTGCCCTTCCATGCCGTCATCTGGCCCGCAATGCTGATCGGTCACGGCGGTCTGAATCTGCCATCCGAGCTTCCGGCCAACCAATATCTCACTTTCAAGGGAGAAAAGGCATCAGCCAGTAGGGGTGTGGGGCGCTCTATCGCCTGGTACGCCGACAGGATCCAGCCGGATGCAATTCGCTATGCCATAGGCTCGGTACTTCCAGAGCAGAACGACACGGATTTCAGCGACGCCGAGCTGATGCGACGGGTCAACGAGGAGCTCGTTGCCACGTGGGGCAATCTCGTGAATCGAGTGCTATCGATGAGTGATAGGAACTTCGACGGCAGAGTGCCCGAGCCGGGAGCATTGACTGCTGAGGACCAGGCGATTGTCGATCTCGGTCAGAAGACTCTTGACGCCGTCGCCAAACGTATCGAAGCCACTGAGCTCAAGGCGGGTTTGCGGGCCGGGATGGAAGCAGCTGGCGAGGTCAACGCTTATCTCAACGCGACAGAGCCCTGGAAGGCCGTCAAGCAAGACCCGGAACGGGGCGGAACGATCCTCTGGGCCGCGATTCAAGCGATCGCGGCCATTCGAGTGGCCCTCTACCCCTATCTGCCCTTCTCGGCAGCAGAAATTGGTCAGATGCTGGGGGTCGGCCCGGCCGTTGAAAGCTGGGCGGCGCCACACATCGAGGGTGGAACTCAACTTGGAGACGTACGCCCGGTCTTTACCAAACTCGAGGACGACTCCCTGGCCGACTGAAACCGTTATGTCCCATCGAGTGGTCTAATCCACCATGGGCCGAACGACACGAATCGCCTCAGGGACCGGACTGGTGATACTTGGAATTGTCTTGCTTCCCTTGCCCGGACCCGGATGGGTGACCATCGGGGCTGGTCTCGCAGTCCTCAGCCGAGACGTCGAGTGGGCAGGACGCACCCTCGATTGGCTCAAGGCGCGCCTGCCTTCTCAACTTGTTGAACCAGAAAGCCCAACCGCTGACCACGTCGAAGACGAAGCGGATCGAGCCGGGGGCTAGGCGGGCGGGTAGACCCCCATGCCCTTGGCCTTCTCCGTCTGCCAGAAGATGTCCGCGATCTCGTCGATCAGGTCGCACAGCTTCTGACCTTCTGCAGGGTCAGCTGACTTCTTGGCGTCACCAGCCTGGTGGATTGCTCGCCAGAAGAGATCGTCGAGGTTGGCGAATTCCTTGCGATGATCTGCAGTGAAGAAGTCTGCCCAGAGCACCATTAGATGATGCTTCACCAACTCGGCTTGCTGCTCTTTCAGGCCGACGGCCCGGGCCTTGAAATGCTCGTCGTCTGATTCCTGCGCCTTCTGTGCGATCTTCATGACCGAAATGGCTTCGATCTTCGCCTGAGCGGGGTCATAGACGCCGCAGTAGAGATCGCAGTGAGCGTGTGCAACCGTTACCTGTCGCATGGGGTTCTCCTTTAAGTCTTTGCCTTGCCACGACCATACTGACCCCTGCCGATGTCAATGAAACGCTTCGCGGTCGCCGGCCATTCGATGACACCGGCCCTCCAACCCGGTCAAGAACTGGTGGCGTCTAACTCACTTCGACCCGAGGTGGGTGACATCGTTGCTTTTCCTGACCCTGGCCGATCGGACCGGTGGCTCATCAAGCGCCTGATCACAGAAGATGGCTCGGTGGGCTCCGACAACCAGGCCGACTCCTCGAGAGATTCGAGGGAGTTCGGCCCCATCGATCTCACAACTGTCTTCACCGAAGTGAAACGGCTCGACGCGGCCCGGTTCGTCGAGGCTGCATCGCTGCTGGCCGAAGAGGACGAAGCGATCACCGCCATCATCGACAAATGGGGGATGCCGGACTTCTGGGCACGTCGTCCAGGCTTTGAGACTCTGGTCCTGCTGATTCTCGAACAGCAGGTGTCCCTCGAATCTGGGGCCGCCATGTATCGGAGGCTCAAGACTCTCCTTGGATCGGTAGATCCCCGGGCTGTTCTCAGGGTGGGCGAGGCGCGAATGCGGTCGATAGGAGTCACCCGGCAGAAATCCCGCTACTTGACGCGACTCTCGGAGGCAGTTGTTGGGGGTGATCTCGATCTAGGGGCGCTAGAGGACGCTTCGGTAGAAGTTGCTCGAGAGACCCTCACATCGCTCAAGGGAATTGGAGCGTGGACAGCAGACGCCTACCTCTTGACGGCCTCGCGGAGACCCGATATGTGGCCAATCGGCGATCGCGCACTGCAAGTCGGGGCTGGAGAAGCCGTGGGCATGGACCGACCCGCGACTGAAGACGAGCTGACGATTCTCGGCGAGCCCTGGCGACCGGTCCGGGCAGTTGCGGCCCGCTTGATTTGGCACAACTACCTCTGTGAGCGAGCACGAATCGAGCCTGCCGACCCGACCCTCTGACACCGGACCCCCGGCGCGCGTAGGGTTCTCGTGACCATGACCGAATTCATCGTCGACATGGAGAACCGACCGGGCCGACTGGCTGCCCTCACTGAGACCCTGGCCAGCTTCGGGGTCAACATCGAGGCACTCGCTGCATTCGGATCCAATGGCGACGGATCCGTTCGACTGATCACCAACGACGCGCCCACGACCCGTCGCGTTCTGGGTGAGGCTTCACTTCAGCACGAGGAACGTTCTGTGCTCACCGTTCAACTTCCTCATCGACCTGGTGAACTGGCGAGGTTGACCCGGATGATCGCCGACGTCGGAGTCAACATCGAAGCGATCTACATCCTCAGATCCAGCGCAGACGGAGTCGAGTTTGCGATCTCCCTCGACCAACCGGAGACCGCTCTTCCGCACCTGGAAGTCATGGGCGGGGTTCTCTCCGCATAATTCCCAATAGCGGCACCCTGGTTCGTACACTCGCCCCAATGCGGACCAAAGTCGCCAGGCTGGTCATGCTCGGATTGCTCATCAGTGCGTGTAGCGGAGCCACTGAAGAGCCTGCTGACTCCACCACAACGTCGGCCCCTGCAACCACCACATCCACGTCGTCAACCACGTCCACAAGCTCGACGTCCACCACTTCAACAACCGTCGTCCCGGCTGAGACCTCACTAGTCAATGGACTCCCCGTGGGCGACCCCGAGCTGCTCAACCGGCGAATCCTCGCCGTCAAGATCGACAACCACCCGAGGGCGACACCGCAGTCAGGCATCGATCAGGCCGACATGATGATCGAGCTAAACGTCGAGGGGATCACCAGGTTCATCTCGATCTGGCACGAGAGCGACGTTGACTACCTCGGGCCAGAACGGTCCGGCCGGCCGACCGACGCCGAGCTCCTCGCTGCCTTCAACGAGCCTTCGTTTGGGATTTCTGGTGCCCAGGCATGGGTTCAGAATCTGATACTCAGCAAAGACATCAACCTCATCAAAGATCTGTCAGACGGCGCCTTCCGCATCTCGGGCCGAAGTGCACCCCACAACCTCTACGTCAACACGTTCACTTTCAGGGAGACGGCTGACGCCCGGGGATATGCCGACAACCCGCCGGAGGGACCACTTTGGGACTTCGGGCCGATCCCCGACGGTTCGCGACCGGCGGCCAGGGTCGACATCGAGTTCGGCCCCAACAACCGCGTGTTCTGGGATTGGGATGCTGAGAGCGGACTGTGGCTGAGAACCGCGTACGGCAATGAAGAGAGCATGTACAGGAACCAAGATGGCTCCGAGGGTCGCGTCGGCGTTCCTGTTCTCGTCGCGATCTACTCAGATCCCTACACAGCATTTCCGCCGGGCGAGGGGAAGGGCCTCCCTGCTTCGAGAACCACAGGTGAGGGAAGGGCGTTCGTCTTTGCCGACGGCATGGTGTCCGAAGGAACCTGGGAGCGACCGACCGAAGACGAGTGGTTCACTCTGACCACGTTGGAAGGCGAATCAATGGTGGTGCCCCCAGGCAAGTCCTGGGTTTCGATCGTCCCTTCCAACCGCGGCCTGTCCATCACCGAATAGCTAGGTTCGCCTCGTGAGCGGGGCCACAGCTGTCGTACGAGTCACTCAAGCACTTGAGCGCGCACACGCGACGAAAGAAACAGTCAATGCCTTCACTTCCCTCGATGACGATCGAGCTCTCTCCCGTGCAGAAGCAATCGATCGAGGCGAGATCGGTGGTCGCCTGGCAGGCGTCCCCATAGCGCTGAAAGACCTCATCGACCACGAGGGTCGGGTGACGACGTGCGGTTCACATTTCTACAAAGAAACAGCTGACAAGACGGCGGAGTGCGTCAAAGGCCTCGAGGACGAAGGAGCCGTGATCATCGGGCGGGCGAACCTCCATGAGTGGGCATTCGGGTTCAACTCCGAGAACGAGGCCTGGGGTCCGGTACGCAACCCGCGAGACCTGAACACTTCTGCAGGAGGCTCATCCGGAGGTTCGGGCGCGGCGGTTGCGGCTGGGATCACGCCAATTGCTATCGGCACTGACACCGGAGGTTCGGTGCGCGTTCCGGCGGCACTGTGTGGCACTTACGGGCTCAAGGTCACCCACGGAGCAATCAGTCTCGACGGCGTCTTCCCGCTTGTGCCCTCTCTGGACACTGTCGGACCGCTGGCTGACTCGATGACGAACATCGACCTTGCGTACCGGGCCATGTCAGGCGATTCAACGGAGGGCCAGCCCAACGGACGGTTCCGCATCGGGATTCCGCAGCCCTGGTTCGACGATGCCCCGATGGAAGAAGACGTGGCCAGGTCGTTCGCTGGCACAGTCGAGCAGCTAATCGAGTTGGGCCACCAGGTACATCCAATCCAAATGCCAGACGTGAAGCCAAGCCGTCTCATCACCGCGGCCTTCGAAGAGGTTGCAACGGTGCACAAGGAGTTCCGGACGCAAGGCAAGCGCTACTCCAAAGTCGTGGAGGATCGAATCATTGCCGTCGAGAACGCGACACAGGAAGAAGTACGTGCGGCTCGAGAGTGGCAGGCGATGATCCGCTCGCGTTTCGAGGACGCTTTCTCCACGGTCGATTTCTTGATCACCCCGACAACTCCTGCTGTGAAGAAAGTGATTGGAGACGAGATGATCGGCGAGAAACACCACCGCTCTGTTCTGTCCTACTTCTCTGCCATCGTTAACCACGCCCTACGACCTGCTTTGGCCATCCCAACAACCCGTCCTGGAGGCACCCACACCTCACTCCAGGTCATCGGAGATCTCAATTCAGAGCCCGAGCTGATTGCGTTGGGCACCAACCTCGAAGGCGCCGAAATTGGGTCGTTCGAACCTTCCTAGGCGAATTCACCTACCCCGCCCGTTGGATAGACTTGGATACATACCGACAACCAGAGTGCCGACCGGTGGAGGAGACCAAAAACCCCTGTCAGCACCAGCCCAAACACCCTTAGGAAGTGATTCCAGTGGCCGATGAAATCGCCACCGCAGACCCCACATCTACCCCAACCGAAGAGCTCGAGAAGCTCGTAATCCGGTTCGCCGGCGACTCGGGCGACGGCATGCAGCTCGCAGGATCGAGATTCACCGATGCGTCTGCACTCTTCGGCAACGACCTTGCGACGCTTCCCAGCTTCCCGGCTGAGATCAGAGCACCGGCCGGAACACTCCCCGGTGTCTCGAGTTTCCAGGTCCAGATTGCGGACTTCGACATTCTCACGGCGGGCGATGCTCCCGACTGCCTGGTTGCGATGAACCCCGCTGCCTTGATGAAGAACCTCAAAGACTTGAGACAGGGCGGAACCCTGATCATCAACACCGACACCTTCGAGGAGCGCAACCTGGCCAAAGCCGGATACGAGTCGAATCCGCTCGACGAGGACTCAGACCTATTGAAGGGATACCGGGTCATCAAGGTGCCAATGGACGAGCTCACCAAGGAGGCCGTCAAAGGCAGCGGTGTGAGCGGACGAAACGTCCTTCGGTCGAAGAACTTCTTTGCACTCGGGCTCATGGCTTGGCTCTTCCATCGCCCGACCGAACCAACACTCGAATGGGTGGACAAGAAGTTCGCCAAGCTGCCTGAAGTCGCCGAGGCAAACAAGTCTGCTTTCCAGGCGGGCTACACCTTCGGTGTCGCCACCGAGGCAACGAAAAACACGTTCGCGGTCAAGCCGGCGGCTCTGAGGGACGGCACCTATACCAACGTCAACGGAAACACAGCCCTTGCGTGGGGTCTCATCGCTGCCGCCCGCAAGGCCGACCTCCCACTGTTCTACGGAACCTACCCGATCACTCCGGCTTCGGATGTGCTCCACGAGCTGAGCCGACATAAGAACTTCGGAGTGCGCACGTTCCAGGCCGAGGACGAAATCGCAGGGGTTGGCACGACCATCGGGGCCGCGTTTGCCGGGAACCTCGCGGTCACCGGATCGTCGGGGCCGGGGATAGCCCTCAAATCGGAGGCGATCTCGTTGGCGTTCATGCTCGAGCTGCCGATGATCGTCATAAACGTTCAGCGAGGAGGCCCTTCGACCGGCCTACCGACCAAGCCCGAACAGTCTGATCTCTTGTTTTCGCTCTACGGTCGCCACGGCGAAGCGCCGCTGCCTGTTCTGGCCATCCCGTCTCCGTCGGCCGCATTTGAAATGGCGATCGAAGCAGCACGCGTCGCGATCAAGTACATGACCCCCGTCATCCTGCTCAGCGACAACTACGTTGCCAACGGCTCTGAGCCCTGGTTGCTGCCGGACGTCGACTCCATACCTGAGATCGAAGTCGAATTCGCCACAAAGCCAAATGGACCAGACGGCAGCTTCCTTCCATACATGAGGAACATCGACACCTTCGCGCGACCTTGGGCTGTTCCAGGGACACCGGGCCTCGAGCACCGAGTGGGCGGGTTGGAGAAGGAGTCGATCTCAGGAAACGTGTCATACGATCCGGCGAACCATCAGCTGATGACCGATACCCGGGCATGGAAGGTGGCCAACATCGCCAATGACATTCCTCCACTGGAGGTCGATGGCGACGAAGACGCAGAGATCCTTGTTTTGGGCTGGGGCTCCACATTTGGGTCGGTGAGGGCAGCTGCTCGCCGCGCCCGAAACGATGGCGTCAAGGTCGCAACGGCCAACCTCCGCTACCTCCATCCCATGCCCCGCAACGTTGATGAGGTTTTGCGTTCGTACGACAAGATCCTCATCCCGGAGCTCAACACCGGTCAGCTGTTGAAGCTGATTAGAGCCGAGTTCCTAATCGATGCCGTCGGCCTGAACAAAGTCGCAGGTGAGCCTTTCAAAGTCACCGAAATCTCAGAAAAGATCATGGAGATGGTCAAGTGACAAGTGTTGATTACACAAGAGCAGATTTCCAGACGGACCAAGAGGTTCGCTGGTGCCCGGGGTGCGGCGACTACACAATCCTCGCCTCGGTACAGATGTTCCTCGCCGGACTGGGCCGACCACGCGAGGAGTTCGTGTTCGTCTCCGGTATCGGATGCGCAGCTCGATTCCCCTATTACGTGAACACCTACGGCATGCACTCGATCCATGGCAGGGCCCCGGCCATTGCCAGCGGGATTGCGACCACTCGACCGGACCTCTCAACGTGGGTGATCACCGGGGACGGCGATGCATTGTCGATCGGCGGGAACCACTTGATCCATGCCCTTCGGCGCAACGTCAACTTGAAGATCATCCTGTTCAATAACCAGATCTACGGTCTGACCAAAGGCCAGTACTCACCAACTTCCGAAGTGGGGAAGACCACCAAGTCCACCCCCTTTGGTTCTGTCGACTATCCGTTCAATCCGGTGTCGCTGGCGCTGGGCGCAGAGGCGACATTTGTCGCCCGAACTCTCGACATGGATCGCAATCACACCCAGGAGATGCTGCAGAAGGCCTACGAGCACCAAGGAGCAGCGTTCATCGAGATCTACCAGAACTGCAACGTCTTCAACGACAAGGCCTTTATCCAACTCACCGGCAAAGAAGAGCGGACCCACAACCGCATCGACCTCCAGCACGGAAAGCCGATCGTCTTCGACGGTGGAGCCAAGGCCGTAGTTATGAGGAACGGTGAGGCTGAGATCGTCGACTCCTCGTCAGTCGATCCAGGCGCCATCCTCGTTCATGACGAGACTCGCCCGGATCCCTCGATCGCATTCGCCCTTAGCCGACTGTCACACGGGCCGTACGGGCCGACACCGCTTGGGGTCTTCAGAAACGTCGAGCGACCGACGTACGACCTGGAAGTCAACAAGCAGGTAGACGCAGCCAAGGAGAGGCTCGGCTCCGGGGACCTGAACAAACTGATTCGCTCCCACGGGACCTGGACGGTCGACGCCAACTCCAACGGCAGCGCCTAGAAGTCTTCCCTCCACCGGCGCAACGCCGCAATCTGACCTGAGATGTCGGGGACCGGCGCGTCGATAGGGAGGTCGTCTTCCTCAAAGCGTGCGTCGTGAGCGGTCAGCTCCTCGGGCGTGACCTGGTCGATCGACCTGCCTTGAGACTCCAGGGTGAGGATCAGGGCTCCGACGACTTCATGGGATTCACGAAACGCCACGCCGCGATGCACCAGCTTCTCCGCGAGCGGTAGCGCCATTGTTCCCGCATCAGGGGCTCCCGACTTGAACTCAACGTTCCGAATCAGATGGCTCAGTGCGCGCAACGAGCCGTGGGCATCATCGTGGGCCCGAAACACGATCTGTTTGTCTTCCTGGAGATCGCGGTTGTACGTCAGCGGCAGGCCCTTTTGCAGAGCAAGCAGACTCGCAACGTCGCCGACGGTCGTTGAAGCCCGTCCACGAACCAGCTCGGCGATGTCCGGGTTGCGCTTGTGAGGCAGTGCCGACGACCCGGTGCTCACCTGATCTCCGAGAGCAACGATCCCGAACTCAGAGGACGACCAGAGGATCAACTCCTCAGCCAGCCGAGACATGTGAATCATCGTCTGGGCACAGCAGAAGACATATTCGGCAGCAAAGTCGCGTGAACCGACAGCATCGAGGGTGTTCTCCATCGGTGGGCCCAGGCCAAGCAGCTCGGCGGTCCGAGCCCTATCGATCGGCAACGTGGTGCCAGCGGACGCACCGGCACCGAGCGGAGAGGCCGCGAGCCGGTCTGCGCATGCCTTGAAACGCTCAGCATCTCTGACGGCCATCCATGCGTACGCCAGGAGATGGTTCCCCACACTCGTGATCTGGGCCTGTTGGAGATGGGTGTAGGTGGGAATGATTTCGCCCTGGTGCGATTCCGCAACATCGATGAGCGAGTCGATCCACTCCGACAGAGCGAGTAGCTGACTCTTGGCGCCTTCCACCAGGAAGAGCCTGAGGTCGAGTGCGACCTGATCATTCCGTGAGCGGCCGGTGTGGAGTTTGCCGGCGACTTCCCCAACAAGCTCTCCGAGACGGCGTTCGACCGCACTGTGCACATCTTCATCGCCGTCGTGGAATTCGAGTCCTTCAGAGAGGATGGTTTCCAGGCCGCTGACCAGCTGGTCTGCTTCTTCACCAGCAATGATCCCCGATTCGCCAAGCATGGTGGCGTGGGCGATCGAACCGCGAAGATCGAACTCGAGGAGCCGACGGTCGGATTCGTCGGTCGTGTAGTCCCGGGTGATTTCGGACATGCCTTCCTCGAACCGTCCGCCCCACATACTCATTCGCTTAAGCCGTGCCCTCGGATCCTCAGGGCATTTAGGCGAATGAAGCCTTCGGCATCATGTTGGTCGAACACCTCGTCTGCCTCGAAGGTCGCGACCTGTGGGTCATAGCTGCTGTTTGGGGACCGTCGACCAAGGACGGTCATACTCCCCTTATACAACTTGAGTCGGGCTTCACCGGTCACTGGTCCTTGAATCTCGTCCATCATCGACTGGAGCGTCTCGCGCTCCGGCGAGAACCAGAAGCCGTTGTAGACGGCGCGGGCATAGTCCTCGGCGATCCGATTCCGCATGTGGAGGACCTCCCGATCGAGCACGATGGATTCGACAGCCCGTCGGGCAGCTTGGAGAACCGTTCCACCGGGGGTTTCGTAGACCCCTCGACTCTTGATCCCGACAAACCTGTTTTCGACGATGTCAACACGCCCCACTCCGTGTCGCCCGGCGATCTGGTTCAGCTTGGTCAATAGCTCCACGCCTCCCAGTGCCTCCCCGTCGAGCGAGACTGGTGTCCCATGTTCGAGGCCGACGATGACCTCTTCAGGTTCGTTTGGGGCGTCCTCAGGATCGGTGGTCATGCGAAACATGTCTGCGGGTGGAGATGTCCAGGGGTCCTCCAGGACTCCGCCCTCGTAAGAGATATGAAACAGATTGGCGTCCATCGAATAGGGCGCCTTTGGTGTCACCGGAACCGGAATCCCACGGGCCTCGGCGTAGGCAACCAAGTCGGCTCTTCCGTTCAGCTTCCATTCACGCCAGGGGGCGACCGTGGCGAGGTCAGGGGCCAGGGCTGCAGTGGATAGCTCGAAGCGGACCTGATCATTGCCTTTGCCCGTTGCACCGTGGGCAATCGCATCAGCGTTGTGCAGACGTGCGGTCTTAACCAGCCCTTTGGTGATGATCGGTCGCGCCAGCGAAGTTCCTAGCAAGTACTCGGACTCGTAAACGGCTGCCGCTCGGAGTGCAGGGAAGACAGCGTCGTTCACAAACTCGTCACGAAGATCATCGACGACCGCCTCCACAGCGCCGGTTGCAAGCGCCTTGGCCTCGGCCTCCGCTACTTCCTCACCCTGGCCGACGTCCGCGGTGTAGGCAACGACTTCGGCGTCATACTCTTCGCGGAGCCACGCCAGGATCACCGACGTGTCGAGACCACCCGAATATGCAAGAACGACCCTCATGGGCGAGAGGCTAAATCCCTCAGGTGCACGGAGTCACATCGATGGTGGTGGCGGCACCACCAGCATTGCCCAAGTCATCGAAGGCAACGATGCGCACCGTCTCCTGACCCACGGTCAGAAACGGACCAACAACGCCCTCCCACATGTCATTTCCAGTGTCGATCATGGGGGTTTCCTGCCCGCCCCAACGAACGACTACGGAGTCGAGAGGCGATGCGTCGCGAACGCGTACGGTCACCGTGGCTTGAGTGGGGCGACAGAATGTCCCCGCGTTCTCCACCACGCTCTCAGGAGAAACCTGCGGGACACTGAGGATGGGGTTGGCATTGGTATCGGCGGTCATCGTGACGTCGATCGTTCCCCCGTCCCAGACCACCTCCATCGTTTCTTCGATATCACCCTCGTCGGCTTCCAATCGATCGATCGTCACTTCGATCGTCACCGACGCCTCCGGAGCGAGCTCGCCGGAGCCCGAAGAGACGCTGACCCAAGAAGCACCGGGAGAGATGTCCCATGAGCTGGCGATGCCTCCGTTGTTCGTCAAGACAAACGACCGCACCGAGTCGCTATCGCCAAAATCGAGAGCGGTGTCGTCCACAACCAAAAGGGCATCATCCGGTGGGAGAGTTGTCGACGTGGCAGTTGACGACTCGGTGGTCGACGTCTCGGACGGCAGGACCGTGGTGGTAGTGACTCCGAGTGGAGCGGTTGTCGAAGTATCGGCTGCGATCGGAATCGTCGGCGGTGTGTCGAGTGGCTCGAATTGCGCAGAGACCGCAAAACCGATCACTCCCATCAGCAGCGCAACTGCCGCGAATGCCAGGCCCTTCACCCAGGACTGGTCCAACGCACCCGCCGGTACCAACGGTTTGGGTTCGATTGCGCCGAGAACACGGTCCCTCAGGGCTGCCGGAGCGGGCACCAGGAGAATGCCAGGGAGAACATTGGCCGGCGCGAGCAGAAACGCCCGCCTTTCCTGACACACCTCACAGCTTTCGATGTGGCGGGTCACCTTGGAACGGACGGCCATGTCGAATGTGCCGTCCCAGCCTTGGAGCACGTCAGCCAGCTCGTCGCATTCGTCGCTACCGAGCCTGGCGATGAGCAGTGCGCCCATTGCACGTTCCACCCGATCTTTCATCCGGGAGACGAGCACGTGGACGTGGCCGGTCTCGACACCCATCGCTTCTGCGAGATCGTCACCCTCCAGCCCTTCAACCAAATGGAACGCCATGAGGTCTCGATCACGCTCACCGAGCCCGCCCGCGGCCGCCCATACCAGTTGACGAAGTTCGGCCTGCTTCACCGCCATTGCCATGTCCGGCTCCTCGACTAGAGCCTCAGAAAGGTCCTCATTAGGTGTGACTCGAGCGCGCTGTCGACCTTGACCATGAGCTTCGTTCCGCGCGATCGAGAAGAGCCAGGGTCGGAGCTTGTCCGGATTATCCAACTGTTCCATCCGGGTCGCCGCCTTGACGAAAGCATCGTGGGCGGCGTCCGCCGCATCTTCGCGGTTGCGAAGCATCGTCAAGCAATAGGAGTAGATACGGTCCGCATATCGGTCGTAGATCTCCCCGAGTGCAGCCTGGTCTCCGGCGAGAAAGCTCGCTACGAGTTGAGCATCGGTTGTGTTTGCCATCTCGGCCATACATGTAGGACAGACGCGCGTCCGACAGAATCCTTACACCCCACGACCACTATCCAAAGGTTCTTGAACCCCTCGGGGAAATGGACCAAACAATCCAATGAGAACCAAGAGGACGGCAATCAGTGATCCCCATAGGAAGGTAGACGCCGTCCCGAACAGCCCGATCGATAGCCCGGCGAGCAACGGGCCAACGGTCTGCCCGACTCGAGCCGATCCCACCCACGTCGCAATGATGACTGCCCTGTGCTCGTCTGGAGCGTCCGAGACGGTTAGGTCTTGCATCATCGGAATGAAGAAACCCTCAGCCGATCCGTAGATCAGGACCGCGAACACGGCCACGAACAAGGTTGTGGTCAGCCCGAGGACTGCAAAGGCGACTAAGAGCGACAACGCCGAGAAGATCACAACCTGCCGGGCGCTGACCCTTGCACGGACCTTCCCCAAATTGAAGGAGGCGAGGGTTGCCGTGAACGCGGGCAGGGCAATGATGAGGCCGCGGGCGCCCGCTTCCATGCCAAAGACTTGTGCCAGGTGCACCGGAAGCACGGTGAGGAACAGGCCGAAAATCACAACGAAGATCAGGAAACCCGTGACGATCGATGTTCTGAGAATGGGCCGGCGGAGAGCGTCGAGCACGCCAGAAAACTGCGCCCGAACGCTCGGAGCATGGAGACGCCGACCGTCGTCAAGAAGGAGCCACGCGGCCCCCGCCGTGACCAGAGCAGCTGCATAGACGCCAAAGGTGACCCGCCAACCCGCCCACTGGGTGATCACGCCTGAAAGGAGTGGCACTGCTGCGAGACCGATCGTCAGGACGGCGGCATTGCGCCCAATGAGACGGGTCCGCTCAGCACCAGTCCAATAGTCCCCTATGAGAACGATGGCCAGATTCACGAGGCTCCCCGACCCGGCACCCTGAATCAGCCGAGCCAGGATGAGGATCTCGAAGGTCGGGGCAAATGCAGCCACCACTCCGAACAGGCCGAATATGGCTAGCGCAACCGTGAGAATCAGTCTTCGGCCATATCGATCGGCGAGAAATCCCCCTACGGGAGCCACCGCGATCCCGGCCACGGAACCAGCAGCCACAAGCACGCCTGCCATCTCGTCAGGTCGGTTGAAGTCGCCGAGAATGTCCGGTATCGCCGGCGTGAGCAGGGTGTTGTTGAGGATCCCCGTCATGGTCACCGTGAAGATGAATACGAGCGGGGGTCTTCGGGACATCCGGGGCAGGCTAGAGGTGGCTCCAAAGAATTCTTCGAATGGGGTGTAAGTCGACACCGACCAACGCATCTCTCTTGTGTCCGGAAACACCGGGCACGCACAGAGGAGATGCAAATGACCCGCTCAGAAACCACAACCGAGAACCGCAACTGGTTCAAAGTCGCAGCACTTGCTTTGCTGCCGACCCTCATTGCCGGACTTGTCTTCATACTGATGAATTCAGGCGAGGCCACCGAACTGGCAGTCGAGGAAACGACAACAACTGTCGCCGAAGAGCCGACCACAACCGTTGAACAGAGTGACTGGCAGGAGCCGGAGTCGGTACCTGTTGATCTGCCTGACTACGAGCCCGAAGCTCTCGAGGAAAATGAAGAAGCCGAACCGATGGAAGAGGAAGAGGCCGAGGAGCCGGCACCTGCCCTCCCAACCCCTGCGGAACTTGCAGTTTCCGAGTCAGTAGGCGTTGACGCCGACGGCCATGGGGTCATTGAGATCTCCAACCTCGGCGAAAGCACACTTGAGATCTTCACGGTTGATGTGAACGGCAACCCGATCCAGATGGGTGAAGGCGCCAGTGAGATGGCCGGCGGAACTACTCAGGAAGTCGAGTTCATCGTCGATACGTCCGAACTCCCCATCGGCGAGTGGGAGATGACCGTCTCCTTCTACACCAACGGCGGCGAAGGCCACGTCACGATCTCTGGCCACAAGTGGTTCGTGGTGCACCTGATTCCACCGAGCCTCGATATCTCTAGCGCGTACATCGTCCCACACCAGACCAACGCTCTGAACGTGACGATCGTCAACAACCAGAACTACAACGTGACCGTGGCACTGAGCACCGAGGACTCCCGGCTGACCCTGCCCGAGCAGGTCGAGTTGCAGCCAGGTGAAAACCAGGTGTTCGTCGGAATCGCAGCCCTTGCAGTCCCCCACAACGTGATCGACGTCCTCGAGTTCGACGTGAACTGGGGTGAAACCACACTGGGAACGGTCACCATCACGAAGCACGGTTCCTGACCAACCGAACGCCTATTTCACTGAAGTGCATTGACCGTTGCTTGGCAACGGTCAATGCACTTCAGTCGCGAACCGGGGTTCTTGACGATCCGATATCAGGGTCCAGGACGGAATACACAACGGATGGAAAGGCTTGGGCGATAGTCCAACGGTGGCCTTCGGGATCCTCCAATTCGAAGGCGCGATATCCGTGATGAAAGATCGGTCCAACGGGCCCGAGATTCGCCGCCGAGATGCGCTCATGCTGGGCGTCGACGTCGTCGACAAAGATCCAAGGCATGTGGGTCGGCGACTGCGGGCCGGGGCTGCCTTCTTCACGTTGGAGGACTACGAGCATCCCGTCGCCTACCCGGAATTCGATCCAGGGCTCGCCCGCGTCCTCACCGGGTAGAGGCAGTGTCGGATCAGTGCCGAGGACTTGGCTGATCCAGCGTGCGCCTGCCACGGGTTTGTCGTAATACACGGTCAAGCCAAGTCGGCCGAGCATCGGCTGCCCCTGGACGACCCGTTCACGCCGAAGAAACCAGGCTTCGAACCAGGTCGGGGCCACTCTGACCCAAGCTGACCCGCCTTCGTCGCGGCCTCCTTCCGGCACACGAGCTTCGACAACCACTTTGGTGCCACCAGGCGCCGCCAGGAAACGAACAGTGGTTTCGACATCGTCGATGGAGCTTTGCCAGACGAGGAGGTCACCCGGCTCCCAGATCGTGATTCGGCCAAGCTCCAAGCCCTCGCCTGTTTCGTCGTAGACCTCGATGAGGCGGCCGCCAACTCCAGACTCACAACGCATCTCGATTGCCCGCGTCGAGTCCCAGAAGTTGATTGGGCCGGGCAGCCACCACTCGCCCATTTCTTCGGTGAACGCTTGGAAAGCACTCACTGGATCGACGGAGACATCGACCTCGGCTGTGATCGATGGTTTGCTCATCATGTCTCCTCCTTGGCCTCGACGTGCCGTTTGAACCCCTCGAGCCGGTCTTCCCACTGGAGCTGGAGCTGATCGAGCCAACCGCGCAATGGCATCAACGATTCGGGCTGGAGGCGAAACTCTCGGACCCGAGCGTCTTCGGCGAGTCGCTGATCGTCGACGACTCCAGCCTCGAGAAGGGTTCGGAGATGTCTGCTCATCGCTGATGGGCTGACGCCGGACGCTTCCGCTAGATCACCAGCGCGACGAGGGCCATCGCCCAATATCGCTATCACCTCTCGCCTGGTCGGATCAGCCAGCACGTTGAACAGCACTCTCAAATCCTCGGGTGCGTCCATTATTGTCGCCATATCGCAATATTTAACGATCAGCGCAACTAAATGTCAAGGGCTAGGTCGCCATGTGCTTGAGTTCTCAGGGCCCGATTGTGTTGAACTCCGCGAATACTGGGTGCTGAGAGACTTCGCTCCTTAGGACAACGCCGAGGCAGCAAACATCGACAACTCGTCAACGAGAGCATCGCGGTCGAGCGGGCCGTCAGGCCGATACCAGCGTTCCAACGCGTTCAACACCGACAGCACGAATATCGAAGACGTCTTCGGATCGATGTCTTCGCGGAAGTATCCCTCGCTCACGCCCTGTGCAATGACCGTGCGGAATGCACCCTCATATGCGTCGCGAGCCGCAACAACACGGGACCTGTGCTCGTGATCGAGCATCCGAGCTTCGTTGAGGAACGTTCGGGCAACATCGATGTTGTCGATCACGACGTCAACGTGTCCCGAGATCAGTGCCCGAAACCGATCACCCGGGGTCCCCTCCACAGCGAGAGCGTTCTGTGCCGAAGCCTCGAACAGGCGTGCGCCCTCCTCGACTACATCGACTAAGAGATCTTGCTTGGAGGAAACGTGGGCGTACAGGGACGAGCCGAGGAGGCCCAGTTCACTTCCGAGGTCCCTCATCGAGGTCCCGTGGTAGCCACGTTCGGCGAACAGCCGACCGGCTGCCTGGACGACGTCGTCTCTGGTGTTCCGGGTCGTGACCATCAGCGGTGGTCGTAGCGGACTACGACCTTTTCCGACACGGGATGCGCCTGACACGTGAGGACAAATCCAGCCTCCACCTCGGAGTCGACCAGTGCATAGTTCTTGGTCATCTCGACTTCGCCTTCCTCGATCCGACCTTTACAGGTGGCACACATTCCGCCCTTGCATGAGAACGGAAGCTCCGTCCGGACCCGGAGCGCTGCGTCGAGAATGGATGTCTCCGGTGTCATTCGCGTGTCTACGGCCCGACCGTCGAGGATCACCGTCAAGTCCACGCTTCCCTCGCCAGGTGGCGGTTCGGGTGGAAGCATCGACTCGTCCACAGGACCTGCGAAGAACAACTCGTCATGGATCCTGTCTTCGGTAACGCCCAGCGCACCAAGGGTTTCCCGTGCGGTCATCACCATGTCATACGGCCCACACAGATACCAGCCATCGACCGGCCGAGTTCCTAGAAGATGATTGTGGATCGTTCGGATCTTCTCAGCGTCGATGCGCCCGGAGAGCAATGGGACATCCGAGCCCTCGCGACTCAAGATATGGAACATCTGAAAACGCGGGTGATACCGATCTTTCAGACCTTCCAGTTCGTCGAGAAACATCACTGAATTCGCGGTCCGATTCCCGTAGATCAACGTCCATGAGGCCTCGGGTTCGAGTTCGAGCGACGAAGCAATAAGTGACAGTGCAGGAGTGATTCCTGACCCGGCAACAATTGCCACTGCTTTGCGTTGTGACTGGGGGTCGATGTCGATGGTGAATTCACCGACCGGCGGCATCACATCGAGAGTGTCACCTGCCGTGAGTTGGCTGGTGGCGTAGGTGCTGAAGGCACCTCCCGGGAGTCTCTTGATTCCAACGCGTAGCTTGCCCGACTTCGAAGATGCACAAATCGAATACGAGCGCCTGATGTCTTCGCCCTCAATCGTCTGCCTGACCGTCACATGCTGACCTGGGATGTAGGAGAAGGTCTCGCGGAGGTCGGCGGGGACGTCCAACGTGACTGCAACCGAATCGTCGGTGAGCGGGCTGACCTCTGTAACTCTGAGTGGGTGGAATTCGAGTTCAGCCATCAGTACTGCTTGAAGTGGTCGAAAGGCTCGCCACATGACGAGCACACCATCAGGGCTTTACATGCAGTCGAACCAAACCGTGCGACGAGCCTCGGATGGTCGGCCTGACAACGAGGACAAACGACTTCATCCGTTGGTGGCGCGATGCCGAACTCTGCGAGCTTGCGACGAGCTTCTTCACCCATCCAGTCCGTGGTCCAGGCCGGTGACTGCTGGACGATGATCTCAAAGTCACTGAACCCGGCCCTCCGCAGGGCCGCCGCAATGTCGGCTTCTATCTGACGCATGGCCGGGCATCCGGAGTAGGTGGGAGTGATGGTCACGGTCACTCCATCTTGGGTCTCGGCAACATCCCGGAGAATCCCAAGGTCCTCAATGGTCAGCACCGGGATCTCCGGATCCACGACTGAAGCTACGACTGCGCGGACGTCGGTAGCGACACTCACCATTCCAGCCCCGGGTATGCCCGATCCATCCATTGCATCTCCGCGAGCAGAAAGCCCAGATGCTCGGTGTGGTAGCCGTCTCTTCCTCCAACTCGCTGATACGGATCGTCGGGAATCGCCAGACCTGCCGTCTCAAAGACCGAGGACACCCTGGCGAGCCATTCATCAGACGCAATCTCAGCCGTGAACCGCCACAGAGCATCTACAGCAGCTTGAGCGCGCCGGTGTGATTCTTCGGTGCCGTCGCCCAGCCGAATCAACCAACTGGAAGAGAATTCGAAGTGATAGGCGGCCTCTTTGACCGCCCTGCCTGCGATACCCGCACCTGTGTTGTCGTCGCCGTCGGCCAGACCGGACCAGAGGATCTGGGAGTAGACATCAAAGAAGAACTGCCGGACGATCGTGTGCGCAAAGTCGCCATTGGGCTGTTCGACAAGGAGAACATTGCGGAACTCACGCTCGGTGCGACGCATGGCAAAGTCGTCTTCGGTGCGGCCTTCGCCCTCGACCTCACCTGCGTATGTGTAGAGCGCACGGGCCACACCGAGATGATCGAGAGCGATGTTCCCGAGGGCGATGTCGATCTCGAGCTCCGGTGCGTTGGAGATCCACTCGCCGAGTCGTTGAGCGAGAACGAGGTTGTCGTCGCCATAGGAGACCAGCTCTGCGATCTCCGGAGACAGCGCTTTCGCTGCCATGCCCTGGGGACCACTGGCAATCACCTGCTCGCTCACATCTGCCCCACTTCTTCAGGAATCTCGTAGGTGGTTGCCAAGCGATAGACCTTCTCGTTGGCGTCGACATACTCGGCGGCTGCCTCGGGTTCGAAGGCCGAGACCTCGCTGCTGGGAACGACCCAGACGCTCACGCCTTCTCCCCTTCGCGTGTATACGTCACGCGCATTCTGCAAGGCGGTTCTTGCGTCGGGGGCGTGCAGAGACCCGATGTGAACGTGTGAGATCCCACGACGAGCCCTCACGAAGACCTCCCACATCGGCCAGCCCTCTGACGAACCTTCCACCCGTTCTTCCAGCTCAGCTTTCTCTCCGGGTGCCACCGGAACGTCGTATGTCACGCTGCCCTCCTCTGCTGCTTTGCGGCGTGTGCGCTGGCTGCCTCCCGCACCCACGTGCCTTCGTCCCACGCCCGCTTCTTGTGCTCAACGCGGTCTCGGTTCATCGGACCACTGCCCCTGACGACCCTCCAAAACTCTTCCCAATCGATCGGACCGAAGTCGTAGTGACCGCGTTCCTCGTTCCACTTGAGATCTGGGTCGGGGATCCTCAAACCGAGATAGTCGGCCTGAGGCACGGTCATGTCGACGAACTGTTGGCGCAGATCGTCATTCGTGACTCGCTTGATCTTCCAGGCCATCGACTGCTCGGTATGGGGCGAGTCCGAGTCGTTTGGGCCGAACATCATCAGCGACGGCCACCACCAGCGATCGATTGCATCCTGCGCCATTGCCTTCTGCTCTTCGGAGCCCTGGCAAAGTCTGATCAGAAGCTCATATCCCTGTCGCTGGTGGAACGACTCTTCCTTGCATATACGGACCATGGCCCGCGAGTAGGGGCCGTAAGAGCAACGGGTCAACATAACCTGGTTGGTGATGGCTGCCCCATCAACGAGCCAACCGATGGTACCCATATCAGCCCAGCTGAGGGTGGGGTAGTTGAAGATCGACGAGTACTTGTGCTTGCCCTGATGGAGAAGCTCCTGAAGGTCATTGCGTTTGACTCCGAGAGTCTCCGCAGCCGAATAGAGGTAGAGGCCGTGTCCGGCTTCGTCCTGAACCTTGGCCATGAGGATGGCCTTTCGATGAAGGCTCGGAGCCCTTGTGATCCAATTGCCCTCCGGCTGCATTCCGATGACCTCGGAATGCGCATGTTGGGCTATCTGACGGATGAGAGTCTTGCGATAACCCTCTGGCATCCAATCTGACGGTTCGATCTTCGATTCTGAGTCGATGATCTCCTGAAAACGCGCGGGCGGCGCCATTTGGTCCCTTCCGTGTCGATCGTTGGAGGAATTTCGATTTGTGTCTGACACGGAAGGAACCGTAACAAACGAACGTTCGTTTGTCTATGGCGTTTGCGCTCTCACGCTGCGAGTCGGCTCATGAGTCGAGCCAATCCATCGTGGGTGAGAGACTGTGGCCCATCGCTGAGCGCTTGATCAGGGTCCGGATGCACTTCGACCATCAGGCCATGCGCGCCGGCGCCCACAGCTGCCATGGCAAGTGGATGTACCAGATCCCGATCACCAGCCGCATGCGACGGGTCGACGATCACTGGAAGATGTGAGCGTCGCTGAAGAACTGGGACCGCGGTTACATCGAGCGTGTTGCGAGCAGCCGTTTCGAAGGTCCGAATCCCACGCTCACACAAGATCACCCGCTGATTTCCGCCGGCCAGGATGTATTCCGCAGCCTGTAGAAGCTCGTCGATCGATGCGCTGAGCCCGCGTTTCAGCAACACGGGCTTGTTCACCAATCCCACCTCGGACAGAAGCGCGAAGTTCTGCATGTTTCGGGCACCAATCTGGAGGACGTCGACCATGTCGGCCATTCGCTCCACATGTTCCGGTGCCCCCACCTCGGTAACCACAGGTAGGTCGTAAATACGGCCGGCCTCCGCCAGAAGCTCCACGCCTTCCCACCCCAGACCTTGAAAGCTGTACGGACTGGTCCGTGGTTTGAAACAGCCACCCCTCAGCACATTTGCCCCCGATTCTTTGACTACTCGGGCAGTGGACATCACCTGATCTTCAGATTCGACCGAGCACGGCCCGGCAATCATGACCAGCTGGTCACCTCCGAACGCAACCCCTCGCACATCGACAATCGTGTCCCGGCCTTGCTCGGATCTCTCCGCCAACCTGGCTGAGCTTGCGGGTGAGGGCTTGCGGTCAACCGCAATCTCGCGAACCTGGAGAGGTGCTGATGGCGTTTCTACCCGATGCGGTCGAAGATCGGTTGAGGGATACGTCCCGAGAATTCGCAGGTAGGAAGTGTGGGTCTTCACAGCTGCGAGAGCCGATGCAACGTGAGGGTCAGCTCGATTCCCCTCGAGGTCGAGGTAGAAAAGCTCCTGCCACGGATCCTCGAGCAGCGGCCGGGACTCCAGCTTCACCAACGGGATCGAGGCCTTGGCGAATACGTCCAGGACCTTTGCCAGGGCGCCAGCGTCATTGCTGACTGTGAGCACAACTGAGGTCTTCGCGGGAACGTTTTCCGCCACTGGCACCGGAGTAAGGGAGACCGCAACGAAGCGAGTCTGGTTCGACGTCCTGGTGTTGATCTCATCCTCGATCACATCGAGGCCAAACAGATCCGCGGCTTGCTGGCCGGCGATTGCAGCGACGGTGGGGTTATTGATCTCAGCGATTCTCTGAGCGGACTTCGCAGTATCCGTCGTGTAGACGACTTCGACGTTCTTCAGCTCTGACAAGAATTCGGCACATTGAGCGACGGCCTGTGGATGACCGTGGATCGTCTTGAGGTCGGCCAACTGTGAGCCGGGAACACCGAGAAGGCAGTGGACCACCTTGACCTTCACCTCTCCAACGATCGTCAGCTTGGTGTCCAGGAGTTGGTCGTACACCTCGGCGATAGCTCCCGAGGTGGTGTTTTCGATCGGAAGAACACCGAGGTCGGCACGGCCTTCCTTCACGGCCGCGACCACTTCGGAGAAGCGATCACACGAAACCCAAGAACGCTTCTCGACCGTTGGAGTCAAGGAGAGAGCGGCCCTATGGCTGTTGGAACCGTCGACCCCTTGGATGGCGATGGTGACTTCAGAATTTGTCCCACTTTCGGCCTGCTGGGCGTGCTCGAACTGGACTCGGAGCGAGTCAGCCATGATCTGTTCCCAAAGGCGAGACACGAGATCTGGGTTCAGCGAGTGGTCCTTGGCTGCCGCTAGACGCTCCAGGATCACCTTCTGTTCGCGACTGTCATCGCGAAACGGGGTCCGGGTGAGACTCTTGTTGTCTGCAATTCGCCGAGCTACAGAATTGCGAGACGCGAGCAGCGACAGGATTTCATTGTCAATGCGATCTACTTCCTGGCGTAGATCGTCTATTCGAGGGCCTTCGGGTTCTGAGTTGGAAGAGTCGAGAATGCCGTACATCGGTATCTCCATGAAGTGACGGCGCGCGGTGCGCTAAGGGTGGACGAATGATCAGCGGAGGTGGGGTAAAACGGCGCTACGCGCCGAAATAGCCGTCAAAGAACAGCGCGAAGTGGGACCGAGCGTCCCGAGCGGTGTTGGCTGTTCTCTTCATGAATCCCCGATTGTGTCGGTAAAAACGTTTCCCGTCAAGACCCCTATTGTCTGGCTGCCATGGATCCAGGTCGCGCACACATCTTTGGTACCGGTCTCATCGGCGCTTCCGTTGGACTCGGTCTGCGACGTCTCGGTTGGGAAGTGGGCGGCTGGGACCCTGATTCCTCTGCATTGGTTGGGGCCAAGAACCGGGGAGCACTGACGCTCGCACTCGACGGACCCGACCCAGGAGGGGCCGATCTCGTGGTGCTTGCCGCTCCCCCATCGGCTGTCATGACACAACTCGGCATGCTCGAAACCGATGCTCTGGTGACCGACGTTGCGGGGGTCAAGGGACCCGTCGTGGAGGCGGCCGATCATCTCTCCAGATTCGTCGGAGGCCACCCCATGGCAGGTGGCGAGACCAGCGGTGCATCGATGGCATCGGCCTCTCTATTCCAAGGGGCAACCTGGGTGGTCACCACCGATGGCGCGGACAACTCGGAGATCCAATCGGTGACAGGACTCGCTGCAGCACTGGGTGCGAACCCTGTGACCATGACCGCCGGAGAACACGACGCGGCCGTGGCCCGGATCAGTCACCTGCCTCATGTCCTGGCCGTAGTCCTCATGAACATGAATCGTTCCGAGGTTGAAGCCATTGCGGGAGGAGGGTTCCGCGATCTGACTCGTGTAGCCGCCGGCGATACCAACCTATGGCTCGACATCCTCACGAGCAACAGAGAAGCTTTGAACGCTGTCATCGCCGATCTCCGCACACGACTGGATCGTTGGACATCAGGCGAACGGGATGACCTGCATTCACTTCTGGAGAACGCTCGGAAACGACGTCTCGACCTGGGTGAACACAACACTCAGATTCGGGTCGTACTCCTCGACAAGCCCGGCGAGATTGCGCGTGTCGGTCACGCCTTGGAGAAGAGCAAGGTGGACGTACGTGATCTTCAGCTGCGTCACGGCGAGCACGGCGGCGGTGGCGTTCTCACGATTTCTGTGCGCCGGGATGGACGGGACCCTCTCGTGAAGGCGTTGACCGATGAGGGTTTTGAGATTCAGTCTGGCTGAACTCGGCGGAACTGATCGTCGCTCAGGCGCGTCAAAGAGATCGAGGATGAGACGAGTATTCACCGTTGCCGTGCTGGCAATCACGTTCTTGGGGCCGATGACAGCGCCTCCCGCCAAGGCATGTTCGTGCGTTCTTCCAGAGGACGTCCAGGAATGGGTCGACGATGCGGAGGCGGCGTTCGTAGGAACAATGATTGACATCAGACGAGACGGCCTGGACGACTTCGAAGTGGAATACGTGGTCGAGGTGGAGACATGGGTCAAAGGCGACGCTGGAGATCCCATCACGGTGATCTCAGGCCAAGGAAGCGGCGACTGTGGATTCGGCGACCAACGCGGTGCCAGGATGGGCGCGCTCTTGCACCAAGAAGGCGACCAGCTGTACAGCAACATCTGCAGCCAAATCGACCCTGAGACCCTGCTCGCTTCCGCAAAGGAGCCCACGGCAGGTCCGACCGAACCGACCACTCCACCCCTCGTCGTCGAGCCTGAAGCCCTTCAACCCGAAGAGTCCAACACTCAGATAGTCGCAATGGTGGTCCTCGGTGCGACCCTCATTGGCCTTGTCCTGCTGATCACAATGACGAAGGGGCCCCACAGGGCCCCTTCGTCGGACAGAGACGGTTCGGGTTAGCCGCCCAGGTACTCGACGGTGACCTTGATAACGGGGTTGTCCCAGTCGTGCACGGAGGGGTCGAGATCTGCCCGACCCTTGATGCCGTGGTGAACCTTGACGACGCCATTCTCGGCGATCGCAGGGTTCGACATGCCTGTCTGACCCAGACCATCACAAGGTGGAACCAAGTCGGCATAGGCCTCAGTGTTCTTCTCGGAGCCGGCGTCGTAGGCACGTCCGTAGAAGGTCCGGACGTCGGCACCACCAAGACGCGCATTTCGAATTGAAGCGAACCCGTCGTTGGTGCAGATGAGCATCCCAGCCAAACTCAGCCGCGAACCTCGTGAGTCTGACCCGATGATCACCTCGGCCGAACCACCGGGAGCGATCGGGCCTCCACCAGCAACCGCAACCTGATTCACGAGCGAGTTGGCATTCAGCTCGTCCACAAGCACCGGAACACCGCCATTCTCAGCGAGCTGAGCGAGACCAGGAGACGCTGCCCGTCGATGTCGCCACAGTCGGAAACTCCGGTCATGGGTAGCCACAACCATTGGAGTCATAAGTTGACCGTCGGTCAGATTGGTGATTGTCACCCGAAACGTGGGCTCCTCGTAATCGCTGGCTGATGCCGGCACCACCATCAGCGTCATCAACATTGCCAACGCAACCACGATCGTCGTTGATCGCTTCATTGTCTTTCCTCCTCATTTAGGACGGATAGCTGATGATTCGGGACATGTCTCACAACGCTGACAACCACTCCTAAACGTTCTCGAAACAGATATGGCGCTCACGGAATCACCCCATAGGTTCAACCCGATGACAACATCGGTTGCGGGCAAGCGAGTTCTAGTTGTCGACGACGAGGAGACCGTTCGCGATGTCGTGGCTGCCTACTTAGGTCGAGAAGGGTTCGAGGTCGAGACAGTCTCAGATGGAGCTGCGGCGTTGACGAGCTTCGAGCGACGAGCACCTGACATGATCGTCCTCGATGTCATGCTGCCGCGCCACAGCGGTCTTGAAGTGCTCATGGCCGTAAGGAGGATCAGCACGACCCCGGTGATTCTGCTGACTGCACGAACCGAAGAAGCCGACCGGGTTGTCGGACTGGAACTCGGAGCGGATGACTACGTGGTCAAACCATTCTCACCACGCGAGGTCGTGGCGAGGGTGAAAGCGGTCCTCAAGCGGGTGGGACGTCAGGAGTCCATCAGCGACAGACTCGAGTTCGAAGGGATGACTATCGACGGAGCAACACGAACCGTCCAAGTCGGCCAAACGCACCCCGAATTGACCCCGAGGGAGTTCGATCTTCTCTACTTTCTGGCGAGCTCACCCAGACAGGTTTTCTCACGCCATCAACTACTCGAGCACGTGTGGGAGTCGTCACCTGAATGGCAAGACCCAGCAACCGTGACGGTCCACATCGGTCGACTCAGACACAAGCTCGAAGCCGACCCCCTCGAGCCGCGTTGGATCGGCACCGTCTGGGGAGTCGGCTACAGGTTCGAGCCATGAGAGCCTTCTCTTGGGGCATGGCGGCCGTTCTCTTCGGTCTCGCCCTTCTGGAGGTCAGCATGCAGCCGACTTGGCCAGAACGGCTGGAGTTAGGTCTGATTTTCCTATTGATGACGATCTCGATGGGGGCAGCTGCGAAGTGGCTACCCGTAGCCGCCAGACGAAACAGGTCGATCAAGGTGACTGTGGCGGTGCTCTCGCTTGCCGCATTCTCGATCGTCATTCTTGGTGCACTGGCGGTTGGGAATCGGATGTTCCTTTCGAGCCACGACCTGAATCTTCTGCTGGTGGTGATTGCCTTTGGCCTCGTGAGTGCCATCGGGTTTGCGCTCGCGGTGAGTGGCCCGTTGACCCGCGATCTCGACAAGCTGTCAACTAGTGCGGGAATAGTTGCCACGGGAGACCTGAGTCCCCACCTTGACCTGGACCGTCAAGACGAGATAGGCCAACTCAGCCTCTCTCTCAACAGGATGGTTACCCAGCTCGAGGACGCTGAGACGGCACGACGAGAGTTCTTCTCGGCTGTGGGGCACGACCTGAGGACCCCGATCTCCTCGATCAGAGCGTCGGTGGAGTCAATCAGGGACGGTGTTGCCGAAGATCCCGACTCCCTCCTTCAAGCGGTGGAGCGCGACATAAGCATCCTGTCCAACCTCGTCGAAGACATCTTCCTGCTTGCCAAGCTCGATTCCGGCGTACAAGAGGTCATCGCCGAGATCATCGACGTCACCGAGATCGCCGACGAGACGCTCGAGGTGTGCAGACCAGTTGCCGCGAGACGCGGCGTCCAAGTCATCGTCGAATCTGCCGAACGACTCCTGGCGAACGGCGATAGCCGCTCCTTGGGAAGAGCGCTCCGCAACCTCGTTGACAATGCCGTGCGTCATGCTCCGGACGGATCTGTCGTGACGGTGGCCGTTCAATCTCATGCCGATGCGATCCATGTCGAAGTCAGGGACGAGGGCCACGGCTTCGATGATGAGTTTGCCAAGGTCGCTTTTGAGCGTTTCACCCGGTCAGAGTCCGATCGCGGCCGTTCTACCGGGGGTTCGGGCCTTGGGCTCGCTATAGCCAAAGGTCTGATTGAGACTATGGACGGCTCGATCTGGATTGATGCCAAGGGACCCGGCGGGTCCGTAGTGCTGGAGCTACCGGCGATCAGGCCAGAGCGACCAGATCTAGAAGCTCCTCGTCGAAGTACTTCATCTCTCCATCCGGCATGAGCATCGCCCGGTCGGGCATCAACTGAGCGACGAAGTCGGTGTCATGAGACACCATGACGATGGTTCCTTCGTAGATCGTCAATGCGTCGAGCAGAGCTTCCTTCGCCTGGGGATCGAGGTTGTTGGTCGGCTCGTCGAGCATCAACACGTTGGGCCGCGAAACAACCAACATCGCCAACGCCAACTTGGTCTTCTCTCCACCGGAGAGAGTTCCGGCGTCCTGATCGACCTTGTCTGCCAACAAGAAGTGACCCAACAACGACCTCACGGTGACGTCGGGGACGTCAGTGACATCGCGCATGTGCTCGAACACAGTCTTGCCAGCGGTGATCTGCTCGTGCTCCTGGGCGTAGTAACCCAGAGTGGCCCGATGGCCCAACGAAACTTCACCTAGGTCGGCGGTCTCTACCCCAGCGAGGATCCGCAGAAGCGTCGTTTTCCCGGCACCGTTGAGGCCGATGAGCAGCATCCGCTCACCGCGTTCGACGGCAAATTCGATGTCGACGAACACCACGTTGTCCCCGAAGGCTTTGGCTACACCGGTTGCGGCCAATGGCACTCGGCCGGAGCGCTCGGGCTGAGGGAACTGCAGTCGAACCTGCTTACCTGACTTCTGCACCTCGACGAGGTCGCGCTTCATACGATCGACACGCGTCTCCATAGCTCGCGCGACTTTCGCCATCTTCTCGGTTGTCCCCTTGAAGCGACGGATGTTCTCTTCGAGTCGAGCAATTGCCTCGTCCTGATGCTTCCGCTCTCGCTCCTTCCGTTCCTGACGGAGATCGCGCTCGACGAGATAGTGCGAGTAGTTGCCTCTGTAGGCCTCGATCTCGCCGTGTTCCAACGCCAAGACCGAGGTGATCGCTTCGTCGAGCAGGGGCAGGTCGTGGGAGATCACCAACATCCCACCTTTGTATGTGGACAAGTAGTCGATCATCCAGGCCTTGGCATCGAGATCCAGGTGGTTGGTCGGCTCGTCGAGAAGCAGTACATCGGTCTCGGCGAAGAGGATCCGCGCCAGCTCGACTCTGCGTCTCTGGCCACCGGACATCGACCGCACCGGCTGGCCCAACTCGTCGTTCCCTATGCCGACATTGGATGCGATTCGCTTGGCTTCCGCTTCGGCGACAAACCCACCCTTGGCTTCGAATTCGTCGTGGAGACGAGAGAACCGGACGATTCCCCGGTCCCTCTCCTCACCGGTCAGCGACTCGAGACGCTGACGGCTGTGTTCGATCCGGCGCTGCATTGCTCCGATATCGCGCGCCATGAGGATTCTCTCGAGACCAGTGGCGTCATCGTGCTCCAGATCGGGAAGCGCCGCCTCTTGGGAGAAGTAACCGATGTTGCCGGATCGGAGAACCGTGCCTTCAGCCGCGGGTAGTTCGCCGATGAGGGTCCGCATGAGAGTTGTCTTCCCCGCCCCGTTGCGACCCACCAACCCAATTCGGTCGCCTGATTGCACACTGAAAGAGACATCTCGGATGAGAGTCCGGATGCCAGCATCAATTCGAAGGTCGCGCGCGATCAGCATGGGTCAGTTGGGTGGAACGGCGTCAGTCTATGGAAAACTGGATCGGTGAGCGAGGTGATTATCCGATGATGAGGGCGTGGGTTCGAGGAGTTCCGAATTGCTTCGACGGAGCGATCATCGGTGAGAGCGGTCGAAAGCCCGATGTGGCCAAGGCCCGGCTCCAACACGACGACTACGTGCTGCGGCTCGAAGACTCCGGCCTCGACGTCGAAAGAGTTGCCGTCGACGAGTCACATCCCGACTGTGTATTCATCGAAGACACAGCCGTGCTCATGGGTGACCAAGTAGTGCTGTGTCGACCTGGAGCCGAGGCACGACGAGGTGAGGTAGACGCGGTTGGCGAGGCGCTAAGAGGACACTTTGAGGTGACCACCCTTACGGAACCAGCCACCCTCGACGGTGGCGACGTGATGGTGATCAACGACGTCGCGTATGTCGGTCAAAGCGAACGAACCAATGAGGCAGGGATCGATCAACTGTCGGAGGTTGCTGCATCCGAGGGGATGAGAACAGTCGCGATCGGCGTTAGTGGTGTCTTACATCTGAAATCCGCAGTCCTCCCGGTTGGCGGAGAGGCTGTGGCCGTGGCACGGGGCACCGTCGACGAGTCCAAACTGGAGAGCTTGCGGCTACTCCGTGTGGCTGATGACGAGCGGGCCCAGTTCAGTGCACTGCCTCTTGCAGACCGCCTGTTGGTGACCGCCAGTGCACCCCAGACGGGACGGCACCTCGAAACACTCGGATTCGACGTCGACGTGATCGACGTCTCGGAGATCCTCGCCGCCGACGGAGGCTTGACCTGTATGTCGATTATCGAGCGATGAGCTACTTAATCGGGGGTCCACCGGGTGGCGGAAAAACCACGCTCGGCCTGTTCCTTGGCCGCGAACTCGGGGTACCGTCGTTGACAATCGACGACATCAGAACCGGTCTTCTCGCCGTCACGACACCGGCTTCGCATCCCGACCTCCATCTGATCGGTATGCCCGATGCGACGACCTACTTCACAGAGACAGAGCCTACGGTGATGATGGAACACGCTGTTGCCCAGCACACAGCACTTTGGCCAGCGGTGGAACGTGTGCTCCGGAAACGGCAGAACAACGACCAGCCCCTGGTGATGGATGGCTGGCATCTCATCCCGGGCTTGGTCGCCACTTCCGAGCTGGACTCGCTGAGGCCTTTCTGGATCGACGTCGACAACGAGGTACTCGAACAGAGAGAGCGAAACGTGTGGGATTTCTACGCCAAGTCGCGCGACCCTGAGCGGATGTTCTCCAACTTCATGTATCGATCAACGACTTGGAACGACCGCATGGCGGCCGAAGCTCGCGCCCTCGGACTCCCGGTTCTACGACAGGACGGCTCCAGATCTGTTGAGCAGCTGGCTGCGGAGGTCCTCAGCTAGTCAGACCAGGCGGGATCGCGGCAGGGGCAAGGATCGTGTCGATGAGCCCGTAGGCGACAGCCTCGTCCGCTGTTAGCCAGCGATCCCGGTCCGTGTCCTGCTCCACCTTTGAAACGTCTTGGCCGGAGTGTCGAGCGAGGATCTCATTGGCGAGAGCGCGCTGTCTCAGGATCTCTGCGGCGTGAATCTCTATGTCTGATGCCTGGCCACCGACGTTCTGGACCCATGGCTGATGGATCATCACCCGTCCATGGGGAAGGATCGACCTCTCACCCGCCTCTCCCCCTGCGAGGATCAGGCTGGCCGCCGACGCAGCCATACCGATACAGGTCGTGTGGACTGCGGGTTGGATGTGTTGCATCGTGTCGTAGATCGCAAACATCGAATCCATCGAGCCACCGGGTGAGTTGATATAGAGGGCAACTGGCTTATCGGGATCTTCCGACTCGAGGTGGAGCAACTGGGCAACGACCAGATTGGCGACCTCGTCATCAACCGGACGACCGAGGAACACGACACGATGCCCCAGAAGTCGTGAGTAGATATCAAACGCTCTCTCTCCTCGGCTCGTTTGCTCTACAACGGTCGGTACCAACATCTTCAACTCCTAACTGCAACTTTTTAGTTGCATGTCACAGTATCAGATGTGCAACTACATGGTTGCGCTATGTCGATTTTCGCCTGAACAACGAGACCAGAAGCGAGCCAAGGAAGCCCACAACTAGACCGACAGCCAGCGACTGAGAGCTGCCGAGGACGAGCTTGGACTCCGCATCGATCGAGACGTCCTTGCCGAGCGCAAGACCTACATAAGACCGGCTGAGATCAACCTTGCGCCCGGCGGCAACCAAGGCACCTCCCTGGTCCACTGTGACCCGGTTGCCGGCACCTATCACCCAGCCGCCGCCTTGAGTGATCTCCATATCCTTTCCAGCGCCGATGATTTGTGCGCCGCCCTGCCTCAGATCGAGATCGTTCTTGGCGCCGACCACAAAGGCTCCAGCCTGAGCGACCGTCACGTCCTCGCCTCCCACAATCGGGAAGAAGCCCATCCTTGCTTCAGTCATCATTTCCCCTTTCGAACCGGAACCTACTCGCGGCATTGCGCAACTGCTAGGTTGCAGTTCATGGACCTACCTGAAGTGAAGCGAAGCGTCGAGATAGAGGCTGAGCCGGACGAAGTGTGGGAGCGAGTGGTAGATGGCGACCTCTCCGAAGAATGGCTCGGTGTCACCGTGGAACCCCGAGTTGGCGGCAACGTCCGGGTACCTGACAAAGAGATGATCGGGACCGTCGAGGAGATCGTCCCTGAAGAGTCGATCACATGGTCGTGGCGTGAGGTCGACGGAGATCCTTCGCAAGTGACGATCAAGATCGAACCAACTGAGCACGGGAGCCGGGTCACGGTCACCGAACGACTGCTCGACTATCAGATCACGGGCGTCCGGCCCTTCTACGCGCAGGCGGCATGACCGACCCACAACCGGTGCTGCATGCACTCGCTGACCCGACACGACGCGCCGTGTTTGAACGACTCAACTCGAAAGGCCCGGCCTCGGCTTCCGCACTCGCCACCGAGATGCCCGTGAGTCGACAAGCGATCGCCAAGCATCTCAGAATTCTCGGCGAGGCAGGACTCGTCGACCGACGATCGAGCGGTCGACAAGTCGTCTATGAAGCGAAACTCGAAGCTCTCGATGGCGTATCCGCCTGGATCAGCGACGTTGGAAGCCAGTGGGATCGCCGCCTGGAGCAGTTGAAGAGGTCGTTCGAAGCCTGACCCAAAGGTTCTTCCAACGGGCCAGCGCAGTTAACCGTCAGGTCACATTCGCTCGATACAAAGATGTCGTCATAGACCTCCAAGGGCTTGTGACGACAACAACAGATCCCTCCTCCCAGGGGCACTTCGGGGTGACGGCGACGTCACCCCGATTTCGTTGCAAGGGAAGCCAGCACTTCATCCGAAACGTTGCCACCACAAAGGATGATCCCTGCCCGAGAATCTCCCAGTTCTTCGCTCATCTGCCGGTTGGCTGCAATGGCGACACCTGCGGATCCCTCGATCCTCATCTGATGCCGATCCATGAAGGAAGTCATCGCTTCTGCAATTTCGGCTTCGGAGACGAGGACGAAATCGTCTATGAGGTCGCGACAGAACTCATAGGTGATCGCACCTGCTTCAACTCCGCCATGCGTCCCGTCGGAGAGAGTGTCAGCCGAAGGTATGTCGACGATCGAGCCTGCTTCCAGCGAGGCCCTCACTACGGCCGAGTTCTCTGGGGAGCAGGCAACGATTCTGATGTCAGGATGGCGGGCACGGAGCACGCTCCCCACACCCGAAAGGAGCCCACCTCCCCCGACGGCGATGAAAATCACGTCCAGGTCCCCAACGTCCTCTCGCAGTTCGAGCCCGATGGTCCCTTGCCCGGCAATCACATCGAGATCGTTGTACGGAGGGATGTAGGTGCGCCCGGTCCCCTCAGCCGCTGTCCTGGCGACACGCTCGGTCACCACCGAGTCAGTCCCTACAACCTCGACGGCAGCCCCAAGGGTTCGGATGCGCTCGACCTTCGACCTGTCTGCATTCTCCGGCACGAAGACAGTTACCGCGGTTCCGACCTCGCGTCCGGCGTGTGCAACAGCCGCCCCATGATTCCCGGTAGAGGCTGTGACGACTCCTCTCGATAGCTCCACATCAGACAACGCTGTCAACTTGGCGCTGGCTCCTCTGAGCTTGAACGAACCGGTCGTCTGCAGGTTCTCGCATTTGTAGAAAACACTTCCGTCCTCGATGGTCGGCGTGTGCTGGACCATCGACCGGATCCGCTCGCGAGCCCCTACCGCGAGCCGGTTCATCTCCGTCGTGGAGGTCAACTCAGCGATTCGAGCAACTCGCCGATCCGGTCCAACGCAGGTGTCAGAATCTCCGGCGGTAACCCGAAACTCACCCGCATGAACCCGTCCATCCCGAAATGATCTCCGGGAACAACCAGAACGCTCTTCTCCACTCGAAGGCGCTCAGCTAGATCGCTCGAGTTGATGTCCAGCGTGTATGGCAGGAGAGCTACCGCCGACGCCTGATGGGAAACCGACTCGAATAGACCGCCGTATCGTGCCATCCATTCCTCGAGATTGGGGAAGCCCTGCCGAATGAAACGACGGGTGCGATCAACCAACCTCTGGCGTACTTCCGGGCGGAGGGCATATTCGCCTAGCTTCATAGAGACCGCCGTTGCCGAAATGGTCAGATACTCGTGACGTGCCCACATCGCGTCGAGTGTCCCAGGGTCGGAGACTGCCCACCCCAGCCGGAGGCCAGGCATGCCGTAGGCCTTGCTCATCGAGCTGACGGCCACCACCCGGTCGTATCGTCCAAAAAAGGAGGGCGTCTCTGTGTCGGTAGAGCGCTCGGCTCCGCGGTACACCTCGTCTGAGAGAATGAATGCGCCAACACTGTCGGCAATCTCGACGATCCGGTCCATCTCGGCCTCGGTGAGGATGCTTCCAGTCGGATTGTTGGGATTGCAGAGAGCAATGAGGCGCGTGCCTGCCTTAACCCTGTCCTCCAACTCGTCGAGATCCGGTGACCACTCCCGAGATCTTTCGAGCCCAAACGTGTCGACTTCCACACCCCGGTTCTTCGCCAAACCCCATACCTGCATGTAGTTGGGGACCATCACCACCATGTGCTCGCCGGGTTGCACGAGGGATGTGACAGCCAGATAGTTGGCTTCGATGCCACCAACAGTCACGAGGACGTTTTTCTCGGCGGCTCCTTGGTAGATCGCTGCAATGTTCTGGCGAAGCTCCGGAATGCCATTCACCTCCGGGTAGGTGAGCTCCGTTTTGAGGACTTCGTCAAGAATTCTCTGGTCTTGGCCAACGAGCTCTTCCACAGTGACAGGGTGCACCCCGCTCTCCGAGAGATTGAACTCGACCGTCTGCTCGTAACGGGACATCATTCGCTCCATCACGAACGGCTGGAACTCCTGGGTGTTTGGCTGCATCGGCGTCAGCCTATCGGTCTATCTTTCCTGTCGTGCCTGAGGAGAAGTTCACCTACACCTCCATCGCCGAGGTCCCAATCGGGACGGTGTGGGCCGCTATGGACCAACCCGACACGTGGGCTTCGATCAGCGGCATCGACCGTGTGCGAGAACCCAGATTCGAGGACGGCCGGCTGGTCGGGTTCGCGTTCGACACCAACGTCGCTGGCAGGGCATACGCGGGGATAGCCACACCTGGAAATCGAGTGGAGGGTGAATCCATCAGCTGGCGGATTCAGAACTCGGAGATAAAGGGAACCGTTGCCGTTGAGCTGCAGCCGCTCGACCAGAAGACGAAGATCGAGGTTGCTCTTCACGTCGAAAGCAATGGGATGATGTCACGGATGTTCTTTCCGGTGATCGCAAGCGTGGTCGGGAGCGGGTTGCCACGCACTGTGGACGAGTTTGCCGCTGGGTTCGACAGCTGATGAACCTCCAACCGCAACCCGGTTCGGCTGAAGAACGAGAGGCGTTCGCTGCGCTCCAAACCCGCTTTCAGCAGGAATACAGCCGAGTGTTCGCCGACCCCAGAATTCCGCGCACCGTCGTCGTGGTGCCCAGCATGAGCATGCCTACGGAGGAACTGCTGAAAATCTCGGGAGTCCACCACTACGAGGAGCGCATGCTCTGCATGTTGCTTCTGCTCCACATGCCAACGACCCACGTGGTTTTCGTCACCAGTCAGCCAATTCGACCAGCGATCATCGACTACTACCTCCATATGCTCCCCGGAGTTCCCGCTGCGCACGCCTGGAGTCGCCTGACGTTGCTGGATGCGGCTGACACCTCCATCGTTCCTTTGTCACAGAAGATCCTCGACCGACCTCGGATGCTGGAGAGGATTCGTTCGAAGATCGTTTCGCCTGAGACCTCGCACATGACCTGCTTCAACGCGACGACTCTCGAACGCACCGTCTCTGTGCAACTGGGACTCCCGATGTACAACGCCGATCCCGAACTACACGACTTGGGCAGCAAGAGTGGCGCACGAACGCTCTTCAAGGACAGGGGAATACCGCACCCGGCGGGCTTCGAGCATCTCCAGGACGAAGACGACGTCGTCGAGGCTGTGGTGGAACTCAAGGGATCACAACCCGAACTGCGACGAGCGGTCGTCAAGCTGAACGAGGGGTTCTCGGGCGAGGGCAACGCAGTCCTGCGCTTCGACAGCGAGGAACGGATGGCCAAGAGTGAAGTCCACCGCCGCCTGCGCCGGAGTCTCCAGTTCGAAGCGGAAGGCGAGACCTACGAAGCTTTCATGAGCAAGATCGAGGACGACGGCGGGATTGTCGAAGAGTTCATCGCCGGCAAGCACAAAACGTCCCCATCGGTCCAGTACCGCATCGATCCCCACGGCACCCCGATTGAATTGTCCAGCCACGACCAGGTCTTGGGAGGGCGCGCCGGACAGGTGTACTTGGGCTGCAAGTTCCCTGCCGACGAAGCGTATCGAGCGGAGATCCAGGAGCATGGCTCGAATGTGGCTCAGTCTCTTGCCAAGCAAGGAGTCATTGGTCGCTTCGGCGTCGACTTTGTTTCAGTTCGCAAACGGGGCGACTGGCGTCACTACGCAATAGAGATCAACCTTCGTAAAGGCGGAACCACTCTCCCCAACTTGATGCTCGAATTCCTGACGAAGGGGGCATACGACCCGGGCACGGGCCTCTACACCAACCCAGACGGCCACCAGCGGGCGTACGTTGCTTCGGACAACGTCGAGAATCCATCGTATCGGGGCCTGTTGCCGACCGACCTGATGGACATTGCCGTCTACAACGGAATCCACTTCGACCCGGCCAATCAACGCGGCGTCTTCTTCCACCTTCTGGGTGCATTGTCTGAATTCGGAAAGCTGGGGATGATGGCGGTAGCAGAGTCACCAGAAGAGGCCAACGCCCTCTACGACCAGGCGATCGCCGTCCTCGATCGAGAGACCAACTAGCTCAGACCGCTTTGGCGATATCGATTCGAGTGATACGTCGACCCCGGACACTGCGGGCAGTCATCAAGAAATCACCCAACTCAACGCTGTCGCCCGGCCGCATGAGCTTGCCCGAGAGACCGAGGAGGAGCCCGGCAGCGGTGTTCCACTCGCCTTCTGGGACGGGAACGCCGATCTGCAAGAGATCTTCAACGGGCAACGATCCAGCCAATCGCCAATGCCCTGGAGCAACTTCTTCGAGGTCAGGAACACCGGGTCCATCCGAAATCGAACCCAGGAGCTCACCAGCGACGTCTTCGATGGTCACGATTCCGATTGTCACCCCGTACTCGTCGACAACCACTGCGAGGTTGTTGTTGTGCTCCTGCATGTCGGAGAGCAAGGCGGTGACACTCTTCGATTCCGGGACAACAAGCGGTTCGTAGACGACCGACTCTATCGATGTCGAAGAGTCGTGACGCACCTTGATCATGTCGCGGAGGCGTACGACACCGTCGATGTGATCAAGTGACTCGGTATAGACCGGAAGCCGCCGGTGCCCGGCTTCGAGTGCGGTGTCGAGGGCGTCCTCGAGGGGTGTCGCGCGATCGATCGCCACGATGTCGGGACGTGGAACCATGATGTCGTCGACCCTTCGATCACCGAAGCGGAAAGCTCGGTCGATCAGTTGCTGATCGTGCTCTGTGATCTCACCTTCGCCTGCAGCCTCGGCCGCCAGCATGCGCAACTCGTCCTCGGTCACCGTGGCCGACGTTGTGATCCCCTTGCCTGGCATCTGCAGATCAGCGACAAACACGAGGAGCCCAACGATGGGCCGGAAGATCCGCTCGAGGAACGCGATCGGAGCCGAAACGAACATCGCGGTGCGTTCCGCGTGACGGACGGCGTAGGTCTTGGGTATGGCCTCGCCGTAGATGTAGAGGACGATGGTCAACACGACAGATGCCACAGTCACACCGACGTTCCCAAACCAATTCTGGGCCAGGATTCCGGTGATTGTCGCGGCACCGATCTGAGCCAGGAGGGCCAGGAGCAAGATCAGATTGAGAACGGACGGAAGACGCTCGATCAAGGACAGAAGTCGGACCGCTCGCTTGCCACCTGAGGCAGCGAGTGCCCGTGCCCTGAACTCGGTGATGCGCAGGAGTGATGCTTCGGCAGCCGCAAGGAAGACTGCAAGCAGCAGCAAGGCTATCAACGCAATTAGAAGAGGGATGTCAGCCGAAGTCACGTGGCAATCAAACTATACGAACCATGGGCTCTAGCCTTCGCGTCACGAGTCCATCTCATGGACTCGAACCTGATTTCATCAGGCCCGTAGGCGCGAGTCCATCTCATGGACTCGAACCTGATTTCATCAGGCGGCGTCGTTCGGACTCCGAGAGGAACCGCTTGCGAACCCGAATCGAGTCTGGGGTGACCTCCACCAGTTCATCATCTTCGATCCACTCGATTGCCGTCTCCAACGTCAGCGGACGTGGCGGCTTCAGTTTGATCGCGTCGTCAGCACCAGACGCACGAATGTTGGTGAGCTGTTTCGCCTTTGCAGGGTTGGCCAGCATGACGTCTGGCCTCGAGTTCTCACCGATCACCATCCCCTCGTAGACAGGATCGCCGGGCTTGATGAACAGCTCGCCGCGGTTCTGCAAGTTGTCGAGGGCAAATCCGGTGGCCGCGCCCTGACGATCGGAGATCATCGCGCCTCCTGTCCTGCCAGCAATGTCGCCAGCCCAAGGTATCCATCCACTGTGCTGCTGATTGACCAGGGCCGTGCCGCGGGTGGCAGTCATCATCTCCGAGCGAAAGCCGATGAGGCCACGGGCTGGCCCAGAGGCTGTCACCACGGTCCGCCCCCGGTCGCCGGGTCTCATATCTTCGACCTGACCCCTCCTCGACGCAACGGACTGCGTCACCGCACCGACGTACTCGTCCGGAACGTCAATGAGGGCACGTTCTCTCGGTTCGTGCTTGCTTCCGTCGATCTCCCGAATGATCACCTCCGGTCGGCTCACTTGGAGCTCGAACCCTTCACGACGCATCGATTCGATGAGGACAGCGAGTTGGAGTTCACCCCTCCCAGCGACCTCGATCATGTCCGGACTCGACGTGTCGGCGATCTTGATCGAGACGTTTCCGAGTACCTCACGTTCGAGTCGGGCACGGATCTGACGCGACGTGAGCAGCGAGCCCGACTGACCGGCCATTGGAGATGTGTTGACTCCGAAAGTCATTCGAAGCACCGGTTCGTCCACTGAAAGACGAGGGAGCGGCTGTGGATCATCGGGATGGGTGAAGGTGTCTCCGATCTGCACCTCAGGGAAGCCCGAGACCACAAACAGGTCTCCTGCCACCACTTCAGGAACCTCCGTGCGACCGAGGCCCGAGAAACTGAGAAGGTTGGCGAGGCGACGTTTGACGACCTTTCCGCCTGCCTGGGCAAGGCCAATCTGTTCTCCCTGTCTGAGGGTCCCGTGCTCGACTCGCCCAATTGCCAGCCGACCTAGGTAGTCGGATGCATCCAGGTTGGTGACGAGAGCCTGGAGATCTGCGGCCGCATCGCCAGTGGGCGCAGGGATCGTGTCGATGACTGTGTCCAGAATTGGGGAGAGATCAGACCCGTCTTCGGGCACGCCCACCCCGGCCACGGCCATCCCATTTCGGGCGATAGCTGAGATGATTGGGAACTCGATGTGGTGTTCTTCGGCATCGAGATCGAAGAAGAGCTCGTAGATCTCGTCTGCAACCTCACTCAACCTGGCGTCTGGGCGATCAACCTTGTTGATCACCACGACGGCAGGCAGGCCCCGACCCAAGGCTTTGGACAAGACATACCGGGTCTGGGGCATAGGACCCTCGGCCGCGTCGACGAGCAGTAGCACTCCGTCGACCATCGTCAATGCACGCTCAACTTCACCGCCGAAGTCCGAGTGACCGGGCGTGTCGACGAGGTTGATCCTCACCCCCTTCCACTCGATGGCAGCAGCCTTGGCGAGGATCGTGATGCCGCGCTCGCGCTCCTGGTCGTTGGAATCCATTACTCGATCGACAGGGTTTTCGTGCGCGGCAAAGACACCGGCTGCATTGAGCATGGCGTCGACGAGGGTCGTCTTGCCGTGGTCTACGTGCGCGATCAGAGCAACGTTTCGGACAGAAGGGGTTCCCGACATGGGGGGCAGATTGTACCGGTGCTAGCTCTCAGCCGGAGATTCGGCGAACGAATCTCAAGCCGATTTCATCGGCCAGCATCGAGACTCGGAGATTCATGGCATGAATCTCCGAGCTGATCTCATCAGCCCGATTCCTCGGCCTCTTCGGCCTCGGCGAGTTCCGCCGCGGCCTCACGAGCGGCAGCGGCATCCTCGGTCACTTGAGCTCGGTCGGTGATGAGCGTGACCTGATTGTTCAAGACTTGGAGGAAGCCTCCATGCACACCAATCGTCGTGCGCTCGCCCGACTCTGACTCGATCTCCACGGGCCCCGTGGCAAGAGCCCCCATGAGAGGCTCGTGGTCCGCCATGATGCCGAGCTCGCCTTCCGGGGTGCGGGCAACGACGATCGTCGCCTCGCCGCTCCAGATGGTTGCCTCGGGCGACACCACGTCGACTCGAAATGCCTTAGCCAATGGCTCTTCCTTTCAACGATGCGGCAGCTGTGGCCGACCGGCGTCTGTTCGATCGTGGCGCCTCGTCCGCGACAGCAGGACCCGACACGCAGGCCCGCCAAAGGTCACGATCGAAGTCGGTCGCCATCATGCTGCGGCTTCACCAGCCATCTCGCCAGCTTTCTTCACAACGTCTTCACGGCCACCGACCATGTAGAACGCCTGCTCCGGATATTGGTCCAATTCACCTTCGGTGAGGGCCTTGAACGAAGCGATGGTCTCCTCGAGGGGTGTGTAGATGCCGGGCTGACCAGTGAACTGCTCTGCGACGAACATCGGCTGTGCAAGGAAACGCTGGATCTTGCGGGCACGGGCGACGAGAACCTTGTCGTCCTCGGACAGCTCGTCGATACCGAGAATGGCAATGATGTCCTGAAGGTCCTTGTACCGCTGGAGGATCCTCTGCACTTCGACTGCCACGTTGTAGTGCTCCTCACCCACGATCTGCGGGTCGAGAGCACGTGAACCGGAGTCGAGAGGATCAACTGCGGGGTAGATACCCAGTGCTGTGAGAGGCCTCGACAACACGGTGGTGGCATCGAGGTGAGCGAACGCCGTATGCGGTGCCGGGTCGGTGATGTCGTCAGCAGGAACGTAGATCGCCTGCAGCGATGTGATCGACTTGCCCTTCAGCGAAGTGATTCGCTCCTGGAGGAAGCCCATCTCGTCAGCCAGGTTGGGCTGGTATCCCACCTCTGACGGCATACGACCGAGGAGTGTCGAGACCTCCGAACCTGCCTGCGTGAACCGGAAGATGTTGTCGATGAACAGCAACACGTCCTGGTCCTGAACGTCACGGAAGTATTCGGCCATGGTGAGCGCAGAGAGTGCGACTCGAAGGCGAACGCCTGGCGGCTCGTCCATCTGACCGAAAGTGAGAGCGGCCTTGTCGATGACTCCCGATTCCTGCATCTCGAGGAAGAGGTCGTTGCCCTCACGGGTGCGCTCACCAACTCCGGCGAACACCGATACACCACCGTGCTGGGTGGCGACACGGTTGATCATCTCCTGAATGAGCACGGTCTTGCCGACTCCGGCACCCCCGAACAGACCGATCTTTCCACCCTGCAAATACGGGCAGATGAGGTCGAGGACCTTGATACCGGTTTCGAAGACCGTCTTCTGCGGCTCGACGTCGGCAAAGGGCGGTGGGGTCCGGTGGATTGGCCACCGTGGCTCGGAAAAGTCCTGGTCGGGAGCGTCGAGGGAGTCGCCCCAGACGTTGAAGATGTGCCCAAGAGTCTGATCGCCAACTGGCACGGTGATCGGCGACCCGGTGTCGACCACCCTTGCACCACGGGTCATGCCATCCGTCGGAGCAAGAGCAACCGCTCGGACCTTGGAGTCACCCAGGTGCTGAGCAACTTCGGCGATCACCATGAGGTCCTCGCCGCCCAGGCTGAAGTACACCTCAACTGCGTTGAGGATCTCGGGCAGGTTGTCGGGCGGGAACTCCACGTCGACCACCGGCCCGGCAACTTTCACAATCCGGCCTACTGCGTTGTCACTCATTCCTTAGCTCCGTTTTTCTTCCTTCTGTGTCAGTTTGCCCGCACATAGGGGCGGCTATCTGACACAGAACGGGGTTGGGTTGTCATTTCTTGGTATCTACCAAAGCTTCTGCGCCACCAACGATCTCGGTGATGGCGGTTGTGATCTCAGCTTGACGGGCACGGTTGGCCTGGACCGTCAGGTTCTTGATCAAGTCTTCTGCGTTGTCAGTCGCTGCCTTCATGGCACGTCGGCGGGCGCTGTGCTCTGACGCTGACGCCTCAAGCAGCATGTTGAAGACCAGGGCCTCCACATATCGTGGCAACAACTGGTTGAGAATCTGATCCGGCGACGGCTCGAACTCGTAGCTGACCGCCGGCCCCTCACGTGTCTCAGGCGGCGTGATTGGCAGCACCTCGTATGTAGCCGGCGTCTGCGTCATCGCTGAGTCAAACCGTGTGAAGAACGCCTCGAGAACATCAATTCGCTCTGATGCGTAAGCCTCCATCACGGCATTGCCGATGGCGCGGGCATTCCCGTAGCCAGGCCGATCGGTGACTCCCAGATAAGCCTGCTCGATTCGATAGCCGCGATACCGGAAGTAGGCCTGTGCCTTCTTCCCGACCGCATAGATGAAAACATCTTTGCCACTCCGCTCGAGCTCAGCGATCCGTTGTTCGGCGAGACGGATGATGTTCGATGCGTAGGCACCGGCCATCCCCCTGTCCGACGAGACGATTAGGAGCCCATAGGTTTCTGGCTCACGGCGTTGCAGTAGCCGGTGGCCACCGCCCGCTCCAGCCGCACCCACGTTCTCGATCACTTCGACCAGTTTGGCCGTGTAAGGCTTGGAGCCTTCGACCCTGGCTGTCGCCTTGGGAATGCGGCTGGCCGCGATCAACTCCATCGCGCGAGTGATCTTCTTCGTAGCCTCAACGCTCTTAATTCGGCGTCGGGTGTCGCGAAGTGCGGCGCCTGCCATTAGTCCCTACTCGTCCGATCCGGACGCTTCGAAGGTTTCCTTGTAGGCGTTGATGCCGTCGGCCATCTCGTCGCCCTCTGGCAACTTGCCCGTCTCGCGGATAGTGGCCAGAACGTTCGAGTGGCGACTACGGAAGAACTCCCGAAGCCCCGACTCGAAACGCCGGATGTCCTCGACCGGCACATCGTCCATATGACCCTCGGTCACGGCGAACAGACCCAAGACCTGCTCCTCGACGGGAACCGGCTGGAACTGCGGCTGCTTCAGCATCTCGACCACACGACGACCGCGCTCTAGCTGCGCAAGCGACGAAGCATCGAGCTCCGAACCGAACTCGGCGAACGCTGCCAGCTCTCGGAACTGGGCCAGGTTCAAACGAAGCGGGCCGGCAATCTTCCTCATCGCGTTGATCTGTGCGGCACCACCAACTCGGGAGACAGACTCACCAGCGTCGACTGCCGGACGAACACCCTGGAAGAACAGGTCTGTTTTCAAGAAGACCTGACCGTCAGTAATCGAAATGACGTTGGTCGGAATGTACGCAGAGATGTCGTCAGCCTTGGTCTCGATGACCGGCAGACCGGTCAGCGAGCCCCCGCCCAGCTCATCCGAGAGCTTGGCGCAGCGCTCGAGCAGACGGCTGTGCAGGTAGAAGACGTCACCCGGGTACGCCTCACGCCCTGGAGGACGACGAAGCAAGAGTGAGATCTCGCGGTACGCAACGGCCTGCTTCGACAGGTCGTCGAACATGATCAGGGCATGCTCACCGTTGTACATCCAGTGCTGCCCGATGGCCGAGCCGGCATAGGGCGCGTACATCTGCAGGGCCGGAGCATCCGACGCGGCAGCGTTGACGACCACCGTGTACTCCATAGCGCCGTGCTCTTCGAGCGTGGAAACGACTTCGGCGACGGTTGAAGCCTTCTGGCCGACGGCGACGTAGATGCACTTGACGGCCTTGTCCGTGCCCCAGTACTGCTTCTGGTTGAGGATGGTGTCAACAAGAAGAGCGGTCTTACCAGTTTGACGGTCACCGATGATCAGCTGACGCTGACCACGGCCGACCGGAGTCATCGAGTCGATGGCTTTGATACCGGTCTGAAGGGGTTCGAACACTGGCTGTCGTTGAACGACCGATGGGGCCTGAGTCTCGAGCAGACGACGCTCACTCGACTCGATGGGTCCTTTGCCGTCGATCGGGTTGCCGAGCGGGTCGACCACACGACCGAGGAGGCCGTCACCAACCGGGACGGAAAGCACATTGCCGGTTTGCTTGACGGGATCGCCCTCTTCGATGTGGGTGTACTCACCCAAGAACACGACACCGATATCGCTCTCGTCGATGTTCAAGGCCACGCCGACGAGCCCACCCGGGAATTCGAGGAGTTCTGAGGCCATGACGCTGGGCAGCCCCTCAACGCGAGCTACACCATCAGCAATGGAGGTGACGTAGCCGACCGTTTCCTTGGAAGTGTCCGGCGCCCAACCCTCGAGTTGAGACCGCAGTGACTCAGTTATCTGGTCGGCGGTGATTGTTAGATCTGACATGAGGCTTACTTGCTCACTTTCTGGCGAACCGAATCAACGCGTTTGGCGATCGAGCCGTCGATGACCGTGTCACCGACCCTGGCGACGATCCCACCGATGACCGATGGGTCGACGACCACCTTGACTTCGACGTCCTTGCCGGTGGCTTTGCGGAGGGCTGATGCGAGACGTTCGATGGTCTCATCGTCGAGAGCGACGGCAGATGTGACTTCCGCCACCTCCTTGTCTCGAGACGAAGCGGCAGCTTCCGCTACTGCCATGGCGATGGCTGGCAGATCGGAAGCGTGATTCTGGCTGACAACCAACTGGACCAGGCCGACGGTTAGGGAATGTGCCCGTCCACCGATCAGTTCGTCGACGATTGCTTGCTTCTTTTCGAGGGGGAGTTGGGGATTGGTCAGGTTCGAGCGCAGCTCAGGCGAGGTGTCGAACGAGCGCGAGACAGTGAGCAACTCACTCTCAACACGTTCGAGCTCACCTTCTCCCGAGGCCATCTCGAAGATGCCTCGTGCGTAGCCCTTGACTCGAGAATCGACCATTAACGCGCTCCTCCGTTGGCATGGTCGCGAGGCTCCAGCAGGTCGACGGAGGGGTGCGTCATTTAGAGCTTCTCCAGGTCTGAGAGGTACCGGTTGATGAGGTCCTGATGTGCCTGAGCATCAAGAGACTCTCCAACGATCTTCTCCGCGAGATCGACCGAGATGCTTCCAACCTGACTCTTTGCGTCAGCGAGCGCGCGAGCCTTCTCACCAGCTGCGTCTTCACGGGCCTTGGCGCGAATCTGCTCTGCGTCAGCCTCGGCCTTGGCAATGATGTCGGTGCGCATCTGCTCCGCGGTCTGGCGAGCCTCTTCGACGATCGAGTTGCCTTCGGTTTTGGCATCGGCGAGCCGAGCCTTGTAGTCCGACACGAGACTCTCGGCCTCTTCCTTGGCCTTCTCGGCCGCGGTGACTTCACCAGCAATGGCTGCCTGTCGGGCCTCCATGGTCTTGCTCATGTTGGGCCACACCCAGCGCCAGACGAAGAAGTAGACAATCGCGAAAGCGATGATTCCGGCGACGAGCTCAGGCCAGGCCGGAAGCAGCAGTTCAGCTGAACTGGCTTCGCCCTCCTCTACGGCGAGTATCAATAGTGACGAATAGTCCACGTCAGCCGGCCAGGAAGAAGACCACGAAGCCGATCAGGGCCAGAGCCTCGGACAGTGCCATACCGATGAACATGTTGGTTCTCAACATGCCAGCGACTTCAGGCTGACGAGCCATTGCCTGAACAGCATTACCAGCGACGATGCCCACACCGATGCCCGGCCCGATTGCTCCGAGGCCGTACCCGATGGCGGCGAGGCCGCTCCCAACGTTGCCGGTGAGACCAGCGCCCTCTTGCGCCAGGATCATTAGTGCGTCCATTTCGATTTTTCCCTTTCTCGCCTTGTTGGCTTTATTGGACTTAGTGAGCCGGGTTTAACGAACTCTCGATATACACGGCCGAAAGCAAAGTGAAGATGTATGCCTGGAGGGTCAGCACCAAGATCTCGAGGAGGAATATCGCCATTCCGAAGACGAACCAGAGCGGTCCTACCACGAAGCCCTTCAGGAATGAGATGTCCCCGTTGGCAGCTGTCCAGACAAAGTAGACCCCCGATCCGAGCAGGAGTGCGAGCATCGTGTGTCCCGCGACCAGGTTGGCGAACAACCGAACAGCGAGCGAGAAAGGACGGACGATGAAGATAGAGACCAGCTCGATCACACCGATCAACGGTCGCAAGGCAACCGGCACACCCGGAGGCCAAAGGGTTTCACCCAGGTACGCGAGACCCTGCTTCTTGAACCCTACGAAGACGAAGATCACGTAGGTGACCAGAGCAAGGAAGCCCGGTATCGCCATCCGCGATCCGATGGGGAAGTTGATGAATGGGGTCAACCCGAAGAAGTTCCCGACCAGTATGAACATGAACAGGGACAAGAGGTAGGGGCCGTACTTCTCGCCACCAGGACCGATGACTCCGAGGGCGATGTCGTTGCGGACAAAGTCGACCATGCTCTCGACTGCGAGCCCGAACTTCGTAGGCACGACACGAGGCTTGCGATAGGCGAAGTACAGGGCGGCGACCACGACCAGGGCTGCCAGGATGATGTAGACCATCGTCCGGTTGACTGAGCCGAACAACACCGGCAGCTCGAACAACTCGAGAATCGAATCCGGGATACATAGGGGTTGTTCCTGCGGGTTGCAGCTGAATGCCAGGATCACGTCCACTCGAGTTCCCTTTCCTTACCTTTCGCCATCGCCACCATCTCGGCACCGATCAAAATCAAATATGTCACAACTGCAGTGATGCCGAAGGCCAGTCTGTCGACAGGCGCGAACTCAGCAATCAGCAACATCGTGAGCGTCAACAGCCCCAATCGGAGGAAGAAGCCGATCAAGGCAGCGGCATGATAGGCAGCAAGACTGATCCTGGCGGAAATCGAGAGAATCGCCCCAGCGAGTAGAACATTGAGAACTACTACGACCACGCCCAACGCCGCACTCCAGGCGCCGTCCCAACCTCTCGTCAGCCAAAAAACCGCGATGAAGATGGGGCCCGGATAGATGGCTCGCGCCACGGTGTGACGTGCGAGCTTGATCTCGACGTCGCTACGCGGAATCTGAGGCTCAGCGCTCACGGTCGTACTCATCCTGTTCTTTGAGCATCGACCAGATCCTCATGAAGCCGACATAGGAACCCAGAATCACGCCGGCAATCACCAACCACGGCTCAGTACCTATCCACAAGTCGAGGAGGTAACCCACCAGCGCTCCGGAGAGGATGGATTCGAGAAAGGATCCGGATCGCGCCCAACTACTGGACAGCGTGGCTTGGGCCGATTTGGTGGCGGAGTTTTCTTTCACGAGAGATGCTTGTGAACCGATTCACAAAGCGTATTGGCGAGTTAGTGCTTGACCAAATCGAACCTAGCAACTCCCAAGTTGCGGGGTGCAGTTAGCGAAGAAACCACTCAAGAATCCGCCGTTCCTTGCCGATTGGGCCATTCAGCCCAATCGCGAGTCGGGGGAACATGACCAATAGCGCTGCAGCCAATCACAACACACGATTTGGTCGTCTAATGCTGGCCGTGATCCTGGGGTTCACGCTCGTTCCTGTGGTCAGCCAACCTGCCGAAGCCGCCATCTCCCGGGATGCGTTCGAGCACTGCCTCCTCGATCGAGCCAACGAAGAGCGCGCGGCGCTGAACCGCCCACAACTCCAGATGGCCTACGACAAGATCGATGCCGTGCGCGACTGGTCCGAGTGGATGAGATTCAACGAGTTCAAGCACATGCCCTCTTCAGTCCGCAACCCGATCCTCCCGCCGAATTGGAACACTTGGGGCGAGAACATCGCAATGCACTCGTGGCAGAACATGCCCAACTGCGACACCATTCACGAGATGTGGATGAACTCGTCCGGCCATAGGGCGAACATCCTCAACCCCTCGTTCCGCTTCCTGGCGGTCGGGACCTACGTCGATGGCAGCGGATGGTGGGCCACGCAGCTCTTCTTCAACGCATCCGACTACTACCCAGCTTGTACCGGCACCTTCTGCGATGACGAGGGGTCCATATTCGAGAACGACATCGAAGCCATCGCCGCTGCCGGAATCACCCAGGGATGCAACCCACCGGTGAACAACAAGTACTGCCCCACCGAATACGTGACGCGTGGCGTGATGGCGGCGTTCATCGTGCGCGCGCTGAACCTCTCAGGCTCAGGGAACGTCGACTTCATCGACGACAACAACTCCATTTTCGAGAACGACATCGAAATCCTGGCCAACGCGGGTATCACCAAGGGATGCAACCCGCCGGCTAACACGATGTTCTGCCCCGACGACTACGTCACTAGAGAAGTCATGGCCGCGTTCATGTCCCGAGCACTGGGATTGACCGACACAGGGGGCATCGACTTCGTCGACGACAACAATTCGATCTTCGAGACCGAGATCGAGCGTCTCGCCCATGAGGGAATCACCAAGGGATGCAACCCACCTGCGAACACGATGTTCTGCCCGAAGGACTACGTCACCCGTGGTGTGATGGCGGCGTTCCTCGCCAGAGCTCTCGACCTCTAGACGTGCCCTGCGAAGTCGTGCGGATATGGACTGTGCGCCTCAGTTAGCTCCGAAACACGACCCGAAACCTCAGTCAGAGCCGCTTCGTCGTCCCTTTCCTTGAGTGCCCGGGCCAAAAGGGACGCCACTTCCGCTGCTCCCCCTTCGTCGAAACCTTGGGTGGTCATGGCTGGAGTTCCGATCCTCAAACCCGAAGCCCGGAATGGAGGGCGAGGGTCATTGGGGATCGTGTTGAAGTTGAGCGTGATCCCAACACCGTCGAGCAGCTTGGCTGCTTCCTTACCCGTGAGCTCCTCGTCGACGGATCGCAGGTCGATGAGGAAGAGGTGATTGTCCGTGCCGCCCGACACGACACGCACCCCCTCATCCTGAGTCTGAGTGGCCATTGACTTTGCGTTGGCCACCACCTGCTCGGTGTAGTCGTGAAACTCAGGGCGCATTGCCTCTAGGAAGCAAACGGCCTTGGCCGCGACCTGGGACTCAATCGGTCCGCCCTGAACGTTTGGGAACACCGCCTTGTTGATGGACTGGCCGTACTCCTCCTTCGCCAGAATCAAGCCACCACGGGGACCGCGCAGAGCCTTGTGAGTCGTGCCCGTGACGATGTCTGCGTGGGGAACCGGAGACGGATGAGACTTGCCGGCGACGAGTCCGATGAAGTGCGCCGCATCGACCATGAAGATGGCCCCGATTTCGTCAGCAACCTGACGAAACCCCTCGTAGTCGAGTGTGCGCGAGTAAGCCGAGTATCCGGCAAGAACGATCTTCGGCTTGTGCTCGTGGGCGAGTTTCCGGACCTCGTCCATGTCGATGATCTCGGTTTCGGGATCGACCCCGTAGGCGACGAAGTCGTAGTACAGGCCACTGAAGTTGACTGGCGAGCCATGGGTGAGGTGACCGCCCTGGTCGAGCCGCATTCCGAGGACGGTGTCTCCCGGTTCGAGAAGGGAAAAGTACACCCCCATATTCGCCTGGGCTCCCGAGTGTGCTTGGACGTTGGCGAACTCCGCTCCGAACAGCTCTTTGGCGCGATCGATCGCCAACTGCTCCATCTCGTCGACCACCTGGCAACCCTCGTAGTAGCGACGTCCTGGGTACCCCTCCGCATACTTGTTGGTGAAGATCGAGCCTGACGCCGTCATCACCGCGGGCGAGGCGAAGTTCTCGGAGGCGATGAGATGAATGTTGGAATTCTGGCGTTCGAGGTCTTTGCGAATGAGTCCTGCGATCGCAGGGTCAACCTGCTCGATTGAGTCCATTGAGATCATGGCGCCGAGCGTACCGCTCAGATCTCGATGGGACCTACCCGGATCAGTTGCGGTTCGAATGTCGTGCAATCCACAACAGTTGAAGCGGTTCCACCTGGAGATGTTCCCGGGACGTAGACAGACACTCGATCACCCAAGGTGTCGCGTGCTAGGCGGTCGTCCATGGTCTCCGGACCTCCCGACAGGTTGGCCGAAGTGACTGCCAGGGGGCCAGTGAGATTCAACAGCTCGATCGCGGTTGGATGGTCCGGCACCCGGACTCCCACGGAGCGTCTCTGGCGGTGGCCGACCCACTCAGGAAGAACGACCTTGGGTTGCACCACAAGGGTCAGGGCCCCAGGCCAGTGTTGGTAGGCAAGCTCTTCAGCCCGCCCCTGAATGTCGCTGATGAGCTGTGCCTGTTCCACGGAGCCAACCAGCAAACCGACCGGCTTGTCGTGGGGTCTACCCTTCAACTCGTACAAGCTCTGTATGGCCTCAGCGTCGAATGGGTTGGCTCCCACGCCATAGACAGTGTCAGTAGGGAGCCCGATGACCTCACCTCGGAGGACTGCCTCGACCGCGGCTTCGATCACGGTTTTACGGCAACGATGTATCGATCTCGGTCGGCGAGGTCTTTGCGAACGACCGTCGGCAAGTCGAGGAATGAACCCGCTGCTGAGGTTCCTTGAGTCTCACCAATCTCACAAACGACAACGCCACCAGGTCGCATCCATCTCGAAACCGAAGCCCCGATTGCTTGGATCACTTCGAGACCAGTGGGACCCGCGATCGTTGCCACCTTGGGCTCGCGTTTCACGTCTTCTGGTAGCGAGTCGTACTCGTTCTCGGCGATGTAAGGCGGGTTGACCACGAGTAGGTCCACCTCACCGAGAAGCGAAGCCGGTAGTGGGTCGAAGAGGTCTCCAACGGCGAGGTAGATGTCCAGCCGGTTGCGGTACTTGTTCTCGGTGGCGACCTCGATGGCATCCTCGGAGATGTCGGTTGCGAAGACTGCGGCGGTTGGGAACTCCCTCTTGAGGGCGAGCGCTAAGGCACCAGATCCGGTGCACAGATCCACGATCACCTCGGGGTTACGCACCATCTTGGATGCGATCTCGTAGAGGCCTTCGGTCTCGGGCCGCGGAACCAAGACCCGTTCGTCCACCAGGAGGTCAAGGGGCCCAAACGCGGCACTGCCTTCGATGTACTGCAGAGGCTCACCGTCGAGTCGGCGCGCGACCAGCTGCTCCAGCTCAGCCGTATCGTCGGCAATGGCCTCGAGACGCGTCAGTTCGTGTGGGGGGATTTGTGACATGTCTGGCCGGACAGTCTGCCAGAAGTGACCCCAATGTCACCTGCAGACCGGATCAGACTCCGCATCCCCCGCTCAATACCGGGGTCAGGGTCCCTCCTCTGAACTCGTAAACGACCATCCATTCCGACTCGTAGCTGTGAGCGGCAATGACGACTTCGCGCACGCCGTCACCATTGAGGTCCGCAACAGTTGTGACGGCTTGATGGGTGCCGAGCATGATTTCCCCAGGAGTGACATATATCGACTCGACATCTGTTGTTTCAACGTTCCCAGCTGCAACCGAACGCAAAAAGACGACTGAGTAGCCCTCAGTCTCCCCTTCGAACGTGATATCAAAATCTTCGGCGACGACCAGCTTCTCGTCTACTCCATCGCCATCGAGATCGACGCGGACAATCTGTTTGACGATCGGGCGCTCAACTTGGAGACCCAGCTCGGTGAGGAACTCAGCTGCAAAACCGACATGAGCATTGTCGCTTGCGAGAGTTTCGATCCCATCGACCACTATCCGTTCGGATGTTGAGACTCCGACGATGGGACAACGCTCGCCGGCAACAATGACACCGCTCCGGTCCGACCAGAACCCTGGAGGGACAGTCGGTGTCCGGATCCACTCGCCAAGCCACTCGCAGGTACTGGCCAAGCCTGTCGATCGCAGTCGATCCACATTGTCGAGATAGAGCAATTGAAAGTCTTCGTTGCCTACGAGAGGAAGCGTGTTGGACTCGGAGTGTGGGACCCACTCATCGCCATCCCACCAACCGAGAATGCCAATCCACCCAAACGCAGTCACAACCGGCACTGAAGCCCAGTTCCCCTGAAGCAACGTGGTGGTCGTTGTCGTTGCGGGTGCGGTGGTGGTGGTCGCAGAGTCGGTCGATGAGGTGGTAGACGACTCAGCAGTTGTGGTTGTCAGAACATCATTGGTTGAGCGGGGTTCTCCGCCAGCCATCGTCGTCGTCGGTTCGGATGTCGATGTGCAAGCAGCTGCGATCAATGCCACAACAACGGCCAAGATTGGCTTCACGTCACACCAACGTCATGGTCGCGAGCCCGGTTCCAACCGTTTAGGAGCCGCCTTCGGCGAGCTTCTCTGCCTGCTCGGCAGCGGCGAGAGCGTCGACGAACTCATCCAAGGCGCCTTCAAGGACTGCGTCGAGGCGCTTGATCGTCAGCCCGATACGGTGATCGGTCACCCGATTGTCCTTGTAGTTGTAGGTCCGGATCTTCTCCGACCGCTCCCCTGTCCCCACCTGGCTTTTTCGGGCACCTGCCAGCTCGGCGGCAGCCTTCTCCTGCTCAGCCTGTAGTAGCCGGGCCCGCAGGACGCGGAACGCCTTGTCTTTGTTCTGCAGCTGGCTCTTCTCGTCTTGCATCGACACGACGATCCCCGTTGGCACGTGAGTCAGACGCACCGCGGAGTCGGTGGTGTTGACGGACTGCCCACCGGGACCCGTGGACCGATAGGTGTCGACCTTGACGTCGTTGGGGTCGATTTCGATATCGACCTCTTCAGCCTCGGGCAGGACGGCGACCGTCGCTGTCGAGGTGTGGACTCGACCTTGCGACTCGGTCTTGGGTACGCGCTGCACTCGATGGACTCCACCCTCGTACTTGAGTTTTGACCAGGCGCCTCTGCCTTTGATGTTGACGATCGCCTTGTCGTATCCACCGGTCTCGGACTCGGAGGACTCCATCATCTCCATCCGGTAGCCGAGCGACTCAACGTACTTCTGATACATCCGCAACAGATCGCCCGCCCAAATCGAGGCTTCGTCTCCCCCGGCTGCCGACCTGACCTCCATGATCACGTCCTTCTCGTCGTTGGGGTCTTTGGGAACCAACGCAACCTTGATCTTCTCTTCCAAGGCCTGGATCTCTTCCTCGAGGTCGGAAGCCATCGCAGCGAAGTCAGGATCGTCCGACATCTCTTTGGCCTCGACGAGATCCTTCGAGGCCTGTCGCCAACTCTGGATGTCAGCAACGACGTCCTTCATGTCGGAATGCCGTTTGCCCAGCTCAGCGAGTTTCGAAGGGTCGGAAAGAACTTCGGGATCGCCGAGTTGCGCTTCGACCTCTTCAAAGGAGGTCTCGATTTCGGCGAACTTGGCGCTGAGTGAATGGTCCACCATTAAAGGTCTCCCGTCCGGGCGTCCTCCCTCACGGACAGCGCAAAGGCAGGAAGCTCGCCACGCGCTGTGACGTCTTCCAGTTGTTCCTCGTCGAGGGCGACCACGAGGCTCGATATTGCCACCTCGATCTGATCGTCTTCGGGAACCGACGTGGTCAGTTTCTGAAGCCAGATGCCGGGCCTGGCCAGGATGTCTGCGAGCGGGCCGGGTCTGGTGCCGGAGAATCTGATCAGCTCATAGGCCAGCCCAGCGATGATCGGGATACCGAGGATTCGAGAGACGATCAAGAACACCCATCCCGGTTGCCCGAGGAATGAGAAGATGACGATCGAGCCCAGGACGACAATGAGCAGGAAGTTCGTCCCGCAGCGCGGATGTTCGGGCGGGTACTTGGAAACGGCTTCGATCGTCAACGGATCCCCTGCCTCATAGGCGTGGATCGACATGTGCTCGGCACCGTGATACTCGAAGACCCTCGCGATCTCTGAAGACCTTCCGATCAGCCAGATGTAGCCGATGAAGAGGACCAGGCGGATCACTCCTTCGAGTGTGCTGAAGAGAAGGTCTGAGTCCTCGGACACCGCTCCGGCGGCGAGAGCGGGCAAGAGGATGAATACCCCGGCGAAGAAGATGAAAGCCAGCGCCATCGTCCAACCGATCTGGGCACCGGTGAGGGGTTTCTCCTCCTCTTCGGTCGCAACTTGGGCCGACCACGAAAGGGCCTTGAACCCGAGAGTCAGCGACTCACCGAGGACAAAGATCCCCCGAATGAAAGGGATTTTGGCCCAGCGGTTTCTCTCAGAGAGACGGGTGAGGTCGTTGCGACGGGCAGTGATCTGACCGTCGGGTTGCCGTACGGCAACTGACCAGGCGCTGGGGGCGCGCATCATCACGCCTTCGATTACGGCCTGACCGCCGACTGTTTTGGCAGGATCTATCCCGTGCTCGACGGGATTCGACTCACTCTGAGTCAGCGGCTTCTTCCTCAGCAGGTGCGTCACCGGCCTTGGTGAACGAGCTCTTGCCGTAGCGCTTCTGGAAGCGCTCAACACGACCACCGGAGTCGACGAGCTTCTGCTTACCCGTGAAGAACGGGTGGCATTCGTTGCAAAGCTCGATTGTCATGTCACCGGGCTTGGTGCTCCGAGTGGTGAAGGTGCTGCCGCACGAGCAAGTGACGTTTGTGACGTCGTAGTTGGGATGGATGTCGGTCTTCATGACGCCTCTCTTGACTAACCGCTCGTCTTCGCCACTTCGGCGAGGAACTCGGTGTTGGACTTGGTTGTCTTCAAACGATCGATGAGAAGCTCGATCGCGGCTCCGGGCTCGAGAGCGAGTAGCACTCTACGAAGCTTCCAGACCTGCGTCAGCTCCCTACGGTCGAACAACAGCTCTTCCTTACGTGTTCCCGACATCTCGATGTTGACCGCGGGATAAATCCGCTTGTCAGCGAGCTTGCGGTCGAGATGAAGCTCCATGTTGCCGGTGCCCTTGAACTCCTCGTAGATGACCTCGTCCATCTTGGACCCGGTCTCGATGAGAGCAGTCCCGAGGATGGTCAGCGAGCCGCCTTCCTCGATGTTTCGGGCGGCACCGTAGAAACGCTTCGGTGGGTACAACGCTTGTGAGTCCACACCACCTGAGAGGATTCGACCCGATGCGGGCGTTGCGAGGTTGTGGGCTCGGGCGAGGCGGGTGATCGAGTCGAGCACGATGACCACATCGGTGCCCTGTTCAACAAGCCGCTTGGCACGCTCGATTGCCAGCTCCGAGACCTGCGTGTGCTCTTCGGCGGGACGGTCGAACGTGGAGTAGATGACCTCGCCCTTGACGGTCCGCTGCATGTCCGTGACCTCTTCAGGCCGCTCATCGACGAGGACAACCATCAGATAGCACTCTGGATTGTTCTCGGTGATCGACTGAGCGATCTCCTGGAGGACGGTCGTCTTTCCAGCCTTGGGCGGAGACACGATCAGTCCACGCTGTCCCTTACCAATCGGAGCAATCAGATCAACGATCCGGGTGAGGATGTTGTTGGACTTGCCTTCGACCTCGAGTCGGAGACGCTCGTCCGGGAAAAGCGGGGTGAGGTTCTCGAACTTGGGCCGCTTCATAGCCTCGTCTGGATCCACGCCGTTGACCGACGCGATCCGGACGACAGCCGGGAACTTCTCCTTGGAACGCGGCGGGCGGATTGGGCCCGACACGATGTCTCCCTTGCGCAAGCGGAACTTGCGCACCTGATTGGCAGACACATAGACATCTTTCTCACCGGATTTGTATCCGGTGACGCGGAGGAAGCCATACCCCTCGGGAAGGATGTCGAGGATGCCCTCACGCACCTCGAGCTGGTCTTCTGGGATTCTCTCCTCTTCGCGACGACGCCGGTTGCGCTGGCGCCCGCCACGGTTTTGGCCGTCCCTGTTCTCCCCACCTTGATCCGACTTGTTGTCGGGCTTCTCAGTGCGGGCTGTGGCCTTCGGAAGATCAACAGCGTCTTCCGGCTTGGCCTCGGCCACCTCACCTGCGTCCATCAACGCGGTGATCAGTTTGGACTTTTGGAGTCCTTCGGTGTCGATGCCGGCGGCCTTGGCGACCTCTCTCAGTTCATCGATTGGTTTGCTCTGTAGTTGAGCTCGTGTGGTCATTGGATCCTTCGTGATTGATCCCCATGTGGGGGTGTCGGATCGGAAACCGCAGCACACAGGGCGAGTCCCTGATGGGCAGCGGGGGTGCTGTCACGCGTTGTGCCAGCAACCGACATGGTAGCCGGTACGGACTTCAGCGCAAAGCTGGCCCGTGTTATTCCACTATCGGAGCAAATGGGCCAGCTCTGAAGCGTCCGGGTCGATGGTGCTGAAATGCTCGCTTCTGCCTTCGAGACTCGGGAACCAGGTCGGAGGGTCGATTGAGTCGTCGAACTTGGCGGGATGTGCAGTTGACACGATCAACATCGGTCGGTCGGTCTTCGTCTCATCCCCGGCTGCCCACGCTGTGGCCGTATGAGGATCAAGGCGATATCCATAGAGCCCATCGACACGGGCGATCGTGGAGCGCATCTGGGCGTCGTCGGACCAAGATGCCCTGAATTCGGTGGTCGGGTCACCTTTGAAACGTTCGAAGTTGGAAGGCACCTGAATGTCCATGGCCGGTGCGATTGTTGGAATGACTGCGGCTCGCTCAGCCTGACCAACATTTACGAGATCCGCCAGGTAGTGGTTGGAGTTGTTGGCAATGGTGATCGACGCGATCTCCGCACCCATCTGCTTTGCCAGCCAAGCCGAATACACATTCCCAAAGTTCCCGGTGGGCACCACTATGTCGTGCGGTTCTCCGATCTGACTCGACGCGTAGAGGTGATATCCAACTTGAGCAGCCACCCGCGCGAAGTTGATCGAATTGACGGCCAGCAGGTGGTCGTTCGCCGCAAAACTCTCTTTGACCATCCGCTGGCAGTCGTCAAACGTGCCCCGGACCGCAACGGCGCGAACATCGTGATCGCCTGTCGTGGTCATCTGTCGTCGTTGAAAGTCAGAGACCCGTCCCTCCGGGAACAGCATCACGATCTTCAAATGGGTGCGACTGATCGCTTCAATGGCGGCCGATCCGGTGTCTCCGCTAGTCGCGCCGAGCACCACGCCGGCCTCGACTTCTCGGGCCAAGAGGCGGCACACCACCTGGAGGGCGTGGTCCTTGAAAGACAGGGTCGGTCCATGGAACAGCTCGAGGACCAGCCTGTCACCGACTTCGACGATCGGAGCGACGTCGGGGTGGTGAAAGGCGGCCGCAGCCTCCGAGACGATGCCAGCGACATCGACCGCTCCGAACGCCTCGAGCGCACTCACCATTGCCTGCTGATAGGTCTGGATGCCGAGGGGTGCAGTCGGGATCGACTCCGGTGTGTACAGACCCCCGTCCGGTGCGAGACCGTTCACTAGGGCGCCCGCAAAGGTCACAAGGTCGGCTTCACCACGGGTCGACGAGTATCTCATGTCGTTGCGCCCAGATAGTTGGCAAGCCTTAGGACGTCGGCAAACACTCCGCCTGCGGTGACATCCGGGCCGGCTCCAGGGCCTTGTACAACCAGCGGATTATCGCTGTACCGCCGGGTGTGAAACATGACGATGTTGTCGGTGAGTCGGATCCGGGCAAAAGGATGGTCTTGGGTGTACTCCTGCAAGGCAATCCTGCAGCCGTCCGTCGGGTGTATCGACCCAACGAATCGGAGGACCTCGCCTCGACTCCGGGTCTCCAGAACACGAGTCGCCATCTCGCCCTCGTAGTCCTTCAGCCGGACCAGAAACTCATCAACCGATCCTTCTTCGAGCCCCGGCGGAATCAGGCTTTCAATGGGGACGTCCTCCAGCCCCACCTTCAAGCCCAACTCGCGGGCCAGGATCACCACCTTGCGGGCGACATCCATACCCGAGAGATCTTCCCGTGGGTCGGGCTCCGTGAAGCCCTGCTGGCGGGCCTCCGCAACGATCTCCGAGAACGGTTTGGTCCCGTCAAAGCTGTTGAAGAGGTATGACAAGGTCCCGGAAAACACGCCTTCGATGCTGTGGATCTCGTCACCGGTCTGGACGAGGTCGCGGAGAGTCTGGATTATCGGGAGAGCTGCTCCGACCGTCGTTTCGTAGAAGTAGTGGGCATTCGCCCGGCGGGAAGAGTCGACCAGCTCGGCGTAATAGTCGAGGTCTCCGCTGTTCGCCTTCTTGTTGGGGGTTACCACGTGGATGCCCCGGCGCAGCCAGCCTGCGTACAGCGAAGCGACGGTGTCACTGGCCGAGCAATCGATGATCGCCGCGTGAGGAACGTTGTCGGTGTGCACGTAGTCCGCGAGGAGGCTCAAATCAGTGTCGATGCGGCGAGCGTCGTCGGAGAACGTATCTCGCCAGGATTCAAGACCGATTTGCTGTTCATCAAGAACCATCCGTGTAGACCCGGCGATGGCCCTGAGACGCAGATCGATCCCGAAGTCATCACGCAGGCGGTCCACACGCTCTGTCATCTGGTCGAGAAGAGTTCCCCCGACGTGCCCGGGACCGATGAGGCCAATCGAAAGGGTCTGGGACGAGAGGTAGAACCCGGCATGAGCAGCACGCAGCGCTCTCGCTGCCTGCGACTCGTCGATCACCACGGAGATGTTTCGTTCGGAGGAGCCCTGAGCAATCGCGCGGACGTTGACTCCCGCCCGGGCCAATGACCCAAAGAACCTGGCGGCGATTCCGGGTGTGCCGGACATCCCATCGCCCACTGCAGCGAGGATCGTGCAGCCCCGCGTCATATCGAGCTGTTGGATCCGGCCGAATCCGCGCTCGGCTGCAAAGGCATCCTCGACCAGGCCAAAGGCTGTCTCGGCCTGCGATTCAGGAACGGCGAAACAGATCGAGTGCTCGGAGCTTCCCTGGGAAATGAGGATCACGGAGACCCCTCCCGCGCGGAGCGAGCCGAACAACCGCTCGGAGATGCCGGGCACTCCAATCATCGTGGTGCCTTCGAGGTTGAGCAGAGCGATTCCACCGATGGAGGCGAAACCCTTGACCGGCGTGTCGGCAGTAGATGTGGGCTGAATGCGAGTGCCGGGGTGGTCCGGGTTGAAGGTGTTCCGGATCACGACCGGTGTCTGGGTCCGAATGGCTGGCGTCATCGTCGCCGGATGGATCACGTTTGCGCCGAAGTAGGCCAGTTCCATCGCTTCGTTGAAGGACAGCTCGTTGAGTGTGCGCGGTTCTTGAACAAGGCTGGGGTCCGCTGTCATCACACCGTCGACATCCGTCCAAATACAAACCTCATCGGCGTCAAGCAGAGCTCCGAAGATCGACGCCGAATAGTCACTTCCGTTGCGCCCGAGGGTGGTGGGTGCGCCTGATGGGTCACTTGCAATGAAGCCCGTGATCACGACGGTCCCCTCGCCGTGTTCCGTGAGCCAATCGGACAACCTGTCGTCGGATGTGGACCAGTCGACCACCGGCGCCACGTCTGCTGGCGCAACGACCAGGACGTCACGAGCGTCGAGGAAGGCCGCTTCGCGGCCCCGAGACTCGAGAAGCGTTGACAGAAGACGCGCCGACCAAATCTCTCCGTACCCAGCAACCGTTCCGGTAGCTGAGTCGGACGCTTTGCCCATCACGGACGACGCTCTGAGGACGTCGGCGATGTCTACCAGGTCCTGTTCGACTCCTGCGATCAACTCAGCCGAATCATCGCCGAGTACCTCTTGGACCAGCTCTATCTGCGACGCCCGAATCTCCTCCAACGCATCGAAATACGTTCCATCACGTTGTCCGGCGAGAGTGGCCGATTCGATCAGCCGATCCGTCATGCCCGCGGTGGCCGACACGACAACTGCGGATCGCTCCTCAGAACGGCCCTCGACAATTTCGGCAACCGCCTTGTAGGCGGCAGCGTCGCGGAGGCTCGTCCCACCGAACTTGTGCGCAACCCACGAGGTCATCGACCGAGGCTAGATATCAAGCGACCCGTTGAAAAAAGGAGAAGCTCAGGTCGTGTACTCGGCGTTGATTTTCACATAGTCGTATGTGAGATCCGTCGACGAGTAGGACGCCAAGGAGTCTCCGAGACCAAGGCTGAGGTCAATCGAGAGCACGGCAGGACTCATATCCGGTTCGTACCCTGTCGGGCGACCTTCTGCGAACACCTTCGTCCCATTGAATGAGATCGTCATCTCATCGACATCGACAAGGGCGAAGCTACCTCCAACCGGAGCCGCTCCGGCTGCGGCGACTACCCGTCCCCAGTTTGGATCACGTCCAAAGGCGGCGGTCTTGACCAGAGATGAGGTTGCCACCCGCTCGGCCACGCTTCGCGCCTCGTGATCATTCAGGCCACCCGACACTTGGACGTCAATGATCACCGTTGCGCCCTCGCCGTCGGCCACTATCTGCTGCGATAGGTCGGCAGCGACCTCACAAATCGCTTCCCTTACCGTCGCTGGATCACCGGGACCATCTGTTGCGCCGTTGGCCACCAGGATCACGGCATCGTTCGTAGAACACTCACCATCAACCGAGATCTTGTTGAAGCTCTCATCAACAGCTTCGGCGAGTACCTCCGCTGCAGCCTGAGGAGACAGAGAGGCGTCGGTGGTGATGACAGCCAACATCGTTGCGAGCTTCGGATGAATCATCCCGGCTCCCTTAGCCATACCGCCGACGGTTATGCCCGACCTGGACACGACCTTCGTCTTGGTTCGTGTGTCGGTCGTGAGGATCGCTCCAGCGGCTGCGGCACCTCCCTCAGGGCTAAGACTCGACGCGAGCGTCGGGAGACCGGCACGTATTTTCGATAGCGGAAGCGGTGCGCCGATCAGACCGGTCGACAGAACAACGACCTCCTCCGTCGTTATTGAAAGAAGCCGAGCGGTGTCGGCAGCGGTGGCCATTGCATCCAACTCACCACGTGCGCCTGTGGCTGCGTTGGCAACACCCGAATTGATGACAACAGCTTGTGGCTGTGCAGCCTCCAGGTGCCTCATGCTCACGACCACGGGCGCCGCTCTCACCTGGTTGGTGGTGAACATGCCCGCCCCGGTTGCCGGCGTCAGAGACCTCACCATCGCCAAGTCTGGAACCTGGCGTCTCCGGATCCCTGCCGCCATAGCGGACGCCACAAATCCCTTTGGGGCCGTTACCGACATTCCACCTCGCCCCGGTTTGTGTGTATGCGATCATACTGGATAACATGCATTCTGACTGCATAATGGCATATCTGGTTCTCGAAGACGAAACGGTCTACACCGGCACCATGACAGGTGCACCGGGCGTGGCATCGGGCGAGCTCTGTTTCACAACGTCGATAACCGGGTACCAGGAGGCAGTGACCGACCCGAGCTACCAGGGCCAGGTCCTGGTCTTCAGCTATCCGCTGATCGGGAACTACGGGGTGGACGACCGCCTGTCCGAGTCAGCACAAACCCACACGCGGGCAGCGGTGATGCGCCAAGCCAGGCCGGCTTGGTCGGAATGGCTATACACCAGAAGTGTCGTGGCGCTGACCGAAGTGGATACGAGACAGTTGGTGAGACACATACGTGATTCAGGTGCCATGCGATGCGCAGTGGGTGCGGAGGATCCGTCAGCCCTCCTCGACGTCGCCCTGAATGAGCCACACATCGACTTCGAGCGGGCACAGCTCGAGCCCGGACTTGCGATGCCACCGCTCGCATTGCAGGTGTCGACCCAAGAAGTACTCCGGTTTGGGTCCGGCCCGAGGGTCGTCCTGCTCGATCTAGGCACGAAGCGATCGGTCATCAAAGGTCTCATGGACCAAGGACTCGAGGTGGTCCTGGTTCCTGCCCATTTCGATGCGGAAGCGATCAAGAGCCTGAATCCGAGCGCTGTGCTCATCGGCAACGGGCCCGGAGATCCTGCGCAGCTGGTCGAGCAGATCGAAACTGTCAGGTCCCTTTTAGGCGCAGTCCCATTGTTTGGCATCTGCCTCGGCCATCAGCTACTCGCACATGCACTCGGCATGCGGACCTTCAAACTCCTATTCGGCCACAGAGGCGCCAACCATCCGGTCCGCGATACACGCTCAGGTCGAGTTCTGGTGACTTCCCAAAACCATGGCTTTGCAGTCGAGCCCGGTGACTCGGCGGAGATCAGCATGATCTCCCTCAATGACGGAACAGTCGAGGGCCTTGCCGGGGAAGGGTTCTCGAGCGTGCAGTTCCACCCCGAAGCTTCGCCAGGCCCAAGCGACGCATCGTGGTTCTTCGAAGAGATAGGTGACACGTGCCGAAGCGCACTGATATCCACAGCGTCCTGATCATCGGCTCAGGGCCAATTGTGATCGGCCAAGCCTGCGAATTCGATTACTCGGGCTCTCAAGCATGTCGCGCGCTGAAGAACCTCGGATATCGAGTAGTGCTCGTCAACTCGAACCCAGTGACCATCATGACCGATCCGGAGTGGGCAGACGCCACCTACATCGAGCCTCTGGATCTGGAAGCCCTGACCGCCGTGATCGAAAAGGAGCGGCCCGACGCACTCCTTCCAACCCTGGGCGGACAAACGGCTCTCAATCTTGCGATCGAGCTTGACGAGGCAGGCGTTCTCGAGAAGTACTCGGTTGAGTTGATCGGTGCAAGCGTCGAAGCGATTCAAAGGGCTGAGGACAGACAACGCTTCCGCGAGTTGATGGCTGAAGTCGGCGTTCCAGTACTCGAGGGCGTCGTTGTGAGCGATGTGAGCCAGCTGTCGAGGGGAACGGCGCCCTCTGTCGTTCGACCCGCCTTCACACTAGGAGGCGCTGGTGGTGGGCATGCCGACACCGACGAGCAGCTCGAAGAGTTGGTGGCAAGAGGCATCGAGGCCAGCCCGATAGGAGAAGTCCTTGTCGAGGAGTCCGTCAAGGGCTGGTCGGAATTCGAGCTCGAGGTGATGTGTGATTCCGCTGGTTCGTGCATCGTCGTCTGCTGTATTGAGAACATCGACCCGACTGGAGTCCACACTGGGGACTCGTGGACAGTCGCACCACAGCAGACGCTGAGCGACCCCGAATATCAGCGCATGAGGGACGCCGCATTCACATGCGTCAGGGCGGTTGGAGTCGCCACCGGTGGGGCGAACGTCCAGTTCGCCTACAACCACGGGACACGGGAGCTCAGGATCATCGAAATGAACCCCCGTGCATCGCGATCCTCAGCACTCGCCTCGAAAGCAACGGGATACCCAATCGCGAAGCTCGCTGCTCTACTCGCTGTTGGGCTCACCCTCGAGGAGCTGCCCAACGACATCACGCAGATGACCACCGCCGCCTTCGAGCCGACTCTCGACTACGTGGCAGTCAAGGCCCCTCGTTTCGACTTCGCCAAGTTTGGAGTGGACGAACCTGAGCTGGGCACTCAGATGCAGGCAGTGGGCGAAACTCTCGGCTTGGGAAGGACCTTTCCCGAAGCTCTACTCAAGGCTTGGGAGGGCCTGGAGGGAGACGCCGAGCTCCCAGCCTTCAGCGATGCTCATCCCTACTTCCTCGAGGAGCTGGCGTCGATTGCGGCGGCCAAGGCCGAACTCGGGAGCACCCGGGATATCAACAAAGCGAAGCGGTTCGGGCTCACTGATTCTCAGATCGCGGAGGTTCTCGCACTGACCGAACACGAGGTGCGATCCGCGAAGCGCAGCCCCAACCGGCTGTCCGTCGACTCGTGTGCCGCCGAATTCGAAGCGACTACCCCGTACTACTACCTGTCTTACGAGGGCTCGCCTACGACAGAGACGACCCGTCCAGTCCTGATAATCGGCTCGGGGCCAAACCGGATCGGTCAAGGAATCGAGTTCGACTATTCCTGCGTTCGCGCCGCACACGCCTTCAAGGAGATGGGACACGAAGTCGTCCTGGTCAACTCCAACCCGGAGACCGTGTCGACGGACTACGACACCAGCGACCGTCTCTACATCGAGCCACTAACGGCGGAGCGCATTCTCGACATATGCGCCATCGAACAGCCAGCCGGAGTCGTCGTCGGTCTCGGCGGCCAAACTCCACTCCGCGTGGCGGCTGTGTTGGCCGCATCTGGTATCCCGTTGATCGGGCCCACGCTCGAGGCGATCGATCTGTGTGAGGATCGCACACGTTTCGCAGCCCTCCTCGGGGAACTCGGCATCGAGTCTCCAAATTGGGGAAGAGCTGACACGACGACGGACGCCCGTGCCGTTGCCGAGGAGATCGGCTATCCGGTCATTGTCCGACCTGACTATGTCCTGGGCGGACAGGGCATGGTCGTGGCGCGCAAAGCAGCGGATATCACCGTCACAGGACCGGTGCTGATCGACGAGTACCTCGAAGGAGCTATCGAGTTCGACGTCGAGATCCTCACTGATGGCATCAGGGCGTGGGTTGCAGGAATCCTCGAGCACATCGAAGAAGCCGGGACGCACTCCGGTGACTCAGCATGTGTGATCCCGGGACCGTCGGTCACCCCCGAGCTTCGCGACCACATCGAGTGGATCGCGCAGGAGCTTGCAGGAGCTCTAGAAATGAGCGGTCCTCTCAACCTCCAGATCGCGTTGCACAATGGAAAGGTCGTTGTCTTGGAGGCAAATCCGCGAGCGTCGCGGACACTTCCCTTCGTCGCCAAGGCACTCGGGCTCCCAATCGTCGACTGGGCATGTCAGTTGATGTTGGGCAAGAAGATCGCCGAGCTTGGCCTGCCTCGTCGGCCCCAACCCACACGGGTCTGGGCAAAGCAGCCGGTCTTCCCTACCGACCGATTCCCCGGCGCCGACGTTCGCGGACCGGAGATGCGGTCGATCGGGGAAGTCATGGCCGGTGGTGCGACACCCGGCGCGGCATACGCTCGAGCCCTTCGCGCTGCCGGTCTGTCGAGCATGCCAGGCCCGATCGGTCCCACGCTGCAGAGTCTTGGAGTGTCACCTTGAGCCCGGCCAGAGTCGGTGTTGTCGGTGCCTCCGGATATGCAGGCGCGGAGTTGATGAGACTGTTGTCTTCCCACCCGGGAGCCGACGTCGTATTCGCATCGGGCTCCAGTTCTGCGGGACAGAAGATCGCCGATCTCTACCCGAGCCTCTCAGGCGTGTTTCCCGACCTCAGGTTGAGGCAACACCAAGACCTTCCAACCGGGCTCGACGCAGTGTTTCTCGCACTCCCCCATGGGGCCTCACAGAAGCTGGTCCGGAGTATCGACAGCCCAGCGCTGATCGACCTCGGCGCCGACTTCCGATTCACCGATGTCGCGACCTATGAGGACTGGTACGGCGGCGCCCATCAAGCCCCCGACCTGAACGAAAGCTTCGCATATGGGCTGGTTGAGCTGTTCCGAGACGAGATTGCCCGAGCGAATGCTGTCTCAGTGCCGGGGTGTTATCCGACCGCATCGGTCCTGACGATGGCCCCCCTACTCGCTGCCGAGCTAGTCGAGCCCTCATCCGTCGTGGTCAACGCGATCAGCGGTGTTTCAGGGGCCGGCCGAGATCCGAAGCCGACCACCATCTTCGGGGCGGTTGCCGAAAACGTCGCCGCATACGCCGTATCCGCTCACCGACACACGCCGGAGATGGAAGAGATACTCGGGAGGCTCGCCGTTCAGGACGTCAGCCTCATTTTCACGCCCCACCTGGCTCCAATGAATCGCGGGATCCTGGCGACCTGCTACATGCGCCCGACCGGTTCCGAAACGGAAGAGGATCTTCTCGATGCCATGGCAACCGCCTACAAAGGCGAGCACTTCGTCTCAGTGACTGAGGGACTGCCGTCCACGAAGGCGACACAAGGCTCCAATTCGATCCATATGACGGTTCGAAAGGATCAACGAACTGGATGGGTTGTTGCCATCGGCGCCCTGGACAACCTCGGCAAAGGTGCCGCCGGTCAGGCAGTGCAGTGCGCAAATGTGATGTTGGGACTCGAGGAGACAACTGGCCTCGCAACTACAGGGGTGTATCCGTGAGTCTCGACCTGTTCGCGAAGGGTCTCTCCGACCCCACGATGAGAGCGTCAGTCCTGGCCGAAGCGGTGCCATACGTCGCTCGGTTCCGGGGCAAGAAGATAGTCGTGAAGGCTGGTGGCCACTCGCTGACCGACCCGAAGGTGACCGAAGACTTCATTTCGGACGTCTTCCTGATGCACACGCTGGGCATGAAGCCTGTGGTCGTCCATGGCGGTGGGCCCCAAATCACGGAATGGTTGACAAAGCTCGGTCTTGGGGCCGAGTTCAAGAATGGCCATCGAGTGACGGACGCTGCGTCCTTGGAGGTCACTCGGATGGTCTTGGTTGGCAAGGTCAACAGGGACATCGTCTCAGGGATCAACAAACATGCACCGGTGGCCCTCGGGATCTCGGGTGAGGACGTCGGTCTGCTCACGGTCGTCCAGCGAGACCCGGAGCTCGGGTTCGTCGGAGACATCACTGAAGTGAATGCGTCGCTAATCGATCGGCTCCTAGCCGAGGGTCTCATCCCGGTGGTAGCCACCATCGGGTCAGATCGAACTGGCCAATCCTGGAACATCAATGCCGACCTCGGAGCCTCGGCCCTCGCCGCCGCCGTCGGTGCTCACAAGCTGATCTACCTAACGGACGTGCCGGGGATATTCCGAGATCTCAGCAATCCAACCTCTCTCATCAGCCAGACGTCTCCGGAGGAGTTGGAGGCGATCATCGCCGACGGGAGCATCTCGACGGGGATGCTTCCCAAAGCCGAGGGAAGCTTGCGGGCCGTGCGCCAAGGCGTGATGTCGGCACACATAGTCGACGGCTCATTGCCTCACGCCCTCCTCGTCGAGCTCCTCACCGACGCCGGCGTCGGAACGATGATCTCCCAACTGAAAGAAGACAACCCATGACCACAGCCCCGACGTTCAGCTCCGTGGATGCCAGTCGTCTCATGGGAACGTACCCGTCACAGCCCGTGCGTTTCGTCAAAGGCCGAGGCACCGAGCTATTCGACGACCAGGGCAAGCGCTATCTGGACTTCCTATCCGGTCTTGCCGTGACGAGCATCGGACACTCTCATCCCGCTGTCGCCAGAGCCATCGCGACCCAGGCGGAGAGACTCACGCATGTCTCCAACCTCTTCGCCACAGAACCCGGCGAGAAGCTCTCGGTGATGATCGACGACTTGATCGGAGGTGGTGGCCAGGTCTTCTTCTGCAACTCCGGCGCGGAAGCGAACGAGGCTGCCTTGAAGCTCGCACGCAAGTGGGGAGGGCCCGGGAGGTACGTCGTCATCACCGCCGACCGCTCTTTCCATGGACGCACTCTGGCAACCCTCCACGCAACCGGGCAGCCCGAGAAGCACGCTGCGTTCGAGCCACTGCCAACGGGATTCCGACATGTCGCCTGGGACGACATCGGTGCCTTCGAAGAAGCCATCAGCGAAGAGGTCGCTGGAGTTCTCATCGAGCCGGTCCAAGGAGAAGGCGGGGTGCGTGTGCCGTCAGACGGGTACCTGCATTTGGTCCAAGAGCTGTGCCGGGAGCACGGAATCCTGTTCATGGTCGACGAGGTACAGACCGGCTTCGGCCGAACAGGTGATTGGTTTGGCTTCATGCATCACGACGTAAAGCCCGACGTCGTGACAATGGCGAAGGCCCTCGGCAACGGGATGCCGATCGGGGCGATGTGGGCGCGCGAGGGTGTCGCCTCGACTTTCGCGCCGGGAGACCACGCCACGACGTTCGGTGGACAGCCGCTAGCGGCCGCAGCTGCTATCAGTGTGTTGGAGGTCATGACAGCGATCAACGCCCCGCAAAAGGCGACCGATTCCGGTGCGCTCCTCCACCAAGGTCTCATGAAGATCCCGGCGGTGGTGTCCATCCGGGGACTTGGTCTGCTACTTGCCGCCGAGCTGGCGGAGCCGAAGGCAAAGGACGCTGCCAGGGCCGCCCTAGAAGCAGGTCTCGTAGTCAATGCGGTGACGGATTCGGCCTTGCGCCTCGCTCCGCCACTCAACGTCACACGGTCTGAAGTCGAAGAAGCGATCGAGATCCTGAGACAGGTTTTAGGCTAGCTCTCGTCTAATCCCGCCAGCGACGCAAGCTCTCTGCGCAGGTCTCCTCCGCTGGTTCCCTCGACAGAGATCACGAGGACCGTGTTCTCGCCGGCGATCGTGCCTAGCACCCCTGGATGTTTCGACTCATCGATCGCCTGAGACACAGGGTCAGCGAATCCATTCGGCGTCCTGACGACCACCACGTTGCCACTGTGCTCCAGCGACATCACCCAGCGTTGAAAAATCACGGATAGAGCCTCCAACTGGTCCTGGTCGGTGGTGCCTGGGGTGGCGTACACCAGGGCGCCGCTCGAGGCCCGGACCTTGACCACCCCCAGTTCCGCAAGATCACGGGACACCGTTGTCTGGGCAACGTCATAGCCGGCCTCCGCAAGCGCCTTTGACAACGCTGTCTGTGTTGAGATCTCCTGCTCGGCAATCAGGTCGAGGATCATTCCCTGTCGGGCGCGCTTGGTCATCGTCTCATCTCAGGACAGATCCTGACATGTTTCTCGCCTCCACGTCACCCAGGGGTTGCGATACAACCTGATTCTGCTTAACATGCATACTTCCTGCATAATCATACAGACTCATGAAACACTTACTAGAAATCGACGACTTGGCGCCGCATGAGATCCAGAAGGTGCTCGACCTGAGCAAAAGCTCGGCGACGAGATCTGGTGGGTCTCCAGGAATCGCCCTCGTGTTCGAAATGCCGTCAGCGCGTACCCGCAATTCCGCGGAAATGGCTGCATTCCAAATCGGGGCCCATCCCGTGTACATCGATGAGTCGGAGTTGGGTTTCGACACCCGAGAGTCAGTGGAGGACATCGGGCGAACACTTGCTTGCTACTACTCGATCGTCTGTGCACGGCTCCACGACCACCAAACCTTGGAGCGCCTTGCTTCGCTCGATGCAGTTCCAATTGTGAATCTGCTGTCGAGCGAATCGCATCCTCTACAGGCACTTGCAGACCTGCTGACGATCGAAGACGAGTTCGGGTCCCTGGAAGGCGTTCAGATCGCATATGTGGGAGAGCCAAACAATGTCTGGAAGTCGCTCGCACTGGGAGCGGCAGCGCTCGGCATGACGGTCAAGACTGCGGTACCCGAAGCCCACTACCCAACCGAAGACGACCTTGCCCGTGTCAAGCGTTCCGGAGCCGAGGTACTCGTCACCAATGACCCGCTCGAGGCAGTTGAAGGAGCTCACGTCGTCTACACCGACAAATGGGTGTCGATGAGCGACAACGTCGACGCGATCAGTAAGAAGATGGAGTTCGCCGGTTTCACCGTCACCGAACAACTCATGACTGCGGCTGCACCGGATGCGATCTTCATGCACTGTCTGCCGGCCTCTAGAGGTGACGAGATGACGTCGGCGGTGATCGACGGCGAATCGAGCCGGGTCTGGGCACAGGCTGCCAACCGCATGCACGCGACGCGTGGCTTGTTCGCCTGGCTGCTCTCACTGGACTGACAGGGAGACGTCCTCCGTTACCGTGCGGTGATGGAGGGCAGGAACTGATGCGACAGGCGATACCCCCCGGTCGACCTGTGGTGCTCAAGGTTGGCTCTTCGAGTTTGGCTGAGCAGACGGGGGGCGTGCGTCGCGAGGCAATCGCCACGGTGGCCGACCACGTCATGTCCCTTTGGGACCGGGGCAACCCCACGATTCTTGTGACCTCTGGCGCAGTCGCCGCCGGGCTACCAGCTCTAGGGCTGACAGATCGGCCCCGCGATCTCCCGGGCCTGCAGGTGGCGGCAGCCGTCGGACAGGGTCAACTGATGGCGAGCTACACCGAGGCCTTCGCAGCTCACGATCGAAGCGTCGGCCAGGTGTTGATCACGCGGGATGTTCTTGCTCGCCGCGACCAGTACCTCCATGCCAAGGAGAGCCTCCACAGGATGCTCTCTCTAGGTGTGGTCCCGATCGTCAATGAGAACGACACGGTTGTGGTCGACGAACTGCGATTTGGCGACAACGACCGGCTGGCGGCAATCGTGTCCCACTTGGTCGATGCCGGGATGTTGATACTTCTCACAGACACCAAAGGGCTGTTCTCCGAAGACCCAGCCTTCGCATCAGCCCAACTCCTCAACGCTGTCCGTGCCACCGACCAGGCACTCCAAGTTCTCATCGATCTTGAGAAGCGAGGCAAGTTTGGCTCTGGCGGACCGTCGACCAAGGTGGCAGCCGCTCAGATGGCGGCTTGGTCCGGTATTCCGACCGTGGTGGCCGAGACATCGGAGAATCAAGTGGCGTACCGGGCTTTGTCCGGTGAGGAAGTCGGGACATGGGTCGCACCCCGCGAAGCCAAGCTGTCCGCACGCAAGCTCTGGATCGCTTTCGGACTCCCTACCCATGGCCGAATCTCAATTGACGCCGGTGCATCGACGGCAGTCGTTGCGGATGGTAGGTCCCTGCTCGCTGTTGGTGTCACAGCGGTCGATGGCCGGTTCGGGGCCGGAGCTGCGGTGGAAGTCGCAACTCAGTCGGAGCTCATCGCAAAAGGGCTGGTTGCGATGTCGTCTGATGAACTCGAGCACTCACGCGGCAAGCACTCTGAGCACGGAGGAGGAATAGCCGTGCACCGCGACGATCTCGTAGTTCTCTCATAGGATCGCGGCCATGGCTGCACCTCTCAATCAGCTCGAAGCAGGCATGGCCATCGTTTACGGAGGCGATCGGATCACCAAGGTCTCGGAGGAACTTGCCGCTTTGTTCCAAACTGGCGACAAGCTGTTTGTCGTCGAAGAAACCGGTGACCTCCTTCATGTGACCGGAGACGACTTTCAAGCAGCCAAATCAGCTGTCGACGCAGCACACCGCGCGTTTGGAAAGATGGGTGCAGTCCGAGACCAGGCGATAACCGACTTCTTCGAGTCATTCGCGGAACGGCTCGAAGATTCCGAAGTAGTGGAAGCAATCACGAGTGCCAACGAGACCGATGTCGCGAGGGCCACAGCCAAGGGTCGCTCAACTACTCGGTTGTCATTGATCGATTCCATGCGCGAAGACATGGTCCAAGGGCTGCGGATGTGGGCCGCCACGCCCACCGAGCGCGGGAAGGTCGTCGAGCACATAGAGCACGAAGGCTGGTCGCTGGAGCAGGTGATCTCTGGACTGGGCGTGATCGCCTTCGTATTCGAAGGCCGACCCAATGTGTTGGCCGACGCGTGCGGAGTTCTTCGTCTTGGAAACACAGCCGTCTTGCGAATCGGCTCCGATGCCTTAGACACGGCAAAGGCGATCATGACGCATGCCGTGGAGCCAGCGCTCATCGATTCCGGTTTGCCATCGGGTGCGTTGACCCTCATCGACTCGAGATCCCATGGTTCCGGATGGGCGCTCTTCTCGGATTCTCGCCTCAGCTTGGCGGTGGCCCGGGGCTCCGGGAACGCGGTGACCCAACTCGGCGCAGTCGCCCGCCAAAGCGGCGTGCCGCTGAGCATGCACGGGACGGGCGGCGCATGGATTGTCGCGTCCGAGAATGCCGACGCGCTTCGTTTCCACTCCGCCGTCTACAACTCTCTTGATCGCAAGGTCTGCAACACCCTCAACACCTTGTGCATCGTGGAGTCTCGGGCAGCCGATCTGGTCCCTGTCTTCTTGGATGCCCTCGAGAAGGCAAGCAGTCGACGAGGTGCCAACCCCAAACTCCACGTGACCGAGTCGGTTCGCGCGTTCGTGCCGGATCGCTGGTTTGCCGAAACGACAGTGATGCGGTCCACAGGGAATGCGACCGAGCCGATGACTGAAGTGATTGACGGCGACAGTCTCGGGATGGAGTGGGAGTGGGAAAACAGTCCTGAAGTGACTGTGACGCTTGTGCCTGATGTCGAATCGGCTATCGAACTGTTCAATGAGCAGAGCCCCCGGTTTGTGGCGAGTCTGATTTCAGAGAGCGATGAGGAGCACTCCGCCTTCTTCGATCTGATCGATGCCCCGTTTGTGGGCGACGGCTTCACCCGTTGGGTCGATGGTCAATACGCTCTCAATCGCCCCGAGTTGGGTCTCTCCAACTGGCAATACGGCAGGCTGTTCGGACGTGGCGGCATTCTCTCTGGCAACTCGGCATTCACGATCCGATCGAGGGTTAAACAAGACCTGATCGATCTCGGCCGCTAAGCACTCCCGGCGATGTTGGCTGTGATGATCGCCAGATGCTCCCGGTCTCTCGGACGGTTGGCAATCTCCTTGTAGGTGACGATGTGCTCGAGCAGGACACACGGAATCCCATCGATCGGCTCGGCGGTGTCGATCAGCTCATCGATGTCGAAGTCTCCGTAGTACCAGTAGTTGCCGAACGTGAGGTCGGCGCCGACCCGGTACATGGTCCGCCCGTTCTCGAAGGCTTCTGGTTGCCCTATCTCCTGGACTAGCGACCAGGCAGAGCCTCTGGTAATCACATCGAGATCGTTGACGGAATCGATCCATCCCCGCAACAGGAGAGGAGCGCTGCCGAAGAGAGCCCACTCCCCTGCCGGTAGGTCGAGTTCCCTCAGTGTCCTGATGCTTGGATTAGACATCGTTTCGCCTCTCGACGAACCACGTCGGTAGGGCGCCTTTGCCTTTGACCTCCACTGTGCCCCGCGGCACGCAGACATGAGTGTCTTTGATCATTTGATAGGTCGACTCCGACACTTGGACTCGACCAGCCTCACCAGTCGACTCCATTCTGCTAGCAGTGTTGACTGTGTCTCCCCAGACGTCGAATTGGAACTTGGAGGTCCCAACAACACCACTAACAAGGGGCCCGGAACTGATCCCGACCCTGAACGATCGTTGCCCGCTCTCGGCCAGAAAGCGTTGGATCTCCAGAGCGGCGTCAACAATCGCCGAGGCGTGACTTTCGTTCGGCGTAGGCACGCCAGCCGCCGCCATGTACGCGTCCCCGATGGTCCGGATCTTCTCGATGTCGTGGGCCTCCGCTATCTCGTCGAATCGCGTGAAGACGGCATCGAGTGTGCCGACGAGGTCAGAAGCCGAAGAGTCAGCAGCCCTCTCTGAGAAACCCACCTCGTCGGCGAACATCACCGACGCCGACGTGTACTCACGTGGGGTGGTGTGACCCTGGCTCTTGAGGTCCTCGGCCACTTCGGCAGGAAGGATGTTCAACAAGAGGTCATCGGACCGCTGGCGTTCTGATGACAACTCTTCCTGGATCAGGTCTCTCTGGCCTACGAAGTCGTTCATCACGATGTAAACGAAAGTCGTGATGCCGAGGATGTTCCCAACAAAGAAGAAGAGGATCACGCTCTGGGACAAACTGTTTGTGATGCCGATCTCGGGTTGGAGCACGAAGCTGACCACCACGATTGCCGCGTAGGCGATCGCCCAGCGGTTGGCCGCCGATCGATCGCGGAAGACCAAGGCAGCCAACGGAGCCATGATCCCCCAGATGATCACTGCAGAGGAGCCCAAGAAGCCACCCAGGGACAACTGCAGCAAGAAGGGCAGCACGAGGTACGAGAAGAGCTGAAAGAACTCGAACAATTCGTAGTGACCGAAACGCATTAACACAAAGATGCTGAGCAATGTCACGGCCCCATACAGACCGGGTATGAGAGCTGCATTCGTTTCGCCAAGCGACCAGTAGAGGACTCCCCACGCAAGACCGACCACGGAACCGACGAGGGAAGCCGTCATCAGCAGGCGCTTCTTCAGCCGCTCGTCGGAAGTGTCGGTCGGCGAATGGCCGGCGTCGAGAACGCGACTGAGTATCACCTCGTAGTCGACGCCCCGATCGCGGCTCCGACAGCCACTCCAATGGCAATCCAATAGGCATCACCCGTGGCCGCGAAGATCGCGGCACCAACTCCGGCTCCGATGCCCACACCGGCGCCGGCACCGATCACAGGCCTCTTCCCGTTTCCGTTGTCTTCGGCCATGAGAAGACGCTAATGGCAAGGCGGCGACCGAACGGTCCGAGGTCGGGTTCGGACCGCCCTGCTTCAATTGCTTCATGCTCGACAGCTTCCGTGAAGGAGAACTGGCTCGTCCCGATGGACGTGTCGTGGCCTGGACCGAGTTCGGTGAGCCGACCGGTCAGCCCCTGCTCCGCATTCCCGGAACGCCGGGGTCGCGATGGAGCCTGGTCGCCGACACCACCCCGTGGCGGGAACGAAACCTCTGGGCCATTACGACGGAAAGGCCAGGGTTCGGACGGTCGACCCGACTGCCGGGCAGAGGGTTTGCCGAACACGCCGATGATCTGGCGGCCATTCTCGACAGTCTTGGTATCGACCGGATACCTGTCGTCGGAGGAAGTGGCGCCGCGCCCCACATCCTCTCGTTCTGCGCGCTGCACCCAGAGCGAGTGTCGGCTGCGACCGTTCTTGTTGGGATCGCCCCGCTCACAGAGCAAGAAGTCGATCAGATGATCCCGTTCAATGCCAAAGGCCATCGAGTGGCAGCTTCGGGGGACATCGAAGCAATTCGCGCACATCAGGCACCGGTACGTGAAGCGATCCTCGACAGCCCCGAAGGAGCGCTTGCCGGGCTCATGGAAACGGCACCTGAAGAAGACCGCGAGATCCTCTCTGACCCTGCTTTTCGCGCCACGTTCGCTAAGGGGATTACGGAGGCACTCGCAGGCAGTGTCGATGGCTGGGCCGATGAGAGCCTTGCCTTCAGACAATCGTGGTCCGACTTCGCACCCGGGGACATCGCGACAACAGTGACCTGGTTCCACGCCGCCGGAGACCGCAACTGCCCGCTCTCGGCAGCCAAGCGATTGGTCGATCAGATCCCGAAGGCCACCTTGGTCGAGTGGCCGGAGGAACTGGGTCATCTCCACGGACTCAAGATCGAAGCCGAAATCCTCGACGAGCTGTTGGGCCGCGCCAGGAGCTGACCGGCGAATCGGCGTTCTTGCCTCCTCAGGCGTACCATTCACACGACATTCCGCCCTCGTAGCTCAGGGGATAGAGCACCGGCCTCCGGAGCCGGGTGCGCAGGTTCGAATCCTGCCGAGGGCGCCTTCCTCCCCACCGGTTCGTGTCGGTCACCGTCGAGCCTGCACACCGTTCCGGCCGGCGGGACGCCATGCAGGTTCGAGGGACTGGGCCAGAGCCGTCACCGGTCGAGCCTGCACACCGTTCCGGCAGGCGGGACGCCATGCAGGTTCGAGTGACAGGACCAGACTTGCGAGACCGTCGAGCGTCGCTAGCCACGCAGCTTTGCCAGGACCGCCTCTCCTCGAGGCGAAAGCTCGTACCCCGGCGAGTGGCTGATCGTTAGACCGAGGTTCTTCAGCTTCCTGACATCGTCTTTGAACTTCTGCTTCGGCAGACCCATCTCGTCTGCCAGGTCTTGCGCACGCACCTTCGGCTGGTCGGAGATCAGACCCAGGAAGTCCCTGGTCCACGGGCCTCGCTCGGAAGCGCGATCTAGACGAGCCAAGCGTTCCAATACATCAGCGAAATCTGATTCGGATAAATCGCTTCGGGAACGCAGCTCATCCCGTGGGTCTGGGAGCACCTGACCTAGGTGGACGCGGTAGACGTCGCCGTCCGGTCGGGATGCCAGATCCCTCAAGAGATCGTCGAGGTCGACGCCAGCCCGCCGACACTCCTCTTCCGTGATGGCGTTCGGGTCGACGATCTCGACACTGACGATCTCAAGCAATCCAATAGCGGTCCTCAGTGTGCCTCCGGTCCTGACGGTCGGCCGCTTCCACGACCGAAACACGAGGTCGACTTTCCCTTCAAGCACGGAGTCGAGAAACGACTTCTTCAACAACACCGCATCGACGCTAACCAAGCCGGCAGCAATCCTGTCCCGGCCCGTCGATAGACTCAGAGTCATGCCAAGAGCCATTTGGAAAGGTGCGATCAACTTCGGGCTGGTGACCATCCCGGTCGGCCTCTACACGGCAACCGATAACAAAACCCCGCGGTTTCGCCAGCTCCGCAAGTCAGACCACTCCCCAATCAAATACAAGAGAGTTGCCGAAGTTGACGGTGAGGAAGTCTCCTACGACGAGATCGTCAAGGGATACGAGTTCGAAAAGGACAGGTATGTCGTCTTCACCGACGAGGACCTCGAGGCGGCGGTTCCGGAAGGCAACAAGCTCGTGGATGTCATCCAATTCGTGGACGAGTCCGAGATCGACCCGATGATGTACAAGAAGTCGTATTTCCTGGCGCCGGAGAAGACCGGCATCAAGGCCTATCGCATTCTGGAAGAAGCGCTCGAAGACAAGGGCCGGGTCGGAATCGCCAAGGTCAACATCCGCGAGAAGCAGCAGCTCGCCACTCTCAGGGCCAAAGACGGGGTCATAGTCATGGAGACGATGTTCTGGCCCGACGAGATCCGAGAAGGTGAATTCGAGGAACTGGATGCCGATATCGAAATCCGGCCCGAAGAGGTCGAGATGGCGGGGTCGATCATCGACAACCTCACCAAACCGTTCGATGCTGACGAGTTCGAGGACAAGAGCCGAGGAGTAATCGAAGAGCTCGCGGCGAAGAAGGTCGCCGGCGAAGAGATCGTGGCCCCATCGTCGCCCGAGCCGACCAAGGTGGTGGACCTCCTCGAAGCCCTCAAAGCCTCAGTCGAGGCGACCAAGGAGAAGCAGGCGAAGGCAGGCTGAGTGCCGCTCTACGGCGCTGTCGAGATCGGGGGCACCAAGACTGACGTCGCCTTTGGCACGTCGATCGACGACCTGACAGAGCCGGTTCGCCTGCCAACCACTTCGCCTGGTGAAACTCTCCAACGGGTGATAGGCCTCCTCGCCGAGAAGGAGGTGGATGCTGTCGGAGTCGCAAGTTTCGGTCCGCTCGATCTCCGGGCAGGTGCCATCGCCAACACTCCTAAACCCGGATGGAGTGGGATCGCGATCCGTGAGCCGATCATCGACCACTTGGATGTGGGGGTCGTCGTCGATACGGACGTGAACGGTTCAGCCCTCGGCGAAGGTCGCTGGGGAGCGGCGACGGACTATGACAACTACGGCTACGTCACGTTGGGCACCGGCATCGGAGCTGGCATCGTGGTCAACGGTCAGACGGTCAGTGCGAACAGTCATCCCGAAACTGGACACATCAACGTCACGCGACACGCCGGAGACGATTTCCCAGGGGCCTGCCCATTTCACGGAGACTGTCTGGAAGGAATGGCGGCCGGACCTGCCCTCGAGGCGCGCTTCGGCGCACCGTCCGAATGGAAAGAAGAAGCGGTTGGGTTGGCAGCTTTTTACGTCGCTCAGTTGATGAGATCACTCATCTACGTGTCTGCGATTGATCTGGTGATCGTGGGCGGCGGAGTCAGCAAGAGTGCCGGTTTCCACGACCGGCTGCGAGAAGAGTCGGCAAGTGCTCTTGCGTCATATCCGTTCGCACGGGACATGCACAACTTGATTACCCCGCCGGGGCTCGGAGACCTATCCGGACTTGCCGGAGCCCTTGTCCTCGCTGGGTCGGCCTGATCAGCCCCTAAGTCGCTCGATCTCAGACCGGTACCAGTCGAAGCTGGCCTTCGGGGTCCGTTCCAGAGTGTCGCGGTCAACCCAGATCAGGCCAAACTTCTGGTCATAGCCCTGGGTCCATTCGATGTTGTCCATCAGCGACCACACGAAGTACCCATCTACTGGAGCGCCAGCAGCCCGGGCATCCACAACTGCTCGGACATGCGCTGCCAGATAGTCAATCCGTCGCTGATCGTGCACCACGCCATCGTCGTTGGGGCCATCGGAGAAACTCGCTCCGTTTTCTGTCACGACGAGCGAGGCCGGGGAGTACTCCTCGTGGAGATCAACCAGGTAGTCGCGGAGTCCGCCAGGATCGATGGCCCATCCCATTTCGGTATACCCGTCAGACGGATCAGGACCGGGGTCTACCTCGGGATCATCCAGTTCCTCAGACCCGGCGGAAACAGGAAGTGTGGTGTAGTAGTTGAGTCCGAGGAAGTCGTTGGCTGTCGCGATCACTTCCATGTCCCCGACTTCGATCATCTCACCGGCATCGAGGCGGCCGAGGTCGGAGTACCGCCTCATGATGTCTTCGGGGTATCCGCGACCGTGCAACGGGTCGAAGAACCATCGGTTCCTGAATCCATCGAAGACAACCGAGGCCCCTGCGTCGGCTGGGTCGTCCGACGCCGGACGAGCAGGACGGCAATCGATACCCGGCCCTACAGCCGCTTCTGACACCTCTCCCTTGATGGCACTCACTGCAAGGCCGTGACCGACTAGCAGGTGATGGCCAGCTCTAAGGGCAGAGTTCCAGTCGGTCAGGCCGGGAGCGAAGACGCCGTATAGGTGGCCCAGAAACGCCGCGACCCATGGTTCATTGATCGTGATCCAGTTCTTCACCCGATCACCGAGCCGTGCGGAGACCACGCGGGCATAGTTTTCGAATTGGTGGACGATGTCGCGCGATACCCAACCACCGGACTCCTGGAGGTCTTGTGGCAGATCCCAGTGATAAAGGGTCGGCCACGGCTCGATGCCCCGCTCTACGAGACCATCGACCAATCGGTCATAGAAGCCAAGTCCGGCCGCGTTGACGTCCCCCGTCCCCTCGGGGAGGACCCTGGTCCAAGCGATCGAAAACCTGTACGCATCGACACCGAGGTAAGCGAGGAGGTCGAGGTCCTCTTCCAGCCGGTGGTAGTGGTCACAGGCCGGATCGGGACCGACGGGCGTCTTCCCGTCCGCATGGAAACGATCCCAGATCGACTCGCCTTTGCCGTCGGCGCGCGAGGCACCTTCTATCTGAAAGGCCGATGTGGCCACTCCCCATCTCAAGTTGAGAGGAGACTCAGGCGGGGGCGCCCTCGAGTGCTTTGACGCCGATCCTCATTCCCGTTGAAGGGTTGAAGAAGTGGAGCTTCGCCGTATCAACGACCAGGTCGACCGTGCTGCCGTACGCAACATGGATGTCGGGATTGACCCTTGCGATGAAGTTGGTCGTGTCGCCCAAAGACTCTGGTGTTTGCCCAGTGTCAGCAAGCAGCTCCTCGATGTCAGGTGTGACGACCGGACGATTGTTCACGGTGAAATGGACAAACGTGTCGGCGCCCAGCATCTCGGTGACTTCGACCTGAGCTTGGAGAGTCCGGGCCGGATCGGGTTCAGCCGCCGCAGCAGCTTCGAGGGCGCTCGGACGAAGCCCGACCACGATCTCTTCGTTCATGTGGTTCTCGATACCTGGATGCTTGTCGAGAGCGGCCTTGGAGACCTCGAGTTTGTTGTTGGGCAACACCACATACACCTTGTCGCCCTCGCCTTCGAGGTGGCCGTAGGTCAGGTTCATTGGGGGGCTTCCGATGAACCCGGCCACGAACAGGTTGTCGGGACTCCGGTAGAGCTCCTCGGGTGGACCCACCTGCTGCAGGTTGTATGGACGGTTTTCGGAGACTGCGCGAAGGACGGCCACCCGGTCACCCAGCGTCATCGCCTCGACCTGGTCGTGGGTCACATAGACAGTGGTCGTCTCCAGCCGATTGTGAAGACGCTCCAACTCCGCACGCATCTGGACACGAAGCTTGGCGTCGAGGTTCGAAAGAGGCTCATCCATCAGGAACGCGGCGGGCTCGCGAACGATCGCACGGCCCATCGCCACGCGCTGACGCTGACCACCCGAAAGGGCCTTGGGACGACGATCCAAGAAGTCTGTGATTTCGAGAACATCAGCCGCTTCTTGCACGCGACGGTCAATCTCATCCTTCTTGAACTTCCGCAACTTCAATCCGAACGCCATGTTGTCGAAAACAGTCATGTGGGGGTACAGCGCGTAGTTCTGGAAGACCATCGCAATATCACGATCTTTGGCGGGGATGTCGTTGACCACCCGGTCCCCGATCTTCATCTCTCCTTCGGAGATGTCTTCGAGTCCAGCAATCATCCGAAGCACGGTCGACTTGCCACAACCGGATGGCCCGACCAGCACCAAGAACTCACCGTCGGCGATCTCGAGATCAACACCACCCACGGCTCGAGTGCCTCCGGGGTAGATCTTTCCCAAACCTTCCATCGTGATTTCGGCCATTAAGACTCTCCTTCTAAACCTCTTGACTGAAGCTAGCGCAAAAACTCATCACGCGTCGCAGCTCACCGGTCGTGACTGATCACAACGCCCTCTCCGGGGCCGAGTTCTACCTGACCGCTCACCCGATCACGACATCGGGATCTGCGGTGGAAACGCGCGCATTGCCCGAACTGACAACCACGTTTGCGGGACAGCCGGACAGGTTCATCGAGCATCGGGCGAGAGTAGCGCCGGGCCAGTTCGCGGCATCGAACTTCGTCGATGCCATCAAAACCGGATTATGGTCAATCCGGCATTGGCTGCTCACTCGCGTGAGTGGCAATCCCGAGGAGGAAAGGAAACGAATGAAATTCAAACGCCAATGGCTCATTGCGCTGCTGGCGGTGCTTGCACTCGTTATCTCTGCTTGTGCGTCTGAAGAAGGCGGCGGCGACGGAGATGGCACCACCACTACGGAGGGTGCAAGTTCTGATCTTGAAGGAACCACTGTCACTGTCTTCTCGTCTGAAGACGGCACGGATGAGGCGACTGGTATCCAGGCTGCCCTGGATGTATTCGCAGAGCGCAACGGGATGACGATCACCCACACGGGTGCTCGTGACTTCTCGGACCAGATCAACGCCCAGGCCGCAGGTGGTAACCCACCTGATATCGCCATGTTCCCGCAGCCCGGCAAGGTCCTCGACTTTGCTGCTGAGGGCTTCTTGCTACCACTCCCGCAGGACGTCGATGACGCCGTGCGCCCACAGTGGCCAGCTGGAACACTCGAGACCTACGAGTACGACGGTGGCACGTACGCGATTCAGGTGAAGACGGACTACAAGTCGATCGTTTGGTACAACACGCAAGTGTTCGCTGACGGTGGATACGAAGTTCCAACGTCACTTGACGCCCTGGTGGATCTCAGCAATCAGATGATTGCTGACGGCCAGACCCCGTGGTGTGTTGGTATCGAATCCGGCCCGGCAACGGGTTGGGTGTTCACCGACTGGATGGAAGACATGACACTGCGTCTGCAGGGTCCTGACTTCTACGACCAGTGGGTTTCCAACGAGATCCCCTTCGACGATCCGCGCGTCGTTGAGATCGGTCAGACGATCCTCGACATCTGGAACACAGAAGGCAACACCTACGCAGCCGGTGGCACTATCGCCGCTACGGCGCACAGCGCCGACCACGGCCAGCCGCTTGCGGACGGAACTTGCGCCATGGTGCGTCAGGCTTCGTTCTTTGCAGCGTTCTTGCCCGAAGGCACGACGGTTGGTGACGACGGTGAGATCAACACCTTCTACTTCCCATCAGCCGACGACACTCAGCCGGTGTTGACCGCAGGTAACTCAGCGGGCGCATTCCGTGACGCACCAGAAGTCTGGGCAGTCATGGAGTACCTGGGCTCGACCGAGTACGCCGAAGAGCGTCAGAAGGCACAGAGAGCGAACAAGGGTGGAGGCGCATCAGGATTCCTGACCGCCAACCTCAACGTCGATCTCAGTCTGTGGGATCCGGTCGAGGCGGCATTCATCGACGTGTTGTCTACGGCCGACCCGGCCCGTTTCGACGGTTCTGACCTGATGCCGGCCGCAGTGGGCGCAGGCGCATTCTGGACCGAAGGAACCAGTGCTGTTAACGGTGATAAGTCCATCGAGGACGCCTTCGCCGCCATACAGGCTGTATACGCCGACAACTGATCATCTAGCTCAGTTTGCAAACATCAGGAACCGGCCCGTCACACGGGCCGGTTCTTTTTGTTAGGTTTGCGCCACGCACCTGACGAGGAGGATTTGTTGGACCGCTTGATCGTGACCGTGGTTGGCATCGTCGCCACTATCGGAATCAGTGCGATCATCTTCTACGGAGCCAACGCCCTCTTCGATCTGGCGGAGACGGAGTTCCCTTGGTTCAACACCGCCGTCGGCGCGATCTCTGCCTTGACAGTGTTCGGGATCCTCTGGGGCAACCGAATCCTGGCAACGCCAATCCTCGCCACTGTCATCGCAGTCGCGGTCGGAGCCGCAACCGGGTATGGCCTCGGCATCGTCAAAGACAAACGGACACGACTGTATGTGGGCCTCGGTGGAGGTCTGGCCCTCGGAGTCGTAGCGGGGGTCTTTGTCCGGTCTCCTTACTGGCCATCGATTGATCCAGTTGCTGCGATCATCGGCCTGGCGGTCGGTGGTGTGATCGGTTTCCTGCTGTGGTCCTTGACAGGACGCAAGCACGACCTGATGCCGAGACTGATGATCGGACTCTCTCTCGGATGGCTACTAGGAGCGTGGCTGGCAGCTGACTTCGTCCTCAGCCTGGATGACGACGGCAACGTCACCCGGATCGAAGGTGGCGGAACTCAGGTCGAGGCGATCATCGCCGCCGCCGTGCTTGGCCTACTAGTGGGCGCTTGGATCGGATCGGTCCCATTCCCGGAGAAGATCCGGCGGGCCGAAATCACCGAAGGCAGCCGCAAGTACATCTTCCTGGCTCCTGCCCTTCTGTTCGTCGTCGGCACTTTGGTAATCCCCCTCGCCCGAACCATCTGGCTCGGCTTCCTCACAGGTACTCCAACCAACCTGGAGTGGACTGGTCTCACCAACTACGGAGACATCTTCACCGACCCGGGCATCATCAACTTCGAAAACTGGACCTCAATGTTCGAGAGTCGCTTGTTCTGGGGCGCAGTTGTCCTACTGATACTGGGCGTATTCCTTGGCCGGTGGATGGGACGGTCGGGCGGCACCGGCCTGGGCACCGGCTTCTATTTCGGCGCAGGCCCCCTGAGCCTCCTGACAGGCGGCGCAGTGTTGATCGGCTTCGCCATCTTCGTTGCGATCAGAGGCACGATCGCCAACAACCTGTGGTGGATCTTCTCGGTGATCATCTTCTCAGTGTCGGTGGGCCTCGCGGTCGCCGTCCTTGCAGACCGCTCGAAAGGCGAGAACATCGCCAAGTCTCTGATCTTTCTGCCGATGGCGATCAGTTTCGTGGGCGCTTCGGTCATCTGGCGTCTCATGTATGTCGCTCGCCCGCCGGGTGATACTCAGACCGGTGTGTTCAACGCACTTTGGGTCAAGGTCGGCGAGTGGAGCAACTCGACTACGGCCAGCACCATCATCGTGGCAGCCATCGGCCTGGTAGTAGCGGGGCTGCTCTATCTAGCTTGGCGGGGTTGGCAAGCAGACTCCAACGCAATCGCTGCCGGATCACTCGCCCTGGTCGTGCCGCTTGCGTGGCTCGCATATCGGTTCTTGGGTCCGGGTATCGGTGGCTTCACCACTAACTCCGCTGGCGAGGTCGTCGCCAATCCGGTGATCTTCATCCAGACCGCTCCGTGGAACAACTTCTGGATGATGGTGGTGTTGATCTGGATCCAAACCGGGTTTGCCATGGTCATCTTCTCCGCAGCCATCAAAGCAGTCCCCGAAGAGCTGCTCGAGGCAGCAAGGATCGACGGTGCCACCGAGTCCCAAACCTTCTGGAGAGTCACCATCCCGCAGATCTTCCCCACCATTGGAGTGGTGGTCACCACTCTCATCGTGACTGTTCTCAAGGTGTTCGACATTCCAAAGGTCATGACCAACGGCAACTTCGACACTCAGGTGTTGGCCAATGAGATGTGGGAGCGGGCGTTCACCCAGTTCAACTTCGGTTTGGGCTCGGCCGTAGCGGTCGTCCTCTTCATTGGCGTGCTGCCGGTGATGTTCATCAATATCCGTCGGATGCAGCGGGAGAGACTGGGATGACAGCCACCCAAGAGAAACCCACAACGACAGCCACCACAGGGAACGGCAAGCGGCCGCTGGGAAACCGAATCTATGGGTTCCTGCGATCCGTTCCGACGTGGGCGCTCTGGATCCTGGTGATCTTGTGGACGATCCCGACCTTCAGCCTCTTCGTGAACTCGTTCCGGGAGCGTGACGCTCAGCGATCGAGCGGCTTCTGGAACGCCTGGCAGGACAACGCCAACGGTTTCGAGTTCCCGACGCTCAACAACTATCAGGAAGTCCTTTTCCCCGACGTCGGCGCCGGCTTGGGCAATGCCCTACTCAACTCGGCCTCGATTGCGATCGTCGCCACCATCATCCCAATCGCCATTGCAGCCTTCGCGGCGTACGCCTTTGCCTGGATCGAGTTCAGGGGTCGTGAGTGGATCTTCATCGCGACAGTCGCCCTGCTCGCGGTCCCGACTCAGGTCTCTCTGATCCCGCTGTTGACGGCCTACTCACAGGGGGTGCACATGACCATCCCCTTTATCGAACGAACTATCACGCTGATACCTGACGCCAACCTGGCGGGGAGTATCCCTGCCGTGTGGCTGACCCATACCGGTTTCGCCCTGCCGTTCGCGATCTTCCTGCTGCACAACTACATCGCGGGCCTGCCCAAGGACATATTCGAGTCGGCATACATCGACGGCGCCGACCACTTCAAGATCTTCCGCAAGCTGGTCGTTCCGCTCTCGATGCCGGTCCTCGCAGCCTTCGCCATCTTCCAGTTCCTCTGGACCTGGAACGACTACCTGATCGCTCTGACCATGATCGGTGGCAACCGCGAGGCATTACCGGCAACCATCGTCGTGGCTTCGCTGGCCGGTGAGTTCGGTGCGAGGGAGCACTTGCTGACTGCCGGTGCGTTTGTGATAACGATCGTTCCGTTGATCGTGTTCTTCGCGCTGCAACGGTTCTTCGTGCGAGGTGTAACGGCCGGCTCAGTTAAGGGCTGATCACAGCTCGACTGTCGAAGTTCTCAAATCGTGTGAGCCGTCTGGGTTGGTGTATTCGTAGTACAGATGGGCTTGGTCGCCGACCCGGACCGCTGACACATATCTGACGATCCCGTGCGGAGACTCGACCCAGGGTTTGCCGTCGTCGAGCCTTTCGAAAGTGACCCCGTCATTGGATAGAGCGAGACCCGCTTTCTCCTCGTAGTTGTCGTAGAAAGTCCGACCTCCATCGAAGAAGGCCACGTACCCCTCTCCATAAGGGATCATCGAGTTGATTCTTGCCCTCCGGCCGTGCCAGGAGTCGTCGGCAGGAGGTTCGAAGACATATTCGACTTCAGGGAAGTAGCTGCCGTCTTCGGAACGAGCCAGAACGGTCGCGTCGAGTGGCGCCGAAGTGATGGTGTTGCCTTCGACGATCGGACCTTGACGCGGCGGAGCTGCCGCGTACAGCCACCACTCGTCACCAAACCGCATCACGTAGGGGTCCTTGATCCAGCCCAATCCAAAGTCAGATGGCGACAACACGGTCCGCCGCGACTGTGCCAGAAAAGCAGAGGGGTCATCGGCGACCATGAGGTCGATACGCCAGGTAGACGTTCCGGCGATTTCGTAGGACACGTAGAGCAGCCACTCGTCGCCGTTCCGGACACAGTGACCCTCTTCAACGGAGTTCGCGGCTAGCTCTTCCTTCGTGGACGCCCACACATCCTCGAAGGAGACTCCGTCTGTGCTGACCGCAACCCGACACTCCCCTGCCCGACCGGACTCGAGTGGCTGACGGAGCCGATAGAAGAGGACGAACTGGCCTGACAACTCGTCGTGGGAGACCTTGCCTCCTACCCAGTTGCCGTATCCGTGTCCGGGCGCACGACGAACAACGGTTCCGGATGCGGGATCAAACCTGAGTGAATCGAGTGGACTTTCCATCACGGGATCTTGACATATTCGAGGGTCGGAACGCTTAACCTCGCCCGGTGCCCGCAGTCGTAGTCACCGAGTTCATGTCCGAGGAAGGGGCGCAGACCCTCGTGGACGAGTTTGGAGCGCTCTACGACCCAACTCTCGTCGAGGATCGAGCTCGACTCTTGGATGTCGTGGCCGATGCGATCGCCCTGGTGGTGAGAAACCGGACGCAGGTCGATCGTGAGCTGCTGGAGTCGGCACCCAATTTGAGAGTTGTGGCGCGTCTGGGTGTGGGGCTGGACAACTTCGACCTGGAGGCCGCCAACGACCTCGGGATCGCTGTCGAGCCGGCGACGGGCGCCAACGTGACTTCGGTGACCGAGTACGTGATAGGAGCGGCACTGACTTTGGTCCGTGGAGTCTTTTCTTCAACCGACCTGATGACCGAAGGCCGCTGGCCACGAACTGAGTTGCGAGGCAACGAGGTGGCCGGCAGAACGCTGGGACTCATTGGCTTCGGCGCCATCGCTCGTGAGGTGGCCCGAAAGGCAATCGGGCTCGAAATGTCCGTCGTCGCCCACGACCCATTCATCAACGACGACGACCCAGCCTGGGGGTCAGTCAAGCCGCTTGGTGTTCCGGAGCTCCTGGGGACGGCAGATGTCGTATCGATTCATGTGCCCCTCACGAACGAGACTCGACACCTGATCGGAGCATCTGAGATCGCAGCGATGAAGAAAGGGGCAATCGTCATCAACACCTCACGAGGAGGAATCGTGGACGAAGACGCTCTCGTAGCAGCCCTTCGGGCCAATCAACTCGGAGGCGCTGCCCTCGACGTATTCGAAGAGGAGCCTCTCACCAGCGCCTCAGCGTCCCGGTTCGCTGAGGTGCCCAACCTCATCCTCAGCCCACATGTGGCGGGGGTGACCAACGAATCAGAAGCCCGGACCGGTGACATGACTGTCGAAACGGTTCGCCGACATCTGGAAAGTAGATGACAAACGTCATCTGCATAGGCCTTGCCGTATCGGACCTGATCTATTCGGTGTCCGAGCTGCCTGACGGTGAAGGCAAGACTCACGCCCATTCGCTCAGCCAGACCGGTGGTGGCCCAGCGGCAACGGCAGCGGTCGCTGTCTCAAGATTGGGTGGCAAGGCCAAGCTCATCGCTCCGATCGGCGACGACCTGGTCGGCGATGCGATCGTGAAGGAACTGCGCGAGGAGAACGTCGATGTAGGCGGCATTCGGCGTCTTCCAGGAGTCTCGTCGCCGCAGTCGAGTATCACGGTTGACGATGTCGGATCGAGAATGATCGTCAACTACTCCGACGCTCGCCTGTTCCGTGAAGCGGCCGTACCGGACCGACAGGAACTCGAGTCCGCAGACTCGGTGTTGGTCGATGTGCGCTGGCCGGAAGGAGCAGCCGCGGCGCTGCGGTGGGCGTCTGGGCGTGGAGTTCCCGCGATCGTCGACTTCGACGCCGGATTCGACCAACCCGATGACCTACTCGCACATGCCTCACACATCGTCTTTGCCGAGAACGCCCTGGTCAGACTCACCAGTGAAGCCGACCCGCGAGCAGCCCTCCTTTCCGCAAGACGACGAACCGATGCCTTCCTCGGCGTCACACTTGGGGACCAAGGCTGCCTTTGGTTGGACAACGGGGACGTAGAGCACCTCGCTGCATTCGACGTTGACGTGATCGACACAACGGGAGCCGGCGATGTCTTCCACGGTGCGTTTGCATGGGCGATGGCATCAGGCAACGACGAAGCGACGTCGATGAGAATCGCCTCTGCTGCAGCTGCCCTATCGTGCGGTGGTAGCGGCGGTCGGGCAGGAATCCCGAGTGGCCTCGAGTTGAGTCGGTTTCTGGAGGCCAACACATGACGATGACGCCGGGCAAGTTTCAAGGCCTACGTCGTATTGCCGACGCTAATGGGCGCTTCAAGATGGTGGCGGTCGACCAACGTCCCCCGATCGAGGCCCTCGTCGCCGACGCTGGTGTCGCACCCGAAGGCCTCGAGTTGGGTGTGGCCGACATCAAGAAGTCGCTGATCAGAAACCTGGCTCCCAGTGCCTCGGCAATCCTCATGGATCCGCAATATGTCTTCCCGGAAGCCCTGGGGATGGTGCCTCATGACAAGGGCCTTCTCATCACCTTGGAGTACGACAAGTTCGAGGAGACCCCCACAGGACGCATTTCTTCCTCGATTCCCGATTGGACCGTCGCAAAGATCAAGGCTGCGGGCGGTGATGCGGTGAAAGTCCTTGCCTGGTATCGGCCCGACGCATCTCCAGATGTGTTGGACCACCAGAAGCAATACGTGTCCGCCATAGGTGACGAGTGCATGCGCAACGACATACCGTTTGTGTTCGAGTTGCTCGTCTATCCGCTTCCTTCTGAGTCAGGGCACACCGTTGATTACGTCGAAAGCCCGACGAAGAAGACCGAGCACGTCATCGAGAGCGTTGAAACCTTCGCCCACAAGAAATACGGTGTCGACCTCTTCAAGCTCGAGTCGCCGGTTCCAGCCTCGGCGCTGGGAGACGACGGCTCGCAGGAAGCATTCGACCATCTCGGGCAGGCGGCAGGAAGACCCTGGGTGATGTTGTCGGCGGGAGCCAGTCCCGAGAGCTTCACGACGATCCTCGAGCATGCTTACAGGTCCGGAGCAAGTGGATACCTGGCGGGACGAGCGATCTGGTGGGACGAATGCAAGGCCTGCTACCCCGACCTGCAGAGGATGGACGCCTCTCTGGCTGACACCTCGGTTGCCTATATGGCCTCACTCAACGAGCTCACCGACGCGAGTGCCACACCGTGGATGGCGCATTCGGTTTTTGGAGGTTCGGGACCAGTTCTCGATAGAGCCGGGTCCGCTTTTCGCAGCAGTTATCAGTCGGGAACAAGCGGATGAAGAAGCTTGGTTTCCTGGCAATCGGACGACCGACGTTCGATGTCGAGTTTGCAGAAGAACAAACCCGTACGGCCTTGGCCAATCTCTCCTCGTCTGCCGCCGTCGTCGGAGTTCCAGCACTGTTGATGGACACCGACGCCGGGCGCGAAGCAGCCAGAGCCCTCGCCAACGAGGACTGCGATTCGGTCGTGGTCTTTCAGGCGACATTCGCCGACTCGACCCTGGTCGCGGCGATTGGCGAGGAGGTCACTTCGCCGTTGATCCTGTGGGCAATTCCCGAAACAAGGTCCGGGGGACGACTCCGTCTCAATTCCCTTTGCGGCATCAATCTCGCCGGCTACTACTTGACGCGCGCCGGAGTCGACTACGCATGGGTCTACGGCCCGGCAGACGACTCGTCTGTCCTCGACAAGACTGTCCGAAAGGGAAGCTCTCGAGCAAGCCATCCTCAGCCCGTACCGGCCCGACCGACCGAAAACGCTCCACAGCTGGCGACCATGAAGATCGGCGTCCTCGGCACGAGGCCGGACGGGTTCGAGCCCTGCGACTTCGAGACCTCCGAACTGAGCGAGAGGTTTGGAGTGGGGGTTGACCAACTCGAACTGTCCGATTGGTTCTCAGCATCGGAAACGGCGACGGACAGCGCTGTCGATCAGATCCGTCTGGAGACGACTGCGGCGATGACCGGGGTTGAAGACGTCGACCAACACGAGTTGGGCCGCAGTCTCCGTCTCTACACCGGTCTGTCCGAGCTCGCCGACCAACGAGGTTGGTCTGGCCTCGCAACCCGATGTTGGCCGGAGTGTTTCACTGAATACGGCGGCGCGGCCTGCGCCGGCAACTCAATGATGACCAGCAGCGGCATCCCAGGGACCTGCGAAGCTGACGTGTACGGGACATTGACTGCCCTGCTGCTTCGCGAGTTATCCGATGACCCGCCTTTCGTAGCGGATCTGATCGACATCGACCCCACCACAAACACAGCGGTCTTTTGGCATTGCGGCCAGGCGCCGCGCGAGCTGGCAGGTTCTCCACCCAAGGCCGCTCTTCACTCGAATCGAAAGAAACCGCTACTCAACGAGTTCGCTCTCAAGCCCGGCGTCATCACGCTGACCCGAATTTCCCAGTCGAACAACACGTTGAGCCTCGTCGTCGGGAGGGCAGAGATGCTGGATGCACCGTTGCCGTTCTCGGGCACTGCAGGAGTTGCCCGGCTCGAGTCCGATGTTCGAGTTTCACTAGACACGATCATGGAGAACGGCCTCGAACACCACTACGGCATCGGGTACGGCGATCATCTGGAAAGACTGCTCGACTTTGCAGCCCATCACGACCTCCCGGTGACGAGACTGTGACGTCCTCATGAAGACAATCAGATACGGAGTCATCGGCACCGGAGCCATGGGACGCGAACACATCGGAAACATCCTTGCCCTGCCCGGCGCCGAGGTTGTGGCGCTTTCCGACCCAAACGAGTGGTCGTTGCGCACCGCCCAAGAGATGGCGGACCTTCCCGACGAGGCGTGCCATCTCGATGACGATCCGTTGATCGAGGACGACTCGATCGATGCATTGGTCGTTGCGACGCCGAATCACACCCACGCCCACGTCATGGTCGACGCTATGGCGTCGAACGCACACATTCTCATCGAGAAACCGCTGGGCCGGACCGTCGCCGAGTGTGATCGGATAATCGAAGAAGCTGCCAAGCGTGAGCCCATCGTTTGGATGGGTCTCGAGTATCGGTACATGCCCCCGATAACGCGGCTCATCGAAGAGGTGCGCAATGGCATTGTCGGGAAGCCGGAGATGGTCGCAATCAGAGAGCACCGGTACCCGTTCCTTCCCAAGGTCGAGAATTGGAACCGATTCAGCGTGAACACCGGCGGCACCCTGGTGGAGAAGTGCTGCCATTTCTTCGACCTCATGAATCAGATCATCAACGGAAAGCCCCAGCGTGTGTACGCCACCGGGAGCCAGGCCGTCAACCACCTCGACGAGGAGTATGACGGGAAGGTCCCAGACATTATCGACAACGCCTATGTGATCGTCGACTACGACAACGGAACCAGGGCCATGCTCGACCTCTGCATGTTTGCTGAGGCTTCAAAAAACGAGCAGGAGATCGCGGTGACCGGCGCCCTCGGGAAGATCGAGGCTTTCGTCCCAGAGCACATGACTCGCATCGGGTTGCGTTCGACTGGGTCGATCGAAGAGCTAGAAGTCCGAAACCCCGACATCGAGTTCGAGGGCCATCATTGGGGGTCGAGCTACCTCGAGCACGTTGACTTCGTCGAGGCCATCAGGACCGGTGGAAGCCCGAAAGTGACCCTGGAGGAGGGACGGATGGCGGTGGCCATCGGAGTCGCGGGTCACAAATCGATCGACGAAGGGCGACCGGTGATGATGGACGAGGTGCTTTAGCTAGTCGAGTTCGGCGATCGCAAACGCGTCGGGCGGGATACCGGGACCCCCATCACTCAACCATTTAGCGAACGCCTCTTCGTTCTCCATGTCCTGAGAGCGTTCTTCGGCCATCCTCAGCCGATGGTGGAGAAAGTCACAGAATCGTTGGATCGGATCCTCGTCCGGCCACTCAGCAGCGATCAACTCGATATAGGGCTCAAAGCCCTCTTTGAGCCAATCGATGGCTGCCAGCACCCTGCCGGTCGCGGTGTGAGTCCCGTGTTTCGCCTGGTAGTACGACAGGTCGTTGAGAAGCACACGAGCCTGGGTCTCCGAAGCTTCAAGGCCCGTGAGTTGGCGAAGACGATCGGCGTGGTAGGTCCGACCCGCTACCGAGACCTTCATCTTCACCAGCCGGCCATCGCCAGCTGGCTCCAGGCTGAAGTCGTCGACCACGAACCCCAAGGACTGCAGGACATCCAGCCTCTGCCTGATGAGATACGTCTCATCTTTCCCGACGACAAGGTCTTCGGTCAGCTCATCCCATAGGGCGTGGTACCGAGCAGCGATGTCCTCACCAAGGGCCAGGTCGGCGTGATCTAGATCAGCCTCGATCTCCGCGGCAATGTCTGCCATCTCACCGGCAACGTTCTCGATCATTATCTGAAGATCCTGGAGACGCTGCCCGGTGCTCAGCTCCTCTTTCAGCATGGAAGTCTCGCCGTCGATCATGATCGCCTCGATCAGACCGGCGTCCCACCGATACAGCAGATTCGAAAGCGAGCAATCGCCCCAGTAGAGCCCCACGAGATGCAGCTCTACCAACAAGCTGGCCACCGAGTCGAGCATGTGGTCGCGGCGTTGTCCGAACCCGAGCCCGTGGACGAGCCGTCGGTACGGGAAGGAGTGACGGACGTATCTCGTGATCACGACCCCAGCCTGCTCACTGTGTGGGTCAAGCCAAGGCCGTGTGAGCCAACCAGCCGGGCTGGCTGCGCGGTGGGTCCGATCTTCAAGCAGCCTGAGGACCTCGAACTCGCTCTTGGCGATGCGCAACGGCAGTTCCTTGATTGCAAACACTCCCTCGTCGTATGCGACGAAGACCACCGGATGACGGTGGATGCCGGTTGGCATGTCGACCAGGCGTTCATGGGTCCAGTCGTTGATGGGTGTGTCCCACGGGAGGTCGAGGAAATCGGGGTTTCCTGGACGGATAACGAGCTTCGGTGTTCCCATGCCGCCCATTCTCGTAATCTCAGATCGAAAGTGAATCTTCTTCTCGATTCGGTCTCCAAGAACTACTCCGGCACCTGGGCGATACGCGACCTGTCGGTCCGTGTGGATGATGGCGAGTCACTTGTTCTGTTGGGCCCGAGCGGCAGTGGCAAGACGACGGTCCTGAGGTTGGTCGCCGGACTCGAGGAACCCTCGGCGGGAGACATCTTGTTCGACGGGCGACCCCCTTCCGACGAGGAGCCAAGGGACGTCACCATGCTCTTTGCAGAGAACCGTCTCTTCCCGAAGATGACCGCCCGCCAGAACATCGGATTCCCACTCTCAGTTCGCGGGGTGCCCGAACCTGAGAGGACCGACCGGGTCGAAGCAGAGGCCGCTACCCACGGCATTGAGCGCCTCCTCGACAAGTTGCCACGATCTCTATCGGCAGGTCAGGCCAACATCGTTCACCTGGCCAAAGCCATGGTGCGAGCCCCGGGACTATTCCTGATAGATGAGCCGATGAAGGATCTCGATCCACCTACGAGGCGAGCACTCCGGACCGAACTACGAGCCCTACAGAGGGGCTACGGGGCGACCGCAATGTATGCCACCAACGATCAAGAAGACGCCATGGTCCTGGCAGACCGGATCCTCGTGATCGAAAAAGGGACAACGGCCCAGGTCGGAACACTCGACGACATATATCAGCGCCCGGCGAGCCGATTCGTCGCGACATTTGTGGGGACTCCCGAAATGGGCGTCGTTCAAGGACTTTGGGAGAAGGGAGCTGTTCGTGTCGGCGATCTGTACCTAACGGTCCCGGGCAGCGCGAAGCGTTCAGATGTCCTGGTTGGGGTCCGAGCTCATCACGTGGTGGAGAGAAGCTCTGGCTATCGGGTCAAGGTGGACTCAGTCGACCGACTCGGTCCTGACACTTACCTCCATCTCATAGGCCCCGAGGGGAGCCTTGTCATGAGAAGCGAGACATCCGCCGCAGTCGGATCACACATCGAGGTCGACTTCAAAAGATTTCACCTCTTTGACCCCGAGTCTGGCGTCACCCTTCACCACAGCACTGGCTAGCGGTAGCTCTCCCCCGCTCCAGTGTTCCAGAGCAGCACCCGGTCTCCGTCGCTGATCGTGCCGTTTTCACGCAGAAGCTCGTTTGCCCTCCACACAGCACCGCCTTCAGGGCAGAAGTCGATACCGGTCTGTTCTGATGCCTGAAGCGCTGCGGCGTGCAGCTCGTCCTCAGCTATCCCTATAGCCGAGCCTCCAGTCTCAGCGATCGCCCGCAAACACAGAAACCCGCCGATGGGAGAAGGGACACGCAAGCCCCAAGCAGCGGTCATTGGGTTCGGCCAAGCCTCGATGTCGTCGTCTCCCTGCTCGTAAGCCTTCACAATCGGCGCACAGCCTGCGGCCTGTACCGAGACCATCCTGGGCCGATGGGAGTCGATCCATCCGAGTCGTTCCATCTCGTCAAACGCCTTCCACATGCCCACCAAACCGGTGCCTCCACCTGTCGGGTAGAGAATCACCTCGGGCATATCACCATTGAACTGCTCGAAGACTTCGTAGCCCATGGTCTTCTTGCCCTCGACCCGGTAGGGCTCTTTCAGCGTGGACACATCGAAGTCCAAGGCGCCCCGATTTGCCGCAAGGTGCTTGCCGGCCACGGAGATATCTCCATCGACGAGGGCAACGTCGGCGCCGAATTCCCGACACCGATCAATGATCGCTTGAGGTGTGTCCTGCGGCATCGCCACCAGGACCGGAACCCCTGCCTCCCTGCCATACGCGGAGAGAGCAACCGCCGCGTTTCCAGCGCTCGGTGCGACCAATCGCTCGGCCCCAAGTGCCACGGCAGCTGAGACTGCCATGCTCATGCCGCGATCCTTGAACGAGCCGGTGGGATTGACCGACTCGTCCTTGACGAAGACCCCGTTCCCGAGATCGTGAAGCGGAGTCCATCCTTCGCCAAGCGACACCCGACTGTCGAACGGCACGGCTTCCACGGCTGAATACCTCCACATGGAGTCGACGGATGTATCGATTGCCTCGTCGGGCGACATCTGAGCAAACCCGGGAGAAACCCGAAGTGGCATTCCACATTCGGCGCAGACCGTCTGAAGTTGGGCCGGGTCATGGGAGCTTTCACACCTGAAACAGGTCAGGCGCGTGCTACTCCGAAGATCTGAGGCTGATGACATCGGCGGGAGATTAGGAGGGACGCCCAACCGAACCGAACCCGACGCCGGATAGATCTCGGCGTTGCACAGACCACGTTGAATTGGGGTTAGCCTCGCATGGTGACCAGGACCGCAAGCCTTTGGTGAGATACGGCTTCGTTATCGATCAGGATGTCTGTATCGGATGCCACGCCTGCACCGTGGCATGCAAGACCGAGCACGACGTTCCTCTCGGCGTCAACCGGACCTGGGTCAAGTACATCGAGAAGGGGGCTTGGCCCGACACCAAGCGCTTCTTTTCCGTCCTGCGCTGCAACCACTGCACGGATGCACCCTGTGTGACGATCTGTCCGACACAGGCCCTCTACAAGCGGGGCGACGGAATTGTCGATTTCGACACCAATCGTTGCATCGGCTGCAAGTCATGTATGCAGGCCTGTCCCTACGACGCCCTCTATATCGATCCAACTGAGAACACGGCGCAGAAGTGCAACTACTGCGCACATCGAACGGACATCGGATTGGAGCCGGCCTGTGCGATTGTGTGCCCCGAGGAGGCGATCATCGCTGGGGACCTCGACGACCCAATGTCACAGATCGCCAGAATGGTCGCCACGGAAAGCCTCTCGGTCCGCGCACCCGAACAGGGAACAGGGCCGAATGTGTTCTACAAAGGTGCCGACTCCGCCTCCCTCGACCCGGCCAGCTCCGGACGTTTGGAAGACTCCGGTGTTTGGCGTGATGGGCCGGGCACCTCAGACTCATGGCTATCCGTCGATCTCACGCCGTCTACAAACGGCCAAATCGGCAATCTGGGAACAGATGTCGGTGCACCGTCACCGCCAGTCGAACCATCGTCGGACTCGGGCGCTAAGCCCCGGGTCGTTTACAACAGCGACCACCCGATGCCGTGGGGTTGGAAGGTGTCCAGCTACTTCCTGACCAAAGGCATCGCTGCCGGCATCGCAATCGCTTCAGCCGTTGCGCTGGCCGTCGGAATCGACACCGATTCGGCCTGGATGGCATGGGCAGCACCTCTCGTTGCAGGGCTCTTCATCCTCCTGACAGGGGTTCTCCTGGTCTGGGACCTCAAACGACCCGACCGATTCCTGTACATCCTCACCAAGTCCAACAACTCGTCATGGCTGGTTCGGGGTGCGTGGATCCTGGGTCTACAGGCCGCCCTCATGGCGGCGTGGTTCCTCATGGGCTTCTTCGAAGTCGGAGGATTGGAAGTCGTCATCTGGCTTTCTGCGTTGAACGGATTGGCCGTTGCTGGATACACCGCATTCCTCTTCGGCCAGGCGGAAGGCCGCGACCTCTGGCAGACCCCACTGCTCGTGTGGCACATGATTGGTGGTGCACTCGCCGTCGGCGGAGGCGTGTCTTTGTTGGCAACGCTGGGGGCCCAACAGGTCGAGGAGTTCCGGAGCCCCTTCATGTGGGTCATGCTCATTGGAGCGGTCATCGTGGGCTTGATGACGTTGACTGAAATGCTCAGCACCCATCCCACAACCAATGCCGAGACTGCCTTCCATCACATGACTGCCGGGCGATATGCACGCGAGTGGTGGACCGGTCAGCTGTTGGTCGTAGTCGTGCCCGTCCTTGCAGCCGTCCTCGTCCTCACAGGGACGTCAGTAGCGATCGGTGCCCTCGGCGCTGTCGCGGCAATGGTCGGCGTGTTCCTCGCAGACGATGCATTCGTGAGGGCTGGGCAAAGCGCCCCGCTGAGTTGAGCAGGAGAAGCCGTGACCACTACACCTGAGATACCCCGGCTCGTTCCAGGAGGCGGGCTGACGAATTACCCGCCACCAGACCTTTGGGACGACTGGGTCGAGTGGGACGCCAAGACCTGGCCGCAGAAGAAGCAGAACCGATTCCGGTTGGTTCCAACGACATGCTTCAACTGTGAGTCTGCATGCGGTTTGCTTGGCTACGTCGACAAGGAAACGGGCGAGATCCGCAGATTCGAAGGCAACCCGGCGCACCCGGGATCACGCGGCCGCAACTGTGCCAAGGGTCCGGCGACCATCAATCAAGTCAACGATCCCGAGCGAATTCTCTATCCGCTGAGACGGTCGGGGGCGCGGGGCTCCGGCGATTGGGAACGGGTCAGTTGGGAAGATGCTCTAGCCGACATTGGCGGGCGGATGGGCAAAGCGATCCGGGAAGGTCGCAACGACGAGATCATGTATCACGTCGGCAGGCCTGGAGAAGACGGGTTCATGGACAGGACCCTCAAGGCATGGGGTGTCGACGGTCACAACTCGCACACCAACATCTGCTCCTCCGGCGCTCGGGTCGGATATGCCATCTGGTCTGGCTACGACCGGCCTTCAGCCGACTTCGCCAACGCACAGTTCATCCTGCTCCTTTCTTCTCACCTCGAGACAGGTCACTACTTCAACCCGCACGCGCAACGGATCATGGAAGCCAAGAGGTCCGGGGCCAAGATCGCGACCATCGATCCCCGCCTCTCCAACACTGCCTCGATGTCGGACTACTGGCTGTCCACCTGGCCAGGAACCGAGCCGGGCCTGTTCCTGGCGATCGCCAGACTCTTGCTCGAGTGGGACGCCGTCGACCACGAATTCGTCAGACGTTGGGTTAACTGGGAGAAGTCCCTCGAGAAGCGATTCCCCGAGCGTCCCCGCACATATGAAGCGTTCATCGATGCGCTGAAACAGACCTACGAGTCCTTCACGCCTGAGTGGGCAGCAGAGGAATGTGGCATTTCGGTTGACCAGGTGGTCGCTGTCGCCGAAGAGGTGGCCAAGGCCGGGCACAGGTTCGCCTCGCACACTTGGCGGTCGACCGGGTCCGGGAACCTGGGTGGCTGGCAGGCAGCACGCACGCTCCAGTTCCTACATGTCTTGACTGGCTCGGTCGGAACCAAAGGCGGCCTGTCGCCTGCCGGATGGGGCAAATTCAAGCCGGCCCATTGGAACATGCCGCCGACCCATGGCCGTTGGAACGAGTTGCTTTGGCCGATCGAGTATCCGCTCGCCCATCACGAGATGAGCATTTTGTTGCCCCATCTCATCAATCAAGGTCGCGGCAAGCTCGATGTCTACTTCACGAGGGTCTACAACCCGATCTGGACCAACCCTGACGGTTTCTCGTGGCTCGAGATGCTGACCGACGAGTCGAAGGTGGGTCTCCACGTGGCCCTAACGCCGACCTGGTCCGAGACGGCCCAGTACGCAGACTATGTGCTCCCGATGGGTGTGGCCGCGGAGCGCCACGACACTCACAGCTATGAGACCCACGCCGCCCAATGGCTCGGATTCAGACAGCCTGTGCTCCGGGTGGCGGGTGAGCGGGAAGGCAAGAAGTTCAACCGGACCTATGAGGCGAATCCGGGTGAGGTCTGGGAAGAGACCGAGTTCTGGATCGATCTGTCCTGGCATGTCGATCCTGATGGGTCGCTTGGCATTCGCAAGTGGTTCGAATCTCCAAATGACCCTTCACGACCCGTGAGCGTCGACGAGTACTACGGCTGGATGTTCGAGAACAGCGTGCCAGGCCTGCCGGAGGCGGCAGCCGCAGAAGGTCTCGATCCGCTCGGGTATATGCGCAAGTACGGAGCGTTCGAAGTCGCCCGGGACGTGTACCGGGTGCATGAGCGTCCCGCCGAGACTGGTGTCGAGATTGACGGTGAGACCAAGACGGGCTTCAAGTCACCATCGGGGAAACTCGAGTGGTACTCAGAGACCATGGACGACTGGGGATGGCACGACGAGTCGATCCCGACATATCTGAAAACCCACGTGCACTGGCGTGACATGGATCTTGGAGGCAGGGAACGAATCCTCCTACCGATCTTCCGACTCCCCACGTTGATCCACACCCGGTCGGGCAACGCCAAGTATCTCTATGAGATCAGCCATGGTCATCCGCTGTGGATGAATCCGGCCGATGCTGACGCCCTCGGGTTCGAAACCGGAGACATGGTTCGGATCACAACCGACATCGGCTGGTTCGTGATGCGAGCTTGGCGCACCCAAGGAATACGCCCCGGAGTTGTCGCTGCTTCTCATCACATGGGCCGATGGCGTCTCAACGAGGATTCCGGAAACGAACGGTGGTCTTCCGCACTGGTCGATGTGCAACAGTTAGGAGACGGGCAGTGGCGGTTGCGGCAGCAGAAGGGCATCGAGCCCTTCGAGTCGGACGACCCGGACTCCTCGAGGATTTGGTGGCGAGATCCGGGCGTGAATCAAAACCTGGCATTCCCGGTCCATCCAGATCCGGTGTCGGGGATGCATGCCTGGCATCAACGGGTGACGTTGGTCGCAGCCAAAGATGGAGATCAATACGGCGATGTTGTCGTAGACACCAGGAAAAGCACCCAGGTCTTCGAACAGTGGATGGAGCTGACCAAACCAGGCCCGGGGCCGGACGGGACCCGTCGGCCAATGTGGCTGGACAGACCGGTCAAGCCAACGCCGGATGCCTACCGCTTCTGAGGTAGCGCGAACCGAGGCACATCGATGGCTCGACCTCGCAGGGAACTGGATGGCTGAACGGGCTCGGGACATATGGGAGTTGCGGCCGCCGACCGAAAAACACGTGGTCGTCTTCTTCGACCCACGAGCCGATCTGCAGAAGAGAACAGAACGATGGAGTCATGATCTGACCGGGTTGGACCTCTCCTCGCTCGCGTTGTTCGCCGCCGGCCTGGCCGAAGCCGAATCCGTGGGTTGGGCTTCCGACGCGAGGGACGTAGCGACGAGGGCCTATGAGGACCGGCGTTTTCTACTCTCCGACCGCGTGCTGCATTGGGCGGTCCCCTGGTTGGGGGCCGTGGAACGGGAATTCCGGACTCACCAGGACACCGCACGCACCGACCGAGAATTCATGCTTCAACTCGCCGAGGAGATGCGGCTCGCTCCCGAGATCGAAGGCACCGAAGGCCTGATCTTGGACGGACACGACTCCCTGGGGCCTACGGCGGCTCACTCGAACCTGGATCTCTGGACCAGTTCACTGTGGTCGGGCGACCTGGTGCTCAATGAGCATCGGAGCCCTGTCGAGAGATACGAGGAAGCCGCCGAGCGCTGGGATGCCATGGCATCGACATATCCGGGATCGGCTCAGCTGTGGCGAGACCTGAGCCGGAGAGCTGTCGGCACGGTCGCCCTCGTCAGGGTCTGAACGAAGACGAGACGTTGGTCCGACCTCTGAGGCCTGATCAGCTTTCGATCGATACCCAGACCGCACCGTCTGTGGGCAGAAACCCGTCGTCAACCGGAACGCTCGACAACAGGACCTCGCCTTCCGGGAGTTTCAGTGAATCCCGACCGAGATTCACGACACAAAGAGTGTCGCTACCTCTCCGGAACGCGAGTACGTCATTCCCCATGTCGATCCAGTCCAAAACCTCATCTTTGCGAAGCCGCTTGGAGCGAATCGAGATCGCCTTGCGATAGAGGCTGAGCATGGAGTTGGGATCCTCTTCGTTGGCTTCAACCGAGAACTCACCCCACTGAGGAGGTTGGGGCAACCAGGAACCGTTATCACCAAATCCGTAGGAGTTGCCTTCGCGCGTCCATGGGATTGGCACGCGGCAGCCGTCCCGCCCGCGATCGGCATGACCGGATCGAGCCCAAGTTGGATCCTCGAGCACCGCCTCCGGGAGATCGTGGACCTCAGGTAGGCCCAACTCCTCGCCCTGGTACAGATAGACCGAGCCCGGCAGCCCGAGCATCAGGAGAGCCGCTGCTCGCGCTCTGCGCTCACCCAACTCGACATCGGCCACGAGGTCGACTCGCCGGTTCAGCCAATCTCGAAGGTTGGTGCCGACCGGCAGCGCAAGACGGGTTGCGTGGCGGATCAGATCATGGTTGGACAACACCCAGGTCGGTATGGAACCGACTGCGCCCGACGCCCCCATCGAGGTCTCGATGGTCTTCCGAAGCGTGTCGGCCCGCCAGTTGCTCTGGGTGAAGTGGAAGTCGAATGTCTGGTGGTACTTCCCCGGCTGGACGTAGTTGGCCAGTCGCTCCCACGACGGAACCCATGCCTCGGCGACCATGACCTTGTCGGGATACTCGTCGAGGACTCGTCTCCACTCTTCGATGATCACCTGCAGATCGGGCTGATCCCAGAGCGGATGGTCACCAGAGGGGGTGCTCAAAACCTCTTGAGCCTCGGTCTCAGCGTCGGGGTAGCCCTCGCCTTTGATGAGCGCATGTGCCACGTCGACACGGAAGCCACCGGCACCCAGGTCGAGCCAGAACCTGAGGATGGCCTCGAATTCGGCCCTGACCTCGGGGTGTTCCCAGTTCAGGTCGGGTTGAGTGACATCAAACATGTGCAGATACCAGTCACCGTCCGGAACTCGGGACCACGCAGGCCCCCCGAAGACGCTGGTCCAGTTGTTGGGAGGCAACTCCCCGTGATCGCCCTTGCCTGGGACAAAGTGATAGCGGGCGCGTTCCGGGCTGTTGGGCCCGGAGGCGAGAGCCTGCTGGAACCACACGTGTTCGCTGGAGGTGTGGTTCGGGACGAGGTCGACGATGACCCTCAACCCGTTCTGCTCAGCCTCTGCCATCAAGCGTTTCGCATCGTCGAGGGTGCCGAATCGAGGATCGATGTCTCGATAGTCGGCGACGTCATAGCCGCCGTCGTTCAGCGGGGATACGTACCACGGATTCACCCACAGAGCGTCGACTCCGAGACTCCTCAGGTAGGGCAGACGGGATCGGATTCCGTTGATGTCGCCAGTCCCGTCTCCGTTGGCGTCGGCAAACGACCGCACATAGACCTGATAAACCACCGACGAACGCCACCATGGAATCTTCTCTGACATCTGGCGGAGTATGACCCCTGTACAACCCATTTGCGAAGCTTCGGCGTCCGCCTGGCATCTATCCGCCCACGGCCTAGCCTGATCGATTCGCGATGGCACCGGACTCCAAACCCACCAACCCACAAAACGCTCTGCAGACATGGGACTACGACGCCGTCCTATTCGATCTAGATGGGGTGATCACACCGACGGCTCGCGTCCACCGCCGGGCATGGAAGGAGACTTTCGAGAAGGTGCTGCCAGAGGTCGCCCATGGAGATCAGACCGAGTACCGGGACGACGACTACGTCACTCACATCGACGGGAAGCCCCGATTCGAAGGAGTTCGCGACCTGCTCGAGGCCCACGACGTGGATCTGCCTGAGGGCAGCCACGATGATCCACCTGGGACCTCGACCGTCGGTGCCGTGGGCAACATGAAGAACGAGCGGTTCAACACAATCCTCGACAACGAGCCGATCGAGCCATATCCGGGAACAATCGCACTGATCGATCGGCTCAAGGGTTCGGGGGTTTCGATGGCCGTTGTCTCATCGTCCTCCAACGCCAAGAAGGTCCTGGCCGCCGCCGGGCTGGAGAATGTGTTCGAGGTGGTGGTGGACGGATTGGTCGTCAAAGAGGCAGGACTCAAGGGCAAACCGAGCGCAGACCCGTTCCTCGAAGCCGCTCGTCGTCTAGATGTCCCGCCCAGCCGCAGTGTCGTGGTGGAAGACGCCCTCGCTGGTGTTGAAGCCGGCCGCGACGGCGACTTTGGGCTCGTTGTCGGAGTTGCCCGTGTCACCGACCCAGACAAACTCCGGGAAGCAGGGGCCGACCTCGTCGTGTCCGACCTTGGCGAGCTCTTATGACTGTGCCCGAGCGTCTCGCCACTAGAGCCACAGTTCTCCCCCATGACATCTATCCGGTCGATCCCTGGGCGATTGTCGAGACCGGGTTTCACACCGAGGCGGTGCCATTGCTGGAGACCGTCCTCGCGTTGGGCAACGGGACGCTGGGGGTCCGCGGCGGTTTCCACACCGGTTCGCCAGCCCATCAGCCCGGGGTTCTACTCAACGGCTTCTATGAGACATGGCCTATCGACTACCCCGAAGCGGCCTACGGCCTCGCCGCCACCGGGCAGACCATCGTCTTCGTGCCCGATCCGACCGTGACGAGGCTCACCATCGACGGTGAGCCCATCGGCTTTCACCACGCCCAGATCCATGGTTGGTGGAGACGACTCAACCTTCGCCGCGGACTGGTGACCCACAGGTATCAGCTCATCACTGCGGCAGGCGTGGACGTGAGGCTCAGGGTCACGAGGCTGGTGTCGGTGGCACGACCAGACATCCTGGCCACCCGTCTCCAGTTGGTGACCGACGCCGACGCCATGGTGAAGATCGACTCCTATCTCATCAATCGCCAGGACATCGACTACCGGGGCACGGAAAACGCATTCGACCCCCGGAAGGCACGTGACTTCGGGAGGCGGGTGCTCAACCAAACCAGCCTCGAGATCGACGACCTGCGGATGGTTGCCGGCTACCAAACGGCGAGCTCCCGCCTGAACCTCGGAGTCGGCCTCGACCACGTGCTCAACACCCAATACGAAGCGGACCCCGTATTCGACGAGGATCGGCCACATCTAAGGATCCGAACCGAGGCCAAAGCCGGGGAGCGGGTCACAGTCGACAAAATCACGTCCTACAAGACCGGCGACCTGGCGGCCGACCGAGCGGGAGAATCCGTGGATGGGGCACGGGACGTGGGCCTCGTCACCCTTGCGGACGACCACACGCGTGCCTGGCAGCGGTTCTGGAGCCTCGCCGACATCACGATCGAGTCCGACCCGGAGACCCAGCAGGCGCTGCGTTGGTCAATATTCCAGCTGAACCAGGCATCGGCGCAGCTGCATCAAGCAGGGATACCTGCCAAAGGAGTGACCGGGCAGGCCTATGAGGGTCACATATTCTGGGACACGGAGATCTTCGTGCTGCCGTTCTTGGCCCACACGCGACCTGCGGCTGCCGCTGGTCTTCTCCGGCATCGCTATTCGATGCTGGACGACGCACGGGACAGAGCTCGTGTTCTATCCGAGTCGGGCGCCCTCTTCCCGTGGCGAACCATCACGGGCGACGAGGCCTCCGCCTACTACGCGGCGGGTACTGCGCAATATCACATCAACTCGGCGATCGCCTACGCCATCAAGCAATACGTGGAGATCACCGGCGACAAGGATCTGCTCTGGGACATCGGTGTCGAGATGCTTGTGGAGACCGCTCGTCTCTGGTCGAGTCTCGGCTTCTACAACGGTGACGCCTTTCACATCTACGAGGTGACCGGGCCCGACGAGTACACGGCGATGGTCGATGACAACGCGTACACCAACCTGATGGCCCGCATGAACCTTCGCTACGCCGCCGAGACCGTAGGGCTCATGAAGGAGGAACGTCCACAGCGCTGGACCGATCTAGTCGACCGGCTGGAGCTATCGGAGGATGAGCTGGTGGAGTGGCGGCGCAACGCGGACGACATGTTGATCCCCTTCGACGAGGAGCTGGGCATCACCAAGCAAGACGCCAGTTTCCTGACCAAGAAGCCGTTTCCGTTCGAGCAGGTGCCCGACGACAAATGCCCATTACTTCTCCACTTCCACCCACTGGTCATCTATCGATATCAGGTTCTGAAGCAGGCGGACGTGGTGATGGCCATGTTCCTCCTGCCCGATGATTTCTCCGGAGACCTACGCAAAGCGAACTTCGACTACTACGACCCGCTCACCACCGGGGACTCTTCGCTGTCAGCGTGCGTACAGTCGATCGTTGCCGCCAAGGTCGGATACTCCGAGTTGGCCATGAAGTATTTTCGGCGAGCCCTCTGGATGGATCTGGGCGATCTCCACGGAAACACAACCGACGGGGTGCACGTGGCATCGGCCGGCGGGGTGTGGATGGCGATCGTCTACGGATTCGCAGGTATGTCCCACAACGGACACGGCGTCCGGTTCGACCCCAGACTCCCGGAGGAATGGGACAGCGTCGGGTTCAAGGTGCGGATACATGGGGAGACCCTTCATGTCACCCTGACTCACGAGACTCTCATCCTCAACACTGACAAAGAAACGCTGACTGCTGAGTTGGGGGAAGACGAATACGAGATCGGGCCCGACCCTGTGGTGATCGAGTTCAGCGTCTAGGACTCCGGACCTTCTTCGGCCCAGGTCACAGATTCCGGCTCAGCCAACTCGACTCCCTTGAATACCGGTGCCCTGAGGTGGTTGTCGTGAGTCCACTCTTTGTACGCGACGTTGACGACGATTCCCGGCTCGACCCAAACCGGCTTTCCGCCCGGGGCGAGAACGTCGTTGGTGAAAGGTGAGGTGTCCCTCTCGATCTGAGCGAAGGCCTCACTGAAGGCAGTGAGCGTCACATCGGTGAACCCCGATCCCACGGCCGCGATCCATCGCAACCCCGCCGGTTCATAGAGACCCACCAGGACAGACCCAAAAGTGGATGTCCGGCCTCCCTCGCCGGGCAGATAGCCCCCTACAACCGCCCGCAGCGTGTGACGGACCGAGATCTTTCTCCAGTCGTCCGACCTCCGCCCTGGGACGTAACGCGAGCCCAGCCGTTTGGCCACAACACCCTCGAGCCCCTGGGACTCCACAACCTCGAAGAGAGATGTACCTGATTCCGGCGTTGGGTCCGGGACGATGATCGACGGTGCGAGTTCCAACTCGGTCAGGAGTCCCTTTCGCTCCTCATATGGAGCATCCACCATCGAGATTCCGTGGAACAACACGTCGAACACGACGAGGTTCACACCGACCCGAGCATCAGTTCCAGATCCCGCGAAGCCTGTTCGTCGCTGGAGGAGGGAAAAGCTGGGACGACCCTCCTCGTCGAACGCAACAACCTCACCATCAAGGACCACCCCATCCGGAATCTCGAGAGTTGCAAGTTCCGGAAAGGGGCCCATCAGATCCAGCCCGCGTCGTGACCTGGCGACGACGTTGCCTTGCTCGGATCCGATGATCGTCCGGTACCCGTCCCACTTGACCTCAAACCACCATCCTGGATCGTCGAACGGGGCAGGCCACTTCGTGGCCAGCATGGGTTCGAAGGACGGAAGCCTCACTTAGGAGCTCAGCATCTCCCGCACCAACCGATTGACAAGTCCACCGTCGAGATCTTTGCCATGGTTCTTCATCAGTTGGCCGGTGACACGACCGGCAGCCCTCTCATCCCCAACGACACCCATCTGGTCAATCGCTTCGGCAATCAAGGCCCGCGTCTCGTCCTCTCCGAGCTTCTTCGGCAGCCACTGCCCCAGATACTCGACCTCAAAGGCGAGCTTGGCGGCCATGTCGGCGCCACGTTCGCCGAGCCCTTCGTACTCCTGGCGGGACTTGTCCATCTTCTTGACGTAGGACGCAATGATCTTCAGATAGAAGCCGTCGTCGACCTCGCCGGAGAAATCGGGCTGGCTCTTCGCGGTTGCCACTTCAGTCTGGATTTGTCTGATCACATCACGACGTGGGGCGTCTTTGGCCTTCATCGCCGCGGTGAGTTCAGCCGTGAGTTGTTCCTGAATGCTCAATGCTGACTCCGAATCTGGGATATCGAACCTGGGTCGTCGGTAATGATGCCGGTAACGCCGAATTCGACCAACTCCTTGGCGCGCTTTTGGCTATTCACAGTCCACGGGTAGATCTCTAGCTCCGCTCCGATGTCCTCGGTCAAGAGTTCCTCTGCGGGCACCAATGCCCGGTGCCCGGCGTCCAAACAGAAATTGACAATTTGATCAAGGGCAATGGGGGCCATTACCGCCAGGCCCGTCGGCACGTCAGCGAACGATTCTCTGACTTTTGCGAGTGTGTCGGGGTTGAAGCTGGTGACAATGTCGCCGGGCCTGGCCCGTTCTGCCGTCTCCAAGGCGAGTCGGTGATCTGGTTCAAATCCAGGCTGAGCCGGCCAGTTCTTAATCTCATACTGAATCGGAGTCTCCGGAAGGGCTGCAATCGCCTCGTCGAGGAGGATCGGGTGGTGACCGTCACCCAGATCCAACTCCATCAGCTGAGCCCAAGGTGTCTCGGAGACAACAACTCCGTTGAGATCAGAGTCATGCGACAGAATCAGTTTGCCGTCGCCGGAACGGCGTACATCGACCTCGATGGCGTCTGAGACATCCGAAGCGGCGATGAGACCACTCAGGGTGTTGTCCGGATATCTGGCTGGCCACCCACGGTGACCGACTACCCAAATTGCTGGTTTCGTCAAAATTTCCCCTGGAAATCTGTTTACAGGCCGACAATCTGACGTTACCGTTGTTCCGGTAAACACCCCTTACACCTCCGAGCAAACTCGTGACGGTGTCCTTGTGAAAAAGATCACAAAGTAAGGAAGCAATGACGCTCACAACCATCACAACAGACTGGCGCGACGTGGCGTCGTGTCGGGATTCAGAGCCCACGCTCTTTTTTCCGGTTGGCACGACCGGTCCTGCCGTTGAGCAGATCGACACCGCGATTGCCATCTGCAACACATGCATGGTTCGTGAAGACTGCCTCCAGTACGCCCTGGAAACCAACCAGGAATCCGGCGTCTGGGGAGGCTACGCAGAAGACGATCGCCGTCGACTCCGCAAGCGTTGGCTTGCCGAGAGGCGTCGTCGCTCCGTCTGAACGAACTACTGACGTCTTGAAAGACGCCCTTCGGGGCGTCTTTCTCGTGTTCTAACCCCATTCTGTGGGCCGTGGCCTTCGTAGTGCGAAGTCACGAACCCTGGGTTCGCGGTTAGGCGGGGCTGAAACCGACCGCTCGCTCGGCACCGGCATCGTCGATTTCGATGAAGGCGACACTTCGGGCCGGGATACCGATACTCCTGCCCTTGGAATCGGTGAACCAGCCGACCCCGTCGTTGGCGATAGCGTCTTCCATCTCAGACTTGAATGTCTTGACGTCTTCGATCTCCAGTTCGAGGAGTTTGTCGGTGGTGCTGATTCCGATTCTGACCTTCATACGCCGATCGTAACCCCCTTCACATCGAACGCCTCACGACATACGTTCGAAGCATGTGGCGTCCCGCATTTCTCATCCTGTTGACTTGCTGCATCGTCGGATTCGACGAGGCCTCCGCTGGCGAGACATCGGCCACGCGGATCCCGATCGAACTCTCCTCGCAGGCGCCGGCTGAGACAACTGTGGTGGTGGAGGCGGGAGACCACCTGTGGAAGATCTCTGAGCGACATCTCGAGGGCAGCTCCAGAACAATCGCTCCCTACTGGTTGCAGGTGATCGACTTGAACACTCCCACTCTCAGGTCAGGGAACCCTGATCTGATCTACCCGGGTGAGGTCATCGAGTTGCCGTGAGCTTGAAGACACCACCCTCATGAGTCACGGCGTACAGCTCACCTTGGCCGTCCAAGCCGAAACTGGTGATCGAGCCGACCGGGCCACCGAGCTCGTCGGTCCAGTCCTTCTCTTCGGTCACCGTGCCGTCGACGTATTTGAAGCCCCGAATCCACTGGCGCACCCAGTCCGAATAGAAATACGTCCCGTGTAGCTCAGGAATCTCGTCACCTCGATACACAAAGCCGCCCGTGATCGACAGCCCTTCCTCGTGCGAGTAGGTCAGCACCGGGGTGTCATAGGCCTCAGGGTCACAGTCCTGGACATGGAAACAACGAGTGCCTTCCACATCTGACCAGCCGAAGTTGTAGCCGCCCTGGTCGATCGACTCGACGTTGACTTCCTCCTGGTCGGCATGTCCAACATCGGCGATGTAAATCAGACGCTCAACCGGGTCGATTGCGAATCTCCACGGATTGCGGAGACCGTACGCCCAGACTTCGTCCATCCCGCCGCCACTGACAAACGGATTGTCAGCCGGGATTGCATATGGGTCTCCGTTGTCCACATCGAGGCGGAGGATTGCGGCATACGGGGTATTGGGGTCCTGGCCCTGATCACGACTGTCGGCACCATCGCCCAGGGAAACCCAGAGATATCCATCGGGGCCGAAGGCGACGTTGCCGGCGTAGTGGCGAATGTCGGTATGCCCTTCCGGCTGCGGATACTCAAAGAGCACCTTCTCCGAGTCGGGCAGAGCCACGTTCGGGTCAGAGACCGAAGCTGTGAATTCGGAGAGTTGCCGATTGCCCCCCTTGTCCGTGTAGTACACGAAGAAGCGACGGTTGTTCGCGTAGTCCGGGTGGAAAGCCATGCCCAGCAGACCTTGCTCGATGCCGCCGGCGAGAACCCGGTCGGTGATATCGAGGAAAGCTGGGTCGAGCATCTGCCGACTCTCGTCGAGGATTCGGATCACCCCGACCCGCTGTTGGACAAAGAGACGGTTGTCTCCAACTGGAGCGCCAATCCCGTTCGGCTGACGGAACCCGTCGAAGACCTGCTCGAAACTGACCTCCTGGAGGGGCGGTAGGTCGACACCACCTCCACTGTCAGCGGTTGTTGTCGTCGTCGCACCGTCGCCCGAACCACCAGATGTGGTTGTGCTGGAATCGCCCGGCTCGCTGCCACCGTCCGGCGACGTGGTAGTCGTTGTCTCTTCGGCACCGACCGATGCTCCATCGTCTGAGCCGAAGCCCCGGAAGATGATGAACCCAACGATGAAGATCGCGATGAGGGCTAGAAGAAGGATTCGATACTGCGCCTGTTCAGGCGTGGGGGATTGTCGATGTCGGGCAGTCACGGGTTTCTCGATTGTATGACCCGACCGGGAGAAAACCGGACTTCGCTACTCGTTCTCTCCGAGGAAGATCTCCGACACTGACGAGTCCATGAATATCGCCTGCAGTGTCTCGGCGAGGATGGGAGCGATCGAAAGCACCTTGACCTTGTCGAGCGATGCCACGTCGGGGTCGACCGGCAGAGTGTTGGTCACGATCACTTCCTCGATCGGCGCGTTCTTGATCCGATCCAGAGCAGGGTCTGAGAAGATCCCATGTGTAGCCACGATCCTGACGCTGAGGGCGCCGAACTCTTTGACCATCTCTGCTGCGTTGCAGACGGTCCCGGCCGTGTCGATCATGTCATCGACGATCACCACGTGACGATCGTGCACCTTTCCCGCCATGTGCAGGGCTTCTGACTGGTTGTGCTCGGTCGGCTCACGTCGCTTGTAGATGAAGGCGACCGAACCTCCCAGATGTTTGGCGTACCTCTCGGCACGTTTCACACCGCCGGCATCCGGGGAGAGAATCGAACGTTTGCCAGGCTCCACGACATCTGAGAGATAGTCCGCAATGATCGGAAGTGCGGTGAGGTGATCCCACGGCTTCCCGATGAATCCCTGAAGCTGGCCGGTGTGGAGATCGACCGAGACGAGCCGATCAGCCCCCGCCCGCATGAACAGGTCGGCCATGAGTCGAGCCGTAATCGGTTCTCGGGGAAGAACCTTCTTGTCCTGACGGGAGTATCCAAAGAAGGGAATGACGGCCGTGATGCGTCTTGCTGATGCCCGACGCAAAGCGTCGATGGTGACCAGCTGCTCCACGATGTTGTCGTTTATCGGCGCCGAGTGGCTCTGAATGACGAAACAATCGGTACCGCGAACGCTGTCGAGGGGGCGAACGTAGATCTCACCATTGGCGAATGTGGACCTCTCGATCCCACCCAATTGAATCCCCAGTGTTTCAGCAACCTCGTCAGCGAGGGGCTCATTGGCACCCCCGGTGAAGAGCATCATCCGGTTGCGGGAGACGATATCCACGTCAGTCCTTCGCGTCCTTTGCCGCTTTACGCGCCGCGCGACGAGAAGAGTAGCCGGGAATCTCCTTCTGACCAGATCGCTCTACAGCGAGGGCATCGTCGTCGACATCTTTGGTGATCACTGACCCAGCCCCTGTCGTAGCGCGGTCACCGATCTTGATCGGAGCTACGAGCATGGTGTCCGACCCGATGAAGGCGTCTTCCCCGATCTCGGTCTTCGACTTGTCGACGCCGTCATAGTTCACGGTGACGACACCAGCTCCAACATTGGTTCGGGCGCCGACGATTGCGTCACCCAGATAGGCAAGGTGATTGGCCTTCGAGTCCTCGGCCATGGTGGTGTTCTTGGTCTCGACGAAGGTCCCAATCTTCGAACCGGCTTCTAGAACGGTGCCTGGACGAAGTGAAGCGTATGGGCCCACCTCGCAGCCGGCCCCAATCTCCGCTCCTCTGAGAACTGCATACCAGACCGTCGAGTCGGCACCTATCGATGTGTCGACTGCGAAGACGTCGGGACCGATCCGCGCCCCGGCCGCGACCGACGTCGATCCCTCGAGATGGGTCCCCGGATAAATGGTGGCCCCCGGCGCGACGGAGACACTCTCGTCGATATACGTCCGGTCGGGATCGAGGATCGCCACGCCTGACCTCATCAACTCAGTGTTGATCCGTCTTTGCAACTCGCGACGCGCTTCCGCCAGCTGATCTTGACTGTTGATACCCATCACCTCCTCGGGTGTGGTCTTGATGGCCGAGAGCTTGTGCCCCTCAGCGACGAGTAGGCCGACAACGTCCGTCAGGTAGTACTCACCCTGGACGTTGTCGTTGGTCACGTTCTCCAGGCTCTCGATGAGGTGGTTCGCTCTGATTGCGTAAAGCCCAGCATTCATCTCATTGATCTTCAGTTGCTCCGGTGTGCAGTCACGGTGCTCGACTATCCCCCCAACGGAACCGCCCTCTGCCCGGATCACCCGTCCGTACCCGGTGGGGTCTTCGACATCAGCGGAGATGAGCCTCCCGGTCTCGTCCTCGGAGAGGTTTGCAAGCTCGGCGATCAGCCCTGGGGTCAAAAGTGGGGTGTCGCCGTACAAGACGACCACGACGTCGTCACCGGAGATCCCTTCAGCGGCATCGAGTCCGATTTGGGTGGCATGCCCGGTCCCCAGGCGCTCAGCCTGAAGTGCGGTGTTGGTGGCTTCAGGGAGAATCTCGCGAACCTGATCTGCACCATGACCAACTACGACAGTGATGGAAGCCGGGTCGAGGTCGGACGTCGCGTCGATCACCCACCCCAAGAGAGGCTTGCCGAGCACGGGATGAGCGACTTTGGGCAGGTCGGACTTCATCCGCTTGCCCTCGCCTGCAGCGAGGACGATCACATGTGCTGCCAAGTCTGACCTTCCTGGGTCTATTGCTGGGGGGGCAGGACTCGAACCCGCAATAACAGGACCAAAACCTGCCGTGTTACCAGTTACACCACCCCCCAAAATCAGGGCACAGTCAGGTTAACGGAGGTGACGACGATGACTGAAGTGTGATGACCGTTGCAGAGCAACGGTCATCACACTTCAGTGACCCCACGTGGCCTGAGCTCAACCCCACGACCCTCCGCCTCGACAGCAGCCACCGCATCGGCTGCCTCCTCCACTGAAGGGAAGTAGCCAAAGCACGCCGAGCCAGACCCGGTCATCGACACGCCCGTCTCCCATGACGCCCGGAGATCGGCCAGGAAGTCACCGAGGAGAGGCTCGAGATCGAGGGCGGCCGGGAGGAGGTCGTTGCGCATGGGCATTCCGCCGCGCAACGCAGGAGGAAGCCGATGGTCAGGCAGAGCCTCACCAACCGGCCCTTCCAGCTCATCCCAACGGCGGTAGACGTCGGAGGTGGACAGACCGAAGTCGGGTACAACCACGGCGAGGGCAAACCCATCCAAGGGCGGGAGTCGCTCCAGTTCGGATCCCGTGCCGGTCATCATCTGCGTCCCGCCGTCGAGAAAGAGAGGCACATCGGCACCGGTGGCCGCCGCCGCGCGGGAGACCTCTGACCCCGATATCCCAAACACCTTCGCCGCGGCGCGCAGCACTGCCGCAGCGTTCGAGCTCCCGCCAGCCAGCCCGGCCTGCATCGGGATCGTCTTTTCCAGCTCGATTGCGACAGGCGGCACTTCAGTCCCCTCACGAAGACTCCGGAGAGCCGTCAGGATGATGTTGTCTTCGATTTCGGACTCCAGCGAGTCCTTACCCTCCCCCGGCTCCACCGAGAGATAGTCCAGCCAATCCACCGTTTGCACGATCGACTCGAGCGGGTGTCGCCCGTCGTCGCGCGGCGGATCGACGTGTAGCGACAGATTCACCTTGGCCGGGGCCTCCCATCTCATGAGGCCAACGAAAGCCACTGTTGGGGGCTCAGCTCCTCGGCGCGCGCGGTGGGGTCGATCCCACGCTGGGTGAGATGAGCAGCCGGATCGTCGAGGACTCCTGACAGGGATCGCCTCAGCATCTTCCTTCGCTGCCCGAAGCCAGCACGTGCCAGCTCGATTGCAACTTCCGAGGCAGGCGGAGCCTCTCTGCGGTCCAGTACTACGACTGCCGACTCCACCCTCGGAGGCGGAAAGAACACTTGAGGGGGCACGCTGAAGGCCAGATGCGCCCTGCTGTGAATACCGGCAACGACCGATGGCAGCCCGTAGTCGGCTGAACCGGGCGCGGCGGCGAACCGCTCAGCGACCTCCTTCTGAACCATCACGACAAACCTCGTTATCTGCGGAGCGTGGCGTAGAGCATCCATGACCAAAGGAGTGCCGACGTTGTAGGGAAGATTCGCGACCATCGCCCAAGGTCCGCCTGGGAGAGCAATGCCGAAATCCACGTTCGAAGCGTCTTCGAAACGAAGTTCGACGTCTGCGCCCTGAGTCACCTCAAGAAGTACTGCCTGGAGACCCCGGTCGACCTCATAGGCGACGACCCGATGGCCATGCTCGGCAAGCGCTCTTGTCAATGTGCCAGTACCGGCACCCACTTCCACAACCAGACCAGGCTCCGAGTCTCCGGCAAGACCGACGATCTTTCGGGTGATGTTGGCGTCGGCGAGAAAGTGTTGCCCAAGTCGATGAATGGGCGCAAGACCGTGCTTGTCCAAAAGAGCGGCAATCTCTGACCGGGTCTGCGCCGTCATGACTTGAAGACCCTCGTTGCGTTGGCGGTGGTGAGCGCCGCCACATCACTTTCACTCATCCCCCAGACACGGGCGAGGGCAGCACCAACGAGAGCGACCCAAGCCGGCTCGTTCGGTTGTCCCCGATGAGGCGGAGGAGTGAGATAGGGGGTATCGGTCTCGACGAGAGCGCGTTCCGGTGGCACCAGCTCAGCACCCAGACGGATGGTCTCTCCGGTCTCGAACGCGATCGGCCCGGCAAAGGAGAACGTCACGTCAAGGTCGAGGAACCTCTTCGTCCAACGACGCCCGCCCGTCCAGCAATGCAACACCGTTTGTGACCCGACGCCTGTCTCCTCGATGATTCGAAACGCGTCGGAGAAGGCGTCGCGACAGTGGAAGATCAGCGGTTTCGAGTGAGCCTGAGCAAGTTCGATCTGCGCTCGCAACGCCAGCTCTTGATCACGACGCGGTGACAGCTCGCGATAGAAGTCAAGCCCCGCCTCGCCGATTGCGGACACAACAGGAGCCATCGCCTCGATCGAGGGCCCGTCGGAGGCCCATTTGCTTGCGTCATGGGGATGAAGGCCGGCAGTTGCCAGGACGCGATCGGGGAAACGCTCATGGAGGTCAACCGACGCCTGCGAGCTCGCAGCGTCGATGCCGGGCGCTACCAGCCAGTCGACATCAATTGCACGCTCCAGCAACCACGCTGGATCACGATCGTCCAGCTGCAGATGGCAGTGTGTGTCTACCCAACCCATGCGCCGTGGACGCTAGACGGCACGCCCGGAAACCGATCGGTAGTCTCGTTCAAAGTGGACTCCGGCATCACCCGCAAGATCGACGATTTGGGGCGAATCGTGATTCCAGCCGAGACGCGGAGGATGTTCAACATCCGTGAAGGAGATCACCTCTACGTGGCTGTCGAAGGCGGGAACATCGTGCTCAGAAAGATGACTGACTCGTGCACCTTTTGCGGCTCCGACGAGCGGGTCACCCAGTTCAAAGGCAAAGGCATCTGCGCCGGTTGCCGATCTCAGCTCGATTCCTGACTAGCCAACAAGGCCGTGTAGAGCTGCGTGCGGGACACGCCGGATTCGGCGGCGACCGACCGGGCCGCATCTGATAGAGAAACGCCCTCGCCCATCAGCCGGAGAGCGTTCTCGACTGCCGCTTCAAAATCTGGCTCTCTCTCCACCCCCGGGCCCAGGACAACGGTCAGCTCCCCTTTGACCTCACCGGACCACCTCTCAACCGCTCCGCCCAAACTGCCCACCCAGCTCTCCTCGTGCAGCTTGGTGAGCTCCCGCATGACTGCGACTTCGCGTTCACGACCACAGGCCTCCGCTAAGTCTTCGAGATCGTGGCGCAGTCGCTTCGGACTGACGAACAGCACAACTGGTCGGAGTTCAGCGGAGAGCTGGGCGAGGCGTTCTGCCCGGTCACGGCCTTTCCGTGGAAGGAACCCTTCGAAGACGTATCGATCCCCGCCGAACCCGGACAATGCAACAGCCGTTGAGACAGCTGAAGGGCCGGGCACAACCGAAACAACGTATCCAGCCTCACGTACTGCTCGCACGGCCTCCGCCCCAGGATCTGAAAGAGTTGGCATGCCGGCATCTGAGACCACGACCACCGACTGTCCGGCCTCGACCGCCCGGACAATGGACTCTGTTCGAGATTTCTCGTTGCCAGCAAACAACGACAGCAACGTGATGCTGAGGTTCAGGTGCGTCAGAAGTTTCGCTGTGCGGCGGGTGTCCTCGGCATAGATAACGTCTGCGGAGGCGAGGGTGTTGCGGAGTCGTTCGGAAACGTCTCCGAGATTCCCAATCGGAGTGGCACAGACCAGTAGACGCCCGCTAGACACGGGAGGGACTCTAGGAACCGACGGCGTCCAGACCCACAGATGCTCTGATGAACTCACCAACAGACGTCTCGTCTGCGGCGATGAAGTAGAGCGCTCCGTCCAGTTGTTCCACCCAAGCGAAATTCTCTTCAGGGAAGGACTCGAAGGCGTATTCCAGCAGAGCTTCCTCGAGTTCGAGCACGTCACCGGTGGTGTCGCCTTCGTAGACGATGAGTAACGCTGAGTTCACTCCGTCGAACCACTGGTGATAGCTATCTCCACCCCAGCCGTCTGCCGCAACTGCGGTCGAAGAAGCTGTACTCCCCTGGTTCAACATAAGCCTGAACCCCTGCTCACCCCACACCGACGTACGGACGAGCTCATACCCATCGAGTTCGAGGGGCTCGATCTCCACCTCCATCGGCAGATCCTCGGTGTAATCCGCCGGGGTGATGACCTGTTCACTGGAGCCCGGCAGATTGACCATGCGTCGGTACGCATCGTTGATCCCCGACCAGCGATCCTCCGCAAAAAGCTCTTGAGTGAACGCAAGACCAGTGTCATATGGGAACAGGAGACTCTCCGTCAAGAAACGGGGAGACGCATCGAGGGCCGAGCTATCGATGCTCAAGGACTCAGCGATCAACTCCCCGATCTCGCGCTGACTCAGAGTTTGAATCCACAAGACCTCAGCCAGAGTGGCGTCCCCCTCGATGAGAGCTTGGTAGGCGGTCGCCTCGTCAAGCCTCTCTTCATCGACCATTTGGCGAAACACCTCATTGAAACTGAAGTGCTGATCGGTCAGTGAGTGAACCAATTCGTGGATCATCGTTCCCTGCTGGAGGAGAGAAAAGCCCTCGTCTCGAGCCGGCACCACGATCTCACCGGTCTCACCGTCGTAGAAACCCGCCACTTGCTCTCCGTAGAGGTCGGTCACTATCGACTCGAAGTCGGCTTCCTCGGCGAGCAGGCCCAAGAGCTTGTACATCGACTCATCTTGAGGGAAGTCTTCGGCGTTATCCGCAATCTCGGCACGCACCAGATCGGACAGCTCCTCGTTGGAAACCACTCGAATGATCGGAGGCGACAGGAAGGGGAGATCACGGATTTCTTGGGCTTCGACGATCAGCTGCTCGAGCTGCTCTTTGAGCGCTTCGGATAGACCTTCCAGACCAGAGAGATCGGGGTCGGTGGTCGGCGCGGTCGCGAGGGTTGTGGTCGTGGTCGGTACCGGCGAAGTTGTCGTAGTGGAGCCTTGGACAGCTTCCGTGGTCGACGGACTGTCTGAGGGCCCCGTTGTGGTGGTGGTATCTGCGGAACTACCAGTACACGCTGCAACAAGAACGCACAGAGCAAGAGGAAGGGTGAGTCGACGGACCATTGGCTGTCAAAGATTATCGGCGGCCGTGACTTAGACCTGATCCCCCACTTGGGCATTCGATAGGCGGTGCTCGTAACCTCTCGTCGATGCTCAGACGCCTCGCCATCACAATCGCGGTCCTATCTCTTGTGACTACGGGCTGTACGGACAGCCAATTTGATGGCACCCTCATTGCCGTTGTCGACCCACAGGGCGAAACCTCCGGTTTTGGCGATTTCACGACCGGCAGCGATAAGAGCTTCGGGATCTTCGTCTGCGCAGCCGACGGGGCAGTCCAGCTCAACTCGATAGATGCCGAGTCGATCGAGGGCGACGCCGAGCTGTTGGGTGGGGTGGTCTATACCTCGCCTGACATGTTCGTAGGTGCCGCCAACGGGTTCCCGACTGATGGTCTCGACGAGGATCGCGTGGAACCCCTGGAAGGGGCGGTTGTTGAGCGGACTTGTGATGAGACCCCTGGAGAGGATCTCGTGCAGGTAATCGTCGGAGCAGAGAGGACTTCCTCGGATGGCGGCGTGATCGACGGAATCGAAGTTGACACGTCTGGCGGCACACTTGTCATCGACTACACGATCCTTCTCTGTGGAGATGAGCTGGAGTTCTGTGAATTCCTGCTCGAGGACCAATAGCTGATCACGGTTCGAAAACCACCCGTCTCAGAGAAATCGGATTGTTGGCCGACACTGGTCTCTGGGGCTGGTTGAACCAGAGTGCTCCGTCAGGGGTGAAGGCGATCCCATTTGGACGATCTATCTGAGCCTCCAGCGGTGGACCGTCCGTAGTTCCCATCTCCCCCGTACCCACGACAGGCGTGGGCTCGCCCTCCAGCGTCACCCGGTGGATCTGACTGGCGCCGCGTGTCGCCACATACAGGGCACCATCGTGAAACGTGATGTGGCCCAGGTTGCCCCCAGGCAACCGGATCAGCTCCTCCGTCTCACCGGTCAGAGAGACACGGACGACTCGACTGTCTCCGAAGTTGGCGACATACAGGTTCCCATCGTCGGCGAGCGCCAGGCCATTCGGACAAGAGAGAATCGGGTCGGAAGAAATCACCTCGACTGCACCTCCGGAATCCACGGACAGAACCCGTCCGCCTCGACAGTCGGCGACATAGAGCCCGCCTTCAGGCGCGAGCACTACACCAATCGGCCCGACGATTCCGTCGTTCGCAAACTCCTCAACATCCCCCTCGGGTGAGACCTTGAACACGGCACCGCTGCTGAAAGACGATTGATAGATCGTTCCGTCTTCGTCAATCGCCAAGCCCGAGGCGCCGCGAATCTGGTCGCTCCGAGCGTGGAGCGTGACCTTCCCATCCGGGCTCAGCTTGAAGATCCTGTTGCCCAGCCGAGCAGGCGCTGGACCCATGTCAGAGAAGTAGACGTTGCCCAGAGAATCTGCGGCAACCCCGCCAGTAGCTGCAGGGTGACCATCGATCACCGTGACAACTCCGACAGCGTCCGGAATCTCCACGGTCAATGTCGAGGTAGTCGTGGTGGGGGCACTCGTCGTCGTTGTCGCCACGGTGGATGTCGTTGTCGGCTGCAACGACGATGTAGTCGTTTGATCCTCGCCAATCGTGGTCGTTGAAGCGAGTGGCTCCTCTGCTGAGCAAGCCGCAGTCAGAAGAAGCAGTACCACGAACAATCTCATTGAGAGTCCCGCCATTGCACGAACTCGATATGGGCGCGGACCTCTTCTTCCTGCTCTCGAGTCAAGAGACGACCCCCATATCCGAGAGATCGAGACGTTGGCTGGGTCACCGGCGGATCGTCCGCAAATCCAAGGACCGACCGATAGGCGGAGTCGAGACGACGTAGTGCCCATTTGATGTCGTCCCTCGACCCACCAAGCTCATCGAGGAGCCTCCGCAACGCAGCCATGAAGTCGGCGGTGCACGCTTCGTGCATTTTCTTCCCGTCTCTGGTGAGCTCCACCAACTGGGATCGACCATCTTCAGGATTCGGCGCACGCGAAATGTGCCCGAGGTCTTCTGCCTTGGCGATCATCTTGGAGGTCGTCGCCAACGGAACAGCCATGTGCGTCGAGACCTCGCTGATTGTTGCCCGACCCAAGGACGTTATTGCGGAGTACAAGGCGTACTCAGTCCCGTTGATGGGCTGACCTTCCAAAGCATTCTCGATCAGCTCCACATTCAGAAAAGTCAACCGGTGAATGTCGTATGGAATCGAGAGCGACATGGAAGTTACTCTACCCTACAAGTATTTTAGTTGCGATTCGAAGCATCTAAGAAAGCCATGCCTGATCAGCGGTCTCGACAACGCTTGAATCGGAGTGTGAGGTTTCTCCGACGATTGGCTCTGGCTCTAGTCCTGGTTGGTTGCACCGTTCCGTCTGCGAGTGAGCCGTCAACCACCAGCAGCAGTACGGCGACCACCCAGAGTGCTCCAGAAGCATCTCCGACGACGACGACGACGACCACCACACCCCCGACAACCACAACGACGACATCTGTTGTCGATGCCCAGCCGCGTTGCCGACGGGATCCGTTCGCCGATTCCGTGGTCGACAATCTCGAGAACCGTTTCAGAGGGCGTCTGATCTCAGCACATGTCTACGACACGCGGACCGGGTGCGAGTACTCCTTGAACCCGGCCAACAGAAACCGAACGGCGTCGGTATTCAAGGTCATGGTGATGGCCGGAACCCTCCTCGAGGCCCAGGACGCCCAGCGCGAGGTCACCGAAAGAGAAATGCGCCTTATGACTCCGATGATCACTCGGTCCACCAACAACGAGGTCAGGATTCTGTGGCGCGACTTTGGAGGGCAGGACTGGTTCCGGCAAACGGCAGACGCATTCGAAATGGAAGACCTCGACATTGTCGGAGACTTCAACACGCGCCCCTGGGGCCGCACCCGAACGTCTGCCTCTGACCAAGTCGCTCTGCTGCGCCAGGTTCTGCTGGGTGAGTGGGGGCCTCTTGAAGACGAGTACCGGTCTGTTGCCCTCGATCTCATGAGCTCGGTCGTTCCCGAGCAGACCTGGGGAGTCACGGCCGGTGTTCCCCAAGAATGGAGCGTTGCTCAGAAGAACGGCTTCGCTGGAGGGATCGTCAACTCAGTGGGATGGGTAGACGAGCCCGGCCCCTCCAACGGCTACGTGGTTGCAATCATGAGCGAAGGCTCTGCGAGCATCAGCGCGGGCATTCCGGTTGTGGAGGCAATCTCGGAGATCATCGCTCGGGCCATGCTCCTCCCGGAACCGGCCGGTGCATCCGGCGTCGAATAGCGTTCAGCACATGCAAGACAGCCACGAGGAGCGGGAATCGGCTCAAGCGTCGCGGCGGTCGATCGTCTTCGACGACATACCAAGCCCTGACTTCGCCGACGTGGTGATCGTTTCGATTCCCCATGAAGTGACAGCCGTCCTCCAAGACCCAGCGTGGTGGGCAAAGCAAGTCTTCAACGTTGAATCGGCTCCAAACTGGGTGAAGCTACTGCTGGGCCTACGCCAGACTCTCGTCCGGCTTATCGGGGTAAGCCCGGCCCAGTCGTCGGTGTTTGACGTGGACCGGGTGCAGAACGAAGAGGCGCTAATCGCTGCGGACGACCGCCATCTCGATTTCCGAGCGACAGTTGCCGTGGACCCGCAAGCAAGATTGCTCTATGTGACCACAGCGGTCCAACTCCATGGGTGGCGGGGGCGCCTCTACTTCCTACCGGTTTCAGTACTCCATGCGCCCGTCACGAGATCGATGGCGAAGCGGGCCGTGAGCAGGGCTTTCGAACCGGCGTAGCCGACTCAGATCGCGAGCCAGATCGCAACCGGGTAGGCAGCCAGGAGAACGAAGCCTTCGATCCGCTGGAGCCGATCGCCCGACCAGACCAGCACACCGGCGATCAACGACACGGCAACCATCACCAGCAGGTCCGGCCGGAAGTCGGTGACGAGACTTCCGGCACCAAAGACCCCTGTGGCACCAACAACGGCGAGCGAATTGAAAACGTTCGATCCGATGACGTTGCCAAGTACCAGGTCATTTCGGCCGCGCCTCGCAGAGGCAAGAACTGCGCCCAACTCTGGGAGGCTGGTGCCCAGCGCAAGAATGGTCAGGCCCACGACGCCCTCCGACATGCCGATCTCGAGAGCGATCCCCTCAGCCCCTACGACCATCGACCTCGCACCGAGGACCAAGGCCACCATTGCAGCCAAGGCAATCGACAAGACTTGCCAGGTCGGACGGTGCGCCAGATCACTCTCGTCCTGGTCGAAGTCTCCGACATCAGTCTCTTTGGACCAGCGGACGACTATGAACCCTGCAACGACCAAGGCCAACAGCAAAATGGCACCTTCCGTGACCGTGAGCACCTCGTCCCACAGGAACACCGACGCCATGGCCACGGCGACTGCCATGAGGGCTCCTTCGCGTTTGATGATCCGCCCCGAGCCCGTGAATGGATAGAAGATGACACTCACCGCGAGAACCAAGCTCAGATTGGCGATGTTGGAACCGACCGCGTTGCCCACGGCGAGGTCCAGCCCGTTGGGCTGATCCAAAGCGAGCACAGATACCACCAACTCCGGAGCGGACGACCCGAACCCGATGACTACTGCCCCGACGATTACGGCGGAAACTCCCCATCGGGATGCGAGGTCGGCCGTGGCCAAGACCATGCGGTCGGCACTGAACACGATGACGGCCACGCCCAGCAAGAGCCAGAAAACGTCGAGGATCACCTGACCATCCTTGATGCCGATTTCTCTAGATCTGCGATGCCTTCCCGCACTTCGTCTGACGTTTGCCCGATTCCATGGACCACCATCCGATAGGGAGCGTCAGCGGTGATCTCGAGAGTGAGAGTTCCAGGCGAAAAGCTGGTTGCGTTGGCGTCGAAGAACGCAACGGTCTCTTCTCTCGTCTCCAAATCACACACCACCAAAGTCTCCTGAAGGTCCTCGTCCCCAACAAAAAGCACCTGATAAACCATCCTGGCGTTGGCCGAAACCAAACTGACCACATATCTCGCAAGCGCACTTGCGGCACCAAGCGGGCGAGGATACGAGCCACTTCTTGGAGGCGCGAGGATTGTGACCAAAACACCCAAAGCAACTCCCGCAACGAAGTTGGCAATTGAGATATCTCTCCAGAGAATGAGCCAGACCACCACCGTCTCGATGACGAGCGCCTGGCGCCACTTGGAGCCTGTCCGCTCCGGAGGCTCAGCAGAGTCATCTACCAACGCTTCTGATTCCTCGATGAGTGTCCTTCCCAGCAGATGTCCCGCAATTGGAGCAGTGAGAAACTGAAGAACGGCAATCAACAGGCCGGTGGCAGCGAGACCCCACGACCCAGAAGTGACACCAGCCCCGACTGCCACCAGGGTGAGCCCGAGCGATGCAGGCTTGGCTGCGGCATGGATCCGACTCAGGCCACTAGGAAGACGCACCAACCCATAGCCCGCCAGAAAGGTGAGGAAGGCTCCCATGATCATGAGGATCAGCCCAACCTGACTCATTCTTCGTCTCCTGCCCGCCACTCGGCATATCTGGCGATCGAAGCTGTCGCCAAGAACGCGACCAGCCCAACCGATATAAGGAGCGGTGTGAACACCTCATCACCGGTTCGCGCTCCATATGCGGCCATGCCCGAAGCAATGGCGAGAAGCACAACATCGAGTGCGTTCGCCCGGTCGACGAGCGTCGGTCCCTTCACGACTCTGAACAGTCCACCGAGAGCGGCGGCGCCAACGAGAACCTCCACGACGATCAACGCTAAGTCCACCTCAGACGCCCCCTCCGACAGCCGCCAGGAGGCTCTCAGCTGCGGTGAGAGATGCCTCGAGCAAATCGGACGCATAGAGGGCGACCAACAAGCTGAGCACCACGACTCCGCCGGTTACGAGGCGCATACCGCGCTTGGCTCCCGGACCCTCTCCAACACGATCACCCCAGAAGACCCCGTTCCAGATCTTCATCATCGAGAAGAGCGTCAACACGCTCACTATCAGGGCGACGGCAGACACCCCCCACTGGCCGGTCACAAGCCCCTCGTTTATCAAGGCGAACTTGACGACGAAGCCTCCTAACGGTGGGACACCCGCCAGACTCAGGGCCAGAACCGCGAAGGCTCCAGCTAGCCAGGGGCGTGTCTTGATCAGCCCGGAGCCAGCGTCGATGTCGGAACCTCCGATTTCGGCATCGACCTCTCCTGCGACGAGGAACAGGCCGGTCTTGACCACGATTTGATTGACGATGTAAGCCACACCTGCAGCCAGTCCAGCCAACGTGAACAGTCCGAGCCCCATGAGCATGTAGCCAATCTGACTGACGATGTGGAAGGACAAGATGCGTTTGACATCTCTTTGCGATAGGGCACCCAGGATCCCAAAGAACATTGTGGCAGCGGCAATCGAGAGCAGTAGGGCGTTGTCCACCTCGGATATCAGTGTTTGAGTCCTGTAGATCGCATACACGCCCACCTTCGTGAGCAACCCAGCGAAGACAGCAGTGACCGGAGCTGGCGCCGTGGGGTAAGAGTCGGGCAACCACATGTAGAGCGGGAACAACGCTGCCTTGATGCCGAAGACCACGAGCGTCATGGCAGAGAACACGCTGAGCATTGCCGGGTTGTCTGAGCGCAGGGTTGCGACGATGTCGCTGAGGTCGAGGGTCCCGGTCGTGCCGTATGCAAACGCGACCGTGAGGAGGAAGAGCATCGACGCCATGAGATTCACGACTACGTAGCTGATCGTCGACCTGACCTGCCGACCGCCCGACCTCACCGTCAGAAGCGTGTAGCTGGCGATCAAAGTGAGTTCGAAGCCAACAAACAGATTGAACAGATCGGCGGTAGAGATCGAGAGGGCGACTCCCGCTGTGAGAGCGAGATACTTCGGGTGGAACCACCAGTCGAGCACGTCCTGGCCGAGCTGTGAAATGGCGTACAGCAGCACCGCCAGCACGAGGAGCATGGCAATGCTGAGAATCATCCCCGACATCGGATCTATGGCCAGCGCGATCCCAACTCCCCCGGTCCATCCACCAACATCGACTTCTAGCGGATTGCCCGAGTCGGCTTCGAGCCAGGCGAGAACTGACAGCACGAACACAGCGCCGACCGAGACAACACCGACAACCCTCTGAACGCCGAGGTTGCGCTTGGCTATGGCCGATATTGCGGCCCCACCGAGAGGAATCGCTACCAGAAGTGGGAGAAGTTCAGCGCTCATGGCGACTCACCTCCTCGATTCGACCCAATACGGCGATCCTCGAGGTCGTCCTCGACGAAGTCTTCGGATGTTGCTCCCCACGCCCGGACAGCCAAAGCCAACAGGAACGCAGTAACTGCGAAAGCGATCACGATGGCCGTGAGAATCAGAGCCTGAGGCAGCGGATCTGAGATCGGGCCTTCGCGACCGTCGAGTATTGGGGCAGTGCCAAACCTCGAAGAAGCGTTGAGGATCATGAGATTCACGCCATGGGCGAGGATGCCCAGACCCACGAGCACCCGAGTCAGGTTCCGCTGCAGGAGCAGATAGACACCGATCGTGAACAGCACGCCGATCGCGACGACCATTGCGAGGCTCATACGGCTTCCAGACCTCTCACTGCGCCGGCGACGGAGCCGAGAACGGTGATGGCAACACCCAAGTCGAACAGAAGCGGCGTCACGAACTTGATCTGACCCAGCGGTCCACCGTCCATTGACCAAGAGTTCGACGCCAAGAACCCGTCCGCCCAGGCAAATCCTCCGAGCCCGGTGGCCACCGCCACAGCCAGTCCGAATCCGATGAGCACCGCCGGCCCCACCGGGAGCGCTCTGCGAACACCCGCGCCGCCTGACGTCAGCCACACAATCACAAGCCAACCGCTGGCAACCAGGCCCGCCGCAAACCCACCTCCCGGCTGGTTGTGCCCGGCGAGCAAGAGGTACAACGCGAACACGAGGAGCAGCGGGTTGATGATGTCTGCGCCGCGCCGCAGGATCGGCGACGAACGGAAGGCAAAGGAACGATCGGACACGATTTCGCCCACTGGCCGGACCAAAGCCATGACACCGAGAGCAGCAATACCCAGCACGGCGATCTCGCCCAGGGTGTCCAGAGCGCGGAAGTCGACGAGCGTGACGTTCACGACGTTTGCTCCGGCAGCCTCCGGTAGGGCCAACTCGAGTTGCTGGTCAGATACGAAGGAGGCAGGCTCGACGGCGCCGGAGACGAGAGTCACCACCACGGCGAATCCACCAACCAGCAATGCCACGAGCCCTTTCCATGGGACAAACCCGCCACCTGCGCTGAACTCGAGCGGCAGCAGCCTGAGGGCCAGGGCGAAGAGAGTCACGACGAGTGTCTCGACCAATACCTGCGTTATGGCGACGTCTGGTGCTCCTGCAAGAGCAAAAAGGGCGGACATGGAATAGCCGACGGCACCCAAGAGAAGAACCGCAGACATACGCCTCTTCACACGCAGGAGGGCTAGAGCTGCAGCTACCAGGAATACAACCACGACCCACTCGACGACCCCACCTGCAGGCGGCAGCGGGACGGCGCCTCCTCTAACCAGAGCCGGCAACGGCAACACAACCGCGACAACCAGGATTTGACCCAGGTAAACCGGCAGCGAACCGTTTTGGATGATGGAAGTGACTCGAGCTGCCCAAGTCTGCAACCCGTCGATCGACTGATCGAAGCGATGCGACCTCGGGGCAGGGGTGAGACTCCTGCGAAGCGACCAGAAGCCGATCACAAGACCGGAGACAAGACCCAACATCGATAGTCCGAACGCAGGCACGAAACCAGGCCATACGACGAGTTTCGGGGGCTCCACGGGGCCGACCAGAGCTGCGGCCGCGTCAGCTTCAGCAGCTGTCAGGGTGCCGGGCAGCAGGCCGAAGAACACCGCGATGATGGCCAGGAATGTAATGGGGGCGACCAGCCCGACGATTTGCCTGCTCCCCTCCCTGGCCGGGTCGCGGAAGAGCGAGGCTACGAACCGGACCGAATAGGCAACTGTCAGGGCAGATATCAAGGCGACAGCCCAGCCGAGAGCCGTCGACTCGTCCAGGAATGCATCGAGGTCGACCTCTTTGGCTGCGAACCCCAGGGTGAGAGGGACCCCCGCCATCGATGCGGCTCCGATGATGGCGATCACAGAAATCGCCGGGCTGCTGCGACCAACGTGGCCGAGCTTGGAGATGTCTCGCGTCTTCTCCTGCGCCTCGATAACCCCAACGGTGAGAAAGAGCGTTGACTTGTAGAGAGCATGTGCGACTAGCAGCGCAATTCCTCCGACGACCAACGTTGGGATGCCGGAGCCGATGGAGGCGAACATCAGCCCTAGAGCACTCACGGTTCCGTAGGCGAGGATCAGTTTCAGGTCGGTTTGCTTGAGTGCCCGGATGCCCCCCAGGAGCATCGTGATCAAGCCGACTATCACCACCAACGGGGCCCACCAATCGACGTTTGCCGCACCAGGAGCGAGACGACCGACCAACACGATTCCTGCCTTGACCATCGTTGCTGAGTGAAGGAACGCGGAAGCCGGGGTCGGCGCCGCCATTGCGGACGGGAGCCAAGAGCTGAAGGGGAACTGAGCGGACTTCGTCATCGCCCCAATCAGGATCAGCACCCAACCTGCGGTGCTGGTGGGTCCGGCGTCGACGATCATCTCGATAGAGGTTGAGCCAGCTTCGTCGGCCAGAAGGATGAGGCCCGCGAGCATGGCCAGGCCACCAGCTCCTGTGACCAGAGCTGCTTGACGAGCCGACCGTCTCGCCGTCGCAGTCTGATGGTGCTGACCAATGAGGAGATAGGAAGTGAAGGTGGTTGCTTCCCAGAAGACGAAAAGAGTGAATACGTCGCCCGACAGGACCAGCGCCGCCATCGAAGCAGCGAAGGCCAACATGGTTGCAATGAACCGTCCGCTTCCTGCTTTGCCCTTTTGGTAGCGCGCGGTGAATGCGAACACGACCAAGCCAACGCCACCGATGATGGTCAGGAACATGGCGCCGAAAGCATCGAGTGAGAATTCGAACCCGAGATTCAGCTGTGGGACCCACTCGACTCTGAACGATTCAGCATCGGGATTGAGTAGCCCAAGCACACCAAACGCCCCCACCACGGCACCTGCGAGCCATGCAGAGTTGTGTGCCGTCTCCGGCGAGCGGCGGTCCCACGCGACCACGATTGCCACAACGGCGACTACTGCCAGGCCTAGGGAGAGAAGAATGGTTTCGAGCATCAAGGGGCGGATTCTTGCCGCTCAACCAGTTCGGAGCGGAATCAAGTGATGGATTCCGTCAGTGGGTCAATCGTTGGGGCGATGCATGTTCGGGGCAACCGCGTCGAGCAGGGTCCTGACAGCAAGGTGTTGTTCGAGCGGATGACGAAGCGGAAGGCCCGGATCAACCTCATAGTGGTTACGTCTCCCAACCTTGCTGTGGGACAGATACCCAGCCTCTTCTAGCTCAGAGATGATCCGTTGTGCAGAACGTTCGGTGATGCCGACGAGAGCGGCGATATCGCGAGTGAGGATGTCTGGATTGGTCGCAATACACAGAAGCACGTGGGAGTGATTGGTCAGAAACGTCCACTGCTGACTCACAGAACCATCCTCCTTAGTGTTGCCAGCGATTCTTCAGAGAACACGACGTTCACTCAGTCCAACGCCAGTGTCGAATGGCCTGGAGGCGGTGGAACAGGGCTGACGAACCACGGTGGCTTAACCGCCAGCAGAGACGCATCGATGGATGTGAGAACCCGTTCGGCCGTGTTTCCGACGATCAGGCCCGCTATCCCCTTCCTGGCCAGGGTCCCCATGACCACAACCGATGGCTCGATCTTCGACACCAAGCCCATGAGCTGCGCCTCTGGCCGGCCGTGGACGAGGTGCACTTCCACGTCTGTAGCCGCTGGCACCTCCGAGATGAGCTGAGACACCATTGAGTCAGCCGAGCTCTCCGTATCGCTCATGAGCTCGTCTACTTGGTCCTGTGGGATTTGCACCCGAGATCCGAGGAGCAGTGACTCGCCCGGCACCCGCCACGCGTGCACCACGTGGCATCCGACCCCCATCCGCCCCGCCAGCGATGTTCCAAGCTCGAGGATCGTCCTGTTCAAGGCTCGACCCTCGGCCTCGAACTCTGGGCCGATGGCAACCATGACGTCGCCGGTTTGGTGATTCTCATCAACCACCCACACGGGCACCGGTGACTTCCGCAGAAGGTGAGCCACCGTCGGATCGAGACGAGCAGACGGCTGTGACCGAGGCTGAGAGCCGACCAGCAACATGTCGTTGTGTCCGTCGTAGATCTGGTTGATCACTTCAACGAAATCGACACCAGAGCGAACCGCCACATCGGGCTTGACGTTCTGGAACTGTGAGGCCATGTGATTGAGACGCTCCGTCGCGGCGTCTACGAGTACTTGATCGAGATCACCACCCCCACGCCTGAACATCCCGGAGCTGGACTCGACTGTATCGACCAGTGTCACCGTGGCCTCGTTGCGACAGGCGAGCTCGTCTGCAGTCTTGATCACGACCTCAACCGGTTGACCAAACGGCAGGTAGACGAGGAGACGATGAAACCGGTCCATGGAAGACGTTGCCTTTCGGACAAGGAGGACGTTATACGTGACTAGTTACACGTTACATATATCGTATGACGAGAGCAGCGTCAACTATCGCGAAAACACCAGCTGCATCTCCGCTCTCGCCTCGTCGTCAGCGATCAACGTGAGCTCGTCGCCGAGGTTCACGCGGGTCCGACCATCGACGAGAAGAGCAGCGTTTCCCCGCCGAATCTCCATCAGAAGGACGCCGGTCGGGAGCCTCAGGTCTCCCACCGTCACGCCATCGAGGTCAGGGTTGGTGACCGAAACTTGGACTATCTCGCGGCCGTGATCGTGCTGCAGCAACAACGATGTTGCATTTGGAGTGAGGACGGCCTGGGCAAGCAGAGCGACAATCCCAGTTGTGGGATGCACCGAAAGAACTCCCTCAGGAGAGAGCTTCTCGTTGACGGCTGCCTCATTCGAGCGAACCACCAATCGGCTCAAACCCCTCTCGTCAGCCGCATATGTAGTGATCGACAGGTTGTCGTCGTCCTCTTCAAGCATGGCCACGACACCCACAATGCCCTCTTCGAATACCTGCTCTAGATGTTCGCTATCAACGCTTGGAATAGACACTTCGTCGCAGAAGTCATGTCCTTCAGCCCCGGACAGATCAACGTCGACCCGGACAACCGTCACATCGAAACCCTCGGTGTTGAGAATCCTGGCGACTTCGATGGGTTGGTTGCCGGACCCGAAGACCAGCATCCGGCCTTCGTTGCCGACGAGATCGGGCTCATGGGCCTCCCCGACCTTCCTCAGGGCTGACTTGAGGAACAGTGGCCCGAAGATCTCATTGATGACCACAACTGAGATGATGAGTGTGGCGAAGGCATCGCCCAGTTGGGGGAACTGCACCGCCACCTCTCTCGCGAGTCCGAGTGCGATGCCGGCCTGAGTGATGTACGCCATCCATGAGTAGCGCCGATGGCGCTTGGGCTCTCGCCCAAACCGACCTCCGATGGTGGAACCGAGGCCGATACCGACCACCCGAACTGCAAACAGCCCTATTGCGATCGGAAGGACCGAGGTCAGCAAATCGAGCTTGAGACTGAGGCCCGTGATCGTGAAGAACGCCACATAGACAGCCGGGCCAACCTTGTGTAGTAGGTCTTCGAACGCCACCCGCCGCGGAGTGAAGTTGGCGACATAGAGGCCGGCGATGAGCGAGATCAGGAGCGGTTCGATGTAAACCTCGAATCCGACCAGATCCGTGCTCGTCGTCCGTATGTAGTCGGCCAACTCGTAGACCCCGAAGCCAAGTGCGAGCACACCGACGGCTTTCAGCCACGCAGGCAGGGGTCGACCCAAGAGCCAAGAGATGATGAACCCGGTCGCCAATCCGATCGTGAGTGCCGAGGTGAGGTCGACCAGGACGACGCCAATAAATGAGATATCGAGGTTTGCGCTCTCCAATAGCGGAGTCGCCAGCGACGTGATGAGTGCAAACAAAACGATGATCACCACGTCCATCAGGACGGTCACTCCAAGAACAGTCCGCGTGAATCTTCCCCGTGCCTGGACTTCCTTGATCACGGCTATCGCCGAAGGTGGTGAGAGCGCCAGAAGAACCGCGGCACCCAATAGGGCAAGTGCCAGCCTGGGCCCAGATTCGAAGTCCGCCGTGAAAGAGATGAATGGGGCCAGGAGATAGATCGCTGTCGCAAGGACGAAGTATCCGAAGATCAGGATGCCCCCGACCGTGGCGCCGATTGCCCGCTTGCGTGGCGCCAATTCTCGCAGGAGGAGCTCCGACCCGGCAACCATGGCTATGACTGCCAGAGATATCTCGTCGACAAACCGAAGGTCAGTCGTTGCAGACTGCGGAAGCATCTCGAGGACAAAAGGTCCGGCGAGTGCACCGGCCAAGAGATACCCGGTGATTGAAGGCAAGCGGACTCGCTTGAAGGCGTTGCCTATGAGATACGACGCCAGACATATGACGGCGAAGACCGCTAGCTCTCGAGCGAAAGTCACGGAGAGAACCTAGACAGGGCCATGGCCTAAGAACCGAGAGCCCGACTCAGTGAGTCGGGCTCTCGGTCGGAGAGGCTTGCTGTACGCCGCCAGGCGGGCGGATGTGATGCAACGTGGGCAGGGTGCGTCAACTGGCAGATTCGTACAACTCGCCCTTGAACCAGTGTGAAGTGTGAAGGTTCTCGTCTACCCGTTCAGGAAAATCTTCCGCAAGGATGCCTATTCGTCCGGGTACCGGATTGAAGAGCGAGGGTAATTCACCACCCTCAGAGGCGGTCGGAGGGGGATTCAACAGGAACTGTCGTTCAGACACTTCTACCTCCTCTGTTTCCTGTCAGCCATTACACGTTATATATATCGTGTAATGGACGACGTGTCAAGTCTTACTGCGAACCCTGGGTTCCAGCCCTCGCTCAGCGAAGTCCACAGCCCCGAGAATGGAGTAGAGAGCACAGACGGTGTAACAATCGACCGATCACCAAGTCACGAACCCTGATCGCCGTTGGAGGCTTTGGCCTAGCCGTCGCCATCTGGAGTTTCATCACAGCTTGGAGCGCAATCTGGGCCGGCCACCCCGCCTACTGGCTGCTCTATATGGCGCTCATCGGTTTGGGTGGGTGGGCTCTCAAGCGCGGGACAACTGCACGCGATCGACGGTATTGGCTCACCGGCCTCGGCGTCGTCGGCATGGCATTGCTAACCGTGCTGAGCTGGTGGCTCCGACCGTTTGTGGCCGACGACGTGGCCCTCGATGCCCTCGAAAGCCCCAACGGTTACACCGTCGAATCCAACCTCACATCCTGGACCTTGATGCCTGACTCCTCCAATGGCGTGGGCCTCATCTTTCAACCCGGTGCTCGAGTGGATGCTCGCGCATATGCTTCAATCCTCTCCGACTTGGCCAGGACAGGCCATCCGGTGGTGATTGTGAAGCAGCCGCTTGGTATCGGCTTTCTGGCCCTAGGGTCCCCCGCATCGATCGCCAAAGAGCATCCGGACATCGATTGGGCCGTTGGAGGACATTCACTCGGTGGCGTGGCAGCGTCTGCGGCCATCGGGGATGACTTCGATTCCCTCCTTCTGTGGGCATCCTTCCCAGCATCGGATATCGATGCGAACACCGAAGGCATGTCAATAAGCGGAAGCGAAGACAACTTCACCACTCCTGGCGATATCGACGAGACCCGATCACGACTGCCTGAAGATGCAGAGTTCGTCGTGATCGAGGGTGCGATCCACTCCCACTTCGGCGACTACGGGCTCCAGCCCGGCGACGGGGAGGCAGGCATCAGTCGCGAGGAAGCTCAAAACCAGATCGTCAGCGCAAGCCTGAGCTTCTTGTCTTCGCAATAGCTCAGACCGCTGGACACAACGTCCCATGCGATAGGTTCACCAAATGAACTCCTTCGAAGTCGCCAAGTGGAGCGAGCTCCCAGACCGCAAGCCGGTTGGTGCGCTGGTTGGCAACGTGGACCTCGTGATCGTGAAGTGGGACGAGAACCATTCGGTGATGTATGGAAGATGCCTTCACCGGGGTGCGCATCTCGCCGACGGTCATATCGACGGCGTGAATCTGATCTGCGGTGTTCATGGGTGGGACTACGTGTTCATGACCGGCGTCTCGTCCTACAACAACGACGAGCGGCTCCACAAGTTCGCATCTTGGGTCGACGGTGACTCTCTGATGGTCGACGTGGAAGAGATTGAGCGATGGGAGAAGGAGAACCCTCAGCCCTACGATCGACTCGCCTACCAGGGCGCATACCAGGACCCGCACGGGACGCCTGAAGAGCCACATGTCGGTCTGATACGCCGGCTCGCGGATGAGGGCCTCGAATACCTGGGTCATCACGGGCCCATTTCCTCGATGGGTGTGCCGCGCCAAGAACTGCCCCTTTGGGACGACATCCAATTCCTGACGGCTCAGCTCGCCAAACGACCACTGCTCGACGACGCACCGGTCGGAACCGACGTGACCATCGGCTCGGCGGCCCGCCGCCCGCTGCAGCTGGACATCCCCCTCTTCGTCTCCGACATGAGCTTTGGAGCACTATCACTCGAAGCCAAGGTGGCGCTGGCAAAAGGCGCCGAGATGGCCGGTACTGGCATCGCTTCCGGGGAGGGAGGCATGCTGCCGGAAGAGCAGGCAGAAAACAGTCGCTACTTCTATGAGTACGCGTCAGGAAAGTTCGGCTTCTCCTGGGACAAACTCGACCTGGTACAAGCGTTCCATTTCAAGTTGGGCCAAGGAGCCAAGACCGGCACCGGCGGCCATCTCCCAGCATCCAAAGTCACGGTGAAAATCGCGGACGTCAGGGGACTCGAAGCTGGAGAAGACGCTATCTCTCCTTCGACATTCGAGGACTTCAAGAGCATCCAAGACTTCAAGGACTTTGCGACAGAGGTGCGCACCCGTACCGACGGGATACCGATCGGCGTCAAGATGTCAGCCCAGCACATCGAAGCCGACCTCGACGCTGCCTTCGAAATCGGGGTGGACTACGTGATCCTCGATGGTCGTGGCGGAGGCACTGGAGCAGCCCCTGTCCTGTTCCGCGACCACATCTCCGTACCTACGATCCCCGCCCTGGTTCGTGCCCGTCGACACTTAGATCGAAGCGGATACAAGCAAGTGAGCCTGGTGGTGACTGGCGGTCTCAGAACCCACACCGACTTCGTGAAGGCACTGGCCCTTGGGGCAGATGCCGTCGCTGTCTCCAACTCGGCGATGCAAGCGATCGGATGTCTGGGGATGCGCGCCTGCTCAACCAACAACTGCCCGGTTGGGATCGCGACGCAAAAAGAACACCTTCGAGAACGACTCCCAGTCGACGAGGCCGCGGCGAGGTTGAGCCGCTACTTCGAAGCGACAGTCGCGCTCATGCAGGTTTTGTCTCGGGCCATGGGCCACTCCCATCTCAACCAGTTCTCCATCGATGACCTCACGACGTTCAAGCGAGACATGGCTCACCTGACGGGTATCAGCTACGGAGGCGTTGACCTCAACTGAACGTGGCTACATACCCTCGCACTAGAGAAACCCGGGGTTCATACCGCCACATGTGGCGGTATGAATCCCGGGTTTCGTTGCTTGGTTGGCTTGGAGCTAGTGGTCTTTGCCTTCACCGCCACCGGTGTGGACAAACTCGAACACCTTCTTGTGCCCGAACTTGTCAGTCACGTAGACAGCGAATACTTCGTCGACCGGAGCGCCTTCGAAGATCACCTTGATCTCCCACTCACCGTGCTCACCGATCTCGGCGACGCCGCCGCCGTATTTCGATTCGATGAAGATCAGTGATCCTGGCTTCCCGGTGCCCCAGAAGACGTCGTATGGGGTTTCTTCACCGCACTCGCCGTAGAGCTGCTTGGCCGAGAACTCCCATTCGGCAGGCTTCTCATCCTTGGGCTTCTCCTCTTTTGGCTTCTCGTCCTTCGGAGGCTCAACCTTCGGCTTCGGAGCCTTGTAGATCACGTTGACTGTGTCGCTGCCAACGTTGCCAGCCTCGTCCTTGGCCTTGATGGTGACCTTGTTCTCACCCTTTTGCAGGATGAGGACGATTCGCCAGTCACCCTCTTCGTTGACGTCGGCTTCATACTTGCCTGCGTACACCTTGGCGCCAGGCTCCGTCCTGCCTTCGAATACGACTTCCCTCTTCTCGAAGACCTGACCATCTTCAGGATGGAGGATCTCGATCTCAGGAGGTGTGTCGTCGACAGGCTCCTTCTCGACGGGTTCCTCGACCGGTTCTTTGTCGGCCTCTACCCGAACTTCCTTCTTCTCGGGAAGCTCATCTGGTTCGAGCATCCCCTTGGGAAGGGGCTCGAACTCGATTGGCTCGACGACCTTCTTCTCCTCAGCTGCCACGGGTTCGGCATCGACCTTCCCATCGTCTGAGGATCCGGCCAGCGCAAACGCTGTCCCCGCCAACGCGATCACTGCCGTACTTATCAGCAGCGAGATCCATCTCCGCATCTTCAACTCCTTGCCTGGTTCACAGGCCCCCCAATGCCCATCCCGCCGGTAACACGCCCTGGGCGTCAAAAAGGTTTACGACCACTCAGGTAAACCACAGAACGTGCCGATTCGTGTGATGTCGTGACCGCCGAAACCAAACCGGAGCCAATACGCCGGGATAAGGAGTTGAAAGCGAGCCATGAGTCATTCGAGAGCTTCTATCAGAGGGAGTTCCGAAATGTCGTGGGGCTCGCCTTCGCCCTGTCCGGAAGCCGGTTGGGAGCGGAAGACCTGGCTCAGGAAGCATTCATCAAGGCGCACGAACGTTGGGACAAGATCAGTGGCTACGACAAGCCTGGAGCATGGGTGCGTCGCGTGGTCTCCAACCTCGCCGTCTCCGGCTTCCGACGTAAGTCTGCTGAGCGAAAGGCCGTCGCCCGTCTCGCCGGACAACGACCTACGGGAATCGCGGAGATGGAACCCGAGGACGAGCAGTTCTGGCAGATGGTGCGCGACCTCCCGAAACGACAGGCCCAGGCGACGGCACTCTTCTACATCGAGGACCGTTCAGTCGCTGAGATCGCCGAGATCCTCGAGTGCAGTCCGGCAACAGCCAAGGTGCACCTCCATCGCGGTCGACAGTCACTTGCCTCGAAACTGGTCATGGAGGTGAGCGAGTGAGCCGCGACCTCGACACAAGGGCTCGCCGGGCAGCGGAGAGCCTGACCCAGGCAGTAGATGCTGCGGAGTTCACCGTGAACTCGCCGGCAGCAGTCAAGACGCGACGGCCCCTAGTCGCCGTCCTGCGGCCTGCCATCGCCATGGCCCTGCTGATGATTGGCGCAGCGGTCGGCGGTGCGTTGGTCACAGACTCGGACTCCGAGCAGACGCCGGTACCCACGACCGTGCCACTCGTCCCGACCAGTCTCGCCGAGACCACACCTTCGGAACCCGAGCCGGCACCACCGACTACGGCATACGTTCCCCCAACGACCGCGACTACAACGGCGCCAACCACGACCGTCGCATCCGACCTCGAGGCCCCGTTCATCGAGATCACCTCGCCGGAAGAAGGGGCCGAGTTCGAGGAGAAAACGATCGCTTTTGAAGGAGTCACTGAGCCTGGAGCCAAGGTTGCAGCTGGGCGGTGGGAAGCGGATGTCGATGACTCCGGAAATTGGCGGATCGTGCTGGTCCTGAGCGAAGGCAAGAACACCGCACGTTTCACCGCAACGGACGAAGCTGGAAACTCTTCGGAAGCCACGGTGACGGTCTTCTATGTACCTGCACCCGAGACGACCACGACGACAATCGAAGAGAAAGAGCACGAGTTCAGCGCGTTCGCAACCTTTGGCTCGTGTTCTGAGACCCCTCCGTACGACATCTACTACGGGACCGGCAAACCGGGAACCGTGATCCAAATCACGTCCGACTATGGGTCTGGGTCGGTGGAGGTCAGTGAGAACGGCGAGTGGGAGAAGAAGGTTGTCTTCGAAACTGCTCCACCTGACAAGGCGTTCTTGGTGAAGGTCGCTGATGAGTTCGGCAACAGCAAGAAGTTCGAAATGATCTACCAACCGGCGTAGAGCCTTGCGCCGGAACCCCAGGTACGGCGAAGCCACCAATCCGAGCGAAGGTACGGTCAGTCACCGTGGAGCTCAACGCCAACGTTTTGAACCGAACGACAATGCGTCGCCAACTCCTCTACGAGCGTGCCGAGATCTCGGCCCTCGATGCGACAGCCCAGGTCGTCGCGTTGCAGGCCCAGAATCCGATGTCTCCCTACATCGCATTGTGGAACCGGGTGGCCTCGTTCACACCTGCCGAGGTAGACGACTCGCTTAAGGACGGCCGACTCGTCAAGGCGACGGCTATGCGCATCACTCTCCACCTGATGACCGGACCCGATCACATGGCGTTCAGGGCAGCCATGCTTCCGTCGCTCCGAGCTGCAGGCTTCTACGACCGACGCTTCAAAGAGTTGGCCATGACCGTCGACGAAGCCGATGCCCTGCTTCCCGGCCTATCTGAATTCACATCAACACCCCGAACCCGACCCGAAATCGAGGAGTACCTCTCTCGAGTCCTCGGCGGCGAACCGCCAGCCGGACTCTGGCGTGCTCTCAGGTTCTCAGCACCCTGGCGCTATTCCCCAGGAGACCATCCGTGGGGGTTCGGAGATCCAGCCCAGTTCGTAGCGACCGAGTCTGTCGAGACCCAGGCCGGTGAAGGGCTCAAGCGACTCGTGCGCGGCTACCTGGGAGCCTTCGGACCGGCGAAGGTTCGCGACATCGCTCAATTCACACTGCTCACCACCGATCCGATCAGATCCACACTCGACGAACTGGGAGACGAGGTGGTCTGGTACGGCGACCAGCGATCTGGATTCGTCGATCTCGTCGATGGCGGATTCAGCGATGGGGGCGAATCGCCGCCACCGAGGCTTCTCGGGATGTGGGACAGCGTCCTGCTCGCATATGCCGATCGAAGCCGGGTGATCCCTGAGGACGTCCGCAAGCTCGTGATCCGACGCAATGGCGACGTCCTTCCGACCGTCTTAGTCGACGGATACGTAGGCGGTGTCTGGAGACCGACCGAGAACGGGATTGAGATCTCGTCGTTGAATGATTGGCCTCCGCAAGTGTGGGACCAAGTAGAAGAAGAGGCCATCAGCCTCTGGGAACTGATCAGCGGGCGCGACCCGTGGGCGTATCGCCGGCACTACCGGTGGTGGGACCAGATCGCAGCCATCAAGACTCGAAGACTCGCGGGATAGGGCTTACGCGGCCGTCGCCATCTTTCAGGCCCAAGTAGCTTGGCGACCATGACACAGGTCGGAGCTGGCATCCGATTACTCGCCGTCGGCCTCCTGGCAATCGTGATAGCGGCATGCAACGTATCGATCATCGGGGTCCGAGGGTCGGGTCAGATCACCACCGAGGCACGTCCTGTCGAGAGCTTCAGTGAGATCGATCTCAGGGGAAGCGGAACGGTCCTTCTGGAGTTGGGCGACGAAGAGTCGCTGACCATCGAGGCCGACGACAACCTTCTCGAATACCTGACGACGGAGGTCGAAGGCTCCACCCTCATCCTTGACGCCAACGAGTCGATCTCGCCCACCGAGGACATCGTCTACAGGATCACTGCTACCACCATTGAGGGGCTGAGGCTGTCGGGGAGCGGTGAGTTCGATGCAAGCGATTTGGGGGGTGACACGCTCAACCTCGATCTCGACGGTTCGGGCGACATTGTTGTCAAGGGCTCTGAGTGGCGCACCGTCTTCGTTCGACTGTCAGGATCCGGTGAGATCACCATGTCGGGGTCGACGGATGGTCTCGAAGTGAACCTCGACGGCTCGGGCTCGTTCGACGGCGAAGACCTGCTCGCCAGCGAAGGCGACGTGTCGGTGGCGGGTTCCGGCGATGTCACGGTCAACGTCTCGACCCGGCTCACGGCAGAGATCTCGGGCTCGGGAGACATCGTCTACTTGGGCAGTCCTCAGCTCAGCAGCGAAATCGACGGATCGGGATCGATCAGACAGCGCTGACCCCTAGCCGGCATCCTTCCATTCGCACCAGGCCTTTACGGCCGCCTGAATCTCCGCCTCGTGGCTATTGACCGATTCGACATCGCCAAATCGCATGGTCCTGACGAGATCGCCGTCCCCTTCCATCAGAGCGTGGTCGCCTGGGATCTCCGAGCCTCGATGGAACATCAGCCCAACTCCGGTCTTCGCTGTCGTGAAGCTGAGAATGTTCCCTTTGTACATGAAGGTTGGGACGCTCCATTTGATGACCTCCGTGATGCGAGGGTCGGCTTCGAGAATCACTCTGCGAGCAGCCTGCATAGGCGCCTCTGCAGGATGGGCTTTTGTCTCGAACCATGCATCGACATCGGGACTGCGGGGCATCGGCCAGCTCCTTCGTGTGGTATGCGTTCCAGCTTATATGCGCTGTTGCTAATATGTCGCTCGTGCAGTCAGCTCTGGAGGCCTTCTCCCATCCCGGCCGTCGCGAGATGCTCGAGCTCGTGATGGCAGAGGAAATGCCAGTAGGCGTTCTCGCCCAGCGGACAGGTATGAGCCAACCGGCGGCCAGCCAGCATCTGAAGGTGCTCCGCGACTCCGATCTGGTCAACGTGCGAATCGAGGGCTCTCGCCGTCTCTATTCGGTCAATTTCGAGGCGCTTGCCCGATTGAAACGTGAGTTGGATGCCTTCTGGGGCGATCGCCTGGACGCACTCCGCGAAGCAACGCACCAATCAGATGCCGCTAGTTGAAAGAGCACTCACCCTCAAAGCCACTGCGGAGGAGGTATTCGACCTATTCACGACAGTCGATGGACTGACCAGCTGGATGGGAGTCAGCGCCCAGGTCTCTGCTGAGCCAGGCGGTGTCCTGCGATGGACTCACGAGAACGGCGCAACCATGTCCGGTCGTTTCTTGGAGGTCGACCGACCGAACCGCCTTGTCTTCACCTACGGGTGGGAGGGTGATCTGATGGGTGTGCCCCCAGGATCAACAACGGTTGAGATCGAGTTCGCTGAAGCGGGTGGGCACACAACCGTCACGCTCGTGCATCGGGGGATTCCGACGGCTGTCGTTGAAGAGCACAGGCTGGGCTGGGACCACTTCCTAGCTCAGCTCCACAAGACGACCGTCAGTAGCTGACCTACTTCTCGGGCCACAAGCCGTATTCGAAGTGCATCGGGTCGGGTACCGCCCAGTCGCCACCCCAAGTGAAACCCCATTCCTCCATGATCTCCACGATGCGAGGATCCATATCGCCCTCGGCCCCCATCTGGTTCGTCGAAGCGTTCAAGTCGATGGCGGCACCCCAGGAGTGACGGGACACTCCTGCCGGCTCGCCAGTCACGGTGCGGACGAACCTCGCGTTCCAACAGCCCGCATAGTCCTCCGGCCTGATCAGTTCGGACAGACCTTCTTGGACTATCTGGTTGAAAGCACCTGTCGCCATCTCCACAATCTCCCGGTGGCAGGTGATCCTCCCCAGGATCGGCACCTCAGCCGTCACGATGTTCTCCGATATCCAATCACTGTCTTGCTCCAGCTTTGGTCCAGAGTCGGCCGGGTATGAGAACTCACCGAGCGACATCTTGATGTAGATCTGAGGGAGCACGCCGTCGGCATGACGTAACAGTGGCTTCTCGCCTTCAGCATTGATTCGAGGCGGAACAGGAGCATCGTTGGCCTTCATGACCAAGGCTTCGAACTCTGAGCGATCGAGGTCGGTGTTGATTAATGCATAGCGTGCAGTATCGACAGGAGACCGTGGGTCATCTGAGGCGAATATCGCCTCCGCAGCGCCCACCAGGTGGTCGGCAACGACACCGAGCACCTCAAAGCTGGCCCCGCCGAAGCTGAGCCGACCGCCAACGGCCGTGCCTCGGAAGTCGGCCGACGATTCACCTAACAACACACCTCCCGGTCTCAGGGCTTGTGTCTCTCCTTGAGTATCAAACCAAGAGTGTTCCTCAGTGTCGATACCGATCGCATCGAGGGGCACTACCTGACCGTCACCCACATCGAGGAGCGCTGCATCACCGAGGACCACTGAAATGGTGGCGAACTCTTCTCGCAGAGCCGAGACGGTGCCATCGGTCAAGCCACCCGACGTCCAGACAACGTAGGTCGTGTTTTGGGACAGGGTCGTTGACGTGGAGCCAAGAGGCGTCGATGTGACCGTGCTCAATGCTCGGGGAGTGGTTGTCGTCGTAGAAGCCTCCACGACTATCGAGCTCGTTGGCCTCGGCTGCGTCTCATCTCCGGAATCCGCTGAACAGGCGGCGACCAGAAGGGCAAGAGCCATCAGCCCTGTAGTTGCTCGTGCACCCATCACAGCGGAGGCTAAAAGCGACTAGGGCTAAGGCGACTCAGGTGTCGTGAACAAGGTCAGCTGAAGTCCGTCCGGAGTACGAACCCGTGAATTGCGGTCGCCCCAGGGAGTGTCCGCCGGAACCGCCTCCAGAGAACCCCCGGCATCAACCGCCTGTTGAGTCATATGGTCACTGTTGCCGACGTCAATCGCCAACCGAACCTTTCCCGACACTCGACGACCGACCTCCTCTTCATCGACGTAGTCGGCCTGCGCTTCGTCGAACAGTTCGAGGGTTCCTCGGCCGCCGTCGAGAAGAACAACCCTCCCATTCTCGGTGCTCCAGTCTTCGAGCTGGGTCATGCCTAGGGATTCCCGGTAGAAACGAAGCGCTTCGTCGAAGTCGGAGACCGTGAGCACCACGCGCAGCTCGTTCACATCAGACATTTGGTTCTCCTTTTCCTTTGACCTGCTCGAGACTGTCGGCCATCCCTCGCCCACGGCCGACAGGCGTCTGACACTAAACTCAGGTTGGTGGCCATGGGACAGGACCTGTACCGGAGGCCTGAAATCCCGAGAAGGAGGCTCACCACGTGATCCCAGGAGACGGTGCTCCGACAATCGTCTGCGTGTGGGCGATCCGCGTGCACTCCTCGCGTTTCTCTTTGTCCGAGTCGCGCTCACGTCCCTCGCGTGACCGGACCGCGGCCATCTGATGCACGAAGAAATCCTCATGCTCGCACTGGTTCTGGGTGCCGCCCTGCTGGGCGGTCGCATCGCCACCAGATTCGGCTACCCCGCCATCTTGGGGGAAATCGCAGCCGGAATCGTGTTTGGCCCACCAATCATTGGGCTCCTCGATCGAAACGAACCAATCGAGATTCTTGGCGAGTTCGGGATCCTGCTCATGATGCTGTACATCGGGATGCATCTCGACCTGGGCGATCTTCGGAAGGCCTCGGTCCCGGGTCTACTCGCCGCAATCGGTGGATTCTTGGTTCCCACCGCTGCCGGCATCGCTCTCATGCTCGCCGTCGGGCGCTCATTCCTGGAAGCTCTCTTCGTCGGCCTGGCCATGGGAGTGACATCCTTAGCTACCAAATCTCGCATCCTCGTCGACCTCAAGATCCTGGACACACGTATCGCCCATGTCTTGGTCGCTGGGGCACTGTTGTCGGATTTCGCCGTGCTGGTCGTGTTCGCGGCCGTGATCGGCCCGGACGTCTCGGAAGGGATCTCCTTGGGCACCGCCCTCTTTGCCGGGGGTAGGGCTCTGCTTTTTGCGATGGGCGCCGCGGTCGTCGGCCTGTGGGTCCTTCCTCGCATCAAGGAACGATTCGGCGATGGCGAGTTCGACCGCAATGCCTGGTTACTCGCCGTGGTGGTGTTCGGGCTCACGTTCGCCTACGCCGCCGAGTTGGCGGGCATCCACGCAATCCTCGGTGCATTCGTTGCTGGATTGTTCATCGACAAGCGGGTGATCGAGCCCAAAGTGTCACGCGAAGTGCAGCAGAAGCTGGCTGCGATGTCGGTCGGCGTTCTTGCTCCCTTCTTCTTCGTCTCGGCAGGCTTCGATGTTTCGCTTTCGGTCTTTCGGACCGACCTCGCGCTGCTGATAGGTGTCGTAGTCCTCGCAACCATCGGCAAGGTCGTCGGAACGGCACTCTTCTATCTACCGAGCGGAAACGGCTGGCGCGAAGGCCTGGTTGTTGGAGCAGGCATGAATGGTCGTGGGGCGGTCGAGATCATCGTGGCCGAGATCGCCCTTGCCCGTGGGCTGATCGATACCGACGTGTTCTCAATTCTCGTGTTCATGGCATTGTTCACCACGGCCACCGTCCCGGTGTTGTTGACCATGGGAGTGCGATGGCTACGGCGGCGCGGCGAGTTGGTGCGCGCCGGAGATCGAGACCAGGCGTTGATAATCGGAGCCGGCGTGGTTCCTCGCAGTATCGGATCCGTCTTGCAGCGCTCGATGCCGGTGACCCTCATTGACACGAACCGTGCGAATCTGCTGGCTGGTGAACGCGAAGGGCTGACGGTCCACAGCGGGAACGGACTCGATGAGGTAGCACTCGAGGCAGCGGGCGTCGAGACTGCCCTCCAATTGATCGCCGCGACCCCAAACGCTGAAGTCAACGTCCTCACCGCTCAGCTCGCCGTGGATTTTGGCGTGCCCGATGTTGCGGTTCTCCTTAGGGAAAGCGACATTCAGACCTTCGAGGCGAGACTGGCCGAGGCTGACATCAAGATCATCCGAACACCGGAAGACCTTGCCGATTGGGAACACGCTTTGAGTACCGGAGACGCCGTCGCCGAGACCATCGTGGATTCATCCGATCTCGAGCGTTTCAAGGACGCTTCCGACCCGCGCTGGGTCGAAACAGACGTCCCGACAGAGGAGTTTCCGGTGACGATCGTCAGCGGAGGAGAGCAGACTCCATATACGACTGAGGTCCAGCTCTCCGATGGTGACGAGGTCGTCGTGCTCCGTCGCCTCGACCTTCCTTCTGCTGATTTGAACGACGCACGTCGATAGCCGGCAAGACTCAGACGACCAGGAACGCCACCACGTAGAAGGCGGCGTAGACACCCAACAGAGCCACGCCACTCTTCCAATCGTGGCTCCTCCGCCAGCTGAGGAGCGAAACCACGATGATCGTTGCGCCTACCGCCAACAGCGATCCGGTGACCGCAAGGCTGGCCGTCACAGCGACCGGAGCAATGAGAGGGCCAGCCGCGATTGAAAGCGTCGAATCGATGAAGCTCGCACCCATGACTCCGCCGATGGCCATCTCGCGTTGACCCTGCCGAACCGCCGTCACGTCGACAATCAACTCCGGCAGTGATGTTCCGATCGAAGCAACGAAGAAGGCCAACAGATACTCCGGCACTTCCAGGGCTTCTGCGAGAACAGTCAATCCCCAGACGGCCGCCACAGTCGCGAGTGCCACCACACCCAATGCTCCAACAACGATTGCAACCTTCGACAAGCGACCGTTTGTGCCGAACGGCAGAGTCTCCTGCTCCTCATGCTGGCCCGGACCGAAGAGAAGTGCTGAGCCCACCGCCCATGCTCCAAGCAAGATCAGGGCGTCGAGCCGCGACAAGAACCCATCTGTCATCAGGGCGATGCCGAGTAACAAGGCACCGACAATCGCTATCCCTACCCGGATCATGCGGTGACGAGAGACCTTGAACGCCACAGCCCCGAGGATCGGCAGCAAACCCAAGATCAGAGTGAGTTGAGTAGCAGCGGACCCGACGGAGTCGCCAACATTCAGGTCCCCGTGACCGGTGACCGAGGACACGATGGAGTTGGCGATCTCGGGCAAGTCGGTGCCGATAGCAAGAAGCGTGAAACCGATCATGAATCGGGGAAGCTTCGACATGGCTGCGAGATCTGCAGCGTGGCTCACGGCTCTCTGGCTGGCCCAAACGGCGACGACGAACCCCAGAGCCACAGATACTGCGGCAGCAATCAGCTCGAACGTGCCATCTAGTTGGAGATCCACGATTCAACTGTGCGGCAAGGGAATCGACCTGCCCAGAGGCCAAAGTCGGGAAACTGAGGTGACCTCGGTCTGCTGGGGGCACCCGGACGCACACAAGAAAAACGCCCGGAGCCCTTTAGCGGGCTCCGGGCCAACTCTGGTCGGACCTCTTAGCGGGTCAGCCAGCTCGAGTGGACAGCCTCATCATCTCTCAATCCGACTCCACGCACCAGAGGATTGGTACCCATTCGGAAGGGTCTCCAATGTGACCTGAACGCGAGAGTCGACGTAGACGAGTAGCGAGTCGGACGTGACCTTCGGCCCTTCCCATCCGCCTAGCTGGGGTGTTTCATAGGCCCTGCAAGGAGCTTCCGACCAATACAAGCTGTCGATCGATCCCTCTCCGCCGAAAACGGACGCGAAAGGAGCACACGTGGAGACGACGCAAGTACTCATTGGACTGGCCATCGCCTGGCTGCTGACCGGCGTCCTCCTGGGCTACGTGATGCGAAGACGAGGACACGACCTGCTCCTCTGGTTCGCCCTCGGAGCAGCCCTGGGGCCGTTGGCAATCCCGCTCGCGTTCAACAACACAAGGTCGGAACCAGCTACGAGGGCTGGAGCGTGGTCGAGCCACACAACCGGTGGCTTTGACGTGCTCGTAGCACTCGACGGTTCGGCAGAGTCAAAGGCCGCTTTACAAGAAGCGAAGCGCCTCACCTCCGACGAACCGACATCCTTCACATTCGTTACGGTCCTCGACTACGAGAGCTCGTCGCCGCTCGCAGAGGAAGATGTGGCCTCAGCGCAGGCGATGCTCAAGCAGGCCGCCAGCAGCGTCAGCGGGTACCCGACCCACACCGAGATCCTGTTCGGCGATCCGAGCACGGCCCTCTTGGAGTATGCGTCACAGTCTGGAAAAGAGCTGATCGTCATGGGCTCTCGTGGGCATGGCGCAAGTGAGCTGCTCTTTGGAAGCGTGGCACGATCGATCGTCAGCAAGTGCGACGTGCCGGTCTTCGTCGGTTCTCAGCCAACTTCGAATCCCCTGCCCTACTGAGCCAAGAGCGAAACCCACGAAACTCGATGTCCGATTCGTCCCCTCACACCACTGAAGTCGGCTCTCCGTCAGCCGAGCCGTGGGAAGCCGTCGTCAATGGGCTCGACACCAACGTCGAGTCGGGGCTTGCAAACGCGACAGCTGATCAGCGACTATCTCGACACGGCCCGAATGTCCTGAGCGCTGAATCCCGGTCGCGGACTCTCGAGAGGGTGTTCGATCAATTCAACGATGTTCTGATCTGGCTCCTCCTCGCTGCTGCCGCCGTCAGCGGGTTCCTGCTCGAAGCATGGATCGACGCCGCAGCGATTGCGGCGATCGTGTTGTTGAACGCCGCAATCGGCTTCACCCAGGAGACTCGCGCCAACAACGCACTCGAGAAGCTGAAGGACATGCAGGCGCCCGAAGCCGTCGTTCTTCGGAATGGCTCTAAGCAACGAATAGCCGCAGAACTCATCGTTCCCGGTGACATCCTGCATCTCGAGAGCGGAGACCTGATCGCTGCGGACGCGAGGATCGTGAAGAGCGTTCATCTGGTGGTCAATGAGGCTCCGCTGACAGGTGAGTCGATGCCCATCCCCAAGTCTGAAGACGCGGTTCCTCCGGGGACACCACTCGCCGATCGGACGTCGATGCTGCACGCTGGAACCGCCGTCGTGTCCGGGAGAGGCGTCGCGATCGTGGTTGAGACCGGCTCCGCAACGGAAATGGGAACGATCGCCAATCTCTTCTCCGACGATCGTCCGCAGACCCCCCTACAGGTCGAGTTGTCCAGAGTCGGGCGGCGCCTTGCCGCGTTGGCAGGTGTGGCAGCGGTGCTTGTCTTCGCTGCCGGCCTCCTGCGTTCTTACCCGGTAGAGACGATGCTTCTCACCGCGGTGGCGCTTGCGGTTGCTGCGATACCAGAGGGATTGCCAGCGGTCGTCACCGTTTCACTATCAGCAGGCTTGCAGAGAATGGCCCGCCGGAATGCCGTCGTTCGGCGTCTTCCCGCCGTCGAGGCGCTGGGAGCAGTCGACGTTGTTTGCACGGACAAGACCGGGACCATCACCGCCCCTGAGATCGAGGTCGCCGAAGTTCGATTCCTTGGATCGAGCGGATCGAACCGACTCGACTCCCTCGATAAGACTGACAGTCGAGTTGGTTCAGCGCTCTTGGTCGCGCTCCTGTGCAATGACTCCTTTGAGAGCCCGGACGGATGGGTCGGGGACCCCACGGAGATCGCACTCAAACGAATGGTTGACGAGCACTCAGGACTCGATAGCGCTAAGGCCATGGCAAAGCTGCCGAGAGTCGACGAAGTGGGATTCGACAGTCGACGCAAGATGATGACCACCGTCCACACTGATGGGGCAGCCACTTTCATCGCATCGAAAGGTGCCCCGGAGGTCCTAGCCGACATCTGCACAGAAGCTCTCGGACCGAACGGGCCAATTCCCTTGAGCGACGAAGAACGCAACGAGGTGATGCAATCGGCTGAGTCCCTGGCAAGCGCCGGCATGCGGACCTTGGCACTGGCATGTCGACGAGGGCGCGAAACCGATGAAGAGCCCGAGGAGGCCCTGACTTACGTGGCGTTGGTTGGGCTCCGCGAGAAGTTACGTCCGGAGGTTCCAGATGCAGTCGAATCAGCAAGGAAGGCCGGCGTCAGGACGGTGATGATCACTGGCGACCACGCGGTGACCGCACGCGCCGTTTCCAACGCCGTCGGCATCAGCGAAGGCTCAGTGATGGAAGGGACGCGGCTGTCGGAGACGAGTGCCGACGAACTCTCCGAATTCATCACGGACTACACAGTGTTTGCCCGCGTCGACCCCGCAGACAAGGTGAAGATCATCGACGCCTGGCACGCTCGTGGGGCACGAGTGGCGATGACAGGTGACGGCGTCAACGACGCGCCTGCACTCCATCGGGCTGATATCGGAGTTGCCATGGGGTCAGGCACCGATGTCGCCAAGGAAGCCGCCGGCCTGGTCCTCACCGACGACAACTACGCAACGGTCGTCGGAGCCATCGAAGAAGGACGGCGTCTGTTCGCCAACCTGAGGAACGTCGTCCACTACCTCATCTCGGCCAACGCCTCCGAGGTGCTCTTCGTCCTGACCGGGATCTTGGCTTTCGGCTCCCTTGGGCTACCCATCACTGCTGTTCAGCTGCTTTGGATCAACCTCATCTCCGATGCGATGCCTGCCATCGCGTTGGGGATGGACCGCCCGGCGCGCGACCTGATGGCCGACCCACCCGGGCAGGGTCGCGACATTCTGAGCAAACGCAACCTCATGCTGCTTGGTGTTCAGGGATCCATCCTCGCCGCGGCGTCTGTTGCGGCCCTCGTCGTCGGGACATACGTCCTGGATGGCAGCTCAGCGTTGGTACAGACGATGGTCTTCACGACACTCGTGCTTTCGCAACTGCTGCATGCTCTGAACGTGCGTCACGGACGGCTGGGCACCGATACCAGGTCCGTTCGGCCCCGCCCACTGTTGCTCTACTCGATTCTGGGTTCGATGCTCATCCACGTGGGTGTCGTCTACACACCGTTCGGCAACGAGGTATTCGGCACAGTTCCCCTTGGCGCTGCAGCAGCCTTCTGGTCGCTCATGACCGCAGTCGCGTCGTTCGCCGCAATTCGGCTCTTCAACAGACGGGTGGCTACCTAGATCGGCGATCTAGTACTGGAACACCACCGTCTTGGGACCGATCAGTATGACCCTGTCCTCGGCCTGGTAGCGCACCGCACGTGAGAGCACCATACGCTCTACGTCGCGACCCATTCGGACCATGTCCTCGACGCTGTGCCAGTGATTGACGCTGACCACGTCCTGTTCGATGATCGGGCCTTCGTCGAGATCGGCCGTCGCATAGTGCGCCGTTGCGCCGATCAGCTTCACCCCTCGCTCGTGTGCTTGGTGATACGGGCGGGCTCCCCTGAAGCCGGGAAGGAACGAATGGTGGATGTTGATGATCCGGCCCTCGAGGGCGTCACAAACCCGAGGCGACAACACCTGCATGTATCGGGCCAGTACCACGAAGTCGATATCAAGCTCCTCGACGCGCTGCAGAAGCACACCTTCGGCTGACTCTTTGGTGTCAGGCGTGATGGGCACGTGTTCGAAGGGGATCTCGTACCTCTCCGCCAGGCTTTCGCAATCGGTGTGATTCGAGATGATCAGGGGTATCTCAACCGACAGCTCGCCGTTGCGATGCCTGAAGAGGAGGTCGAGCAAACAGTGGTCGTAGCGCGACACCATAACGAGCATCTTTCTGCGGAACGCCTCCGGCCGGGCCTTAACGTCGGCGTCAAGCTCCGAGGCCAGTTCGGATGCGATGGTGTTCACATCTGACTCGCCTACCTCTGCGTCGAAGACCGTGCGCATCGTGAAGAGGCCAGTTTCCGGGTCGCCGAACTGGGCGCTCTCGACGATGTTCGCCTCCACGTCGAACAGCGCACCCGTGACTCGATTCACGATCCCCGGACGGTCACGACACTTGAGTGTCAAGATGTATCTGGTCATCCCGGAGGGCAGTATGGCTCATCGGCCCTCGGACGCCGCTAGCCAAGCGGCATCAAGAGGTCTCGAACTCGATCTCGAACCACTCCGGCCACGACTCACTAGTAAGGGTGGTGATTCTGAAAGCTTCGACACCGGCGACGGGCTCCGTTGGGCTCCATGTCAGGACATCACCGGTGGTCGTGAAGCCAGCCCAGGTCTCCACCAGCCTCCACTCACCTTCGACAAGCAGTTCGACCTCGTGGACGGTTTCACTCGCAGGGTTCTGAAACACGTGTGCACGGATCCCAGTCAGGTTCACCGGCTCGGTCATCGTGTATTGGATCCATTGCGGGGCGTCGGCGCCTGAAGACCAGAAAGAAGCGCCTTCGAATAGACCGTCGACTGCAAGCTCCGGCCCTTGACCGGCACGGCTTGCTGATGCCGAGACCGCCGAACCCTCATTCTGCTCGACGGCAGGGCAGAGATCGGTAGCGGCGGCCGAGCAGAACTCGAACTCACCACCGATCATCGTCGCCAGCATCTCGATGTCGAGGATCTCACGGACGTGAACTGTGAGCGGATTGTTCGAGAGCACTATCAAGTCAGCGAGTTTGCCTGGTGCCAGCGACCCCACCGATTCCTCCATGTGGAGGGCGTATGCGCCGTTGATGGTCATCATCTTCCATGCTTCCTCGACCGAAGGAACCGCGCCGCTCGCCACCCAATCAGGAGCGGGGCAAACCGTTCCGTCGTCGAGGACCTGGTCGCGGGTGACGAGCATGTATAAGTCAGTTAGTGGTGCCAGTGGAGGAACGTAGGGGTCGTCACCGTGCCATGCGACGACCACCCCGGGGTTGGCAGCAGCGATCATGTGAGGGCGGTCCCCGTTCGCCTTCATGAACTCAGTCCACGGCGCGTCGGGGCTGCAAGCTGGTGTGAGTGCGAAGACGGTCGCCACCAGATCCAGTTCGCCGTATCGGGGTAGCAGCTCCTGGCGTGGGACGGAGTTGTGTTCGATCCGATGCCGGAGAGGGTTCCCGGAATCACCAAGAACTGCCTCGTAGGCATCCATCACACCTTCGATCGCAAGATCGCCCTGGGCATGAGTGATGACCTGGTACCCGGCGTCATTCGCCTCCTTAAACCACTCGGTCAGAGTGCCGACGGTGTGGAAGGGCGGGCCGGGCTCGTACCCTTCCAAGAACGTCTCGGAGACCGCCACCGCGCCACATACGAAACTCCCATCACTGAAGACCTTCACTCCGGCCACCCAGAGCCGGTCTCCGTACATTTCTCCTGGGGGGTGCTCCAGGTACCAGTCTCCCTGATCCGCACCGCAGACATCGCTACGAGCCAAGTACATGCCGGTTCGGATCTTGAGTTCACCGCTATTGGCAAAGTCCACAAACCCTGGATAGACGTCGGGTTCGACTGATGCGTCGGCAAGGGTCGTGATGCCGACCTGGAGCGCCTCCCGCTGGCCATTGGCGAAGCCGCCGGTGTCGGAAAGGACATGCGTATGGGCGTCTACGAACCCAGGAGCCACAACGCGACCTTCGAGCTCAATGACCTCGGTGTCCGGCCCCACGTAGGCCTCTATGTCTGCAACCGAGCCGACGGCGGCGACCTCGTCTCCAGAAATCGCAATCGCTTCGACCGTGCCGAGTGTTTCGTCCATGGTCACCACCGTGCCTCCCCTGAAGACCGTGTCGGCGAAAACGGCAGGTCCTGGAGGCAAGGTCGTCACCGATGAGGTGGTGGTGGTCGAACGAGGTGTGGATGTCGTGGTGGTGGACTCGACGGCCAGGGTGGTAGTCGGCTCGGTGTTCGTCGAGCTGCAGGCCGCGGCGATGAGGGCGACAATCAGAAGGATCCGGACCCTCATCTGGCCATCGTATCAGTGGCCTCGATTGGAGCTGACGGAACTCATGTCCGTAGCGTGACATCACCTGATTCGCGACATGAGCGGGCATGTAGGTGATGGTGCGCGGAGGCATCGGTCTCGGCATTCGTCCTCTGGACTGTGCCTCGGCTATGTCCAATAAGATTGGTGATCGGTGAATCCGATACGCATCCTGGTTGTTGATGACCACGAGGTGGTTCGATCAGGTCTTCGTTCGTTGATCGACACCGAAGAAGACATGGTCGTTGTCGGTGAGGCTTCTACCGCCCACGAAGGTGTGAAACGGGTTGCCTTCGACGAACCGGACATCGTTGTGCTGGATGTGCGACTACCCGATGCCAGCGGAGTCGAGGCCTGTCGACATATCCGGGAACGATTTCCCAATGTGAAGGTGCTGATCCTGACGTCGTTTGCCGACGAACAGGCCATCTTGGGCGCCGTCGTCGGAGGAGCCTCGGGGTTCCTACTGAAGAAAGTCGGAGGAAGCGAGTTGATCGACGGACTCCGGTCGGTTGCCGCCGGCCAGAGCTTGATCAACTCCGAAGAAGCCAAGAGGATCCTTGCAAACGTTCAGAGAGGGCCCCGCACCGATCCACGCATCGCCACACTGAGTCAACGCGAGTTCGAAGTCCTTCAACTCGTAACCCAAGGGCTGACGAACAAAGAGATCGCAGAGCGGACCTTCCTGTCTGAGAAGACGGTCAAAAACTACGTATCCAACATGCTGGCCAAGATGGGATTCCACCGTCGGGTAGAAGCAGCGACACACCTGGCTCGTCAAGAGGCAAAGTTCAAAACCGACAAAGAGACCTGGTCTTCGTCCGACTGAACTCAAATGATCGGTTTAGAGGCTTATGCATCTATGCCGCCGGCGTCAACGAGGGCATGCTTGAAGAAATCGGCGGAAGGACAAGCCATGAAGGTTCAAGACTTGATGACGAGGAACGTCATCACCATATCTCCCGACAGTTCCATCAAGGAGGCCGCATCTCGCATGGTGGACGCCGGGGTAAGTGGGTTGGTCGTAACGGACTCGGACAACGGCGTGATCGGGATCGTTTCGGAAGCAGACTTCGTCAAGAGTGAGTCCAATCGAGGCTCCGACAGACGCGCAGGTCTACTGCGTTGGTTTGCTCGGCCAAGCGGCCCCGAGATCCCTGGCACTCAAGTCGGCGAGATCATGACAACGCCTGTGTTGACGGTCACTCCCGACTCCAAACACAGTGAGGCGGCTCGGCTGATGAACCGCGAGGGAGTGAAGCGGCTCCCGGTCGTCGAAGAAGGAGAGTTGGTCGGCATCGTTAGCCGCGCCGACATCGTCCGAGTGTTCAATCGGTCCGACGACGAGATCCGGACCGAGATCGTCGGCGATCTACTTCCCCGGGTGCTTTGGATCGATCCGAAGCGGCTGCGTGTGTCTTGCGACGAAGGGGTCGTCAGCCTGCAGGGGCAGCTGGCGACGAAGGTTGACGCCGAGCTGGTCGAGTACATGGCGAGACGGGTAGATGGCGTGATCGATGTCGACGCCAGCCTGAGCTGGGAGTTCGACCCTGCCGAGCAGGCGACCCAGCCAAACCTGGCTAACCCATTCCAACACATGATCAACCGGTGAACGATGGAGCGGTCGGTGTGCTGACCGCAGGAGGGGACTGTCCGGGATTGAACGCAGCCATAAGGGCTGTGGTGACACGCCTCGCAGCTGAGTCGAGAACGGTTGTCGGGATTCGCGCCGGCTGGGCGGGTTTGATGAACGATGATGTGACTGCGATTGGCCGTGACGACGTGAGGGGGATCCTGTGGAAGGGTGGCACGATCCTCGGCACATCCCGACTCGATCCTTATGTCCATGGCGATGGGGTGATATCTGTTCGGGAGACTATGGACAGGCATGGCATTGGCTCGCTGATCGTGATCGGCGGAGACGGTTCGCTTAGGACTGCCTCGAAGCTGGCCTCGGAGGGCATCCCGGTGGTCGGGGTGCCCAAGACGATAGACAACGACATAGCTGGAACGGACGTCTCGATCGGTTTCACGACTGCCGTTCAAATCGTCGTTGACGCGATAGATCGGCTGACCACAACGGCTGAAGCGCACAATCGCGTGATGGTCGTCGAAGTGATGGGAAGGACCACAGGTTGGATTGCTGCACATGCGGCCATCGCCGGGGGCGCTGAAGCTGTGCTTGTACCCGAACAGCCCTACGACCTTCCGGACTTGGGATTGGCCATCACACGCAGACACGAGAGGTTCGCCAACTACTCGGTGATTGTCGTGGCTGAAGGAATCGATACGCCGGTCGGCACCACAGTGAGGAAGGGCCGAGACATGTACGGGTTCGAGCGTCTCGGCGGCGTCGGCAACTTTGTTGCCTCCGCAATAGAGAACTTGACTGGATTCGAGACACGAGTCACCACGCTCGGCTACCTACAACGTGGCGGAACGCCGACTGCCTTCGACCGAGTGCTCGCAACAAGGCTTGGGGTCCGCGCTGCGGAGATGGCGATCGACGGCGTGACAAGGAAGATGGTTGCCTTGAAGGGTCGCAAGATCGTGGGAACCGACCTCAAGGCGGCGTGCGCCAATCCACGATCCGTTGATCCGAGCCTGCTCCGCGACGTTTCATGGTTCTTGCCGTTGGCGGACATCGAGAGCTAGGGGTCTAAGGGACCTCAGCCGGAGCTCCCTGGAAGTTTGAGCCGTTGGACTCTGTCCAAACCTGCCCGGATTCGTTCTGATATAGGGGAAAGGAGTGAACGATGAGTGAGACGACAGTCCATCGGTTCGCACTGCCCCCGCAGGAACGATGGTTCGCCGCGTTTGTCCTATTGACCCACGGAACTGTCCACTTGATGGGGTTTATGTGGGCGTTTGACCTCGCCTCTCCGGAGGGGATCGGCGGCCCGACACTTCTTCCCTCCAACATTGTGCCCGGTGACCCGCTAGCAGTTGCTCTAGGTGTCTTCTGGCTAGCGGCCGCAGTCGCGTTCGTCGCCGCTGCGACCACAGCCCTGGTGGCGACCAACTGGCTTCGCGTCCTGGCGGGCGCAGCGGCCGGAATCTCATTGATTCCCACGATCCTGTGGTGGAGCGACGCCTGGATCGGAGCTGTGTTGAGTTCCGTGATTCTCTCGGTTGCCCTGCTCTGGCCACGACTGGTTCGGAAGCGGCGAGGCAGAGACCATTCGCCTCATACGGAGTTCGGCCCCAGGACCAAGGATTCCGTTCACGGAAACATCTAATCATGGCCAACATCAAGACCGACTTGGACCGCTGGGTGGACGCAGGACTGCTCGACGCAGAAACCGCTTCCACGATCGAACAGTTCGAACGCGGTCACTCCTCATCCAGAATCGGACGTAGCGTCGAAGCTGTCGCTTACCTGGGATCGGTTCTCGTACTCATTGCTTTGGCCCTTCTCACCCTCGAGTTCTGGGACCGACTAGAGCCCTGGGGACAGGTCACTTTGAGTGGAGTAGTGGCGCTTGTGCTGTTCGGGGTAGGCGTTCTGTTGGGCCGGAGCGACGAAGGAGCGATCAACCGAGGCCAAACCTTTGCGTGGTTCTTGTCGGTAGCAGCCGTTGGCCTCACTGCATTCGTGGCAACTCGAGCCTGGATCACCACCGACGAACGCTTGGTGTTCCTTTGGGCGTCGCTAGCGACTCTTGCTGCGGCCTTTGGCCTATGGGTAGCTAGATCTTCGGTCCTACAGATGATCGCGTTGGGCCTTTCGGCAGCTGTTGCAACGGTTTCGATGATCAGCCAGATCGACGATCCACCCGAGTGGATGTTTGGACTAGCGATCGCCGGCCTTGGAGCGGTGTGGCTCGTCCTCACTTGGGCGGGTGTCTTCAAGCCTGCGAGGACGAGCTACGTGCTCGGAGCTATCGGTCTGCTACTGATCGCTTTCCCTGAGGGCGACCAGATGCCTTGGCCGCTGCTGGGACTCGTCGCGGGCCTCCTCCTCATGGCCGGTTCGGTATGGCTGCGTGAGACCGTTCTCCTGGGTCTTGGCGTTGCCGGGCTATTCCTTTACATCCCAATGACCATCTTCGAACTGTTCGGAGAGAGCCTCGGCGTTCCGGTGGCCCTTCTTATAACCGGCTTGGTGCTACTCGTCGTCGTCGTAGCGACAGTTCGACTCCGCCCGCAAAGATGAATGCCCGAACAGCGGTTGGGATCGGTGCAGCCGCGACCATCGTTGGCGGCGTCGTGCTGGTTGTCATCCTCGCGGTCATCCCACTGCCCGACTTCGGGAATCCGTTAGAAGGCCGATTCGAGGGAGCCCTGGCATACATCGACACGGACAATTGTGTGAATGTGGCGCGTTTGAACGAAGCGACGACGAGGGAACTGCGGTGTGAACCCGACCGGGTGTGGGTCGACGACTTGCAATGGACTAGTGAAGGCCTCGAAGTAACGACCTACCTCAATCAGCCCACGACCAAGATCTTGGATCCGAAGGATGGTTCTGTCATCGATACCATGCCGGGTGTAGTCGTAGCTCCCAGAACCCAACTCGACGGTTTTGTGATAGACCGCCCGGCTCCGGGAGAGCTGGTCGTGACTGACATGGCGGGCAACGAGCTGATTGCGCTCGAGGGCCCCGAGTCCTATTGGATCGAAGCAGTGACCGGCGATGGCTCGGGCCTCTTCGCTCTAGTCGACAGCCATGGCCGGCTGGCGGTTTTCGACACCGGGAGGGACCACCCCAGCTTGGTCGGAGAGGACGTACGAGCGTGGCCACCGCCCGCTTGGCAGCCTGCGGGTTAATTGTGGAACCCAAACAGACAGTTGGCGCCCGCTACCGGGCGCCAACTCTCAATCAGTAGTTCGATCAGGCAGCGTCTGCCAGATGATCACCGGGTGCTTCGAGCTGCTTCATGCGCTCCTTCAGGATGATCACGCCTGCAATCACGGCCGCAATCGCAACGACGAATCCGATGAAACGGCCTGCCCCGTCCTTACCTGTGGTATTGCTCATACTCTGATTCTCTGAGACTTCGCATCGGGCGCCTAGAGCCGATGGTCACCTCTCGCAAGCGACCTAGCCGAGTGGCCTCCCGGACCCTCTCAGAGCCCCGGATACGATCACCACTCCGACCAAGATGAACAGAGCGGGCGTGACGTAGCGGAAGTCGATTTGATCGATTTCCCACCACTCAAACCCAATGCCGGCCAAGCCGACGCCAACCAAGGTCAGCGCGGCACCGACCACAAATGTCCCAACATGGAATCGATCACCCACCCGACACCTCCAGTCTCCCCATGAACACCTGAACGTCCAGCACGAGGTCGACCGGACCAGTGCTGTCGGCCGGTATCCGGATCGTGTCCCTCAACCCAAGGCCACTCGTCTCCTTCTGGCCAACCGAGATCACTCCCGCTCCAACTCTCGCTCTAACTTCTATCGACATCTCAGAGGGCACCAAGACCAGTAGCTCGCCCAGCCCGGTGCTGGCTGCAAGCTCCGCTCCCGGATCGAATCCTTCTACCTGACTCAAGTCGACCGTGAGGGTCCCCATCGCCAGGTTGTATTCGGCATCGATGTCCTCGGAACTGGCGACATCGACCTGTCGGTCCCCGACACCGCCCTGAAATCCTTCGAATGGTGCGAGAGCGGTGAGCAGCGTGACGACACCAAGCGTCACCCCAAAGACGATCAGGCCGGGCTGGGAGTCCCGACTCGAGAGAAGCATGAGCGCCAGTCCGACGGCCGTGGTCGCAACGGCCAGAACTGCGGTCAGACTGATCTCAATTACGCCCGCCCGCTCCAATAGCCAGAGCACACCGATCAAGACGACTACCGACCCACCGACGACTTGAGATGCCGGATGGGTGCGTCGTTGTGGCTCCTTGTTGGGAGTCTCCTCGTGGTTCGGATGGTCAACTGCGGTCACGGTTCAAACCTCCGACAACTAGTCCAAGACCGCCCAACACCAACACGAGGGGCCAGAAGTACCGACCCAGGTCGGGGGCGAGTGTGTTGATCAAGGCAATAGTTCCGACAAACACGAAAACCCCGCCAATGACCACCGCTCCCGGGAGTTCCCCTCGCGTGCCTGTCGCCGGCGAATAGTCGTCGGGCGCTTCGGGCACGATTATCCACATGATTAGATAGATGAGGATTCCTGATCCTCCGCCCACGGCCAGAATCACAAACCCGATGCGAGACCAAACCGGATCCACGGCGAAGTACTCGCCGAGGCCGCCGGCGACGCCTCCAATCACCTCGTCTCGTTGACTTCTGTACAACCGCTTCTCTTGACGAGCGGCTCCGCTCAACTCTTCAATCGGATCCGTTGTCATTTCACCCCCTGTTCACGATGGTTCTTCCAAACAACAGTCGACTACCTTCGACGAGTGCGCCGATTCCCGCTCCGATGACCCCGACGATCAGGACGATCCGGACCACCAAGGCCCAATCGAATGCATGCGCTGAGAAGTCGAAAGGAAAGACCGCCAGTACCTGGATTGAGACGTACAGGTTCAAGAGGTTCGTCAGGATCTGACCGACAGACTTCACCAGCGGCCGGTCGTCAAAGGCATAGACGACATTGGCGAGGATGGTGGCTAAGAGCGCAAAGCTGATCAGCGGCTCGACCTCGGCGAAGTCCGCCGTCAGGAACCCAAACCAGCCCCAGTCTTGTACGTTCCGGACGATCACCACTAGTACGACGTTGATGGCGACGGCCAAGCCGTAGCCGAACACACGTGCCCCACGTCTCACCGACTCTGGGAATTCGATTCGAGTCTCGGGCTGCCGGGTGTCCATGACATCTCATATTCAATGTCATTCCCAATCCCGGTGCCAGGGCCGTTCGACAGGGTTTTGCACCGCGCCCCGCCGAAAGGCTTTTCCGAATCGGCTGGGACCTACAGCGCTGGGGAGGCGGTCAGTGACTTGATGTCGCAGGGCGAGCCTCGACATCCGCAGTACGACGGGCGTCGAGGTCGAACCGAGTTAGTGGACCATAGACCGCAATCGCGATGCCGATTGCGACGACAGCAAAGGTGCCAAACGCGATGGTGTTCCCGAGTGCTGCGGCCGGATCACCTGTAGCTTGCATCACCACCGCCATACCCGCCACTGACGATCCGAGCAGAGCCGTCCAACCGACTGCCGCGTACTTCGGTTTCCGGGCCCATGGGCGCCCTCGTAGAACGCCGATCCCCACGAGGGCCAACGCCGGCACCACGATCCCAAGGTCCATGAGCTTCACGACCCAGAACACCACCGGATCCGCGAGGTATTCGGACGACGTGGGCGCATCGGACCAAGCGTCAACCAGACCAGGGAGATGAAGACCCACTGTTAAGAAGACAGCCACGACTAGTGAAAACCAGCCAAAGAGCCGATCGACGACCCTCGACGTTGTGGCCAATTGGCTTGCATCGAGAACCACCCATGACCGCACTGCGATGAACCCAGCCAAGACGAACAGAAGGAGGTAGAGCCCGAAGAATCGCTCTGCATTGCCTGGATATCGAGAGATGTCGCCACTCATTGCGAGTTGGGCGTACATGTAGAGCCCGTAGAACGCGGGCCCTAGGGCAAGGGCTGGGCCACCAACCCTACCCTTCAAAACGAGCACACCGGCCCAGACACTCAGCGGCGCCACCAGAAGAAGAGCAGCAACATCGCCGCCCAGGACTTGATTGGTCGCACCTTCGGACACGTGGTACTCGATCACTTCGAACACAAGTGGGCCGAGAAGTGCGACCGTTGCTGCACCCAGCCCAAAGAGAATCAAGGCCGAGCCGAGCCATGAGTGTCGGTCGGCGAAGCGGGTTTGGGACTCCATATCGACTCTCCGTGTGCGTAGCTACCCCATCTTCCGACGAAAGAACGTTCGTCGACAGTGCCGATGGTCACGACCGGTAGCGACAAGTGGCTCTGTCGCTGGTCGTCGTTTCCGAGTACCTGTGAGCTACCCAAGGAAAGCGAAACATGGACTCAACAAGTGTCCAGCCATCCAAGCCTCCTCGCACGTCTGACTTCGATTCAGGGCATGAGAATCAAGGCTCGAATGCAGTCTGGAACGACTGGAGGCTGTCGTTCGTCACCGCCGCTGGCATCGGTTTGGGATTTGCACTTCTGAGCGCCTGGCTCACACCGAGGGGACCGGTCACCACGGCCGAGGCACTGGTCTCTATGGGAGCAGCGCTAGGGGTAGGCATCATTGCGGGACTGATGACCGGCCATAAGTCGGCGGTACTGGTCGTGATGCCGGTGGTGTTCATCGTCGCATTGGAGTTCGCTCGCATCGGGATGGCCGGCCCGACTGTTGACGGCATCAACCTGACGTCCTCCCTCGGCATCGTTGCCTTCATTCTCGGGCGAGTATTTCACGGCACATTGGTGGTCTTGCCGATGGTCATAGGCGGTATCTACGGAGTTTGGCTCGCCGGTCGAATGAGCAGCGAGGCTACCGACGCATTCGGACGTGCGGCCTGGGTCGTCACGGGGATCGCAACCATCGCCCTAGTGGCCTTGGGCTTGTTCATCGCTAGGCCAGCCTCGACTGCTGCCATTGTGGGTGCCGACGGAGCCCCGGTCGAAGCAAGCATCGCCGAGTTGATCACCGTCGAGATTGGAGAACACGACCAATCGATGATGATCCGCGGTCGCAGCGTTGACCATCCCGTGTTGCTGTACTTGGCGGGTGGGCCGGGTGGAACCGACATCGGAGCGATGCGACGCGACGTCGGACTCGAACAAGACTTCGTCGTGGTCACCTGGGACCAGCGCGGCGCCGGGAAGTCCTATTCAGCTCTCGATCCGATCGAGACTTTCACACTGGACCAGCTCGTCGCAGACACCATCGAGGTGACCAGCTACCTGAGAGATCGATTCGAAAAGGACAAGATCTACTTGGTGGGCCAGTCGTGGGGCTCGACGCTTGGGGTTCTAGCAGCCAACAAGAGGCCTGACCTGTATCACGCGTTTGTCGGTGTGGGCCAAATGGTCAGCCAGAGAGAAACCGACATCCTGTTCTGGGAGGACACCCTTGCCTGGGCCGAGACCTCGGGGAACGACGGGCTCGCGGAGGTGCTCCGTGAACAAGGGCCACCCCCCTACTCCGACGTCTACAACTATGACCCGATCGTTTCCAACGAGCACTCATGGAACTCATATCCGGGACTCGACCTGAGCCACGAGATGCCAGGGTCATTGTTCGTACCCGAGTACACCTTCATGGACCGCGTGAATGCATTCAAAGGGTTCCTAGACACCAACGGAGTTCTCTACCCGATGATCCAAGATGTTGACTTCAGACAAGACGTGCCCAGGTTGGATGTCCCCTACTACATGGTTCTGGGCGAGCACGAAGCGAGAGGGCGAGCAGTCTTGGCGGACGAGTGGTACCAAGTTCTCGACGCTCCGATCAAGGCAAGATTTACCTTCGAAGGATCCGGGCACCGACCCAACTTCGACCGACCGGGCGACTTCGTGAACGTGATGAGAACGGTCCTGTCTGAAACCGCCAACGGTTAGGCGAAATGCGACTTCCAAGAGTTCATCACTGATTCGGCCCCGAATCTGGTTCCCCAGCGCACACCCCGACAAGGCCGCGGTGCTTGGCAGTCCCAAGGCCAGCAGGCCTGCCGGCTGGAAGGTCCCGCTTGACCTAGCGGAGAGGGTTTCCGACCTTGCCGGATTCCGCCAAGTGATACTCGGCAGGAGTGAGCTGCCATCTTGAACGCTCGCAACGCTCCGCGGTTTTTGAGCCGATGTCCTCTACCCGACGTGTGGCGCGACGTGTAAGTCATTAAGAAGAAAGGAGGTTGCAATGACCTACACGGCGCAACCGGATGTCATGCGTCAGACGTCCGACAGAATGTGGCACGTGATCACAACGATCATTGCCGTACTCGGAGTTGTCAGCGCTGCCGTAGGGGCCTGGATCTACTGGGGCCCGGAGGCAGGAACGCTCTCACTCTTTGGGTGGACGTGGAACGTTGTCGACCTCTCCGAGCTCTGGGCGCCCTTCCTGATGATCGGTGGCGGCTTGGCCGCGACACTGTCAATGGGGATCGAGGCAGCCCGTGACTGGGAGGCCGAGAACAGCAGCTGGTTGGTTGCAGCTGAAGGCCTGGTGACTGTGGCTGGAATCGCAGCGATCGTCATCGGTGCCATCCTGCTGTTCTGATCGACCTCCAGCATTGAAGACCCTCGAGCTTGCTCGGGGGTCTTTCTTTGGTTCGAAGGTCGAGGGACGCAGAGAAGTAGGTACGACGTCGAAGGCTCACTGGGTGAAGCGCAGGATGACCGCCAACGCGGCGAGTACAAGAAACGACAAAGCCCACGAAGCTCTTTCCTCGGCAGCATTACCTGCCTGGTACCAGGATCGCCGACTCCTCTTGTCGGCCTCTCAGCCGAGAAGACTCCCGGCTCTCCCTTTGCCTCATGGGCCTTGCCAAAGGCCAATAGAGCGGAACCCGCAAGCTTGCGGTAGGGCCGAACGTCACTAGTTGAGACGAAGCCTCCAAAGAAGGAGTACGGCCCTGGCGCGGCGACGATTCTCGTGGTCAATTGAGGGCTGAAGCCGGAGCGGCCGCACCGCAACAAGGAACCAAATGGAGAGCCATCGCACTTTCATCTATGCAGCGGTCATCGTGATCTCGATTGGAATCACGTTCAACACGACCATGAGTGACTCGATGGGTGGGCTCGGCACTGTCTTCATCGCGATCGGGGGCTTGCTCCTCATCGCCGGGATGAGCAGGAAGCGAGCCGCGGAGAAGTCCGACGACGACTCAGAAGCGTGAAAGAACCCATGTACAGCGAGATCCCGCCCTCAATCCGTTCATGAGCGGACACGAGGGTTTAGAGGCGACTACGACGACGACGACGCGCCAGCCACACTCCGACTACGGGGGCCAAGCCAAGTATTGCGACTGTGACGAGACCAGCAAGGAAGTTGTGGTTGAACACCTCAGCAATCGAGGACTCGTAGCCATCGGATGTACCCACGAGTATCACGAAGTTGACAGCAACGATGGCACCGGTGACCGCTCCGATCCCGCCGCCTACGAGGATGTCGATCAACCATTCACGTTTGCCGGAGGGTTGAGTTCGGGCTGTCATTGACGTCAGCCCACCACGGACGTCGGGAGCGACACCTTGGGGACCACCTCGACCACAGACGAAACCGATCGACTGATGAGACACACGGACTCCGCCTTAGCGAGCAGCCGCAACGCTTTGTCAATGTCCTCTTCCCGATAGACAACGACGTGGGGTCTCAGCTCGACCCTGTCCATCGTGTACAGCCGATCGCCACCTCGCTGAAGGTGACCCGCCGCCTCATCAGCGTACGACGCCACTTCGAGCCTTGCGATGTCAGCAATTGCAAAGAACGTCGTCATCAGACATGACGACAGCGACGCCACGTACAGGTGTTCCGGGCTCCACACATCCTCAGGACCGCCGAATTCTGGCGGTGTGGCAACGTCCACAGACCTGAGATGTCCATCGGGTGACGTCAATTCGGCGATGCGATCACGGCCCGAAGTCAGATCCACTCGATAGTCATGCGACTCGATCAATTCGGCTCTCCTTTGGCGACTTCTGCCTTGATCGTTGTTCATGTCGGACCAAACAGCCAGAGGCGAAGTTCCCGATTCCAAATCGCGACGAGGAGCCAATCAGAGGAGAAGCCGAGCGACTGGCGCGCCAACTGTGGCCAAGGCCAAGCCAGAGATCATGCAAACGAGAAGGGGGTTCACGCAGTGCCAGGAAAACGCCGGGGGCTTGCAATGACCGTGTGAAGGAGCATTCTGAGGCCCGACGTCATCGTTCAAGTCTGTTCGCCACATGCGACCAGCTTTCTCCTGAGTCTCGCGTTCGCTAGAGGCAGCCGTCCGGTTTCGATCGGGACAGGATCCTTAGAGACTTTGGCCTCTGGCAGCCAACAGCACGGCTGGACAAACTCGTAGATACGACCAGCGAACTATCTAGTGGAAGCCCACTCGAGTCACCGACAAGGAGGAGGCATGAGCCGGAAGAAGGATCGCCTGTTGGCCAGGGCCAGAGAAGAAGCCGAGGGCACGGAGCTCCATGAAGACCCGTACGCCGATCAAGCGATTGACGTCGAAAGGGAAGGGGCTCAGGGAGTGGAGGTCTTTGAGGATCCGAATGCAACGACTCCAGCAGACACCCTTCGACAGGGCTCACCGGGGCACGAGTCACTGGTCGGCAATGACCACGACGACCCCGATGATTGGCCCGAGGTGGACTAGACACGGAGCCTTCTGATATTTGGGCAGACCTGCTCTATCGACTTCGTCCACGCCGACGCACATTGGTGGGGAAAGGAGAAGAAATGAGCGAGTTGAACCCAAGCCAAATCAGGGCGAGCGAAAGGGCCTACCACCTGCGTGACTTCGGTTACCACGCAACCGTCTTTGTCTTCATCAACGCTTTGTTGGTGATTGTGGATGTGAGAGCCGGCTCCGGTAGCCAGGCGATTCTCGGTTTGGATTGGGCGTACTGGGTGATTCTCTTCTGGGGTCTCGGGCTTGTCAGCCATGCGGTGTATGCGTTTTCGAGCGCATCTGACCACAACGAGAGCCTCGGTCCGTGAGCAGGGAGCACCACGTTGCCTGAGTTCGGCCTTCTGGCGTTGCTATACACCGAGCACCATCACCTGGCGTTCGGTGTCAGCATTCAGCCAACTTGACGACTGGGTCCCGCTGATTCGTGATCAGCTCGGACCGCCAAGACCTCGGCGATCGCGTGTGTCCACTCCGATATCGAATCCCAGTCTCGAAAATCGCCTTCGGGCGCCTTGACCGCCGACATGATCGCCCTCTCGCCGAAGCTGAGAACGTCAACATCGACCTTTCCGGCAAAGACCCGATGATCGCGAGCAGGAATCTTCTCCAGGATCGAGGAGATGTCGACCGCATCGTCGGCGGACTGGGGCTCATCGCCCAACGGGCCGCTGGAGAAGAGCCATATTGGCGACGTTGTCCCACTTTCGACCAGGCGATTGGCGAGCTTCCTGGCCGGCTTGGTCCAACGCCCGGCATACACCGCGCTGCCGAGGATGACCGCATCGAATGCGGACACATCGTCCACTGCCTTCGGGTCCGCAACCGTCACTGCGAATCCTGCGCCAGTGAGCTCTTTGGCGATGTGGTCGGCGATCTCGGCGGTCGAACCGTGTTTTGACCCAGCGGAAACGAGCACCCGGAACCCGTCATCCAGGGAGCGAGACATCATCAGTCCTTTCGATTGCGTGGAATCCAAGATGTCAGCCTCCAACAGAATTATCTAGAGGACATTGGCCCAAACAGTGACGTTCGGCCCTGACGATCGTTGACTCAGAAGGGTGTAATGGCGGTTGAGGGAACCCCGCGCGCCGACAGGAACCCTCGGTTGGCACCGCTGTCGGCCGGTCGACACGACGACCGAAATAGGTCCCACTGATTGGAGGAACGGTTGCCTTTCAAATCTCTCGCTCTGGCTTCGGACGGTTCAGACCACGCACGCGTGGCCGCACTTCTGGCGGGTCGCCTGAGCGCGAGATTGGAAGTCCCGGTCCACATTGTCAGCGTCGTTCCATCGACCGCCGTGTACATACCGGGGCCAGCGGTCGGACAAACCACGGCCGAGAACATCCTGCTTCAGCATCGCGACCTACTCATCGAAGCGAGCCATGCAATCGTCGAAGAGGCAAGCAACCAGATACTCGAGGCCGGCGGGACAGTCGGCAAAGTGGAGGTCGTGGTCGGCGACACAGCCTCGGAGATCGTTGCCTTTGCATCCAGGCAGGCCGCCGATTGCATTGTCATGGGCCGACGTGGCCTTGGAAATGTGTCAGGGCTCTTCGCTGGGAGTGTCTCCCACAAGGTGGGTCAGATCGCCAAAACGGCGGTGATGACTACGGCGTGAGCCGACCGAGGCTCCCACATCGATCTGACGTTCCTGGAATCCACACGCTGACCGCGACAATCGCCAATCCAAGGCCGAAGGCCTCTGACGCTATGCGTCTGATTTTCGTACGATCGAAGAATGTTCGAAATGGTCGATCGAGACTCCCTGGACGGCCGATTAAAACGACTCCTTCAGCTGTCGCTTGGCTATCCCGGGATGGTGAGTCTCTATTTCAGAGTCGGGAGCGAGTTCGCGGAGGCGCGTTCCATCAGACCTCGACTTCGCGCGCTCCTCGATCAACCCCGAAGCGTTCTTGATACGCGAGACCTGTCCCGTGAAGAATCTGAAGCCCTCCGGAGTGCCATCGAAGCCCTGACTGGGCTGGAAAAGGAAGTCGGTTCGCACCCAGGCCGAGCTGCGGTCATCTTCGAGTCGGAAGAGGCTGAGGAGCACACACGACTCTTGATCTCCGACGCCGTGTGGGATGTTGGAGTCGCCGGACGTCGGCCGTACATACGCCCTCTGGTGTCAGCTGTGGAATCGCTTCGGAACGTTGCTGCCCTCGTTGTGGAATCGAGATCGGCGGACCTGATCGTGGATGCGCTGAATCGTCCCTCGAAACCGCAGACTTTCCGGGGCAAGTATCCAAGGAAATCCAACCGGGCCGGGTGGTTTGCTCTCGACGAGCGTCGCAACCAACAGCGCGCTCGCGAAGCGAGGAGGAAGTTGATTGACCAGGTTGTCCGGCAGCTAGCGAGTGAGGAGCGTCGGCGCTCGCTCGATTCGATTTACCTCGCCGGGCAGGAGAAGGTCACAAACGAGTTCGCGAAACGCATGCCGGAGAACCTTGGAGACAAATGCTTCCAAATCGTGGTCGACACCCACACCGCGACACCGGCAGACATCCTCAGTCAGGTACTAATGGCGGAGCAACGCAGGACCCGTCTTGCAGCGGAGAAGCTCTGGGAGGAAGTGACCGCGGAGGCTACGCCCGTCAGGGAAGGCGTGGTAGGTGTTGCCGCAGTGGCCGAGGCAGCCAATCGCGGAGCCGTGAGGAAGCTCCTGATCAGCGGAACCGACCCGGTCTCGGGCTGGGAGTGCTCATTGTGCTGGGCGGTTCAGGTCCACGAAGGTGACTGTCGCTTGTGTGGTGCGCCGCTGGTCGAGGCTTTTGATGTCCTTGACTCCATAACCCACCAAGTGCTCAACACTGGCGGTCAGGTCTCGCAGCTGACTGCGCCGATCAAAGACAGCAAGCTTCGGACCGTCGCAGTCGTCAGGTATTGAGTTTCCAGATCCCGACGTTTGTGTCGTGTCAAGTGGCCCTGATCGACGCCGGAACCTTTAGGGCTACGGCGGTCCCCACCTTGGCCTGCGACGACACCATCAACCGTCCTCCCATTTTCTTTGCCCGCTCCTCGAGATCGTTGAGCCCGTGTCCCCGGTCGATGGTCGTGGGATCGAATCCCACCCCATCGTCGGCGATTGTCACGGTGAGCACGTTTTCCGACAGGTCAATTTCGACGTCAACTGAGTCGCCCTTTGCGTGTCGTAGCGCATTGGACACGGCCTCCACAACAAAAGACCGCAGGTTGTCGACAAGCTCCGGCCGTAGACGCATGTTCGCCGGCTTCACCGTGAGCCCCACGGGAAAGCTGTGCGCGTCGGAAAGATCGTTCACCGCATCTTGGATGATCATCAGTGGAGGTGCCAGCTCGTGACCGTCCAAAGGATGAAAGTCAGCGACTATGTGGCGGAGGTCGTCGATGGCCTTGTCCACCTTCGTAACGGTGGACCTGAGCCGGGCTGCAACAGTTGCGTCGCTCATGGCGGCGGTTGCCTGAATCTCGACGCCAATGGCGAACATCTGCTGAACGATCGTGTCGTGGAGTTCCCTCCCAATCCGTGAACGGTCTTCAGCCACGGCGAACAGCTCAACTCCGTCGTGCATGCGGGCGGCCACGATTGCCGCCCCCGCGATCGAAGCCAACGAGATCGCCAACATCTCGTCTAGCTCGGTGAAGCCCTCATCCGCCTCGGCGAGGTAGAGGTTTCCGTACACCTCATCGCCACTCCTGACGGGGACACCCAGGAAAGACTGCATTGTCGGATGGTGAGGAGGGAAGCCGACGGCATCGGGATGATCAGCGACTCTTTCCAAACGGAGTGGGCGAGGGTCCTCGATCAGGACGCCAAGGACGCCACGGCCCTGTGGCGGATTCCCGATCGCCCGCACGGTGTCGTCACGCATCCCGTCGTGAACGAAGTTGGTGAGAGTCCCGTCGCCGCCGATCACACCGAGTGCGCCGTATCTCGCTGACGTCGCCTGTCGGGCAGATACCACCAGCCTCTTCAGGACTTCATCCAGCTCGAGGACCCCGACGATCGACGTCGCGGCTTGGCTCATTACACGGCATATCGCACCAATTTGACCGATATCTGCCGGCTGTCGCTTGGTGGTAATGACTGCCCCCCGATTTCGGCAGGAAATCAGGGCCTAAGGCCCTAGTCCCGACCGAGGTTGTGTGTGATCCTGAACCTAGCAAACAAACCAGGCATCGACGCGAGGAGACATCGAGTTGAAAAGGATAACGCTTGCCATTGACGGGTCGGAGACGTCACTTAGGGCAGCCGACTTCGCAGGAGAGCTGTCTGAAGCATTCGACCTTCCAGTGGACATCATCCACGCAATCCACCCCGAGTTGCTGACTGCACCAACAGCGGGACTTGCCTATGAACGATCGGAGGGCGTGTCCGTGGCACCCAAGGAGTTGCTCCTTGCGCAGGGCGAGGAATATCTCGTCGCAGCTGCGAGACGCGTCAAGGCAGCCGGTGGCCACGTCGACAAATCCAAAAAGCGGATTGGCTCACCGGTCAAGACGATCCGAGACTTCGCGGACGAGGCCGAAGCCGATGTCGTCATTGTCGGAAGCCGGGGCCTCGGGCAGGTCGAAGGGCTACTCATGGGAAGTGTGTCTCACGGGCTCCACGCCACCTACGACAACACTCTGGTCACAGTCCAGTAGCTGCTCAGGTCGGCGTCTTGACAACGAGTACATCACAGGCAGCTTCGTGAATCGCCCTGTGCGAGGTGCTTCCCAAAACCAAGGAGGCAATCTCTCCCCGGCCGCGTGTCCCTACAACCAGCACAGAAGCTGAAGTCTCGCTGGCGAACCTGACGAGCTCGTCCGGTGGGTATCCCTCGAGATCTACCTTCTGGCTGGCCACGTCCAGAGTTGCCATCACAGGCTCGATCACACTCCAAACAGCTGCGCGCTGACCTTCCATGACCGTCCTAGGATTCACTGGCATATCAGCCCAGAGGAGCGGGACCTGTGCCACATGCACAACTTGAAGGTCCTCGCCGCGCATCCTCGCTTGCTCAGCGGCCCGTTTCAGCACAGCCAAAGATGTGTCGGACTCATCTACTCCAACGACCACCGACATGAGATCTCCTTTCTCTGTGTCCAATGATGCTGAGAACCCCAACCGGCGACTACTGCCGAAGGTCCCGACTCGGCAGGAAGAGCAGAATGCCTCTGGCCCTGACGACATAGGACACGGACAATCATCTGAGAAAGGAGTTGCACATAGAGCGAGCAGGGAGCGGCGTCTCACCGCAAAGGCGAACACGCCCCCTTCGGCATGTTCAAAACCAGTGAGCGACCCCACCGACCAACGATTCCCGGCCGGCAGACCACCTTGGGAGCCTTGGAACGGCGCGAGGGTCGGGGCCATCGTCGGAGGGCTCGCCGGCCTGTCAGCAGCCTTACTTCTCAGCATGACCAACTACTTGGTGGTCCTGGTCGGAGCCGCCCTGGGGGCCGCCGTCGGATACTGGGATGCGAAACGGAAACAGCGGCCTTCCGACCGGATTCATGGATGAGCCAAAGGCAGAGGAGATGAGACCGCAGGACTTCTCGACGCGAATCAGATACCGGCCACCCAAGCCCTGGTATCGCAGGTTGAACAGACTGAGTGGACTTCTGCTGCGGGCAGGCATCGGACCCCGAGACTCGGTGGTGCTGGAGGTTCCGGGGAGAACAAGCGGTCGGCTCCGACACACACCCCTCCTTCTCACCACATTGGGCGATCACGACTTCCTAGTGGCCCTGGCCGGTGAATCTGAGTGGGTCAGAAACGTGGCGAATGCGAGTGGGAGAGTGACGATTGGTCGCAGACGCCGGCGCTCCGCCGAGTTGCTTCTCGTTCCCGAGCGAGAAAGGGCCGAGGTCATCATTGAGTACCTCGCCACGGCCAGGCGAAGAAGCGGGGACCGGGCTGCGGAGGCGCAGGCCGACTCCTATTTCGGTTTGGGGAGTAATCCAGATCTCGAGGCCATCCGGCCGATAGCGGGCCTTTACCCGGTCTTTCGAGTTCAGTACACCTGACCAGTAACGGCTATCCGCCCTGACCCCTTTGGCAGCTATTCCTTGTGGTCCATGACGATAAAGTCTTCGACCTTCGACAAACCGGCTGATCGGTCGGACGGACTCAGGTGCTCGAGCGCTTTTTCTGGACCTAGCAGACGGGGGGAAACCAACTCGTGGTCGACGCCATCTACGCGAAGCGTTGCTGCGCCTTCGGCAATCACGTTCTGCACCCAATCAGAGCGGGGTCCGTACCTCGCGACCAACACATAGCCCGTGTCCGTCGGAAAAGCATCCAGCGGAGTTCGATAGGTACTCCCTGACACCCTCCCGACATGTGTGACGACCGGGTACTTGCCCTTCTCAACGGCGCGCGGATTGAAGACTCGCTTGTTGATCTTCGCTAGCCAGCGCGGGAACGGCACCTCTACTCCTTCGTCGGTGTCGACAGACCGATCTTCACAGCCGGTCCCTTTCTCGACAGACTGGCGTTGGGGTCATGTCGATCTCACATCTGACGGGGCTTGGACCATGTCACCCGCAGTTGGATCTGATGGCGGTATTGGAGTGCGTGGCCCCGGTTCCGACCCACCAGCATCCAGGCGGAACGGTGGGTATTCGTCTGTCATCAACGCCGCATAGGCCCACACCCTGTAGACCCACCGGTTGAGGCCCATGATCAGATCAAACAGACCAGTCGGGTACCGCCCCACGAACAGCAAGGCGAACCCCGCGATCAGCACGAGGATGCCAATGAGGCCTCCTCCGATTTGAAGAACGGCGTCGCTTCCAGCATCGAGCTCAGCCGCCCACCACACGAGCCCGCTGGTGAACACACCAACGATCAAGTAGTGCGGGATGGCCAGAAGCCACCACTTCACCAGCGCCAACCCACGAGACAGGTGCTCCGGGTACGCGACGTCGAACTCCGCCGGATAGTCGGATTGCGCCAGTGTGAATGGAGGGTATTGATCAGTTCCGAGGACGCTGTAGGAATAGAAACCGACTCGCCACGTCCAGCGCATCACTCCCACGTTGAAGTCGAAGATCGACTTTGGGTATCTGCCCGTGAAGACGATGGCGAAGAAGGCGACCACCGTCAGAACACCAAAGGCGATCCATAGGAAGAACAAGGCGATCAGATGGGGGATGGCGAGGATCCATTTGAAGAGCCACTGCCATCGGGTCAGATCCGGATCGGTTCGACCCTCCAGACGGACCGGATACGGCCCAAACTGCCCGGGAGCCACTTGCGGTGCGCCGAGAGCTGCCTCGTCGTCGCCCTTTCGGACCGCGATGATCAGCAGGATGGCCGCGACCGTTCCCAAGATCAGCCCACCAGCCATCAGCATCGCGGCGACCGGAACCAGCAACTCGGTCTGGGCCCCTGCTGTGGCTTCTACTGTCAGACCCGAGCTGGCATCGGCGTTCATCACAACGACGATCCATTCGCCCTGCTCCAGATCCCAGGACAGGGTTTGGGTGTTGGGACCTTCGGCTGAGGCTGCCCAGAAGTCCTGGTTTGCCGGCTCGGTGGAAGGCGCTCCACCGCCGACGTTCACGTAACTGACGTCGTCGATATCGGGGCCGATCGAACTCACCTCTGAATGGGCTACCCCATCTAGAAACCGATCGACGTCTACCGCTGGTCCGATTCCGAGGAAGACAGGCGAGCCCCCGGACGCCTCGACCTCGAGCCTGACCGTCGCCAACCTTCCCGACGGGAACCAGTCACCCGGTTGGGAGCCCAAGTCGATATCTGTCGAAGTCAGCGCGTATGAGCTCGTGTTGAGCTCAGCAGAAGGGCTCGTGAAGAAGCCATCCGAGCTCCGTTGAGTCGCTTGTGCCCACAGCAAACCGCTGCCCCCCACGAGAAAACCGACCGCTGCCAGTCCCAACAGCGCGCCAACAATTGCAAGGGCAATCTTGCCCGGTCTCACAACAACCTCCTCTGATTCGCTTCGCAGGGTGATCTTGCGCCATCTGAGGTCCGAGCGGTAGGGCCAACCAGCCCCAGACTCGCCCACCACCCGAGGGGGTTCATCTCACGGGGGATGCCGTGCCCCCCAGCCGGCTGTAAATGTCAACGTCGAAGCCCGCACACCACGAAAGGAGAATGCAGTGACTGAAGAACAGCGCCAGTGGGCGATCAGGCGAATCGAAGCCAAGCGAGGATTCTGGATCCACCTCGTGGTGTACATCACAGTCAACGCTCTGCTGGTCGGAATCTGGGCAACAGCGTCGGACGACTTCTTCTGGCCTATCTGGCCGATCCTCGGATGGGGCATCGGGCTCGTCAGCCATGCCATTGCAGTGATGGTGGGCCCGCCGCAGATCAGCGAGCAGCGGATCAACCGAGAACTCGAACGTCGATCTTGATCGCAAGGTACGAAAACGAGCTGGCCGATGGTGGTTGAGACGCCGACGGCCTAGGACTTCGAGACATCGCTCCGAGGCAACCTCGGGCGATGTCTCCGACCAAGGTCAGGCGTTGAACCAGCCGAACGGACTGGAAGCATCCACAAGGTGTTCATGCCGCGGGGTTGGGAGCATCAACACTCGCGATCCGATTTGCGAGATACTCGAAGCCGCTCCACAGGCGCGGCTGACCAGACCTGGTTCTCGCCTCATTGATTACCGGCACATACTTGTTCCACGTCACAATGGCCGAAGACATCAGCACATCCCCCAAGAGATCGATGTCGATTACGCCCTTCTTCAGCAACAGTCCGAGGACGTCGAACCGCTGCCAGATGAACATGTGCTCCGAGTACCGATCGAGATTGCTTTCCGGCCCGTATCTGGCGTAGTAGTCGGCGAGGTCGTTCCAGTCATCGACGAAAGCAACTCTGTAGAAGAGCCGCTGAAACTCTGGGCTTGCGACGCTCTCCGAGATATCCAGAAACAGCTGGATCTGTCTCGACTCGAGTTGGAGGAGCTGCGTCTTGTTGACGAGCGACAGGTAGCGCACGTAGTACGAGATGGAAGCAATTAGACCCGCACCGGTGAGGAGACCGACGGCCAGCTCTGGGGATTCCATGTTTCGCCTCCTTCGGACGCGGCCTGAAGCGGCCCTGGGCAAGCCGCTGTTTCCGAGATTCGAATATCTCCGACGGGCGGGGGGTCCTGACACCCCCTCGAGCGAAACCACCCAAGGGGGGCCGCGGCAGGCCGGGCGAATGCCGGCCGAAGCCGGAGATGTGGCCGGACGCTGACTACAAGTCGGGTCAAAGGGTCTTCCGACCCTGGCACTCCAAGCGCGCCTCGACCAATGATGAGGTATCCGGAGGAAACGGAAACTCCGGACGTGAGGAGCCCACGTGGCCGGCTTACTTCAAGCACCCAACCAATCAACCTCAGACCAGGTTGCCTACACGGGTGTTCGGAGGCCACTGGTGGAGACAAAGATCGACCCGCCAATCGCGTCGCCATGGCTGATCTCTCGAGACGACCTCGTCGATCGTCTGGATCGAGCTGAAAGCAAGCTCTCTCTCATCTGTGCCCCTGCTGGCTGGGGGAAAACATCGCTTATCACCGCCTGGTTAGCCGCTCGGCCAGGCACACATCTTGCATTCGTCCATCTGGAAGCCGACGACGACGACTCAGCTTCATTCTGGGCATACGTCTTGGCGGCTTTGAGCGCACTCGACCTAGGTCTCGAAATCCCTGGCGACCCAGAACAGCTACTGGGCACCCCGGGAATTGACCCCATGCTTCGAATTGTGCCGCAGCTGCTCAACGAGTTTCGCTCGCTGGAGACATCACTGGTCTTAGTGCTGGACGACTACCACGTGCTTTCGGAGCAACAGATCCACAACTCCGTCCACTATCTCATCGAGCACCTCCCCCAGAGTGTCAGGGTCGCAATCTCGACACGCGTTGATCCTCCGCTCCCGTTGGGCCGGCTGCGCGCATCAGGTGAGATGATCGAGTTGCGGGCCAAGCAGCTTCGCCTCACGGCCGACGAAGCGGAACACCTCCTCCTGGATCGCTTTGGGCTGGAGTTGGACGCAAGCAGCATTGAGCTACTTTGCCGCCGCACAGAGGGATGGCCTGCTGGCATCCAGTTGGCTGGGCTGGCTCTTGAGGAAGAACCGGATCCAGCGGCGTTCGTACAGCATTTCGCTGGAGACGACCGCAATATTGCCGACTACCTGACGGGGGAGGTTCTCGAACGCCTTCCACCAGACATAGTCAGACTTCTGACCCGCACCTCTGTCCTCGAGCGCTTGAGCGGACCGCTTTGCGATTCAGTCGCCGATGCAGAGGGGTCGGCCCAGATCCTCTCCGACCTGGAGCATCACAACCTTTTCTTGGTGCCTCTAGACCACCAACGTGAGTGGTATCGCTACCACCACCTCTTCGGAGAGTGGCTGCGCCACGAGCTCCGGAGGAGAGAGCCAGACGGTATTCAGGTGTTGCACTCGCGGGCCGCGGACTGGCTAGAAGAACAGGGGTCTCTTGAGGCGGCAATCTCCCACGCACTTGCGGCCGGCGACGAAGAGCGAGCCGCCGAGATCATGGATCGCTACCTGGCGGACGGTGCTGCAGTGAACTGGACAGCTGTGTTTCGCTGGCTGGGTCGGCTCCCAATCGAAATCAAGGAACGGCATCCGCTGGTGGCTATCGCCCAAGTCAGATTGGCGTTCACGAAAGGAGACCTGCTTGGCGGCCGCCAGTGGCTGCCACGCGCTCGCAGGGCTCTCGCCGAAACAGCCCCCGAGATCAGACAACAAGCCGAGGTCACGGTGAGGCTTTTCACCGCATTGAGTGAGCTGGTTACGGGCGACATGGACCGCGCCCGCCGACTATTTACAGAGATCGCCGACGAGGAGCGCGAAGACGCTTCACAAACCTTCGCAATAGCTATTGGGTACGCCGGCACCGCGGCGTTCTGGGCCGCGGGCCCTCTTCAAGCAATGCCGGCCCTCAGCGAAGCAGTCGTTGCTCAGGAACGAACATCCCAGCCATACACCGGCGTCTCTGCCCTACTTGCGGCTGCCTACGCCGAGATCTCCGACTGGAGCGCAGCCGAGACCACCGCGGCATCTGCTCTGGCGCTCCCGCCGCCGCAGGAGAGTCCTCTGTACCCATTCCAGATGCCCGCGCACTACGCCCTGGGACAAGTTCATTGCGCAAGAGGACGCTCAGAAGAGGGGGTTGCCGAACTCACAATCGGTCTCGAACAAGCGAGAGCCTGGGTAGAGCCGATCTTTGTCGCCTACGGGTGCCTGCTCCTCGCTGACTGCCTCGACGACTACAGCGAAAAGCGAGCGCTGATTCGGGAGGCTCGCCAGCTCATCTCAGATGGCAGAGGCAGAGGGCGGATCGGCGACCTGGTCGCTGCCGCCGAACGAAAACTGTCTCTACGTCAGCCGTCCCAGAGCACCAGCGGCACTGTGCACGTCCTCGCACTCACCAATCGGGAGAGGGATGTCTTGCGGTGGATGCGCAGTGAACTCTCTTTCGCCGAGATAGCGCGTGAGATGTATGTCTCCTACAACACGGTGAAGGGCCACGCTAAGTCGATTTATCGGAAACTGGGCGTCACCTCTAGGGCGGCAGCCGTCGAAACATCAGAGCAACTGGACCTTCTCTGAAGGTCTGCCGGGTGAGAATCCCCCCTGGGTTGTCGACCCCGCGGGGGATGTCAGACCCCCCTCCAACCCCTGATAGTTCAGTGCGGAGGGACTTCAATGACACCAGCCCCAGCGATCGAGACGATTGACCTGACACGGTCGTTCAACGGCCTTGTTGCGGTCGACAAACTCAACCTCTCCGTCGAGCAAGGCGAGCTACTCGCACTGCTCGGGCCGAATGGTGCCGGGAAGACCACAGCAATAAAGATGCTGTGCTGCCTTCTGAAGCCCACGAACGGCACGGCCAAGATCATGGGCCACGACATCCAAGATGACCCTCTCGCTGTGAAGCAAGTCATCGACACCTCGCCCCAAGAGACGGCTATTGCAGAACACCTCAATGCCAGAGAGAACCTGCGTCTGATCGCGGGACTACACGGAGTCGAATCTGCAGTAGCGAGGTCTAGGACGGAGGAGCTCTTGGAGATGATGGGAATCGCAGATCGGGCCGACGAGAAAGTGAAGAGATACTCGGGCGGGATGAAACGAAGGCTGAGTATCGCTATGGCCCTCATCTCCGAGCCTCAGGTCATATTCCTGGACGAGCCAACACTAGGGCTCGACCCGCAATCGAGACGTGCGATTTGGGCACACATCCAAACCATGAAAGGCACGAAGACAATCCTTCATACCACTCACTACCTGGAGGAAGCTGACTCGCTTGCCGACCGAATCGCGATCATCGACGAAGGCAAAGTCGTCGCTCTGGGGACTCCTGAGGAGCTGAAACGGCGTGTCGCAGACGGCCAGGTACTTGTGGTCGAGGTCAGCAACATCGCTGAAAGCGCTGTGGACGCCCTTCGCATGTCCTTTCCCGACCTGTCGTGGACCGATGGACGTATCGAGATCAGGGACGAGAACGCCAACCTCTACGACGTCGCCGACATCCTTAGACCACAAGGCGTAGTCGTGGAGTCGAGTTTCAGAAAACGGATCAGCCTGGACGACGTTTTCCTCGAACTGACCGGAAAGAATCTAAGGGAATGAGATCTCTCGCTCTCGCCAGGAAAAACTTCACGGAGGTCTGGCGCGACCCACTCTCGCTGGGTCTCACCATCGCCCTACCGATCGCGATGCTTCTAGTGCTTCAGCTGCTGTCGGACGTCGATGAGTTCTTCTCCGTTACATCTCTGATTCCGGGTGTGGTCCTGTTCGGCCTTGTCATGTTGATGTTCAGTGCGGCGCTGGCTTTGGCTCGCGACCGTGAAAGCGAGCTCTTCTCGCGGCTCTTGACCGCCCCCCTGCGGTCGAATGAGTTCGTTGCCGGCTATTCAGTCCCGTACCTCCCGGTTGCTGTGATCCAGACGGTGGCGCTATTCGCGGTTGGGCTCACGATTGGCCTGGAAATCAACGGCAACCTCTTACTTGTCGTCTTGGTACTGGCAGCAATCAGCGGCATGTACGTTGCCCTTGGGATGATCCTTGGCTCGGTCTTCACCACCAAGACCGTCTCGTTTCCCTACATCGGCATCCTTCTCCTCACAATCTTCGGCGGAGCCTGGATGGATCTCGAAGCAATCGGCGGCGGATTCCAAACCGTCGGGGATTGGTTCCCGTTCGCCCACGCTCTCGACGCGATCAGGAGCGTGTTGATCGATGGAGCCGACTTCACTGCAATAGCCAACGACTTCTGGTGGGTTCTCGGATACGCCGTTGTCACAGTGATCCTGGCCGTGATCATCTTCAAGCGCCGAATGGTGGGTTAGTACCTCGGCGCACACCCCCCGGGGTTGTTTCCGAAAAGGGGGAGGCACGATCACCCGAAGCGAGACGACGATTCGACAATGAGATACCTCCGTCTAGGCACGAAAGTGACCGTGCCACCGGATTCGAGAGGGTGATTGCATGGGGAAACGAGCGTTCAGGATCTGGGTGGCCGGGCGATTGGCCGATGACTTTGCCGAGTCAATCGATCCGAACCTCAACCAGGAGGAAACCGAAGCCAGTACCTCGCTCTCTGGGGAACTCGTAGATCAGGCACAGTTCCGTGGGCTCCTGGACCGGCTGGGCAACCTAGGGATCGAGGTGATCCGCTTCGAGACCTATGGGTCGAGCTCCACAGAAGGCAGCCAGACGGAACCGTCTGGGTGACGCGGTGTCGCCAGGCGGCTCACGAGCGCATCCGGACAAACCTGCCGTCCAACTGGGGTCCAGGCCGGGGAGAGCGATTATCGCCGCTGCGGTACTCGGCTCCGCCCTTGCCTACATGAGCGACGACATGCTCAATGTGGCGTTGCCGTCGGTGTCGAGGGCCCTCGATGGAAGCATTTCAGAGATGCAATGGGTGGTGAACGGGTACTTCGTGACGATGCTCTCGCTCATGCTCACGGCCGGTTCATTAGGCGATATTCGTGGCCACCGCCGCACCTTCCTGACGGGCCTCGGTGTCTTCTCGGTGGGCGCGGTTGTTGCCGCAGCGGCGGCGTCGATAGCGATGCTGGTTGCAGGACGTGCGATTCAAGGTGTGGGTGCAGCCTTGCTCCTGGCCTCGGGGCTTGCACTAGTAAACGGTTCGTTCAGTGATCAAGAGCGGAGCCAGGCGGTTGGGGTCTACATGGGTGTCACAGCGGTCGCCACTGCGGCCGGCCCGGCCATCGGAGGGCTGCTTGTCGACGTCATGTCGTGGCGAGCGATCTTCATCGCTCCCCTTCTTTTTTCACTCGCGGCAGCCGTCGTGACCGTCCGCTCGGTGGCCGAAACAGCGCCCAACCCGAACCGAGTTATCGACACCAAGGGAGCACTACTTGTCTTCTTGACCATCTCCTCCTTCAGCTTCGCCTTGATACGCGGACCGACGGGTTGGCTGCAGATTGAGGTGATCGCAGCCCTGACGGCGGCCGTGGCCGGTGGGTGGGCCTTCATCAGGTCCCAGCGGCTTGGGACCGATCCGATGCTCCCACTTGCGTTGTTTCGCAAGCGGGCGTTCACCGGAGGCAACGCCGTCACTCTGATCTCGTTCATGGTCTCGGCGGGGGTCTTTCTGTTTGTCGTCGTACAACTGCAGATCACCCTTGGTTACCGGCCGGCAGCTGCCGGTGCAGCCCTGGTCCCGCTCTATCTCATAATGCTGGTCGGTTCCCCCCTCGCCGGCCGCCTGGCCGACAGGATCGGGCCACGTATCCCGATCGTGGCCGGCAACCTCGTGCTCGGTGGCGGAATCTGGTGGCTGAGCGTCCTTGGCACGGACTCCCGTTTTCTCCCCGATGTCCTCCCCGGGCTGATCGTCCTAGCTCTGGGATTGGCAATGCTCGGCGCACCTCTCACTTCCGCCACCCTCAGCGCAGTTGGTGAACATCAGCAAGGAGTCGCCTCGGGTGTCAACAACACAGTGGGGCAGCTCGCCGGTCTGCTCATGATCGTGGTACTCCCGGCGGTGGCCGGCCTCTCAGGACATGCACTTCATGGCCCGGAATTCGCTGACGGCTTTATGAGCGCCATGAGATTCTGCGCAGCACTTTGCCTGGTGGCGGCAGTCATTGCCGCTTTCGCGTTCAGGTCGGCCCGCCCGACTCACCTCAAGACCCCCTGGGGGGTTCACTGACCGGGGGATGCATCGCCCCCCGGCGCGACCGGACAATTCCCAATGCAAGGAACTCGTCAGAGAAAGGACAAGCAATGACTGACGAGCAACGTCAATGGGCAATCAACCGGATCCGCGCCAAGCGTGCATTCTGGGTACACCTGGTCATGTTCGTGGCCGTGAACGCTCTGTTGGTGGGCATCTGGGCCGTCACAACGGCCGGCTACTTCTGGCCGATTTGGCCCATGCTCGGATGGAGTATCGGTCTCGTCGGCCACGCAGTGAGCGTCTTCATCGCACCCATGGATATCAGTGAACAGCGAATCGATCGCGAGCTGCGAGCAGGTGGGACCGGGTCGGCAAGCTAGCTGCGTCCCTCCAAACGGGCTCGACCACTCCACCCAAGACTCCATGGGGGTATCGGACGGAGGGTGAATCTGACCCTACAACTGCGACCGAGCACCGGAGTCAACGATACGACCAATCGGATCCCCACCGAGTTCGGAGGAATCCAATGACACATTTGCACCCACAAGGGGGCGAGGTTTGGGGTGAGCCATCCCGGCTCGCCCCGGAAGCCACTCCATACAAGCGCCAGGCGACTCCGATGGAGCGCCTCATGACACGATCGCCGTTCGCCACCGTCACGATGGTGGCGCGAATTCGCGGTGCCGTGCCGCCCCAAACGCTGGCGAATGCTGTTGAACGTGCACGACTCAGACATCCGCTTCTGCGCGTCCGAATCGTTGACGACGACCAACACAACCCCTGGTTCACGTCAGATGGTGCCGCGCCGATCCCGATACATGTGACTCCACGCGACACAGATGGACAGTGGAAAGCCTTGGTGAGAGAAGCCGGGAAGTCCGCCTTCAAGTTCGATGAGGGGCCCCCAATTCGGTTCTGTCTCCTCCACTCCCCCGACGTCTCCGATCTTGTGATCATTTGCCATCACATTCTCTGTGACGGGCTGTCCTTGGCCTACCTGGCCAGAGATATCCTTGCCTACCTGGGCAATCCCGACGCGGAACTCGCTGATCAAGGCGGGCCCACCCCGCTCACCCCCGAGTCGATGCCCGAGGGCGTCTCACTGAATCCGTTGGTTCGGTTCTTTGTCCGCCGCATCAACCGGCAGTGGGAGGAGAGTCCCGTCTTCTTCGACCAATCAGACTACGAGGCGCTTTCGGAAGCGTATTGGCGAAGCTATGAACACCGCCTCACCTCGATCGAGCTCTCCTCCGACAAAACCGAGGAGTTGGCGATCCGGTGCCGACGTGAGGGTGTCACTGTTAACACGGCCTTGGTGGCTGCGTACGCACGGGCCCAGAAAAACGTGCTGGGCAACCGGCACCATCCAAAGTTGGCGATCGCCGGCGACCTCCGTGGCCGCATGAATCCTCAGGCTGGGGAAGCTGTGGGGTTCTACGCATCCGCAGTCACCCACGAATTCGAAGTCGATGGTCGACTGGGCTTCTGGGACAGTGCTCGCCGACTGCAGCGGCGCTTGACCAATCGATACACCGACAAGGCTCTGTTCAAAGACCCTTTGACCTGGAGTTTTCTGAACCCCACGATTTTGGAGGCCATCAACTTCAAGAAGATCGGAAGGCTGGTCGAGGGCGACAGTCCGAGAATGAGAAAGCTGCGTGCGTTCAGTGAGCGGGATGACGTCGTACTTCGAATCCTGCGTCGCGATGGACTCGATTCGCTCGATCAAGTCGCGATCGGAACCGCAATGACCAACCTCACCCGTCTCGACTTCCCTTCGAAATATGGAGCACTCGAGTTGGAACGACTGATCATGAAGCCCGGGGGTGCGTTCCCGCTGGCAAACGTGAACATCCTCGTTGGCGCCGTGACCGCGGCAGGACGGCTCAGTCTGACCACGGAGTTCATCGAGGACAACGTCGCCAGTGAAGAGATGGAGGCAATCAACGAGCAGGTCCTCGCTTGCTTCTCGGGCGACTAGGAGGACACAACGGCGAGCGGGGAGCAATACCCAACACGCTTCCTGACCCCGTCATCGCCGCAGGCCCAAACGTCAGGGACTCGTCGGAGCAAGGCCGGAACCTCAGCGGCAGGTGCAACCGAGACCCCCCTGGGGGTATCGAAGAGAGGGTGATGCCTAACCCCCCTCTGCTGAGTGACCATTCGAGTGGTGAGAACAGCTGATGAGGAAGGACTGCAAGTGACCGACACGCAAGACCACCAAGCCGTAGTGATCGGAGCGGGTCTCGGGGGGCTGACTTGTGGGGCGCTTCTGGCCAAGCACGGTGTACCAGTGACGATCGTCGAACAACACAGCAAGCCTGGTGGCTTCGCGACGTCGTTCGGACGGGCAGAAGGCAGGTTCCTATTCGAAGTCTCCCTGCACGGGACTTCGATCAACGACAACGCTGTTGCCAGGGTCCTTGAGGACCTCGGCGTCCTGGACAAGATCGAACTCGTGCAACTGCCCGAGATCTACCGCCTGAAGACACCCGATTTCGAGATCTCGGTTCCCCAACGCGACCCAGACGCATACATCGACGTGCTGACCAAGCACTTCCCCGATGAAGAAGACGGAATCCGGGGCTTCGTGCAGCACATGGTGGGTATCGCCGACGAGGGTGACCGGTTCAACAAGTTGAAGGGAGAGTTCGACCTGAGGATGTTCCCCGTCGAGTTCCCGACGTTGTGGGCAATCCGAGACAAAACGCTTGCTGACATGCTCGACGGCCACGTCGGTGACCCGTCACTCAAAGAAGCCCTCTCAGGTCTCTGGAGCTACTACGGGCTGCCGCCGTCGCGACTCTCAGCTTTCGTCTACGCCAACCGAACGGGCGACTACGTCAGGAACGGGTCCTATTACATCAAGCCGCGTTCGCAGGCTCTGAGCGATGCGCTTGCCGAAGTCGTCGAAGGATCCGGCGACCAGATCATCTACGAAACCTCAGCCGAAGAGATCTTGGTCGCTGACGGTGCCGTCACTGGTGTCCGACTCTCCGACGGGCAGGTTCTCCCGGCCACTGCCGTGGTCAGCAACGCCAGCGCGATAACCACGATGACGAAGCTGCTGCCCGACAGCGTTCTCCCGCCTGAATACCTGGAAAGGATCTCGACCTCGCCTCCGAGTGTCTCAAACTTCATCGTCTGGCTCGGCCTCAACACCGAATTGCGGGGCCGGGTGGACGGGTACAGCACGCACGTCACGACTGGGGCCGGCCCCGAGGCTGAATACGAGGCCAGCATGAACGGTGATATCGGACGGGTCGGGTTCAGTGTGACTGTCTACGACAATGCTTTCGAGGGCTACTCACGGCCCGGCACATCCACAGTGATGCTGTTCACACCGAGCGGGTGGGAACCCTGGAAGAGGTTCCAGAGCGACTACATCGGTGGCCAGAAACAGGCCTACGACGAACAGAAAGCACGTTGGAGCGAAGTTCTCATTCGGCGGGCGGAAGAGACAGTGATCCCGGGTCTCTCCTCAATGATCGAAATCGAGGAGTCGGCGTCGCCACTCACCAACTGGGCATTCACTGCCAACACCCAAGGTGCGATCTACGGCTTTGAGCAGTCGATGGAAAACGCATATGTGACCAGGGTTCAGAATGAGACCCCGGTCGAGGGCTTATACCTGGCCGGCGCTTGGGGGAATCCAGGTGGCGGATACGGAGGTGCCATCAGCGGCGGAGCTGCAGCCTTCGCCGACCTGACCCATTCCTGGACCCAGAAGTGATCAACGGAGGATCAGCCATGCGAAGTGACACCGAATTCGATCTTGTCCTCTGGGGAGCTACCGGCTTCACCGGGCGGCTTGCCGCTGAGAAGCTGGCTGCGCGTATCGGCGGTCGAACGGATCTCCGTTGGGCGATCGGGGGCCGCGACAAGGCAGAACTCGAGGTTTTGCGATCCTCCCTCGGCGCTGATGCGGCAGACGTCCCCACCATCATCGGGGACAGCCTCGACCCGGCATCCATGGAAGCGTTGGCAGCCCGGACAAGAGTGGTGTGCTCAACCGTCGGGCCCTACGCCATGTACGGCTCTGACCTGGTTGCTGCCTGTGCGCAGGCCGGTACCCACTACTGCGACCTGGCGGCCGAACCCCACTGGATTCGGAAGATGATGGACACCCACGAAGCCAAAGCGGTCGAGAGTGGCGCCCGAATCGTTCACTCCTGTGGCATGGACTCCATCCCGTCGGACGTAGGGGTGTTCCTGCTGCAACAACGCGCCGCAGAGCTCTACGGGAAGCCCTGTTCACAGGTCAGGATGAGGGTGACTGAGATGCGTGGGGGTTTCAGTGGCGGAACCGCCGCCAGCCTTCTCCATGGGACGTCAGCCGGACGAGAAGATCCGACGATCGGGCGTGCGATGACCGAGCCGTACTACCTGGCTCCGGACGGGCGCCGTCAAGGTCCCGATGAACCAGATGACATGAGGTCGGTCGAGGTTGAGTACGACGAAGATCTACAGGTATGGACGAAGCCCTTCTTCATGGGGCCCATGAACTCGAAGATCGTCCGACGAACAAATGCGCTCCTCGGCTATCCCTATGGCGAGGACTTTCGATACGACGAAGCTCGGGCTGTTGCCGACGGGGTTTCGGGCCGATTCAAGGCGAAGGCCGAAGCTCTGGGTTATGTGGCCTTCGTCAAGGCCGTGGGGTTTCCTCCCACCAGGGCGCTGTTGAAGAAGTACGTGCTACCTGCTTCGGGAGAGGGTCCGGACCGAGCCACGCGAGAGTCCGGCCAATGGAAGGTCGTCCTCATCGGCAAGTTGGACGACGGGACCACGCTGAAGATGCTCGTGACCGGGAAAGGAGACCCGGCAACCGATTCCACTACACGCATGCTCACGGAATCAGCGCTTTGCCTTGCTGATGAGGAAGAGAAGATTCCTGTGGGCGGTGGTTCATGGACTCCTGCCGCAGCGATGGGCGACCTGTTGCTGGATCGGCTGACCGCCCATGCGGGAATGAGCTTTGAGTTCGAGCCGATCGCACCGGTGGCAGGCATGGGCGAAGTGGCCCTGAGTGATTGAACAGGAGAACAGAAAGATCGTGAATCAGCTATCGACCACACCAGTCAGCATCCGAACGCAGTTGGCGCTGCTGTGGGTATGCCATTTCATCTTGTGGATCTTCGGGGACATGTTCACCTTGCTCCAAGGTATGGGCGAACCCACAGACAGCACTGCCGTTCAACTCCTCGCACCCACTACGGCCATCGTGCTAACACTGATGGTGTTGCTCAACGCCACCGGCAAACCACAACTCGCCCGGTGGGCAAACCTGGGTGTCGCCCCGGTCTATCTGCTCTTTGACCTTGTTTTCTTCGTCGACGCCACCGAGGCTTGGGAGTACTACATCGGGGTCTTCTACGTTCTGTTCATCCTTCTAATCATCTGGCGCGCCTACACCTGGCGTCCGCATCAGGTGCGGCAACAGCCAGATACGGCCGAGGCCATTTAGGAGCTCGCATGGATCTATCGGCCACTATCGCTATTGATCGACCGGCTGCGGAGGTCTTTGAATACGCGGCGGACGTTTCTCATGACAGTCGATGGCGCACCGGGGTTGTCGAGGCAGGCTTCACATCGGACCCACCGCTACGAGTGGGCTCGACCGGGTTCGATCGGGGTGAGTCCAATGGTCGCGCCCTATCTGTGGATTGGACGGTCATTGATCTCGAGCCGGGCGCTTCGGTCAGGTGGCGCCTGGACTCGGGTCCAATTGTTGGGACAGGCGGCTACCTCTGCAAAGCAGAGAATGGACGGACACGTTTCACACTCGAAGCCTTGGTGACACCTGCCGGCTGGTATCGACTCATCGGCCCCATTTTCGCTCGGGTTGGTCGGCGTCAGAACGAAGCAGACGTAGCGAAGCTGAAGGCACTACTCGAGAAGGGCCAATGACCATGCGCGGCAGCCAGGTTCGACAGCGCGGCTCGGTTGCTGGTGGCGCAGTTGTGACGATGTCCTCTACCGGCCATCGGGCCCAACGAGGAAACTGTTGAAGGAGACGAAGTCGGAAGCGACGATGACCAGCCGAAACATCACATACTCTGGCCGGGATCGGATCATCCGATCTCGACCTCCCGGCGTCGGCGTTTTGGCCGCGATCGAGGGGGTGGGCCTCTTCGCATGGAACCTCGTAGCGACGCCATTCATCGGGGAGAAACGTAGAAGGTGGGGCACTATCGAAACCGAGGCGACTGACATGTTGCCCGGCGACGAGCTGGTACCCACGCCCAAGTGGTCATACACGATTGGGGTCGACGTCGAAGCTTCTCCCGAACAGGTATGGCCCTGGATCGCTCAAATCGGACAGGGCCGCGGCGGGTTCTACTCCTATCAAACCCTTGAAAACATGGTCGGGTGCAGAATCACCAACACCAACGAGATCCTCCCCGAACACCAACATCCCGAGGTCGGGGGCGGCGTCCAACTGCATTGGGATGCGCCGCCGCTGCGGATTGAAATCGTAGAACCTCCCAATGCACTCGTGCTCTTCGGATCACCGGCGGACATCGGCGACGGTGAGGTTTGGGGACTATCGACCTGGCAATTCATCGTCAGGGCTCGCGAAGACGGAGGTAGCCGCTTTTTGACGAGAGGCCTGTACGACCACGCACGGAACTGGAAGAGCCGTCTGATGTTCGGGCGCTTCCCGATGGAGGTGGTCACCTTTGTGATGAGCCGCAAGATGATGCTCGAGGTGAAGCGACTGGCCGAGAGAAGCATGACATCGCGACCGACGCCGGGCTGATGAAAAAAGTGGAAAGCCAGCACTGGGGCCATTGAGCGGGGTCGCTTGAGCGGCTGTCCGGTGACGGTGCTGGCACCCAATAGAAAGGAACATGTAATGAAGACTGACGAACTGATCGCCAAGGCGACCGACACCATGACGGTTACGCGGGTCTACGGAGAGCCGTATCAGGAGAACGGTGTCACTTTGATTCCCGCGGCCTCGATCAAGGGAGGCTTCGGAGCTGGTGAAGGTGAAGGCGAAGGGACCGATGAAACTGGTTCGGGCTCCGGCCAAGGCGGCGGTGGTGGCGTCGCGGCGCGACCCGTTGGAGCCTTCAAGATCGACGGCGACAACGTCACATGGGTGCCCGCAGTCGACGTGACCCGCGTCGTTCTGATGGGTCAGCTCGTAGGAATCGTTGCGCTGCTCGTGGTCCGCTCGGTCCTGCGCAGGAAGGGAGCCCACGAGAACGCATGACGGAACGCTCTCCTTCTTGGAGGTAGAGCGATGAGGAAGGCGGTGTAGATGGCACGGACTGAGAGTGAGATCCCGAAGCTCGACCTCCGTCGGCAGTTCAAGGAGTTCTACAAACCTTCGGCCAAGGAAGTAGCCCTGGTCGATGTCCCAGAGTTCCTGTTCGTCGCATTGGACGGGACGGTCGGGGCCGGGGTGCGTCCCGGGGAGTCAGAGGACTTCAGCGAGGCGATGGGCGCCTTGTATGCAGTGGGCTATGGCCTCAAGTTCATGTCGAAACTCCGAACCGAGGATCCGATCGACTACACCGTGATGCCGGTCGAGGGTCTGTGGTCAACCGAGTCCGGTAGCAAGTTCGAATTCGACTGGCGCGAGCCGTCGCTCTACACGCTCCTCATGATGCAGCCCGACCACATAACGCCGACGATGTACGAGCAAGCGGTATCTGAAGCCAGAGAGAAAGGCCCTTCATCGGCGCTGGACGGCATGCGGCTCGAGCGTTGGCGCGAGGGGTTGTCTGTGCAAATCATGCACATCGGCCCATACGCTGATGAACCGGCCACTCTCGACAAGATGGAAGCATTCGCCGCAGAGAACGGGCATGAGTTCCACGGTCGACATCACGAGATCTACATCGGGAATCCAAACCGATCCAAGCCGGAGAACCTGAAGACGGTTCTTCGCCATCCGGTTCGGGACTGACGAACCGATTTCTGAGGGACGCCGGGACAAGCCAGGGAACGGGCACCACATCCCCCCGGGGTGGTTTCGAGCATGGGTGATGCTCCACCGCCCTTCCGAGATGAACCATCTCGGCAAGAGCAAGAGGAGAAGGGACGGACAATGACAGACGACAAGTGCCAGAGAAATACGCAACTCGGTGCCGCTACATGACTTCCAGGGGCGAGTACCTGACTCTGGAGCGCAACTACGTCGACCGCAAGAGCAGCGGTATCACGGTGACGGATGACAAAGGGAAGCAGCTCACGCTTCGACAGCCGAGGAGTTAGTCCAGATGCCTGCACGAGTATTCCAGGTCGACTCTGTTCTCTTGAGACCCCTGTGGGTCAGGGTTGTTGGAACGTGTCGATATCGGGCCCGACGTTGCTGTCGATGAGTGTGTCCCACTCGGTTTGGTAGATGGGTCGGACGGTTTGTAGGAGTTCGCTGGCTGTTTCGTGGGCGACTCGGCCGTACTCGACCCAGATTGCTTGACCTTGGGGTGTACGCCAGACAATCACTCCGCTTTCCAGCCCGTTCTCGTCGGTGCCTGCGTGGGTTACCGCCGCTTCGATGCCCTGAATCTCAAAGGTCCACTTTGGAGTTGTGCTGCCGTCCTCGATTTCGGCGAGCTGTGACTCTGCGAGTGGGCCGGTGAGGATCATCATGCCCGGGAGGACGCCCTCTTGGTCAGCGGGTCCATTCGACAAATCGATAACGATCACCGCACGGTTTCCGGACTGTTCAGAGACTGAACGGATCTCCCATCCCTCGAGATCCACACCTAGGGCATACGCCACGGGATCGTCGGATTGTGGAACACTCGGTGTGGTTGTGGCCGCCTCTTCGGAGCCGGCTGCGGCTGCGTCCTCAGCCGATGGGGCCGCTGAGTCTGACCAGCTGACTAGTAGAGGAGTAGCCGCCACCGTCACCACCATTACTGCGGCGGCCACCGCTGTAAGGGGTCCGCCGATACGGGAGCGGGTCGGTTTCAAATTGTCGGGAATCGAGTCAGGATCTGGGAGAACTTCGGCTTTGCTTCGCAGCGTGTCACGGATCTGGTCTTCGATCGTCATCTTCTCACCTCAACTCTGCTGACAGTCGAGCAAGCGCCCTACTAGTACGGCTCTTCACAGTTCCTGGGGATACACCGAGCGCTTCGGCTGTCTGCTCAACCGACCAATCAAGAAAGAAACGAGCAACGATCACCGCACGGTGTTTCACCGGCAGCTGATCGATAGCTGCTGACAACTCAACGTCGGGAACCCGATCCAAATGAACCGGCTCCACACTCACCAGGTCGCTTGCCTCCGGTCGGCGTTTCCGGAACGACGACACCGCCCAATTGACCGCAACTCGATAAACCCACGCCTCAGGACTCTCATAGCCACCTACCGAATCCCACCGCTCCCAGGCACGAGCCATACCCTCATCGACCGCATCCCGTGCCCGAGACGGATCCTTCACCACCAGAGCAACCCCCCGATACAGCTGCTCTCGATTCGCCTCATAGAACCGATCAAACTCAACACGAGTCGGTGACACTCGCAACGGCCCTAGAACTTCGGTCTCCACACCTACCCCACGCATGACAACAGCATTCCGTTCCATGAAACCTGCTTCTTCTGCATCCTGACCTGACTCTGTAAGCCCGCGTGAGTTGACGTAAGAGAGCACCTCGTACAAAACGAGGCGGTCATGGCCACGATCTTGTGGGTCGCCTGTGGGTCGCGAGCCACGACCATCGCCCAGATCGGCCACGTGAGGGCCCACCGGAAATGCCTCTGACCAGGGGTTTTAGTGGAGCTGATCGGATTTGAACCGACGACCCCCTCGTTGCGAAAGATGTGGTCAAAACGCTCTGACCAGGGGAAACAGTGCAGATTGGCGGGTTTGTGGGGCGGCTGTGGGTCGAGCCACGTGAGATGTGGTGAGACTTGGTGAGGACAAGTCAGCACTCTCGTGCACCTTTATTGGGCGGCGTTGACACCTGCCGAGAACACCCGATCTCGTTGTTCTCAGATAGCGCATAATGCCGGTTCTCGCGTGGGTGTTTCGGCCAAGTCCGGCGACCCATCACACGCCCTATGCGCTCCCAACCGAGCGGCTGTTGGAGTGCTGGAAGCGCCGTGAGGGACTGAGAGGCCCCATCGGATGTGTCCAGGGATCCTGCGGCAACGTCGGTCTAGCGTGTCCAACGAGGAAACTCTTTCTGCCATGACTCTCAACATCACTCTTCTGACATCCGAGGTCATTTACCAGGCAGCTGACTACCGCCTGTACGACGTCAATTCGAAACGGCCTGAACGTCAGCCATCGACCAAGGCCATCATTTTCCAAAACCCTGATTGGACGGGCTTTGTCACCTACACCGGAATCGGGAGAGTCGGGACAACACACACTGGTGAGTTCGTTCGTGACTGGGTCGACAACCGGTCCGACCTGTCTTTCAGAGAGGTCGCGGAGAGAATCCAGAGTGCGGCAGGGCCATGGATTCTCAGGTACGCACCGGGGAGTAGGCAGACCTTCGTGGTCGCCGGATTCGTGGAGGGATCCCCGGAGGCTGCTGTCATTTCCAATTTCGAACGCTGGCACGGGGCGGAGGAGGACGAAGTCTCATCGGTGTTCTTCGAATCAACTGTCCGACTGAAGGGTCGTCCCGAGGTGGTTGTCACGGGCTGTCGGCATGTTGTGCCCCGTCACCGCAGACGCGTGCTGAAGAGACAAGCTGAGAAGGCCAGCGTCGATCCGGCTCGCATTCGTCGTGCACTCGCGGATGTGATTAGGGAGGGTGCCGAGAGTGAGCCAGACTTGATAAGCGCAGACTGCTTCGTCTACTCCCAAGATCGACATGGGCGTGGCCACGAGGAGACGTTCGGCCACGTTCGAACAGATCTCCCGCATGTTCTACCCGATTCTGCGCGCCAGGCGGTGGAGAGCCTCCTCGACGATCACTTCGGAGAGGGTACCTGGACAATGAAGAGCGGAACGTTCGCCCGCTCCGGATCTAATCCCGAACCGCCACAGGACTGCGTTCTCACACTCTCGACACTTCCTGTGAATGGGAGGCACGAGATCGTTCAGCTAGTCAATCCAGAGGGACGCCGGGCCACTCCTAGGGCGGTGAATAGCTCCGGCCTTATCGTGGGCGAGGCCACTCCGAGGTGGCAAGGTCCGAGCTATCCGGCGATGTGGCAAGATGTCACAAGTCTGGTTTTCCTGCCCCACTTTGGTGGCCTAGGCGGCCAGGCGCTCTCAGTCAATGAGAGTGGGGTCATCGTCGGCCGTTCGGAGACGAGCGACCGCGCATCAACGGCCTGCGTCTGGCGTTTGGATGGGTCGGTCGAAGACATCGGCTCACGTGTCGGGTCACACAGCGGAGCTGTGACCATAAACGCGAGCGGCGACATCGGAGGCTGGGTGTCTATCCACGCCGTGGAGGGCGGCCAAGCCCACTTCCGACCCGCGTTCTGGGCAAGGACGGGTAATCCGGTCATTCTCGAAGACCTGGATGGAGGGTGGGGACAAGTCGTCGACATGAATGAGAACGGAATCGCATTGGTCAGGGTCCATCACGGGCCATCTGCTGAGGCTGGCCTGTGGGATGGTGTGAAACTCAATATGCTCGGACAACTGTCGCCGGAGGTCCGCTCGTTCTACCCGAAGCGCCTCACAGCCGACGGGGGTGTGGTTGGCACAGCAATAATGCACTCTTCAAAGCGTGAAATAGCTACCTGGGATCAACGCGACGGCTGGGGTTCTCTTGGCGCTGCTAGTCACGATCGGGAACTGTCCGGAGCGTCAACGATCCCACCTCAGACGCTGGTTGGCGACACCGAACGAGAGGACTTCCGCGTCCCCTGGCTATGGGATCATGCAACGAATCAGTACGGCCTGATCCCTCACTATGTCCACCATCATCACCACCTGAGCCATGTATCCAACGATGGGCTCATCGTGGGGAACGCTTCCTCGGATAGATGCAGTCACCCGCTGCTGTGGACACCAGGCTGATTCACAGGGAGCGTCTCGGACCCGGGGCGCGGTCGAGTTGGGCTAGTCGCCCACTACGCCCCGGTGGGGTCAGTCGCTCATATCAACAGATCCCGGGCGAAACTGCCCATATCTAGGATCGATCGCTATCGGCACCTCCCGCTCGGGTGGGTTCGCCGCGTGGGGTCCCACGTGATGGTGGAACTCTGTCCGGCGGCTTATCGTCTTCTAATTGTGAGCTTCGGACGAGTTCAGATCGTTGCCGTGCTTCTTGGTCTGGTGGTGGCGGCATGTTCATCCGATGGCAGTGGCTCGGCTGGCGCATTATCCACGGTCGCTTCATCGACAACCCAGCCAACGACAGCGACGACGGAGCTGCCGGCGTTGAGTGATAGTGGGCAGGCGGGATTTGATGAGTTCCTGGGAACAGCGGAGCGTGCCTGCGTTGATGTCGATCAGATAGTGGCAACGGCTGAGCCCAAGTTGGTGGGTCCTGAGGACAACAGACAGCACGTGTTTGACATTCGTTCGGGTGAGTTCCTTGTGGGGAACTTTGCGTTCATCGTGGATGGATGGTCGACGGCTTGGCCAGATGGTGAAGCGAAGATCTATTGGATTCCATTCGATCATCGGGTTGCCATGTCAGAGGTGTTGGAGGTGACGGTCGAACCACTCGATCGAGATGATGCTGCCGTGGTTCAGACTTTCGGGCAGCCGGCGTCAAACGCTGCTGGGGTCTTCTGGCCGTCAGGGACGAAGTTCACTGAACCCGGCCGGTATCGACTTACGGCTACAGCGCCTGGGCACTGGGGTTGTTTCGAAGTGACTGTTTGATGCTGGTCCCCGGTGTCACGCTGGCGTGACGCATATCAAAACTATTGGGCGGATCACACCCATCCCAGCGGGTGCGCGAGAACGGCACGTCCTGGGCGGTTGTGGATGTCGGCAGCGGACCCTTTAGGGACAGGGGCTGCTGATCCAGTCGATTGCTGCATCTAAGACCTCGTCGGTGTCGTCGAGGGGATATAGATCGACGACTCGTTGATCGGGTTCAATCGGTCCGTGATGGACAGCGCCTGTGCGATCTTGGGCGGGCGATGTGGCAACAGTCAGAGATGCTCCGTCGACAAACCAAATGGTTTTGGCGTTGGTTGGCACTCCTCGTGTTGAGGTGCCAAGGGACCGTGAGTTGTCGCGTCCGATGAACCCGATCATGATGTGCTCCGCGGCGCTTGCGGTTTCGGCCGATATGAGGACCCCCACCGGAGCGTCAGTGTGAGTGGGCGTATAGAGGTTGGTCTCCAGCTCCACAGCCTCCTCGATCTGGGTGCTGGATGGCGGCTCGGCGAGATACGGAGATTCGTAGCTGGTCACTACGTTTGAGGTTTGGAGCTCAGACAGTGGGGTTCCGTTCATCCGGACTTCTCCACCCTTGTAGGACCATTCGGTCGAGTCCAACGGAAACGACAGGAACACGCCTTCTCCGAACAAGGGGCCCAAACCTGCAGCCATCAACGGGAGAACTCCGCCTTGGTTGTCTCTGAGGTCGACCACCCATCCGCAGACCGGTGTCTCTCCGTCGAGACTTCGCATGGCATCCACAACCGTCGTTGCGTATTGAGTGAAGTCGTCCTCAGAGAGTCCTCCGGTGTCAGGCAGATACAAGTAACCGACCGAGGGGCCAACCAGTTCTCCGTAGGGCGTGGCATCCGACTCGGTCGGCCAGGATGCGTTGGGCGAAGGTCGCCTAAACCGAGTGTGCGGGTCGTCGACTAGGGCAAGAGCGGTTTCGATAGCCAGATAAGCCTCACTCTGAGTAGGCGAATCTGAAAGCCCTTCCAGGGCAGCCGATCGGATAGTCGACCAGTCGATGTCAGAGCTTCTCCAGAATTCAACCTCCATCACACCAACGACGTCCTCGACGTAGCGGCCGTAGTCCACCTCCTCCAAGTCGGAGGAGTCGCCCGCGCACGCAACGACCGCCAATGCACATAAACGCGATCCGTAAGAGGCGAGGAACTAGTCGGTGGATAGCCACACTCAGATGATCACGCCGAAGACCAGGCCAGTGACAGTTTCAAAGGTCAGTTCGCAGAGACACCCACCCATAACAACAGATCCGGAGCGATAACGCTCCACAAAGCGAACCGCCCAGATCGGCACGTATCGCTCGGCAACGCGTTGTGAGTTGGGCGGTTGTCAGGCGGCCTCGAACGAGAGATTGAACGTGGAAGTCGGCAGATAGCAGAAGTTCTGCGGTGGCCTCATGCCTCCAATGTCATCAAGAGCAACTGGTTGCTCCAGTCGCACGACGTTGCCAACCTCGATGGCAAATCCAGTTGATCTGGCCCTGAAGTATGCGCGGAATCGCCTACGACTTATCGCTCCGTGGCGTCCAAATCGTTTCCACAGGCTTGTTGGCGACCCTTCGGTGACCGAGACCACTGTGAAATACCCGACGACGTGTCCAACGGGTTTTGTCGCGTAGATGACGACGTGAGAGATGTTCTTGGCTGGAGCTGTTCGTCGGAATTCGACAGTCTTCCGACCTTCAAGGATGGCCTGGGCCCACTCCGGATGAAGAGAGAGGAGGGCTACGCGAGTATCCGCTCCGCTATCCATTCGAGGCCCTCGGCACGTACTGAGGTTATCGACTGCGGGGCCGCCAACAGTGCACCGTTAGAGATCAATTCGTCAAGCGATATCGGAGTGGGCAGATCTCGATCGTGTCGGAAGAGAATTGAGACGACTTCTCGTTCCGCCGCCATGCTGGCGATCTCTGCAAGCGAGTAGACCGTCCGAGCAGAAACAAAAGAGGCGATGGCATCCGGATCCCTTGAGACGAGAACATCCTCAACGACGCCTACAGCGCGAATGGCCTGAACGTCCGAGGACCGGTAGAACAGCAAGACCGAACCCGAGGAAACGAGCCGGCTCGACGTCTGAGAGAGGTATGCCTTCTTGATCGCGTTGCCGAAACCACGCGGGCGGGCATCCTTGCTGGCCCACTCCGTCAGCCCAGGCAGGGTCGGCTGCACGGCCGGGGGCTGTCCCGGTGTTGGGAACAGCATCTCTTCGTATCCAGGCTCGATAGGCACGATGAACCAGTCGGCGGATCCTGGGTGTATTGCAGGTGGGCCGAATCCCACATGGAAGGGCAGGGGTCCCATCTCGGCTAGGGCCTGTTCGTCAGGGCTCAGTTGCTTGTAGAGCACTAGCTCGTCCAGGTCCGTGCGTTCATCCAGAGCGACAAACCCGAAGTCTTCAAGCAACCCCGTCAACCCCTCGTACTTCTCAAGGACGGTGACGTAGATCCCGTCGTACTCGTTCTGATTCGCGTGTCGGAACAAGGACTTGAGGAGAAGCTCTCCATATCTCCTGCCGACGAATTCTTCAGCCACCTTGAAGGTCGTGATCTTCAGCTGGCGCCCCTCCAAACCGAAGGGGCTGTTTTCCTCGCGTTTGACGATCGCCACGCCAGCAAGTTGCTCATCGGGAGTAATCGTCCATGCATGCCGTTCTTCTTGTCGAGCCCTGTTGAACCACTCATCGAATCCCGGATAGTCAACGCGGAAGCTCTCCCAAATTGGATCGGTGCGATCGAGACTGTGCATGAACACAGCGTTGACAGCGGGCGGCGGCTCGAGCGGCTCGTCGTAGAGGGAGCGAAGCACGTCGAGCGCCTCTTGGATGTTGAGCCCTTTGTCTCGACGGGCAACCCGGCCGAGTTTTCGGAGGAGGCCGTAGTCCTCAGTGATGAGGAAGTCGACTAGCTCGTCAACGACAGCAGCGATCAGCTGGTTGTCGACCCAGTCATTCGAACCAACTTCGGGACTGCCAAGAACATCCCCTAGGTCGTCAGCACCGGGAGGATCAGCAAGCTCGTAGTACTTCTGGAGAAGGAACCGCGTCCGCTCTGCCCGATCGCCGTTGGGGTCCCGTTCGATGTCGTGATGAATCGATGGGTGAACGAGAAGGGAGTGGTCGCCTCGCCCGATCAACCGATTGATCTCCATGGCGAGAGCAGCATCTGCCTCGGCGTTTGCTGGATCCTCGGGCTCGAGCTTGATGAGGATGTTGGTATCGATCAGGAACCGCATGGCTCACCCCGACAACGATTTGAGGTGTGGCACCTCATTCTCAAGCCGTATTAGCGAATATCCAGGAATTCAATCCACGAGCCAGAGAGATCCTGCGCTACGGGCATGGCATATCAATGGTGGGTTGAGCAAGGCTCCCGGTGAAGCGGGTGCACTCAGTCAGCTCAAATGCGCATTGAGGGATCGACGAAGCCACGCATATCGAGGTTCCCGAGCAATAACACGCATTTGGCTGGGTGCGCGAGATCGGCACCTATGCGCGCTTAGACATAATGCCGGTTGTGGAGCCCGCCCGGGAGTGGTGGGCGGGGTCCGGTTTCGGCTACTCGGTTTCGATGACTGCGACGAAGAGTTCGCCAGTGCGTTCGGATACGGCCGTGTGGAGCAGTACGTAGATGGTCGAGCCGTCCAGCACCATGTCCAAAGCTTCACCGTCGCCAAGGTCTTCGATCGTGTACCAGTCGGCATGGTTCGAGGTCCACGTCAGCGATGCGGGCATGCCGTTCTCTGCGATGTAGTTGGGGTTGGCTCGATCCCGCATTGGTCCGTTTACGGCAACGAGGAATCCGTCCTTCCATGCGACGACACCGCCGATGAGATTGTCATGGACGCTGGCGGTCCAGGTTGCCCCGTCGTCGCTGGTCAGCACGATGGCACCAGCGCCCTTATTGCCGTCGACCAGGTTTCCCCAGGCGAACAGGGAGTCGTATGAGCCAGCGACGTAGAGGCCGTTTTGGACTGTCGCCCCACCGTCGCCAAGCGCAACGCTTTCGGGATAGGTGATTGTGGCTTGGGTCCAGGATCCGCCGTCTGAGTACCAGATGGCTGTGTGACCATCTGTGGTTGCGTCTCCGGTGACCACAGCTCGGCCATCCAAGACAGCGACGTCAGTAACTCGAGTCGGGTACGCGTCGAAAGTCTTGCCAGTGGCGGCCAGAACGTCATCGACGGTTTTCCAGTCGGCAGACCAAAAGGCTCCGGTTTCCGAGTATCCCTCGATGTTGGGTTGAAGATCGTCGTTCGATACGAATTCGATTGATGCAACCGTTGGCGGGCCGGAAGCCTCGTCCCCGATCGCGGGTTCGGTATCTCCGGTCACCAGTCCAGGCATTACGACGAGACCCAATGCGGTCGCGACTACACCGAGCGCAAGGGCAAACCTGGGTGTCCGGCGTCGTAGTTGGGGTTCAACCCAGGCCCGGTTGGGCATTGTCTGGGCGCCTTCGGCCTTTACGGTCCGGAACGCTTCGGTTAGGACTTCTTCAGTTGTTCTCATGGGGGTTCCTCCAAGTTGAGTCGGTTTGAGAGTGTTTGTCTGGCTCGCCTCAGGTGGGTTGAGACCGACTTCGGGGATATGCCAAGCACGGTTGCGATCTCGGATGGTCTCAGTCCTTCCAGATAGGCGAGAGCGATGACCTGGGTCTGGCGGCGGGGAAGACGACGGACCTCAGCAAGAATCTGGTCAGCCTCACCTGTCACATTGGGAAACGGCACCGAGTCGACGTCCTTGCCTCGCCGAGCGAACGCCTTGGCTTCAGCAAGTCTTCGTCGATATGCGGAAGACGCCTTGTTCAACAGAATGCGTCTCACCCACGCCGACGGGTTGTCCTTCGAGCGGATGTCATCCCATGACCGGTAGGCGGCGACAAGGGCCTCCTGAGCCAAGTCCTCAGCACCAGTTCGGCTACCGGAAACGACATACGCCAGATCAATCAGTGTTTTGCGTTGACTCCGGTAGAACGACTCGAACGAGTCTCCGCCAGGCTTGCCCAACTCCAATTGGGCTTCCAGATCCGTGGCCATACCTATTACTCGCATAACCGTTCCCGAAGTCTGACAGGAATCTCAACTGGAGCACACAACGATGCCTCTTTGTGTCAAGTGGTGTCTTCTGGACGCGGGTGACTGGCCCCCCTGTTTCGGTGCGGGGGTTGGTCGTAGTGTTGGTGTTGGGTCCGG
>JANQRA010000003.1 GCA_028284765.1 Acidimicrobiia bacterium
CGGACGACCGCCTCCCAGGCGGTTTCGAAAGCGGGCCTGCTGAGGTCGCCTTTGATCTCAATCAGGTGTTGGACGACATAGAGATCGCTCGAGTCCGAGAGGAGACTCTCGAAGAGCATCGCCTCCTGAAGTGGTGTGAGGGGATATTCCGCTTCGATCGAGCCTTGTTCGCGTAAGAGTTGGATAGAAGTTTGCGGACGCGAATCAGCCATCGTTCGTGTATCGGGGAACGATTTCAGATTGGCCATTCCTGCCTCCTCGGCACCTCCGCCCCACATGGCCATGGGTGTCCCGGTTTTCCCAGCCAAACACTAGCCGGACCGCCTCTCAGAGAGACAGCCGGCCACCCAACGTGAACATGTCTGCGGCTTTGTCTTTGTCTATTCGTTCGCGACCTCGGTTTCGGATGCCTGGTCAGCAAGGTCAGACAGAGAAGTCCTACTGTCTTCCCATCGATGGGCAGAGTGTGACGAGCCGGCTCCGCGGTCTGGACCGATTACTCCAGGTGCTTCCGGAGACAGTGCATAGCGCTGTGCTGGCTGAGGGCGACCAGCCGCAAGATCAGCTTCACCCGGAAGAAGCGAGTTCGATCAGCGATCGAGCAGTCGCGCGACGTGTCGAGTCTTTCCGTCTCGGCCGGGCTGCAGCGCGCACTGCGTTGGAGAGCTTGGGAGCTGGCAGACCGCCGATACCAGTTGGAGAGAACAGGGAGCCGATCTGGCCTGATGGGATCGTCGGTTCGATCTCTCACGCCGGCGGATATGCAGTCGCAGTTGTCGCACACACCACGGATATCGCGGTGCTGGGCGTCGATCTCGAAGAGAAGCAGACCTTCTCGGGTTTGAAGGAGCGGGTGGCCTTCGGTGAGGAGCTGAAGTGGCTGGAGGGCCTGGATCCTGCCGAGGTCGACTCGGCAACGTTTGAGATCTTCTCTGCCAAGGAGGCGGTCTTTAAGGCCTTCTATCCACGGGTGCGGCGCTACTTCGGGTTCGAAGCGGCCCATCTCAAGCGAGCCGACTCGGGTGCGTTCTACGTCGCCAGGCTCATCCAGGACCTTGACCCTGACTACCCGCCTTCACGCGGCTTTCAGGTAGATATCGGTTGGCACGAGAACCTGGTCATGGCCACGGTCTGCCTCGATCGCTGACTCGGTCAGATACCGACGAGACGTCTGAACTCCGGAACTGAGTCCGCCAGTTCTTCGTACTTCCCAACTTGAACGACACGTCCGCCGCTGAGCATCACAACTCGATCTGAGGATTCGATCGGTGCGAGGCGATGGGAGACGACAACCGTCGTCATGCCGTCCCTCACCGTTTTGAAGTTCGTCAGGAGGGCAGCCTCCGTGGCGGCGTCGACGTCTGATGTCGCCTCGTCGAGGATCAGCAGCTGAGGATCCCGGAACAGACTCCTCGCAATTGCGATGCGCTGTCGTTGTCCCCCCGAAACCAGCTTTCCGGCTTCACCAACAGGTGTGTCCAGGCCGTCGGTAAGTGACTGCACCCAGTCGCCCAACTCGGCTTGTTCGAGCGCCAACGTGATCCTGTCGTCCTTCGAGTTGTCGGCTGTGCCGAACGCAACGTTGTCTCGGAGGGTCCCGTCGATCAGGACCACATGCTGGGAGACCACCCCAACCTGGTCCCTCCAGCCTGCGGGCGTCGACTCGGAGCCGTCGACGAGGATTGACCCTGTGTCTGGATCGAGCAGCCGAAGCAGCAGGTCGATCAGCGTGCTTTTGCCGGCTCCCGAGGTTCCAACCACGGCGATCATCTCGCCACGATTGATTCGAAGATCGACATCCTGCAGCGCAGGTACCTCCGCTCCCGGGTAGGTGAAATTGACCCTCGACAACTCGATGGTCTCCCGGAAGAGATCCCCCTGGCTCGCACCCTGAGTGCCTGGCTCCGCTGGTATTGCGACGGCCGACAATTTGAGATCTTCAGCGACGTTTTCGACTGACTGCTGCCCGAAGCGGATGCTATTTGCAGAGGACACGATCTTGTTGGCGGATGGAATGATCCGCAGCGTGGCGTAGGCAAACACCCCGAGGAGGGGTACCAACTCGTTGAAGGATTGGCCTGACTGAACCAGGCCGACCAAAGCCAGTAGGCCAGCAAGGATCACGAAGTGCAGAAGTCTCGAAGGTATGGCTGCCAGGGTGAAACGAGAGATTCTCAGGCGTGCTTCGGTCTCGCGATCTGAGGTGAACTTGGCGTCGAAGAAGTCCTCTGCACCGTAGGCCTTGACATCTCTGAGACTCTCAAACGAATCGCGGAGGTTGCCCAGCAACGTCCCCATCACTCTTTCGGAACGCCGACCGAGGTTGCGCAACCGGGGCTGGATAAGCCTGAGGATGAGAATCAGGACTGAGGCGGCCACCCCAATGGCCACCAGCGTCAACCAGGGCGAAATGATCACCAAAAGAGCCACAAGCGTGATCAGCACCGGGAGCTGGATGACTATCGCCAGGAAAGGCCGGACAACATCGCCCGCAGCTCGGTCGACGCTCAACACGGCCGTCCTCACTAGTTCGCTCGAATTCCGTGTGAGATGAAAACGATATGGCGCGTACAAGTAGCGACGGTGAAGAAGGGCGGATACGTTCGCGGAACTCGTCTGCACCACCTTCTCCTGGTAGTAGAGGGCGGCCAATGTGACGACCTCGCGCAGGAGGAACGCAGATCCGGCAATAACCAGGAGCCAAACGAGTTCGATATCGGGAACCGGCAGGGGTAGGTCGGTATCTACGGAACCTCCTGAGGCAGCGAAGTCGAGGATGCCGAATATCAGTACGGCAGTGATGTATTCGGTCGCTGCCCCCAACAAGGCGAGTCCCACGACCGCGACCCATTTGAGTCTTTCGCCAGCTGGCATGAACACCGCAAGTGCGGTGCGAACAGTGTCGAGCATGAGGCTCCCCGCAATGATTCGCCCTTGAGCAAACTAGGACGTTCCCTTTACCTGTCCAACAGGTTCGCAGGCCACGGGTGGTAATGAGATCGGAGGGCGGTAGCTTCTGCGCATGATCCGACTCAAAGGTTCAAATCGGGTCTCGATAGCTCGGGGCCGGCGTCGCGTGACCGTCGCTTATGCCCACTCGGGTAGTCAGAGCTATGTCTATTTCGTGCTCAACGGCACCCGACTCGTTGGCGCACTCCATCTGCCGGAGGGCGATCTCAGCACGGCGGTGGGGAGTCCGCTGACTACTAAATCCGACGACTCCGATCTCGACGCAGGCTCAGCTCGAGCGGTCGACGGGTATCTGGTGAACCATTTCCGTGTCCACTCCGGGTCTGGCGAGGTGACGATTCGTTTTGGCAAGATGGTCAAGCGTCAGACCTCGGCGGGGCCCTACGTGATCGTGGACTATGCCGCCTCAGATCTAGAGGTTGAGCGTCCCGCTTCGCTCAGAGTCCAATTCGACGCCCTCCACGAAATCGACCACCACGGTGGAGCCTCGATGATCGTGATGGTCTCCCGAGGATGGGCGGGCCTCTATCGGCACGAGGAGTCGACGATCGATATCGATGGGAGTCAGGACGATGTGGTCGACGTGACGGAGGGCACGTTCATCGTGGATCTTCGGGCAAGTGTCGAGCAAGTAGGCCGTCTCATCCGGGGCAAGTTCAGGGGCGCTCGCAAACGGTTGAAGGCGGTCCGGGGCAAAGCCTGACCTCTACTTGATCGTCCGCCGACGCTCGGGAAAGAACTCGCCGGGCTGGTCAGGCTCCCATAGGTTGCTGATGCCCTTTTCTGCGAGCAGTACCACTGCCTCTTCTGTGAGCATGCCCATCTCCGAAGCGTGGACGTAGCTGATGAGGGGGTCCCCTGAGAACGTCGCGATGCGGTATCGCCCATCGGATCCGTTGGAGCTGGTTCGCCACTTGATGTACTCCGAGCAGAATTGTTCTTGCTGAAGGGGTTTCACTCGGCGAAAGAGTGAGGCGGCTGCGGCCATCTCATATAGAAACGACGTCCTGAAGATGGTGGTGTGGTGACTGAAGGCGTACGGGCGACAGCCGAACCACCGCACCGCAGACTCGACTGGCCGGTCACCGAGGATGGTGCAGGTTCGCTCCAATTCGTCTGTTGCATCGGGGGCATCGGCTAGGTCGGCCAGTTTGAGGGCGTCGAGTTCGTGGCGCTCCATCAGCTCCAGGTAGTTGTCGAGCTCGGATCGACTGATCGGGGTGTCGATCCACATGTCTTCTTGGAGATAGAGCACGTACTTGAAACCAGACTTCTGGACGTGGCGGACTGCTCTCTTCATCCGGTCCCCGAACCGGCCCGAGCCGGTCAATAACGGTGTCACCGGTCCTTGTGTCATCGGAGTCTCTTCGGAAGCGAAGAAGAGCGGAACCCCGAAGGGCAGGTTTTCGGTAGTGAATCGAACCACTGGCTTCCAGAAGCGTTTGTAGCCATCGAAGCTGTGGATGAGCACTGCCAGTGACCGATCGTCGGGTGGCCGGGTCCTTCCGAGTCTGAGAATTGCTCTGACGAGAATCCATCCCGATGCTCGCACCAGTCTCTCCAGCGGGTCTCGCCATCTGCTCACTGAATCGCGCACTCAATCATCAGTGAGGAGTAGCCCCATCGGATCGATCCGGTCAATTTCGGGGTCGTCTGCCAACAGGTTCCGCGCCTCATCGGTGAGGCGTCCCTCAGCGCTGGCGTGAACGTATTCGACTACAGGTTCTCCGGAGAAGACCGCTATCCGGTAGCGCTTGTTGTCGCCGCTCTCGGTCTTGATGCGCGGTTTCAGGTAGGCGCTCGCGAAGCGCTCCTGGTCGAGTGGTGAGGTCTTGCCGAACAGCCTGGCGACATACGCACTCTCAAGCAGGAATCTGATTCTGAAGATGCTCACGTGGTGTGACAGAGCGAACCGGTGGCTACCGAACCATCTGAAATCCTCCGCAGGCTCTTCGCTCCCGATCGGTCCTGAGTTGAGCCGGATGTCTTCCATGTCGTCTACGAACGGCTGCTTCCCGAGTTTCAGGCAGTCGATCTCATGGCTTTCGATCATTCCCATCAACTCGTCAATTAGTTCTTGTCGGAGTGGACGAGTGAGCCACATGTCCTCCTGGAGATAGAACACGTATTCGAAGCCAAAGGACTCGAGTCGTCGGAGAGAGGTGATCAACCGACTCACATATGTGCCGGGTCCCGTCGTCATCGCTTCCACTCGACCGGGGGAGTAGGGGATCGTCTCGCTGGCGAAGTAGATGGGAACCGATGTAGGCACGCTCGCCATGGTGTAGTGAACCGCTGGCGACCAGAACCTCTGATAGCCATCGAAGCTATGGACTAGGACCGCGATCCGCTTGCTCGGGTCGGGTCTTGGGAGGAACCTGAGGCCGCTGCGGGTCAACGACCAAGCCAGAGTTCTAGTTGAGTCCTTTGCCGAGCGGGCCACGTGGTTGAGGCTCTTCATTTTCGCCTGAGCGCTTTGCTCAACTTCTTCCTGCGGAGAACAACGGAGTAGGGCGCAAGGGTCTCAATCAGTGCGGGTCGAAGCCGATACCTGTCGGGCTTGATCTCCCATCCAATGCTCTCGGCCGCCCTCTGATACTCGCGACCAAACGGTGATCCCCAGGGTCGTGAGGTCCACGGCTTGGTTGGGCCTTTGTAGTGCACGATGTGCGTCTCCCACGAGAGACGATCGAGGCGTAGGCCGGGCCAATTCCATTTGCTCCAGTCCAGCGGGAGCCATTCCTTCCAGAGCACGACATTGAGTAGGTCCTGGTCGGCCAACACAAAGGAGTCGGGCACATTGTGTGCCATCAGCCTGGTTCCAACAGAATCGCTGCGCCAACGCTCCATGTCGATGGCAAGCACGCCGGAGTTGAAGTACGCCACAGCGTCTGGAATCGGAGAGTCGGCGAGAAAGTCATGGCTGGGAGCCTGGGCCATTCCCCAGGATTGCCTTCCGCGATGAAGCGGGTTGGGCTCTTCGATACACGCCGCGAAGACTCGCCCTTCGAGGTCCAAGCCGAAGAGTGGGGCGATCGTTTTCCGCGTCAGGGTGTCTGCATCGACATAGACGACTCGGCCGAGATGATCCGGTAGGAGCTCGGCGATGCCGATCCTTGCCCAGGCAGCCGGGGGCATTTGCGGAGGCAGGTCTCTGGTGAATGCGGTCGCATCGACCACTTCAACCCGCCTTGGCTCGAGCACGCCCTTGATGCGCTCGATTGAGGCTTTGGAGAGGTCGACACCGAGGACGTACGCCGGGGTGTCCGAAGGCGAGTGCTCCAGGGCCGTCTTGGCCGCCACCAAACCGGGCATCAGGTAGTGCTCATCGAAGGCAACGACCAGGGCCCTCGCTCCGTCCCCATCGTTGCCAGGACGTGACGTCGCTGGCGGAGCCGATGCGGGACCTCTGCCAACTCTTCTTGCGATCCTCTTTCTGCGGAGCACCAGCGAGTACGGAGCGAACGTCTCAATCAGTCCACTCTGGACTCGCTCTCTCTTCGGTTCAGGCTCCCATCCAAGACTCTTGGCTGCCGCGAGGTATTCGCCACGAAACGGGGACCCCAGCGGCTGACTGAGCCAGGGCTTGGGGGAGTCGACGTAGTGGACGACGTGGCTGTCCCAAGCGTCGGCGTCTTTGAGGTATCCGGGCCAGTTCCAGGTTTGCCATTCGATCGGTAGCCAGTCTTCGGCCAACTCTTGGTTCATCGCATCCTGGTCGAGCAAGAAGTACGCCTCGGGCAGGTTCGCGGCGATCGAGAACAGCCGACTCTCGACTCCGCTTTCCCGCCACCGCTGGAGGTCGATCGACATGACGCCGGTGTTGAAGTACCCGTAGACGTCGGGCACTTGGCTGCTCGCCGCGTAGGAGTGTGTCGAGTCTGGACTCTGTCCCCACTCGTGCCGGGCCCGGTGTGTCGGCATCGGCACCTCGAGGCAAGCTGCAAGGGTTCTGCCCTCCAGGTCGAGGTCGAAGAGGGGCTCTAAGTCGCCCCGGGTGAATGTGTCAGCGTCGAGGTAGAGCGCCCGCTCTATCCGATTGGGGAGCATCGACCCGATCCCGATTCGCGCCCACGCAGCGTTAGATATGTGGCTCCACTCAGGGAAGGCGTCGGCGAAGTCGGCCGCGTCCAGAATCGTCGTGCGGGACTCGGGGGTTCGCTTCTGGATCTCTCTGATCGCTTCGGGTGAGAGGTCCACGCCCAGAACGAACAACTCCACATCTTCTGGAGAGTTCTGAAGGCCCGTCACGACCGCCAGGAGTCCCGGCATGAGGTAGTTCTCGTCGAAGGCGGTGACGATGGCGCGTGTTGACATCACGTTGGAGTGTATGGACGCCCGGCGCACGCACCGAATGCTCAGGCCGGGCTCGACTGTTTGGGTGGTCAGGGACGGCGTCGATCCGTCGACCTCCGGTTTTTCAGACCGGCGCTCTACCAACTGAGCTACCTGACCCAACACCGGACCCCTTGTTTGGGGTTCGGTTGGCGGGCACGACGGGATTTGAACCCGCGACCTCCGGCTTGACAGGCCGGCGAACACTCCAGACTGTTCTACGCGCCCTGGAGACTGTCACCAAGTTCGGCGACCGGAGAAGTATATCGGTCGCGCTGGCCTGCTCAATATCGAAAACGGGAGGAGATGCCACGCGTCGCCACAGTGAGGATTGGCACCGATGACAGGAAGTGGCGGTCCTGAATGTCAGCCTCTCCGAGGGACGAGATCCAAGCGGCCCCTTCTGCGGCGTCAATGGCTCCTGATCCCTCAGCGAAGGCAACCATCAGGCGAGAAACCCCCCAGCCGAAGAGTTCGGGCACGAATCGGCGATTGACGATCGTGACGGGGGTCTGTTCAACGCCTTCAAACCCCGCCCGCTGGAGCAGATTCGGAAGTGCAACGGGCAGATTCGGGTGGGGACAGTGCAGGTCCCATGCGGCGAGGATCCGTTCGGTCAGGGCTTCGTCCCCACCAGCCCAGAAGAGGGCGCTCCAGTTCGTTGCCACGTTGACGAACCTTCCGCCGGGAGAAGTCACCCGAGCTAGCTCTTCGAGTGCCGTATCGACGTCGCCTACGTACTCAAGCACCTGGGTGCTAACTGTTGAGTCGAAGCTGGCATCGTCGAGGTCGAGATCGACGACATCACCCGTGCTCACCTGAACTTGAGGGAGGTCTGCGCACAATCTCGACGCTGCGTCGACCTGATCGGCAGACAGATCTACGCCGTGAGCCAGGCCCGTGCCTCCGACTGCGTTCGCCACCTGCTGAAGGAGAAGTCCATGACCGCAGCCGACCTCGAGCACACGATCTCCGGGCTGGGCGTCGAGGGCCTGCATGACGATCTCCCGTCGATCGTCCATGTCCTGGCAAGCGGCTAGTTGCTGCTGGATGGATGCGAGGTCGCCCGAATAGTCCATGCAGTTTGTGAGCCTATGCGGCGCGCCGCCGCACCGACCGTTCAGCCACAATGCACCAATGCGAGCTGCCATCTACGACGCATTCTCCGGCCCGGTCGAGGTCGTGGACGTAGGCGATCTCATCGCCGCTCCTGACGAGGTCATCGTCCAAGTCAAAGCGACCGGAGTATGCCGCAGCGACTGGTATGGATGGCTCGGAAAGGACCGTGACCTTCGAGATCTTCCTCATGTTCCCGGTCATGAGTTCTCTGGTGTCGTCCATGAGGTGGGCTCGGATGTCGACGGATGGAGGGTCGGCGAGCGCGTGACTGTTCCTTTCGTCGCCGGCTGTGGGCAATGCTCGTATTGCCTAGCGGGGGACTCTCAGATATGTCCGAACCAGCTGCAGCCGGGATTCAACTACTGGGGCTCGTTCGCCGGACTCGTGAGAGTCCACCGTCCCGAACACAATCTGGTCTCTCTGCCTGACGATTTTGGATTCACGGAGACTGCCGCGGTCGGGTGTCGCTTTTCCACCGCCTATCGCGCCGTTGTGGAACGCGGACAGGTCGAGCCTGGAGAGTGGGTCGCCGTCTTCGGCTGCGGAGGAGTTGGAATATCTGCGATCGCTGTCGCGTCGGCTTTGGGAGCGAATGTCGTGGCTGTCGATACCAGTGAGGCCGCCCTCGGGTTCGCTAGGCAGTTCGGCGCCACTGGCACCGTCTCGGCAGGGCCTGAAGCAGCTGACCAACTCAAGGACATGTCCGATGGAGGTCTTGATGTCGGTGTCGATGCGATCGGACATCCAGATGCCATCGCGTCGTCGATAAACGCTCTCCGTCCCGGTGGACGCCACGTCCAGGTCGGTCTGCTGGCAGGGGCGGCCGTTCCGCTCTCGGCCGATCTCATCATGTCGAAGGAGATCGACATCCGGGGGAGTCATGGCGAGTCGGCAAGGTCTTTCCCCGCGATCTTCGACCTGGTCAGAGCCAACGACATCGATCTTGCGGCGATGGTGACACAGGAGCTGTCGTTAGCGGAGGGTGCCAAGCTGTTGGAGGGCTTTGAGGCCAAGAGCGATCCTGGAATTGCCGTGATCAACCAGTTCTGATCTTTGACTTGCTCGCCATTACCCTTATGTCGTAAGGTAGAAATCGTACAACGTAAGGAAGATGTAGATGACTATCGAAAACAGTGCCTACCCGGCACGTCTGGAAATCGAATACCCGGAGAAGCTCGACCGGCTGACAACGCTTCTCCGTGTGATCTGGGTGATCCCAATCGCCTTGATTCTTGGTCTCGTGTCGGCCAACGGGAGCGGACAGTCAGTTGTCACAGAAGGCGGCGAAGAGGTGTGGGTCAGCTCAGGCATAAGCGTGCTGACCGGTCTATGGCTGGCGACCATGTTGATGCTGGTCGTCCGACAGAAGTATCCAAGGTGGTGGTTCGACTTCGCCAGGGAGCTGACGCGCTTCTCAGCGCGGGTCGGTGCCTATATGGGGCTTCTGACCGACCGGTATCCCTCGACGGACGAAGAGCAATCCGTCCATCTCGACGTCGACTACCCGGAGGCTGAAACTCTCAGCCGATGGCTGCCACTGTTCAAGTGGTTCCTGGCCTTTCCCCACTACATCGTGCTCGCGTTCCTCGTGGTCGGCGCAGTTCTGGTGACGATCATCGCCTGGTTCGCAATCCTCTTCACCGGGCGCTATCCCCGAGGTCTCTTCGACTACGTCGTCGGAGTTGGTCGATGGGCGCTGCGGGTGCAGGCATATGTGAGCCTGCTTGTCACGGACGAATACCCACCGTTCAGCCTGCGCTGATCGCTTTGCGCCTTCAGTGGTCGGAGATCGACCAGGCGACCCACCACGAGGCGACCACGTAGGCGCCGAGTATGACCAGTTGCAAGCCTGGAGTGCCGGCGTCCAAACAGTTGGGGTTGCCGGCCTCGAGACACTGCTCTACCTGGACTTCAGACACGTAGGCCAGCGTTGCGATGAAGAGAACGACAACTGCTCCTCCGATTGCAAAGCTGCGGATCGTGTCCTTCCGGCCCGTCTTTCTGGCCATGTAGAAGACCGGCGAAGCCAGGACGAAAGTTGCCAGGGGAGCGAGAAATACGGTCGCCCAGAACCCCCCAAACATGTCAGTGAGCCAGGGCTACTTTGCCGATTTGCTCGCCCGAGTCGAGATACCTCAGAGCGTCCGGCAGCTCTTCAAATGGGAAGACTTTGGCGACCGTTGATTGCGCCTTGTCGAGTCGCAACCAATTGAGGGTCCGGGCGAACTGACTGTGAGTTCCCATCGAAGACCCGATCAGCTCCAACTGCTTGAACCAAAGAACGGGCAGATTCAGCTCGAACCTCGGACCGGTGGTGGCTCCGCAGATAGCGATCCGACCTCCGGGCTTCGCCGCCCGCATCGACTGCTTCAGCGTGGCCGGGCCGACGTTCTCGATGATGAGATCCGCTCCGCCGAAATCACTCATCTCTTTGCCGAACTCGCCTAATGAGTCGAATCCCCCGGCGGCACCCTGTGACACGGCCCAGTCGATCTTCTCCTGCGACCGAGAGGTGATGTAGACGCTCGCCCCAAAGGCTTGAGCCAAGCTCATGGCAGCAGCAGAAACTCCGCCACCGATTCCTACCACCAAGACAGTCTCGCCCCTTGAGAGTCTGGCCTTCTCGATCATTCGCAGCGCCGTGGTGCCAGCCAATCCGAAGGAACCTGCGACCTCCCAGGTCAGCGATGCAGGCTTGGGGACGACGTTGATCGTGGGCACGACCACCTTCTCCGCAAATGTCCCGGCTCGGTGCTCGCCGAGGATCCCGAAGTCGTTGCAGTAGACGATCTCATCGTTCAGGCAGTAGGTGCAATTGCCGCATGACGTGGACGGGTCGATCACGACCTCGTCTCCAACTTCGATTCCAGCTACCCCCTCCCCAAGCGCATCGACGACGCCCGCCCCGTCCGCACCAGTGGTATGGGGAAGATGTTTCGGTGCCGGCAGGCCCTGCGATACCCAGATATCGAGATGATTGAGACCGGAGTTCTTGATCTTGACCCTGACTTCTTTCCGTCCCGGCTCCGGCTCGGGTACGTCATTGAGCACGTACGAGTCGATTCCGTTGGTGTCTTCTAGCTGCCAGGCCTTCATGTGAGCGAGGGTAGCGTTGGGGTGCTCAACCCCTGAGGAGAGGGAACTTGGCGACGAACTTGCCCTCCGATCGCGACATCTACACGACCAACATCAAAGTGCGGTTCTATGAACTCGATCCTTACGACCACGTCAACCACACCAACTACTTCTCGTATTTCGAGACCGCACGGATCGAGTACTTGACCACGATGGGGTTCGGCCTCGACGTGATGAAGGAAAAGGGTTGGCAGTTGGTCGTTGTCGAACTCGAGGCAAGCTTCCGGGCTGCTGCTCGCTACGGACAGGAACTCACCATTCACACCTGGGTCGAGGAAGTGGGCAGGGTGAAATCGGTGTGGAAGCAGAAGATGTTCCGGGGTGAAGACGAAATCGCTCAGCTTGCTGTCACCGCTGCATTCACCGACTTGGAAGGTCGGCCGCGCCGCTTGCCCGAGGAGTTCCAAGAACATCTGCAGACTCTGGCCGGGTAGACGGGCCGCCTTTACGCATTCACCTTTGACCTCGGCTTCACCGGTCTCTTACAAATGCAGGGGATAGTTGGGTCATAGCTGCCAGGTAGAAGGAGATAGCAATGCGAAACAAGATCATGGCCGCCCTTGTCGCGGGTGGGCTTCTGATAGGGGCGGGTTTTGTGACCAGTGTTGTGTCGTCACCGGGGACCGCCTCCGCTCAGGAGACGACGGACACCGAGGAAGACGAACGCGGTTCCCGCCTGTGGGGCTTCCTCGAGGAAGTATTGAGCGACCTCGTTGGAGAAGGGACGATCGACCAGGGTCAGGCCGATGCGATCGTGGCTGCCGCCGAAGCAAAGGCCGACGAGATCAAGGCAGAGCGGGAAGCCGCTCGTGACCTCTTTCAAGGGCTGATCGAGGACGGTGTGCTGACCGAAAACGAGGCGGCCCAACTCCCTGAGGATCACTGGGTCTTCAACGAGGCCTTCGACGAGGCATGGGAAGATGGCGAGTTGACCACTGAGGAGATTCGAGAGAACCGGCCACACCGCGGCAAGCTTCGCAAGGCCGCTCGCCTAGGTGCGCTGCTCGACGACGGCGGGATCGATCAAGCTGAGTACGACTCGCTTGGAGAAGACCACCCGCTCAAGCAGATCGATGTCTCTGAGTATCTAGAAGACGGAATCATCACCATCGACGAGCTGCGGGAGATCCGCGAAGCGAATCGAGAGGACTCCACCAGCGCCTGAGCTTCCTCCCGAATCCCAGGCAAAGGACCCCCGGCAGTCTGTCGGGGGTCCTTCACTTTCAGAACGTGCCTGTTTCGCCTCGCCGGTCGATCGCCATGATGACCGCAGTGCAAAGCCCGGCAAGGATGACTGCCAGCGCCATCGCCATCCCAAATGACTGGCCGCCCGGGCGGGAAAGGAGCCGGAAGATCATCGTCGGAATGGTTGCGGTGTTGGGCCGAGCGATAAAAGACGTAGCCCCGAACTCTCCAAGTGAGATCACAAATGCGAACGAGGCTCCAACCAACATCGATCGCCGGGCGAGGGGGAGGTCGACGAAACGCCAAACTTGTAACGATGTGGCACCGAAACTCGAAGCGGCCTCCCGAAGCTCGGAGGGGATCGCTCGCAATGTGGGCACCGTTGTGCGCACCACGAAAGGCACGGCGACCAAAGCATGTGCGATCGGCACCAACCACAGCGAGGCTCTGAGGTCGATAGGCCAACCTAGGGCCACGATGAAGCCGAATCCGATAGTGACCGCTGAGGTACCGAGAGGCAGCATCAGGGTCAGATCGAACCAGCGAGAAAGAGTCCCCTGTCGCAAAGCGATCACGGTCGATGCCAGCACTCCGATGACCGTCGCCAGTGCCATGGCCACAACCGCAAACAGCAGGCTGTTCGCCACAGAAGCGATTGGGGTTCCGATCACTCGATCGTCTTCGAATAGGGCTCTGTAGAAAGAGCCTGAGAGCGACCGGGAAACGAGGACCACCAATGGCACTGCAAGCGCTCCCAGAGTGATGGAGGTGACTGACCAGAGGTACACGGTTTCCTTGGTTGTTGGAAGTCGGAGGTTGTCGCCGGCTTCCAGGGCCCACTGAACTGTGTGGCGCTCTTGGTACCGGCTGTACGCATACAGAGCACCGGTCACGCCGGCGATCTGAACGATGGCTAGAGCTGCGGCAAGTGGCAGGTCGAACAACGTCACCGCCTGTCGATAGATCTCAACCTCGAGAGTGGCGTATTGAAAACCACCAAGAATCAGTACCACGCCGAAGGAGGTGAATGTGAAAAGGAAGACGATGGACGCGGCAGCTGCCAAGGCTGGCTTGAGGAGAGGGAAGGTCACGTAGCGGAAGACCATCCACTCTGTCGCTCCCGAACTGCGTGCGGTGTCGTACAGGTCGGGATCGATGCGTGACCAGACCGCAGAGACCGTCCTGACGACTACTGCCACGTTGAAGAACACATGTGCCGCCAGGATCGACCAGATCGAATCGCTGAAGCCGATCGACACGAACGCGGTGCCGACAACGACCGTCGGAAGAACGAACGGAACGGTCACAAGGGCCATCACCAGCGCCCTGCCCTTGAATCTGAAGGTTGACACGGCCCAGGTCAGCGGTGCTGCGACAAGGAAGGTGAGCAAGGTCGACAAGGCCGCCTGCCACAGCGTGAACCACCCGACTCTGATCAGTCGAGCCTCCAACCCGCTGAAGCCGAGGCTGAGCTCGGACAGTCCGAGGTAGAGAATGCGGGCCAACGGATACAGAAAGAAGTATCCGATGAAGAAGGTGGGGAGAGCCGCAACCGCAAGCCAGCCCCAACTGACCCGTTTGGGCATCAGCCCTCCATCACCTCGATCCACTGGTCAATCCACTGTTCTCGGTTCTCTGCGACGACCTCTGGGTCCAAACGCAATGGTTCAGCGGGGATAATCGTGTGGTCAACGAACTCTTGGGGCAGTTCGGCGTCCTTGTTGACCGGAAAGACAAACCAAGTCAGGGGAATGGTTTCCTGAAACTCCTTCGAAAGCATGAAATCGATTAGCTGGCCAGCGGCCTCCGGGTATGGCGTGCCATCGAGGATTCCGGCGTATTCGACCTGTCGGTAGCAGCTCGACTCGATGACACCAGTGGGTGCCTCGGTCAGTGGCTCCTCGCTGAAGATCACCTCAGCTGGAGGTGATGAGGCATAAGACATCACGATGGGACTCGACCCGCCATAGCGGGTGAACTCGCCGTAGTAGGCGCTGTCCCAATCGGCCACCACGCTCACGTCCGCGTCTCGCATGCGCTCCCACCATTCGAGCCAACCTGCTTCTCGATATCGGGCGATAGTCGCCAGCATGAACGCAAGCCCGGCCGACGACGTCGCGGGGTGCTCGACGGTGACCAAGCCGGCATACTCGCCCCTCAGCAGAGCGTCAATGTTCTCCGGAATCGGCAGCTGAGCCTCCTCGAAGAAGGCCTTGTCGTAATTGAAACAGACATCGCCGTAACTGATGGGCGTGACGGTGTACGTACCTTGTTTGAAGTCGCTGGCGAGGCTGTCGACACCTTCGGACCGGTAGTCGACGAAGACATCGGCCCCTAGCGCTCTAGAGAGAAACGTGTCATCAACACCAAAGAGGACGTCGGCCAGGGGATTGTCCTTGGTGAGAATCGCTTGATTCACCATCGAACCGGCGTCTCCCGCAGCAATCACTTCGACCTGGATTCCCGTCTCAGCGGTGAATGACGCAAACGTCTCCTCGTTCACACTTCCAACAAAGGAGTCGTGGCTGATCAGGGTCAGCTGTTGCGGTGTCTCCTCTTCGGATCCATTGGTGCATGCAGCCAACAACAGGGCAAGTGCAAGGACAGCAAGTGGGCGTTTCATCGTCTCCTCGTTTCCGTCGGGAGCGATGAGCGTTCCGAGTCCCTGCGCCGGCATTACCCGTATCAGGTTCTAGCGGTCGGAGCCTTCCGAGACTCCCTCTCAGCCCGGTGTCACCGAGCTCCCGTTGCGCTGAACTCTACCGAGAATGTGCAGCTGTACACGCATATTGTGTTTCCCTGCACACTCTTGGGGGACTGTTAGGCGGGTCCGAGGGCAATGACGGTGTTGTGGCCGCCAAAGCCGAAGGAGTTTGAGATCGCGGGGCCCGGTTCCCAGGCCCTCGGCTCGGTCACGATGTCGTTGACCGGAATGTCGGGATCAGGATTGGTTAGTCCCGTGTTCGGTGGCAACTCTTTGCGACGGATGGCCTCAACGACGATGGCCGCCTCGATCGATCCGGAGGCCCCGAGACCGTGGCCGGTCGCACCCTTCACTGACGAGATTGCCGGTTGGTCGTCGCCGAACACTCTCTGGACGACGTGACCCTCGGTCTTGTCGTTCAACTCGGTGCCCGTTCCGTGGGCGTTGATGTACTTCACGTCTCCGGGCTCCATACCCGAGTCCTCCAACGCCAGGCGAATTGCACGCTCCGCACCCTCCCCTTCGGGGTGTGGAGCAGTTATGTGGTGGGCGTCCGCAGTCGCCGCACCGCCCAGGACTTCGGCGAGCGGCTTCGATCCACGCTTTTCAGCAACGTCGGCGGCTTCCAGAACGAGAATCGCGGCGCCTTCGCCCATGACGAATCCATCTCGGTCTGAATCGAAGGGTCTCGCATACCCCGACTTGGACAAAGCGCGAGCTGCTCTGAATCCTTCGCGCGCTGATACGCGGGCGGCGGCTTCAGTACCCCCAACGATGGCGATGTCGGCATAGCCCCACTGGATCTGACGGAGTCCGTCGAGAATCGACTGCGTGCCGGCGGCACATGCGACCACCGGAGTGTTGACCGGTCCGCCGAACCCGTACTTGATCGAGATTCCGGCAGCCGCCGCATTGGCCATCATCATCGGGACGAGGAATGGTGAGACTCGTGGCGAGTCCTTGTCCGATTCTCGGACTAGCTCCTCGAGGCTCTCAAGGCCGCCGATCCCGGTCGCAACTGACACCGTCACCCGGGACGGGTCGATATCGATCTCGCCCGATTGAGCGAAAGCTTCCTGTGTGGCGACCAAAGCCAACTGCGTGAACTTGTCGAGCCGTCTGCTCTCACGAAGGGGTAGCCAGGGTTCGGGGTCCCAGTTCTCAATGATGCGCGGTGCAGGACCGGGTGCGTCGTTGAGTCCCTTCCAAAGGTCGTCCACACCGATTCCGGGCGCTCCCATGGCGCCGACACCTGTCACGACCACATTGCGCTTCATCATGGAGTTGATTCTGCCCTATTTATACGTCGGGGAAAACATCTGCTTGCAGCTTTCTCATTCCCGCCAGCCATCCGTCGTAGTCGTTACCTTTGTACTTGAAGAACTTCTCGACGGTCGGATGGGGGAGTATCAGAAAGCTCTCGGCTGCAAGTCCTTCGACAACGGTATCAGCAACTTCTTCCGGTTCCAGAGCCCGACCGCCGTCCAGGGCCATGAAGTCATGGTGGTCCGTGAGAAGTGGAGTCTTCACGAACATGGGACACAAGGCGCTCACCTTGATGCCTCGGTCGCCATATGTGACTGACAGCCACTCGGAGAAGGACAGTGCTGCGTGTTTGGTCACCGAGTATTGGGCGGCCTTCAGGTTCGTCAGAAGCCCGGCGGCGGAGACCGTGGATAGGAAGTAACCCTCACCTCTAGCCAGCCAGGCCGGAGTCAAGTACTTGGCCGCGAACACGTGAGACATCACGTTGACCGACCACATCCTGTCCCATTCGGACGCGTCGGACTGTTCGTCGCCGATGATTGCGTATCCGGCGTTGGCGCAGAAGAGATCGATCGGCCCGAACTCGTCGTCGATCTCTTCGATCAACTGGCGGTTGGCTTCCTCGCTGGAGACGTCGCAGGTTCTGGCGATGCCACCGACTTCGGAAGCGACGGACTGAGCGGAGTCTCCGTCGAGATCCGAAACAACCAGGGCTCGAGGACTCTCTCGGGCAAACCGGCGAGCCATGGCGGCTCCTATGCCGCTGCCACCGCCGGTGATGATGACGACTTTGTCGTGGAGATCCATAAGCCTTGACAATAGGTCGCCGCCGACTCCGCAGTCCCGATGGGCGCTGTCGACCAATCAGCTTGATGGATCTGCTGAGCTAATCAAGGGAGGCCGCAGCGAGCAGGTCTCCGCCGGCCTTGATGGTCGCAACCAGTCCACGAGCTTGTGGGAGTAGATGCTCGCCGTAGAAACGCGCAGTGATGACCTTCTCGTGGAGAAACTCCGAGTCATGTTCTGCCGGTTCCGACTTCGCCGCCACGGCAGCTTTGGCCATGAGCCAGCCTCCGAGCACCGTGCCGAACTGTCTCAGGTACGGGCTAGCTGCGGCTAGGGGATCGTCGAGGTCGCCAGCGGCAAGCTTCGCAGCAAGATACGAAGTGGTGTCGGCCAGGTCTTGGAGGGCTGATGTCAGTTCATCCCTGAATGCCCCCAAGTCATCGTGGTCACTCATGGCTGAAAGGACCTCCGTCATCTCCGTGATCAGCGATTCGACAACGGCACCGTTCTCGATCGGAAGCTTGCGGAGAACCAGGTCTATCGCTTGGATTCCGTTGGTTCCTTCGTAAATGGGTGCGATCCGGCTGTCCCGATAGAACTGTGCGGCACCCGTCTCCTCGACGTAGCCCATTCCGCCGTGGACCTGGAGTCCAAGAGACGCCATTTCCACGCCAAGGTCCGTCATCCATGCCTTCACTATGGGGGTCAGCAGACCCAGCAGCTTTGATGCGTCCTCTCGAGCGTCTTCGGGTTCGGCATGGGCGCTGAGGTCTCCGGTTCGAGCTGCGTAGTAGAGGAGAGCTCGCATGGCTTCAGTGTTGGCCCGGATCGTGAGGAGCATGCGACGAACATCCAGGTGCTCGACGATCGCAACGCTGTCCGGGTCGCTGCCCCCGACAAGACGGCCCTGGATGCGCTCCTTGGCGTATGTCAAGGCCTGCTGATATGCACCCTCGGACATCGCCAGGCCCTCCATTCCGACGCCGATGCGGGCGGCGTTCATCATCGTGAACATGTTGCGCATGCCAGCCATCTCTTCGCCGACGAGATATCCGACTGCGCCGTCACCTTCATCGCCGAACGAGATGACACAAGTCGGTGAAGCATGGATTCCCAGCTTGTGCTCCAGCGACACGATCTTGAGGTCGTTCATCTCACCTGGCGTGCCGTCTTCATTGAGGACATGCTTGGGGACCAGAAACATCGAGATACCTCGGGTCCCTTCAGGTGCGCCTTCGGTGCGTGCGAGAACGAGGTGGATCACATTGTCGGTCAGGTCCTGATCACCCCAGGTGATGAAGATCTTGGTCCCGAAGATTCGATAGGAGCCGTCGTCCTGCTTGATCGCCTTGGATCGAAGTGCGCCGACATCAGACCCAGCCTCCGGTTCGGTGAGGTTCATCGTGCCGGTCCACTCGCCGGACACGAGCTTTTCCAAATAGCCCTCTTTCAGTTCGTCGGAACCGTGCTTTTCGATGGCTTCCACCGCTCCCTGCGTCAACATCCCGCAGAGTGAGAACGCCATGTTCGAAGTCTTGAACATCTCTTGGATGACCGAGCCGACGAGATAGGGAAGACCGCCCCCGCCCCATTCAGCACTCAGATGAGCCCCGGGCCAGCCAGACTCGACGAGTTTGTTGTATGCGTCGTCAAAGCCGTCGGGGGTGTTGACTACTCCGTCTTCTCCCAGGCTCGAGCCTTGTTCATCTCCCACTCGGTTGAGCGGCGCCATTACCTCCGAGAAGAAGCGCCCCGCCTCTTCGAGGATCGTCGAGACGGTGGCCGGGTCGGCGTGCTGATATCCGTTGAGTTTCGAAACCGATTCCAGGTCGGCCACATGGTTGAGGACGAAGTTGTGTTCCTGCAGCGGCGGGACGTACGTGGTCATGCCCGGAATCGTAGTTTGAGCGATCACTCAACCGTTCTGTGAGGTTTCACCTTGGGCGAGCAGCCGATCCACCAGCCCAGGAAGCACTTCCCCGATTGCGGCATCGAGCTTGACCGCTGCGACCCGATCGGCCTCGGTTTCGCCACGGTTGATCACGACGATGGGTTTCAGACTCTCAGCAGCGGCGAATACGACTTCAGACGCCGGCCAAACCGACACCGTCGAGCCGACGACCAGGACGGAGTCGCAGGCTTCCAAGAATCTCCGGGCCTGTTGGACTTCGACCTCTGTCAGTTGCTCTCCAAACATGATCGTGTCCGTCTTCACCACTCCACCGCACTGTGGGCAGCGGGGATCCTCTTCTCCAGCTTCAACCCAAACAAGGACGGTCTCGGTAGGCCAGCGTGAAAGACAGGTGACGCAATGACTGTTGCGGACGTTCCCATGGAGCTCGGCTACCTGATCGTCGGGTAGACCCGACTTGAAGTGGAGTCCATCGACGTTCTGCGTTACGACACCAGCGAGCCTCCCCGCTTCGGCCAAACGTGCGATTGCCTTGTGGCCCTCGTTGGGCTGCACCGTTGAGCGAGCCCCCCACAGGGAGCCCTCCAGGTGCATTCTCCATCCCTGTACCCGCAGGTCCCTATTGGTCAGGTATCTGTTGATATTGAAGTTGTCAGGGTCGACTTTGGTCCAAAGCCCGTCAGGTCCCCGGAAGTCGGGAATTCCTGACTCCGTGCTCAGGCCGGCGCCACTGAAAACGAGAAGCCGCTCAGTTGGCCCGAGGACCTCCAGAGCCTTTTCTACGATCACTTCGGTTGCTGAAGGTTGAGGCCGTCAGGCAGGTATGCCCTGATAGTCGGGTATGCCAGGTCGATCGTGTCGTGCTGACCGAACGCCTCAAGGATCCCACGCCAGACACGATCCTCTCGCCCTCGACGGGTGCGACCCTCGACGAGGTAGCGGGCGGTCAAGAGCACTCCGCTGTCCTTTACCGTTAGATATACGGTGGGGGTCAGTGTCCCGACGCGGATGTTGTAGCCCTGTGCCGTAGCCCGGATTCGCTGTCCCGCAGCTCCGGACACGTCAGGGGCGCACTCCTCGAGCGCCTGCCGGATGAGCTGCTCGGCGAGCTTCCAATCCGATTCGAAGGTGATGAGCACCGGCAGTTCATGCCAGATGTAGGCAAAGCCCTCTGTGTAGTTGGCCACGTCGTAGTTGAAGAGCAGTCCGTTTGGCACGTGGATCAGTCGACCAGTCGATTGCTCAGCGTCGACCCAACCGCCGATCTCCATGATGGTGAACCTGAAGAGGCGTATGTCAACCACGTCACCCTTCAGGTTGTTGATCTCTATGCGGTCGCCGACCTGGAAGGGTCTTCTCCCCAGGATGTAGACCCAACCTGCCATGTTCTTCAGGACATCGGAGAGGGCAATGGCGATACCTGCAGACACGAGGCCGAGATATGTCGGGAGGTTGTCAAATGCGTCGACCCAGATGAACGCGACCCAAACGATGATGGTGACGGTTGTGAGGTAGTTGATGATCTTGTTGGCCCGATAGACCGTCTCGCTGTTCTCGGTGTTTCGCCGAACCACCCTTCTCGAGACTCGACGTAGCAAGAAGACGGAGATCAGAGCAATCAGCGTCCAGATGATGTTGTCGAGGGTCACTCGTTGGAGGTCGAGGGCCTCGGCCAGATCGTCGAGCCAGGTCACGTGTCGATTATCGGGTCGCTACCTGTGTTTCCCCGGCATATCGCCTTGTAGTCTCGGACTGTGAGTCACAGTCACTACAAGCCTGACACCCAGTCGATCACTGGCGGGCACGATCCGGCCGAGCATCAAGGTTCGCTCAAACCCCCCATCTACGAGACGTCGACCTTTGTGTTCGAAACTGCGGAGGACGCCAAGTCTTACTTCAAGAGTGTCTACGCACTCGACGAGTCGGCGCCGAAGGAAGCGGCTGGGTACATCTACAGCAGGCTCGACTCACCAAACCTCAAACCGGCAGAGCATCGTCTCGCGATGTGGGAGGGCGCCGAGGATGCCCTCATCTTCAACAGCGGAATGTCTGCGATCAGCACTGTCATGCTGGAGTTTCTCCGCCCAGGCGACACTCTTCTCTACTCGGCTCCTTTGTACGGAGGCACCGAAACGCTGATCAAGAAGGTGGTGGCACCTCTGAATGTCGAGACTCGCTCCTTCGGCCCGGCAGACACCGCCGACGATATCGCCGTGGACGAGCGGGTTGCCCTTGTCTACGTGGAGACGCCATCCAACCCAACGAACGATCTCTTCGATCTGGAAATTGCGGCCTCGATTGCAAAAGGTTGCGGCGCCCCTCTCGCAGTAGACAACACGTTTCTGTCGCCGATCGGCCAACAACCGCTCGCTCATGGAGCTGACATCTCAATCCACTCTGCTACCAAGTACCTCGGTGGTCACAGCGACCTGACAGCTGGTGCGGTGGCGGCCAGCGCCGATCTGATCGACTCGCTCCGACACCTGAGGTACCGAATCGGCACAACAGCCAGTCCCCAGACTGGCTGGTTGCTGGCTCGAAGCATGGAGACCCTTCGACTCAGAGTCGATCGCCAGACCGAGAATGCGACAAAGCTGGCGGCGTATCTCGATGAACACCCCAAGGTCGCTGAGGTGCGCCACCTCAGTCTGCTGAACCCCGGTGATCCTGGCTTCGACATCTACAAACGCCAGTGCCTGAGCCCCGGTGCAATGATCTCGTTCGCACTCGAGGGTGGCGAGCCCGAGGTGTTTCGGTTCCTCAACGAGATGGACATCATCCAGCTGTCGGTGTCGCTCGGCGGTACGGAGTCTCTTGCTTCCCATCCCTGGTCGACCACTCACAGCACTGTGAGTCCTGATGACAAGCGCGCCTTGGGCATTGGTCCCGGATTGGTCAGATTTTCCGTTGGAATCGAAGATTCCGGCGATCTGACCAACGACCTCGAAAAGGCCCTGACCGCCGTCTGATCATTAGGTCGTTGTACCCATACTTGACCACTCTCTGCGCGAGATAGTCTGTCACTGCGGGGACGAGCAGGGAGGCGCTACTTAGAGGGAGATGTGAGTGGACACAGCGCTGGTGTTCAAAGCCACCTGCGGGCTCTATGGCCCAATCGCTACTTGTCCCTGGCTCCGAAGGTCGTCCGACCTCTATTGATCGAGATGTAACAGGTGCTCCCTACCCGGAGCTGAGAGGGCGGCCTGATCCCGGGTCGCCCTCTCCTTTGTCGAGGGCAGACGATCAGTCGACGAGGTGTCCCGGCGGCAACCCCATCCGCTCGTTGAGGGCGTCGTTGCGGTCGGAGACGATGCGGTTGGCTATCTCTTGCGCGGCATGCGTCAACCACATTGCCGTGTGCGAACCTTCTCGGTAGTCGGCTTCGCCGAAGGCGTCGACACGGTTCTGCTCCAGAAGTCGGGCCGCTTGCTGAAACTCTCGCTCTGATCCTGGGCGATATACGGCGTACGTTCTTCCTCCGTTGCCCGACACAACCGAGAACACAGGCACGTCGGAAGGGCCATCGGCAACGTAGATCATGTTGGGGAATGGGACGCGGCGATCCTCTTGGGCGATCTTTGCGTTGACGTCTATCGAGGGGTTCTTGTTGGTGCCCTTGTTTATCTCGAAGAGGGCACGCGTCTTCGAGGTGTTATCGATTGTGTAGATCAACTGCCGGATCTCGCCCTCGGGTGAGAAGAGCTGGTCCTGGGCCTCGGCATAGCCAGGAGGTGCCACCAATTCGGTGAACTCGCAGGCCCAGACATATTCCAGCTGAGGTGCCAGTGACGAACCGAGGATCATCTGCCTTAGCCCAGTAGAGACGACGTAGTGCTCAACCTTTATCTGATGCTCTGAGAACCGAGGCTGGCTCTCGATCGACTTGCGCAGGCTCTCCATCAGGTCCGGCATCCCCGGATAGAACTCGATCTCAGCGCCGAGTTGGCGAAGTAGGTGATTCGAAAGGCCCGGCATTCGACCTTCACGCACGTAGGTCAAGATGTGGTTGAGGTAGAGATGGTCCTTTTGGATCAGCTTCGATCCGTGGGTGCGGTAGAACTCCTCGAGACCGTCGACCTCCTGCCAGAAGTCCGACTCGTCCATGTCGTAGTGACGAAAGAGGGGACCCTGCATGTTTCCTGGAATCAGGGTCTTGTCGAAGTCCCAGATGATGGCGATGACGTTTTGGGGGAAGAGCTGACGGCTCATACGTCTGAAGAAGGCTATTCAGTTATCCACAGGGTTCAACCTGGGATGAAACTGAGACGGACGTTCCTGGTCCGATTGTCGACGTTGGTATCGACCAGGCAGATCGACTGCCAGGTCCCAAGGGTCAGCAATCCGTCGACGACGGGGACTGTCACCGATGGTGAGATGAAAGCAGGGAGGACATGGTCCCGGCCGTGGCCTGGAGTTCCATGTTCGTGGCGCCAGAGCGAAGGATCTCGAGGCAGGATGCGATCGATGGCGTTGAGTGTGTCGGAGTCCGATCCCGCCCCGACCTCGAAGATTCCGAGTCCCGCCGTGGCGTGAGGCACGAAGACAGACACGAGTCCATCTCCCTGCCCTCGGCAGAAATCCGAGACCCGATTGGTGAGATCGACAACGTTGGACGTGGCGCCGGTATCGACTGTCAGGACTTCTGTGATCACCCACCGATTGTGCCAGAACCTTTCAACGCAAAAGAGGGCAGTCCCAGCAAGCCAGGGACCGCCCTCTTTGGTTGGGTGTCGATCAGCTGCTCGGAGGAAGCAGGACTGCGTCGATCACGTGGATGACACCGTTGTCGGCCTCAACGTCGGCCTGGGTGACAGTTGCTGTCTGGTCGGCGAAGCCGACAGATCCGTCGTCGCCGACGACAACCACCAGTTCTTCCCCGCCAAGGGTCGTCACCGGGATTTCCTCCGTGCCGGCTGCGGCGATGTCACCGGAGGTGACAACTTCGCCCAACACGTGGTAGTTGAGGATGGCGGTGAGGGTCTCGGTGTCGGCCAGCAGTTCCTCTGCTGTGATGCCTAGAGCTTCGAACGCGGCCTCGAAGGCGGCGTTGGTCGGAGCAAACACCGTCAGGGTGGCGTCAGCGTCGGCCAGGGCGTCCGTCAGGCCTGCGGCCTCGACCGCAGCAAGAAGGGTGCTGAAGTCGTCGTTGTTGACGACGACATCGGCGATTGTGTTCATCGACTCAGATGCCTGGGTCGTTGCTACCTCTTCAGCCTCGGTTGTCGTAGTCGACTCTGTCTCACTCGAGCAGGCGGCGACCACAAGGGCTAGAAGGCCAATAAGGGTGAAAAGCTTGAACGTGCGTTTCATTGGGTTCCTTTCGTTGTAGGACCCATTCGGTGCCGCAACGCCCTCGGATCATTCTTTTTCGGATTCGACGAATACTTCGCCTGTGTACCCGTCGACCAGAACCTGGGATCCGTCCAAGAGTCGTGCGTTCGCCACGGATGCCACACAAGGAATGCCCATCTCTCGGGCCGTGATCGATGAGTGCGCAAGCATTCCACCTGCGGCGGTGACCACCGCCCCGGCCCTACCGAAGAGGGGAGTCCATGCGACATCGGAGTATTCGACGACTAACACCTCGCCGTCGTCGAGAAGGTCCGCGTCGCTCAGCGAACTGACGAATCTCGCGGTCCCTCTATGTCTGCCCTTGCTGGCCCCAACCCCGACCAACCGCTCGGCGACGTTATCCGACTGCGGGAGCCACTCATCGCCGACGATGAGGTCTGGCATGAGCAGGTCTTCCACGGCCTCCATCTCCTCGATGACCCCTTGGACCCTTTCGGAAAGGTCGGTTGGTTTGACCAACGCTTGGGCTGCCGTTGGGTGGTCGACGTAGAACACATGCTCTGGGTTGGGTATTGCCCCATTCCTCACGAGCCGGTCTCCCAACTCCAAGTACAGGGGCCTCAGCAGGCCATATCCGTAGGCAAATGTCGCACCGGTTGAATCCCTCAGCTGCTCGTATGTCTGAGCCTTCCGGCGTTTGCGGGCAAGGCTTGAAGGAAGATCTGTGTGGAACGGCCTTTCGGTGGACGGGTCTGTCGATTCTGTGACAGAGGCCAACGCCAGCTTCAAGACGATCGTCGGGTCGTCTCTCCATCGTGGAGTTGACAGGTCGTTGGCGTTCTCGCTCAGGTAACCGAACTCTTCGAGCGTGCGGTCGAGTTGCTTGCGTGCTTTGCCACCGAGCGACTCGAGGCGTCCTGAAGCAGCTGATTCTCGCGACTGTCTAGGCAACTCCATGAGGCTCTGCCCCAAGGCACGAATGTTCGGCCCCGGGTCGTAGGTCCCGGTGGTGGACAACGAGATCGGGTGAGAGTCGAAGCCTTCCTTCTCTAGCGCTTTGTCGAAGCGTGATGCATGAGCATTGGCAAGGAGTGGGGCGACGATGTTGAGGTAGGCAGCCTCCTTGCAGAGCTCGGTCAGGTCAGAGATCGCCGTTGTCAGTTCATCGTCGGTCAAGCCAGCGGTCTCCAGTCCGTCGAACCGGTTGAGCTGTTCCTGCAGCGACTGACGCTCCATTCCTACCCACCGATGTGCTCTCTGCAGTTTCAGAGCGACAGGGAGCATCCGCGGCAGCTTCAGGAAGGTCTTTGCACCGGGTCGCATCCTGCCTTTGGCGCCAGGGAGACCAAGCAAGTTCTCCAGAGCGTCCCGAGGCATTCCCATCAACTCGAAGATGTCGCCGATGGCTCGCATGTCGAAGTAAGACCGGTAGGCAAAAGACTTGGCCAGCGCCTCCGGGTCGAGGTCATTCGGTCCTATGGCCTCGGTGAATAGCCGGACCCAGGCCGAGTTGACCATCGGCACGTTCACCGACCAGACCAGAGGTTTGATCATGCCGGGCATCACGTCCTTGGCGATCCGTCTCGAGTAGATAGGGACGTCGCTGATGGTGGTTATGGGCCGAATCTGAACGATGTAGAGCTGGCTGCCGTCCCATACCCACTCAAGGTCCGCGGGACCAAACTCGTCCGCGAGTCGTTGCGTCTCGGCAACGACTTGCTCGATCAACGCCAGATGCGGCGTCTCGATTTGCGGAGTGTTCACGAATTCGTCGTTGCGGTAGGTCCAGCGCATCGGGTCGGCGCCGTCTTGTAGTAGGGCGTCGCCTCTTCCTTCGATCGCCTCAACGACGATGTCTGAGAGTCCAGTCACAGGGTTTCTGGAAAAGGCGACGCCCGAAACCACTGGATCGACCATCTCTTGGACGATCACCGTCATTTCGTTTTGGTCTCCTGCAAATTGCCGAACTCGTTCGACTGAATGGGCAACTTCATCGGCAGGTACCTCGAGTTCGGTGAGATAGGCGCCAGCGGCTGCGGATGTCTCGGTGTCTTCGTCGGCGGCGGAGGAGCGAACGGCGAACTTCGAGTTCTTGTCCAGGAGTAGCGCTTTGGCGGCCTCTCCGTCCTTCACGATCCAGGTCGTCGGGACCAGCGCACCATTGTTGGCGAGCCAGTCGAGACCCGCAGCTTTGTTCCCGATCGAGCGAGAACCGGTGGTGTTGGTGACGGCTCGAATGCTCATCGATCCGGGAAAACGAGGTAGTCGGAATAGTCGTCGAGAATTCCGTACTCGCCGGTGTACTCGTAGCCGAAGAAGTTCTCGTACAGGAAGAACTCAGGCGGGTACCAGGCGGCTGTCGCCATGAGAACGGCGAGCACGCCGACGATGACCAAGCCGGCCGTGTTGTAGCGCTTCGGCTTTGGGTCGGCGGTGAGTATCCGGTAAGACACGATGTTCCCAGCGAGTACTCCGAGAACCCCGGTCCCTATGTCGAAAACGAGAAGCCCGTTGCCGAGGATGGGGAGAGCAATCCCCAGGTAGAAGTAGAAGGCGAAGATGATGGTGAGCGGTGTCACCAGCATGGCCAGGCCTTTGCCCCACCAGTAGTTGTTGACGCTGTTGCGCATGTATGCGTGCTGAACCAACGCGTAGACGAGGGCCGGCCAGAAGTAGAGCTTGAGATGCTCGAAGGTGCTTTCGTTCACTGAGCCGAATACAGCTACCACTTGGTTGAAGTCGGACAATTCGAAGGCGAAGTGGAGGCTGCCGGCAACGACGTTGATGACACCGAAGGCGCCTATCTCCCAGGCGAGGACTCTCCGTTTGTCGATTTTGAGGGGCCCACTTCGATCGACCTTTGCGTCGGCTGAGCTATCTACGGAGGTCACAGCACACCAACGATGAACAGGATTCCAATGACCACAAAGATCCCGCCGATCGCTCGCAGGACCGGTCGTCCCGCCGGGTACCTGCGTGAGATGTCGCCGATCAAGACTCCTAGAAGGTGGATTAGGGCTGTCCCGAGTAGGAAGCCTCCTGCGTAGACGAATGGCTCGGCGATGTCCGGAATCTCCAGTCCGTGGGCATATCCGTGAAAGAAGCCAAAGAACGCAACTGCCCCCATGGCGACTGAGGTCTGCAGAGTTCGATCAAGTGCGATCACCGCACCGAGAGCTATCACCGACAAGGCGATCGCCAATTCGACGAAACCAACCGTGATCCCAAGGTCATTGGCACCGGCGACGCCTCCGACTGCCATCGCGACCACGAACGTCGTAGGAACTGTCCAGATCGCTCGACCCCCGATGAACGCGGAGACGATACCGACAGCCACCATCGCCAAGAAGTGGTCCAATCCAAGGACCGGATGGAGAAAGCCTCCCAGGAAAGAGCCAAACTCGATGACTTGGTCTTCATGGGCTAAGGCCGGAAGCGGTACGACCATGAACAGGGCTGTAAGCGCGGCAAGCCGCGCAGTTCTAAGGACTCTCATTGGCAGGCATTCGTAGGGCTAGTGGCTATCGGATGACCCTGCTCGCCTCGCAACCGTTTCCACTGCTGGCTACGAATATGGGTTCATGACCGCAAACCTCATCGCTCTCGGCGCTGGATACCTCATCGGCTCGATCTCCTTTGCCCGAGTGCTCGCCCGGCTCTTCGTGCCGCAGGACAAGCTGAAGGGAACCAGTCTCAGCTGGGGTGAGGAGGAGGCTTTCACTTCGACGAATGTGAGTGCAATGACCCTCCGGGAAGTCGCTCCGAAGCTGGGTCCGTGGGCCGGGGTCTTGGACATCCTCAAAGCTCTCGTCCCAGTGCTGGTACTGAGGCTTGTCTTCCCGGACGAGGCCTACGCCGTCATCTATGCCGCGGCGGCGACCGTGGGTCACGTGTTCCCGATCTACTACAGATTCAAAGGGGGGCGGGGCACATCGACGATTCTCGGTGCGGTGATGGTGCTCGACCCGTTGGCCTTTCCGATCACGCTCGTCGCTGGCTACTTGATCGGCCTTTACATCTTCAAGGATGTCTTGTTGGCGCACCACGCAGGATGGATCGTTCTGCTGCCTGTGTACTTTGCGATCACTGGCCAGTGGGATTTGGTGGTCTACGCCTTGGTGATCAACGTCGCTCGATGGAGCGTTTCCGGGCCTGAAATCAAGGAGTGGCTTGGATACCGCAAGGCTGGGGCTTTGCAGAGCGAGGCGTTTCACGATGAGATCGAGAAGGTCCACATCGGATACATCCACCGCTTTCTCCGCCTCCGAGGCTGGATTCACTACCCGTACATGGATTCGGAGCCCGGCTGAACTGCCACTCTTTTGCGTTACCCATGATCGGTCTTGGCTGACTCCAATGGTTCTACCTGTCCGACCGCCCACCAACCGACCAGGAGCGGAACAGCTGCTGCGAGTACACCGGCACGTGGGGAGACGAGGTCGGCGACCACACCATCGATGATCCCGGCCAGGGGTCGAGATCCGAGGAAAGCCATGCTCCAGAGAGCCATTACGCGCCCCCGCATGTCTTCGTCGAGCCTTTGCTGGAGATTTGAGTTCGTCGTGGTTACCCCAAGGAGGAAACCGACGCCGGAGACGAAGAGGGCGATGAGAACGACGGCCTCGTTCGGTGCCGCGGCCATGGCGATTAGCCCAACCGCCAATACGACTATGCCGGCTCTCGTAGTCGTCTCAAGACTGATTCGCCGTCGGAGACGACCGACGAGAAACGACATGGTCGCCGCACCGGCTCCGAATGCCGCTACCTGGAGTCCCACGAACCACTCGCCCTGGCCGAAAAGGTCGGCATAGGCAGGGGACAGAGTGTTGGCGGGGTCGCCCGCCCAGCCGACGGTGAGGGTGACGACGACCAGCCAGATCATCGACTTCCTTTCCTTTACGTATGTCAGCCCGGCTCTTACTGACCGATCGCCGCTGGAACGAGTGACTTCACGCGGACGAATCACGACCAGCACGACGATGAGAGGAAGGAACGTGAGAACATTGATTCCGAAAGCCCACGCGGCACCGGCGGCCGCGACCACCAGTCCCGCCAGAGCAGGTCCGACTGCCCGGGCCAACGTGAAACTCGACGAGTTCAACGCAATGGCCTCCTCGAGATCCTCCGGTTCGACGAGGGCGGGAACCAAAGCGTTCATCGCGGAGATGCCAAGCGCATATCCGATGCCGATGACCCCGCTGGCCGCCAGGACCGGCCAGACTCCGGGGAGCCCATCGACACCAGCCAATCCAACCCAGATCGCAAGCCCGGTCGCCCCGGCGGCAGAAATCGCCGAGGCAGCGACGAGAAGTCGGCGCCGGTCGTATTGATCTGCCAATGAGCCAGACAGCGGGCTCAGGACAAGGGTTCCTAGGAACTGCAGGACACTCACCATTCCGACGAGCGTGTTGGACCCAGTCAGTTGAAAGACGACGATCCCCGCAGCAACGTTCTGAAACCAGTTCCCGATGTTCGACGTGAAGTTGCCCGCGAGATACGGGCCGAATCGACGGTCTCTCAACACTCGGAGCGGACTCTTGCCTTTGGTCACCTCAGTTGCTGCTCCGACACGCCAAGCGGCCACCCTATGGCACTCCAGGTCGGCGACCAAGACGGCCTAGTGTCGACGAGGTGACCTCTCTTGATCGCACCCACCTCCGAACCAGAGTCAATGAGATGTATGCCAGAGAGCTCAACGAGCTGGGCGATCGAACATTCAAGATGCTCGACGAGGCAAGAAGGTGGGACCTGGCACCAGCTCTCGCGTCAGGAGGTGTCGTGACATTCGCTCATGTGAACGTCGCTGACTGCGGTGTACACGTGGCCGCTGCTGTGAACGCAGCGTTGGACACAGGTGCGGAAACGGTGCTGGCCATAAGCGTCCTCCACGCCTTCACCGAGGAGATGGAACTTGCCCGGCGCGACGTTTCCAGCGCCGGAGGAAGCCCCTCTTCACACTCGTTGTGGGGGATTCAGGGCCCCGGGCTCGACTTCAGAGACGAATGGAAGGGTGACCACGCCGTCCGTGGACTGCGTCACTTCTGGCAAGCCGAGACGAAGCGACGTGGAATCACTGATCGACGGTTGGTCGAGCGCTATCCGTTCCTCGTGGGCGGACGTCCAGAGGACCTCCCCAACATCGAGGAAACGGCAGAAATCGCCGAAGACGCCGTTGTGCTTGCAACCGGCGACCAGGTCCATCACGGGATCGCCTACGGCACACCTGGGAATGAGGCTCTGGAAATCGAGCCACTCGGTCTGTCCATGGCCCGTAACTCAATGGAAGTGGGAATCGGCTTTCTTGAGATGGGGGACTACGCCGGGTACGACCGTCACTGTGTGGACGCCAAGAGCGACGATCGGGATGCCGCCCAGCTCTATCGATTCCTACGTGGGCCGATGCGAGGGACCTTGATCGATGTCGGCGTGTCTGACGCTTCGGAGCTCTATGGCGCCCCGTCACCCTCGTGGGCTGCAGGCGGCTTCATCGTCTTCGATTCGGTTTGATGATCTGACCCGCCACTGCAAGGGCGACGCTCGTGCCACACTGAGGTAGTGGTGACACTCCACCGCTTCAACCGTTCAACACTCTTCCTGCTCGTCGCCGGCGCTCTCGTTCTCGCTGGTTGCTCGACCTTCCTTGGAGAGACTCCAGTCGAGACCACAACCCAGGGGACACTCGCTCCGACCAGCACTACCTCCACGACAACAGCCGCTGCTTCTGCGTGCATCGAGACTTCGACCGCCGTCTCACCAATCGACACCGGTGGAGCGGGAACTGACGCCATTGCCCTCTCCGAGCAGTACTTCAGTTGCTCGCCTGATGTCGTTCTGGTGGGTGAAACCAATCTGAGCGAAGTGGCGGCTGCCGCTCAGTTGGCAGCAGCGTTGAAGGTCCCCCTCCTCATTCCTGACCCATTTCTGGCCGCTGAGCTCGCTCGTCTCGAACCGGAGCGCTTGCACATCGTGGGGTCAGCGGTTGTCAACGCCTCCGAGGAAGTCGAGGTGAATCGACTCGACGTGGCAGGGGCGATGCAAGCAGTTGGAGAGGCTCTCGGCGTATCACCTGAAGACCCCGATGATCCGACCTCTGTCGTCGCCGATACGGTCCTTGCGATCGAGGGTGGCGAGGGTGCTGTCGATCCAAGTTCCTGGCCGCCGTCCGTCTCCGATCCCGATGCCCTTGCGAGTGGTCTCGCACGCGACACACAAGGTCAGATTGTTTGGCTGGTTGATGCGGATGACCCGCTTTCAGCTCTCCTGGCGTCGGTATATGCGAAAACGGTCGAAGCGTCCTTGGTTGCCGTGGCGGCCGATGATCTCTTCCACTACCCGCAGGTTGGTGCAGCGATCGCTGGATACCCGGAACAGGTGCTCAGACCGGTGGGTTTCTCATCTGAGTTGGACGACTGGAAGCTGAGAACCCTTGTCCGGGGTTTGGAACTTCCTGGCGGTGGATTCGAACTGTTCAAAGGCCCGGTCCAGCGTCGGCTTGTCGGTTTCTATGGCAATCCGATCTCACCGGCTTTGGGTGCGATGGGTCAAGTGCGCCCCGAGGAGGCCCTTCGGCTGATGCGCGAAGGCGGAATCCTCGATGGATACCTTCAAACGGGTTGTTTCCCTTCGCCATGCGTCGGCACCGTCCAACCAGGTCTGCTCGACGGATTTGCAGTTGACGGCTCCCACGTCGTCCCGATGTTCAACTACATCGGGAGCGTCGCTCAGCCCAGATGTGGCACTGCACTGTTCCCGATCGACGAATTCCAGGACGGAATCAATGTCGCAGGAGAAGAAGGTGGATACGTCCTGTTTGACCTTCAGCCGGGCAGCGACGACTTCCTCAGTCAGGTCCAGTTCTACGAAGAGGCGCTCCGGCTGCCCTATGTGGGTGTGGGCCTCGACCCTGAGTGGCGCTGTTCATGGCCAGGTATGACCGACTTCAACCGCAGAGGCACCGTGGATGCTGCCGAAGTGAACGAGGTGATTGATTGGCTGGCCGATCTGGTCAACGAAGAAGCGCTGCCCCAGAAGCTCCTAGTCATTCAGCAGTTTCGACTGGACATGATCCAGAACCGAGAGCTACTCATCGAGCGTCCTGAAGTGCAGGTAGTGATTCAGATGGACGGGGAGGGGCAAGGCAGCCTGGCCAGCAAAGACGGGACTTGGAACAGGATCACCGAGGGCACCGAAGACGACCATTGGACGTGGGGATGGAAGAACTTCTTCGTCAGGGACCATCCCAACGGCCCTTACACGCCCCAGCAAACGATCGATCGCCTACCGAACCCGGTCTACATCACTTATCAGTAGCCGAGTCCAGGTGGCCTGAGGTCGTCGCTTGAGATTCGCAGAACTGCTTGAACTTTCGATGTTGGGTCCTGAGATCGCGCTTGATGAGAGGCTTGAGAAAGGGGAAAAGGGCCTTCATCACACCTTTCGGATGAGGCTCGAATTCGATGACCAATTCCGTACCGGACGGTGCCGCCCCAAAGTGGAATGAGGCGTCCACGTCTAGTGCCTTGTTGGCGACTGAGAACTCGAGCAGTCCGGGTCGGTCGAAGGTGGTGATGGTGGACGTCATCTCCTGGCCTCGGTTGATGGCAACGAATTCTGTTCCAAGCGCAATAGGACCGTCGGTCTTCATCTCTGCTCTCGAGGCGGCGTCATTCCACTCGGGCAACTTGCGGACATCGGCCATCAGGTCGAACGCCAGTGCTGGGGGGCACTCGATCGTCATGTGTTCTCTGATGGGCATCTCTGTTTCCTCGCCTAAATGATAGTAATACTATCATAAAGATAGTAACGCTCTTGTCAAGCTGTATACTTGACTGGGCCAATGCCTTCAGATCGGATCACGCCAGACGAGACACAAAAGATGTCGCTCAGGGACCAACAGAGCGCACTCACCCGGAGTCGTATCACCGCAGCCTTGAGTGAGCTGATCGAGTCGAGGCATCCGTTGGAGGTGACGATGGCTGCCGTTGCAGAGGCGGCAGGAGTGTCTGAGCCGACGCTCTATCGCCACTTTCCGACCAAGCGGGACTTGTTCGCTTCACTCGGGTCGGACCTATATGCAAAGACCACCTCTGGGGTTGCTCTGAAGGATGTTGACGATCTGGTCGAGTTCATTCCCGCTCTGTATCGCCAGTTCGCCGAAATGGAGGCCACCACCCGCTGGAATCTGGCTGCACCTAAGGACGAGGTCGTCCGCCCTGAAGTTGCTGAGCGACTTCCGATACTCGAGAGAGCTCTCCAGCCGTCGCACGAGGATCTGAGCGACGAGGACGGTCAGGCGCTTCTGCGCGGAATACTCCTCTTGACCTCGCCGACCGCACTTTTGTACTGGCAGGACTACCTCGAGCTCTCAGTGGAGGAGGCGGCTGCTACGGCCAGTTGGTTGATCCGACGGCTCGCGTAGATGTGAGTCGCGTTTCGAGGGCTTACCGGTGCCATGAGGACCGCCCACGATCTTGGTTCGAGATCACTCGGATCCGCGAGATTTCTTGAATGATTAGCCACTTCGACATTGTATTTGTGACCACGCGTCCCACCTTGTGGCTCACAAAGACCCCTTCTCTCAGGCCCTTTAGGCTGGATGACTAGTCACTACGCGTAATTTGGGTCGCTGGACCTATGGCGCTCGACCCATACATCATTCCTGAGAGGAGGCCGACGAATGAGACATGACATTTTTTGCACGACAGTTCGGCCGCCGCACGATTGCGTTGCCGCTTGCCGCCGCACTTCTCCTGGGCCCGACGGCAGCAGTGTTCGCGGCGCAACTTCCACACCCCGGCTCCAATCTGTTCATCCAGACTTCGGGGCCTGGTGCTGGGCTCAACATTGGCGACTACCACACATCGCCGGCGGGCGGGAACACCGATCACCGGTTCATAGTGCGAGTGCCCTCGAACTGGCCAGCCGGTGAACTCGTAACTGTCTCGCTCTACGACCCAGAGCTCGCGGGGCCCGACCCATCGTCTCCAGCCGCGAGGGACGAGGTTCGTGGTGGAGCCGATTCTGCGAGTTTCACACTCGCGGCGCCCGCCGGAGCCGTCATCGCAGCCGCCACTTACGCGGACGCTTCGACCAATGGTGCCTGGGCCCATCTCGCCACGTTCGATCCAGGCACACATGGCACCGGCACTTACGAGCTCCGCGTGACCGTGTCGGACAACGATGACAACTCGTGGCGGCTGGATGCTTCGTACGATCCTGACTGCGTCGTCGGTGGCCCCGGAACATGCACGGGCGTTGTCGATGGAGACGAGAGTGACACTGCGCCGTCCGGCTCGAGCCGCATTGGCCTAGCCGTGCTCCGCACTAGCTACCAGCACGGAACCGGTGGAAGCCAATGCCAGGACCATGTTTTCTATGTCAGTTCTGCCACACCCCGACCTCTCCGCGCCCACAACTTCGACATGGACAACAGCGGGTCGGTCACCTACACCGATCCAAATGGTGTCGATCATGCAGGCACGGTTTCGGCCAACGGTCGTTGGAACAACTCACCGGACGCCAACCGAGTTGGTGATGTTCTGGCTGATGTGAGCGGGTGGTGGAACGCACAGGTCTGCATTTCGAGCAACAACCAATATGTCTTCGAGGCGCCCGGGGCGAGCCCGACTTTCGCCGAGCCGCAACCAGAACCACGCCTGACGATCACCAAGTCTGACGGGGTAGAGACCGCTGTCGTCGGCGACTCCCTCACCTATGACGTCGTCGTCACGAACGTCTCGGACACGGATCCCCTTCCGGACGAAGCGTTCAACGTTGTCGTAACCGACACGCTTCCGGCTGGTCTGGTGTTCGTCAGTTGCTCGGGTGCCGGCTTCACTTGCACCGAGGCTGCTGGGGTTGTGACTGCCGAGCTCAACGATGAGCTCGCCCCGGCCGGTTCGGCGACGATCTCGATCGAGACCGAGATCGACCCCAACGCGACCCCGACCGTCACCAATGAAGCGACCGTTTCTTATGAGGATCGGCTCGGCTTCGCTCTTCCCCATGAGACGGCTTCGGATTCGGTCGACATCGACTTCATGCCGGAGATCCGTGTCGTCCCGACCGGACCTAGCGCAGTTCTCAGGGGCGATCTCATCGTGACCACTTTCGTCGTGTCACATGCTGAAGCCTCGGACCTTTCGCCGGTCTACTCGCCCGAATTCAGCTGTGTCGCATGCGACACGGTCGGATATGTGGATGGGGATGCCAACTCCAACGGTGTTCTCGACGCTGGGGAAGCATGGACATACGAGACCTCCGTTTCGACCGATGGCTCGACACCCGATCCGCTGTCGGTCGTTGGAGAGGCGAGCGGTCTCGACGGCAACGATGAGGCGGTAGACGCCACCGCAGAGCACGTCGTGGACATCGTCGAGCCCGGCACTGTCACCGGAAACGTATTCGAAGACCTGAACGGCAACGGTTTCCTCGATGCGGGCGAGCCTGGAATAGATGACGCCGAGTTGACCCTCTCTGACGGAGTCGGCACGCTCGGGACGACTCTCCCCACCGATGGTGGCTACGTCTTTGACCACCTGTTCCCAGGGGTTTACGCAGTCACCATCGATGAGAGCGCCCTTCCGATAGGCCTCTCTAACACCGCGGCGCCTTTACCGGCGACGCTGGCAGAGGGCGGTGCCGTCACTGGCCTCGACTTTGGATACGCCTACCCAGCGACGATCGCCGGGAGCGTCTTCGAGGATGGTGACTTCAGCGGCTCACTCGACGCTGCCGAGCTTGGTCTCCAGTCAATCGAAGTGACGCTGTTCGACGGCAATGGCCATCCAATGGCCACGACGATGACCGATGCCCTGGGCAACTTCTCATTCATGACCATGCCCGGCAACGTCTCGGTTGGCGTGACCGGAGGAATGCCCGACGGATGGGCCTTCACTACCGACGACGTGCTCTCACTCGGCTTGATCACCTCCGGTAGTTCGGTCGCCGCTGCACCGATCGGCCTCGCGAATCGCCCGCCGGAGATCCTCGAATCTTCACAAACGATTGACCGGGGTACACCGCCGGATCGGATTCCTGCCGCAGATCCCGAGGGTGAGGACGTCACTTTCAGACTCTCAGCCGGCGAGCTCCCCCTGGGTCTGACACTGGAGGCTGACGGGACTTTCAGCGGCGATGCCACGACCACCGGTGTCTACAACCTTCAGCTCGAGCTTTGCGACACCGGAGACCCGACGGCATGCGCCACATACGACTGGCAGTTGAACGTCGTCGAGCCACCGCCATCGGTTCAAGGTGTTGATTCGCTCCCCTTCACAGGAGCAGAGTCCGGTCCACTTGCCGCCACTGCGATCCTTCTTCTAGCGGCGGGCGCAGGAGTGGTGTGGACGGCTCAGCGGGCTGATTGAAGGCCAGCTTGCACCACAGCAAGAAGAGGACGGTCCGACGGGGGTCGTCCTCTTCTCTTGTTGGTCAAACCTGGGGAGTGGCCGGAAGAGCGTGGGTCCCCGGGGAATCGAACCCCGAACCTTCGGGTTAAAAGCCCGCTGCTCTGCCAATTGAGCTAGAGACCCGGCAACTTCAGAGATTACTGGCGACTCAACTGCGGGAGGAATCCAACTCTGAGGTCAATCCCGCTTTGATGAGGCCAACATCCGAGGCGACAGCCATCATTCGGAACCCCCGCTCTGCAGCAACGCGCGCCTCTTCAGCACTGTCGCAGTGATAGCCGGCGATCATGCCGTGGGCCTCAGCTGTCGCGACCACACTCTCCAAGGCAGAGGCAACGGTCTCGTTCTCAAAGGCCGCCAAACCGGGCTTCGGTTCGCCCACGAGGGACAAGCCAAGATCAGCCGGTCCGACGTACAACGCATCGACTCCATCGACTTTGCAGATGTCGGACAGGTTCTCGACGGCAGCGGCTGTCTCTACCTGTATCACCACGAAGGGCTCTTCGTCGAACGGCCCAACACGGTTCGTCTGCATGCCGTACGAGCGAGTCCCGTCCGGGGCGTGTCTGGTGGCGGAAAGAGCGAGTGCGGCATCTTCTGAGGTGTCGACCAGTGGAACCACGATCCCGTTGGCGCCGAGGTCCAACGAGCGGCCGATCAATGAAGCGTTGATAGACGCGACCCTCACGAGGGAAGGGACTCCGTAGTTGGCCAAGATTGCGAAGGTCGCGTTGCTCAGGGTCGAGAGAGCAGCTCCATGCTGTGTGTCGATGCAGACCCAGTCCGGCCCGGCAGCTGCCGCGGCGTCCAGGATCAGCGGATCTGCCGACTGGCACCACACACCCAACGAGATTGGCCTGTCTCGAAGCTCCTGGGACATACGGCGAGGATACGACGCTGCTCCACGAAGGTCGTGCCAGGATCGATGGCAATGAGTGACCTCTGGGGACTTGCGATTCTCTCCTTCGTGAGCGCCGTGACTCCCGGGCCCAACAACGTGATGCTCTGGGCATCGGGTCTCCGATTCGGAATGCGAAGAACTTTGCCCCACCTGACTGGGATCGTTGTCGGCGTCGGTGTGATGGTGGTGGTCGTTGGCGCGGGATTCGGGCTGCTGATCACCGAGGTGCCGGCCATCGAGACCACTTTCAAGGTGACTGGATCCGGCTACCTCCTATACCTCGCCTATCAGATTGCCGGTGGAGGTGGCGCCGAGGAGGCCGAAATCGCCCGCCCATTGACTATCTTCCAGGCCGCCGCGTTCCAGTTTGTGAACCCCAAAGCGTGGGTCTTCGTGCTGGCGGCTGTCTCTACGTTTCGTCCTACCGACCTGAATGTGGTGGTCGGGTCCCTCGCTATGGCTCTGGTGATGATGCTGGTGATCATCCCGTGTGCCGGTCTTTGGGCGGGAGCCGGATCGATCTTGAGTCGATACCTCGACGACCAAGCCGAATCACGATTCGTGAGGGTTCTTCTCGGTCTCCTTCTTGCAGCCACCGTCGTATTCATCTGGATCTGAGCGGTAGCTTGGACCCGTGACGGATCTGTACGCAGGAGCCCACAGCATCTCCAACCAAGGGGTGGACACTGTTGTCACCGACCATGGGCCGCCCGACGGTGAGCCGGTCCTCCTCATCCATGGCTTCCCAGACTCCGCTGCCCTCTGGCGGCATCAAATCCCGGTCCTGGCGGATGCCGGGTATCGAGTGCTTGCACCCGATATCCGTGGCTACGGCCGCTCGGACAAACCGATTGGTACAGAGAACTATCGGATGTCGAACTATGCGTCAGATGTGAAACAGGTTCTTTCGGCGCTTGAGATCGATCAGCTCAATGTCGTCGGCCACGATTGGGGTGCCGCCGTTTGTTGGTACCTGGCATTGACCATGCCGGAGATGGTGAAGACTCTCACGGCTGTCTCGGTGGGTCATCCGATGGCTTTCAAAGACGCGGGGATGCGTCAGCTCGCCAGGAGTTGGTACATGATCCTGTTCCAGTTCGAAGGGGTTGCCGAGGAGTGGCTGCAGAGGAACGACTGGGAGGCGTTTCGTCAATGGTCTGGGAACGCCACCGACTTCGACATGTGGGTCGATGATCTTGGGAAGCCAGGGGCCCTTACCGCAGCCCTCAACATGTACCGGGCAAACATGTCTCCAGAGATCATGACCGCTCCCGTCCGTGATCTCCCTCAGGTCACCGCTCCTGTCATGGGTGTCTGGAGCTCTGGCGATCTTGCCCTCGTCGAAGCCCAGATGACTGAGTCAGCCAAGTATGTCGGCGGAGACTTTCGCTACGAGAGGATCGACGGGGTGTCACATTGGGTTCCGGTGGACGGAGCCGAAGCTCTGAACCGTCTCCTTCTCGATTGGCTCCCGGGGGCCTGACCGGTGTCGAACATCCGGTTTGGAATCAGCCATCTACCTCCCGATGACGGGGACGACGCTGAGTTCCTCGACGGGTTGGTAGCCGACGGACACAGGGCGTTGGAACTGCCGTTCACCGATGGGTTTCCGTGGAAGCAGAAGCGATGTGAGTCCTTTGCGGCTCTCGCCACAGAACGTGACATCCGGCTCTCGGTACACGCCCCGTACTTCGCTGGTCTCACCATTCCGGACGAAGACCGTGGGAAGCAATCGGTCTATGCCATGGAACACACCATGAAACTGGGGAACTGGTTGGGTGCCCCCGTCATCGTCGCCCACTTTGGGGCCACCTATGACGAGGACCCGTCCGTGCTCATGGACCGAATCCGATCACGTCTCGACTTCATTGGCCCAAAGGTCGAGCATCTGGGCGTCGGACTTGGGCTCGAGACTGCAGGAAAGAAGAGTGCGTTTGGATCACTCGGTGACATCGCCCAACTCGCCTCTGAGTTCACGTTCGTCCGTCCCGTGGTCGATTGGGCTCACGTTCACGCCATGACCGGCGGGGCTCTGACCTCCAAAGACGCTTTTGCCTCTGTCCTGGCTTTCATCACGGACAGCTTCCCCGGATGGATGATTCAACCCCTCCAGGTTCAGTTCTCCGACAACCAGTTCAGCGATGCGGGCGAGATTCGGCATGTCGCATATGGCGAGGGGACATTGCGGGTCGGCCCTCTGGTCGAGGCAACCCTCGAGGCGGAGATGTCGATGGTCTTGATTTCGGAAGCCAGAGATATGGACAGTCATGGACTGATCTGGGATGAAGTCCAGGAGATCCTTGCCACGACACCTGCCTCAGCTGAGAGTCGTCCTTTGAGCAATCGAGACTCATATCCATCTCCGGTTCGGGTGATCAAAGACGGAGATCGCTTCTCACCCGTAAAGGTGGACAGACCAATCACGTTCTCGAACATCGACAAGGTGTTCTTCCCTGATGAGGGGTTCACCAAGGGTGACCTGATTCAGTACTACACGTCGGTTGGCCCGATGCTGTTGCCGCACTTGGAGGGCCGACCTCTATCCATGTCCCGCTACCCGGATGGCATCGATGGTCAGTCTTTCTACGAGAAGAGGGCTCCAGGGCATCAGCCCGATTGGATGCGGACAACCTCTGTCGTCTCGGACAGTCAGGGTGGAACGGTTGACTTCCTAATGGCTGACTCGGTCGAGTCGCTCATGTGGTTCGCCAATATGGGGTGTATAGAAGTGCATCCGTTTCACTCGACCGTGCGGAGTCTCGAATCGCCCACGTATGCCATCTTCGATTTCGACCCGGCTGAAGGCTCAACCTGGGACCAGGTGTGTGGTGCCGCCCAACTCTTGAATGTGGCGCTCAAGCAGCTTGGCCTCGAGGGGTATCCCAAGTTGTCTGGTTCGAAAGGCCTGCACGTCTACGTACCGCTCGAACCGGTTCACGACTTCGCACGAGTTCGCCGGTTCGTCGGAGAAGTAGGTGAATATCTGGCCGCAGCCAACCCGGGCGACGTCACGATGGAGTGGGACAAGCCCAAGAGGAAGGGGAAGGTGTTCGTCGATCACAACCGAAACGCCTCGGGCCAAACCGTGGCCTCGGTCTACTCAGTCCGCCCCCGACCCGGGGCCCCTGTCGCAATCCCGCTGTTGTGGGACGAGGTTGGTTCTGTTGCAAACAGCGATTTCACGATCAACAACGTTTGGGGACGACTGCAGCGCTACGGAGATCTTTTCGCTCCGGTTCTAAAGGGTGGGCAGACGCTCGACGCCGCTGAGTCGGCGTTGGGAATCTCGTAATTCGCCGTTAACTCGACTTCTGTAGGGTTGATCTATGGACATTTATGCCCGCATCAACATTCTCGGCGGGCTTTCGGTCCGTCTACCGCATGGCGGACTCGATGAGGCGATAGCTCTCGACAACGACCCCATCGGACGTGCCAAGGGATGGGCCAAGCAGGGCGTCGACTACATGCACATCGTCGATCTCGATGCCGCCGCTTACGGCGACTACCAAAATCGTGGCCTAATCAACGAGCTGATCGAGGAACTCAGGATCCCTGTCCAGGTTGCTGGTGGTATCAGGTCGGAAGGCGAAGCCGAGCGGCTGATTCAGGCTGGAGCCTGGCGAATTGTCATGGGTACGGCAGCCATTGAGAACCAGCTAATGGTCTGGGATCTCTGTCGTGAGTTTCCCGAGAAGATCGTGGTTGAGCTCGACGTGACTCCTGAGGAGGAGATCGCGACCAGGGGTTGGACGTACAACAGCGGGCGTTTCCTCGAAGAAGTGCTCATCGAGATGTCTGCTGCCGGGGCGGTTGCTTTCTTCGTTGGCGAGGTCGGTCGGGATGCACTCGAAGAACCGCCGAACTTCGGAATCCTTGCCGAGTCGCTGAGCACGGTCGATGACCCGGTGATTGCAGCGGGTGGGGTCCGCAATCTGGAGGATCTGAGGAGACTGGTCCAACTCGAAGCCGCGGGCCGTCGTCTCAGCGGTGTTGTAGTAGGACGAGAAGTCACCGCAGGGCGATTTACCGTCGAGGAAGCGAGACAGGTGCTCGACGGTGGTGGTCCCATGCAGGCACCCGGCGGCGTGACCGCGACACGAACCTCGGTCGGAGTCTCTTCTCTTGAAGCGGCGCTCGAGTTCTATCGGGATGCGCTCGGGTTTTCACATCTCCGTTCGGCTTCTGATGGCGTGAGCGCAGCCGTGGTCGAAGCGGGGCCGGGTCAGCATCTCGAGTTGGTCGAGGGCGGAACCTCACGACCCGATTCCCTTGCTTTCAGCGTCGAGGAGCCAGATCGCTGGAAAGACCACCTGGCAAACCTAGGGATACCCTCCTCGGCCGACGAGGACGGATTGGTTGTCGTCGATCCGGACGGCCTCCGGATCGTTCTTGAATAGCCTCGTCAGTCGCGAATGAGGGTTCGTGACTGTTCTTTGAGGAATTGCCTCAGGTAGTAGGGGCCTCCGCCTCCCGCACCCGACGTGCCTGAGTCTTTCCAGCCGCCAAAGGATTGGATGTCGGGCCATGCGCCAGTTGTCGCACCTGCAGCTCGGTTCACGTAGGTGACTCCGGCCTGGATCCTCGAGAACCATTGGTCGATCTCCCCGTCGTCCCCGGAGAACAAACCGGCCGTTAGGCCGTACTCGGAGTCGTTCGAGCGTCTGAGACCCTCGTCGAGGTCTGCGATCTTGGTGACTGCGACGAATGGGACGAAGAGCTCGCGATCCCAAACCCATGATTCGTCGGGTGCAGCCACGACGGTCGGCTCTACATAGTGGCCCCGGGCCATATCGCCTTCGTTCAAGACCTCGCCACCGGACAAGACCTCACCGCCGCTTGACTTGACTTCGGCAACAGCTTCCTTGAATCGCTCGACGGCCGCCTCGTCGATCACCGGTCCCATGAAGGTCTCGGACTCAGCTGGATCGCCAACTGTGATCTGCTCTGTCTTCGCCACCAATTTGTCGACAAACGCGTCGTACACCGGCTCCTCAACGAACACCCTTGATGTGGCTGAGCACTTCTGACCGCTCAGGCCGAAGGCCCCACGCAGAACTCCTTCCGCAGCGACATCGAGGTCAGCGGACGCAGTGACGATGGCCGGGTTCTTTCCGCCCATCTCCGCGGCCACCGGCTTCGGGCGCTTCTCATTGACTGTCCGATAGAGATACATGCCGACCTTGTACGAGCCAGTGAACGTCAACCCGTCGAGATCGTGGTGGTGGGCCATGTAGTCGCCCGCATCGTCTCCGCCGGTGAGCACATGGAGAGCCTCAGTCGGAAGCCCCGCTTCCCGCATCACTCGATAGAACTCCAGCGCCATGAGGGCTCCGGTGTTGGAAGGCTTCAGAACGACAGTGTTCCCAGTGAGGAGAGCGCCAATCGACGGCCCTCCTGATAGGGCGAGTGGGAAGTTGAAAGGCGAAATGACACCCCAGACGCCATATGGCCTCGAAACGGACGTGTTCTTCTCTTGCGCGCTGAGAGAACTCAGAGGCTTCACAAAGCCCTCGTGTTTGGTCATCTGATCTGCGTAGTAGCGGAGGAATGCCACCGTCTCCGCAGCGTCACCCAGGGCCTCCAGCCGGTTCTTGCCGATCTCATATGTCATCAGAGCGGCCAGATCGAACTGCTGGGCCTCCATCACCTCAGCCGCATGCATCATCAGGTCGCGTCGTGATTCCCACCCCGTCGCCTCCCACTCGGGCTGGAAGGCCTTGGCTACGGCGATCGCGTCGTCGACGTCGTCGGTGGTGGCCTGGGCATAGCGGCCAACCACGATCTCCCGATCGACGGGGGAGTATTCGACGTACTGGGGACGGTCGGTGCGGACTTCGCCGTTGACGATGACTCCGTGATCCTGGTCCAGCCTGTCCTTTACGTTCTCAACCGCAGCTTCGTAGGCCTCGTTGAGTTCCTGGTTGTCGGCTGACATGGTGGCGTAGGTGATCTTCACCGCCATCGTGGGTTCCCTCCGTGGAGTGGTTCTTGGTCGGGCCTCGACGATACATGGCGGCAATGGAATAGGTCTATCGGCCCTGGTAGCTGGCCGAAATCGCCACCGATAGAGAGATATGGCACTTCGAGCCACTCATTCATTGCTCGCGTCGCAAGACGAGATGGCCAACCTCCACCGAATCGTCGTGAGAATCGGGGCGGTGGCCTCGTGGTTTGCCGCTGGTGTCTATCTGGCAATCGGAATCGTCAGCGGAGAGGGCCGGCTGATCGAAGCGACCGGACCGCTGCTTGCGGCCGTACTGATGACCACTCAGATCATGCTTCGTCGCGAAGACGGCGGGATTGCTCTTCTCGGCTCGGGCCTGATCGTCGCTCTCTGGTACACCATCTTCGGCAACGAGACGACGATCGTCCCCGCTGCTGTTTCCCTCGTGGTCATCGCTGCGCTCGGAATGGTCTTTGTGGATCGCCACCGGCACATCGTCTCGGCTTCACTAGCGATCGCCCTCGGGCTGATTCCGGTCCTCTGGCAGCAAATGATCGGGAGCGGTCTCGTGATCGGGTTGATCATGGCCGGGACGTTCCTCATGACCGACTTCATCCTCAACGCGGTCAAGAATGGCGCGCAAGCGCTCAATCGCAGATACGAGGTCCTGTTCCGTGACTCACCGACCGCTGCCTTGGAGGAGGACTGGTCAGAAGCGATCGCCTACGTGAAAAGCGAGTACACCGGTAAGCGCACCCGGATCAGGGAGTTCCTGCACGCCTATCCGGCAGTCGTCCGAAATGCAGTTGCCCGGGCCAAGGTGATTCGAGTCAACGATGCGGCACTGGAGATTCTCGAAATCGATGATGCAGCCAAGCTGCTCGGCTACCGCAAGCCAGACTTCATCTCGGAAGAGAACTTCGAAACCTTCGTCAGCGCACTGGCCAGCCTCTATGAAGGGAAGCGGCAGTGGGAGCAGGAGGTACCCATGACCAGCAAGATGGGCAAGACCAAATGGATACATGCCCGAGCCGTCGACAGCTCGGTTGCTCCCGACTCCGGGGCAATGGTCGTTGCCCTGGCTGACGTCACCCACATCCGCGAGAAGAACAATGCGATGGAGGGTCTGGTCCGCGCCAAAGACGACTTCATCGCCAGCGTCTCGCATGAGATTCGCACACCGCTCACTGCAGTCATCGGTCTCACCTCCGAGTTGAGCGAGAACCCAAACATGGACCCCAAGGAGCGAGCAGAGTTGACTGAACTGGTTGCCGACCAGGCCGCTGAGATCGGCAACATCGTTGATGATCTTTTGGTTGCTGCACGCCTCGACCGTGGCACCGTGTCAGTAGAGAAGGGCTCCGTCGAGCTGAGTCTTGAACTTCAGGCAACTGCAGAGAGCCTTGGGGTGCGCGTCGACCTCCCCGCATTCCGTGCTCCCCAGGTTGCGGCCGACCCCAGACGCGTTCGTCAGATCTTCCGCAATCTGCTGACCAACGCAGTCCGGTACGGCGGTCCAAGGGTTCGTGCCCTGACCGGGACAGCCGGAAGCCTGGCCTGGATCGAGATTCGGGACAATGGTGACGGGGTCCCACCCGAACAGGCTGCGCAGATATTCGAGCCCTACTCGACAGGGACAAACGGCGTGCAAGGTTCGGTTGGTTTGGGGTTGGCAGTTGCCCGACAGCTAGCGGAGCTGATGGACGGATCGCTCAGCTATGAGCGCAACGGATCGGAGTCGGTCTTCAAACTCGCACTCCCACTGACCGAGAGCCCGGCCCGCCCGTTGGCTTCACAAGCGCTCAGGCCCTAACTACCTTGTTGGGGGCATGCCGGGCCCCCTTCTCACAATCACCTACTGGCCGCTTCTGTTGGCTGCCGCGTTCCTTGTCGGCTCGATTCCGTTTGCCCAGATTCTCGCTCGGCTGAAAGGAGTCGATCTTCGCGAGGTCGGGTCGGGAAACGTGGGTGCCGGCAACCTCACGAGAAACGTAGGTTTGCCCTGGGGAGTAGCCGCGGCGGTCCTGGATGGTCTGAAAGGGTTGGTGCCTGTTCTCATCGCCACGAGGAGTGGGTTGGGTCCTGGTGCTGCGGGTCTTGCCGGTGTCGCCGCCGTCATCGGCCACAACTGGTCGGTATTCATGAAAGGCAGGTCGGGTAGAGGACTTGCCACTGCCTTTGGTATGACCCTCGCCCTCAATCCTCCTCTCGTTATCTGGTCAACCGGTTGGGCAATTGCCGGATGGCGAATTGGTGGGGGCCTCGGTGGTTTGATCGGGTGGGGACTGCTTCCGGCGGTGGCTGTGTTCTTGGGATCCCCCATAACCGAGACACTGGTTCTCTTCCTCCTGTCGGTGATCATCATCGGACGTCGGATGCAGGGAAACCCGGGCGACGCGATGGATATGTCGTCGATGGTCAGACGCGCGATCTTCGACACGGATCCGGTGGACCGAAGGGAAACCGATCCATTGGACGATCCGGTAATGCCTTGAACCCCAAACGCGTCTTCTGGATCGCCGGGCTCGCTTTGGTCCTCTATGCGGGATTTGCGATCTGGGTCATCAACACCTTTGAGATACCCCCGATCCGTGGTGCGGCGCTGGGGATAGTGATAGCCGCTGCGCTGATCCAGATTGCAGCCAAGTGGTTCTTCGGGAAGCTCTTCCAGGAGTCGATCGAAGAGACCGGAAACACAGTTTCCTCGTGGTCGGCGTTCAAGGCAGCTCTCGTCGGAGCCGGCGTGGCTCGCCTCATTCCGGCCGGAGGTGCCATCACGCCAGTGGCTCTTTCGTGGACCGTTCGCGACGAAGTGGAGGAGAGCACGGTCGGGCCTGCCATTCGCACGGTGATGTTGATGTACGCCGCTCTACTCATCATGGCAGGAGGAGGGATCCTCCTGGAGAGACCAGAAGAGGCCATCCCGGTCTTCTCTACCTCGCTGTTTGTCATCGCGCCGATCGTGTTGATCATCGGACTGGGGGTTATGTTCGGATCGGGTCGGCTCGGCAGCATCTCCAGGTATCTGCCGAGGTTCATCCGGAAGAGGGTCGAAGACTCAATGATCAACCACCTTCCGGGATGGAAGTCGCAGTTTTTCATCTGGATGCGTCAGCTCTTGGAGGCAGCAGCGTTCTGGCTGGTGATGGAGGCCTTCGGCATCTCCCTCACTCCAATTGAAGCGATAGCAGTTTTTGCGGGAGCCCAGTTCGTCGGTGGACTGCTGCCCGGCACACCTGGCGGTCTTGGTGTCACAGAGGGCACCCTCGCTGTACTCCTAGCGGCCTACGGGTTTCCTTTCTCCGCCACGGCAGCTCCGATAATCGTGTTTCGTGTCGTTTCCTACTGGTTGCCCGCAGGTCTCAGTTTCCTCGCTGGCGGCTCGACTTTCCTCAGGTCGGACGAGGCTAAAGCTGCCGCTGAAGCCAATCAGTAACGTCGCAGGATGTCACAGAGAGTCACTTTCGAACTCAAGAACCAGGACGGCGAAGTCGTCAGCTCCGATGATCTGGCTGGAAGAAAGTACGTGATGTTCTTCTATCCAAAGGCGATGACGCCGGGTTGCACGGCAGAGTCTTGCGACTTCCGCGACAGCTACGCGGAGTTCGGCGAAGCCGGCTATGAGGTTGTCGGAGTGAGCCCGGACCCCCCTGAGCGGAATCTGAAATTCAAGGAGAAGGAGGGTCTGAACTTCGACCTGCTGTCCGACGAGTCTCACACGTTGGCAGAGGCGCTGGGAGCGTGGGGTGAGAAGAAGAACTATGGCAAGGTCTACGAGGGGTTGATCAGATCGACGTTCGTGGTCGATGAGTCAGGTCAGCTGGAGAACGCCTATCGGAGTGTCCGAGCGAAAGGCCACGTTGCTCGGGTGAAGCAAGACCTACTCGGTTAGCCCTATCTCGGAGCCTCGTAGGTTCTCGAGGGCTTTGACCAGGGCGTGGTTGCCTTCGCCGCCGAGCCCCCGGGTCTGAAGGGAACGGTAGAGCTGATAGACAAGCGCTACTCCCGGCATCGGAACTCCCAACTCGTCAGCTGCCTCCAGGACTAGACGCAGATCTTTCTGCTGCAGGTCGATGGTGAAACCGGGTGACCAATCCCGCTCGATCATCTGGGGTCCCCGATTGGAGAGCATCCATGAGCCCGCTGCGCCACCTTGGACTGCTGCAAGGGTTGTCTCCAGATTGAGGCCAGCCGCATCCGCCAGCATCAATGCCTCGGAAGCCGCCAGCTGGTTGAGGACGACAAGCACCTGGTTGACGGCCTTGACGGTCTGGCCGCCGCCGGGCTCGGTGCCAACGTGAACGATGGAACTCGAATAGGCCTCCATCAGATGTCGAACTCGCTCCAGAGCGTCGGGGTCACCTCCGGCCATCACCGCGAGGGTTCCGTTGGCAGCGCCTTCTGACCCTCCAGATACCGGAGCATCTATCCAAGTGACGCCCATCTGTTCGGCCTGAGTCGCAAAGTCCCGGGTGGCGCCAGGTGAGATGGTCGAGTGGTCAACCAGCAGGTCCCCGTCGGTCATACCGTGGATCACTCCGAAGTCACCGAAGACCACTTCTTCGACATCGGGTGTGTCCGAGACGCAGACGAACACGACATCTGATGCGGTTCCAACCTCACGAGGGCTCGAGACGACCGACGCGTTGAGTCCCTCGGTCCTGCCAGGTGTTCGGTTCCAAACGGTCAGGCCATGGCCAGCGCGTTCGAGGTTGAGAGCCATGCCGCGACCCATGATTCCCAAACCGATGTAGCCAACTCGTGTCATACGCGAACACTAGGGGTGCTAAAACCGTCTCCATGTCTACCAGTCGTCTTGACCAATCGCTTGCCCATGAGATCGAGTCACTCGAGAGCAGCGGAACAGCCAAAGGAAGTGAGCTGGTTATCACCGACGTGATGCCTCCCCAGGCTGGTTTGGGACCTCGATATCGGGTGGCCGGATCGGATACTGAGTTTCTGAAGATGAACTCCAACTCGTATCTGGGGCTCTCGAACCATCCGGCTGTCTTAGACGCGGAAGAGGCAGCGACTCGGAAGTTCGGTGCCGGGCCAGGTGCAGTCCGATTCATCTCCGGGACCTACCAGACCCATCTCGATCTTGAGGGCCGGCTCGCGTCTTTCCACGATCGTGAAGACTCCGTCATCTACTCCTCGGCGTATGCGGCCGTGGTGTCGACGATCGGCTCTCTGGTGACCTCGGAGACTCTGGTTCTTTCCGATGAGCTGAATCACAACTGCATCATCAACGCCATCCGGATGACCCGGCCCGCTGACCGGGCCGTGTATCCCCACCTCGACTACGAAGCCCTCGATAGCGCACTTGCTGGCGCGGAAGCTCGGCGTGCCTTGGTCATCACGGACGGAGTCTTCTCCATGCGAGGAGACTTCGCAGACTTGTCGGCAATCCGAGCCGTCATCGAGTCTCACCAAGACAGGTTCGAAGAAGGTGTTGTGCTGGTGGTCGACGACTCACATGGGGTTGGTGCGTACGGCGCCACCGGAAGAGGGACCGAAGAGGTGACCGAAGCGGTTGCGGATGTATTGATCGGAACCCTGGGTAAGGCGTTCGGAGTCAACGGCGGCTATGTCACCGGTTCTGAGGTTCTCACGCGGTATCTCCGGGAGAAGGGCCCGATGTATATCTACTCCAACCCCATCACCGCTGGCGAGGCGGCCGCCGCGGACATGTCACTATCGATTCTCGATTCGCCCGAGGGTCAGGAGCTACTACGCCATCTCGGGGAGTTGACCGCCAAATTCGAGGAAGGACTCGTTGACAGAGGATGGGAGACCATTCCGGGCCCACATCCGGTTGTTCCGTTGATGGTGCGTGACACCGACAGGACAGCTGCACTAGTTGACCATCTCTTTGACAACGGAGTGCTGGCGACGGGACTCAACTATCCCGTTGTCCCCAAGGGAGACGAAGAGATCCGGTTCCAGGTGAACGCTGACCATACGAACGCGGACATCGAATACGTCCTCGAGGTACTTGGCGAAGGCTAAGACTCGTCGACGACGATAAGAACGGAGCCCCCCTCGACCTGGTCTCCAGCAGCACAGCGAACCTGGCTGACTGTTCCGTCGTGGGGCGAGCGGAGTGTGTGTTCCATCTTCATCGCCTCCATGACCACGAGGATGTCGCCTTCGCTGACCAAGGCTCCCTCAGAGACTTCTACTTTGATGACCTTGCCGGGCATTGGGGCGTGTAGCGACCCTTCATCGTCTTCGCCCTCAGTGTCCGGGAAGCGGCGAACCGCTGTGAGTAGAACTGACCCCGACGCGGTGGTCACATACCGGTGGTCTCCATACCTGAACGTCTCGAAATCGGTCAACTCGGTCGACAGGTCGACCGTGCGGCCCGCGACTTCTGCTTCGCCCTTGGCGATCGAGTATTCGACTGCGTGCGTGCCAGAGGGACCCTCGTAGGTGCGGTGCTGCGCCTGGGCGCCGAAGTTCCTCCATCCCGAAGGGATTGACCCCAGGACGGTGGAGGTTGCGCGTGTCTCCTCCTGGTCGGACACTGCTGCAGCCACTGCAGCTAGTGCTTCAGACTCGCCGCCAAGTAGGGGAGCGCTGAGGTTGTTGACGCCGTGACGTTCAAGGAATCCGGTGTCCGTCTCCCCAGCCAGAAACTCCTCGGACTCCAAAACCCGGACCAGGAGTGCGAGGTTTGTGGTCGAGCCGTGAACTCTGCTGGCTCGAAGTGCGGCGGCCAACCCCAGAGCAGCCTGCTGGCGGGTTGGGGCGTGATAGATCACTTTGGCGATCATCGGGTCGTAGTCGACGCCAACCACAGAGCCTGACCCAATACCGGCGTCCACCCGTAGACCGTCGACCTGATCGAACTCGAAGCGATGAAACTTGCCGGTGACCGGGAGAAAGTCGTTTTGGGGGTCTTCGGCATAGAGCCTCACCTCGATGGCGTGTCCGTCGATGGACGGTGCCGGAGGTACCGACCCGCCGGTGGCGACCTCGATTTGGAGGCGAACGAGATCGAGACCCGTGACCATCTCGGTCACCGGGTGCTCCACTTGGAGTCGGGTGTTCATCTCGAGGAAGTAGAAGTCTCCGTCCTGGAAGAGGAACTCGACAGTGCCTGCGCCGGTGTAGTTCACAGCCTTTGCGGCATCGACAGCTGCTTCGCCCATCGCTGACCTGGTTGCCTCGTCGATGGCCGGTGACGGGGCTTCCTCAACGATCTTCTGATGCCTCCTTTGGATTGAGCACTCACGCTCGTGAAACGAAACGACAGCTCCGTGTGAGTCACCAAACACCTGTATCTCGATGTGGCGAGGTGCTTCGAGGTACTTCTCGATGAATACCGTGCCGTCGCCGAAGGCCGACTCCGCTTCGCGTCGGGCTGAATCCACTGCTGTGCTCAACTCTTCTGCGGTTTCGACGATTCGCATGCCCTTGCCGCCTCCTCCGGCTGAGGCTTTGATCAACACCGGGAAACCGATTGCCGTCGCCTCAGCCGCGAGGTCGGTTTTGTCGTTGATCTCGACGCTGTCGAGCGTCGGTACGCCGGCTTTCTTCATCAACTCCTTGGAGGCGAGTTTGGACCCCATGACCTCGATCGCCTCCGGCGACGGACCTATCCAGACGAGACCGGCGCCTGACACGCGACGTGCGAACTCGGCGTTTTCTGACAGGAACCCGTAGCCGGGATGGATGGCATCCGCCCCTGAGGCTTTGGCGGCTTCGAGGACCTTGTCGATGTTGAGGTAGGTCTCGATGGGGGTTGAGCCCGCTAGACGCACCACCTCGTCGGCTTCCCTTGCGTGGGGCTCGTACATGTCGGGGTCGGATGCGATTGCGACTGTCTTGATTCCCATGCCACGACATGTCCTGAAGACGCGTCTGGCGATTTCACCGCGGTTGGCCACGAGGAGCTTTGAGATCATCGGTCGGCAATCTACCGGCGCCGCCCGTCATAGCTCCAGGGAACCTCGTTGGTGTTCCGGCACGTCATACTGTGCGTGACCCTCGACCAGAAGCCGACATTGGCTGAAACCACAGAAGAAACTCCGAATCAAGCTCCGAAACGTCCGAAGCTGGGATCGATTCCGCTGGCCGTACTCATTTTCATGCTCGCAGGCGGCATGCTGATTGCTTTTTGGGGTGTGCGGACCGTTCTCAACGCTATTCCGAGCACCGAAGACATTGCAGCTGTTTTCGAGCCGGAGCCTTATGAGGAAATCGGTCCGGTGACGATTACCGCAATCAGGGATCTCGCACAGCTGACAACCGTCGAGAGTGTCCAGTACACCGTGGTCGAAAAGGGAACAGACGCGGGTTGGCTGGCATGGGCCAGGGGCGACTCTCTTCGCATGTTCGCCGTGGCTCGTATCGGAGCTGGAGTCGACCTGAGCGAACTGACTGTCCGGGATGTTTCAGTCGATGAGCAGGGAGTTGTCGACATCGAGATCCCTGCCGCCGAGATCCAATTTGTCGATCCCGACGAGGAAGCAACCCAAGTCCTCGAGCGGGATGTGGGCATTTTCACCAGCGGTGACCCCGGTCTCGAGTCGGACGTGCGTCGTATCGCCGACGAGGTTCTCGTACAGAATGCGATAGATGCTGGAATCCTCGTCCGGGCCGAGTCCAATGCTCGGTCGGTCCTCACAGATTTTCTTCTGAGTGTTGGCTACACCGACGTCAACGTCACCTTCGCCGAACCCACCCCCTAACAAATCCGCAAACCCGGGGTTCATATCGCCGGATGTGGCGGATATTGGATCAACTAGGGGCAGCGTCTGCGTCGAACTGGTACGGGCAGCGCGTCTCGGGCGAAGCCCGAGACGCCTACATACGGAATACGCCGAACCGGTCTGTGCCCTTGACCGGAGCGGAGTGAATCGCTGATAGCGCGATTCCCAGGAAAGTCCTCGTGTCACGGGGGTCAAACAGACCGTCGTCTTTGACTCTCGACGTGGAGAAGTAGGCCTGCTCCGAGTACTCCATCTCTTCCATCAGCGCCTTCGTACGCTCGGCATCGGCCTCTTGGTCGAACTCGATTCCACGGGACTTGGCCGACTGGCGGGCAACAATCGACATGACACCGGAGAGCTGTTTCGGGCCCATCACGGCCACCTTGTGATTTGGATAACCGAATATGAAGCGCGGCTCGTATGCGTGACCGCTCATTCCGTAGTTGCCGGCTCCGTACGAGACACCTGCCATCAATGCGATGTGTGGCACCTCGGAGTTGGCCACCGCGTTGATCATCTTCGCCCCGTCTTTGATGATCCCTGCCTGCTCGTACTCCTTGCCGACCATGTATCCGGTGGTGTTGTGCATGAAAAGGATCGGCGTGTCATAACGATTGCACAGCTGGATGAACTCTGTCGTCTTCTTGGCCTCTTCCATGAAGATCACGCCCTGCTGGTTGGCTATGACCCCGATCGGATATCCGTGGATCGAGCCCCAGCCGTTGAGGATCGAGGTTCCGTATACGGCCTTGTATTCCTCGAACTCCGACCCGTCGAGGGTCCGGGCGAGGATCTCTTTCATGTCAAACGGGACTCTGAGGTCCGATGGGATCACGCCGAGGATCTCGTCCGTGTCGTACAGCGGATCGGCCACCGGCTTCGTCGGCCCGTATCCCAGCTTCCTCCAGTTTAAGTGGCCCACGATGTCGCGACCCATCCGAATCGCCTCGTGTTCATCATCGGCGAAGTAGTCCGAAAGGCCTGACACTTTGGAGTGCATCTCTGCCCCGCCAAGTTCCTCGTCGGTGGACTCCTCACCCGTGGCCATCTTGACCAGCGGAGGGCCGCCCAGGAACACTTTGGCCTGTTCCCGGACCATCACGGTGTAGTCGCACATTGCAGGGAAGTAGGCGCCCCCGGCGGTCGAGCTACCGAAAACGATGGCCACCGTGGGGATCCCGGCCTTGGAGAGGCGTGTCAGATTGCGGAACCACTTCCCACCTGTGAGGAAGACATCCGCTTGATCGGGCAGGTCGGCACCGCCGGACTCGACGAGGTTGATCAGGGGAAGGCGGTTCTGCATTGCGATGTCCATGATCCGCAACGACTTGGCCAGCGTGTACCGGTTGAAGACACCGGCCTGTGAGATCGGGTTGTTGGCGAGGATGGCGCATTCGACTCCATTGATCACGCCGATGCCGGTGATCACGTTGGCTCCGAGCGGCTTCTCGGTTCCCCACGCGGCAAGTGTCGACAGCTCGAGGAAGGGGCTGTCTCGGTCGACCAGAAGCTCTATCCGTTCACGGGCTAGGAGCTTTCCCCGATCCCGATGCCGGTCCACGTATTTCTCACCGACGTTGGCGGCTTCCGCCTGGAGAGCTTCGAATTCTTCGAGCTTCGCCTCCATGGCGGCGCGGTTTTCGGCGTAGGTGTCCGACCGGGTGTCGAGGCGCGACTTCAGGACTGGCATGTCCGGTCAGAGTAGAGGGTGTGAGGGGCGCTAGCCGGTGTGGACAGCGGACTCCTGGTACGGCTCGAGCATGATGCACTCACCGGGGCACTCCTCAGCCGACTCGATTACATCCTCGATCAGAGAGTCGGGGACACGAGCAAGTCCGCGGGCACCGTCTGGTGCCTCTTCACCGTCGAACACGACACTGTTGCCGAAATGCTTCGCGTCTTCTTTGACGACCCACAGTCCGTCGTCGCGCCCGACGAAGACGTCGGGGGAGATTTCCTCGCATATCCCGTCACCGGTGCAGAGGTCTTGATCGATCCAAACCATTAGCTTGGTTGCGTCGGCCATGCCCCCAAGTTAGATGACCGGCGCCAGTGACCCAACTCAGACAGGAATCAAAGTGCAAGAAGTACTCGACAAGCTGCAGTCTCAGATCGGCCAAGAGACCGGAATGAGCGATTGGTGGGAGATAACTCAGGAGCGAGTCAACGATTTTGCCGAGGCTACGGGCGATCACCAGTTCATTCACGTGAATCCTGAACTAGCCGCACAAACCCCGTTCGGCGGGACCATCGCTCATGGCTTTCTGACGCTGTCCTTATCTGTGGCCATGGGTGCGGAGGTCGTCCGCGACGTTGGGAGCCCGCTCATGGGTGTCAACTATGGAATCGACAAGCTTCGATTTCCGGCACCCGTGCCTGTTGGCTCGCGGATAAGGGTCCGGATCACCCTCGAGGAAGCATCAGAAGTGGCGGGTGGAATCCAGATCAAGGAGACCTACCTCACCGAGATCGAGGGCGAGGAGAAGCCTGCCATGGTCGCGGAAAGGCTCACCCGCCTCTACTACTGACGATTTCAATCCTCAGGTTGTAGGTCCCATATACGGGACCGTGTGCAGGAGGTTCGTGCTTGTGAAAAACCGGCAGAAATCCTGATCCCTTTCTGTCGGCTCAGAGTTTCATATACGGGACCTTGAACCTGAGGAACGCATTTAGGAGAGGGAGCGACCGCCGCCGACTACGACGACGTGGCCGGTGATGTAAGACGACAGTGGGGTCAGCAGGAACCAAACGACATTTGCGATCTCCTCAGGGGTGCCCATCCGCTCCAGGGGGATCGCAGAAACCATCTTGTCCAAGACGTCTTCGGGGATGGCCATCGCCATCTCGGTTCCGATCAGGCCGGGAGCGATTGCATTGACCCGGACATGCGGTGCCAGCGAGAGTGCCATGGCTCTGGTCAGCCCGACGACACCACCTTTCGACATCGAGTAGTTGAACTGACCGAAGTTCCCGAGATACGCCCGCGAGGCGATGTTCACGATCGAACCGCCTTCGGTGATGTGATCAGCCAGCCCGGTCGACAAGCGGTAGGCGGCGCCGAGATTGACGTCGAGTACTGCACGGAAGTCCTCCTCACTCATGTTGATGAGGCGGGAGTCCCTTGTGATCCCGGCGTTGTTGACGACGCCCATGAGCGGCACCCCGGCGGCTTCGACAGCAGCGACAACTGTCTGCACCCCGTCGTCGGTGGTGAGGTCGACTTGCACCGGGACTATGTCGGCGTTGGCCAGTCCCAGCTCCGGAGCGAGATCGACACCAATGACTGTGAACGAAGGATTGGCAGCGAGGCGCTCGGCGATGGAGCGCCCGATGCCTCGGGCGGCACCGGTGACAACGATGGATCCGTTCATGGAAGCGCCTTTCCCAGGTGGCTTGACCCGATCCGGATCAGCTCACCAGTGACACCTTCCGAATCGGTAGCTAAGCGCTCCGCCCAGCCGCTTATCAGGTCTTCGTCAGACGAGTCGTCGTAGGCGAGGACGTTCGCCGACCAGCCCTTGCGGGAACCTTCGATCGCAGCCGTGCGGGCTCCCGACAGCAACCCGGTGGCAACCATTGCGTTGCCCGCACCGCGTCTGCCGAGAAGGTCGTCGTGATGGACTACGAAAACAAAGCTCTCTTCCGCCGTCGCAGCGGCCCCCGCCATCTCGAAAGCGCGCTCTAGCTCACCACGCACCTCGGCCCAGTCATCCGAGACGTGCGGAGCTCGATAGATGTTCATGATGAGATAGCTCGTCCTTCTTCGATCATCTTCTCGATGGTCTCGCCGTCAACGCCCATTTCTTTCAGTATGCCTCTCGTGTGCTGGCCCAACATCGGCGGCACAGATTCGGCTCGGGCCTGCTCGTTGTCGATTCTGAGTGGAGAGCCTGTCGTAGAGACGGTGCCGGCCTTGGGATGGTCGATGTCAACCCTCATGCCGTGATGCCTCGCCTGTGGGTCCTCGAAGGCCTCGGAGATCGTGAGAATCCGACCCACGGGCAGACCGGTGCTTTCGAGGACGCCGATCCAGTACTCGGACTTCTCGGTCTTGAAAACTCTGGCCAGTTTCCGGATGAGAGATTCCTGGTTGGCCTTCCGGTCCTCGTTCGTCGGGTATTGGTCAGCCAAGTCCGGGCGCTCGATCGCATCGCACAACAGCTCGAAGTGACGATCGGAGACGATTGCAAGTGTGAACGGTCCGTCCTCAGCTTGGAACACCTGATTGGGAGCGAGAAAGGGGCTGGCGGTGCCGGTCCGGCGTGGTTGCTGTCCCTCGGCGAAGTTGATGGCGTTCCAGCCAGATTGGACTGCCATCAATCCATCCCGGAGGGAGACATCGATGCGACGGCCGGTACGCGGTTGTTCCGTCAGGGCGGCGCTGATCGCCAATGCCATGTTCGTGCCCGCCACATAGTCCCCGATCGTTGTTGCCGTCTTCCTCGGCCCGTCTTTGGCGTCGCCAGTGATGGAGACCATTCCGGACTCGCCCTGGAAAATGATGTCGATTCCCGGTCGTTTCGCATACGGCCCATCCGATCCGAATGCAGAGACCACTGCGTAGATCACTCCGGGGTTCAGCTCCCTGCACCTGGCTTCGTCGAGCCCCAGTCTTTCCATGGCCCCATGACGCAGATTGTGAAGAACGACGTCCGCCTTCTTGACGAGGTTGTCGAGCACCCGCTTCGAGACCCAGTCCTTCGTATCCAGTGCAACCGATTCTTTCCCGCGATTGACCGCCATGAAGAAGGCAGACTCCTCCTCGATATATGGGCCGAACTGACGTCCGAGATCGCCAGAGCGTGGCTCAACCTTGATGACCCTGGCTCCGAGATCTGCGAGGAGCATCCCGGCGTAGGGGGCAGCGATCAGATTGCCGAACTCAACGACGAGGTTTCCGTGAAGTGGGCCCCTAGACACGTTCGACGACAGTACTGATCCCCTGGCCGACACCGATGCACATCGTTGCCATGCCCCTGTGGGCTCCGCGACGCACCATCTCGTGAACCAGGGTTACGAGGATGCGTGCTCCCGATGCGCCCAGAGGATGGCCGATGGCGATTGCCCCACCATTCACGTTCACCTTTGTGGGGTCGATCTCCAGAAGACGCATGCTGGCGAGAGACTGGCTAGCGAAGGCTTCATTCAATTCAACGAGGTCGAGGTCGTCGACGGTGAGCTCAGCACGTTGCAGCGCCTTCTCCGAAGCGGGCACTGGGCCGATGCCCATGATGTCGGGATGCACTCCTGCCGCAGCTGAGGCGACGATTCGAGCTAAGGGAGTGAGGCCATGTCGTTCGAGGCCAGCCTCCGTGGCCAGCAACAGGGCTGCGGACCCATCGTTCATTGGAGATGAGTTGCCGGCGGTCACCGAACCCCCCTCCTTGAATACCGGGCGTAGTTTCGCCAGAACCTCTAGAGACGTGTCTTCTCTCGGGCCGTCGTCGCGTCCTATCACGACGTGGTTGCGCCGTTTCGGATCGGTGGGCGCCTCGATGGGCGCCACTTCAGCGTCGAATCGACCGGCCGCCACTGCCGCGAGCGCCTTCTGATGGCTCGAGAGGGCAAAGCCATCCTGGTCCTCGCGTGAGATGTCGTACTTCTCGGCGACTACTTCGGCGGTCATGCCCAGAGTGATTGGCGGGTAGAGGCGTTCCATTTCCGGGTTCACGAGCCGCCAACCCAGAACGGTGTCCGCTGACTCTGGCATCCCCGTGGCAAAGCCCTTCTCGGCTTTCGCCATAACCAGCGGAGCCCGGCTCATCGATTCGGATCCTCCAGCGATCATCACGTCACCCCACCCGTCGTTGAGTGCGTGGGCTGCCGACACAACGGCCTGCATGCCTGACCCACAGAGTCTGTTGACGGTCACCCCTGGGACTTCGATGGGAAGGCCGGCCAGCAGCACAGCCATTCGGGCGACGTTGCGATTGTCCTCTCCCGCCTGGTTGGCGGCGCCCCATTGAACATCCTCGATGGCCATGGGGTCGAGGTCGGGATTTCGAGATAAGAGAGCCTTGACCGCATGGGCCGCGAGATCGTCGGGCCGGACGAGCGCCAGTTGGCCGCCCAACTTCCCCATCGGACTCCGGACGGCGTCGACGATGTAGACATCGCTCATAGGCCTCAGTCTGGTCGAATCAACTGTGCCGTGTGTCCAACTACGGTTTTGGACGATGGACAAACCGGAACAACTTCACTTCACGGAATCCGAAGAGGCCAACCGCTACCTAGCTTCGGATGGGCTCGCAGTTCTCATCGGCATGCTCTTGGACCAACAGTTCCCGATGGAGCGGGCTTTCTACGGCCCGCAGTTGCTTAGGGAGCGTCTCGGTGAGGATCTGGACGCGGATCGTCTGGCCAGTTGGGATCCCGATGACCTCGCTTCGCACTTTCAAGGACCTCCTGCGGTTCATCGGTACTGGGGATCGATGGCGAAGAGGACGCAAGCGCTCTGTCAAGTGGTCGTCGACGAGTACGACGGCAAAGCCGAGAACATCTGGGAGACGGCTGAGTCTGGAGCTGACCTCTTGAAGCGTCTGAAGGCGCTTCCAGGGTTTGGCGACGCCAAGTCCCGGGTGTTCGTTGGGGTGCTGGGCAAGCGGCTCGGTGTCCAGCCCGAAGGCTGGGACGAGAAGGCAGCCGATTGGCCTTCGATCGCTGATGTCGCCGGCTTTGAGGACGTCGCAACCCTGCGTGAGCAGAAGCGAGCCATGAAGGCGGCAAAAAAGAACTGAAGTCCTCTCAATTCTGTGTCGATCTCTGCCGATACGAGTAGTGCAGAGAGGGACACACCTTGGACGGACAAAACCTTTCGGGCCAGCTGTCTGACTGGAGCATCAACGATCTCCTTCAGATCATGCAGGTCACCAAAAAGACCGGGTCACTCGACATCGAGGGTTCCCGGCGCGGTCGCGTCCATTTCCGTTCTGGGTCGGTCACCGGTGCCGAGCTGTCAGGGGAGCGCGGTGCATACCAAGGAAGCGACAGAGGAGCCATCGCTGACATCCTTTACGTGCTGTCCACTCTCGAAGAAGGTTCCTTCTCAGTCGGTGCCGCCGACGGGCCCGAAACCGATGGTTTTGGTGTCGAAGAAGTCCTGGGCGAAGTCGACGCCCTCCGCTCCCTCGAGGGAGAGGTTGTCGACGCGGGGTTGTTCGAATCAGCAGGGGTTCGGCTTGTTAGCGAGATGGACAAGCCGATAACGCTCGAGCCGACAGACTGGCAGGTCCTCGTAGGGCTTGTTCAGCCGTTCACTTTTGATTTCTTGGAAGCCAAGGTCGGCCGTGGAGGCGCCGTCCGAATCTTTCACACGCTGCACCGCCTAGGTGTTGCAGAAGCGATATCGGGAGACGAGGAGACAGAGTTCCTCGATCAACTAGCAGGCGACCTTTCGGATTCGAGTGAGCCCACATGGCTGGAGGAAGCTGCTGCCGAGGAGAACGGCGCCAAGCATGTCGCCGAAGATGTGGTGGAAGTCGAACCAGCCAAGGCGGAGGTTGCTGAGCCCGAGCCCGAGCCCGAGGTCGAAGTCGAGCCGGAGCCCGAGGGAGTGAAGGGTGTTGCAGCCCCAGCTTCCACGACCCTCACCGACGGCGTGTACGACGAGATCCGACGCCTTCGCAGCAAAGTCGCTGACAAGTAACTGCCTCTCCCTTCCGGGAGAGGATGGAGATTCTTCGAATCTTCAGGTGGGTGCTCCGAGCCCTAGGAGTTCCTTCGGATCTCCACACTCCACATCCCACAGTTAGCCTCGCCTGCCATGCAAGAGCTTGCACCCTGGCAACCGCATCGCCCTCTCTTCATTGGGCTCGCCGGAGGGTCGGGCTCAGGTAAGACGACCATTGCTGAAGAAGTCGTCGATCGACTCGAAGGGAAGGTCGCTCTCTTCCGTCACGACGCCTACTACCGACACCGAACCGACCTCTCGTTCGATGAGAGAACTCGTGTCAACTACGACCATCCCGACTCTCTCGAGACGGAACTATTGGTCGAACATCTGGACCGCCTCAGGTCAGGTGTCGCCGTCGAGCATCCTGTTTACGACTTCGCCGAGCACCTACGCTCAGACAACACCATTCGGATTGAGCCGGCCCGGGTGGTGATCGTTGAGGGGATCCTCGTCCTGTCCGAGCCGACGTTGAGATCAGAATTGGATCTCAAGATCTTCGTCGACACCGACCCCGACATCCGTCTGGCCCGTCGCCTCGAGCGAGACATCGCCGAACGGGGACGGTCAGTGGATTCGGTGATCAATCAGTATTTCGCAACGGTGCGCCCGATGCACCTCGAGTTTGTCGAACCCTCGCGTCGCTACGCCGACCTGATCATCCCCGAGGGATACAACCCGGCCGCCGTGGCAACTGTTGTTGAATTGATCAGGAGTCGGCTGACCTGAGCGTGTGGTTGGTCACTCGACCAGCCACAACTCCTCCTGCCGGCCATCTAGAAACTCGGCTCCGTCATCGACGAGGAACGCATCTTCTTCGAACATGATCTTCGCGGGCTGCCCGTCCCACTCTTCCACCTCGAAGTCAACAGACAATTCAATGGACCAGCCGGTCGACTCCCCAAGCGGATAGTCCCCGGCACCTGGAATGCCGTTTTGGTTGTCCCACATGCCGATCGTTGAGCCGGCGGCGTGGCCGTGGAGACCGATGGGGTGGGTATAGATCGTGGTCCGGACGCCTTCGTCGCGAGCTTGGTTGAGAGAATTCGCCAGGACCTCGTTGCCGCTCAGATCCGCAGTCATATTCATCATGAGGATGTCCTGAGCACGATTTCCGCTGGCTAACCCTCGGACCATTGAGTCGGGGGCGGCCGTCTCACCATCCTTCAGCACATAGGCATGCTGTTGCTGATCGGTGTGGTACCCGTGGCGGACGATGCCAAAATCGATGTGGACCAGATCGCCACGCTCGATCGTCCTATTGGCAAGCGCGTCTGCGGGAGTGCTTTCTGAGTCGCCTTTTCTTTGAACGCTGACGCCGGGGTGGAACCAGATAATCATTCCGTCGTCGTTCACCTGTTGGGCCAGCCACCATGCGACGTCTTCGGTTGTGGTGAACCCCGGTTTGATCACTTCACTCGACAACGCTCGCCGTAGATAGTTGTGAGCGATCCGACATGCCTCTGCCATGTGTTGGCGCTCTCCTTCGATGCGAGTTTCGAGCCAGCCGATCGCCAACGGCATTGCTGACACGAGGTTGTGACCCCCAAGGGCGGTTGCCATCTGCCTCTCTTCAGTCGAGGTGATTCCGTCTGCCAGAGCGAAGTCCTCTGAGAAGTCGATACCGATAGGACCGGTCACGTGAGATAGATACTCGGCAAGTGCCTGCCATTGATCGGGCTGACTCTCCGGTTGCCAGACGGGAGCAAAAGAGCCAACCGGATATCGCGACATAGCTGCACGGCTGTCTCCATGATCGGTGAAGACGAGGATGGTTCGCCGCCTCGCCGATCCGTACCAGTTGGCAGGAAGCATCGTGCGAGCGACCGGATCCTCGTTGTATTCGCGGGACGCGATGACCCAGGCTTCGAATCCATGCCTCTTCATTAGGGCCGGGACGAGGTTGTCTAAGCGTTCTTCGAGAACTCGATCTCGCAGGTCGGCCGATTGGCGAACGTCCATGGGACGAACGTAACAGCGCTCTCTAGAATCGGCCCCGTGACAGATCGTTCCTCTGTAGCTGTTGTCGGGGTCGGCGCGATGGGTGAGGCGCTGGTCTCTGGTCTGCTGTCGGCAGCATGGGAGCCCGCCGAAATATCTCTGTGTGTCCGTCGCATGGACCGCGGAGATGAGCTGGCTCACAAGACCTCATGTGTTGTGAGCCTTGATCCAGTGGAAGCGGTCGCTTCCAAAGACGTGGTTGTGGTGGCGGTGAAGCCCCGCGACGTTGAGGGCCTCCTCAAGACGTTGTCTGGCGGAATCGCCGAGGGTCAGACTGTGGTGTCGCTGGCCGCAGGGGTCACGACTGGTCAATACGAAGCCCTCCTCGGAGCTGTGCCAGTCGTCAGGGCGATGCCGAACACACCGGCTCTAGTGCTGGAGAGCGTCACCGGCCTCGCTGCTGGAAGCTACGCGGGCGCCGAGCACCTCGATCGGGCTCGGGAGGTCATGGGCGCGGTCGGCAATGTGCGGATCATGGAAGAGTCGCTGATCGATGCCGTGACCGCGGTATCTGGCACGGGACCTGCATATGTGTTTTTGCTTGCGGAGGCGTTGACCGAGGCTGCTATGCGTGAAGGGCTGCCCCGGGACGTCGCCGAACAGTTCGTCAATCAGACCATTCGGGGCGCGGGGCATCTTTTGACCGATACGTCGAAGAGCCCGGCCCGCCTTCGCTACGAGGTCACGTCTCCGGGAGGAACCACTGCAGCAGCCATGCATGTACTGGAGGAGAAAGGCTTCAGGGCTGTGGTCGAAGATGCGGTAAGGGCTGCAGCCATCAGGGCTCGAGAACTGGGAGGGGACTCCTGAGTCTGTTCTCGCGGGCGACCGTTGCCGTCACCCATGCCAAACCCGTAGAGAAGATGGTGACGGAGACCAGACCGGGGCGCGCAGTTGCTCGACGTTTCGTTGCAGGTGACACTCTCGACGAGGCGGCCGCAGTGGCTTCCCAACTGAATGCTGAGGGTTTTCTTGTTTCCCTCGATCTCCTGGGTGAGGAGGTCCACGATGAAGCGTCGGCGCAGGCCGCGACTCTCGAGTACATCAACTCGTTGCAGCGCATCAAAGAAGAGGGCCTCAACGCCAACATATCTGTGAAACCGACCCAACTCGGGCTCGCAATCAACGAATCCATCGCCTTCGAGGCCATTGATCGCCTCGGAGAGAAGGCATCTGAGGTTGGTACCACTGTCACCATCGACATGGAGGACTCTCGCTATACCGAAGCGACGATCCGTCTGTTCGAGAAGGGGCAGTCGTCGCACGGCAACTATGGGATCGCCATCCAGTCCTATCTCCATCGAACTCCGCGAGATCTCGAGCAACTGGTTGCGCTCGGGGGTCACATCAGGCTGTGCAAAGGCGCATACGTAGAGACTTCCGATGTTGCCTTGACCTCGGGCGAAGAAATCGACGAAGCGTTTGCGCGGCAACTCGAGACACTTATGGCTTCTCCAACCACAAAGCCGGCGATAGCTACCCACGACTCGAAGCTCCTCGACCTGGGCTTGGAGCTCGCCAAGACCCGGGAACAGGAATTCGAGTTCCAGATGCTCTACGGAGTCAGGACCGATGTTCAACGACAGTTGGTGGCCGACGGCCATCCTTTGAGGATCTACTTGCCTTTCGGCTCGCAGTGGTACCCGTATCTCACGAGGCGACTGGCAGAGAGACCATCCAACGCGTGGTTCTTTGCGAGAGCATTGTTTGGAAAGTAGCCCTTGACCTCAACGGCGCTTGAAGTTCTATCGTCGCTGGAGTGAGCAACGACCTCGCCGACCTGGCCCGACACAAGACCATCGACATAACGACATATGGCAGATCGAGTGGGCGTCCACGGCGAATCGAGATCTGGTGGTTCCTTGTTGACGGCCGAATGGTGATTACAGGCACTCCCGGCCCCAGGGATTGGCTGGCGAACGTCCGGCAGAACCCCGAGATCATGGTCCATGTGGACGGTCAGGATCTCAAAGCCACCGCTCGTGAGATAACAGATGCCGAAGCTCGGCGGCTGGTCTTCACCCATCCCGACACCCGCTGGTATTCCACACAATCGGAGCTTGATCGGCTTGTAGCGGACTCGCCGATGATCGAGGTGATCTTCTGATCGCATCTACGATCATCCCCGTTGCCAAATGATCGTGACGACTTCGAGGTCCTGACGGGGCCTGACCGACGGAGGATGCCCAGGCCAGAGGGCCTTGCCCTGGTTGTCCTGATCATTGCCGTTGTCTTGGGCGCAGGTCTTGTGTGGCTCTGGCCAGGGGACGAGTTGGATCTCGACCTCTCGACCATCGGGTTTGCGGACGAAGTGGTCCGCGGTGAGGTTGTTTCCTCCGAAGTCGGGTCCTGCAGCTACGCCTCGGATCTCGAGTGTCTTCAGTACGAGGTCGAGCTTCTGGAAGAGCCAGCGGGGATCGTCATCGAGCTCGAGTTTCCAAATGAGCCGGGCCAGCCCATGTTGGACCCTGGGGAGATCGTCTTCATCTCGGTGGTCGCTTTCGAGAATGGTGTCGTCGACTTTCAGTACGCCGGCAAAGACCGTGTCCCGCTCCTGCTGGCGATCGCTGGAATCTTCGGACTCGCTGTCGTCGGTCTCGGCCGTTTCCGAGGCCTGGCAGCCCTAGCCGCCCTCGCCCTGAGCGTTGCAATTCTCATCTGGTTCATCCTCCCTTCAATCCTGCAAGGGAACGATGCCGTGATGGTTGCGATCGTCGGTGGGGGAGCGATCGCTTTGATCTCCCTCTATATGGCACATGGGGTTGGTCCGCTGACCCATGTCGCCGCGATCGGTGCCTTCTCTGCTCTGCTCCTCACAGCCCTGTTGTCTTGGGTTGCGCTCTACTTCGCCAATTTCACCGGAGTAACGAGCGATGAGAGCATTGTCCTTCTGTCGGTCGTCGACGTCGACCTCACCGGTCTGTTGCTAGCGGGCATCGTGCTCGGAGCTATCGGTGCACTTGACGACGTGACCGTCACTCAGGCGTCAGCTGTGATGGAGGTGCGCAAGGCCAACCCTGCGCTTGGCTCCAACGAACTGTTTGCTTCGGGGATCAGGGTGGGCCGTGATCACATCGTCTCGACGGTCAACACGTTGCTTCTGGCGTACGCCGGCGCCTCGCTGCCCCTGTTGATCTTCTTCACGGTGAGTCAGCAGTCTTTTGGATTCCTGGCCAGTAGCGAACTGGTCGCCACCGAGATCGTTAGAACGTTGATCGGATCGATTGGCCTGGTTGCGGCGGTCCCGATCACGACATGGCTCAGCGCGCAGGTCGCGTCTCGGGTCAACTCTGAGTGATCGTCGACCCGGACTTCCCCCTAGGAGAGTAGGAAGCCCGGGACGACGCGGCTTGGGAAGCTGGACAGTCCCTGGTTCGGAGGTGCTATGCGGCTTCGCCGAGCTCTTGTGTTCGTTCGATCCTGGCCAGCCTCTCTCCGAGAGAGATGAGGTTGTGACCCACCCTCTCCCGGAGCCGTGGGGCGTCGTGTTCCAACGGTCTTTTGGCTGTTGACCTAGCGAGGCGTTCGGCCTGGATCGCTTTGGCCGTTGTGTACATCTGGCTATGCATGACGTTCTTCCTGGTCGGTGTTGCGGAGGTAGGAGGTCAAGAACCCGCTGGCATCGGCGAGTGACTGTTCCCGCAAGGAGTAGATCTTGTGCTTCTGGTATTCGTCGTTGTGGGGGATGTGGACCCTGATCAAGCCCGCTGCACGCAGTTGGCTGATGTGGTGATGAACCGTCGACTTGGACAAGCCGAGAAGCGATGTCAGTTCGTCCAGCGAGGCTGACCCTTCGCTCAACCGACGCATGATGCGCAGACGTCTCTCGTCGCTCAAGGCCTTGTAGGTCCTGACCAGCCAGGAGGGTGGCGCTTCAGGGTCGGAGTCGATGAACTCGTCAGCGATTCCGTAGTAGACGACCAGAGTTCCACCGTGACCGTCGACCAGTGAGAGCGGTCGGGTAACCACCGAGGGAACCAAAACAACTCGGCTCACCCCCAAAGGGATGTCGAAGTCGATGCCGCTCGTGACCTCTTCGACGACAGCCTTTGCCTCGCCTCGGGTGGGTGAGGTTCTTCGGGCGGCGGCCGCCCGGCTGATTGCGGCTGCGAAATCCTCCTCATGCTCGGAGAAGGCGGTCTCACGGAAACGACGCAACGCGTTGGCGTATCTCTGTGGAAGGCCCTCCGTGGTCACGAGCCAATCGAGAAACTCGAGCTTCTCCGGCGCCTTCTTGGCACGGTCTCCCATCACCTGCTTGACGGCTTCCATGTCGCCTGATGCGGCTTGCTCGATGAGTCCTTGATCTTCGCTATCGCTGATGTAGCCGATGGCCCATCGGCGGAGCCTTCCCTCGTCGACGTTCTCCAACCAGTCGAGCACTTCGACCGGATTGTGGGGATGGGGTGCTGTGAGCAGGAATGCCGACAACGCCAGCCAGACATAGCCGTACGGGCCGCCGAGCTGTACCAGGTCTTTGTGTAGGTCTTCTGGGATCTTCGCCACGAGATCTTCGACCCAGCTTTCGCCGAGCTCCCTAGCGGAATTCGTTTCCTTTGGGTTGAGAACTGTCCAGAGCGTCAGAAGGATCTCGGAGGTCACCGACCCTTCGATATCGATGGGGAGTCGGCGAGGAGCCTCGCTCAAGTCTCGAACTTTTTCGTTTGGGATGATCAATTCGGCCATAGTCGTCTATCGGATCAGCAATTCGATATCTGTCGAACGCGAGTATCGACGACGATCATCGTGATGTCAAGGCCAATTCGATAGATATCGAATCAGAGCGGTGTCACGACACCGACTTTCGTGGCTCTACACTCGCCGCGTCTATGACTGTCAAGCGGCCGACCACACGTCAGGTACTCGAAACGGCTGGCGTGGTTTCGGCGGCGGCGACGCTCACCCTTGGTGTTTTGGGGGCGGTTGGGGAACATCCCGAGTTCCCCGTCGGTAGGAAAGTCTTCGGGAACATCCCGGACGCAGTGGTCGTGATCTTCTACGTCACCTTGGCAGCGTTCCTTTGGCTCGCTTTCCACCTGTTCGCCCAGCGAGCAGGGAGCTGGGCCCAAGGCGGTGAAGACGACCGCACCGGACACTGGCGCGAGCGGCTGCATCGGCTCTATCAGGGCCTCTCGATGAAGACCTTGATGCGTGACCCTAAGTACGGAGTCATGCACTCGATGATCTACTACGGCTTCATCGTTCTCTTCCTCGGAACGGTGACGCTCGAGATCGATCACCTCCTTCCGGCAGGTCTCAAGTTCCTTCAGGGTCGGTTCTATCAGGGCTATTCGGCAGTCCTCGATCTCGCCTCGCTGGTCTATCTCGGTGGTCTCGGTTTGGCGATCGCCTATCGCTATCTCACCCCCGAATGGCGGATCAGGTCGAAGACTCGGCCGGAGGACGCCCTGATTCTGGCGACGTTGGTTGTGATCGGCGTCACGGGGTTGCTCACTGAAGCCGCTCGTATCGCTTTGGTCGGACGGCCCGACTTCGAGGTCTGGTCCTTTGTTGGCTACCCACTGTCGGCGTGGTTCGATTCGCCGGCTGCCGGGGATTGGCATCAGTTCTTCTGGGTGGTTCATGCGCTGTCGTTTGTGGCCTTCCTGGTGGTGCTGCCGCTGACCAAGCTGCGCCACTTGGCAACTTCCCCGGCCAACCTCTTCCTGTCACCCAACGACCGGCCCAAAGGGGCGATGCGACCGATGCCAAACCTCATGGAGGCCGAGGACATCGAGACGATCGGTGTCAGTGTCGCCACGGACCTCACCTGGAAGCAGATCTTCGACACCGATGCATGCACCGTGTGTGGGCGCTGCACCTCGGTGTGTCCGGCGAACATCACCGGCAAGCCGCTGGACCCGAGAGAAATGGTGCTCAAGTCAGGCGAGGTCGCGGCATCGTTGGCTGGGGTTTCGGCACCCGTGTCCACTACTGCAGTCCTCGAGGGTGCCGGGTCCCTCTTCGACCGCATTCATCCCGACGAGGTCTTCGCCTGCACCACATGCCGCGCCTGTGATGAGATTTGCCCTGTCGATATCGAGATTGTTGATCGAATCCTCGACATGAGGCGTTACCTCACACTCATGGAGTCGGAGTTCCCCTCCGAGCTGGGCAAGGCCTTTGTGGCCATGGAGAATCAGTCCAACCCCTGGGGTCTGAGTCAGCAAGCTCGGGCCGACTGGACCAGCGAGCTCGACTTCGAAGTGCCGATGTTTGGGCGGGATGGGGTGGACTCGGCTGAGTACCTCTGGTTTGTCGGATGTGCTGGCTCGTTCGACGACCGCAACACAGCGGTGTCGGTGGCGCTGGCCCGGCTTCTGAACGAAGCAGACATCGACTACGCAATCCTGGGCCAGAGGGAATTGTGCAACGGAGACCCTGCCCGGCGTTCAGGCAATGAGTTTGTGTTCCAGCAACTCGCTCTGCAGAACATCGAGACGTTCGCTGAGTTGGGTGTGACGAAGATCATCACCCAGTGCGCTCACTGCTTCAACACCCTCGCCAACGAATATCGACAGTTTGGTGGTGAGTACGAGGTCGTCCATCACAGCCAAATGCTTGCTGAGCTACTGGCGCAGCGAAGGCTTCCGCAGCCAAAGAAGGAAAACGGCGAGGTGAAGAAGATCGTCTATCACGATGCGTGTTACTTGGGCCGCCACAACGATGTTTATGTCGCTCCCCGCGAGGTCGTAGGAGCAAGCGGCAACGAGGTCGTCGAGATGGAGCGTCATGGAACTCGAGGCCTGTGCTGCGGAGCTGGGGGAGCCCGCTTCTGGATGGAGGAGCAGACTGGCAAGAAGGTCAACAACGAACGAGCCGAGGAGGCTCTGGCCACTGAGGCCGACGAGATCGCAACGGCTTGCCCCTTCTGTTTCGTCATGCTCGACGACGGGGTCAAGGAGCTGGGTCGGGAAGACGTCCCCGTGCGCGACATAGCGATGATCCTGTCCGAGGGACTCTGATCCCGGTTTCGAATCGGGGTTACCGGTTCGATTCGACCACTATCTAGAACATGGCCAGCTACATCGTGCGGAGGCTCCTATCTGGGCTCCTGACGCTGTTTCTGTTCATGACGCTTCTCTTCTTCGCGATGAACGCCCTACTGCCAGGGGACTACGTCAGTTCCCTTGGCCCCATGACTGCGGACGATGCCAACGCCGCCAGGGAGGCATTGGGACTCAATCGCCCCCTATTCGAGCAGTATTTTGATTGGCTCGGGTCTGTGGCGACGTTCGACCTGGGGACCAGCTTCTCTACCAGGGTCTCGGTGTGGGAGACGATTCGGCTCTCCATGTCTGCGACCGTCGTGGTCCTGACTGTGGGTCTCGGGCTGGCCTTCGTGCTCGGGGGATGGCTCGGCCGTGTGTCCGGGTACAAGGGCTCCAGTTTCGGGGTCGGTTCGTTGACATTCGTGGCCATTCTCTGCCTTACGCTGTTTCCGCCAGCCCTAGCCGTTGCGATGGAACAGCGAGTGAAGGGGGTTACCGGCTGGTTCGGGCTCGGTGACTTCGGTTCTGTCGACTACGGAGCCTTCGTCGATGTGACTCCCGCCGGGGTGCTGTGGCGGGTCTTTTTCGTCTTCGTTGCGACTTCCATCCTGCTCTGGGTCGTGGAGTCTCTGGTCTTCCGTCTGACCCGACGCCGATTGCCACGATGGGTGTTTCTCGTGGCGATGGTCGCCATACCACTCCTGATCTGGAGTTGGCTCGGGATCGCCGACCGGGTCATCGATCTCGCCGGTGCGATGTCACTGTTGATCGTGGCCGTTGTCATCCTCACTTTCGGCGAGATTCAGTTGGTCACCCGGGCAGCCATGGATGACGTGATGATGGAGGACTATGTGATGGTCGCCAGGGCCAAAGGTCTTCCGGAGAGCCAGGTGCGTGATCGCCACGCTGCTCGGACGGCGTTATTGCCGGTGCTTTCCCGTTTCGCCGTGGCGATTCCCTATTTCCTGACAGGTCTGGTCATTCTTGAAGTTGTTTTTGGTGGCACCCAGGGAGCCGCCGGTCTTCAGATTGTCGGAACGGTGCAGCGAATCAACGCACCCGCGGGTCTGGGAAGCCTCCTCTTCGGTGCGCTCGGTACGCAGGACTATCCGCTGCTCATTGGAGCGATGGTGGTAGTTGGGATACTGACACTGCTCATTCGGATCGTGCTCGACGTCGTACATGCTGCCCTCGATCCCCGTATCCGTTTCTCGGCTGGAGAGGAGCCAGCATGAGGTCGAGAAACCTCTTCGCACCGGACGGGCCAGTTCGGATCTTCTTCCGTAACCCCCTTGCAGTGGTGGGTCTGACGATCATCGTCATCTTTGCCCTGATGGTGGTGATTCACCCTCTGCTGATGAACACACTCTGGGCAGGGGAGGAGTTGATTTACGACCCAGTCTTTGGGAACGACGCTCCCATCGTTGAACTCGTGGTCGTCGAGGAGGTCACGGACCCCACTCGTGAGATCGAATTGATCGAAGCTCGAATCAGGGACATCACCTCGAATCTCGGCGATGTAAAAGAGTTCCGGATTCAACCGGCGCCGCCGTCCGGCACCCACTGGTTCGGCACTGACGTGTTTGGGCGTGACGTGTTTTCGATGGTGCTTTATGGAGCATGGCCCAGTTTCGTGGTTGGACTTTCGGCGGCAGTTGTCGCTGCCATCGTCGCAGTGATCATGTCCGTTGCTTCTGCAACGTTCGGCGGTAGGACCGATCGGACCCTGTCTCGGGTATCGGATGTTCTCCTGCTCATCCCTGCCCCGCTCGCGATGATCATCCTCGCCGGAGGCTCGACCGGGGACTTCCTGACACCTCTCAACTTCGGTATGACCTACGGGCTGCTCGCAGGGGCGAGCACCGCGGCGATTGTCCTGCGCTCGCATGCTCTCTCGACTGCGCAACGCCCCTTCATCGACGCCGCTCGGGTCAGTGGTGCCCGGGGCTGGTATCTGGCTCGCAAGCATCTGATACCCCACATGATCCCGCTTGCGGCGGTGACCATGGTGTCGGCCGTTGTCGGCGCAGTGGTGGCCCACGGCTTCGCGTCTTGGCTTGCTTACAGCGATGAGCTTTCGAATTGGGGAGCCATCATGTTCACCGCAATCGGGTTCGCCTCACTTCAGGGAACCCTCGCCTGGAATGTCCTAATTGCTGGTGCTGCCGCGATATCGCTCTTCTGCGCAGGCTTCTACCTCGTTTCGCTCGGCCTCAAAGATGTCGCTTTCCGCGGCAGCGAAGAGCGTCGTCAGCGGCCCGGTTGGGTGCGCCGACGGGAGAATCGAAACGTAGGCTCTCTCGTCTGATGGCCCAACCTGCAGCACCAGTGGTCGTCCCGGGCACCGATGACGAGATCGACATCGACAAGCCGTGGCAGGTCGTGGTGTGGAACGACCCGGTGAACACGATGAGCTATGTGGTGTACGTCTTCCGCAAGCTGTTCGGCTATGACGAGCCAAAAGCCACCGAGCTCATGCTTGCTGTCCACAACGAGGGACGGGCCATCGTCTCGGATGGTCCGAGAGAGCAGGCAGAGCTTGACTGTTATCGACTCCACAACCACGGTCTTTGGGCGACCTTGGAGCAATGAGCCACTTCAAGGCCAAGCGGGGGAAGATCTCTGTTGTGTTCACCGAGGCGGAGAGAGTGTTCCTTGGTGACGTGTTGCCTTTCCTCGCTTCTTTGGGTCGAAACGGGGACGATCCGGCGGCGACTCGTTTGAAGGTGCCTGTCTATCTCGACGATCCAGCTGCCAACGATGAATGGTGGCGTCTGATGGGGGATGACCTCGAAGCCGGTCGCAAAGCTGATCGGGCCGTTTTCGAGACCTTGGTCTCAGGGGACCTGACCTTGCTCGATCTCGATCAGGCGAACGCAGTTCTTAGGGTGCTGAACGAGGCCCGACTGGCACTTGGTGCGCGACTCGGGATCGATATCGAAGAGGACTACGACGTTCTTTCCGAGGAGGGTCGGCAGGCGATGGACTATCTCGGTTGGATCCAGGAAGAGCTGATTATCGAGTTGACCAAGTCGCTCTGACGTCAGTTGTCGTCCGCGAGTAGGTTCGCCAGGATGGCAGGTGACCGCATAGCGGGCTTCCGAAGCAAGTCAGGTTCGCTCATATCTATCTATGCGAGTCGCCCATCTCCGGGCGGGTTTCCTGCCCTTCTCAGCGAACTCACGCGATCGGTCCGAGATCGATCTGCCGACCTGGATCGATCGGCTGAGAAGAGCGCGAGGAACGATTGCGAGCGGATCAGGGCTCTCGCAGACAGATTCGAGGCCGAGGTCGCTCCGGCCTACGCAGTCTTTGCCTCGGAGCAGGACGGCCTTTTCGAAGTACAGCCGCTCGGGCATCCAACGGCAGATGTTTCGATGCTCGGCCCCCGGCCCTACATGAGGCCCCTTCGGGCCGCCCCTCGACTGATGCGAGGAGCCCTTCTCATCGCTGACCGCCAGAACGCACGACTGTTTGTTAGTCGTGACGGGTTCGTCGAGGAGTTGGGTGGGGGATTCGAGGCAGATATCGGCAGCCGGCGGTTCGGCGGGTTTGCCGGTTATGAGGAGCAGAGTGTGAGAGCGAGGGCGGACGAGGCGGCGGCCAGGCTGTGGCGTGAGGCGGGGGATATGCTTCTCGCGGCTCACATGGACCGGAGGTTCGACTACTTGGCCGTCGGCTGTCATGAGCCGGATGCTGATGAGATTGCGGGGAACCTTCACCCTTACCTCTCCAGACTTCAGCGTGTCGTTTTCTCAGCCACACCACAGAAGGTCTCTGCGCAGAGCTTGCGGGCAAAGGTGATGTCAATCGAGGGTGATCTGCGACACGCAAGGCAGTCGGCACTGGCGGGTCGGGTTTGCGACACGGGTTGGAGCGGGGGCAACGCCGTGCTTGGGCTCGCGGCAGTACTGGAGGCCGCCAACACCCAGGCCATCGACACCCTCGTGGTTGCCGGTCCGTTCAGCCGTCCCGGATCTTTGTGTGACGAATGTGGGCACCTGTCCAGGACGGGCGAGTCCTGCCCGGTCTGTGGGCACCAAATGTTCGACGTCGATGACATCGTCGCGGCCGCGATGGACGCGACCGTGGCTGCCGGTGGAAATGTTTCGCAGATAGAGGTTGCCACTCCGCTCGACGTCGAAGGTGTTGGAGCGCTCACCCGCTTTCCCGTCGGCGTGTAGCAACCGTTAAGTTCGCACCGATGTCCGTTGCCGCGATCGTCCTTGCAGCTGGAGGCTCTCGAAGGCTGGGCCGTCCCAAGCAGGTTGAGCCTTGGGGGGACACCACTCTGCTTGGCCACGTGCTGGAACGGACCCGAGAGTTTGGAATCGACGAGATCTGGGTTGTTCTCGGTCACGAGCTGGATGTTGTCCTCGACTCCGTCGAGTCAGAAGACATCTACATCATTGAAAATCTGGAGTGGGAGGAAGGGATTGCATCGTCTCTCCGTGTGGGGTTGGACGCACTGACCAGACTCTCGAAGTGCGACTCCGCTTTGATCGTCATCGGTGACCAGCCAGCCGTCTCCGTCGACGTCGTGTCGGAGCTTCTGCGATCTCATGCCAAGGAGGGTCGCCCGGTGACACTCCCCAAGTACCGGTACACATGGGGAAACCCTGTGGTCGTCGATCGGTCGCTTTGGCCGCGTCTCATGTCGCTAGAGGGAGACGAGGGTGCCAAACGTCTGTGGCAGGCTCACCCGGACTGGGTGAACGAGGTGTGGTTCGCTGACCAGGTCCCCAGGGACGTTGACACCGAAGCTGACGTGATCGAGCTGCGGCCACGCTAGGCCGGATGACGATGGCCCGATTTGTCTATATTCGATTTCCCGTTCGGTCGATGAAGAGATGGGAGTGATGGCACGGATCGATCAAGTCGCTGGTATCGAGCACCGTGATGCCACGAAGCTGCGAAAGGCAGGTGTGCGCACGAGCAAGGCTCTCATCGAACAGGCGTCGACACGTCGCGGGAGAACGGCTCTTTCCAAGAAGACTGGGCTCGCCCCGAAGGACCTACACCTCTGGGTGCATCATGCGGATTTGCTGCGAGTCAAGGGTGTGGGGGCTGAGTATGCGGGCCTTCTCGCAGAGGCAGGAGTGGACACGCTGAGGGATCTTCGTCGGAGAAACCCAACAGCGCTGCTTGCGAAGATCATCGGTATGAACGGCTCCGCTCGAGTGGTCGACCGGCTCCCCACAGAGGGAATGGTCGAAGGCTGGATTGCGGCCGCCTCGGACCTTGAGCCGAGCATCACCACCTGAGGTCAAAGTCGTCCAACCAAAAACGGGGCCCCGAAGGGCCCCGTTTTCTGTGAGGAGGAGTGAGCTCAGGAAGCCTTTGACTTCGCTGTGCTCGTCTTGGCAGCCGTGGACGACTTGGTCGTCTTGGCAGCCGAAGTCTTTGACGCCGTGGTCTTGGCGGCTGGCTTCTTTGCAGCCGGCTTCTTGGCGGACGTGGTCTTCGCAGCTGGCTTCTTAGCGGCCGTGGTCTTCGCGGCCGGCTTCTTTTCAGCTGTGGTCTTGGCGGCTGGCTTCTTTGCAGCCTCTTCCGGACGGAAGGACTGACGCCAGGTCGCCAACATGTCTTCAAGCTGGTCGCGCAGCTTCGTGACTTGCTCCTTAGCCTGATCGAGGTCGACTTTGGCAGTCACCTGATCGACGACCTTGCCGTCGCTGATCTTGGCAACGACCTTCTCGCCCTCGACGGCCCACTCGTCGATCGCCTTATTGGCAACGTCGGTGTAGGTGGAGGTCTCTTCTGTGACCTTGCCTTTGATGGTGTTGACCTGCTCGCCAACCTTCTTCGCGGCGACCACTGGTGCGCCGACAGCGGCGTAGAGAACGCTCTTTGCCTGCATTTCGATTTACTCCGTTTCGCTTTCTTGTTCTGACCCGTTGGATTGGACCAAAGCTCTATACATGTCGAGCAGCACCTTCTTCTGCTCGCCGTTGAGGCGCTCGTCTGATTCGATCGCCTCGAACACCGATGGCGGAGGCAACTCCTCGTCGATCAGTCCCGCTCTCTTGTAGAGAGAGTTGGACGAGATCTCGAGTGCTCGTGAGAGATTCTTCAGAATCTCGGCCGAAGGCTTGCGAATGCCCCTTTCGATTTGGCTGAGGTACGGGTTTGAGATCCCCGATTTTTCGGCCAGTCTTCGAAGGGAGAGATTCGCTCGCTCTCGCTGGGATCTGATGAAATCACCCAGCTCACTCTGCTTGCTCTCGTTCACCTGCTGCAAGCATACAGCAAGCTGCTAACTATTGCAAGCGCTTTGCTAGCAAGGTTCTAAACCCTTCGCGATCAGGCGATGTCGGCGTTGAAGAGCCGACCAACGCCCCATGCAATCGCACCACCGACACCGGCGACCACGAGGTTCTCCAGTCCTGATCTGAGCCAAAAGGTCTTTGCAACTCTGGCTTTGACCATGCCGACAATGAACAAACCGATTGCGGTCAAGGCGGTCGCGAGGAGGAGGGCCGTCTGCGGGTCATCGAACAGGACGAAGGGAAGGATCGAAGTCAACGAGCCGACCATGAACAGCAGCCCGGAGGCGGCCATAGCCAGGAAAGGTGACCGCCTCTCCGAGTCGACAACACCAAACTCGAGGGCGGCCATCGCGTTGAGGATTGCCTCGTCATTGTCTTCAAAGGCTGCAATGACCCCCGGCAGATCTTCCGAACGGACACCCATCTCGGTGAAGTAGTCCCGCAGTTGGTCGATCTCCATTTCCCGGTAGTCCCGGATGTGGGTGCGTTCCAGAGTCAGTTCTGCCTCGAACACCTCTTCTTGTGACTTGGTCGCCAGGTACTCACCGGCGGCCATGGAGGCGCTTCCTGCGATGGCACCAGCGACGGCGGTCAGCAGGACCTGGCCGGTGTCGAGCCCGCCACTGACCACGGCAACCACAAGGAGGAACGTCGAGACAAGTCCGTCGTTGACTCCCAGGATGATGTCCCGCCAGTACTGCCTGCTTTCCCCGATGTGAGGCTCGTACCCGGGCGGGTGGTCGTGGTCCTGGGTCATGGTGGCCGATGGTAGACGGTTGGTTTCGGCGCACCGCTAGCCTGATGTGCCCCACCCAATGATCATTGTCATGCATTCAGACGCGACCGAAGAAGAGGTCGAAAGCGTTGTAGAGCGTCTTCAGTCCTTCGGGGCAGAAGTGAGCGTTTCTACCGAAGACGGTCGCACCCTTGTCAACGGCTCCATCGAGACCCTTCTTCAGAATGAAGCGCCGTGGGACTCCTTTCCCGGAGTGGAGATGGTGATGCCTGTGGTCCGTGGGGGACGACGGGTGGGCCGGGAGTTCAAGTCGGCGAACACGGCGGTAGTGGTTGGCAATGCGATGATCGGCGACGGCGAACTCGCCGTCATTGCGGGACCGTGCGCTGTCGAGTCACGTGATCAATTGATTGACACGGCTCGGGCCGTTGCTTCGACAGGTGCCACGATCCTTCGAGGCGACGCCTTCAAACCCAGAACCTCTCCCTATACCTTCCAGGGTCTTGGCAAAGCGGGGCTCGAGATCTTGGCCGAGGCCAGAGATCTGACCGGTCTCCCGTTTGTTGCCGAGGTCATAGATCCGAGAGACGTGGAGCTCGTCTCTGCATATGCAGACATGCTCCGCATCGGCACTCGCAACATGTCGAACCATGCTCTGCTCAAGGAAGTCGGCCGCCAACCGAAGCCCGTCCTACTGAAGCGTGGTCGAGCCGCAACGGTTGAGGAGTGGATCGACGCCGCTGAGTACGTCCATAGCGAAGGAAACCCGAACATCGTCCTCGTCGAGCGTGGGATCAGAGGTTTCGACAGCTCGGCGCGAAACACTCTCGACATCACGGCGGTGCCTGTTGCGCAGGGGATAACCCATCTGCCAGTCATGGTCGACCCGTCACATGCTGCAGGCCGGAAGGACCTAGTTGCCGCTCTAGCGAGAGCAGCAGTCGCCGTCGGCGCCGACGGTGTGATGATCGATGTGCACCCCAATCCGGAGACAGCCTTGGTCGACGGCGCCCAGGCTCTACTTCCTCAGGAGTTTGCATCCTTGATGGTCGATCTCAACGCGATCAAGGCCGTCATTCCGGAGTGAACGAAGCAGAGCTAGCCGCTGGGTTGGCAGCCACGCCTGGGTACCGATATGCGGACAAGGCGGGCAATGAGCTGGTTGTCGCAGGCCAAGTGCCTTCGGATTCTTCTGGGGTGTTGGTAGCTCCAGACGACCCCGCCGGTCAGGTCAAGTCGTGCTTGGAGAACCTGAAGACGCTGATCTCAGTCCACGATTTCGACCTACAGGATGTGCGCCACATGACCATCTACGTTGTGGGGGACCATGCCGACCTGAGTAGGGCTTGGGATGCAACCTGCGAATGGTGGGGCGCCGAAGTACCTCCGGCGACCCTGCTTGGTGTGTCGAGGCTTGGGTATCAACACCAGGTCGTGGAGATCGATGCACGGGTGATCAACGAGAACTAGGGCCCTACCCGTTGGTTTGCCTGTGGAGGACTTCCGCCTGCCCGTGATCAGACAGTGTGGCGGTCTTACTCGTGGGCAGTGAGGATGTTGGCGACCACCCTCGATGTTGCGTGGAGCTGGTTGGAAGGTGCTTCGGCTCGGATAGCGGCAGCGACACCAATGAATAGCGTGGTGAGGAAGGCTGCCAGTTCTTCGACGTTGACGTTTCCCTTCAACTCGCCCGATTCCTTTGCGTTACTCAATGCGTGGTCGAATGCCCTGCGTATTCGGCTTAGGTAGGCAGCTGCAAACCGGCCGCTTGCTGGGTCGTTTGCTCCTCGTTCCACGGCCGTGTTGCACATGAGACAACCGAGACCGTTGAACCATCCTTCACTTGCCGACGCATAGCCTTCGAATGCCCGTTGTATGGCTTCGAGTCCTGCGTCGTCGGCCTCTATGGGTGATAGAACCCTGGTTAGGTGGTTTCGGTCGTAGTGCTCGAGGGTCGCTTCGAATAGCTCTTGTTTCGAACCGAACTCGGCATACATGCTCTTACGGTTGATCCCGAGTTCGTCAACCAACTCGGCTGTGCTGGTGCCGTTGAAACCATGTTTGCGGAATAGCTCAACCGAGCGATTGAGCAGATCGCTTCTTTCGTACTGTTTGCTTCGTCCCATGTGTGACTCCTGATTAGGTCTTGACATATAGTAATCGATTGGTTACCTTTAAAGTAACGGATCAGTTACTTTGGATCGGATGGAGCTTCACCTGAAGGAAGGAAGGAAGGAACAGGAATCATGGGAAACGCGATCACAGTCATCTACAAGTGGACGGCACGGGAGGGGAAGCTTGCTGAGCTGACTTCGATCTATCGGAACGTGACCGACGCCATGCATCAGAATGAACCCGGTGCGAGCGCAGTGCACATATACGTGTCAGAACAAGAAAATGCCCTATACGTTCGGGATGAGTTCGTTGACGCCGACGCAATGGGCTACCACTTGGGGACCACCGCAGCCGCACACTTCCCAGAGCTACTCGCAATCGCCACGCCAGGACCATTCTTCTTCTGGGGCGAGGTGCCAGAGGAGATGAAGCAAGCCACTGAGCAGATGCAGCTCGGAGGCGAATTCGCCACTCATGCAGCCGGGTTCGACCGCTAGTCAAACCACCATCTGATTGGCCTCACGAGGCTCCAGCCCAATCGCGGCTGGGGCCTCGGCTGTTGTTGCGGACGACCAGCACTACTGGCAGCCGAGTCCGGTGAATGGGCCCCTATCTGTCAGGGCGGCTATCGAGGGCTTCTTCGATCTGTGCTATCCGCTGGACCAAGGCGTCGGTGCCTCGGGCGCTTCTCATCTCGATGTTCAGGGCTGCGCCGTGACGTTGCGAGGCCATGTCACGTTGGATCGCTGCAAGAGCCTCGCGCTTGGTGTTGAGTTCCACCAACAGGGACGACGTGGATCGGTAGGTGTCTGAGTCGGAGACGAACGATCTGGCCTGGCGTCGAAGGCGGTCATGTTCCAGCTGGAGCTCGTATCTGCGCGGGAAATCATCTCGGGCTAGTTGCAGCAACTGCTCGCGGACGGCTGCGAGCTGTCTGGTTACCTCGTCCAGAGTCAGGTCAGCAGTTGCATTCATGAGCTACCTCTCAAAACGCAGCCCGTCACATACGAGGGTAGTGATCCCACGTTTCGAGGTGACTACCTCACTGAGGCAGCCCGTCTTCAGGGACTAGAAACGCTCGGCGAGACCAAGCACAGCCCTGACACCCGATTCGATGCCGAAGCGGATCGCGGCCTCGTTGACTTTGAATGCGGCCGAGTGGAGATCACCGCCGCCGGAGCTGGCACCGAGACGGAAGAGAGCACCTGGCGTGACAGCCAGGTAGTTGGCAAAGTCTTCACCGCCCATCGACTGCTCGGTTCGGGTGACGACATCCTCAGCCAATGAAGCTTGCACGGCCTTGACGACGTTCTCGTCGTTCACGACCGGAGGGATGCCTTGCTGATAGCTCAAGCTGTACCCAGCACCTGTCATACCAACGATGCTGCCCAGCGTCTTGTCGACCAGAGCGGGCAGGACATCCCACAGTTGTGGATCGAGGGTTCTGATCGTGCCCCTGAGTTGGAGCTCGGTCGGGATCACGTTGGAGACGTTTCCTCCCTGGATCGACCCGAAGACGACCACGATGGCTGAGCGAGCATCGATAGACCTGCGGACAGCAGCAGGAAGCTCGGAGACGACTTTGGCGGCTGTGTCGATCAGGTCAACAGTCTTGTGAGGACGGGAGGTGTGTCCACCGGGTCCGGTGAGCGTGATCGAGATGCTGTCGGCGCTTCCAGTTATCGGGCCGAATCGTGCGCCGATGCGACCCACCTCAAGACCGGGGTCGACATGAAACGCGATCAGCGCTTTGAGAGGGTCGGCGACACCCTCGGCCACGAGTTCGACCGCGCCGCCTGGGTTCGCTTCCTCGGCTGGTTGGAAGACGACCCTCACACCAGGTTCGGTTTCCAGTCTGTCGAGAGTGGCAGCTATGCCGAACGCAATCGCAGAATGGGCATCGTGGCCGCATGCGTGCATCCAGCCGTCATTGAGGGATCGTGGCTGGTTCGACTCGGGCTCTTGAATAGGTAGGGCGTCGATATCGGCACGGAAACCAACCGTCGGGTCGGCGCCGATGTCGACCCAACCCCCGGTTTTAGGGAGCCGGTCGATCAGGCTCAGGCCCTGACTCTCCAACGCCTGCCTGATGAGACTTGTGGTCTCGAACTCCGAATGGGCAGGTTCGGGCCGGCGGTGGAGTTCGCGTCGAAGTTCGATCGCTGTGGGGGTGATCTCCTCCACCAGCCCCGCGAGATTGTCGGGACTGGGCATCGCACTACAGGGTAACTGCTACTCGTAGAACAACGACTCGAAAACCCGTCTCGCACGGCGGGTATATCTGCGGTATTGCTCTCGAAGCTCGCCACTGCGATCAAAACCAAGTGAAGCTGCCAGGCGAGCCGTGTCGTCAGGATCGGTCGGGAGCGAGTCGCTGACGCGGCCTCGCTGGAGGTGGAGTCTCAGCCTGACGCGGGTGCAGAACAGGTAAGCATCATGAAGCGCCCGGTAGTCGGCTGTGCTGAGCAACTCCTCCTCGCGAAGGGCAGTCATCGCGTCGAAGGTGCTCGAGACTCTGAGACTCGATAGTCGACCACCATGCTGGAGTTGAAGCAGACCCGTCACGAACTCGACGTCGCTCAGACCTCCTGGCCCCAGTTTGAGGTGGAAATCCGGATCTTCTCCAGGCGGAATCCGTTCCGCCTCGACCCGAGCCTTGATGGTGCGAATCGCGCGAGCGACCTCGGTCGGGAAGTCCTCAACCCACACGACTCGTGAATGGAGGTCCATGTATGACGCGAGAACCTCGGGGTTTCCCGCCACGGGCCGGGCCCTGATCAGCGCCAGCAGCTCCCACGGCTCCACCCAGTCGGCGTAGTAGCGCTCGAAGGACTCGATGGCGCGGGAGCGAGACCCTTTCTTTCCTTCTGGCCGAAGATCGAGGTCCAGCTCATAGCCATCGCCGTGACGACTCGGCTCTGACAACACGGAAGAGATCCGGGTTGCAATATCGAGCGCCCGTTCGGTGTGTCCTTCCCCATTGACATAGAAGAGGTCGATGTCTGACCCGTACGAAAGCTCACGTCCGCCCCACTTGCCCATCGCAACCACACCGAATTGGTCGTCGTCGCTCAATAGAGCATGAAGGGTGCCCTTCATTGCAGAGTCAGCGGTGTCTGACAAGGAGGCCACCGTCACCTGTGGCGAAGCTTCTCCAAGGATGTCCCGACCTGCCACCCGAAGTTTGCGGCGACGAACGAATCTGCGAATGGTGCCGATGCGGGCGTCCAAGTCAGGGCGAGTCTCCAGCAAGCCGACAATTCTCTGGGTTGCTGCCGGCTCATCTCTGACTCTCGCCAAACCGTTGTCGTCAGCCAACCGCGGGATGAACTCAGGTATCCGGTCGATGAGATCACCAACTAGGCGACCGGTCCCGAGAAGGGTGCACAGTCGTTGCCCGGCAACCGGGTTGTTCTGAAGAAGCGAGACGACGGGGGAGTGGTCGGCTGAGTGCGCCAGCAGCAGACGCAATTGGGACAGGCCGAGGTCTGGATCCGGGGACTGGGAGAGCCAGTCGAGCATGAGAGGCAGCGCCTGATGCATGACACGCGAGCGTCGGCTCAAACCGGACATCAATTCGGTCAGCGCTGTGGTCGCCGCGAGGACATCTCGGAAGCCGAGCGCCTGCAGTCGCAGGCTCGCCCGCTGCGCGTCGAGACCCTCCACTCCTGCCAGCGAATCGAGAATCGGACGGAAGTACAGCCGCTCGTGCAAGTCCCTTGCGGTTGAGCGCACTCGGCGCAGTTCTTCGGAGAAATCTGCTTCGTCACTGAACCCCATGCTTCGTGCGATCAGGGCGACGGACTCGGAGTCCTCTGGGATCTCATGGCCCTGTTTCAGGCTTCGGAGCTGAACCCTGTGTTCGAGCGTTCGGAGAAACCTGTACGAGTCCATCAGCGAGTCGCCGTCATCAGGGGCGATATAGCCACCCGCCACCAGGGCTCGAACCGCTCCCAACGTATCTCGGACCCGGAGGTCCGAATCGAACCGACCGTGGACAAGCTGGAGGAGCTGGATCGTGAATTCGATGTCCCTGATTCCGCCTCGCGAGCGCTTTATATCTCGGGGCGAGGCTCCGGACTCCACTTGCTCCTTCATCAATCGGATGGCACGAAGCGCATCCGTGCTCAGCCCCGTGTCCCATACGACCGATTTGGCCAACTCGGAGAACCTGACGCCTAGTTCGGGATCACCGGCAACAAATCTTGACTTGAGCAACGCCTGAAGCTCCCAGGCTTCACCCCATCGCTCGTAGTAGCCGGAGTAGCCGTCGAGACTTCGCGAGAGGGGCCCCATCGACCCCTCGGGTCTCAGTTCCGTGTCGACGTTGAGCGCTGGCCCGTCGAATGTGGCGGATGACAGGTCAGAAACGAGCCGGCTGGCCAAGGCGAGCGCGGCGCTGCGGGAAGCTGTTTCGGAACCGGCCACGGGCTCGTGCACAAACACGAGATCGATGTCCGAGTAGAAGTTGAGCTCGTTGGCACCCCATTTGCCCATCGCGATCACTGCGAACGGGATGTCTGCGGCAAGTGGATGCTTGTCGCTGACGGAGACGATCACGTTGTCGAGCTGATCCACGACCAGCTGATCGATCCCTACGCTGAGCCGACGGGTGACGGCTTCGAGGGAACTACCACCGAGATCGTCGAGGGCCGCCTCTATCAAGAGAGCCCGCAGTTTCAGTGTGATCGAATCCTGGTCCACAGCCCCCGAAACGAGGTGTGGGTGATTCCTCAGCGTCTCATCAAGCCCGGGGCTGACGGTCTCGAGTTTTGAATGAGCGAATTCGAGGGAGGTCACAGGGACAGGGTAAGTCGCCCCACAGCCGTTCTAACGTGTGAGGCGATGACTCTGAGGATTGCCGGGGCGCAAGTGAATCTGACGGTGGGCGACCTCGAGGGCAACGAGTCCATCATCGCTGGTGCGATGGATCGAGCCGTGGCTGCGGGTGCTGACATCCTTCTGCTGCCGGAGCTTGCCATCACGGGCTACCCACCCGAAGACTTGGTGCTTCGGCGTGATTTCGTCGAAGCCAACATCGAAGTTCTTCGTCGGCTGGCAAGAAGGTCCACCGAGATGACAACGGTTGTCGGCTTTCTCGACTTCGCATCGGGCCCGAGTTCGCGTGCCGCAGATTCGGAGGACCGTGAGGTGGCCAACGGTGCTGCTCTGCTCCGCGCCGGAGAGATCGTCGGGATCTACCACAAGGTGCTTCTTCCGAACTTCGGGGTTTTTGATGAAGACCGGTACTTCGTGATGGGAGACGACCCGGGTCGGTTGTGGGATGTCTCAGGGGTTCCCGTCGGTGTGTCGGTTTGTGAGGACATATGGCTGCCGGACGGGCCCCCGTCGCAGCAGGCAATGGCTGGCGCAGAGGTGCTTCTCAATATCAACGCTTCACCCTTCCATCGAGGCAAAGCCGCCGATAGGGAAGAGATGCTGGCCGCCAGGGCACGGGCGGGCAACGCCTATGTGGTCTACCTGAACCTTGTGGGAGGCCAGGACGAGTTGGTGTTTGATGGCGCATCTGTCGTCATCGCACCTGACGGAAGCGTTGTCCATCGTTCCCCGCAGTTCGAAGAGGACTTCTTTGTGGTGGATCTCGAATCCGGTGGGGAAATCGCTCCACATCTCGAACCTACAGAGGAGGTCTATCGCGCTTTGGCGATGGGCGTTTCGGACTACTGCCACAAGAACGGATTCGAACGCGCCGTCATTCAGCTATCCGGTGGGATCGACTCGGCTCTCACCACCGCAGTAGCCGCCGACGCACTTGGGCCCGAGAACGTTTGGGCTGTCGGATTGCCGACCCGGTTCTCCTCACAACACTCCGTCGAGGATGCCCAGGCCCTTGCAGCAAACCTGGGGGTCAGGTGGAGCCTCCTCCCGATCGACGATGTGTTCGCAGCACAACTTGAGACTCTGGAACCAGTGTTTGAAGGGACCGAGTTCGGCATCGCCGAAGAGAATCTCCAAGCTCGGATCAGAGGTATGACGGTGATGGCCCTGTCAAACAAGTTCGGACCGATCGTGCTGGCCACCGGCAACAAGTCGGAGATGGCAGTGGGCTATGCAACGCTCTATGGAGACATGGTGGGCGGGTTCTCCGTCCTCAAGGACGTCTTCAAGGGGCAGGTCTACGAACTGGCCCGTTGGCGGAACCGCCACGGTGAGGTGATTCCTGTCAACACGATCGAGAAACCCCCGTCTGCAGAACTCAGGCCTGACCAGAAAGACTCCGATTCGCTGCCGCCTTACGAGATACTCGACGGGATCTTGAGTAGGTACATCGAAGACGACATGGGAATCGAAGAGATCATCGCGGAAGGTTTCAACGAGACCACCGTGCGCGACGTCGCCCGAATGGTCGATCGCAGTGAATACAAACGCCGGCAGTCAGCACCCGGTGTGAAGATCACCACCAAGGCGTTCGGCAAGGATCGCCGTCTCCCCATCACCAACAAGTATCGACCATGATCACCACAGTCCTCATCAACGGAGCGGTTTCGGATGGGACCATTCCCATCACGGATTCCTCGGTCCTACGCGGCGATGCGTGTTTCGAGGTCATCAAGGCGTACAGCGGAAAGATGCTGGCCGCAGATGAGCACATTGATCGGCTTGAGATGTCAGCTGGCGCACTGGAGATCGAACTGCCAGACCGAGATCTGCTGAGTAGCTGGCTCCAGGCCATTGCAGACGAAGTCGTCGATGGCGCGGTTCGGTGTGTGGTCACAAGGGGATCGTCGGTCCCAGGGATCGAGGGTGAGTCCAAGGTCATCGTCTTCGGTCATCCTTGGACGCTGGCCGAACCGACGGTTCGTCTGTATCCGGTGGTCGCACCCTGGCATGGCGCAGGTGAGGATTGGGCGCTGTCAGGCGCCAAGATCACTTCCTACGCACCGAATCTCTCAAGCACTCGGGCTGCCGTCAATGCGGGGTTCGACGATGCTCTCTTGTTGTCCTCGTCCGGAGACATGTTGGAGGGTCCGACCTTCTCGGTGGGTTGGGTCGTGGACGGGGTTCTCGAGACCCCGACGCTCGACCTCGGGATACTCGACTCGATAACCCGGAGGCTCGTCTTGAACGAGGCTCACCGCCTCGGTCTCGACGTCATTGAAGGACGATGGAGCCTGGAGCGTCTCGATGCGGCCTCCGAGGTCATGTCCCTCTCGACTATTCGTGAGGTTCAGCCGACGGTTGCGGTAGGCAATCGGACCTGGGAGCCGGGACCTGTGACCAGCCAGCTCGCCGCGGCCTTCGCCAAGCTCACCAAGTAGGGAACTCCCGAGGGTTACGGTTTCGTTGGATGCCCATGAGATTGCGGTTATTGGTAGGTCTTTCGGTTCTGGCACTCATCGTTGTTGCTTGTGATTCCGGGGACGCCGAACTGACTCCTGGCTCGACGCTGGTCACGGGCGGGGGGTCCGACGTCACAACCACCACTGCCCCCGAGCCGGGGACAACGGCGCCTGCTCCTTCCACCACGCTCGTCGGACAGGCGGTTGATGGTTTCGAGGTCGTCAACGAGATCCCCAATGACGACGGCGTCGAACAACACATAGTGATCCCCAATGGGGCCTACACGGACGTCGATCTGCAGAATTTCTTGTTCGATCTCCTCGACAGCAACCCGGATCTGTACGGGTCAGAGATATTCGACGATGCCGATGCCGCGACGGCATTCTTGACGCCGTCCGACGAACGCACTGAAGACGAGCAGGCGCTATTGGAGCGACATCACTTCTTGACACTGACCGGACGAGACTCGTACGAGTTCAACGGGCCCTTCGCCGAGTTCTCCGGCGGCGCAATCGGTAGCTAGCTACGTTGGCTGGGTGATCGAAACCCTGCCGTCTGTCACGATCGAAGGTCACCGGCCGACGACGTCGGGAAACGCGAACCATCCGATGCGGGTCATGACCCGTCGGATCGCAGGTCTCGAACCAGGTGAATGGGACCAGCGGGCCAAACGAGGTGTCCAAGGTGTGTTCGACGGCCTCGCACCTGAATGGCACACCAGAACTAGTCCTCTACGCACCCAGGTGGTGGAAGACGCTCTGGAGCGGGGTGTGGGGCGTTTTGGGGCATCTGGCTCGCTCGCTCTCGAGATCGGTTCAGGGATCGGGACCTATAGCAGTCTGATCAGCAAGTACCTGGGGCCGACAGTCTCGATGGACCTGTCTTTTCGGATGGTCGCTCTGGCCCCCAGAGCATCATCCCGGGTTGTCGCCGATGGTGCGCAATTACCTATTGCCGATGGCGCAGCCGACGCGGTCGTTCTCATAAACGCGTTCTTCTTTCCCGATGAGGTGGAGCGTGTTCTCCAGTCGGGTGGTTTGGTGGTCTGGGTCAACTCCAGTGGCCCTGACACCCCGATTCATCTCAATACCGAAGACCTCGTGGCAGCAGTGCCGTTCTCGGTTGATGGCGTCGACTCAATGGCGGGCGTAGGGACGTGGTGTGTTTTACGTCGTCTAGAGGAACCATCCGGCGAGCAGTAGGAACCCGCCGAAGCCGATCAGATCGGTGAGAAGGGTGACAAATATCGACGCCGCTAGAGCCGGATCGAGTCCGAGCTTGCGCAGCACGACCGGAATTGCTGAGCCGGCGAGTGTCCCGATGACCAGAACGATGAACGCCGCCATCCCCGTTACCAGGGCAACCTGAACTGGCTCGGATGAACTCTCGAATGTGCCGGTGCTGGTCAGGGCGAGAGCGATCAGACCCGCAAGGACTCCGAGGGCCCCTCCGCTTAGGGCACCAACGCCTGTCTGCCTGCCCAGAATCGCAGTGACCTGGGTGTCGGGGACGTCGTCGCTCGCCAAGGAGCGAATCATGACGGCGAGACTTTGGTTGCCGCCATTGCCGCCGAGCAGGGCGATCACCGGCATCAGGGCTGCCAATACCGGCTCGTCACTGATGATGCCCGTCTGTTGCTCGATTGCGAAGGCAACTACAAGGGCCAAGGCGAGGTTCAGTGTGAGCCATGGGACCCTGACCCGAAATGAAGTCCCAACGTCCGTGTAGACGGTCTCCGCCACACCAGCTCCGACCGCCGCAGCAAAGTCTTCAGTAGCTTCGTCTTGGATGGCCTCGATGACCGCGTCCGAGGTCACCATCCCGAGCAGCTTCCCGGCTGCATCAATGACCGGCACCCCCAGCAAGTGATACCGCTGTGCCAGCTCGGCCACCTCCTCCCTGTCCGCCAGGGCGTTGACGGCGACGGGGTCGCCGATCATGACATCGGCGAGTGGGGCGCCCGGCCGGCTGAAGACGAGATCTCGGAACGAAATCACACCGTGCAGGACATCTGACTCGTCTGTCACATACACATACGAGAGGTCTTCGTACTCATCATGCAGCTGTCTGATACGTTCTGTCGCTTCTCCGGTTGTCACTCCGAGGGGCAGTGCCGCTATCTCGGTTGTCATCAAGCCACCAGCGCTATCCGGCGGGTAGAGGAGTAGATCCCTGACCTCTTCCTCGGCGTCGTCGGACATGGCGGCGAAGACGTCATCTGTGATCTCTTCATCAAGCTCGCCGATGAGGTCGGCGGCAGCCTCGGAGGGCATCTCGTCCAGCGCCGCAGCGAGGTTTGCCAGCGGTAGCTGCTCGATCAGCTCGGCGGCCAGCTCCGGAGCGATCTCTTCGAGAACCTCAGCCGCATCAGGTGGTTCCAGCTCTGAAAGGAGTTCCGCCGCATCCTCCTCGGGCAACTGCTCGATGATGTCGGCGGCGTCGCTCGGCGACGCGGAAGCCAAGGCTTCCCACTCTTCCCGATTGGCGTCGAGGTAGTCGGCCACCACCGTGTGATCGCGGCGGGCGGCGGCTATCAGCTGTCTTGCAAGTTGGCGAGGGCTTCTCAGTCGAAGTCTCATGGCGACCCCTGGTGAACGGGGGTCAGGCTACTGCGGATATCAGCCCTCGTAGGGTCGAACTGCGTTCACTGTCACGGTCATCTGCCCGGCCGGGGCTTCGTAGGTGACCTCATCCCCGACTGATGCCCCAAGGAGGGCACTTCCAAGGGGACTGGCCGGTGAAGCGAGGAACAGTCCGGCGACTTTGTTCTCCTGAGGAGCGACGAAGTACTCCATCTCGTCACCGTCCGAGTCGATGACCGTCACAACTGAGCCGACTTCGACCTTGCCAGTGTCTTCGACCTCCCGGACTTCGGCCGTGTTGATGATGTGCTCGAGCTTCCGGATTCGGGCTTCCATCAGCCCTTGGTCGTTCTTGGCCGCGTCGTAGTCAGCGTTCTCTCGCAGGTCTCCGTGTGATCGGGCCTCGGCAATCCGCTCCTCGATCTCTTCCCGACCCTCTGTCTTGAGTTGGTCGAGCTCTTCTTGCAGGTTCCTCAGGGCTGCGGCTGTGAGAAATGTGGCTTCATCGGTCATGGGAGCCATCGAGGTTAAGCCTGATCTTCTGGATAGTGGGATTGCCGCTTAACCTCGGCACGTGACCGAGACACGTCTCACCCGATACAGCCACGGAGCTGGTTGAGCCTGCAAGCTCGGCCCGGCTGAGCTGGCCCAGGTCCTGGGTCCCGTCAAAAACCATGAAGCCGCCTCCCATCCCGACCTACTCGTCGGTCTGGAGACGGGCGATGACGCCGGCGTTTACTCGCTGGGAGACGGACGCGTCCTCATCCAGACGGTTGACATCTTCACGCCCGTGGTCGATTCACCTTCTGACTGGGGGAGGATCGCTGCGGCCAACGCTCTTTCAGATGTGTATGCGATGGGGGGCCAACCTCTGACGGCCCTGCAATACCTGGCCTGGCCGAGGAAGGAACTTGCGTTCGATATCGCCTCGCAAGTGATTGCAGCCGGCATGGACGTCATGGCAGAAGCGGGTTGCACGGTTGTCGGAGGCCACTCCATCGATAGCCCGGAGCCAACGTATGGCTTTGCCGTCACGGGCACTTCACTCGGGCTCGACGTGATAACCAACGCCAAGGCCAGTCCCGGCGATGCCCTTGTTCTGACCAAACCGTTGGGGATGGGAATCATCACCACGGCCATCAAGCGAGGTGAGTGTCCGACGAGTCTTGCCGAGCAGGCCATCGAGATCATGGCGACCCTCAATCAGGTTGCGGGTTCGGCCTTGATTGCTCACGGAGCCTCCGCAGCCACTGACGTGACCGGCTTCGGACTGTTGGGTCATCTGAGCGAGATGTGCGATGCGTCTGGGGTGGGCGCAGTCGTTGAGGCTGAAGCTGTCCCTGTGCTCGAAGGCGTCCATGAGTTGCTCGAGAAGGGCATGTGGGCGGGTGGCTCACAGCGGAACGCCAATTCCATCCTTCCGCGTCTGGAGACGGATCTGCCAGAAAGCGTTGTCCGGCCACTCATCGACGCCCAAACGTCAGGTGGGCTTCTGGTCGCCATTCCGGAGTCGGGACTCCCTGGCTACCTGGGTGCGGTCCCTGGCTCGGTCCAGATCGGGCGAGTGACTTCTGAACAGTCCTTGGTTGTCGCTTAACTGGGTGTATGGAGTCACCTGAGCGGCTGACCGAGATCGCCGAAGCACTATCGATACCTCGCGTGCAGCGCCACATCTTCCTCTGTGCAGATCAGACGAACGACAAGTGCGCGCCTCGGGAGGAAACCAAGGAGCTGTGGCGTCATCTCAAGACTCGACTCCGTCACATCACAACGCCACCACCTAAATGGCAGGGCAAGATGGACGTGGATCCGGGTCCAGTCGATCCGGGGCAGGGGAGCGTGCTTCGAACCAAAGCCGACTGCCTACGGATCTGTGAACAAGGCTGTGTGGCCGTCGTCTACCCGGAGGGGACCTGGTATGCAGGTCTCGACAAGGAGAAACTCGACCGGGTTATCGATGAGCATCTGATTGGTGGAAAGCCGGTCGAGGATCTGGCCTTCGCCACAGGAGATCTCAAATGAAATGGCTGCGATTAGGTCTCATCGGAGCTGTGCTCTGGCGTGTGTTTGGTCCCCGTCTTCAGCCGGAATTCCAACCGCCCCAAGAGCATCCGCTTCGAGTGCCAGGCCACACGGTCTTTGTCGGCGATGACGAGTACCTGGTCCGTGAGATGGGGCCTGACAAAGGTGTTCCGCTGCTCCTGATCCATGGCCTCGCCGGCTCCTCGCTGACCGAGTGGTTTCAGGTAGCCCCCAAACTGGCTGTTGAGCGACGGCTGATCATGGTGGACAACAAGGGCCATGGTCTCTCGCCGAAGGGTGATGCCCGCTACGAGATCGAAGAAGCAGCAGACGACATAGTCGGAGTTCTCGACGCTCTTGGCGTGGGACAGGTCGACGTCGCCGGCTACTCGATGGGAGGTCTGATCGCACAGGCACTCGCTCACAGGCATCCCGGTCGAGTGAGGCGACTGGCTTTGCTTGCCACGTTCGCCACACATTCGGAAGGCGAGAGGTGGCTTCGTCGAGTCGGGACGGTCGTCGCTCGAGGGTGGGAGCGAGTCATGGGTGTTGGCACTCCAGAAGTCCGGAGCGGATACCTAATCGTTCGACACGCAGTAGAGCCGCGACACGCCCGCTGGGTGTGGCAGGAGACGGCTCGCAGGGATATCGAAAGCGGAGCTCAGGCCACGTTTGCCCTGTTGCGTTTCGACTCGACCGAGTGGGTCGGGAAGCTCGGCATGCCAACTCTTGTGATGGTGCCCCCTCGGGACTTCCTGGTACCCCCGCGGTGGCAATACGAGTTGGCGGCGATGATCCCGGATTCGGAAGTCGCAGAGGTAAAGGGAGCCGGGCACGAGATGGTCTGGACACACGCCGACGAGATTGCCGACAAGCTCAGGGATTTCTTCAGCCGCTAGGCGTCAGAGTGAGAGTGTGCGGGGAAGCCGCCTCAATCTCCGCCCTGGTCCACAACATGGGAGCCTGCTCGCCATCAGTCCACATCTCGATCATGGAGTCGTAGTTCTCGTGAAATGCGTGACCTGACTGGCCCGTGGTGTGAATGAACGTCGAGGCAGACCAGTCGCCGAGGTCGATGACCATCCGCTGTGATGGCACCCAATCCACTTCGTAGCTCTTGTCAGTGTCCCACCCCACAGCGTTGACGATCGAAGAGGACCCGCCGACTCGCTCCGGCGCGGAGCGGTTGAACAGCCACTCCACCGGCCCGATGCCTGACTGGCCCAGGGTCTGATTCTCAAAGTTTGCGATGTGAAGCCTGCCCCAACTCCAGGTTCCGGAGTCGTCTCCAAGAAGCTCGGTCAGCTCCCGGTGGGCGTCCAACATCGAGCGGAGAAGAATCTGGTCGCGGAACTCGACATCGACCGTGGACGTGTCATCCCAGAACGGGTCGTTCTCGTTGGAGAGCAGGTCGATCATCACGACGAACCACCGGCTGCCGCCCGCTGGCCAGTAGTCCTCAGGAAGCTCGTCCTGGAATGTGTTGGCAAGAAGATGGCGCCACACCGCCATGTAGACCGCCCCACCGTTGGAGTCTCCGGATAGTTGGAAAGCGTTGTTTCCGGTTGACCAGCTTACGAGGCGGGCTTGAATCTCCTCGACTGCATCGTCCACTGCGGGGTCGATATCGAGGAAGTATGGGACGATCGCCTCGGCACTGTCGTCCCGTGTGTCGAACTGCATCTGCTGACCCGATTCGACGATGTGGTCAGGAGCGGATTCGATCATGGTTTCGATCCGGTCGGCTCGATAGCCGTATGCCCCGTCGATTCCGATCAACGGTCGACGGTCCGGGCCCCAGATCGGTTGGTTTGCGGTTGCGATATACCCAGCTGGTGGATTCAGGATGGAAGGCATCTCGTCCTGAGGCACGACTCCCATCCACCTGAAATCGGGTATCCAACCGGGGACGGGGTAGCGGCCATTGCCGCTCGCACGTAGTGGAATCTCTCCTGTCGCGTGATAGGCGATGTTGCCTTCGATGTCGGCGTAGATGATGTTCTGGGCCGCGACATCCCACTTCGAGACGGCGCTTGCGAATTCGTCGTACGAGTTTGCGAAGTTCATCCCAAGAACGGCCTCGAGGAGCGTTGAGGGTTCGAGTGTCTGCCAAGCGAGGGCGACGACGTAATCGTCGGGCGTCTCAACCGTTTCGGATTCGTCGAAGGGTTGGTCTTCATCGAAGTAGGTCTCCGAGATCACGACACCGTTGCGGGTCGACCTGACTTCGAACTCGACGTCTTCTCCCGAGCCGACTTCGATCAACTCGCTCCGGACTTCAAAATCGACCCATTCGCCATCGGCTTCGTACTGGTCCGTTCGATTTGGGTTGACCCGTTCGATGAACAGATCCTGAGTGTCGGCCGCTTGTGTGGTGACCCCCCATGCATGATGCGCGGTGTGGCCGATCACCACTGCTGGCACACCCGGGAAGGTGAAACCGACGGCCTTGTAGTCACACGGCTCACAATGGAGCCCGTTCTCGTACCAAATCGACGGCATTTGGTTGGCGAGGTGGGTGTCGTTCGCGAGTAGCGGTGCCCCTGATTCTGTGAGGCCGCCACCAATCACCCAGTTGTTGGACCCGATTCCCTCGAATCCGCCACCCGTCAGATTCCAGAGCCGATCCGCATTCTCCTGAGCCACTATCAAGGCGGGCACGGCTGCCGCTTCGACCGTTGGGACACTGGTAGTGAGGGAGGGCTGCACATCCAAGACGAACGGCTTGTCTTCTGGGAAGGGTGGGTAGAGCTGCTCGACCTGACTGGCGCTGATGTGTTGGCCGAGAACTGCCCTGGCGATCTCTGTATCCAGGTTGCCGCTGAGATCCCAGGACATGACTTTGGCCCAGGTCAGGGTGTTGATAGGAGTCCAGGGTTCTATCTCGTATTCGCCGTTCTGGAGCGGGAGGATTGCGTACTCGAGGCTGATTTGAGCACCGGATCGTTCGCCCACGTAGGCGTTCACACCGTCTGCGTACGACTGGAGAAACGACCGGGCGTCGCCTGTGGTTGCCTCCCATTCCTGCTCGGCGAGTCGTTCGAACCCGAGCGAACGGAGAAACATGTCGGTTTCGACCTGACCGGATCCGAACATCTCGGATAGTCGACCCGCCCCGATGTGTCGCCAGAAGTCCATCTGCCAGAACCGATCCTGGGCATGGGTGTATCCCTGGGCGAAGAAGAGGTCTTCCAACGACTCGGCGGAGATATGGGGAACTCCCAGGTCGTCTCGGAAGACGGTCGCCTGTGCCTCCAATCCACTGACAGCGACTTCGCCATCCACCTGCGGGAAGCTGCGCCGCACGGTCCAGAAGGCAAACACGCTGAGGCCAAGCACAACGATCAGTACGAAGATGAGTATCCGTTTGACCCAGCGCACGGATGCGAGGTTAGGCGGCTGTTTGTCCTCAACGTTTGTTGGCCGATACGCTTCGGGTGTGGCCACTCACACGCCGTCGGTCGATGTCAGTCCGGGCACCCGGAGCCGGATTGGCGCGTACATCGCGCTCACCAAACCCCGCATCATCGAACTGCTCTTGATCACGACAGTTCCGGCAATGGTGCTGGCGGCCGGTCGCTGGCCAGACACCTGGCTTGTGGTCGCGACGCTCGTCGGGGGGTCGCTTTCTGCCGGGGGTGCCAACGCACTCAACAACTACTACGACCGTGACATCGACACGGTCATGCGCCGAACGTCGAAGCGTCCCCTGGCCCGCCACGAAGTGCCGCCACGGAACGCTCTGATCTTTGGCGTGTTGCTCGGAGTGGCCGGCTTCCTGGTTCTTCTGACCACGTCAAACCTCCTCGCCGCATCGATATCGACGGCAGCTCTTCTCTTCTACGTTCTCGTCTACACGATGGTCCTGAAGCGGTCATCGGTGCAGAACATCGTGATTGGAGGAGCCGCAGGGGCAGCACCAGTTCTGGTCGGCTGGGCCGCCGTGACAGGTGGGCTTGCTGCACCCGCTTGGGGTCTCTTCCTGATCGTCTTCTACTGGACCCCTCCGCATTTCTGGGCACTCGCTGTTCGCTACAAAGATGACTACGAAGCAGCCGGAATACCGATGCTTCCGGTGGTGGCTGGGATCGAGGCAACGACCCGGCGAATGCTCCTCTACACAGCCTTGATGGTGTTGGTCTCATTTCTCATGATTCCACTCGCGAGTCTTTCTTGGATCTATCTGGCCGCTGCGCTGGTGCTGGGTGGTTGGTTCCTTTGGGACACGTGGCGAGTGGTGCGGGACCCGGACCAGGCGATGCGACTCTTCACAACCTCCACCGTGTATCTGGCGGCTCTGTTTGCCGCGGTGATGCTGGACGTTCTTCTTTGAAGCGATCAGCCCTGTTGTCTCTCCTGCTAGTCGCAGGTTGCACCTCTGCGCCTGTTCCGGGCCCGAACGTCATATCAACCGCTGGGACTATCGGCGTAGGCGAACAGCGTGTGCTCGTCGAGTTCGCCGATGAATTGGACGGCGAAGTCACAGGCGTCCTGCGGAACGAGAACGGCTCACCGCTCGAGCGGGTCTCGGGCGTCGTGGTCGACCTGGTGCCAGGAGAGAGGGTGGCCTATGCGTTTGTGTTCACAATCCCCGAAGCTGAGATCTACCAAGCCACCTTCGAGGTAGGACCAGACGAGTCGAGACCCGTCGGCTTCACCACCGTGGACGATCCGGTGCAAGTACAGGCTGGTGAGGAAGCACCTGACGTCGACGGAGAAGAGGTAGCTGGTTCTGTATTGGTCTTCGCATCCACGACCTGGTGTCAGTCGGATAGCTGTCAACCCATGATCGACGTGGCGAGGTCGGTAGCGCCTGAGTCGCTGGTCGTAGTGGAGCCGTTTATCGATATCGAAGTCGAGGAAGAATCAGACCTCGAGCTGACTCCCACGGTCCTCGATTGGGGTCTTCCCTCGCAGCCGTGGCTGTTCGTGGTGGACGATGCGGGCGTAATCTCGGCGCTGTTCGAGGGTGGAGTTACAGAAGCTGAGTTACGCGAGGCGCTTGAGTCCTAGCGGTCAGTTGACGCCGTCGACACTCATCGAGGCCAATTCGAGCGCTTCCCCAACGTATCGGTCGACAAGATCTGCGCGGTCGTCGAAGACCGCAGCTGAGAGGATCTTCTGCAGGTCGAGGGTTTGAAGCCCGGCAAGCTGCGCCATTTGATAGATCGCCACTTCTGGCTCGTCGGAAAGCTCAGGTATGTCTGGTTCTGCTGAGGGGTCAAGGACCGACACCAGCTGGTAGAGCGCCTGAAGTCGGTCCGACGCCGAGAGCACGGATTCCAGTCCTCTTGTGGTCAACTCGCCTTCGTTGAGCACTGACACTCGAGCGCGGGGGTATGGGTCCGATGAGAGCCACTCTTCGATCCGAATTCGCTCCTTGCCAACGGATACGAGTGCCACGGTCCCGTCGTCGTTCAGGCCGGAGCCCACGACCCGAGCGATCGCCCCGATCTCAAAGGTTCGATTGTCATCCCGAGACTCGATTCCGCGTTCGATCAGGACCACTCCGAACTCGCGATCTCCGTCGATGATGTCCGCGTACATCTGCAGATAGCGGTCCTCAAACAGGCGCAGCGGAAGCAACATGCCCGGCAGGAGAACCAGGCCGAGAGGAAACATCGGGATCTCTCTCATGGTCATTATTCGTAGCCGACCACACTCCAGGATTGCCTTGATTGTGGCCATCGCCTCATGAAGTTGGTCGGTAGTTCCCAATGTCCGTATGATGCCGAGCCGATGGTCAGAATTCGCCGACGAATTGCACGCATCTCAGCCCTGGTCGGCTCAGCCGTGATTCTCGGGGCTTGCGCATTCACCGGCTCCGATCCTGACCAGCCTCTCACCACTTTTGAGCCTTCTGGTCCGTTCGCCCGCGAAATCGATGATCTCTTTTGGCTCGTCTTCTGGATAGCAACAGCCGTCTTCGTGCTCGTGATGGGTGGCCTCGTGGTGATTCTCTTCGCGTTCCGTGATCGCAACAAAGACGGTCAGAAGGAACCAAAACAGCTGCACGGAAACGCCAAACTCGAAGTTCTCTGGACCGTCATCCCAGCGTTGATCCTGGCCGGCATCGCAGTACCGACCGTTTCGTCGGTCTTCAACCTCACCGAATGTGGGCCGGATGCGATGGAGATTGAGGTCATCGGGCACCAGTGGTGGTTCGAGTACTACTACCCCGACTACGGCATCGAGACCGCCAATGTCATGGTGATGCCAGAAGACCAGGAGGTCTGCGCGTTGATGACATCGGACGATGTCCTCCACAACTTCTGGATCCCGGCCCTGAACGGCAAGCGGTACCTGATCCCTGGCCAGACGACCAATCTTCGCCTACAGGCTGATGATCCCGGCGAGTACTGGGGACACTGCGCAGAGTTCTGTGGTCTCTCCCATTCGCTGATGCGCGCTCGGGTGCAGGTGGTGACCGACGCTGAGTTCGAAGCCTGGGCGGCCGCTCAGCAAGAGCCAGCCGTATGGCCAGCCGAGGGTGAGCCCGGCTACGAGGGCGCGCAAGTCTTCCTCAACAAAGGCTGTATCCAATGCCACACCGTCAACACTGATAGTGAGGATGGGCCGGCACCCCTCCCTCGTGAGGCGTTCAATGGCCCGGATCTGACGCACTTCGCTTCCCGCAACACTTTCGCTGGAGCCATTCTCCCTGAGCAGGGTGAGTCGTATGAGGCCAGCTTGAAGCGCTGGCTCGCTGATCCTCCTGAGGTGAAACCGGGAAGCTTCATGCCCAACCTCGCTTTGACTGAGCAGGAGATTGACGCGCTTATCGTCTGGCTGGAGACCAACGAATGACCGCCACCGCAGAGCGCCCTTCAGCCACGATCTTCCGACGTCCCAAGTCGACGACGGGATTCTGGGGATGGGTGACGACCGTCGATCACAAGAAGATCGGCATCATGTACGGCTACGCGGCCTTCTTCTTCTTCATCATCGGTGGGGTAGAAGCTCTTCTTCTCCGTATCCAGCTGACTCAGGCGAACGGGGAGTTCCTGACCGCCGGTGCCTACAACGCCTTGTTCACAATGCATGGGACGACCATGGTCTTCCTCTTCGTCATGCCGATATCGGCGGCGTTCATGAACTACCTGATACCTCTGATGATCGGGGCTCGAGACGTCGCATTTCCTCGACTCAACGCCCTGTCATGGTGGATCTTCTTCTTCGGTGGCATATTCCTCTACAGCACGTTCATCTTCGGGACCTCGGTAGCACCGGTCAGCCCTGATGGCATCGTCGGAAACTTGGCGGCTGGAGGTGGCCCTGGCTCGTTCAACTTCTTGGCCGATTCTCCCGATGCGGGGTGGTTCGCCTATCAGCCCAACGCCGGTCCTCTCTATTCACCGGGAACGGCGATGGACTATTGGGCGCTCGGCTTGCAGATAATCGGTCTGGCCTCGCTGATCTCTTCGGTCAACTTCATCGTCACCGTGTTCAACATGAGGGCCAAGGGAATGCGACTCCTTCGCATGCCGGTCTTCGTGTGGATGTCGACCGTGGTTGCCTTCCTACTTCTGTTCTCGCTTCCGATCATTGCGGTCGCTCTGTTCATGGTGACTTTCGACCGGCAGTTCGGGACTCTGTTCTTTGCTCCTGTCGGTGGTGGCGATCCGATTCTGTGGCAGCACCTGTTCTGGCTGTTTGGTCACCCTGAGGTCTACATCCTGATCCTGCCGGCGATGGGAATCGTCTCCGAGGTTCTGCCGGTGTTCAGTCGCAAGCCGTTGTTCGGATATTCCGCAGTTGTCTTTGCCGGGGCTGCCATTGCTTTCCTCGGCTTCGGCGTGTGGGCCCACCACATGTTCGCTTCCGGTATCACCCCCGTTGCCCAGGCTGCCTTTGGGTTGGCCACTATGACCATCGCCATCCCCACCGGTATCAAGATCTTCAACTGGATGGGGACGATGTGGGGAGGACGATTACGTTTCACCACTCCGATGCTGTTCGCGTTCGGATTCGTAGGGATGTTCACGATCGGTGGCCTGTCGGGAGTGACGCACGCAATCGTCCCGTCGGACTGGCAACAGACGGATACCTATTACATCGTCGCCCACTTCCACTACGTCCTCTTTGGCGGTGCAGTGTTCGGCCTGTTCGCTGGCCTCTACTACTGGTTCCCCAAGCTCACGGGCCGTGTGATGAACTCCAGGTTGGGCAAAGCCCACTTCTGGCTCCAGTTCATCGGTTTCAACCTGACCTTTGCCCCGATGCACTGGCTCGGCCTTCAGGGCATGGTGAGAAGGACTTGGAAGTACGCGCCTGAAGCCGGACTCGAGACGTGGAACGTCGCCGTCACAGTTGGCGCCTTCACCATTGCTGCCTCACTTCTGATCTTCATGTACAACTGGTACACGTCGAAACGCCGCGGTGAGCCTTCGGGTCTCGACCCTTGGGATGCGAGGACCATCGAGTGGACGATTCCCAACCCCACACCTGAGTACAACTTCGCCAAAGCCCCCGTGGTCGATCGTCTCGACAACTTCTGGCACATGAAGTACAACGAAGACGAGGAGGGTCGTGCGGTTCGCAAGCCGGATGCTGACGAGCTGATCGAGCGTCTCGAGTATGAAGGGCTAAACCCCGAAGCTCCGATCCATCTGCCGGCTCCGTCTTACTTCCCGATCATGATGTCGGCCGGGATCCCACTGGTGTTCTACGGCATCATCTATCACACCACCGTTTGGGGTAAGGCCTTGATCGTCATTGGTGCCTTGGTCACCCTCGCCGCTCTCATTGGATGGGGTATGGAACCTCTGGAGGAACCACACGAGGCCCATGACGACGCGTCTTCGTCTGGCGATGAAGACGAAGATGTCGATGAGTTGGAGGCGGAGATGGAAGAGATCCTCGATGAGTGATTTAGCCCACGACGTAGACCTCGGCCATCACGAGGAGCACGAGTCGACGGGTATCGAGAACCGGAAGCTCGGAATGTGGGTCTTCCTCAGCTCTGAGTTCCTCTTCTTCGGCGCTCTGATCACCAACTATCTGCTCTATTCGAATCGCAGCGGTTTCGATGGCACCTATCCGGCTGAGATCTACGACATCCCTTTCACCTCGGTGTCGTCGTTTGTGCTGCTGATGTCGTCACTGACGATGGTTCTGGCACACAATGCCCTCAGTAGGAAAGACCAGAACGGTGCCCGCACCTGGCTGTTCGCCACTGCCGCTCTAGGTGCCGTGTTCCTCGGAGGCCAGGTCTTTGAGTTCACTGAGTTCGTTGTTGTCTACGACATGACCCTCTCCACCAACCCGGCCGCTTCAGCCTTCTACGTACTCACCGGCTTCCACGGTGTTCACGTGGCAATCGGTGTGATCATGCTGTTGTCGCTCTGGGGCATCTCCCGGCGACAGGGATCTCTGAGTGAGAAGCAGGGGATGAACCTCGAACTGGTCGGCCTCTACTGGCACTTCGTGGACATCATCTGGATCGTGATCTTCACCGTCGTCTACCTTCTCTCGGTACCACCGACATGAGCGAACACGCCCATCATCCAACTCCGGCCCAGTACTGGAGGATTGCCGGGTTCTTGGCGATCCTCACCGCCATCGAGGTGGCGCTCTATTACGTCGAACAGGAGTATGAGCTCGGGTTCCTCAACGCAGCCATGCTTCTGGCCTTGTCGACGGTCAAGTTCATCGTGGTCGTCGGCTGGTTCATGCACGTTAAGTACGAGAAGCCAATGATCAGCAGGTTCTTCACCGCAGGCTTCGTGTTGGCAATCGGCCTCTACCTGGTGGTCCTGGCGGCGATGGGTGTCGTCGTCGTACGCGGCTAGCAATTGCGAACCCTGGGTTCCTGCCTTCGCATAGCGAAGGCAGCAGCCCTCAGAATGCGTCACCGAACTCTGAGTCGTCGCGTTCGTCCGAGCCTGGTAGAAACACGCTGATATGGACACACCACTCGAACCGGGCCGGTTCTTCCTTCCGGGCCCAACGGAAGTTCACCCAGACGTACTAGCTGCCCAGAACGCACCGATGATCGGGCATCGGGGCAAACAGATCCAAGAGCTTATGTCGGGGATCAACGAAGGTCTCAAACCGGTGTTTCAAACCACAGGTGATGTGATCGTCTCGACCTCGTCCGCAACTGGCTTGATGGAGGCTGCGGTTCGCAACGGGACCAAAGGTGGTCGCGTTCTCAGTTTGGTGAATGGTGCGTTCTCCAAGCGATTTGCAGCTATTGCTGAATCCTGTGGGATCGATACCGAGGTCTGGGAAGTCGAGTGGGGGACCATCCACGACCCCAGCGAGTTGAGCAAGAGGCTCGCTGCACACCCGTACGACGCAGTGACTCTGTCACAGTCTGAGACCTCGACCGGTGCACTCCAGGACCTCGAAGCCATCGCCGAAGTCACCGGCCAGCACGCCGAGACGTTCTTGCTCGTCGACTCAGTAACGGGAATCGGTGGCGTCGAGACCCATTCAGACGATTGGGGAATCGAGTTCATCCTCACCGGTTCGCAGAAGGCCCTTGCGCTTCCTCCGGGCTTGGCTTTTGGATTGGCTTCCCAATCCATGCTTGATCGTTCGGCTGAGTCGAAAGACAAAGGCTGGTACTTCGATCTGGCGAGACTGGCCAAGAGCCTCACCAAGCACGAAACCCCAGCGACTCCGGCGGTCTCCCTGCTGTACGCGCTCGACCTACAGCTGAAGCGCATCGCTGCCGAGACGATGGAGGCCCGATGGGAGCGACATAAGGCAATGCAGCGTCGGACGATCGAGTGGATCGAAGAGATGAAGGCCTCGGGAGCCCCGGTTGACGTGTTTGCCGCAGAGGGCCAGCGGTCTCCGACCGTCACCTGCGTCGCGACTGACCAATCGGTGAGCGCGGTAGCGGAGATGAAACGGCGTGGCTGGGTCGTCGGCGGCGGATATGGTCCACTTAAGGAGTCAACGCTGCGAATCGGGCACATGGGCGATCACACTCTCGAGGAGCTCGAAGCTCTGCTGGCCGAACTGACTGAAGTGTTCTCGTGAAACATCGGATTCTGGCGACCGACAAGGTCTCAACCGCCGGCCTCACTCCATTTGAGGATTCGCAATTCGAGGTGACCTCGATCGATGACTCCTCATCCGCCGAGTTCGCCGAAGCTCTGTCACAGGTAGATGGGCTGATTGTTCGGAGCGCAACCAAGGTCACGTCGGAGATGCTCGAGGGGGCCGGACAGCTCAAGGCAATTGGAAGGGCTGGGGTTGGTGTCGACAACGTCGACATTCCCGCCGCCTCCGCGAAGGGCATTGCAGTCTTCAATGCTCCTGGCGGTAACACGAACGCGGCAGCTGAGCTGACAGTTGGGTTGATGCTCTCCACGGCCCGCAACATCCCTGCGGCCAATGCTTCGTTGTTGGCTGGTAAGTGGGACCGGGCCACATTCCGCGGGGTGGAGCTGAGGGGCAAGACTCTGGGCCTCATCGGTGCTGGGCGCATTGGGACCGAGGTCGGCATGCGGTGTCTTGCTTTTGGCATGAATGTGATTGTCTACGACCCTTATCTCACCCAAACCCGCATCAGCGAGATCCAGTCTCCGGTCACTGACCTCGACAATGTTCTCGAAAGCGCCGATTTCATCTCGATCCACGTTCCAATGAGCGACGAAACTCGTGGTCTGATCGGGTCGGAGGCTCTGTCCAAGATGAAGGACACGGCGTTCCTGATCAACGCATCGCGCGGAGGCGTCGTGGACGAGGGCGCCCTGGTTCAAGCTCTAAAGGAAGGAACCATCGCCGGCGCAGCTTTGGACGTCTATGTGAACGAACCTTTGCAGTCCGACAGCCCTCTACGCGAGGCCCCGAACCTCGTTCTGACGCCTCACCTCGGCGCAGCGACCCACGAAGCCCAATTGGGCGTGGCGACAGAGGTGGCGGAGAAGATACGAGCGTTGCTCCTCGAAGGAGCCAAGGGCGCTGCGCTCAACGCAGCCGATCTCGACTAGATCAGCTGGACGACGGCCGCTTCTGAGTGGTCGTCATCTTCTGAGTGACCCTCGTCAGCGGTGGCGAACAACACGGCGAGGATGATGATGAGAACGACGCCTATCCCCGCAACGGCGACCATCACATCTCCGAAGGAGATCTTCATCTCTGGTTGGTTGCCGGACAGAGCAGCGAATCCCAGGATTCCGCTCGCGGCAACTATCGCCACGATGGCACCTCCTGCACCGGGGAGCAGATGGTTTGACTCCAAGAGCGCCCAGGCAAACGGGAGAACCAGAAGGAGCAGCATCACCAGGCCCACCAATGGGATGCCAAAGGCGCCTCCGAGTCTGCCCTTCACCTGATCGACCTCTGCGGCTTCTTCTTCATCAACGGCGACAGGAACTCCCAGCAGTTGGGGCACGGCTGCAGTCAAGGCACCGAGGATGGCGCCACCGATCACCATGACTCCGAGGGTGGCCAGAACGGGTAGCTGAGTGACCTCAGGATCCGAGCCCTCGACGACGGTGCCGAATGCGGTGAGCACGGCACCACCTGCGATTCCGAGGATCAGCCCTACAAACGCTCCGATCCAGGCTGTCCCTGCCTTGGAAGTCGAGAGTTGCATCGCCGGATCCGTCCAAGCGGTGACCGAGCGTGACATTCCGGCGACCACTGCGCCGAACACCACGCTGACCAGGGCCACGCCAATCATCACCCAGAAAGGGTTGACCTGAACGATGGGGCCTGTGTCTTCCACCACCAGTGTGTTTGTGGACCAGAACGCTGTCGCTGTCAGAAAGCCTGCAATTCCCAAGGCCGCGCCGGTCCAGGCTCCGATCCGCACAGCAGTTGCGACTCGGCGACTCAGGGGCACCGGCTCGAGATCTATTTCCGGTTCGGGCTCCGGCAGTGGAGCTGATACGGGCTCGGGCACGTCTATGACAGCGACGGCGACGGCGGCCGGTTCTGGCTCAGCAGCAGGTTCTGGAGCGGCGGCCGGCTCCGGATCGGGTGTTGCGGCAGGCGCCGCGGCGGCGACCGGTTCTCCTCCGCCCCATGCGCTCAGAACGTCGTCAACCGAGGTGCCGTTGGCAGCAGCCCGGGCTGCTGCCGAGCGTTGCACTAGCTCAGCAGGTGTGCCCAGGGCCGAGGCTGCTGATTGGAGGAGGTCGCTCACGTTTCGGCACTTTAGCGAGGCTTCAGGCAAGCAATGCCGTCAAAGCGATATCGCGACAAAGTGTCAGAAGCCGTGCTTCTGTCCCTCCCAAGGTGGCGGAGCCCCAGCCTCGAATTCCTCGACAGATGGGCCCTCGAGAGCTTCGATCCAACGCCTACCAAGCCAGTAGGTTGCAACCAGCAGAAGCAGCAGCGCGGGCCAACCCAGGGCGACTCTGACGACTCCAAGCCATTCGACTTCCTCGTCCACAAAGAGCCTCCATTGGACGAAGGTTCTTGCTCCGAAGAAGAGCGCCCAGATGATCGTCGTCCGCGAGTAGGCCGGGCGCACCCGGTCATGCCAATACCAATCTAGAGGCCATCCTCTGGTGAGCCAGCTGGTGAATGCAACCAGGGGTCGCTTGGCTGGTATCGAGATAACCAAGGCCGCAGTGGTGAGAGCACCGCTGATGATTCCGGGAAGGAAGAAGTCCTCAGCCTCACCCGATCTAAGGGCCAGAATCGCGGCGAGCAGGGTTCCGAACAGCCCGGCAATTGCGAACCTGATCGGGTTTCCACGGGATAGTCGCCAACCGGTGATTGCCACGGCTGAGCCGAGTCCGGCGATGGCGGCCGGTCCGACTCCCCAGATGTTGTTGATCAACACGAACAAGAGCGGGGGGAGGATCCCGTCAGCAATACCGACCCGGCCGGATATCAGCTCTCGGAGCTCTCCGCGAATCTCTGATACCACGTCTTCAGGCCCGCTCCACGCCCAACAGCAACTCCCTCGGGTTGTCCGAGGTGAATGCCGCCATGGCCAGGTACACCCCAGCTGTCAGATTGCCCAGGACCACCAGCAGCATCCACCAGCCGATGATCTTGGGCCAGCTGGACTCCCGGAAAGCAATCCATGCGCCAAACATGGCAAAACCGAGGTAGAGATCGATCAGGGTCACCTTGCCCCAGGCAAGGCCAAGGATCTCGCTTCCTTCGGCACCGAAGTCACCCGAAGCGAAACCAAACGCAATCGCCCCGGCCATGCCGAGGACCACGACGACTGAAAGAGCCCTAACAGCGACCATCAAATGTCGATTCGTAGCCCTGCTGGCATCCGGATCATCTGATCCGCTCTCAGCCGGCGTTGCGCTCGTCTCTCCAAGCAACCCAATCCGCTACCGGAGCGAGGTCGAAGTTGGTATCGCCATCGAAACCGACAGTGATCAACGTGGCTCCCGCATCGACGTATTCGTCCGCCTGATCGATCTTGTCCTTAGGAATGCCACAAGACCGCTGGATCTCATCGGGGTTGCGGCCAATGTCGGCACAGTGGCTGTTGAGGACACCGTTCTTGTGACGAATCACGTCTGGACCGCCAAACCCATGCCAGATGTCGGCATGTTCGGCCGTGTAGCGGAGTGTCTTCTTCTCGCCACCTCCGCCGATGAGCACAGGGATCTTCCTCGTTGGCTCCGGATTCAGCTTTGACCAACGCTCTTCGATACGGGGCAGAGCCTGCTTGAGGTCGGCCAGCCGGTAGCCAGCGGTGCCGAACTCATAGCCGTACTCCTCGTAGTCACGCTCGAACCATCCGGCCCCGATGCCAAGGATCAGTCTTCCGTCTGAGATGTGATCAACGGTTCTCGCCATGTCGGCAAGCAACTCGGGGTTGCGGTAGCTGTTGCAGGTGACGAGAGCCCCGATCTCCACTCGCTCGGTCACCTCGGCAAAAGAGGCAAGCATGGTCCAGCATTCGAAGTGTTTGCCGTCGGGGTTTCCGAAGAGGGGGAAGAAGTGGTCCCAGTTGAAGACGATGTCTGCGCCTAGCTCCTCGGCCTGCACAGCGGCGGCCCTGATCTGGCTGTAGTCGGCGTGTTGAGGTTGGAGTTGGACTCCGATTCGGATTGGGTGGGTCATAGACCCGACCCTAGACCTCGATCCCGTACATGGTGTCTTCGATCAATTCATCGACGACGGCCTGGAGCGCCTCGTGGTCGCTGGCACCACCTTCGACAGCTTGCTCGAAGGCAGCGATCTGGCGGTCGGCACTAGTGCCATCGTTGACAATGGTGCGGGCGTGTCTGACTTCCTCACGTATGTCGAGATCAACAGCGTCCAAGGCGACTGTCTCGATGATCTCCTCGATCAACTCGGCAAACGGTACGAGCGCACCCTTGCCGAAGTCCACCAGCGATCCAGCGGCGCCATAACGCTGGGCTCGCCAGATGTTCTCTTCGATGATTCCAGGTGCGTAGGTCCGCCACCGTTGGTTGTTCTTTCTGAGTCGGAACAGCGCTGCGAGGAGACCTTGATAGATGGCGGCAATAGTCATCGCATCGTCGAGACGGGTGCACACATCGCTGACCCGCATCTCGAGAGTTGGGTACTTGCCCGAGGGGCGGATGTCCCACCAGAGTTTTGAGCTGTCCTCGATGAGCCCTGCCTCGACGAGGATGTCGACATATCTCTCGTATTCACTCCACGAGGCGAACTCTTCGGGGATCCCGGTCCGTGGGAGGTTCTGGAAGATCACCAGCCGGTATGCGAGTAGCCCAGTGTTCACACCATCCCAGAACGGCGAAGATGTCGACAAGGCGAGAAGGTGGGGCAAGAAGTACTTCACCTGGTTCATCAGATCGATGCGGAGATGCCGATCGGCAATGCCGCAATGGACGTGCATCCCACAGATGACCAGCTGACGGGCGACCTGCTGATAGTCAGCTTGTAGCCGCATGTAGCGCGGGTCCTGGGTGGTGGTTTGCTTCTCCCAGTTGGCGAATGGATGGGTCGATGCGGCGATGATCGCGGCGCCGTATTCACTCACGATCCCGTTGAGCTCAGCCCTCATTTTGGCCAGGTCCTCTCGGGCTTCGCTGACCTTCGTGCAGACCTTGGTTCCCACTTCGATCTGTGCCTGGAGGAACTCGTGGGTGACCTGAGGTCCGATCACTTCTTTCAACGAGTCCCACATCGACTCTGGCGGGCTCGAAAAGAGGTCCCTGGTCTCCCGATCGACCACCAGGTATTCCTCTTCGATTCCGATGGTCAACTCTGGGCGCTCGATCATTCTGGCGAGACTAGAGATCGGCGTGCCTGCGAGCACGGCTCTCTCGCGTCGCAACCCTCGAGATGGTCGTTCACAATCCCCTCGGACTGCATGAACGCATAGATGGTTGTCGGCCCAACGAATGACCAGCCGCGTTTCTTGAGGTCTTTGGACAGAGCGGTCGACTGTTCGGTTGTTGCCGGTATCTCGGTCGGGGGAGAGGTTGGCGGCTCAGCCCAACTCCAGAAATAGGCCTGGAGAGATCCCTTCTCTTGCACGAGCTCGATGGCTCTCCGAGCGTTGTTGATCGTCGACCTGATCTTGCCTTCGTGCCGGATGATTCCGGCGTTTCCGAGGAGAACGGTCACCTCCGCATCGCCGAATTCGGCGACGGTCTCCGGATCAAACCCGGAGAAGGCTTCGCGAAACGACTGTCGCTTGCGGAGAACGGTGAGCCAGGAGAGTCCCGCTTGGAATCCCTCCAGGCAGACCTTTTCGAAGAGCCGATGATCCTCAGTGGTCGGCCGTCCCCACTCCAGGTCGTGGTAGTCCCGGTAGATCTCGGGCTCGGTGCCCCACCAGCATCGGGCGATCGAGTCTTCCCCAACCACCACCCTCTGGTCAGGCAAACGCCGGGATCACCTCTCTGGCGAACAGCTCGAGGCTCGATCGGTCGTACGCCACATCGGCGAAGTTGACGATCGGATAGGGCATGCCGGCCGCTTCGTAGCCTTTGAGCCAGGCGACGATTTGTTCAGGTGTTCCTGAGCGTTCCTGATAGAGCGTTCCGTAGCGCTCCGCACGATCTTCCGACACGTACTTCTTCATGTGATCGACGAGCCAACTGATCTTGTCGGCTACCTCTGATTCGGTTTCGCCACACAGAACGTTGAAGTTGGCCGACCGGATGATTGCTCCGAAGTCGGTCCCGACGTCTTCGCAGTGAGCGCGCAGAAGCTCTGACTTGTGATTGAACGTCTCGAGTGAGTCACCACCGAAGTTCGAGTACTGCGCATACATAGCAGCGATCTTGAGTGTGACCTTCTCGCCTCCGCCGGCAATCCAGAACGGGATGTGGGGCTCCTGAATCGGCTTGGGCTGAGAGATTGCCCCTTTGAGCTGATAGTGCTCACCTTCGTAGGTCACCTCGTCTTCGGTCCACATCGCTTTCATGATCTCGACGCCTTCCCGGAGCATCCCGAGTCGGCCGCCGGGGGAGAGGAAGGGATAGCCGTAGCCGTCGTGCTCGTGCTCGTACCAGCCGGCGCCGATTCCCATCTCCAGTCGGCCACCCGAGATCACGTCTATCGACGCGGCGACCTTGGCCAGATAGGAAGGCGGCCGGTACGTGTTGCAGGTACACATCTGGCCAAGTCGGACTGTGGATGTCGTTGCGGCCAGTGCAGCCATGAGGGTCCACGCCTCGTAGGTGACTTCCTGAGTCGGCTCGGGGACAGTGTGAAAGTGGTCGTAGACCCACAACGAGTCGTAGCCCAGCGACTCGATGTCGGCACCCACCGAATTCATGGTGTCCCAGTGGTCGGAAACGGGGATGCCGGCGAGGTCGATACGCCAGCCTTGCGGTACAAATGCTCCAAACTTCATGATTTGGAGCGTAGGCGAAACCGCTGTTTGGAAGAGAGTGGGCTAGTCGGCTCGGTACAGGGCCACCACGTCAGCGAGAAACTCGAGGCCCGCCTGTGCATCCGGGAAGGGGGTCACCTCGATCATGTCAGCGCCTGCGGCCTCTAGCTCGCCGAATACACTCGCAACATCCTCGGCATCTCCACGTATCGGAACGCCAAGTCCCACATCCTCCGACTTGACACCTGCACCGGGGTGTTCCACGACCACGCCCAACGACTTCGTGAGTGTGGCCGGGTCGCGTCCCGCCTTCTCGCACGACTCGGCAACCAGGCTGAGCCGCTCGGCGAACGCATCGGGTAGCGAGCTGTCCGTCGCATATGCACTCCAGATGTCGCCGTGCTCCACTGCGAGACCGACATTCCTTGGGCCGTGTCCGGCCAACATGATCGGCATCGAGCTGCCACTCGGTCCTGAGGGTGCGTTGACCAATTCGTGTGCCGAGTGGTACTCGCCTTCAAAGGTCACCTCTTCACCGCGCACCAGCGGAACGATGATCTGCAAGGCTTCTTCATATCTCGAGACTGTGAAGCCTTCAGGCAGGCCGAAGGCCTTGCCCTGGACACGCCAATGCCCTGAACCGAGACCGAAGATGAACCGACCGCCACTGATCTCGTCGAGCGTCGCAGCGACCTTCGCAGTCAGACCTGGGTTGCGATGCAGGGCTGAAAGGACCCAGGTGCCGACCTTGATGGTCGATGTCGAAGCGGCGACGGCAGAAGTCAGTGCCACGCACTCCCAGAACCCCCGCGGTGCTGGCCAGGCCTTGATCTTCCAATAGAGCTCGTCAGGCACCCAGAGTGTGTCCAGCCCGATGTCCTCTGCTCGTTGGGACAGTTGTTGGATCTCGTCCCAGGTTGGCTTCTCGCCGGTGGGTGGATCTTCGAGGGCAGGTAGTACGAATCCGATCTGAGCAGGCATGCCGAGGACGCTACCGGTCAGAGAGCCAGCACGCCTTGGATCGCCTCCATTCGCGCCACCCTGTCTTGGGAGACCGATGACGTCCCATCCAGAAGCTTCTCCGTCTCACGGAGAACATCGGAGATCGGGAACAGACGGATCCAGTCGTCTGTGGTCGCTTCTCCTGTATCCACGCCCACGTTCCACCCGGCCATCACATCGGTCTTTCCTCTGATTGCGGCTTCGACGGCCACCCTTCCGAAGCGGCCGGCCAGCAGCCGGTCCCGAAACGAAGCATCACCACCCCGGACGACATGACCAAGGACAGTCCCTCGAATATCAAACCGATCCCCGTTCACAGTGAGCCGATTGGTGGCTTCCTCCACAATCTCATGGGTTGGGACCGGAACTCCCTCTGCCTTGATGACGAGAACCCGGGTCTTGTCCCTGGCGACGTCGAAGCTCCGCTGAATACAGGTGACCACAGACTCGATCACCTCATCCCGGGAATGGGGTCGCTCCGGCAGGAGAACGGCGTCAGCAGCTGTGGCGACGGCGGCTGCCATGGCCAGATATCCGCTCTCTCTACCCATGACTTCGACGATGAAGGCACGATGGTGGGAACGAGCGGTGTCGGAGATGTTGTCGCACGCCTCGACGATTGTGTTGAGAGCGCTGTCTACCCCCAACGCTTCCCTCGTCAGCCCGATGTCATTGTCGATTGAGGCGGGAATCCCGACAATCGGAATGTCAGTCTCAGCGGCCAGTGCATGGGCTCCGGCGATCGACCCGTTGCCGCCGATGACGACCAGCCCGGTGATCTCGTATTCCTTGAGTTGCTCGATGGCTATGGCCCTCGACTCGCGCTCGAAAAACCGTGGCGACCGACTCGACCCAAGAATGGTCCCACCCTCGCCGCCTTCGGCTTCGACTTCGGCCACCGGGGCAGGTTTGCCGTCGAGGTTGCGTCGGACGAGCGGACGGAACACCCCGTCGATCAGGCCGTCGTACCCACCTTCGACGCCCCACGTGGGGACATCATGTGACGCTGCCACCTTGGTCACGGCCAGAATCGCGGCGTTCATGCCAGGGGCGTCTCCGCCTGACGTCAGCACAGCGATTCTGCTCATGCCTAAACCGTAACGTGATCAGCCCGATTGGGCGTTCAGCCTTTACTCGGCGTTAGCGGACCTGCTTCTACATTCACCGTTCGTGAAGTCGACACGTTGGCGTGATGCGCTATCAGGGGCTCTGGCCGCAGGTCTGGCCCTTGGAGTCTCAGAGTTTCTTGCAGGCATTTTTCCATCCCTGCCTTCGTTGGTGGAGAGTCTCGGGAACGTCGTCATCGACAATGTCCCTCAGCCCATCAAGGAATGGGCGATCGAGACCTTTGGGACGGCGGACAAGCTCGTCCTGATCATCGGAATAGCGGTTACCACACTGCTCATCGGCGCGATCGTTGGTGTACTTGCCCGACAACGCTTCTCGATTGCCGTCGGAGTGTTTGGTGCCTTCGGGGTCATAGCTGCTCTCGCTGCCCAAACCGACCCTCAGGTTTCTCCGGCGGCGGGACTTGTCCCCGGTCTTGTTGCTGCTGTGGCCGGCCTGGCGACACTCCGCATGCTCTACAACCTGTCGGAGCCGGCTGATGATGAAGAGTCAGACTTTTCTCGACGCAACTTCCTCGTTGGCTCCGGCGCCGTGCTCGGAGTGGCTGCCCTGTCTGCAACCTTTGGTCGCGCTCTTCTCGACAGAGCCAAACGCGCTATCGCCGGTCGCGACGAAGTGGTGTTGCCCAGCGCCGCAGAGATCCTCCCGGAGGTCTCGCAGGCGGCGGATTTCGAGATCGAAGGACTCGAGTCGATCATCGTTCCCACCGACGAGTTCTATCGAATCGACACGGCCCTTTCGATCCCCCGTGTTGACATTCAAGAGTGGACGCTCAACATCACCGGTCGAGTCGATCGCCCATACAGCATCACATATTCGGATCTCCTCGATATGCGCATGGTCGAGCGGGACATCACCCTGTCTTGTGTTTCCAATCGAGTTGGAGGAGATCTCGTCGGCAACGCCCGCTGGCAAGGTGTTCCCCTTCGCGAGATCCTCGACAGAGCAGGTGTCGCTGACAATGCGGAGCAGCTAGTGGGCAGGTCTGTCGACGACTTCACCGTCGGTTTCCCGGTGGAAGCGGTTTATGACGGCCGCGAAGCGCTGGTAGCAGTCGGCATGAACGGTGAGCCACTCCCGTTCGAGCACGGCTTTCCCGCACGACTCGTCGTCTCAGGTCTGTACGGATACGTGTCTGCCACCAAGTGGCTGTCTGAGATCGAACTGACCTCCTGGGACGGATTCGATGCGTACTGGATCCCGAGAGGCTGGGCCAAGGAAGCACCGATCAAGACGCAGTCGAGAATCGACACTCCTGGCAACGGTATGACAGTCGCGGAGGGCGTCGTCACCGTGGCCGGTGTGGCCTGGGCTCCCACGCGCGGCATATCGAAGGTTGAAGTTCAATTGGGCGAGGGGTCCGAGTGGGTGGAAGCGGAGGTCAGCGAGCCGCTGTCCGAGAACGCATGGGTTCAGTGGAAGATCGACTGGGACGCGACGCCCGGTCGTCATGAGCTCAGGGTCAGGGCCACCGATGGTGATGGAGTGACCCAGACTGAAGAAGCCACACCGCCCGCTCCGGATGGGGCGACCGGCTGGCACTGGGTGGCGACGTTCGTCGACGAGGCCTAGTCAGCGACGTCGATAGCCGAGATTGCCCAGGCCAGCCCTGACTCTGGGTCTTCGATCCCAAGACGTAGCTCCCACCCCGTCGATGGAGCTCCGTCGTCGAACCAGGAGAACTGAAGTCTGGATACTGCGTTTCCGACCTCGTCCGGCTGTGGCGGCCAATCGAGATCACACAACGTGACGATTGCCCACCACGTTGCCAGTCGACCTGAAGCCGATCCGCGTCGTTTGCCGTGTGCACCACCGGACGCGGCTGCCCACGCCATCCATCTCAGCGCCTCGGTCGAAGACAGCTCGCCAGTCCGAGCTTTGGTCAACCCAAGTGCCCGAATAGCCGAAGCAGTGTTCCCGTCGACGCAGGACACCTGACACCGGCCGTTCGATTCGGTGACCCAGGGTTCGACAAGATCCGCCAAGACGCCTTCCGATTGTGGGTCGTCAACAGTGACAAAGGTGTCGGGCAGCGGAGTGTTCCCGACGTCCACGGGATCCGGAGACGGCGATTCGACCTTGTCTGACTTGTAGGTGGCGAGGCAGTACTCAGGTTCCCACTGCTGAAGCCGATTGGGGAGCTCGCCGTCAGCGTCGACTTCGCCGTCGCCCCGCACCACACGCTCGAATGCGAAGTACTGGCGCCATGGTCCGTCCTCGATATGTGGATTGACTTCCCTGAAAGTCTTGGTTGAAGCTGCAACTTCCGGAAGCGGACCCAAGGAGAATCTGGCTACGCCTTCGCTCAACGCGGCTCCTGCCCAAGGCCCTGGCGCTTCGAGTGCCAGTCGATACCTGATGTGCTCCTCCACTCCCCAGAGCTGTTTGCCTCGAGTGACGGCCTCACTACAACGCTGCTTGAGTTCCACGAGCTCATCCCAGGAAGCGGATTCGCAGAAGCCGTCGACGACCCTGATCAACTCGTCGGTGTCCGAGTATTCGATCGCCTCGAGGGCTCTTTGGCCGATGGTCATGGAGAATCGCCCATCTCTACCGGCAGGTCTTTTCTAGACCACTCCGAGAACGATCCTACGTAGACGTCCGGCATGGGGTGGCCAGCCAAAACCATTGCCAGGGCGTCGTGACAGGCCGTGACACCGCTCCCACAGGACACCACCGAGTTGGCCGGGATCTGTTCGTAGACCGTGGCAAGGGTGCTCTCATCTAGGAAAGTGCCGTCTGCATTCAGATTGGACCCCGTGGGGATATTGACTGCGCCCGGGATGTGACCGGCCTTGGGGTCGACCGGTTCGAACTCGCCCCGATAGCGCTCTCCGGCTCGGGCGTCGATGACGGTTCGGCCGTCGAGATGGTGACTTTCGGCCACGCCGGTGAATCCCTCGACGTCCGGATAGTGAGCCGGAGTCGGTTCATTCCAGCCTGACTCCGTGGGTCCGTCCCAGTGTTTGAAGCCTCCATCGAGGACCTGGACCCGGTCGTGGCCTATTGATCTGAGCATCCACCAAAGGCGTGCGGCGATTCTCCCGCCCATGTCGTCATAGACGACGACATGGGTCTCGGGTGTGATGCCGAGGCGGCCAAGGGTTGACGTGAACTCTTCGATCGGAGGGAGGGGATGTCTGCCACCTGCCCCAGGAGGGTCGGCGAGATCGGTGTCGAGGTCGACGAAGTAGGCGCCGGGGATGTGGCTCAACTCGTAGTCAGCACGTCCCTTTGAGCGATCGACGAGGTCCCACCGCAAGTCGTAGAGGGCCACGGTCCCGTCGAGGGTGGCGGCGGAAGCTAGAGGATGCATGAGGTCGATATTCTGGCGCTGTGAGTCACTGGACGAGATTCTCTCTGTGGATAGCAACGCTCGTGCTGGTTGCGGTCTCGCCCATCTTGGTCGCTTGGAGCGACTTGCCCGATCCACTCGCTTCCCATTGGGGCGCATCCGGGATGCCGGACGGCTCGATGCCCAGATGGGGCCTCGTTGTGTTGCTGGTTGCCTTGGCCGGCCTTGGTGCGTTCATTGGTGTCCTATTCCGGTCGCATGGCAATCCGACGCCGGAGTCGATGGCAATCGCCGGGCTCATGGGAGGAATCGGGATTGTCCTTTCGCTGGTCATTGTCGGTCTGAACTCGGGAGCGGCGATCTGGGAGGACGCCGGAGCCTTCTCCTGGTGGCATGTTCTTGCTCTTGTGGTCGGTGGCGTGATCGTTGCGGGTGTTGGATTTGCCCTCGGAAGACGTTGGTTCCCGGCGAACGAGAAGACACCTGCTGTTCCGATCGACGCGGGCCCGATCGACCGGGACGTGGTGTGGGAGGAGACATTGTCCGTGAGGTGGGCTTACGGACTGCTCGTTCCGTTCGCAGTGGTCGGCCTCTTCCTTCCGGGTTGGCTGAAGCTGCTGAGCCTTGTGTTTGCGGTCCTGGCCGTGTTGTTCTCGAAGATCCGCGTCCGAGTGAGCGACCGAGGGCTCGAGGTCCACCTGGCTGCAACCATCGCTGTCAAGCGAATCCCGTTGGAGGAGATCGCCAGCGTATCTGCCATCGACTTGGAGCCACGTGAATGGGCCGGCTGGGGCTATCGGGTGGTCCCGAATGGGTCGGCGGTGGTCCTCAGAAAAGGCCCAGCGATCGAGGTCATCCGAGTTGGGGGGCGCAAGTTCGCTGTGACCATCGACAACTCGGAAGTTGGCGCCGCTGTTCTCGCCGGGCACCTGGCCAGAGTCAAAGCGTGATCACTCCTCCTCGGAGGGATCCGTCTTCCGCAGCTCTTCGCCAAGCTGGCTGATCGTGTTGCCCATTGCCGCCGCGAAGGATGATGCCGCGTCTTTTACGCGAGAGCGGACCTCGGGGTCCTGAAGCGCAGAGCTCACCGAGTCGGCAACTTGGTCCCAGGCCCTGGCGAGGGTTCCCAATGCATCGCGGACATCGTCTCCACTGGGACCTCCCTCGGCGGACACCTTCTGATATGTGTCCTTTATCTGGTCCGAGAGGGAACCAAAGCGATCCTGGAAGGTGGTCCAGGGATCGGCTGACTGATCTGTCGTAGGATCGTTCTCGTGCGTCTCCACCTACTCGATGGTACCTACGAGTTGTTTCGATCCCACTTTGGTCGAAAGGACACGGTGCTCGCACCGGACGGGAATGACATCCGGGCCACCCTTGGCATTCTCGAGTCGACTCTCGCTCTTCTGAGAGAACCTGGGGTCACCCATCTCGCGGCGTCGTTCGACACCGTCATCGAGTCTTTCCGCAACGACATGTTCGACGGCTACAAATCGTCAGCGGGGATGGATGAAGAGCTGCTCCGACAGTTCCCGTTTGCCGAAGACGCTCTGGAAGCCATCGGCGTAGTTGTTTGGAGGAACATTGAGTTCGAGGCCGACGACGCGCTCGCTGCTGCGGCGGTGAAGTGGGTCGAAGACGTCGATCAAGTGGTTATCGCCAGCCCCGACAAAGACATGACCCAAGTGGTCGTCAGCGATCGCATCGTGACCTACAACCGGAGGGAGCAGAAGATCGTCGACGAGGACGGAGTTGTTGAGAAGTTCGGAGTTCATCCCGAGTCGATTCCTGACTATTTGGCCCTTGTCGGAGACACCGCTGACGGGGTCCCCGGCCTCCCCGGATGGGGAGCCAAGAGCAGCTCAACGGTGTTGGCCAAGTTTCCAAGACTCGAGCTGATCCCTTTCGATCCCTCGGACTGGGGGGTCAAGGTGAGGGGTGCTGAGAAGCTGGCAGCCACCTTTGCTGAGAACCAGGAGGCGGTGTATCTCTACCGGGAGCTGACCACTCTCCGACTCGACGTCCCGTTCGAGGAGTCACTCGACGATCTGGAGTGGAAAGGTGTGCCTGAGCCCGCGTTCCGTCAATTCTGCAATCGGATGGGGTTCGACGCTGACGCCATCAACGTCCACCGCTGGGCGAGCTAGTCGTCCTCTTCCCAGACCAGGTCAAATCGATCTAGACAGTCGGCGCATCGATATGCAACGGGATACCCCGGTTCGAGAGGCTCGTCTTCGGGCAAGAAGCTGATTAGATGTGCCACCCCACTGCATTCGACACAGGTGATCGTGGAAGGTGGTCGGCTCAAAGCTGAGAGGGTGGCTTGGCGCGGGACAGAAGGAATGCACCGACTATCCCGGCAGTGAGGGAGCCGGCGAATATGCCGACCTTGGCGAACTCCGTCGTTTCCTGGCTGTCGAAGGCAAGGCCGGCGATGAAGAGCGAAACCGTGAACCCAACTCCGGCGACTGCTGCCAGACCCCAGACATGGCCCCATCCCAAGCCGATGGGAAGGCGCCCGAGACCAAAACGGGCTGCCAACCAGGTAGCGCCGCTGATACCGACGATCTTCCCCACCACCAGACCCACAGCCACACCGAGGGCAACGTTGGAAGTCAAGGCGTCCGTGAGGCTGACCTGCCTGAAGTCCACCCCCGCGTTGGCCAGGGCAAATATGGGCACGATGACGTACGAGCTCCAGCCCACGAGCATGAATTCCATTCTGTTCAGCGGAGAAACTGCGCCATGCACCACATCGGTGAGGGCCATGGCTTCGTGGTCCGAGTGCTCCTGGGCGTGATGGTCCTCAGGCTCTTCGGTCGGAAACTGATCGAGGATCGCCCGAGCCCGTTCATCGAACTCCTGCCGGGTGTAGAGAGGCCGCGCCGGGGTGAGGAATCCGAGAGCAACGCCTGCCAGAGTCGCATGGACCCCGGATTCGAGTGTGAAGTACCAGATGGCAAGAGCCGCCGGTATGTAGAACCACATCGCCTGGATGTTGACCTTGGTGGCAAACCAAAAGACGATCAGTCCGGCGATGGCCGCAGCGAGGAAGCCTGCGTTCAGGTCGGACGTATAGAAGATCGCGATGACCGCTATCGCTCCGATGTCGTCGGCGATGGCAACCGCGAGGAGAAACAATTTGGCCCCGGCCGGGACCCGTGATCCCAGGAGAGCAATCACTCCGAGTGCAAAGGCGATGTCGGTGGCCATAGGTATGCCCCAACCGCTTGCAGCTTCGGTGCCTGCATTGAAGGCGAAGTAGATGAGGGCGGGCAAGACCATGCCGCCGAGCGCAGCCATTACGGGGAGAGCCGCCGCTTTGGGGTCTTGCAGGTCGCCGATCACGAGCTCACGCTTGATCTCGAGGCCGACCACGAAAAAGAAGATGGCCATCAGCCCGTCATTGATGAGGTGGAGCACCGATTCGTCGAGGTGGAAGGCAAAGAACTCGATCTTCAGGTGCTCGTCGAGCAACGAGAAGTAAGTCTCAGACCATGGGCTGTTGGCCCAGACGAGCGCCGCGATCGCAGCAATCAACAGAACTATTCCGGATGAAGCTTCGATACGAGTGAACCGAAGGAATGGCCGCACGAAGGTCTTGGGGACGAACCTCTCGGATGTCGCCCACGTCCTGTGCCTTGGGTCCATCAGCCGACTGTATTACCAGCAGAGAATGGGAATCGAATCGTTTTACCGACTCGCCGTCGGGAAAGGGTCGGGATACTTTCGATCCTGTGATGTCACCGCCGGTCGAAGCCCCAGCGACCCGAAAGGCACGTAGCCCCATTGTTCGGGCTCTCCTATTCGTGCTCGGTTTGCTGAGCCTGGCTCTGATTCCACTGAGCTACTTGCCGCTGATACCGACCTTCGACCTGGTGTTGCTGGCGGCGTTCTTCTTCTCGATGTCATCCGACAAGATGTACGACTGGATGTTCCATCATCCTTACTTCGGGAAGATCATCAGGGGTTACCGGGACCACGGGCTGACCGTGCGGATGAAGTGGATCGCCGCGACCGCAATCACCGCCTCTCTGACCCTGTCTGCAGTGTTCTTCACCGACATTTGGTGGGTCAGGGCCGTCCTGGTGGGAGTTGGCGCCTACGCCCTCTGGTTCGTCTTCAGCCGTCCGACTAGAGACCCCGCCACGCTGTAGCGTCGGCCGCGATGCGGTCGTTTTCCAAAGCCCGACTCTCCTTCGTCACCGCATCGGCGATGACGATCGCCACCTTCCCGATCATTGCGTTTTCGGTGCTCGCATCCGAGCTCATCGAGGAGTTCGGCCTTGCTCGGGCCCAGATCGGATTCCTGGTGACGGCGACCGGACTAGTCGGTGCTCTCTCCTCACCGATGTTCGGGCGGATAACAGATCGAATAGGCGCCTACCGATCCACCAGGGGAGTGCTGGCGGTTGGGGCGGTGACCCTGACTGCCACCGCTTTCTCTCCTAGCTACGCCCTGCTTCTGGTTGCAGCTCTGACCACCGGCCTGGCCAATGGCTGGAGCAACCCGGCGACGAACACGTTGATTGTGGACAACGTCGAGGCGGGGACCAGGGGCTTCGTGACGGGCTTGAAACAGTCTGGGGTTCAGATCGGAACCTTCCTCGGCGGGCTGTTACTGCCGTTGCTGACTGACTTGTTCAACTGGCGTGTTGCGCTCGTGGCGTTCACTCTGATTCCGTTGGCGGGTCTGGTCGGAATGGCAAGGCGGTCGTCACAGAGTCGATCGACCCAGGTCGACGTTGGGCGGGGCCCAAGTGGTGCAGTCCCGGCTTCCGTTCGCTGGGTTGCGATCTATGGGGCAGTGTCCGGGTTTTCGACCTCAGCGATGTTCGGATTCCTGCCACTCTTTGCGGAGGAAGACCAACTCTGGTCGGCGGCGTCGGCAGGGGCTCTCGTCTCCGTGGTCGGCTTGGTCGGGATCGGCGCAAGAATCGGTTGGCCTGTGGTTGCTGAGAGACGAATGGGCCACGGTGTGACGCTAAGGCTTCTTGCTCTTCTCACTTGTGCTGGAGCGGTGTTGCTTTGGGCTGCATCTCTGGGCGCGGCCGCTTCGTGGGTTCTCTTGCCCGCTGCCGTGCTCCTCGGCGGTGGCGCAATCGCCTGGAATGCGGTCGGGATGCTCGCTGTGATGGACTTCTCTCCCGCTCACATGGTTGGCAAGTCGACAGGCCTGGTGCTGCTCGGTTTCCTACTCGGCATCGCGTCCGGCGCACCGGTGATGGGATGGTCGGTCGACACCTTTTCGACCTACTCGATCGGCTTCGGTGTCATCACCGCACTGCTTGCGCTGGACGCCGTCATTGCGGGCCGCATTCCGGCGCGCAGCCCGGTCTCGGCTAGCTGAGATCTACGGATGCCCGTGACGCTTGCCTGTTTGTATTCTGATGAGATATGCGAGGCCTCTTTCTCATGGGTATGGCCTTCTTGGTGGTCGCTGGGTGCACTGCGGAGTTCGAGTTCCAGTCTCAAGGAGACGCCTTAGCCGACGGGGTTGTCGATGAAGCCGAGTACCGAGCTGCGATCGAAAGCGTTGTCCAATGCGTGCGTGACAGAGGCTTCACCGCCGATGGGCCGTTCGCTCAAGAGGGCGAACCCCTCTTCCTCTACTTCGAGACAGCGGCCGCGCCTGGCCCTGAAGTCACAGCTACCGACCAAGCGGTCGAAGACTGTGAAGTCGCCTACTCAGACGAAGTCGCGTCACTATGGGCGGCACAGCACTATGACCCAGAAGAGGATCTCCAGTTCTACGCCCAGATTCTCGATTGCATTGCTGAGGAGACCGGCGACGACATGAGTTCCTTCGACCCTGCCAACTCCGGCGACCTGAGTCGTGTGCTGGATGAATACGGTGGCATCTACCACTCCTGCGTTAAGGCAGCTGTCAGCATCGACCAGCCTTGACCCCTATCGACAACCCAGAACCGGCATCATGCGCGCTGAGCCAGAGCCGCGTCCGTGAGTTACGCTCGCCGCTCAGCCCATGAGATTGGTCATTGCCCGTTGCACAGTCGACTACTCGGGGAGGCTCAAGGCCCACCTACCTGAAGCCACCCGATTGATCATGGTCAAGGCAGATGGCACGCTTGCCATTCACTCCGACGGCAACGCATCGAAGCCTCTCAACTGGATGATCGCTCCCAATGTCCTCGAGACCCACGAAGACCGATGGGAAGTCTCCAACTCCAAAGGCGAGAAGCTCACCATCTGGATCGACGAGGTGTTGGAGGATGTAACGCACGAGTTGGGTGAGGACCCCGGTCTGGTCAAAGACGGCGTCGAGGCCCATCTCCAGGAATTGCTCGCCGCCACTCCTGAAACTCTCGAGGAAGGGCTCACACTCATCCGACGTGAGTATCAGACCGACATCGGACCGGTTGACCTTCTCTGTGCCGACTCCGCAGGAGCAACCGTCGCGGTAGAGATCAAGCGTCGTGGGGAGATCGACGGAGTCGAACAGCTCAGTCGCTACATCGAAAGGCTCAACAACGATTCGCGGCTTGCTCCAGTCAGGGGAATCTTCGCCGCCCAGTCGATAGCCCCCCAAGCAAGGGTGATGGCGGAGGCTCGAGGGGTTCAGGCCATCGAGGTCGACTATGACGGGCTGCGGGAGGCTCAGGACACCGAACTGAGGCTGTTCGACCTGGGAGCCCACTGATCTTCGACATCGTTTTCTACGGCCCGGAGATCCCTCCCAACACGGGCAATGCAATGCGGCTCGCAGCCGTGACGGGTTGTCGGCTTCACCTCATCGAGCCGCTCGGTTTCGACCTGGACGACGCAAAACTGCGTAGGGCGGGAATGGATTATCGAGACAAGATGACTTTCACCGTCCATCCCGATCTTGAGACCTGGCGTCAGGCGGCAACTGCGCGCACATGGGCTTTCACGGTGGATGGCGAGAGCACCTACACCGACGTCTCCTATCAGCCCGGAGACAGCCTGCTGTTCGGTCCCGAATCGATTGGATTGCCCGAAGATGTCAAGACAGCGGAGTGGATCACCTCAACGGTGAGGCTTCCGATGGTCTCTGGTGTCAGGTCGATCAATCTCTCCAACTCCGCCGCTATCGCCGTCTATGAAGCCTGGAGACAGAACGACTTTCGAGGTTCCGACTGAGTCAGAAACGCTCGGCCAACATCCTGAAGGCGATCGCCTCTGAGATCGTTGCGTTCTTCAACTGCTCCACGCCGACGTTCTCGTTGGGAGCGTGATAAGCGCTTGTCGGGTCGCTGACCCCCGTGACGAGGATCGATGCCTCGGGATAGAGCTCCTTGAAGGTAGCGATGAACGGAATTGAGCCCCCGGCGCCCATCGCAACCATCTCGTTGGGGAAGACCTCGCCGAATGCGTCCCGCCATGACTCGACAGCGACATTGTCTGTCCCCAGGGTGGTCGCGTCGCCTCCCTCCTCGTAGTAGAAGTCGAGCGACACGCCCCATGGCGCATTGTCGGTTAGGTGCTTCTTGAGAGCCGAAAGGGCCGCTTCGGTGTCCTGGCCGGGTGGAATCCGCATGCTCACCTTCGCTCGCGCCACCGGCACGAGCTGATTGATGGCTTCGGCGACCGGTGGAGCATCGATCGCAAGGATCGATACAGCTGGTCTCGTCCAGATACGCGAGGGGAGTGAACCGGTCCCAATGAGATGGAGGTCGTCGATGGCGTTGGTCTCGCGCCGCACGAGTTCTTCCGGAACGTCGATCGACTCGCCGATCTCTTCGGAGACGAGACCTTCGATCGCAACGTTGCCGTCATCGTCGTGGAGACTGGCGAGCAGCCTCGAAAGCGCCATTAGGGCGTCCGGGACCACGCCGCCTGCCTGTCCAGAATGGACTGCCGAGTGCAGAGCGCGGAGCTCAACCTTCACCCCAACGATGCCTCGAAGGCTCGTGATGATTGCGGGAGTGTCGAGGTCCCAGATTCCGCCGTCGCCGATGATGATGACGTCTGGACTCAGGAGGTCGGAGTACTTGTCGAGGATCTCCGCGAGACCTCCCGAACCGGCCTCCTCTTCGCCCTCGAAGAAGAGCTGGACGTTCACCGGAAGGTCATCACCATGAGCCGCGATGGCGCCCAGATGCATCACAACACCGGCTTTGTCGTCAGCTGATCCTCGACCGTAGATGCGGCCGTCCTTCTCCACCGGTTTGAACGGTGGCGTTTCCCACTCGTCGGCTGGGCCCGGTGGCTGAACGTCATAGTGGGCGTAGAGCAAGACAGTCGGCGCCCCTTCAGGGCCCTTTCGTTCTGCAAACACAGCCGGGTGCCCGGTTGACGACTCGAGAAGCTGCGCGTTCTCAAATCCATAGCCGTCGACCATTTCGACGAGGTCCAGCCCCGCGGAACGCACCGCGGCCGGATCGAAGCCGTCAGCACTGACGGACTTCTTCTCGATGAGAGTGGAGAGGATGGACTTGAGGCGGGGCATGTCCGCTTCGACAGCGGCCTTCAGATCGTCATACATGCGCAGCAGCGTACCGCTGCCAAGATGGCTCGATGCTGAAGTTCAGGCTCTTCGGGATGCCGGTGGTCGTTCGCTCCTCCTTCCTGTTGGTGGCCGCCCTCATCGGATTCGTCGGCGGCTTCGGAGACGTCGCTCGGACGATCACCTGGATCACCATCGTCTTCTTCTCGATCCTGATTCATGAGTTCGGTCATGCTTTCGCGGCGAGGAGATACTCCGCTGAAGTGGCCATCGAGGTCAACGGCCTTGGTGGCCTTACCCGCTGGACCGTTGACCAGTCGCTCCTCACTCCCGGACGGAGGGCCTTCATCGCAGCGGCAGGCTCAGCTGTCGGCATCCTTTTCGGAGGCCTCGTTTGGGCGGTGGCGTCGGTGTTCGCCCCGTTTGAGCCCTTTGTTGCCTTCACCTTGAACAGCATCATCTACATCAACCTGTTCTGGGGGCTCCTGAACTGGCTGCCGATCCGGCCGCTCGATGGGGGTCATCTGTTGGAGTCGCTTCTGCAGAAGATCGCTCCGGAGAGGGGTGAGGGCATCGCAACCGCCATATTCACACTCACGGCCGCCGTGGCCCTGGCGGTTGCCATCTGGCAGAGGTTCATCTTCATTGCGGTGCTGGCAGGTTGGATGCTGCTGAGTGAGTTCAGCCGTGCAACAGCACGCAACCAGCCACAGGGTCCGCCACCACCTTCCGGTCTACCCACCCTGAGCTACGACGATGAATCCGCGTCGGCCAGGGGTGACGCCCCATTGCCTGATCCTGGAGGGGCCGGGCCCGAAGACACCACAGAGTCACCGCACTAACTTCGGGTCGCAATGGACTTTGCTTACAGCGATCGCGTCGAGGACTACCGAGGTCGTCTCCTCGACTTCATGGACAGCCACATCTACCCCGCCGAGCCGATCTATCGGCAGCAGATGGAGGACTCGGGCAACCCCCACCACCATCCCCAGATCCTCGAAGACCTCAAGGTCGAAGCTCGATCTCGAGGGTTGTGGAACCTCTTCCTACCCGACCCTGAGCACGGTGCAGGCCTGTCCGTGCTGGAGTATGCGCCTCTGGCAGAGATCACCGGCCGCAGCGTGTGGATGGCTCCTGATGTTCTCAACTGCTCTGCCCCGGACACGGGCAACATGGAAATCCTCCACATGTTCGGAACCCCGGAGCAAAAGGAAGTCTGGCTTCACCCCCTATTGGAGGGCGAAATCCGGTCGTGCTTCTCGATGACCGAGCCCGATGTGGCCAGCTCGGACGCAACGAACATCCGCACCCGCATCGAACGGGACGGTGATGACTATGTCATCACTGGAAGGAAGTGGTTCAGCTCGGGTGCAGCGTCGGAGCGCTGCAAGTTCTCAATTGTGATGGGTGTCACAGATCCCGACGCTGACCGGCATCGCATGCAGTCGATGGTCATCGTGCCCATGGATACCCCTGGAGTCACCATCGAACGAGAGCCCGAGGTCTTCGGATATCAGGACCGCGGCGGCCATCCCCAAATACTGTTCGACGGTGTTCGGGTGCCCGCATCGAACCTCCTGGGCGAACAAGGTGGCGGCTTTGCAATAGCCCAAGCGCGACTCGGTCCCGGCCGAATCCACCATTGCATGAGGGCCATCGGTGCCGCTGAACGGTGTCTCGATCTCATGGTTCAACGGAGTCAGGCTCGGACAGCGTTTGGTCGCCCTCTTTCTGAGCAGGGAGTCGTTAGGGAATGGATTGCGAATGCTCGAATCCAAATCGAGCAAGTCAGGCTGCTGGTTCTCAAGACCGCATGGTTGATCGACAACGTCGGTACGAAGGGTGCCAGAACCGAAATCGCCGCGATCAAGGTCGCCGCTCCAAACCTTCTCACCTCCATTGCCGATGACGCGATGCAACTGTTCGGGGCGGCCGGATTCACCGACGACTTTCCCCTTGCAGAGTTCTACTCGATGGGGAGATGGCTTCGGATCGCCGACGGGCCCGACGAGGTGCACCGTCGCTCCGTTGCCAGGGCTGAGCTAGGTCGTTTGGACGCAGGTGCTGTCCCGGAGCCCTTTGAATTCGACAGATAAAGGGGAACGAAACCCCTTGATACTGCGTTTACACATGCCCAGCGATGATTGGGCGTCAAGTGATAGATCTGACAGTTACACCGTGGAGGGAAGCGGCTTCCTGTCTTGAAGTGCCTGACGACGTGTCGTTCTTCCCGACAAAGGAAGATCTCGGCGCCATCGTCAAGGCCAAGGCGGTGTGTTCCACTTGTCCGGTATCCGACGAATGCCTCACCTGGGCAATCGAGACCAACCAGCCGGACGGGATCTGGGGAGGACATACTCCGAAAGAGAGAAGGCGTCTCCGTCGTTTGTGGCTCGAAGAGGTCCGTAAGGCCTCTTAGCGCCGCCGTTCCGCCGGTTCGTCCCCACCGGGTCCGGCTTCTTCAGCGATGTGCACAAGTGCATCCCCTGAGTTGACCAAGGGTCGCTGCAGCATTGCGATGACATAGCCGGACAGGGTCGCCCTCACTTGGGTCGGCCTCGCGCCAAAGGCGTCTGAAATCGACGCGACGGGCTGACCCTCCTCCACCCAATCGCCCAGACCAACGTGGCATTCGGCGATCCCACCCCGACGCGCCCGCACCCACCTTGTGGTGCGTATCAGAGTCGTGCCTTTGTTTCGGGGGAGCCGGGCGTCGATCATCCCCATCGATCGAAGGGCTCTGAGCACGCCGTTCACTCCGACCTCCACAGCGTCTTCGTCGAAACGGTGGGCCTGTCCCGCCTCATAAAGGAGGATCGTCTTTCCCCGCTCAGCGGCCGCTTGCCGAAGGGAGCCGTCCCTCAGCTTGGCGTGGATGCTGAAGGGTGCCCCGAAGGCTTTGGTCAGCTTCAGGGTGTCGGGGTCATCAAGATCGGCTCGTATCTGCGGGATGTTCGTGCGGTGGTTGGTGGCGGTGTGGAGGTCGATACCCACCGAGCATTGGTCCACGATCTCGCTCATGAAGAGGTGGGCCAGTCGAGATGCCGATGAACCCCGGGCCGAGCCAGGGAAGGAGCGATTGAGGTCTCTTCGATCGGGCAGGTATCGCGACTGGATGATGAACCCCAGCGGGTTGACGATCGGGACCGCGATGACCGCCCCGCGCAGCGTCTTGGCTTCGATCTCTCGGAGGACCCGCCGAATGATCTGTATCCCGTTCAGCTCGTCTCCGTGGATAGCGGCTGACAGCCAGACATGCGGGCCATAGGCACGTCCGTTTATCACCTTGACCGGGAGTGATTCCGTGGCACCGGTGACAACCCGCGCGAACGGGAGCTCGAATTGGGATTGCCTGCCAGGCTTGACCGTCACACCGCCAACTGTGATCGGCTCGTTCAGTCGGGTGTCAGGCACCGACGTTGTCTTCTATGTATTCGACGATCTGACTTGCGATGTCCACGCCGCTGGCCCCTTCGATTCCCTCGAGCCCCGGCGAGGAGTTCACTTCCAAGACCATGGGCCCTTCGGATGACTGCAGCAGATCGACACCGGCCACACTCAATCCGAGACTCTTCGCTGCTCGAACCGCTGTCGACCGTTCGCTTGGCGTGAGCTTGATGATCTCGGCGGATCCGCCCCGATGCAGATTGGAGCGAAACTCACCAGGTGCGCCTTGACGCTTCATGGCGGCGACGACTTTGCCTCCCACGACGAAGGCTCGGACGTCCGCTCCTCCTGCCTCCTTTATGAACTGTTGGACGAGGATGTTGGCGTCGAGCTGGCGGAAGGCTCCGATTACCGATTCCGCTGCCTTTTTTGTCTCAGCGAGAACGACGCCGATGCCTTGAGTCCCCTCGAGAAGCTTGACCACCACAGGGGCGCCCCCCACGACGTCGAGCAGGCCGTTCACGTCCTGGATCGAGTGGGCGAAGCTTGTTGTAGGCATCCCAACGCCCGCCCGGCTGAGAATCTGGAGCGATCTCAGCTTGTCCCGGCTCCTGCTGATTCCGTCGGAAGAGTTGAGGGTGAAAACATCGGCCATTTCGAATTGCCGGACCACGGCGGTGCCGTAGAACGTGTAGGAGGCTCCGATTCGAGGAATGATGGCGTGGGGCCGGACCGGCTCACCCTTGTAGAGCACTTTGGGCTTGCGCGCCGTGATGTCCATGTAGCAGCGCAGGTAGTCGACGACAGCAACCTCGTGCCCGCGGTCGAGAGCAGCCTCTTTGAGGCGCCGTGTTGAGTAGAGACTTGCCCCTCTCGAAAGGATGGCGATTTTCATTCTGTCTCCTCACGCCCCGGTCGTCGGCCTATGTAGCTACGCCCCGGATCGATAACGAACTTCGTTCTCACTGTTCTCCTCCCCAGCAACATACGGAAAGTCATCTCGTCCCGGGTCGTCAGGTTGATGAGAGCGTCGAACTCCACCCCGGCAACAACGATCTTGGTCTTGATCACGGGTCTCAGTTCGCTTCGACCGCCCGGGTTCTTGACCTTTCGCTCCTTCACCACCTCGCTCACACAGTGAACGACCGGCTTCTTCTTGCGTTGGCGTGGATGGATGTCGTAGCGGACCATCTGCACACCGTCTTCGGTGAATCGCTCGAGGTTGAAAGCGTGGAGTGAGGAGTTGTCGGCGCCGGTATCGACTTTCGCCTTGATCTCGTGGACCCCCAGCTCGGGCATGGAAACCCATTCCCGCCAGCCGATCGTTCGTCGTTTGCTTGGCACTGCTTCAGATTAGGCGATTCTTGAGACGCCCGTACCCCTCATGAAAGTTGATAGTTGACATGTCAAATTTCATGTCGTACAGTTCTTCACTAATCGCAGTCTACGTTATCCAAATAGGAGGAAATCTCAGCAATGCTTATGCGATTTGATCCGTTCTCGGATTTCGACCGTCTCTCCCGCCAGATGTGGAGCAACACGAAGTCGAACTTCATGCCAGTGGATGCATATAGGAGCGGTGACAAGTTCTATCTGCATCTCGATCTTCCGGGTATCGATCCCGAGAGCATCGACCTCACCATCGAGAAGAACACACTCACAGTTAGCGCAGAGCGTCGTTGGGACATCAACCAGGACTATCAGGTTCTGCTCAATGAACGTCCCACCGGAAGCTTCTCCCGCCAGTTCTTCTTGGGAGAGGGTCTGAACACGGAGGCCATCGAAGCCGGTTATGACCACGGTGTCCTGACCATCTCGATCCCGGTTGCCGAGACGGCCAAACCCCGCAAGATCAGAGTTGGTGAAACCCACGAAGCTCTCACCGGCTGAACCAACCCAAAATCGATTGAACGAGCCCGGCTACCGGAAGGTGGCCGGGCTTTCTCTTTGTCGCAAATCCGACGGTGACGTGTGGCGAAGTGAACCCATATGGTTGGCAATGAGGTGAGAAACACCGTCGTCACTCTGATAGCCGTGACAGTCGTTGCTGGGGCCGCTGTGTGGCTGGTCGCGGGCGATCCCGCATCCGTCCAGACCGATCCGGTGCCCGCCACGGAGGATCTGTATGACCCAGTGGAGGCCGGCGAGGCCGTTCCGGTCGGCTATCGACAGCTTCTACCGAGGGACGCGATATTCCCGGTCTACAACCCCTCGTTCCTGTCAGCCAGTGAGACCGATTGGCCGAACGACGCGCTGATCGTCGGTGTAGAACTGGATGGCGAGGCCAAGGCCTACCCCGTCAGCTTCCTCAACCGCCGCGAGATGGTGAACGATTGGATCGCGGGGTCACCAGTCCTCGTCACATGGTGACCGCTCTGTGCGACGGCGATGGTCCATCGCCGAGAGGTCGACGATCAGGTGATGATCTTCGGGAATCAAGGCGCTCTCTGGGGCAACGCCATGACCTGGTTCGACCATTCGACAGGGTCGGTGTGGAGCCAGCCGTTGGGTGAGGCCATCGTTGGGCCGCTGAGCGGAGAGCGTCTCGAGCTGATGGCTGTACAGGTGACCAGTTGGTCGACCTGGAAAGAGGACTATCCCGACTCACTAGCCCTCGACGTCCCTGCGTCTCAGGGCGGTTTTGAAGTGCCCACGATGAGTGTGGTTGTTGAGTTCGGCACTCAGGTTGGCGTCTACCCCATCGCCGTACTCGAAGAACTGGGCCCTGCAAACGACGTGGTTGCCGACGTTCCGATAGCGGTTCTTGTAGATCCTGCGGTCGAGGATCGCTGGCGGGTCTTCCTCGCTGAGGTCAATGGTCAGAGTCTTACTTTCGACATTGTTGGCGGCACCCTCATCGATCGCGAGACCCAGACTGAGTGGGACCTGGCCACCGGAAGGGCCACCTCAGGTCCTTTGGAGGGACAGATCCTCGATCAGCTGCCCAGCTTCACTGCGTTCGAACGTGATGCACGCACCTTCTGGCCGGAAGCGAACTATTGGGACGGTGGGGGTTGAGCGACGAACATGGGACGATGCCTGAACAGAAGCGCAAGCTCCCCGCCTGGCTCGTCGGCTTAATGATTGCTGCTGTGGTCTTTGCAGCGGTCCTCCTGATCTTCTCGGCCCTGGGCTTTGGCGACGACCCGGTTGTCGAGAGCGTCGCCACACTGTTCCGGTGACGCAGGCTCAGCGAGCGGCTCTCACCTGGATCGCCCTCGGGCAACTCTTTGTCCTCAGCCTTTGGTTTTCGGCATCGGCAGTTGCGCCTCAACTTCAGGACGCCTGGGGTCTCGGCGACGGACAGGTTCCCTGGCTAACCCTCACGGTTCAGGTTGGTTTCGTGGCCGGAGCCCTCATCTCCGCGTTTGCCAATCTGGCCGACATCGTCCCTTCGAGACGTCTCTTTGTCTCCGCTGCAGTCTTGGCCGCGGTGGCAAACGCCGGTCTCCTCACGATTGACAGTGAGTCAGTCGGACTTGCCCTTGGTTTGAGATTCGTCATCGGCATGTTGCTGGCTGCCGTTTACCCGTCGGGCCTGAAAGTCATGTCAGGTTGGTTCGTGAAAGGCCGGGGAATGGCTCTGGGCGTCTTGGTTGGTGCTCTGACAGTCGGATCGGCGTCACCCCATCTGGTGCGTGGACTCGGGCTCGATTGGGAAGGTGTCATTGTGGCCTCGTCGATTCTTGCCCTTTTGGGAGCACTCCTCATGGCGAGGGTTGGCGATGGTCCGCACGAGATCCCGGCACAGAGGTTCAGGATCGAGCAGGTTGCAACTGTTGTCAGGAACCGTGGTGTTCGGCTCTCGACGTACGGCTACTTGGGTCACATGTGGGAGCTGTATGCGATGTGGACCTGGATGGCAGCCTTTCTCGCAGCATCGTCCGAGGCAGCGGGGGTCAGCTACGGATCGGTCTCAACCCTCACCTTCTTCATCATCGGTATTGGCGGGGCCGGCTCGTGGTACGCAGGCTCACTGGCGGACCGTTTGGGGCGGACACGCATCGCCGGGGGTTCCATGGTCATCAGCGGTGCCTGTGCCGTCAGCAGCGCCCTGGTCTTCGGCCTCTCCCCATGGGTAGTCGTCCCGGTGATGTTGATTTGGGGGGCGACGATTGTTGCTGATAGCGCTCAGTTCTCGGCGATGGTCACAGAAACAGCGGACGATGAAACGCGGGGCACCGCATTGACATTGCAGACAGCTCTTGGCTTCCTCTTGACTTTGGTCACCATCCAAGGGGTTCCTCTCTTGGTGGATGCGTTCAGCTGGAGGTGGGCGTTTCCCTTCCTCGCGCTGGGCCCAATCCTTGGGACGATGGCCATGGTTGTGCTCTCGAGATCGCCAGAGGCGAAGGCGCTGGCTGGCGGACGAGGCTGATGTCTCAAAACATGCCACCTGCTGAAGTCGGTGTGGACGCGGAGTTGGTCGCCGGACTCCTGTCAGACCAGTGGCCCGACTGGACGGGCCAGGCTCCTGTGCTGTTTGCCAACGGATGGGACAACACCCTTTTTCGGGTGGGCGAGAGCCACATCGTCCGTCTGCCTCGTAGATCGCTTGCCGCCCAGTTGGTGAAAAACGAGGCGAAGTGGCTTCCACTCCTGGCTCCGCGCCTTCCCATTCCGATACCGGCGCCAGTTCTCGCCGGGAACCCCGGTCGTGGGTTTCCGTGGAGCTGGAACGTCGTGCCCTGGCTGCCGGGAAGATCGGTGGCCGAAAGTCAGTCCCTCGACTCCAAGAGCGCTGCGATTGAGATGGCGGCTTTCCTCACGGCCCTTCACCACCCTGCACCCGAAGAGGCGCCTTCCAACCCGTTCCGCGGTGGTCCCCTTTCAGAACGCGACTCGGGGTTCCGTGAGCGAGTCCAGCTATTGAACCCAAGCCCCTCGGTGCTGGAGCTGTGGGACGAGCTCAGTTCGTCTCCAGCACATTCGGGTCCGGCGGTATGGCTCCATGGTGACCTACACCCGCACAACCTCCTCGAGCGTGACGGCTCGTTGAGTGCGGTGATCGACTTCGGAGACATCACCGCAGGAGACCCGGCCACAGACCTTGCGGTCGCTTGGATGCTGTCGCCGACCGCCGTCCCGGTCGTCAGAGAGGCCTATGGAGACGAGGACCCGTCTCTTTGGAGAAGGGCTCGGGCCTGGGCGCTCCACTTCTCGCTCGTCTACCTATTGAATTCGGATGACAACCCGACCATGCGCGGCATCGGCGAGCGAACACTTCAGGCTGTACTGGAGGATCCGGTCTAGCCGTCCCGCCTTGGGATCACGTTGCCGTTGCAGTCCAGCCCATCGCCTGGCCTGTAATTGGCTTCGATGGTGTCGACGACCACGCGCCCGTCGGGGTAGGTGCGCTGCCGGTCGATCTCGGAACGGCGACACTCACCACGTCTGTAGATCCGTTGATCTAGTTCGAGGACCTCTATGTGTTCCGTCGAGTACAAGGTGACCGTGATCGAATTGGCGTCGTAGGTCGGCCAGATCAACACGGGATAGTCAGTGGTGTTGGTCAGCACGAGATCCGGCCCGGGAATCGAGAGTGTCGCTTCGCGCCCATACGGGTATCGGGAGAAATACACAGAGTGACTCTGGTACTCGTCGAGTTCAAGCCCTCCGTAGAAGGCGGCATTGAACATGGTTGTGACGAATTGGCTGACACCGCCGCCGACTTCGTCGGTCATGTATCCGCCCCTGATGGCGCCGGCCGGCAAGTAGCCCTTCTCTCGAGTCCGGGGCCCCACGAACTCGTTGAACGAGATCGTCTCCCCGGGAATCAGATAGACCCCGGTGAGGGTGTCGGCCATGGTTTGTATGTTGGTGACGCGGTTCTCGCAACACGGATGTCGGGTCGTGAACTCCGCTACCGGCTCAATCACGTATGAGCCGTCTGCCCAGGCCACTATCTCCGGGTCGTCGTCCGCTCGAGGCTCGAGTTGGATGACGATGGTTGAGCTGTCCATGTAGTACTCGGCGGCCTCCGTCACCGAGTCCAGGCTGCAACAGATTGGCGGGGTTTCCCCGGGCTCGATCAGGACCACTGAGCCGTCGAAAACCTCGAGCACGGGATCAGTGAACGGGCCGAGCGCCTGACTGAGCGTGGTCTCGATTTCGCGCTGGAAACCCTCCGGGTCGATTGTCGCTGTGATCGCGCCATCAGCAATCGTTGTCACCATGTGATCTCTGATCTGGCCTGACGTCAGACGGCCCGCCACACCTCCAACTCTCGCCAGAACGCCTTTTCTCGTCCGGTCGTTGAGGGCAGCGGCCATGTCCTCTGCCTCTTGGTCTGTAACTGTGGGTTTGAGAACAACGTGGTCCGGTTCCACCACCACGTCCCCGTCTGTGATCGGCGCTACGGCCAGGTCGGCGATTGCGTCCTCGATGTCGAGTGCGTCACCGTCGACTCCCGGCACCACATACATGTAGCTGGTTTCCTCGTTGCTGATGGTCGGCTCCACGGGGAATGACAGCACGAACTCGTCGGTTCCGAGCCGCTCCCTGGCCACCTCCTCATCGAACTCGTAGTGATCCGGTATCACCATCTCTTCGAATGGTGTGGTGACCCAGGCAACAAACTCGCTCAAGGCATTCTCACCGTGCCGTGCGCCGAGGACTTCGTTCACGGTCTCCGACCAGAGGTAGTCGAATCCGATCTCCTCTGCCGTCATCGTCACCTGTCTCTCACCGAGGTCCACAGTCACCGTCGTTGCGAGAAACTCTGCTTCCCTGGCGTCGACGGCCGCGACGACCTCGGCCTGATCTACCCCGGACAAGTCGAGGCCGGCAAACTTCACGTCCGGCGCGACCGACCGACCCTCAGAACCGACGTGGCTGGCCCATGCGGCAGAAGCGACGGTGAGGGGTATGAGGAGGGCGGGGATCACCCAGAGCCAGCGAGGCGCCCGGGCCCGATGCCTGGCCATTGCACGACATGGTATTTCGACGGATTACGAATGCCGATCAATCTGGAAGATTGTCGGTCCGGTGTCTGTTGGGAGAGGCGTGAACTTGCGACAGGCAGAGCAGCAACACCTCGATTGGCTGGCACGCTCCTTCGGCAGATCCGACTATGCCCCGCTGGGCAAGGCCGACATCGAGTTGATCCGCAACGTCGGTGAGATCATCACCAAGTATCCGGGGACCCATCTCTTCAAAGAAGGCGATGACGCCGCCGCTGCCTACCTCGTCGAAAGGGGAGAGGTCGAGGTTTATCGAGGGTCCGGCAATGGCCGCCGAGTCGTGGCGAGGGTCGGGCCGGGTTCGGTCCTCGGCGACATAGCGATGTTCGGTGACACGCCATACATCTCCTCGGCCAAAGCGGTTGGGTCGGTCAGTGCCTTCAGGTTCGAGAGAACAAGGTTGCTCCCAGAACTCGCGCGGCATCCTGCCGTATGCCTTCGTTGGCTGGTCGCCGGGCTTCGCCAGTTGGAGTCGACACAGCGCCGTGTGATCCGGCTCATGCACAAGACCGTCTTTGGCCAGGTCGCTGATCTCCTGGTTGAGGAAGGGGAGCGGAAGAGCGAGATCAATCTCTCCCAGTCGACGATTGCGGCGTTGCTCGGGGTGAGCCGACAGTCGGTCAACGAGGCGTTGGGACGACTGCGGAATCAGGGCGTCATCTCCACCGGTTACCGAAGCATCCGGATCCATGACATGGAGAAGTTGAGGGCTATTGCCGCCTCTTAGCTCTAGCGAGCGCGGCAGCAGTCGGCCGACCGGGGTCGTCGGCCTTGACACGCGGCGGTAGCTGCTGGCCGACCGGCGTCTGTTTGAGTGACGATCTCCACCGACAATGGCGGACTGATCGGTGAATCCCCCAACCAGGATCGGCCTTCGATCGAGGAGGCAATCACTCAAAGTCCGCCAGCCATCAAATTCCAAAACCTTGACGGGTTCGCGAAGTGTGCGATAGAGTGTCCAACGAGCCATGGGCTCCGAACGGCCACTGTCGGCACCACCGACGGGGGCTGTTCAACAACAGAAATTTCCACTTGGGGACATGCTGCCGCGTGTGTTAGCATGTCCTTTCTTGCGTTATCCCCTTATTAACCACCACCTCAAGGAGGCACCCCTTGGTTTCGCGCGTGGCTGAGCGATTCTCCTTCGGGAAGATCCCCGAAGTACTACCGCTACCCAATCTGCTGGCTGTCCAGCATGAGTCCTTTCAATGGTTCCTCGATGAAGGTCTTCGTGAGATCTTCGAAGAGATAAGCCCGATCGAGGACTTCACCGGCTCTCTCGCCCTCGAGCTCACGGATCACCGTTTTGGTGATCCTCTTATGACTCTCGAAGAGGCTCAGGAGCGGGACACCAACTATGCCCGTCCTCTGTTCGTCACCGCCCGGTTCATGAACCGCGGCACCGGTGAGATCAAAGAGCAGCAGGTCTTCCTCGGCGACTTCCCGATCATGACCGAGAAGGGCGTTTTCGTCATCAACGGCACTGAGCGTGTGATTGTCTCCCAGCTCGTTCGTTCGCCCGGCATCTACTACGACGTCGCCAAAGACAAGACGTCGGACAAGATGATCTACTCCGGCAAGATCATTCCTGGTCGTGGAGCCTGGCTCGAGTTCGACACCGACAAGAAGGACACCATCGGTGTTCGTGTCGACCGTAAGCGTCGTCAATACATCACCTCGTTCCTCAAGGCCCTCGGCATTGCCGAGACCGACGAGGAGATTCTCGAGATGTTCAATGGCGCAGAGTCGATCAAGAACACCATCGAAAAGGACACGGTTGCTGACAAGGAAGAGGCGCTGCTCGATCTCTACCGCAAGCTTCGTCCGGGTGAGCCGACCACCGTTGAGTCGGCACGGGGTCTGATTCAGACTCTCTTCCGCAACAACAAGCGTTACGACCTCACAAGGGTCGGTCGTTACAAGATCGCCCAGAAGTTCGGCGAAGACGCACCCAAGGACTACCGCGCCGAGGGTCTTCAGATGCTGCGGGACGAAGACATCGTCGACGCCATCAAGTACTTGGTTGCGCTCCATGCCGGTGAGCAGACGATCACAACTCACGTTGGCAACGAGGTGAGCATCTCGACTGATGACATCGACCACTTCGGAAACCGTCGTATCCGCACGGTTGGAGAGCTGGTCCAGAACCAGGTTCGGGTCGGTCTGACTCGTCTCGAACGCGTCGTCCGAGAGAGGATGACCACTCAAGACCCTGATGCGATCACACCTCAGTCGTTGATCAACATCCGTCCGGTCACCGCCGCGATCAAAGAGTTCTTCGGGACTTCACAACTGAGCCAGTTCATGGACCAGCCGAACCCACTTGCTGGGCTCACCCACCGTCGCCGGCTTTCGGCGCTCGGTCCGGGTGGTCTGTCTCGTGAGCGTGCCGGGTTCGAAGTCCGTGACGTCCACCCGTCTCACTACGGACGTATGTGCCCGATCGAGACGCCTGAGGGCCCGAACATCGGTCTTATCGGATCGTTGGCTTCTTACGCAAGGGTCAATGACTTCGGTTTCATCGAGACCCCATACCGCCGAGTCGAAAAGGGTGTCGTGACCGCCAAGGTCGACTACCTGACCGCGACCGAGGAAGAGCGTTTCGTCATCGCCCAGGCGAATGCCCCGCTCAAGGACAACGGTGCCTTTGCCAATAACAGGGTGCTCGTCCGTCGTGCCGGTGGCGAAGTCGAGTATGTCGAGGGCAAGTCCGTCGACTACATGGACGTGTCGCCGAAGCAGATCGTCTCCGTTTCGACTTCATTGATTCCGTTCCTCGAGCACGACGATGCAAACCGCGCCCTCATGGGCTCCAACATGCAGCGTCAGGCCGTTCCGCTTCTGACTGCCGAGTCGCCGCTGGTCGGCACCGGTGTCGAAGGACGCGCCGCCAAAGACTCTGGAGACATGATCGTCTCCACTGTGGCTGGTGAGGTCGTCGAAGTGACCGGCGAGCAGATCGTGGTCAAGGAGAAGGGTGCCAACAAGAAGCACACCTTCCCCCTCGACAAGTTCAAGCGCTCAAATCAGGGCACGTCGATGAACCAGAAGCCCATCGTCTCCGAAGGCGACAAGGTGAAGGTCGGTGACGTACTCGCCGACGGTCCGTCCACCGAGGCCGGTGAGCTGGCCCTCGGCCGGAACCTTCTGGTCGCCTTCATGCCGTGGCAAGGCCACAACTACGAGGACGCCATCATCATCAGTCAGCGTCTCGTCAAAGACGACGTGCTCACCTCGATTCACATCGAGGAGCACGAGCTCGACGCCCGTGACACCAAGCTCGGTGCCGAGGAGATCACCCGTGACATCCCGAATGTCCCGGAGGAAGTCCTGGCCAACCTCGACGACGAGGGGATCATCCGTGTCGGCGCCGAAGTAGGCCCTGGCGACTACCTCGTCGGAAAGGTCACTCCCAAGGGAGAGACTGAGCTGACCCCGGAAGAGCGTTTGCTTCGAGCCATCTTCGGTGAGAAGGCACGTGAGGTCCGTGACACATCACTCAAGGTGCCGCACGGCGAGACCGGCAAGGTCATCGACGTCAAGGTCTTCAAGCGTGAGGACGGCTTCGATCTCAGCCCCGGTGTCAATGAGCTGGTCCGCATCTATGTGGCCACACAACGCAAGATCACAGAAGGTGACAAGCTCGCCGGACGTCACGGCAACAAAGGTGTCATCTCCAAGGTCCTCCCTGAAGAGGAGATGCCGTTCCTGGCCGATGGAACGCCTGTCGACATCATTCTGTCGCCGCTCGGTGTTCCCTCTCGGATGAACCTCGGTCAGGTGTTGGAGACCCATCTCGGATGGGCCGCCGCTCAGGGTTGGGAGCCGTTCAAGGGCGACTCGCCCGCAGCGGTTGGAACCAAGCCCTGGACCAAGACGGCAACCCCTGTCTTCGACGGTGCCCGTGAGGACGAGATCATGCAAGTGATCAACAGCGCTCATCCCAACCGGGACGGCGACCGTCTGGTGCAGGACGATGGCAAAGCCATCCTCTACGACGGACGCTCCGGTGAACCCTTCGATACCGCTGTCACCGTTGGCTACATCTACATGCTGAAGCTGGTCCACCTCGTGGACGAGAAGATTCACGCCCGGTCAACCGGCCCCTACTCGATGATCACCCAGCAGCCGCTTGGCGGTAAGGCCCAATTCGGTGGCCAGCGCTTCGGTGAGATGGAGGTCTGGGCACTGGAGGCGTACGGCGCTGCCTACGCACTTCAGGAGCTGTTGACCATCAAGTCGGACGACGTCCAAGGCCGGGTCAAGGTCTACGAGGCGATCGTCAAGGGCGACAACATCCCCGAGCCAGGTATTCCGGAGTCATTCCGGGTGCTGGTTAAGGAGATGCAGTCTCTCGGCCTCAATGTCGAGATGTTGTCAGCCGGTGAGGAAGTCGAGCTCAAAGAGCTCGAGGAGGAGACCTATCGATCGGTCGAATCCCTCGGTATCGACCTCAGCCGGCCCGAGCGCCCTGACTCGGAATAACGAATTGTTGAAATCACTGACCGCCCTACAAACGAGGTAATTCACTTTGGCGCAGCAAATCTTTGACGAGCTACGAATCGGCCTCGCCTCCAACGACCAGGTCCGCGCCTGGTCTTACGGAGAGGTGAAGAAGCCGGAGACAATCAACTACAGAACCCTTCGCCCTGAGAAAGAGGGTCTCTTCGACGAGCGCATCTTCGGTCCCCAGCGGGACTGGGAGTGCTACTGCGGTAAGTACAAGAGGATCCGTTACAAGGGGATCATCTGTGAGCGTTGTGGCGTAGAAGTCACCCGCTCCAAGGTCCGTCGTGAGCGCATGGGCCACATCGAGCTGGCCGCTCCCGTAACCCACATCTGGTTCTTCAAGGGTGTGCCAAGCCGTCTCGGCTACCTCCTTGACATGTCGCCGAAGGAGCTGGAGAAGGTCATCTACTTCGCCAGCTACATCGTCACATCCGTCAACGACGAGACCCGACAGAAGGATCTTCCGGAGCTCGAAGCTGCAATGGGCGACGAGATCGAAGTCGTCAAGAACGAGTTCAGCGAGTGGAACGAAGTCCGTCTCGAGGCTCTTGAAGACGAGCTCGAGCGCATGGAAGAGGGCGGAGCCAAGACTCAGGAGATCAACGCCCGCCGCAAAGAGGTCGAGAAGGAGATCAAGGAACGCTCCGAGCGCACTGATCGTGAGATCGAGCTCATCGAAGAGGCCTTCTCCACCTTCCGCACCATGGGCCCCAAGCAGCTCATCGAGTCCGAGCAGCTGTGGCGTGAGATCTACTTCCGCTACGCCGACTACTTCGAAGGCGGTATGGGCGCCGAGGCAGTCAAGACTCTCTTGATGAGTCTCGACCTCGATGCCGAGATGGAGCGATTGGACGAAAACCTCAACGGCACTTCACAGCAGCGTCGTCAGCGTGCGACGCAGCGGATGAAGGTCGTCAAGCCGTTCTGGGAGGGTCAGAACCGTCCCGAGGACATGATTCTCGAGACCGTTCCGGTGATTCCGCCAGACCTGCGCCCGATGGTTCAGCTCGACGGTGGCCGGTTCGCCACTTCCGACCTCAATGACCTGTATCGCAGAGTCATCAACCGCAATAACCGTCTCAAGAGACTTTTGGACCTCGGTGCTCCCGAGATCATCGTCAACAACGAGAAGCGGATGCTTCAGGAGGCCGTTGACGCCTTGTTCGACAACGGGCGTCGTGGTCGTGCGGTGACAGGACCGGGTAACCGTGCCCTCAAGTCACTGTCCGACATGCTCAAGGGTAAGCAAGGCCGTTTCCGTCAGAACCTCCTTGGTAAGCGCGTCGACTACTCGGGTCGTTCGGTGATCGTGGTGGGCCCGCAGTTGAAACTCCATCAGTGCGGTCTGCCCAAGATCATGGCTCTGGAGCTGTTCAAGCCGTTTGTCATGAAGCGTCTCGTCGACCTCGAGTTGGCGCAGAACATCAAGGCTGCCAAGCGAATGGTGGAGCGTCAGCGTCCCCAGGTTTGGGACGTGCTCAGCGATGTCATTCAGGAGCACCCGGTGCTTCTCAACCGTGCGCCGACTCTTCACCGTCTGGGTATCCAGGCGTTCGAGCCGGTGCTCGTAGAGGGCAAGGCAATTCAGATTCACCCACTCGTTTGCGAGGCGTTCAACGCTGACTTCGACGGTGACCAGATGGCCGTCCATCTTCCGCTCTCAGCCGAGGCCCAGGCTGAGGCAAGAGTGTTGATGCTGTCGAGCAACAACGTGCTTTCGCCGGCATCCGGTCGACCCATCGTCACCCCGGGTCAGGACATGGTCATCGGCATCTTCTATCTCTCCGAGTTCGTCGAAGACGGAGTGGGGGCAGGTCGGATCTTTGCCGATATCGACGAAGCGCTTATGGCTCACGAGATCGGAGAGCTTTCACTGCATTCTCCGATCAAGTTGCGTCTTGGATCGCTGGCTGGTGACCCCGATGTTCACAAGAACCTCAAGCAGACGCTGAAGAACTTGATCGATGAGGAGCCGGCTGACCCCGCTGGTCTGACGGAGACGACCCTGGGTCGTGCGCTGCTGAACACGGTGTTCCCCGACGACTTCCCCTTCATCAACTCCAAGGTGATCAAGAGCGATATCAAGCTCCTGATCGAGACGATCATCGAGCATTACCCCCGCTCGTCCGTCGCCCAGACCTTGGACGGGATCAAGGATCTCGGATTCACGTTCGGCACCAAGGCGGGTCTCACCATCGGTCTCGACGATGTGAGGACACCCGACAACAAGGCCGACATCCTGTCTGAGTACGAGGATCGGGCCGACAAGGTTCAGAACCTCTTTGCCAAGGGTGTCGTCACCGACGACGAGCGTCGTCAGGAGCTGATCGAGATTTGGACCGAGGCCACTGAGAAGGTGACCGACGCCATGAAGGCCGGTCTGAAGACCGAGCAGTTCAACTCCCTCGACATGATGGTTGGCTCAGGGGCCAGAGGAAACATGATGCAGCTGAGACAGATCGCCGGTATGCGTGGTCTGGTCGCCAACCCGAAGGGTGACATCATTCCTCGCCCGATTATCTCCAACTTCCGTGAGGGATTGTCGGTCCTCGAGTACTTCATCTCGACCCACGGTGCGAGAAAGGGTCTTGCTGATACTGCCCTCCGTACTGCCGACTCGGGCTATCTGACACGTCGCCTGGTGGACGTCTCCCAGGAGATGATCATCACCGAAGAGGACTGTGTCACTGATCGTGGGATCGTCATCAAGGTCATCGACGACCGTGGCAACAAGATCAGGAACCTTCGTTCCCGTATCTACGGCCGTGCCCTGGCAGACGATCTCAAGGAAGGTCGCAGCCTTGTGGCCACCGAGGACGATGACAAGCTCCGTGCGGGCACGATCATCGGAACCAAGGAACTCCACGCCATTGAAGGTGCCGACGTCGAGACGGTCCGCGTGAAGTCGCCCTTGACCTGTGACACCCGTGGTGGTGTCTGTCAATGTTGCTACGGCCTGTCGCTCGCAACCGGACGCATGGTCGAGCCCGCTGAGGCGGTCGGAATCATGGCTGCCCAGTCAATCGGTGAGCCCGGAACCCAGCTGACGATGCGTACCTTCCACACCGGTGGTGTGGCGGGTGAGGACATCACGCACGGTCTACCTCGTGTGGTCGAGCTGTTCGAAGCCAGAACACCGAAGGGCAAGGCTGTCTTGTCCGAGCTCGGCGGCACGGCTCGAGTCTTCGACGACGAGGAAGGTCGGCGAATCGTCGTCACCAAGGGTGATGACGAGGCGATCTACCCGATCTCACGTTTCGCCAAGTTGCGTATCGCGGATGGCGACGAGGTCGACGCGGGAAGCCAGCTGACCGAAGGACCCCTTGATCCGAAAGAGGTTCTCGAGATCAGAGGTGTCCGTGCGACCCAGCAGTACCTGGTTGACCAGGTGCAGGAGGTCTACCGATCGCAGGGTGTCGAGATCCACGACAAGCACATCGAGATGATCGTTCGTCAGATGCTGCGCAGAGTCCGCATCGTTGCCCCCAACGACTCCGACTTCCTGCCAGCAGCTCTGATTGATGATCAGACCTTCCGGGACACCAACCGGGAGCTGGTCCAGGACGGCAAGAAGCCGGCCGAGGGCCGACCCGAGCTCATGGGTATCACCAAGGCTTCGTTGGCCACGGACTCATGGCTGTCAGCTGCCTCGTTCCAGGAGACCACACGTGTCCTGACCGATGCTGCCATCCAGAGTCGCTCTGACTTCATGCGAGGTCTCAAGGAGAACGTGATCATCGGCAAGCTGATCCCTGCTGGAACGGGCGCCGATCAGTATCAAATGCTCCAGCCTTCACTTCCAGGTGCGACGACTGTTGCCAGTCTTGGCATCTTGGGAGAGGGTGGCGGTGCTCCGACAGAGGACGAGGGTCTCCCAGAGGATCCGGCCGAGTGGCTCGCTTCTTTGGGTGGCAACGAGAACACCTCCGAAGAGGAATAACCCCCAACTCACTATTAGCGAACCCAGGGTTCCTACCTTCGCATAGCGAAGTCAGGAACCCTGGGTTCGTCGTTTAGGCTTCGTCGGCCCATGAGTCTGACTCCCAAATTCGTCGATGCAGCTGTTGGTATCTCCAACTGGCTCAACCCGATAACTTCCGGGCCCAGCGGGCCCCTGGCTGCCAGCGCAGGTCTCGACTCCTTCGGTCCGTCGTTGATGCCCAGGAACTATGTGCATCAGGGCATGGCAGCCGGCCTCGCCGTCCTATCGGCCAGGGCTGTCGGCTCGTCGGTCGACTCAGTCGCAGTTCGCATGGCGCCGGAGGATTCACCTTTGGCTTGGAGGCTCGCCGTTCGCGGAATTCTCGTTGCTGCGGGTGCCGCTGTTGGAGGAATCCAGGAGGAAGACGACGAGTCCACCGGTAAGGCGTCACTGAGGACTGCCGGACGCTTGGTCGCTGTCGGCGCCGTCGGAGGGATCATCCACGAGGTCGGCGAGGATCTGGCATCCAAGACCGATCTCCCGCTGGTGCCAATTGTCACCGGCATCGGAGGATTCGCGTTCGTGGCGTCACGATGGGCGAGAGAGCTCGAAACACGAAATGCCGTCATGCAACGGTGGACCGAAGACGACAAGCCGGCCGACCTGGCGAGGTCCATTGCCGTCGGCGCAGCGGTATCGAATCTCGGCAGGGGAGCGGCCGCGGGTTTTCGGACTTCCCGGAGCTCGTTGATTGACTACCTGGGCCACGATCCCGCCAACCAGCTGCTTGCCCGATCGCTGAACATCGCGGCGTGGGGAGCTTCAGTGATCACCGGGTATCGAGCCCTCGTGGCACGTCTCGCCAAGCTCAACTCCAAAGTCGAAGACGCGTTCAGCGAGTTGCCTTCCAACGAATACGTGTCTGGAGGGCCCAAGAGCATCTCGCCATTCGAGGAGTTGGGCCTTCAGGGCAGGAGATTTGTACATGAGGTCGTGCCCCGGCAAACGATCGAGGAAACCCTCGGACAGGAGGCGACCGCCGACCCGATTCGGGCCTACGTGGGTGTCGAGAGCGAGCCGATCTATGCGACGGCACGCTCCGAGCTGGCGCTCGATGAGATGGAACGGCTCGGAGCCTTTGACCGCAGATACCTGCTGTTGCTTTCTCCGACGGGCACCGGATGGGTGGACCACACCGTTGTCGAGTCCGCCGAGATTCTGGCCCGTGGCGACATTGCCACCGTGGCGATCCAATACGGCAAGGCACCCTCGTTTGTGGAAGTGCAGAACGTGTCATTGGGACGGGCCCAGTTCCGCCAGCTTCTCTGGGGGGTCAGGCAGCGACTTCTGGCCGTGCCCCAAGACGAACGTCCGACAATCCTCGTGTTTGGGGAAAGTCTGGGGGCCTGGACCAGTTCAGACGTCACGATGCACCAGGGGCTCGAGGGTTTCGACCACTACGGCATAGATCGCGCCCTTTGGTTCGGGCTACCTGGTCTTGCTCGATGGTCGAGAACCGGTCTCCGAGAAGGGCGCAACCCTCTGATGCCCGAGGGCACGGTCGCCGCGTTCGATCGATTTGAGCAGTACGAGGAGCTGACCGAGAAGCAGAAAAGGAAGCTACGGGCCGTCATCGTCGACCATGACAACGACCCGATCTCGCAGATGTCTCTGCGTCTGGCAGTGAAACGTCCACCTTGGCTCGACGGTGAACGCGGTCGTGGTGTCCACGAAGGTATGAAGTGGCGGCCATTGATCACCTTCACTCAGGTATTGGTCGACGCAATGAACGCGATGGTCGTCGTCCCTGGAGAGTTCAAGTCGTTCGGCCACGACTATCGCGGTGATACCGCCCGTTTTGTTCAAGCGGCGTTTGATCTTCCAGCAGTCAGTGAAGAGCAGATGGCTTCTCTCGAGCGAACGCTCGCAGCCCGCGAATTGGACCGATCTGCCCGCATCAAGGGAGGTTCGGAGTCGGGGGAGCTCGTCTCGGCCGAGACTGCTGGCGGCGTCCAGTAGAGGCCTCCCTCGCTCATACGTTGACATGGTCGAATCCCAGCCATAGCTTGCTGCCTACGGGGCGATGGGAAACGCGTAGGAAGCGAAATTGACCCAGCCAACCGACCCCACAAAGCGTGACGATCTAGCCCGTCAGATAGCGGATCGTCTGGCGACCAGCGAGCCGACCAAGAAGCGCCGGTTTTCGCTGCGTGACAGCCTCCTCGTTGGAGGGCTGCTCAACGGTCTCGTCGTGCTGGTTGTTGCCGCTGTTGTCGTTGGCGCAGTCTTCATTGGTGTCAATTGGCTCCTGTCTTTGGGTGATGACTCGGACTCGGTGGCTGTTGAATCCGAAGAACCGGCCGGAGATCCCTCATCATTCCTGGTCGCTCCCGGCCAAACCACGATCCCTGTCGAAGACGAGATAGTTGGAAGCGGTGCGAGTTCCACCACTACGACGATCGGGCCGTTCGCTGCGCCAACCACCACCCGACCGGGCCCCTTTGTGACTCTGCCGCCGACGACGACGTCGACCACGACACTTCCTTCCACGACAACACTGCCGGCACCCACTACGACGGTTGCCCCACCGACTACCGGTCCGCCCACGACACCGCCGACAACGGTTGCGACGACCACAACGCTGATCCCTCCGACCACGACCACGACAACCACTTCGACCACAACTACGTCAACGACTACCTCAACCACGACTACGTCGACTACCACTACCTCGACCACAACAACCTCGACCACGACAACGACAACAACGACGATGCCGACCACCACGACAACCACGGCCGACCCCTAAAAACGATTTGGTACTTACAGCAGAAAGAACGTAGAATCCTCCCTGGTTCTCAAGCCGCACGCCTGCGCGTGCCACCACGAGAACAGTCGGACACACCCGCTGTGACCGACAAGCAAGGTTTCACAACGAGTCTTAATGGTGTCACGCCTGTGCCGGGACACCCCCATTAGGAGCGAAATGCCAACAATCGAGCAGCTTGTCCGTCAGGGCAGGAAGCCAAAGAAGAAGAAGGTCAAGACCGGTGGTCTTGCTGGCGCCCCGCAAAGGCGAGGTGTCTGCACTCGCGTCTACACAGTGACCCCGAAGAAACCGAACTCGGCACTTCGCAAGGTCTGTCGTGTGCGTCTCTCCTCAGGTGTCGAAGTGACGGCATATATCCCAGGTGAGGGCCACAACCTCCAGGAACACAGCATGGTCTTGGTTCGTGGCGGACGTGTCCGTGACCTTCCAGGTGTTCGCTACAAGGTGATTCGTGGTGCTCTCGACGCCGCCGGTGTCTCCGAGCGCAAGCAGGCCCGATCCCGATACGGATCGAAGAAGGACTAGCCATGCGCAGAGCCCCAGCCCAGAAGAGAAAGATCGAGCCAGATCCGGTATTTCGGAGCTTGCTCGTGAGCCAGGTCATCAACAAGGTCCTCCTCAAGGGCAAGAAGGATCTTGCTCGCACAATCGTCTACGACGCACTGGAGACCATCGAACAACGGACCAGCCAGGATCCGACGATCGTGCTCAAGCGTGCGATCGACAACATCAAGCCACAGGTCGAGGTTCGCTCCCGACGTGTTGGCGGTAGCTCCTATCAGGTGCCGATCGAGGTTTCACCACGTCGCCAGAACAGCCTTGCCATTCGCTGGCTGGTTGGATTCGCACGCAACCGTCGCGAGCCGACCATGTCGATGCGTCTCGCCAACGAGATTCTCGATGCGTCCAACAACACAGGCGCAGCTGTGAAGCGCAAAGAAGATGTCCACAAGATGGCGGAGTCGAACAAGGCCTTCGCCCATTACCGGTGGTGAGTCTCGCTGAAGCGAGCTAACGCTCGCGAGCGAGACTTTCGAGTTGCTCCGCAACTCGGAGGCACCAACCGACAGATTTACAAACGAACGGTTCCCGTAGGCGGGCCCTCAAAAAACTCCCGGGCCCGAACCACAGGACGAGAACAGTTCAGAACTGAATAACGAGCCGGAGTAATAGAAAGAAAATGAGCAACGACAACGCGCTGCATCACCTACGCGAGGTGCCCCTCAGCCGTACCCGAAACATCGGGATCATGGCCCATATCGACGCGGGCAAAACCACCCTCACCGAGCGAATCCTCTATTACACCGGCCGTAACTACAAGATCGGTGAGGTCCACGAAGGCGCCGCCACGATGGACTGGATGGAGCAGGAGCAGGAGCGTGGAATCACCATCACCTCTGCTGCCACCACTTGTATCTGGCACGAGCACGTCATCAACATCATCGACACCCCTGGTCACGTTGACTTCACAGTTGAAGTCGAGCGTGCCCTTCGCATTCTCGACGGTGCAGTCGCCGTCTTCGACGGTGTCGCCGGTGTGGAGCCTCAGTCAGAGACCGTCTGGCGTCAGGCCGACCGCTACGGCGTTCCCCGAATCTGCTTCATCAACAAGCTCGACAGGACCGGAGCCGATTTCTACTTCGACGTCCAGTCGATCATCGATCGTCTTGGCGCAAAGCCTCTCGTCATGCAGCTCCCGATCGGCGCCGAAGCGGACTTCGCCGGTGTCATCGATCTGGTCGAGATGCGTGCCCACACCTGGAAGGGTGACGACGGCAAGCAGTGGGAAACCGGTGACATTCCTGCCGATCTGGCAGACAAGGCCGCCGAGTATCGCGAGCAGTTGGTCGAGACAGTCGCCGAGACGTCAGAGGAGCTTCTCGAGGCGTATCTCGAGAATGGCGATCTGACAGCCAAGGAGATTCAGGCTGGCGTGCGAGCCGGGACAATCGCTGGCGAGTTCACCCCCGTCTTCTGCGGTAGCGCATTCAAGAACAAGGGCGTGCAGCTTCTTCTCGACGCGATCGTCGCTTATCTGCCCAGTCCCGATGACCTACCAATGACCAAGGGCTTCAAGCCGGGAGACGAAGAAGTCATCCTCGAGCGTAAGAACGACGACTCCGACCCGTTCTCAGCTCTTGCTTTCAAGATCATGTCCGATCCACACGTCGGAAAGCTCACCTACTTCAGGGTGTATTCAGGTCACCTGGCAAAGGGTGACACTGTTCTCAACACCACAACGGGCAAGAAAGAGCGCATCGGTCGTCTGCTTCGCATGCACGCCAACCACCGTGAAGACGTCGATGACATCTTCGCCGGCGACATCGTTGCCGGGATCGGATTCAAGAACACCACCACTGGAGACACATTGGCGGCGGTCGACTCACCGATCCAACTCGAGTCGATGGAATTCCCCGCACCTGTCATCTCCGTCGCAATTGAGCCCAAGACCAAGTCGGACGAAGAGAAGCTCTCTTCGTCCTTGCACCGTCTCTCGGAGGAGGACCCCACGTTCCTGGTCCGTTCCGATGAAGAGACCGGTCAGACGATCATCTCGGGCATGGGCGAGCTCCACCTGGAGATCCTCGTCGATCGTCTACTCCGCGAGTTCAAGGTCGATGCCACGGTCGGCAAGCCACAGGTCGCATATCGCGAGACCATCCGCAGGGGCATTGAGAAGGTCCAGTACAAGCATGTCAAGCAGTCCGGTGGTAAAGGTCAGTACGCCGACGTGGTGATCCACCTCGAGCCCACCGGCCCTGGCGGCGGTTACGAGTTCATCGACCAAATCAAAGGTGGCTCCGTCCCCCGTGAATACATCCCGTCAGTGGACGCCGGTATTGAAGAGGCCTTGGACCAGGGCATCCTCGCCGGTTACCCACTCGTGGATGTCCGTGCGGTCCTCATCGATGGTTCTTCCCACGATGTCGACTCATCGGAGATGGCTTTCAAGATCGCCGGATCGATGGTGCTTCAGGAGGCCGCTCGCAAAGCGGGCGTGAAGCTCCTCGAGCCGGTAATGGACGTCGAGGTGACGACACCTGAGGAGTACATGGGTGATGTCATCGGCGACCTGAACTCTCGCCGGGGCAAAGTCGAGGGAATGACCCAACGTGGCAACAGCCAGGTCATCAAGGCCCAGGTGCCCATGTCGGAGATGTTCGGGTACGCCACCGACCTGCGGTCGAAGACGCAGGGACGTGCCACCTACTCAATGCAATTCAATTCATATCAGGACGTTCCTGATTCGATCGCCGAGGAAATCGTGGCGCACCGTCGCGGCGAGGCGTAAGGACAACTAGGAGAAAGACAATGGCCAAAGAGAAGTTCGAGCGCACCAAGCCCCACATCAACGTCGGAACCATGGGCCACATCGACCATGGCAAGACGACGCTGACCGCTGCGATCACCAAGACGCTCGCCGAGCGGGTTGGTGGGACCAACCAGTTCACCGAGTTCGAGAACATCGACAAAGCACCGGAAGAGCGCGACCGCGGAATCACGATCTCGATTTCGCACGTGGAGTACGAGACGGAGAACCGTCACTACGCACACGTCGATATGCCAGGCCACGCTGACTACATCAAGAACATGATCACCGGCGCGGCGCAGGTGGACGGTGCGATCCTCGTCGTGTCCGCAGCTGACGGCCCGATGCCGCAGACCCGTGAGCACGTTCTCCTCGCCCGTCAGGTCGGCGTCCCCTCGATCGTTGTGTTCCTCAACAAGGTCGACATGGTCGACGACGAGGAACTCCTCGATCTCGTCGAGCTCGAGGTTCGTGACCTCCTCACCGAGTACGAGTTCCCCGGCGACGACGCCCCGGTTGTTCGTGGCTCGGCCCTCAAGGCAATGGAAGGCGATGAGAGCGCCGGCGATCAGATCCTGGAGCTGATGGAGGCTGTTGACACCTACATCCCCGATCCCGAGCGTGACAATGAGAAGCCGTTCCTGATGTCGATCGAGGACGTGTTCTCGATCACTGGACGTGGAACCGTGGTCACCGGTCGTATCGAGCAAGGTGTCCTCAACGTCAACGAAGAGGTTGAGATCGTCGGTATCCGGGACACGCAGAAGACTGTCGCCACCGGCATCGAGATGTTCCGCAAGCTGTTGGACCAGGGTCAGGCTGGCGACAACGTCGGTGTCCTGCTCCGTGGAATCGGCAAAGATGACGTGGAGCGTGGTCAGGTTCTGGCCAAGCCCGGATCGATCACTCCGCACACCGACTTCGAAGCTCAGGTTTACGTCCTGACCAAGGAAGAGGGCGGACGTCACAACCCGTTCTTCCCCGGCTATCGCCCCCAGTTCTACTTCCGCACAACCGACGTCACCGGTTCGGTCAACTTGCCCGAAGGCACCCAGATGGTGATGCCTGGTGACAACACGGAGATGACGGTCGAGCTGATCGCTCCGATCGCCATGGACGAGGGACTCCGGTTCGCTATCCGTGAGGGTGGCCGGACCGTCGGAGCCGGACGAGTAGTGAAGATCACCAAGTAATGGCAGACCAGAAGATCAGGATCCGCTTGAAGGCTTACGACCACAACGTGGTCGACGAGTCCTCAAAGAAGATCACAGAGACGGTGCTCCGCACCGAGGCCAAGATCAAGGGCCCGGTGCCGCTCCCAACGGAGATTCACCGCTACTGCGTGATTCGCGGTCCGCACGTGCACAAGACAGGCCGTGAGCACTTCGAGATGCGGATACACAAGCGTCTCATCGACATCCTCGAGCCGACCCCGAAGACGGTCGACTCGCTGATGCGTCTCGAGTTGCCGGCTGGTGTCGAAGTCGAGATCAAGCTCTAAGGGATCGATGATGAAAGCAATTCTCGGACAGAAACTGGGTATGACCCAGATCTTTGACGAAGAGGCCCGGGCCATCCCGGTGACCGTCGTCAAGGCTGGGCCTGTTCAGGTCGTCCAAATCAAGACGATGGAGCGCGACGGTTACAACGCCGTCCAGATCTCCTATGGATCGGCCAAGCCGAAGAACGTCAATCAGCCGACCTCCGGCCACTACGCCAAGGCTGGTGTCGCTCCTGGCAGCCATCTCATCGAGGTCAAGGTCGAAGACCCCTCAGAGTTCAAGGTTGGTCAGGAGATCAAAGTCGAAGAGATGTTCGAGGCCGGCGCCAAGGCCGACGTCAGCGGTGTTTCCAAAGGTAAGGGTTTCGCCGGGGTGATGAAGCGTCACAACTTCGCCGGTCAGAACGCCAGTCACGGAAACCACAAGAAGCACCGTGCTCCAGGCTCGATTGGCGCTTGCGCCACTCCGGCCCGTGTTTTCAAGGGCATGAAGATGGCCGGTCGGATGGGTGGCGAGAAAGTCACCACGTTGAATCTCGAGATCGCCGGTGTCGATGCCGAGCGCGGACTACTGCTCCTCAACGGGTCAGTTCCCGGTCCCAAAGGCTCCGTCGTACTCGTCAGAGAGGCGGTGAAGGCTCGTGGCTGATCTCAAAGCTCCGCTCTTCAAGGCAGATGGAAAGGCCAGCGGCGACGTCAAGCTCGACGCCGAGGTCTTTGGCATCGAGCCCAACATGGACGTTCTGCACCAGGTCGTCACAGCACAGCTGGCAGCTGCCCGCGCCGGGACCGCCAAGACCAAGACCAGGTCTGAGGTCCGCGGTGGTGGTCGCAAGCCCTGGCGCCAGAAAGGTCTGGGCCGTGCTCGTCACGGATCGATCCGTTCCCCGATCTGGGTCGGTGGTGGAGTCGCTCATGGACCCCAGCCCCGCGACTACAGCCAGCGGACACCCAAGAAGATGAAGCGTCTAGCCCTCCATTCGGCTCTTTCGGCCCGTGCTTCAGAAGAGGCGGTCAAGGTCGTCGATGAGTTCGACTGGTCGGCTCCCAAGACGAAACAGGCCGTAGGTCTGCTCGCAGCGATGGACTCACCCGGAAAGACTGTTGTGGTGCTCAGCGCCCTCGATGGCGCGGCCGCAAAGTCGTTCCGGAACCTTCCGGACGTGCGTCTGGTCGAACCCGGCCACCTCACGGCATACGACGTCCTCTGGTCAGACCAAATCGTTTTCACTTCCCACACCGTGGGTTCGGTTGGACGAGCGAGCTCCTATGAAGTCAGCGAGTCCGACTTCGTCAAAGACGACGCCTCCGCCGATGGCGGAGGTAACGACTTCGACTCCGTCGAAGATCGTGCAGACGGAGGAGAGGAAGAATGAAAACTTCCTACGACATCATCCTCGCTCCGGTTGTCTCGGAGAAGTCCTACGACCTGATCGAGGAGCAAAACACATACACCTTCGAAGTTGACCCCCGCTCCAACAAAGAGGAGATCAGGGATGCCGTCGAAGAAGTCTTCGGCGTCAGCGTCGTCAGGGTGAACACCATGAACCGCAAGGGAAAGGTCAAGCGCACCGGCTACAAGCTCGGTAAGCGCAAGGACGTCAAGCGCGCCGTGGTCACTCTCGTCGAAGGCGATTCGATCGATCTGTTCGGAGTCTGAGATGGCAGTCAAGAAACGCAAACCAACTTCACCGGGACGACGATTCCAGACGGTCTCGGATTTCGCCGAGATCACGGATTCGAAGCCCGAAAAGTCGCTGATCGCCAAGAAAGGCAAGACCGGTGGTCGGAACACCTATGGCCGTGTGACATCGCGCCACCGTGGAGGTGGGCACAAGCAGCGCTATCGCGTCATCGACTTCAAGCGTGACAAGGACGGGATCCCCGCCCGAGTCGCTTCGATTCAGTACGACCCCAACCGAAACGCACGGATCGCACTTCTCAACTATGTCGATGGTGAGAAGCGCTACATCATTGCTCCACTCGGTGTGAAGGTCGACGATCGTCTCGAGTCCGGCTCGAGCGCCGACATTCGTCCGGGCAACGCACTACCTCTTCGCAACATCCCTTCGGGAACGATGGTCCATGCCATCGAGATGCGTCCTGGTGGCGGGGCCAAGATGGCCCGTTCCGCCGGCGCTGCGGTTCAGCTGATGACCAAGGAAGGCGACCTTGCCCTCCTTCGTCTCCCCTCAGGTGAGATGCGTCAGGTGCCACTCGACTGCAAGGCCACGGTTGGTCAGGTTGGGAACACCGAAGCCGAGCTCATCAAGCTGGGCAAGGCCGGCCGGAACCGCTGGAAGGGTGTCAGACCTCAAACAAGAGGCGTTGCGATGAACCCGGTCGACCACCCGCTCGGTGGTGGTGAAGGCAAGTCCTCCGGTGGACGTCACCCGGTGAGCCCTTGGGGCAAGCCCGAGGCCCGTACCCGGTCGAAAAAGAAGGCTTCCAACAAGTACATCGTCAGACGTCGATCCAAGAAAGGCAGGCGCTAGATGAGTCGGTCATTGAAGAAGGGCCCCTTTGTCGACGAGCACCTCGCCAACAAGGTCGACGCGCTCAACGACTCGGGCCAGAAGCGTGTGATCAGGACCTGGTCACGCCGCTCAACGATTATCCCGGAGATGATCGGTCACACGATCGCGGTGCACGACGGTCGCAAGCATGTGCCTGTCTACATCACCGAGTCGATGGTCGGCCACAAGCTGGGTGAGTTCGCTCCCACCCGGACCTTCCGTGGCCATGCCGAGAAGGCGGCAACCCGCACATGAAAGTCAAGGCTCACTCCCGCTACATCCGGCAGTCGCCATACAAGGTGCGCCGTGTTCTCGACCTCATCCGGGGTCTCCCGGTCGAGGAGGCTGAGTACGTCCTACGACTGACCAACCGTGCAGCGGCCACACCGATCAAGAAGACGATGATGTCTGCCGTCGCCAACGCCGAACACAACCACGCTCTGGACGCTGAAGACTTGATCGTCGCTGAGGCGTATGCGGACGAGGGACCGACCCTTCGTCGTTTCAAGCCGCGGGCCCGAGGTCGTGCGACCCGCATCGACAAGAGAACAAGCCATATAACGATTGTCGTAGCTGACATGTCCGAAATGACTGAGGAGGTGAACTGATGGGTCAGAAGACACACCCCTACTCATTCCGGCTGGGCGTCGCTACCGACTGGAAGTCCAAGTGGTTTTCGACGAAGGACTACGTCGAGTTCGTAAATGAAGATTTCAAGATCCGCGACTACCTGCGCGGCGAACTTCAGCGTGGGGCCGTCTCGCGTATCGATATCGAGCGCACCCGCGATCGTCTCATCGTCGACATCCACACGGCCCGTCCCGGCGTCGTCATCGGCCGCAAGGGTTCAGAGGCCGAGCGTCTCCGCAACGGTCTGGAAGAGATGACCGGCGGTCGGGTGAAGCTCAACATCAACGAGGTCAAAGACCCCGACCTCGATGCTGCGCTGCTCGCCAGAGGCATCGCTGATCAACTCGAGAACCGAATCGCCTTCCGTCGCGCCATGAAGCGTGCGGTCGCCTCTGCTCTCAAAGCAGGTGCCGAAGGCGTCCGTGTCGAGTGCAAGGGTCGACTCGGTGGCGCAGATATGGGTCGCCGTGAGTGGTATCGCGAAGGTCGTGTTCCGCTCCACACCCTCCGTGCCGACATCGACTTCGGCACAGCCACCGCAAGGACCACCGTTGGCGCCATTGGCGTCAAAGTCTGGGTCTATCGCGGTGATGTGATGGAGCGAGCCTCACTCTCAGGTGAACGTATCGCAGCCGAGGCCGATCTGGCCACAGGTGGTCCGGCAAGGCGGACTCAAAAGAGCCTGAAGTCCCGCGCCGAAGAGGCAGCGGGCGTAGAGACTTCCAAGCCACGTCTCATCGAAGCCGGGGGCGGCAAGCGCCCGGTCGAGGAGATCGGCAAGGAAACCGGCGGACGGAAACTGATCGAGGCTGGCGGGGGACGTCGTCCCACAGCTGCCGAGGCTCAGGTCCAATACGAGTCCGCCCAGGAAGACGCCTCGGCCAAGGCCGAGGTTGCGGAAGCCGATGCGTCACCTGACGGTGACGCGCCAACTACTGACGAGACCGCAGCACAGGTTGCTGCCGAGTCGGACGTAGCGGCACCTTCCGCTGAAGCGGAAGTCGATGCAGTTGTTGACACAACTGCGAAAGAAGAAGAGGAGTAACCGGTCATGTTGATGCCCAAGAGAACGAAGCACCGCAAGGTGCATCGCGGGCGCATGTCCGGCGTCGCCAAAGGCGGCACCACCGTGAACTTCGGTGAGTATGGACTTCAGGCTCTCGAGCCTGGCTGGATCACAGCCCGCCAGATCGAGTCAGCCCGTGTTGCCATCACCCGTGCGGTCAAGCGTGGAGGAAAAGTCTGGATCACGATCTTCCCGGACAAGCCTGTCACGCAGAAGCCGGCTGAGACCCGAATGGGCTCCGGCAAGGGAAACCCCGAGTTCTGGGTGTCCGTGGTGAAGCCTGGACGTGTCATGTTCGAGCTTGCTGGTGTGGATGAGGAGCTGGCCCGTGAGGCTATGCGCAAGGCCGGCCACAAGCTTCCGATCAAGACCCGCATCGTGAGCAGGGAGGACGCATGAGCGTCGCCGAACTCAGAGAGCTCACCAATGAGGAGCTGAACGAAGCGCTCATGGAGGCCAAAGAGGAGAAGTTCAATCTCCGCTTCCAGGTGGCGACAAACCAGCTCGACAACACAGCCCGTCTCACGACGGTGAAGAAAGAGATCGCTCAGATCCTCACGATTCTGAAGGAACGTGAGAACGCAGAGGAGACATCTGATGTCTGATAGGAACAGCCGCAAGGTCCGTGTCGGCGTCGTCATCTCCGATGCCCGTGACAAGACGGTGACTGTTGAGGTCGCCAACTCGTCCCGGCACCCGCGTTACGACAAAATCGTCCGGACCTCCAAGAAATATCACGCCCATGACGAGGCCAACGACGCCAACATGGGAGACACGGTCCGCATCATGGAGACCCGTCCCATCTCGAAACAGAAGAGGTGGCGCGTGGTCGAAGTCGTGGAGCGTGCTCGATGATCCAGCAGGAGTCCCGTCTCAAAGTGGCGGACAACACCGGCGCGCGTGAGGTGCTTTGCATCCGCGTGCTCGGTGGCTCGTCCCGTCGCTATGCAGGCGTGGGTGATGTCATCGTCGGGTCTGTCAAGGAGGCGACTCCTGGCGGCTCGGTGAAGAAAGGCGAAGTGGTCCGTGCCGTTGTAGTGCGTACCAAGAAGGAATCCCGTCGTCAGGACGGCACCTACATTCGCTTCGACGACAACGCCTGCGTGATCATTGACACCAACCGCCAGCCACGCGGGACCCGCATCTTCGGTCCTGTGGCACGAGAGCTGCGCGACGAGCGCTTCATGCGCATCGTCTCGCTCGCACCGGAGGTGCTCTGATGAAACTCAAGAAGGGTGACACTGTGATGGTCATTGCCGGCAAAGACGCCGGCAGAGAGTCGACCATCTCGCGTGTTCTTCCCGCCAAGAACAAAGTACAAGTCGAAGGTGTCAATACCGCCAAGCGTCACACCAAGCCAACCGGTGCGACCATGCAGGGAGGCATCATCGACAAGGACATGCCGATCGATGCTTCGAACGTCATGATCGTCTGTAAGGACTGTGGGCCGACTCGAATCGGATACCGCTTCGATGATGACGGCAACAAGCACCGGCGCTGTGTGAAGTGTGGGACTGACCTATGAGCGATCAACCACGTCTCAAGACGCAGTACGAGAACGAGATCGCAGCCAAGCTGAAGGATCAGCTGGGCCTGGACAACGTGATGGAGGTTCCGACCTTCGAGAAGATCGTCGTCAACATGGGCCTTGGCGAGGCCATAGCCAACAAGAAGGCAGTTGAGGAGGCAAGCGAAGAGCTTGCCTTGATCACCGGCCAGAAGCCGAAGGTCAATCGCGCTCGTAAGTCGATTGCGAACTTCAAGCTCCGTGAAGGCATGCCTATTGGCGTGTCGGTCACTTTGCGTGGTGCACGTATGTGGGAGTTCTTCGACCGGCTCGTGTCTGTGGCGATTCCTCGCGTCCGCGACTTCCGTGGCCTCAACCCACGGGCGTTCGACGGTCATGGCAACTACAGCGTTGGTGCCTCCGAGCAGCTCATCTTTCCCGAGATCGATTTCGACTCGGTGACCGAGACTCGTGGCATGAACATCACGATCGTCACAACCGCCAACAACGACGAGGCAGGAAAGGCCCTCCTCGACGCGTTCGGGTTCCCCTTCCGCAAGGTCGGAGCCGAGGTTTAGGAGGAGTTATGGCCAAGAAATCAAAGATCGCAAAGAACAACAAGCGGAGGGCTCTGGTCGAGCGCTACGCAGATCGCCGTGCCGAACTGGTAGCCATCACGAAGGATCCCAACGCCTCGTTTGCTGACAAGCGTGCGGCATACCAGGAGATCGCCAAGATGCCGCGAGACGCCAGCGCAACGCGCGTGCGCAACCGCTGTGAGATAACCGGAAGGCCTCGGGCGTATCTGCGTCAGTTCGGGATGTCGAGGATTGCCGTGCGCGAGCTCGCCTCCAAAGGGGAGCTTCCGGGAGTCAGAAAGGCTTCATGGTGACACTCGTTACAGATCCCATCGCCGACATGCTCACCCGCATCCGCAATGCAGTTGCGGTGGGTCATGAGCGGGTTGCGATGCCGTCATCCAAAATGAAAGTCAATATCGCCCAGATCCTGGTTGATGAAGGATTCATCGACCGGTTTGAAGTCGCCGAAGAGGGTCATCGTCGTGAGCTGGAGCTCGTGTTGCGTTATGCCGACCGTCGTCGCTCGGTCATAGAGGGCCTGCGGCGGATCTCCCGCCCCGGTCACCGCGTCTACCGCGGCGCCCAAGAGCTCCCTCGTGTCCAAGGTGGTCTCGGTGTGGCCGTCGTCTCCACGAGCCAGGGGCTCATGGCGGACCGAGAGGCTCGCAAGCGTCGTTTGGGTGGCGAGATCATCTGCGAGGTGTGGTGATGAGCCGCATCGGTAAGAAGCCGATCGACGTGCCCAGCGGAGTCGACATCAAGATCGATGGTCAAGACGTGGTCGTGAAGGGCTCCAAAGGAGAGCTCAGCCGCACGTTCAACGAGCGGATCGGGTTCGAGATGGAAGATGGTGTTCTCACCCTCACCCGTCCTGACGATTCACGTGAGTCACGTGCTCTGCACGGTCTCAGCCGGGCCCTCCTCAACAACATGGTTGTTGGTGTGTCCGACGGATTCGTTAAGGAGCTCGAGATTCACGGCGTGGGTTACCGCGCCACCCTCAAAGGCAAGGACATCGAGCTTTTGGTCGGTTTCAGCCACCCCGTCAACGTCCAGGCCCCGGAGGGCATCACGTTCGAGGTACCCGAGCAGACCAAGATCGTCGTCTCGGGTATCGACAAGGAGTTGGTCGGCCAGGTTGCGGCCAACATCCGCAAGGTCCGTCCCCCCGAGCCCTACAAGGGCAAGGGCATCCGCTATGTGGGCGAATACGTCCGCCGCAAGGCCGGAAAGGCAGGTGCCACCGCATGAGAGGTACCCGTTTGGACGCCCGTAGCCGGAGACACAACAGGGTTCGTAAGAGTGTGCGTGGCACACCGGAGCGCCCCCGTCTCGCGGTCTACAGGTCTAACAAGTACATCTACGCCCAGGTCATCGATGACCACGAGGGCCGAACCCTGGCAGCAGCGTCGTCACAGGAGTCAGACCTCCGTGGCGAAGGTCTCACTTCCGAGACTGCAGCCAAGGTCGGGACACTCGTCGCCGATCGAGCGAAAGAAGCCGGAGTCAGCTCCGTCGTCTTCGACCGGGGTGGTTACAAGTATCACGGAAGATTGAAGGCCCTCGCTGACGCCGCGCGAGAAGCCGGTTTGGAGTTTTAGGAATGGCACGTCAAAACAGACCAGGCTCCGAGCAGAGCCAGTACGACGAGCGCGTCATCCAGATCAACCGTGTAGCCAAGGTGGTCAAGGGTGGCCGCCGCTTCAGCTTCACTGCGCTGGTTGTCGTCGGAGACGGCAAGGGCAAGGTTGGAGTTGGTTACGGGAAGGCCAAGGAAGTGCCTGCTGCCATTCAAAAAGGAATCGAGCAGGCCCGGCGCTCCATGGAGGTCGTGCCAATGGCCGGCCAGACCATCATCCATCAGATCACCGGCACTCACGACGCTGCAAGCGTCTTGATCAAGCCGGCAGCTCCCGGTACCGGTGTCATTGCCGGTGGCGCGGTGCGTCAGATCCTCGAAGCCGCAGGCATCAAGGACGCTTTGGCCAAATCGTTGGGGTCTCCGACCCACCTCAACGTGGCCAAGGCAACGATGAATGGGCTCATGGGCCAGCGTCGTCCTGACGAAGTCGCCAGGCTTCGTGGGAAGAAAGCCGAGGACATCACTCCTCCTGGCCTGCTCGCCGCCTACAACACGACGGAGAACCTGCGGGCCACTCCGAGTGAGAGCAAGTGACCATGGCCAAGACGAAATCCCAGACCGTGAAAGTGACTCTCCGTCGCAGTGTCATCGGCGAAAAGCCGAAGACCAGGGCGACGGTTGAGGGGCTCGGTCTGCGCAAGATCAATCAGACAGTCGAACACACCGACTCCGAATCGCTTCGAGGCATGCTGGCAAGGGTCAGACACCTCGTAGAGGTAGAGGACAACTCATGAGTGACAAGAAAGAACAGCTGAAGCTGCACCACCTGTCGCCCGCCCCCGGATCGAAGAAGAAGAAGATCCGTGTGGGACGTGGTGAGGGTGGTCGTCGTGGCAAGACAGCCGGTCGTGGCACCAAGGGTCTCAAGGCCCGCAACACGCTTCGTCCGGGGTTCGAGGGTGGTCAGACGCCACTCGCGATGCGGCTCCCGAAGCTCAAAGGCTTCAACAATCCCAACAAAGAGACCTTCGCCATCATCAATGTCGAGACCTTGAATACCTTCCGGGCCGGGTCCGAAGTGACCCCTGAGAAACTGCGTGAGCAGGGTCTCATCAGGCATCGGGGGCGTGTGAAGGTTCTCGCCGAGGGTGATCTCGAGAAGAAGCTCACGGTCAAGGCGCATGCATTTAGCGCGTCGGCCCGTGAGAAGATAGAGGCTGCCGGCGGGACCGCCGAAGTCATCTAGCTCAACACGACCAGAAACTTCTGATGCTTTCCATCTATCGCAACATGTTCAAGATCCCGGACCTCCGGGGGAAGATCCTCTTCACCCTGGCCATGTTCGGGGTCTACCGACTCGGTGCCACCATTCCGGTGCCCGGAATCGACCTCGACGCCGTCGAGCTGTTCCAGGCACAGCAAACGGCCGGTGGCATCTACGGCTTGCTCAACCTGTTCTCAGGTGGGGCCTTGGAAGGTTTCTCGGTGTTCGCACTGGGGATCATTCCCTACATCACCGCCTCCATCATCATGCAGCTGTTGACTGTGGTCATTCCACGTCTTCAGGCTTTGCAGGAGGAGGGTGAATCGGGACGCAAGGTGATCACTCAGTGGACCAGATACATGACGGTCATCCTGGCGTTGATCCAGTCGACCGGTTTCACGTTCCTCTTCCATTCAGGACAGTTCACCGGTGGGATCGACCTCATCCCCAATTACACGCCCGGTCGCGTGATCCTGATCGTTCTGACGATGACCGCCGGTACCGCCATGGTCATGTGGCTCGGTGAGCTCATCACCCAGCGAGGTGTCGGGAACGGAATGTCACTGATCATCTTCATCTCGATCATCAGCCAGTTCCCGTTCGTGTTCGGTCAGATCTACGGCCAGACCTGGGCGACCGGTTTCGCCATCAGGTTCATCATCATGATGGCTGTGTTCCTCCTGATGGTCGTTGCGATCATCTACGTGGACCAGGGTCAGCGGAGGATCCCGATCCAGTTCGCCAAACGTGTCCGTGGCCGTCGAGTGATGGGTGGTCAGTCCACCTACATCCCTCTGAAGGTCAACACGGCAGGTGTCATCCCGGTGATCTTCGCCACTTCCGTTCTGCTGATTCCGTCGCTACTCGTCACGGCCATTCCGTCTGACGCCGACTGGATTCAGATCGCCCGGCGTTGGATTGACGAGAATCTCGGTGGAGGTGGCCACTCCGTCAGCTGGTGGTACATCGGCATCCTGTTCGCACTGATCGTGTTCTTCACTTACTTCTACACGGCCATCCAGTTCGATCCCGATCAGCAGTCTGAGATGATTCAGCGTCAGGGTGGGTTCATCCCTGGCGTCCGTCCCGGACGTCAGACTGCAGCACATCTGCGCCACATCCTCAACCGGATCACCCTGCCCGGATCGATATTCCTGGCCACGATCTCTGTGTTGCCGGCGATTGCCGGAGCCATATGGAATCTCCAGATCGCATTCTCTGGAGTCTCGATTCTGATCGTGGTTGGCGTGGGCCTGGAGACGATGAAGCAGATCGAATCCCAGCTCACGATGCGTAACTACGAAGGAATACTGACCTAGTGCGTCTTTTGTTCATCGGCCCTCCGGGGGCAGGCAAAGGCACACAGGCCGGCAAGGTCGCCGCACGACTTGGCATTCCTCACGTGTCGACCGGTGAGATGTTTCGGGACCACGTTGCCAGAGACACGGATCTCGGCAAGCAGGTGAAGGCAATCATGGAGGCCGGCGATTACGTGCCGGACGAAGTCACTGTCGCCATGCTCTCAGAGCGGATCTCTCAGCCCGACGCCGAGGGCGGATACATCCTCGACGGGTTCCCCCGCACCGAGGCCCAGGTTGCGGCCCTCGACGATCTCCTGGGTGATCAAGGGCTGGACAGGGTTGTCGTGTTCGATGTCGATGAAGATGAGCTCGTCGATCGTCTCCTCGCTAGGGGACGCGCCGACGACACCGAGGAGACGATCCGCGCACGCTTCGGTATCTACCAGGAGCAAACCCAACCCCTCTTGGACATTTACGGCGAGCGAGGCTTGAACGTCTTCGTCAATGGTCTTGGTGAAGTTGAAGAGGTCAGCGACCGAATACTCTTGGTCTTGACATGATCAGCATCAAGAGCCGCCGCGAGTTCGCCAAGATGCAGAAGGCGGGGGCGTGTGTTGCGGATGTCCATCGTCGGGTCCGTGAGGCAGCGGCGCCTGGTGTCTCTCTCCTGGAACTGGAAGAGATTGGTGCCTCCACTATCGCCGAGCACGGCTGCACGTCGTCCTTCCTCAACTATTTGGGCACCTATCCGGCGACACTCTGTCTCTCACCCAACGATGTGATCGTCCACGGAATCCCCAATGAGTACCGGCTCCAGGAAGGCGACATCCTGTCGGTGGATGCGGGTGCGATCTTCGAAGGCTTTCATGGCGACGCTGCGTTCACCATGCCCATTGGAGAGGTGTCCGCTGAGGCGCAGCACCTCATCGACACCACTGAGGCCGGCATGTGGGCCGGTATCCGCGAGGTTCGCAAAGGAAATCGGCTCGGCGACATCGGCGCTGCCGTCGCCGCCATCGGTGATGCCCACGGGTATGGGGTTGTCGAGGAGTATGTCGGTCACGGCATCGGCAGGGAGATGCATGAAGAGCCGCAGGTCCCCAACTATGGAGAGCCGGGCAAAGGTCTCAAGCTGAAGACCGGGATGGCGCTCTGCATCGAGCCGATGTTCAACATCGGACAGCGTTTTACCAAGGTGGACGCTGACGGCTGGACGGTTCGGACCAACGACGGTTCACTCTCTGCCCACTGGGAACACATGGTGGCCATTACGCCCGACGGACCGATGGTGTTCACAGCAGCTCAGGATCCAGTGCCCGTCGACGAGGTTCACGCGACGCAATGAGCTCTGGGTCTCTCTACGAGATCCGTGACTACCACTATCGACGCGACCTCATGGATGAGTACCGCTCCTGGACGGTCAAGGCACTCAAAGTGCTGGAACCGAAGATGGACCTGGTCGGCTGGTGGCTCGATTCAGGTGAGGAGCCCAGAGTGATGGGTTCAGATCCGATGGAGATGCCCCACGGTTCGGCCAACGTCACGTGGATCATCCGTTGGGACAGCCTCGACCAACGTGAGAAGCGATGGGACGCGCTCTGGACCGAGCAAGACTGGCTCGACGTCTGGGAAGAGCACCCCGGGTTCGAGGGCTACCACCAGTTGCTGGTTCGCTTCATGGAGAAGATCGAACCGGTCTAGGCAGGAAGGGCACTCTCGGGATCGTCGAGGTGCATCCACCGATAGGCCGCGGTGAACCATGTGCCGGCCAAAACAACCAGCAATGCCAAAAGCATCAGCCACGGTGCCGGTTGCCACCAACCGATGAAGAGAACTAGCGCTGCCGCGGCAGTCAGAGTCCCGGCGATCGGGCCGTACAGCTCTGGTACACGTTCGTAATCCTGCAGGGTGCGGGCGACCAGTACGAGCCAGAGCAGACCGGCGGCGATTGCTCCACTCATCAACCAGGCCGTGCCGGCAGGCACGTGATCGTCCGTGGCGTGTTCGACCATGCTCACCATGGCCGCTCCGGCTGCAGCGATCGCAAGCGTGACTGGGAGGTGGCCAAAGATCCAGCGTGTTCGGTCGAGCGAGTTGGCTCTTGGGTGGCGCCGCCCGACGAAGTCAAAGTACGACCACCAGAAGGCGAAGCCGATCATCAAACCGAGCATCCCGGTCACCACGACGATTGGTGTCAGGTCGGTAGAGCCCAGACCGTCGACCACCCCAACCACAACCTCGCCGAGCACGATGATCGTGAACAGTCCGAACCTCTCGACGAGGCTGTCCGTGGTGTCGAAGTCGATGCCCGAGATTGTCTCTTCACGCCGAACGATCACCATTCCGGAGACGATGTACAGCAGGACGAAACCGCCCCACACCCAGACCCGGGCTCCCTGAGGAACCCAGATAGTGCCAAACATGACAGCCGTGAACACAACGGAGGCACCGATGTATTGGGCGGTGATCCGGTTGTACTCGTCTGAGTCCTGCCTCCGAACGCCGTACCAGAGCAGAGTCAGCAACCCCATGAAGATGCCGTAGACCAGAGCGAATTCCTCACCGGTCTCCGTCGGTGCGCCCTCGGTGTAGACAGCCAGCCAAGCGAGCAGGAGCATCTGGGCAAAGACCATGGTTCGAGTTCGCCCGTCTTCGCGTCCATGTAGGTCGTAGTAGAGCGTGCCGTTCAGCCACCCGAGCCAGATGAGCCCAAAGATCGCTGCGAAGTCGACGACACCTTGCCAGCTGATGTTGTGGGCCAAGCCGTGCGCCGCCTGGGCAACCACGACCACATATACGAGGTCGTAGAACAGCTCGAGGAAACTGACCGACCGGTCTTCGATTACTTCGCCATGTGCCCTGGGTGGTAACCAGAATCGCCTTCGGAACTCACTCGGCATGGAGCGAGATTGTAAGGCCTATTGGTGGGAAGCAACCTGCTCTTCTGCAGCTTTGGCCAGATCATTGACGAGCCCGTTCAGAGCCTTGGGCAGCCCCTTCTCCAGGCGCTTCGAAACTGTGCCCTTGAGGATTCCACCCTTGGGTTCCGCGGTGGTCTCCATGGTTATCTCGGTCTTGTCGCCATCCAGCGCCTTGACGGTGAACGTTGTATGCGAGCTCTTCACCGGCATCCCCTTGGGAACGACATCGAGAGTGATCGACTCACCTTCTTCCCATCCAGTGACGGTCTCAATCGTCGAGCCGAAGGGGGCCAGTTCGCAGGTGCGAACCGTTCCGAGACCGGTTGCTTGATCTCCTTGGATTTCGCTGGTCTTCACCTGGTCGGTCCAGGAGGCGATGTTGCCGAAATCGGCGAGTATGTCCCAGACGACCTCTTTTGGTGCGCTGGCGACGGTGGTTCCCTTGAGTTGGACAGTCATTGATCTTCCTTTCTTGACTGGTCGGTCTAATATAGACACAACAAGAACGATCAGTCAAGAATGTTCTAGGATCAGCAAATGGCACGCACCAGAGAATTCGACACGGAAGACGCCGTAGCCCAAATGGCACAGGCGTTTTGGCGTAATGGCTACGACGCAACGGGTGTTGCCGAATTGGTTGACGCCACCGGTGTGGGCCGGGCGAGCCTCTATGGAGCGTTCGGTTCGAAGCGCGACATGCTGGAGCGCTCGCTTGACTGGTACCTCGACGAGACCATCGAACCCCTGGTCGTATCTCTCGAGTCGGGTCTCGATGCGATCGAGCAGCGATTCCTCATGTTCGGGAAAGTCCTAGAGGCCATGCCGGAGCGTGCCCGGCTCGGTTGCATGATGGTCAACGTTGGGAGTGAGGTGGGGAGTGTCGACGAGCAGTTGGGGGTGAAGGCCGGCTCCTATCGCGATCGCTTTCGACTTGCCTTTGAGCGTGGGCTGACCGCCGCAGTGGAGGCTGGCGATATCGAGGGACCTGTCGAAGGCCGTGCTCAACTCTTGACGTTGCTGATGATGGGCATGTTTGTTGCCATACGCAGTGGAGGAACTGTCGAGGAGATCACGGAGTTGGGAGCTGCAGCCCAGGCTGAAGTGCGATCCTGGAGAGTCAGCTAGCTATCGAGCAGGTAGTCGACGAGAGCGTCGACTTCTTCCATTGTCAGCCGGAGAGTGGGCATCTCGACCTGCGCTCCAAAGTCGGGGACGATGAACGCTTGCGGGACTAGCAGTGACTGCCGAACATATCCGTCAGCCGAGAGACCGGATACGCGCTCTCCCGCCAAAGCAGCGAGATCGGTCAGGTTGGGGCCAACGTTTGTCTGACTCACCTGGCGAGGCCCGGCGTGGCAGCCGACGCAGCCTTTCGTTCGGAAGATGCTCTCTCCATCGGCAACCGTGAGCTCAGTTGAAGGGGGCTCGTCGTCTGTGAGCACGACCACGGATGCGACAGTCAGGCCGATGGTGAGAATCAGCCCGATTGCCAACCTAGGGGTCACGCTGTTGCCTGGTGTCCGCTTTCTCTTCTGATGCGGATCAGTTCGGCGACCGTGAACATGGCGGTGAGCACAGCTGCGATGGGGAGTATGAGCTCGAGTGGCTCGATACCGGTGCCTTGTGGCGCAGCGATCGCCGCATCCGAGACTTCTACGGTGCCCATCTTCTGGATTTCCCAGCTGTCGCTGTTCACGCCCCAGGTCCAGCTGCCCTCACTCAAAGTCACCTCCACGGAGTACCGGCCCTCGCCCAGATTGGTGGCCTCGAAGCGCTGTACCTCTCCACCTTTGCCGCGGAACACCGCTTGGGTGTCGCCGGCATCAATCGGTGTTTGCCCGTGTGCGAGATAGGTGTATTCGAGGGTGTAAGTGGTGTCAGGCTCAAATGTGCCCGGAACAGAGTCCATCGAGATGATTCCCCATCCACCCGCGCTTGCGGCGAGCGGTAGGAGCGTCAAGGCAGCTACTAGGCCGATAGCGGTCAGGGTCTTTCTCATCTGAGCTCTCCAATCTCTAGAGCAACGTGTCTTGTTCTTGGCTGGTTCCTGAAGATGAGATATGTGATCGAGGCTACGCCGATGATTGCAAGGAGACCGAAGGGAAGGTTCCATTCGGGTTTCGGCTGGGTGCTGGAGTATGAGAACCCGAGTGCCTCGAGCGTGCCTTCGAGATCTCCTTCGACCCGGTGCCAGCCGATCGCATCGCCTCCCCACCCGTCGAGACCGGGTTGTTTCGGCGTGTGGATCACCGGGCCATCTTTGGCGCCGAAGTAGATGTGTTGTTCGATGCTGTACGGCTCGCCCCAGGTAAGAGTGATCGGTTCTCCCAGGTCGGATGGCTGGTCGATCTTGACTGCGAGGTGCGAGGCGAACCAGATGCCGCTCATCTCCATCAGCTTGTTGAGGTTCTCTTGGGCTTCGCTGGTGTATGGCTGTCGGCTGAATAGCTCGATTGGTTCTTCGATCCCAGGGCCCGAGATGGTCGCTTTCGCCGGTCCCTTCGCAAAGGCCGGTATAGCTAGAAACCATGTCATGGCGACGATCGTTGCAATCAGAGTGATCCGTCTCATCACCACCAATACACCGCCGATGACTGCAAGGTTCCCGGAACCTTCTCAACCTGGGCGGTGTAGTTGTGGGTGAAGTATCGGTGGAGGGCCGTCCGCTGAATGAGTCGGAGCTTGTTGCCAATGCCAAGAACGGAGATCTGGCCTCATATGAGCAGCTGGTCAGAGAGCACCAGACGATCGCCTTTCGCGTCGCCTACGTCGTCGTTCGGGACCACTCGGAGGCAGAAGACGTGACCCAGGATGCTTTGGTCAAGGCACATCACAATCTCAATCGTTTCAAAGATGGCTCTCCTTTTCGGCCTTGGCTTCTGAAGATCGTGCGCAACGAAGCCCTGAACCGTCGACGTGGTCTCGGCAGACGGGAGGCGATGACTCTCCGCCATGCGGTGGATCCGTCCTCGGGAGGTGCGGCCCCATCTCCCGAGACGGCTGTGGTCGATGCCGAAGATCAACGGGCCGTTCTCGAAGCACTCGATCGTCTCCCCGAGAGGTATCGAAGTGTCCTCGCAGCTCGGTTCTTGCTCGATCTGAGCGAAGAGGAAACGGCAACGATGCTCGGGGTGGCAAAGGGGACCGTGAAGTCACGCACCTCCCGTGGCCTGGAGAAGATGCGATCGATGTTGGGAGAGTCATGATCGACATCGAGCGCGCACTCAGGACGACAGAACTGGAATGGCCGGAAGCGGATGTCGCGGATCGTGTCATGCGCCGGGTTCGTGAACCTCGGTCGATGGATTTGCGCTGGCTGCGACCTGCCCTGGCCGTAGCTGTTGCGATGATCTTGCTTGTGGCGACTCCGCCCGGTCGTCAGGTTGTCGCCAACGTCCTGGAAGTCGCTGGCATCGAGATCGGTTGGGGAGATGTGGCGGCTGGCGTTGACTTGGAACTAGGTGAGGAAGTGGGGCTAGCCGATGTCGAGGGTCTGATTCCGGCGGACGCACCTGATGCCGTCTATGAGATGGACGGATATGTTCACATTGTTTGGTTCGGGGGTGGTGATCTTCCGGCGGCGGGAGACTTCGGCGTCGCCGTTCTCTACACCCAGAGCCAGGGGACCATTTTCACCAATGCGCTGAAGACTCTCGGCCCCGACACGGACATCCAGCCGGTGTGGGTGAGAGGTGTCGAAGGTGTGTGGATCGAAGGTGCTGAGCACAACGTCGAACTGGCAGGTCAGGAGGTTCGCCTGGCAGCAAACGTCCTGCTTTGGCAGGAGGGTTCTACCGCACATCGAATAGAGACCACGGGCGCCTTAGAAGAGGCTTTGGAGTTGGCCGAATCCCTCAGCCAACCAGCCCCGTAGAACCCCTCGAACCTGCATGGCGTTGCGCCTGGCGCGACGCTGTGCAGGCTCGACGAATGAGGCTCGATCAGATTTGCCCACCACCGAGGCACAAGTACAATGACCTGGTCTTTGCCGCTTTTTCTTGGCCGAAGAGCGGTTACTAGCCAGGGCACCGTCGCCCGCAACCACCTAAACGCTCCGGTTGCACCTGACTGTGGCCTGGCGTCGCACGCGTCCGTGTGCGATCACTGAAACAGGAGTAAACACGATGAAGGTAAGACCTTCCACAAAGAAAATGTGTGAGAAGTGTCGGATCATCCGGCGTCGTGGCCGCGTCTGGGTGATCTGCGAGAACCCACGTCACAAGCAGCGACAAGGTTGAACTGAATGGCACGAATTGCAGGAGTGGATATCCCAAGGGACAAGCGTCTCGAGATCTCACTCACATACATATACGGAATCGGGTTGACGACGTCGCAGGCCATCTGTGATGCGACCGACATCGACCCCTCAACGAGAGTCCGGTCACTGACCGACGATGAGGTGGCCCGCATCCGGCGCTACATCGAGTCGGAGTACAAGGTCGAAGGTGACCTGCGCCGTGAGGTTCAGCAGAACATCAAGCGCAAGATCGAGATCGGCAGCTACCAGGGCATCCGCCACCGCCGTGGCCTCCCGGTGCGTGGCCAACGCACCCACACCAACGCCCGTGGCCGCAAGGGTCGTCGTGTCGCCATCGCCGGCAAGAAGAAGGTGACCAAGTGACGTCGAATCAGGGCGCCAAGAGGGTCCGTCGTCGCGAGCGTAAGAACATCTCGCACGGCCAGGCTCACATCAAGGCCAGCTTCAACAACACGATTATCAACATCACCGACCTCAACGGGAACAGCGTCGCCTGGACCTCCGGAGGCTCGGTTGGATTCAAGGGATCCAGGAAGTCCACCCCCTACGCCGCACAAGTCGCAGCCGAAGAGGCAGCCCGTCGTGCCGGCGAGCACGGGATCCGCAAGCTCGACGTCATCGTCGCCGGCACAGGTTCCGGTCGTGACACCGCAGTGCGCACCCTCCAGAACATGGGCATGGAAGTGACCTGGGTCAAAGACGTGACGCCGATGCCGCACAACGGTGTGCGTCCCAAGAAGCGGAGACGTGGCTGATGGCTCGGAACACAGGGCCCAAGTGCAAGGCGTGCCGTCGGGCACGCACCCAACTCTGCCAGTCGAAGACTTGCGCCGTCGACCGTCGTCCGTACCCCCCGGGTGAGCACGGTCGTGGACGGATTCGTGAGTCCGACTACCAAATCCAGCTCCGTGAGAAGCAGAAGCTTCGCACCATGTACGGCGTGCTCGAGAAGCAGTTCCGCCGTTACTACAAGGAGTCGGCACGTCGTCCGGGAATCACCGGCGACAACCTTCTCCAGATGCTCGAGCAGCGTCTCGACAATGTGGTGTGGCGCTCAGGCATGGCGGCCACAAGGCCCCAGGCCCGTCAGCTGGTCAACCACGGTCACTTCACCGTGAACGGCAAGAAGGTCGATATTCCGTCCTATCAGGTTCGTCCTGGTGACACCGTCAAGGTGAAGGACAAGTCCAAAGACATCATCGTCATCCAGCATTCGGTCGACACCCAAGATCGGGTTGTCCCCGCCTGGATGTCGGTCAACACCGACGACCGCCAGATATCCGTAAACGATCATCCCCGCCGGGATCAGATCGACACCGACATCAACGAGCAGTTGATCGTCGAGCTCTACTCGAAGTGAGGTAATCGAGTTGCTGATTGTTCAACGTCCCCAAATCGAAATCGAGGAAGCCCACAACAACAGGGCAAGGTTCGTCGTAGAACCGCTGGAGCCCGGGTTCGGCTACACCCTCGGCAACACGATGCGTCGCACGCTGTTGAGCCGGATCCCCGGCGCAGCCATCACGTCCATCCAGATCGAAGGTGTCGAGCACGAGTTCTCGACCATCTCCGGTGTGGTTGAAGACGTCGTCGACATGATTCTCAACATCAAGAGGATCGTTGTCACCCTGGAAGGCGTCGACGAGCAGGTGCTCTATCTGTCGGCCAAGGGTGCCGGCGATGTGAAGGCCAAAGACCTCAAGCTCCCGGCTGGTGTCGAGGTCGTCAACCCCGATGCTCACATCGCAAGGCTCAGTGCCTCGGGCCGTCTCGAGATGGAGCTCACCGTGGCTCCCGGAGTCGGATACCGCACGGCAGACGGAAACAAGGGTGGCTCCAGCGCCATCGGTGTGATTCCTGTCGACTCGATCTTCTCGCCAGTGCGCAAGGTCGCCTACCGCGTCGAGAACACACAGGTCGGTCAGATGACCAACTACGACAAGCTGGTCATCGATGTCGAGACCAACGGTGCGATTGAGCCGAAGGACGCCGTGTCGTCCGCCGGCAAGACACTTGGTGAGCTGATGGACATCTTCGCCGAGGTCGGACAGGGTGAAGGTCTGGAACTGGTCGACGTGGTCCCCGAGGCCACCGGCTCCCCGGACCTCGAACTGCCAATCGAGGCACTCGATCTTTCCGAGCGTCCCCGCAACTGCCTGCGTCGTGCTCAGGTCAAGACTGTTGGTGAGCTCGTGGAGCGCACCTCCGATGACCTGCTCAACATCACGAACTTCGGTCAGAAGAGTCTCGACGAGGTCATCGCCAAGCTCGACGAGCTGGGCCTGAGCCTCGCTGACTCGCCGGCAGGAAGCACCGTCTGATGCCACGCCCTCGTAAGGGCCCGCGGTTTGGCGGCTCTCCGGCGCATGACAGGCTGATCATGGCCAACCTGGCCACGGATCTGTTCATGCACGAGAAGCTGACCACGACCGAGGCCAAAGCCAAGGCTCTGCGTCCCTATGCGGAGAAGCTGATCACCAAGGCCCGCCAAGGTGATTTACACGCACGTCGCACCGTGATGAAGACCATCACTAACAAGGAAGCCGTGCACAAGCTCTTTGAGGATGTCGCCCCTCGTTACGAGGACCGGCCGGGTGGCTACACCCGTATCACCAAGCTCGGTCCCCGGCGTGGGGACGGTACCGAAGAGGCGATCATCGAGCTCGTCTAGGTCCACAGATTCATATCCACGAACGCCGCCCTCCGGGGCGGCTTTTTGTTTGGGCGACGGGAGTAGGGTCCTCACTGTCCGTGACTATCAGGAGACCCATGTTTCGTCGTTCCGTGTCCGTCCTGTCCGTAATGGCGATGGTCTTCGCTCTGGTGGTGGCACCGTTCCCAGTCGAAGTTGATGCCGCGGCCTGTACGCCGACCGGAACCGCGGTGACAACTGAACCTGAACTTCAGGCCGAGATGGTGCTGGCTAATGCTGCGGGTGCGGACTACACGATCTGTGTCGACCCCGGTACATATCTGATCACAGCGACCCTGGACTACACCGGCACCGACACCCTGACCATCATCGGAACCGGACCAACAGCAGACCTCCACATCCTCGACGGACAAGACACCAGACAGATACTTACCACCACAACAGGATCGCTCACTCTCAACACCCTCCAATTCCAGAATGGGGTCTCCACTGAACATGGAGGTGCGGTCAGCGCGAGCGACGCGTCAGGCACCGGGTTGAACTTCAACGTGATCGACTTGTCCTTCGTCGATAACGATGCGCCGGAATTCGGTGGTGGCGCCTTTCTCGATTCAGACTTTGCGAGTGGTGGTGTTGTTTCCGTGATTGACTCCACATTCACTGGGAACACGGGCGGCAACGGCGGGGGTCTCTACGTTGACGGTGGCGCCGGTCAGGACATCGTGTCTGGTAATACGTTCACGGGAAACGCTGCTGACGACACGGCCGGACCTTCGTTTGGTAACGGTGGGGGTCTCCACGTCGACCGGTCACGAGCACTGCTGATTAGCGACAACTCGTTCACGATGAATACTGCAGTTGAGGGCGGCGGTGCGTTCGTGCGGCGCTCCAGCGAGGCATCTATTGCAGACAACTCGTTCACGCAGAATTCGGCCACAGGAGACGACGGCGGGGGAGGCCTGTTTGTCGACAACACCGAACCCGCGACCATCGACTCGACCTTCACCAACAACACTTCCACAGTTGAAGGCGGAGGTCTTTCGATCGACCGGAGCGGTGACGACGGCGCCGTGCAGATTCTCGGAGCGTTCAATGGGAACAGCGGCTCCTCAGGGGGAGCGATATTCATCGATCGAAGCGAAAGCACCACGATCACTGCCAGCTTCGACGGCAACACCGCAACCGGGCCACTCGGCGACACGGTCGGTGGCGGAGCGCTGCATATCAATGCCAATGCTGACAATGAGTTTCTGATCGATGGCAGCACGTTCACCGGCAACTCGTCTACGAATTCGCACGGGGGAGCGATTCTCGTGACTGCTTCGTCGGAGCCCGTGTCCATAGTCGACTCGACGTTCACCTCGAACAACGCAGCCGAAAACGGCGGTGCGATTGGGGCCACGACGTTGACGGCGACACTTTCTGTCACCGGCTCTGATTTTGATTCCAATGGAGCTGGGCAATACGGCGGTGCGATTGACACCTGCTGCGTGGCTGACCTCGGAGATGTGACGATCAGCGACTCCACTTTCGATCAGAACACAGCCGGGCAGTCAGGAGGCGCTGTTCGCCAATGCTGTGGTGAGCCTGGCACCACAGCATCCTTGACGGTTAGCGACTCGACATTCACCAACAACGAGGCAGGATTGACGTCGGGCGGGGCCAGGGGTGGCGCGATCTACCAATGCTGCGAGGTCGGGGACACAACTATTGCTGATTCCACGTTCATCGGGAACAAGGCCCTCGACGCTTCTCTTAACGACTTCAACGCCGGAGGCGCTGTAGCCACGTCCAGCGAAGCTGGTGACGTGACCATCACGGGTTCGATGTTCCACGAAAACGAAGCGACGTTCGATGGAGGTGCGGTGCGGATCTGCTGCGGCGAATCCATCGAGCTCACCGTCGCGGATAGCACCTTCACATCGAATGAGAGCGGGGCCTTGGGTGGTGCCATCAGCCTCGACTCTGTTGCCGCGGGCAACGGCGAGATGTCCGTCACCAACTCGTACTTCGAGGACAACTCCGCCGAGGAAGGTGGAGGCGCCATCGGGGTTAGCTCGTTGCCAGACTCCGTGCTGAGCCTTGCCGATTCGACATTCGTCGGCAACTCGTCACCAGGGTTCGGGTCCGCAGTAAGCATCAACAGCAGTGCGGGGGCGACAGTTGATGCAGTTCGTGTCGTCTTCGACGGCAATACGGCCACCGAGGACGACGGCGGCGCATTGTTCCTGAGAAGCATTGGGTCGGCTGTAGTCGAATACTCCCTGTTCAGTGAGAACACGGCCGTGGGTGATGCCGGCGGAATGAAAGTCAACGACGTGGACGACATCACGATCCGCGGCACGACCTTTGTCGGCAACTCGGCCGGTGACGCTGGCGGTGCCTTCGCACAGATCCGGTCTAACGCGCTCATCGAGAACTCGACGTTCGTCGGAAACTCTGCTGGCGAGGACGGCAACCTATATCAGGCAAACAACGACGCCGGATACGACGGGGAGGTCGCGCTGATCCATGTCACAGCGGGCGCCGACCAGGACATCTTCTTGGAGTCAAGTGGTGGCGGCTCGTCGACCCTCAACGTGACCTCCTCCGTTCTCGCTGGTTGCAGCGGTGGGACGACGGTTTCGGGTGGTCACAACTTTGATACGGACGGCGCTTGTGGTTTGGGCGGTCCGGGTGATATTGCGGGTGCGGATCCGTTGTTGGGTCCGTTGGCTGATAACGAAGGGAAGACTGCTGGTGCTCCTGGCATGGAGCGGGTGATTCAGACGATGTTGCCTGGGTTGTTGTCTCCGTTGGTAAATGCTGGTGCTTCGTTGCCTACTGATCAGCGTGGGGTGGCTCGTCCGTACGGGTCGGCTCCTGATATCGGGGCGGTGGAGTTCGTGTTCGACCCGCCTGCTAACTACGACCCGTTCACTGATGATGACGGCAGCATTTTCGAGAATGACATTGAGTGGATTGCTTGGCATGGGATCACCCGTGGGTGTAATCCGCCGGCGAACACTCTGTTCTGTCCGGGTAATGATGTGAGCCGTGAGGCGTTTGCGGCGTTGATGAGCCGGGCGTTGGGGTTGACTGAGATCGACCCTGGCATCGACTTCACCGATGTTGCTGATTCGAACATCTTCGAGAATGACATTCTCAGGTTGGCGACTGCTGGGATCACGAAGGGTTGTAACCCTCCGACGAACGACGAGTTTTGTCCTAAGGACGTGTTGTCGAGGGAGGCTTTGGCTGCGTTCTTTGTCCGAGGCTTCGGCTATACGGACATCGACGCGGGGATTGATTTCGTGGATGTTCCTAATAGCAACATTTTCCAGGCTGACATTCTGAAGTTGGCGACGGCGAAGGTGACTCGGGGTTGTAACCCTCCGACGAACGACTTGTTCTGTCCTAAGGATGATGTGAAACGGGACACGTTTGCTGCGTTCATGAAACGGGCCTTACGACCCGACGGCTAACCGGCAATAACGCCGAGCAGCACTCCGAGCATGAGGATCGCGACTCCGAAGAGGAGTACGTGAGTCGGAGTCGTGCGACCCGGTAGCCAGCGAGAGGCGAGCATCGGATCGGAGTAGATAACCGCGCCGAACACGATCACGAGGGCTCCGGCGATCAGCATGAACGCTGACACGTAGCCCGGAAGAAGCAGGGCCAGAATGACCGCACCAAACGCGACACCGAACATCAAGCGGGTGAATACCCACTCCGGCAGATAGGGCCCGAGCCGGTCGCTGGCCCGATCGATAGTCGAGTCAACCCAGGCAAGAACCTTGCCGCCAAACGACTGTGGAGCAGCGTCCGAGGTCGTCTTCGCTGCTGGTTTCTTCGTACGCCCCTTCTTGGGCGCGGGTTCTTCGCGTGGCTCGAGACGCACGGGAGCTTCGACGACGGGTGCCGGCTCCGGTCTTGGCTCATCTACCGGTGCGGGCGCGACAGCCTTCGCCTCGGCCTTGTCTTTCACACCCTTCTTTTTGCGCTTGAACCGTGACCGCTTGGCAGTCAGCTCTTCGTTGAAGCGCTCCAGCTCTTGAAGCTCGAGAAGGATTTGATCACCCTCGGCGGCAATGCGATAGCCCTTTGGGGTCGGCTCCATCCGAATATCGGACAAGGGCCATTCGCCGATCGGCACGTCACCCGCGGCAATAGAAAGCACACCGTCTTCCAATTCGACGGTCGCATCGAGGCCTTTGACGTCGCCAATGGCTTTGAGAGAGGCTGCAAATGTCCCCATTGAGGACATTATCGGCTGGTTGTGTTCGACCTTTTGGGTTTAGTTGGCGACGTCCAAGACGAATACGCCACCAATGAAGAGGACGAAGAGGACCAGCCCGATACCCAGCAGGACCGTTCCGATGATCCCGAGGATTCGACCGGCGTTTGCGGTCCCGCGGTTTGAAGGATCGCGCCGTCCCGCATCGATGGCGGCCAGCTCTTTGTTGCCGATATTCCAGGCGAATGGGGCGAGAACGCCACAAATCACAATGCCGAGAATTCCAAGAACCAGCGCCGTTGTGGCCTGGCTCGACTCCGGATATGCGCCGCCTTCAGTTGGGAATTGGGGTGTCGACATGTGACTGAGTATCGCACATCCGACACAGGCTTGTCTCGGATGTAGCCTGACCGGGCGGTGACCAAGCCTCAATACCTCGACTTCAACAGGGAAGACTGGGCAAGCCTTCGTGGGCGAACCCCACTCAGCCTGACTGAGGCGGAAGTCGAGAAGCTCCGGGGTATGAATGTGAATCTCGACCTGGACATGGTCGAAGACACCTTCCTTCCATTGTCCAGGCTTCTCAACCTGTACGTACAGGGAGCGCAACTGCTCTCGTCTGTGACTGACACCTTCCTGGGGACACCGCCCGTGCCACGGCCCTTCCTCTTGGGGGTTGCCGGTTCGGTGGCAGTCGGTAAGTCGACCATCGCCCGTGTGCTTGAGTCGCTTCTGGCCCGATGGCCCCATCACCCATCGGTCGAGCTGGTGACAACTGACGGGTTCCTCTATCCCAACGAAGAGTTGGAGCGGAGAGGTCTGATGGACCGCAAGGGTTTCCCGGAGAGCTACAACCGCGCGGCACTCCTTGACTTCGTCACACGTGCTGACGCCGGCGAGGATCACCTCGAGATCCCGGTCTACTCACACATTCAGTACGACATCGTGGAAGGGGAGACCCGGGTTGTTGCCCGACCTGACATCCTCATTGTCGAGGGCCTCAACGTGCTCCAGGCCGGAGACAGCGGAGCCTTTGTCTCAGACCACTTCGACTTCTCGATATACGTCGACGCTGATATCGAGGACATTCGCCGCTGGTACATCGAACGGTTCATGACCCTGAAGGACACTGCATTCACTCAGGAGAACGCTTACTTCCGGCGCTACGCGGAGCTTGATGAACCGGCAGCGATCAAGATCGCCGAAGGCATCTGGGAGGAAATCAACGAAGTGAACCTCGTAGAGAACATCCGACCCACACGCGACCGAGCTTCGTTGATACTCGAGAAGGCGTCGGATCACACCGTCAGAAAGGTGCGTCTCCGTCGCTAGCCGGGAAAGGAGACCTCGAATAGGTCCCATTCGTCCGGTACACCTTTGAGCTCGAACCGACCACAGGCCTCGAACTCCAAAGCCGAGCCGGCAACCAGGTCTTTCACCGTTCGACTCACCATGATTCCGCCGGACTCTGCAACGTCCATGACACGGCTGGCGATGTGGACAGCCAGGCCAGCAACGTCACCGTCCCTGAGCTCGACTTCGCCCGTGTGCAACCCGGCCCGGATCGGAACCCCCATGTTCTGGAGCCCTTCGAGTAGTTCGATCGCACAGAGGATCGCCCGTTGTGGGCCGTCGAAGATGGCGAGGATCCCATCGCCGGTGCTCTTGATGAGTCGTCCACGATGCTGTTCGACGATCGAAGTGACAGTGTCCTTGTGGGCTGCCAGGAGGTCGAGCCATCGATCCTCACCCACGTCGGCGGCCATGGCCGTGGAGCCGACGATGTCTGTGAACAGGACGGTGGCCAGCATCCGGTCTGAGTCGATCTGTTGGCGGTCGCCCGTCAGGAACTCCTGGATCTCGTCGAGGATCGGCCCGAAGTCACCGGCGTAGAAGGGGAGTGTGTCGGCACCCGTCATCTCTACGTAGGTGGCATCGAGTCTCTCGGCGATGAACTGCCCATAGGCAGCACGGTGGAACCGTGCATCTTTCCGGTTTAGGACCAAGGTTCTCGCCTGGACTGACGGCAAGACACCGCGAACGTCGGTGTTGGCAATCCAGGTGAGGGCTTCGCCACCAGTCCCTGGTGGCATGGAGAGGCGATTCTGCCGTAGCCAGGACTCGCCAAACCGACGGTCTTCGGCCATGGATGGCGCCACCAATCGCAGGGGCGCAGTGGAGTGCCCGTAGTTGTCCTTCCACTGCTTGGCGAGGGATTCCAAGACTTCGTCAGGCGCGCCAATCGGATAGTCGTCGTCCCTGCGAATACGAGTAAAGCTATTGATCAGGATCAGGTCGGTGAACCGGTCCGGGTGGAGGGCGGCCAAGACGAGTGCCAGAGTCCCTCCTTCGACATCCCCGATCAAGACTGCTTCTTCAAACTCGACCTTGTCGAGGACGGCCATGACGTCGTCGAGGTGTTCCTCGACCGGGAGCGCTCGCCCGGTTCCATGGTGATCGGACACACCGGTGCCCCGTTTGTCGATGAAGACGACCCGACCGAAGGTCCCAAGTCGTTCCAGGTAGCGCCGAGCGGCAGGTTCTTCCCAGATGACTTCCACATTGGTCAGCCAGTTGGTGATGAAAACGATGCTGCGAGACCCGTTTCCGAACACCTGATATCCCACGAACCCTCCGGGTGTCTCGCAGTACTGGGTCTTTGGGGCTGCCATCACCAGGCACCTTATTGGCTGCCCGGTCGGTACCCTGCGCCACCGTGAGGATGTTCACCAAAGCCGGTAGGGCGGCAATATTCGACCGCGGTGTCTATACCGAGGCCTTCTTTGACGACGACACGATGGCTGACGGCGCGCTGGTTGTGGCTGCCGTTGGCGCCCTGACGTATGTCGGCATCCTGGTCCGCTTTGGCCGACTCGACGCGTTCAGCGTCACCGACCTATTCGCCCTGCTGATCGGGTCGGTGGCCTCTTGGTTGATACTGGGTTTCGCCACATGGTTTGCAGCGACCCGTCTGTTCAATGCAAGCGCACGCCCCCAGACTCTCATTGGGCTCCAGGGTCTCGCCGCTCTTCCACTCCTCCTGGACATCCTTGGATCGCCCTTCTCCTGGATTGGGTTCCTCTGGTATCTGGCGGTCCTGGTCCTGGCTACGAAGGAAGGGGCAGACCTCGACTTTCGGACTGCGAGTGTGTCGGTGCTTATCGGGGCGGCAGCAGCCGCTCTAGTCAGAGCCTTGCTCAATGTGCCTTTTGGTCTGTTGAGCGGTGTGTTCGCCTGAGAGATGGCGATCTATCGTCTCGACCTTGCCTATGACGGCTCCGGGTTCCGGGGCTATGCACGTCAGGAAGGCCAGCGAACGGTTCAGGGGGAGTTGGAGCAGGCGTTAGCGACTCTGCTCAAAGGGAGTGTCCCAACATCGGTCGCCGGTCGCACCGACGCCGGAGTCCACGCGCTCGGCCAGGTCGTGTCGTTCCCGTACGACGAGACGATCGACGCTTTCAGATTCAAGCGGAGCCTGAACGGTCTGATCGGCCCAGAGGTTTCAGTCAGTCGTGTTTCAGAGGTGCCTGACGGCTTCAGCGCGAGGTTCTCGGCCAAATGGCGACGCTACCGCTACTTGATCGACCAATCCGAGGCGATCAACCCCCTGAGCAGGGGTTACGTGTGGCATGTCAAACAGGAGTTAGACAGCGATGCCATGGGGCAGGTCGGGGTGGGGTTCATCGGCGAGCACGACTTCACCTCCTTCTGCAAGTCGGTCGAAGGCAAGAGCAATGTCAGACGGGTGACGGAGCTGACGCTCACGACGACGGGCCCGGAGATCGAGTTGACCATCGAGGCCAATGCCTTCTGTCATCAAATGGTGCGGTCAGTGGTCGGCTATCTGTACGACGTGGGCCGAGGCTTCAGCAAGGCATCTGCCAGCGAAGTCATCGAAGCTCGTGATCGGGCGGCGGTTGCCACGGTTGCGCCACCTCACGGGCTGACTCTCATGGCTGTCGGATACGACTGAACGCGATTGGCCTAGTCAGCAGCTTGCGAATATCATTGTGTCCGCTTCGTTCGAAGCCGTTTCCCCAAACGCTCCCCGTGCTTTCAGCATGCGAGGAATCTCAAATATGACAATGAACAAGACCTATTCGCCCAAACCGGGCGATATCGAACGTGCCTGGCACGTCGTGGACGCGACCGACCTCCCATTGGGCAGGCTGGCGTCCGAGATCGCACAGGTTCTACGTGGCAAGCACAAGCCCACCTACGCACCGCACATGGACACCGGTGACTTCGTGGTTGTCGTGAACGCCGACAAAGTCGTCGTTACCAGCGACAAGACACAGTCGAAGATCTATTACCGCCACTCCGGCTACCCCGGAGGCATCAAGGCGGAGACATTCGCATCCCTCAAGGAGCGGCGTCCGGAAGCGATCATGGAACGTGCCGTCAAGGGCATGCTCCCCAAGAACAAGCTTGGCCGGAAGATGGCCACCAAGCTGAAGGTCTACGCCGGCCCGGATCATCCGCACACCGCGCAGAGCCCTCAGCCCCTCGAATTCAACATCCGAAAGGTGGAAGCCTGATGGCAAAGCCCCTAGTTCAGACGACCGGTCGCCGTAAGGAGTCGGTGGCTCGTGTTCGGTTCCACAACGGATCCGGTCAGGTCACGCTCAACGGCAAGCCGCTCGAGGCCTACTTCCCAACGATGGCAACTCGGATGCGCGTCATGGAGCCGCTGAGCATGACTCAGACCCAGGGTCGGTACGACATCGACGCAACGCTCGACGGTGGTGGGACAACCGGACAGGCGGATGCTCTTCGTCTCGGGATCTCCCGTGGCTTGGTTGAGCTCGAGCCAGAACTGCGTGATCAACTGAAGAAGGCCGGAATGCTCACCCGTGACTCCAGGATCGTGGAGAGCAAGAAGTACGGCCTCCGCAAAGCACGACGCGCTCCTCAGTACACCAAGCGCTAAGTGGATCTCCGTCGTCTTCTCGACGATGGCAAGCCCATCTTCGGCACCGACGGAGTCCGTGGGGTTGCCGGATCTGAGCTGACCTCCGAACTCGCCATGGAGATCGGCCGCGCCGCCGGCTCCTGGCTGAACGGTGGCCCGGTCCTGATCGGCCGTGACACCCGCCGATCGGGTTCGATGCTCTCGTCGGCGATCCAAGCTGGGTTCCACTCTGTGGGAATCGACACCATCGATGTTGGCGTCATGCCAACTGGCGGTATTGCCTTCCTCACCGCATCGAGTGGCGCCACGATGGGCGTGATTGTCTCGGCATCGCACAATCCGGCGGACGACAACGGCATCAAGCTTCTCTCCGCACGCGGCACCAAGCTCCCGGACGAGGTGGAGCGTGAGCTTGAAGATCGGATGCGTTCCCATGGGCGGGAGATTGCAGTCGGCTCATCGATCGGATACCGGCAGGAAGATCACGAGGCCTACGACCGGTATCTCGACCACCTGGTTTCGACGTCCAAATACTCCTTCAACGGTCTCAGGGTTGCCCTGGACTGCGCTAATGGCTCGGCCTACAAGGCCGCCCCCGACCTCTTTGCCCGCTTCAACTCAGATGTCGAGGTCTACTTCGCCGAGCCGGACGGAACCAACATCAACCGGGGGTGCGGCGCTACTCATCCTGAGTCTCTCGCTGGCCATGCCGACGGCCGTATCGGCCTCTCCTTCGACGGTGACGCTGATCGTTTGATGGCAGTGGACGAAGACGGCGTCGTGGCCAACGGCGATGTGATCATGGCGATCATCGCCCGACACATGAAGGGTCAGGGGAAGCTCCGCAGAGACATGGTTGTGGCCACCGTGATGTCGAACTTCGGGTTCCGCAAGGCCATGGCCGAGTCGGAAGTGGAAGTGGTGGAGACCCCGGTAGGGGACCGGTACGTGATGGAGGCGATCACCGAGACTGGGGCCATCTTGGGCGGAGAGCAGTCGGGTCACATCATTTTCGCTGAGCACGCCAAGACCGGTGACGGCCTACTCACCGCCGTGCAGCTGCTCAACGTGGTCGCGGGTACGGGGAAGGAGCTCCGGGAGCTCCGTGCCGAGACGATCACCGAGTACCCACAGGTGCTCGTCAACGTCGAGATGCCACGGTCGGTTGACGTCGAGGAGGTCACCGAACTGTGGGACGAGGTCGCTCTGGTCCAAGAGGAACTCGGCGAGGATGGACGGGTCCTGGTCCGGCCCTCGGGAACGGAGCCGTTGGTCAGGATCATGGTTGAAGCTGCTTCCCAATCGGAGGCAAGCGGGTACGCTGACCGTCTGGCGAAAGTCGCCAAAGAAGCAATAGGGAGTTGATGGGTCAACTGAAGTGACATAAGAGAAGCGCCTGGCCTCGGTTGGATCTTTGATCGAATTCGAGGTGACGAGGAGGAAGGTCATCGAAACACTCGGCGGATGCCTTCCCGGCCAGCCACGGTCGATATGGGTGAGAAGAAAACCCGGGAGCGATTCCGGAACAGAGGCTCACTCAACGGGTAGCCGGACATCGGCTAGTCACACAGTCCCCCTGACTCCAGGAAGGAATACTCATGTGTGGAATCGTTGGCTATGTAGGCCCGCGTCCGGTGACCGATGTCCTCGTGCCCGGTCTGGCCCATCTCGAATACCGGGGGTACGACTCGGCCGGGGTGGCCCTCAACACAGGCACCTCTTTCGATCTGATCAAGACTGCGGGTCGCATTGCGGACCTCGAAGCACTAGTTGACGCCGAAGACCATTCCAATGCTCTGTCTGGCATTGGTCACACCAGGTGGGCTACGCACGGCGCTCCCAATACCGTCAATGCACACCCGCATACGGATGAGGCAGGAGACGTGGTCGTCGTTCACAACGGGATCATCGAGAACTGGGCCGACTTGAAGAAGAAGCTCGTTGAGTCGGGTCATGAGTTCATCTCCGACACTGACACCGAGGTTGTGGCCCACATGGTTGCCGACCGAGCGGACATGACACTTCGCGATGCAGTCACCGACATCATGAATCAGGCAGAGGGTGCGCTCGCTCTCGCCGTCATGCGAAAGAGCGAGCCAGACTTGATCATCGGAGCCAGACGAGGGTCCCCTTTGGTCGTGGGCCGCGGTGACGGGGAGAACTTCCTGGCGTCCGACATCCCCGCCTTTCTCGAACACACCCGGGAGATGGTGATCATCGAAGATGACCGGGTGGTCGAGGTGCGTCCCGAATCGGTACGACTCTTCGATCTCGAGGGCAACGAGCTCGAGCCAGAGCACCGGAAGATCGATTGGGACTTCGAGGCCGCCGAGAAGGGTGGCTATCCCACGTTCATGCTCAAAGAGATTCATGAGCAACCCCATGCGATCGCGGACACGCTTGCCGGAAGACTCTCTGAAACAGGTCGCGTCGTGCTCAATGACTTGGATCTCGACCCGGTGCTGCTCCGGTCGATCGACAAGGTCTTCGTAATCGCGTGCGGCACTTCGTACCACGCGGCGATGATGGCCAAATACGCAATCGAGCGCTGGACCCGGCTGCCCGTCGAGATCGACATTGCATCCGAGTTTCGATACCGGGACCCGGTTCTCGACGACCGTTCTCTGGTGATTGGCATCAGCCAGTCGGGGGAGACGATCGACACTCTGGCGGCGGTCCGCTACGCGAAGGCACAGGGCGCCAAGCTGATCGGTGTTTCGAACGTCATCGACTCTGCCTTGGCCAGAGAGTCGCATGCAGTGCTGTACACGAGGGCCGGGCTGGAGATCGGGGTCGCTGCGACCAAGACGTTCACTACCCAGTTGGTTGCAATGCAGCTTCTCGGGCTCTACCTGGCACAGGTCAGAGGAACACTCGACCCGGGCGCGATCGAGCTATTGGTTAGGGAACTCGAGCAGCTACCCGAGCAGGTAGCGACAGCCTTGGAGTCGTCGGCTGCGATAGAAGAGCTGACGCGAGGATGGGCAGACGTCCGCGACTACTTCTTCCTGGGCCGATCGGGCGATTTCCCGGTGGCCATGGAGGGGGCGCTGAAGCTCAAGGAGATCGCTTACGTCCGAGCCGAGGGATACGCCGCCGGTGAGATGAAACACGGCCCAATCGCCCTCATCGAGGAGGGGGTTGTAGTGGTCGGTGTGGCGACTGACACTCACGTCCAGGCCAAGACCCTGTCCAATATGGAGGAGATGAAGGCCCGGGGCGGCACCATCGTCCTGGTGGCTGAAGAGGACGACGACGTGGGTGAGGTTGCCGATCATGTCATCCGCGTTCCGTCAGCATCTGACTTGATCTGCACGGTCACCGCCGTGATCCCGCTGCAGCTGTTGTCATATCACGTAGCGACGGCCCGCGGCCTCGACGTCGACAAGCCGCGGAATCTCGCCAAGACGGTCACGGTGGAGTGAGCACCAGTTGCGGTTGATCCGAACCTGACAAGACTGTCAGGCCATGGGCGGTGGGGAATACAGGTTTCGGGTGACCCTCTGGGTCAGCGCCGGGGTAGCGGCGTTGACCGCTTTGCTGGTCGTCCCTTTTCCGTTTGGCGGAGACCAGGCTCTCTTTGCGGTGTTTGCCCGGATGATGGGGGACGGATCGCTCCTGTATGTGGAAATCTGGGACGTCAAGCAGCCAGGAGTCTTTTGGTTCTTCGGGCTGGCAGGGGCCTGGAACGGATATTCCGAGATCGGGATTCACCTGGTTGAAGCTCTGCTTTGGATCGGCGGTTCGATCGGGCTCACATTCATGTCGAAACCTCGTCTGCGGCGAGAGTGGATCGCAGCCCTCTTTCCTGTGGCAGCTGCCGGGATCTTTTTCGCTACCGCGGCCGTGGGCAACTTGACCCAGGTCGAGTCGCTGATGGCTCTTCCGCTGGCGTCGGTCGTCCTTCTTCTGGCGGATGAGGGCAACAGCCGTCGGAAGGCGTTTGCTGCCGGGTTGGTGACCGGTGTCATCGCGTTGTTCAAGTTCTTAACTGTCCTCGCTCCAATTGCAGTCCTCGCCGTCGCGGCGATCGTGAGAAGGGGCGAGGTGAGCTTCAGGGATCTGTTCAGCAGACTCCTAGCTCCCTTTGCGGTGGGATCACTCCTGCCACTGCTGGCCTTGGCAGTCTGGGTTGCCATGTCCGGTGTCGTGGACGAGGTGTTATTCACTTGGTTTGAGTATCCGCCCCAGGTTCTCGGCATCGAACCCCGACCGCTCTCCCGCTTGCTGGACTCCTTCGTGTGGTTCGGGATCGCCTTCGGCTCAGTCGGCTTGCTGGCCCTCTTTCGCCTGATCGCGAGGCCCGCGTACCAGCGGCGTTTGACTTATCTGGCTTTTGCCGGAGTCGCCGGGGCGGTACTGGTTGCCCTCCTCCAGATCTGGTGGGCGTATCTCTTTCTCCTTGCGGTGGGGCCTCTGACGATCCTTGCCCTCCAAGGCCTGGACGACCTTTGGGAGCACCGGTGGCGCAAGGTCGGTCTTCCTGTCGTGGTACTCGCGTTGGTTCCGGCTTTGCTGCTCGCTGGAGAAAAGGCGATCGATCTGGCAGGCCTGATAGGAGGGGAATCGCTCGAGGAATACAGGGAGTTCAGCGTGAGCTACCGGGGTGCCACGGAAGCAGTCGAGTTGGGCGGAATCGGTGAAGGCGACAACGTTTACGTCTTGGGTGATCCTCTTGTGCTTCAGATCTCTGGGGCCGATCAGTCGATCCCGGTCAATGGCTGGTCGCCGGAATTTTGGACGGCGGACGTTTGGCGGTGGGTCGGCGACGACCTCCAACGTCCAGGTACTGAGCTTTTGCTCATCGAGAACTGGGCGGCTCGGCTGGCCGAGGAGCGAGCACCGTGGTTGCTCGACGAGATCGACTTGCGATACGTCGAGCTGGCGTCGGATGATGGAGGAACCTGGTACGTCCCTCGCTGACGTCAAGACGGTTTCGTGGCAGTGGCCGAGATGAGGTCGTCGAATCGGTAGGGGATGGCCAGACGGTCGGCGCGAGTCGCCTGCATCGTCTTGATCAGTGCGTTGCCCAGCGAGTCGGGCAGTTTCGTGGCCACTACACCGGCGTATCCGCCGACCCCCACCTGTTTGGCCCACTTCTCGATCCGGACGTCTTGGAATCGGATGCGTTTCAGAGCGTCTTGGAGGCCACGTTCCGTAAAGAGGTGCAGAACACTTGGCGGAGAGAGCTGTTGCCATCTGGATCCAAAGCGGGTGGCCGTTTTGGACTCCAGGTCCCATGTCTCGATGAAGAGTCTGCCTCCTGGCTTCAGAATTCGAAAGGCCTCTTCCAGGTGCGTGCCGGGGTCCGGCATGTGCTCGAGAACCTGACCAAACACGATCCCGTCGGCGAGTTCGCTGTCGATCGCAGCCAGATCAGGCACCACTACGTGGCCCTTCCGTTCAGCAAGGCCGGTGGCATGCGTCGAGATCTCAACACCAACGGCCTCCCACCCTCTGTGCCTGGCGCGGTCGAGCGTGTATCCGAAGGCTGATCCGACGTCGACCACTGACGGCGCATCGCGAGTGTTGATGTCAAGAGCGTCCAGCCGCCGATCCGAGGTCTTCAAGTGAATCTTTTCATCGGATGAATAGGCCTGATACCCACCCGCTTTGCGTCCGGCGAAATAGTCGGCCTCGTAGTAGTCATCGGGGGTTATCCCGGATAGAGATGCGGAGCCGCAACTGCTGCAGCGTGCGTAGGTGTAGTCGGCTACCCGTATGGGAGGGCCATTCATGCCCCCGTCGCACAGTGTGCAGTTGCTCATCCGGTCAAGATAGAAGGGACAGGGTCGACAACTGAACCCCTGTTCTTAGGCTGTGTCGAGATGTCCGATGAACTCAAGCCCACCAGGGGGCGGGTGATGGTGGTCACGGCGAGCAATCGCCGACGTGGTGCTGAAGTCTTTGCCTCCCAACTCGGCCCGGGACTCAGTGATTGCGGGTGGGAGGTAGACCTTGTCAGCCTGGAAGGCTCCGAAGACAGGGTTGCTATCGACTCAGAAGTGTTGGCAGACGACCTCAAGGGCAGATTCGATCTGCGAACGGCCGGTGCGCTTCGGAAACGTGTTGCGGATCGTGCCCCCGATGTGATTCTCGCCATGGGTGGCTCGACCCTCAGATACTGCGTGTTCGCCAAAGGCGGAACACCGCTCGTCTATTTCGCTATCGGCGAGCCCCACTATTGGATCAGGTCGTCCAGGGCGCTGCGTATCAACAGGTTCCTCTTGCGACGCACTGATTGGATCTTGGCGGTATCTCACATGACCGCCTCTCAACTCGAGGAGATGGAACCGAACGTGAAGGGGTCGGTTTCGGTGGCGTACACCGGTGTGTCGTTGACCGGCGGCGATCCGACGCCACCAAGCCAGGTCGGGCTGCGAGTGCTGATGGTGGGCAGCCTGTCTGATGAGAAGGATCCATTGTTGGGAATCGAGTCGGTCCTCGAAGTTGAAGGAGCCGTGCTGAGGCTGGTGGGTACAGGCCCGCTCGAGCCCGCAATCCGAGAGAAGGTCGCCGCCCTCGAGATCGGTGATCGTGTCGAACTGGTTGGTGCGGTCGAAGAAGTCGAAGAGCACTACCAATGGGCAGATGTCTTGCTTCTGACGTCTCGAACTGAAGGGCTGCCTGGGGTGATCATCGAGGCAGCTGCACACGGGGTTCCGGCCGTCGGTGTCCAGGTCGGAGGTGTTGCCGAGGCGATTGCCGACGGCGGCATCGTCGTGGACCGGGAGCGTGCGTCCATCGCTCGGGCTCTGTACCAGCTCGAACAGGACCCCGCACTCGTCGCGCGTTTGGGTTCTAGTGCTAGGGAGCGGGTGCGACGAGAATTCAGCCTCGAGAAAGCGATCGACACGTTCGATCGTGCCCTGAGAGAGCAGAGTTCGTTGTGAAGATCGCCCATCTGACAACAGTGGACATGAGCCTTCGCTACCTCGTGCTGCCCCAACTGGAGGCGGCGGCGGAAGCTGGTGAGGCGATTGCCATCTCTGCTCCAGGCCCCTATGTCGCTGAGATCGAACAACGTGGCATCACTCACTTCCCGCTCAGCCACTCGACGCGGGGGATGAACCCGCTATCCGATCTCGGAGCCGCTTATCAACTCTGGAAGATTCTGCGGCGAGAGGGCGTCGACATCCTCCACACCCACAACCCCAAACCAGGCGTATACGGACGCATAGTTGGTCGTCTGGCTGGGGTTCCGATCGTGGTGAACACTGTGCATGGTCTCTATGCGACCGAAACCTCGTCACGCCTCAAACGTTGGATCGTGTACGGCCTCGAGTGGTTTGCGGCGAAGTTCTCAGATTCTGAACTGATCCAGAACCCCGAGGACCTCGACCTACTAGCCGGCAAAAGGATTGTCCCGAGATCAAAGCTTCGGCTCCTGGGCAACGGCGTCGATCTGACACGTTTCAGCCCGGAATCAGCCGACTCGCACCGAGATGAGACGAGACGAGAATTGGGTCTCGGCCCGGACGACATCGTGGTGGGGATGATCGGGAGATTGGTGGAGGAGAAGGGGGTGCCTGAGCTGTTGGACGCCTTTGCCAAGATGCCTGAGAACTATCGACTCGTCATTGCCGGGCCCGACGATCCCGAGAAGTCGGATGCCCTGCCGCGGGAGATGATCCGTGGCGCAGAGGAGAGGGGTGTCCAGTTTCTCGGCATGAGATCGGATGTTGAGCGCCTCTACGGAGCCTTCGACATGTTTGTCCTCCCGAGCCACCGTGAAGGCTTTCCTCGGGCTGCCATGGAAGCTGCGGCCAGCGGGCTACCACTTATCGCCACTAATATCCGCGGCTGCCGTCAGGTCGTGTCCGACGGTGTCAACGGGCGCTTGGTGCCGGTGTCTGACGCCGTGGCCTTAGAGGCCGCGATTTTGGAGCTGGGCAGCAGTGAATCCCTGCGTGCGACGATGGCCGCGAAGTCTCTTGAGATAGCCCGCTCCGACTTCGACGAGCGGGATGTGGTTCGGATCGTGATGGATACCTACGAGTCGGTGGCGAGTGACAAAGGGCTTCGATGGGCGCTTCCGGTCGGATCCAGTGATGTGTCGGTTCGCATTGCAGACGTCTCGGACGTGGCTGCGGTTGCCGAAATGCACACGAGGCTGATCAACACCGGGTTTCTAGCCACCTTGGGGTCGGGATTCCTGAAGGTCCTATACGAAGAGCTGATCAACGACGAGGACTCGGTCGTTTATGTGGCGGTCGGTGGTGACGGACGGCTGGGTTTCATAGCCGGGACCAAGGACACCGGAGCCCTGTACAAGCGGTTCCTGCGAAGTCGGGCCTTCTCCGCCGGTCTCCGTGTGGTTCCGGCCCTTGGGAGGAGGGGAACAATCAAGCGGATTGTCGAGACGCTGCGATACGGCGATGAGGCGCCAAGGGCCAAGGCTGAGCTTCTGTCCATGGGAGTCACTCCCCAGTCACAGGGCAAAGGAGTCGGGTCGCTGCTGATCAACCAGCTTCTCCGATGGAGTGAATCTGAATCGGTCCCGACGATGAAGGTGGTAGTCGGTTCGGAAAACGACAGGGCCATCCGGCTCTACAACCGAAATGGCTTCGTCGACGGGCGAACCATTGAGGTTCACGAGGGAGATAGTTCGGAGGAGTTCATCTGGTCGGCCTAGCAATTCTCCTGGCCGCCGGGCTCACGGCCCTGCTCGGCAGGGCCCTCATCGTGTTTGGCCTCAGGTCTGGATTCGTCGATGTTCCCGACGATGAGCTGAAGACGCACAGTGGGAGACCTGTCCCCTTGGGAGGTGTCGCCGTCTATGTCGCCCTGCACTCGGGACTTGCGGTCATGGGAGAGTTCGACATCGGCTTGTTGGCCGGGTCAACAGTCGTGCTGATCTTGGGTCTCGCAGACGATCGTCTCTCCTTGTCGCCGATCATCAGGCTGGTGGTTGTATCGGGAGCCGCGCTAGCGACCGCCCTTCTCCGCCCGGACCCATCGCTGGCGGGAGCCATTGGCTTCACGGTGGCAGTGCTCATCGTCGTCAACGCCATAAACCTGTTCGACGGTCTCGATGGCTTGGTAGCGATATCCGCCACGTTGACCTCACTCGGCCTTGCTGCTGTGTTCTGGTCATGGCCTCCACTCGTGCTCGGCGCCGCTCTTCTTGGGTTCTACCTTTGGAATCGGCCGCCAGCGAGGCTCTACCTGGGTGACAACGGTGCCTACCTGATCGGTCTCTCGCTGGTGTGGCTGGCATACGCAGGCGCGGAATCCGGATGGGAGATCCTTGTGGGCCTTGCGTTGGTAGGTGTCCCGTTGATCGACATGGCGGCGACGATTTTCCGGCGATACCGCTCCTCCGATCCACTGTTTGAAGGAGACCGCGATCACAGTTACGACCGATTGCACCAGTCGGGTCGATCGGTGGCCCAAGTCGGACTTTGGGTGGGGTTGATTCAGGCCGCCTGGGTGGTTGCAGTCTTGGGAATAGCCGCCGTATTTGCCCCTGCCGTGGCGGCTACTGGCTCTGCTGTGCTTGGTGTCGGGCTGGCAGTTCTGGTGGGTTTGCGGGGAGCTGGGTCAGAGGCGGCAGCTTCTTGACCTCGTATCGGCTCGTCGAGCGTGCCTCCCAGCCAAGTCCGATGATCAGCACGAGGAAGAATGCAATCACCTGACCACGCTGGCGGGCGATGATTCCAATGTTGCGGACGACGCTGAACGCCACGGCAAACCCGAGCAGGTAAAACGTCGAGAAGACGACGTAGGGTCGCGATCGCCAGTACTTCAGATTGCGCCAAACGGCCGGGAGCCGCCACAGAGTGAAACCTGCCAGCAAGGCTGTCTCTCCTGCTGCGAGCAGATGCTGAAGTTCGGTGGCCTCCCAGGGGAAAGGCCGGTAGAGCACGTGCGCCAACGCCATCGGGACGTCGAGTGGTGTGGTGACGACTCCTCCTGATCCGACCGAGCCTGAAGATGTTCGCCGGACGACGTCGGCGGCGAATTCATCCACAGCCTGGCTGCTGAGAACATCGACCCCAAAGATGTCAGGGAAGACAGCCACCACGGCGGCAGAGGCGGCTAGCCCTCCTGCGAGGAGCATCAACCGTCGAAATGCCGCCCCCTGGTCGAGAGCTTTGGGCTTGGCAACCAGGGCCGTCAGCACCAGCGCACCGACCACCAACGCGGCGATGTGGACCCGTACCAGACCGAGGGCAACCAGCGACACGCCCAGTCCTGTTAGCCAGCGGACTTCGAAGGCTTCGAGAGATCGACTGATGAAGTAGGCCGATAGCCCAAGGGCCAGAACGACGAGAGCGTCTTTGCCGATCGACGACGGCCAGAAGGCGTAGGTCGGCAGGAGGAATATGAGGATTGCGTAGGGCTTGAGTTGATGGGGCTGTGCGTGTCGGCGGAATGCTGCGTAGAAGAGGATCTGACCGAGAAACGCCAGGATGGCGAAGAGCACGAAGCCGCCAAGAAGATCGGGTGTGATTATTGCGAAGAGACCCCCGGTGAAGGCTTCCACGACTTGGGTTCCGAAAGAACCTCTCCCGGTGAGCTCGGGGATGCTTCCGGACCGCCACTCTGAGGCAAGGTCGACACCAACGCGGTAGTACCGGAACGAGTCACCCGATCCGTACAGCACCGTGACCATGTAGTAGCGCCCAAGGACGCCTACCAACTTTGCTGCGAATCCGATTGCGATCCACTTCGGCAGCCATGCCTTGTCGTGCTCGCGTCGAATGGACCATCCGATGGCTGTCACCAGAAGCCCGCCCATTAGGGCAATGACTATCACCGCGGCGCCGGAGGCACCGACGCCGAGGAGAATCCCGAGCATGACCGTGGCGACTGCCGCAAGGGCGAGAATCGGGCCGTCAGATTTCACAGGAGCTCCAGGTCGGACATGGCGAAGTCCCACGAGCCTAGGTCAAACACGTCAACTGAGATTGGGGCGAGCTCACGTGCGACCAATCGAAGGGTCTTGACACCGGGGAGGCGCCGAAGCCCGGCGCGTCGGATGTACTTCTCTTCGGGTGATCCTGCGCTGAACCAACTGGTCACAAATCGGGAGCGGTTGGCTCGAACAATCGCCTTCACCGTTGTGGCATCGGCGTCGCCAAGGACGTCAGCAATGCGTGTCTCGGACTTGAGCCCACGACGCGAAGCCCTGGCGACAACTCCGCCGGCGCGGGTCGGGACCAAGCCGTAGTGAGCTGTCGGATGCTCATTGAACCTCCAATGCAGGTACGCCGGGTCTCGCTTGGTCCGAAGGCCGCGTGCTGGACGGTCGGTCATGGCCGGGACGACGAAAGGGCTTATTCCCGGAAGCGAGTCTCCCAACGCCGGATAACGCTCCTTGTCGACCTTGAGCGAAGGTCCGAGGCGAGGTCTGAGGTAGGCGCCGAGGTATCCGACCTCTTTCCAACCCATCTTCAGATACCCGGGTCCCGATTGCTCATTCGGAGTGTTGAAGACGAGCCTGACTCCGCTGTCTCGGGCCACCTCGATCGCACTTTCGGTCAGAGTGCGGAACACTCCCTGTCGTCCGAACTCGGGATGGGTGGCCGTGTCGACGGCTCGTACGCACTGGATCGTCTCGCCCTCGCTGGTTAGGAGCTCCCATCTCATCAGAGCTCGGACTCCGGCCAGCCGATCGCCAGCCTGGGCGACCATCACGACTGACTTCCCAAACGGGTTCTCATAGTGCTTCCAGCGGAAAAGGGCGTCAGTGCGCTGCAGCAGTGGCGTCTCGCCAAGCGCTGCCTTGAGGATCTCGAGGATCTCCGGGATATCCGACTCGGTGGCAATGCGAGCCTTGATGGACTCAGCCATTGAGAGCCTCTCGGTAGATGGTCTCGTAGCGACGGATCATGCGTGAGATCGAGTGATGCTCGAACACGTGCCTGGCTCCGTTAGATCCCCACTCGGCCGCATCAGGGTCGGTGAGTGATCGGTCGAGTCCGGCAGCGAGGGCTTGCGGATCACTCGGGGGTACCAGCAATCCGCTCACCTCGTGTCTGACCACCGATGGCACTCCACCCACCGCGGTCGCTACGACTGGTTTGGCAGAGGCGAGAGCCTCGAGAATCGAGACGGGTAGACCTTCTACGTCGGCCGGGTTGACGATGACATCTGCTGCGTCGATGAACGTACGCGCGTCGGGCCTGCGGCCCAGGAAGCGAATCCTCGACCCAACTCCAGCCTCCTCGGCCTCGCCGATAACTCTCACGAGGTCGCCTTCGTGCTTCTCACCTCCTATAGAGACGACGAGGAAGTCATCGTTGTGCATAAGGGCGGTCGCCTGGATCAGGTTGGTGTGGCCCTTGTGAGGTCTGATGTTGCCTACGTGGACGATGAGCTTGGTTGTCTCGGCGATCCCGAGTTCGGCCCTCGCTTCGCCGCCAGGCTCGCGCATCGGAGCCACACCATTGGGTATCACCACGGGTTCGGGTCCGGGATAGCCGGAGAGGCTCTCGGCTACTGGTTCGGAGACTGCTATCACCGCTCGATTTCGACCATACGTGGCTTTGTTGAGGGTCTTTGTTGGCTCCCGATACGAGCTGGCGATGTTGTGTTCCGTGTAGACAACCGGCACGCCGCCAGCGACACGGGCGAGAATTCCCGACGACGGCAGATGTGCATGGATCAGGTCGGGCGCGGTCTCCTTGACCAAAGTCCGAAACCTGGCGAAGGTCGCTGGTGTCAGTCCCTTCTCTCCGCCGACACAGGTGACTTCGATGCCCAGATCGGTGATGGGCTCGACCAACTGATCCTTCCAAGGAAGCACGTAGGCCACCGAATAGTCGAACCGATCCAGGTCCCAGTGCCGGGCACCTTCTGAGATCAAGACCTCGGCACCCCCGATGCCAAGACCCTTGATGAGTACGAGGACCTTCGTCCTGTTGTCAGTCCTCGGCGACGACACTGGCGATCAGTTCGTCCATTCCCCGGGAGAAGCTCACCTCTGAACGCCAGCCGAGGACTCTGGCCGCCTTCTCGGCGGAAACGGTCGCTGGGGGGACGTCACCAGGTCTGGGCTCTCCGAAGGAAACTTCGGTGGGGAATCGTTCGTTGACGATGTCGGCCAGTTCTTTGATCGAGGTCGACTCCGGGGCGACGATATTGAAGACTTCGCCGGTGATGTCTGACTTCGCAGCAAGCTCGAAAGCTCTTGCGATGTCTCCAGCGTTCGTGAACTGTCGCCCTTGTGAGCCATCACCCTGAATCGTGATTGGCTCCCCGGCACGCGCCCGATCGATGAAAATGCGGAACACAGAGTTGGGTCTGAGTCCGGAGCCGTATGCAGTCCCCAGCCGCAGGGCGACAGCTGGTGCCCCTCCGAGACTCGCAGCGGAGAGGACCATCGCTTCGCCTGCGAGTTTCGTTATCGAGTAAGGATGGTCGGGGTTCGTCGGATGTGTCTCATCGAGCGGCTGATACTCAGGCTCTCCGTAGACCTCCCAGGTCGATGCATAGACCAGTCGTGCGCCTACCTCAGCGGCAGCCTCAGCGATGATGGCCGACCCCGTGACATTCACGTGGGATGCAAGGTCCGGCTTCTCGCCTGCGAGATAGACATCACCAATGGCTCCGATATGGACGATCACATCCATGCCATCGGCGGCCTGCAGGGTGGTGGCCCGGTCGGTGAAGTCTCCTACTACTGACTCGACACCGTCGATGTCTGTCGGGTCGCGGTCGAAGCCACGCACAGACCAGCCATCCTGATGGAAGTGACGCGCCACGTGTCTTCCGAGAAAGCCCGCTGCGCCCGTAACCAAAACTCGCATTGATCGCCCCATTCGCTTGTCGCTAGTCGTGAATCGTATCTGGTGTTACAGACAACACAGTGGGCCTACGAGGGGATGAGGTGTCAATGGGTCGACCAGCCCATTCCCACTCTACGTGTCAAGAAACCACTTTCTGTGTCGGCCGAATGCTGATAGAGTCAGACCTGGTCCCGGTGGGTTAGCAATGGGAGGCGACCTTGGGCGGCGCAAGCAATGGGGATAGTCCGAAAGCCCGTGAAATAGTTTCGGCAACGGCTTCTCGATTCAGAGCAGATATCGCGTTTGCAGTTCTCGACGTGATGATCGTCATCGCCGCCTACACGTTTGGTCTCGCGCTCCGCATGCTCGATCCGTTGGTCGACGACCAGGTGAACTTCTGGCGCAACCTCGCGATCGCTCTTCCGGTCATCGTTTTGGTTCACATCGTCGCCAACACGATTGCCGGTGCATACGGCCACGTTTGGGAGTACGCCAGCACTTCCGAGGCTGTGCGTCTGGTGTTCGCCAATGCGGCGGCAGCTGCGGTGATCCTCGGCATGGGTCTGGCTGCCCGGGAGCTTTGGGATTTCGTCATTCCGATTCTCACACTCGTTGTGGGCGCCCTTGTCTCGTTCCTGATGATGGGAATGGTCCGGTTCCGATCTCGTCTCTTCTCGTATCGCAAGCACTCGGATGGCCCGCGCTCGCTCGTCGTCGGCGTTGATGCAGATGCTGCTCGATTCGCGCGTGAGGCGCCCGAGGTCGAGGGTGGAGGTCGAGTGATCGGCTTCCTCAACGGCGAGGCCTCCAAAGGCGGTTCAGATCGGCGCATCGCCGACCTGCCTGTTCTCGGCTCCATCGACGAGGTTGCAGACATCGTCGAAGAGCACGAGATCGATCAGGTGGTCATCACCGGCAACGATTCTGACATTGTGCGGACCGTCGTGGATGCCTGTCTGGACACTGAAGTCAGGCTGCGAATTCTCCCCGGAACTCAGGATGTCGTGAGAGACCAGAGGGCCCCGGTCGATGCACGTGACATCAAGGTCGAGGACCTTCTGATTCGGACACCCGTTGAGAGCGACATGACCGCTGTCTGCGACCTTCTGAGGGGGAAGACCGTTCTGGTCACCGGAGCTGGAGGCTCGATTGGATCTGAGGTAGTGGCCCAGGTCTTGGAGTACGAGCCGGGTGCGGTCTGGGCACTGGATCGAGACGAGACACTGCTGCACGACGCCACCGTCCGTTGGCCGGGCCCGGTGTCCGTTTATCTCGGCAACGTCCGAGACGGGGACGCGATGATCCGTGCATTCGAGAAGATAAGGCCCGACGTAGTCTTTCACGCTGCTGCCCTCAAGCATGTGCCCATGCTGGAAGAGCATCCCGACGAAGCAGTCCTAACCAACGTCGTAGGTACCAGGAACGTCATCGAGGCAGGGTCACGGGTGGGAGTCGAGAACTTCGTCCTGATCTCCACCGACAAGGCGGTGGACCCAACAAGTGTGATGGGTGCCAGCAAGCGGGTGGCTGAGTTGATGGTCAAGCTCGGCGACGCCCGACAAGACGGTTGCACCTACTCCGCTGTCAGGTTCGGGAATGTGCTCGGCAGCCGGGGAAGCGTCATCCCCACATTCGTATCCCAGATAAGGAAGGGTGGGCCGGTCACGGTCACCGATCCTGATATGACCCGCTATTTCATGACTGTCGACGAAGCGGTTCAGCTCGTGTTGCAGGCGTCGGCTCTCGCCGACAAGGCCGATCTGTTCCTCCTCGATATGGGTGACCCGATCAGGATCGAAGACCTCGCACGGCGGTTGATCCGGCTGTCGGGTCTGATCCCAGACGTCGACATCGATATCAAGTACACCGGAATCCGACCTGGGGAGAAGAGGCATGAGCAGCTTGCGAATGGACCGCTTGAGCCAACATCGAATCCCAAGATCCTCGAGGTCCCGGTCGAGCTTCCCACCGCTGGACTCCTGGCGGAGGCAATCCTGAAGCTCGAGGAGGCTGCGCTCCAAGGCCGGACTAACGATGTCGTGCGTATCCTTAATAGTCTTGCGGACGGGAGTCTCTGGGCAGACCGCCCAGCAGACGATCGACTCAAGACTGGATCTGGATAGATGGAACTCCGACGGCTAAGCAGGGCCCTGAGCGGCCGATGGGCGACCGTGATCGCAATCGGGCTCGTTGGCGTTATTGCGGCACTCGCGTTCACATCCATATCCAACCGGACCCCTGGTGACACGGTCATTGCGACGGCCGCAATTCGGTTTGAGCCCGATGAGGGTCAGACGATCGCTGACCTCGCGCCTGAGATCGAGGCAGCTCGCGGCTTTGCGATCATCGCAGCGGAAGAACAGATCCTGGCTGATCCCGACATCGTGATCGAGGCCGATCTCGGTGGTGGCCGGCTGGTGTTCACGACCCAAGCTCCGAGTCAGGCCGAAGCGGCCCGCAAGGCCGCCGAACTAGTCGACGCCTTCAACCAGATCGATCCAACGCTGGGTGGTCAGGTCGATGACGAGATGGAGAGCTTGCGATTGGAAGCTGCGTCGATCGCCGACCAGCTTCAGGCGCTAGAAGATCAGCTGTCACAGCCGGACCCCCAGGACGTCCTACTGGCAGAAAGGCTTGACTCACAGATCAACGGGATAAACCAGCGGTTGGGCGAACTGGACATCCTCGAAGCCGGTGCCGACGCTGAGACCAGAGCTGCGATCATCCTCGAGCGCGCGAACCTCAACAACCTCTTGGCCGAGACGCTTGCGGAACGAGAAGCGCTTGGTGATGTCGAGCCAGCGCAGCTGTCGCCGGGAGACCTGCTGCTGCAGCAAACCCTTCAGAATCGGCTGACCAGCATCGCATCGGAATTCGAGCGCCTGTACCTGCGGCAGCAGGGTGTTGAGGGTATTGGTGTCCTCGAGCCCACAACCTTCTCCGACTTGAACTCTGCACCGGCCAACGCATGGGTGAATGCGGCCGTTGGATTCCTGGGTGGAGTCCTCATTGCCGTGTTTGCGCTCATGTTCTTGGCGAGGACACGGCGGACCGTTCTCCTTCCGGAAGACGTTGCGGTGCCGGTACTCGGCTCCATCCCGTCACGGGAGGTTGGCTTCTCGCTGCCTGACCGGTGGTACGACGAGGCCGAAGGAGGGCCACGCAAGACTGCCATCCAGGCACTGCGCTCCTCGGTCGAAGCTTTGGTCCCGATGTCCGGCGAAACGATCGCCATCTCACGTCATGCGGCGCCCGGTCGTGACGTCCAGGGCCTCGCCGTAGACCTCGCGTCCTCCCTAGCTACGGCGGGAACCAGTGTTTTGGTGATCGATGCCGACTGGCATGTTCAATCTCAAATCGGCGCATCACGGGTGGGTGGCGAGACACTGGCCAGTGTTCTAGCTCTCGATCCGGCCGCACCGGAGTACCCGGCCCGGGTTGACCATGCGGCAGAGAGCGCACACCTGATTCGGAACGGGCTCTCGGTCCTGCCCTCGGGAACTCCGCCCGCTTCTGCGGCAGACGCCCTGGCTGGTCGCCAGTTCCGGGCCCTCCTCTCAGCAGCCCAGGACCGTTACGACGTGGTGATTGTTGTGGTTGATGCCATCGAGTCGCCAGCCGCCCAAGTGGCGATGCAGCGTGTGAATCACGCACTCGTCGTGGTCACGCCCGGTTCCACCACGATGCCAGACCTCAACGGCCACCTCGAAGACCTGCACCGTCTCCGGGTGTCCGTCCTGGGTGCGGTGTTCCTCAGCAAGCACGACCGGGTCCAGTCCTTCTTCAGAAGTCGGTCTGCGGGCAAGAGCACAGAAAGCTCATCAGTAGCGGAGGCACCGTCGGCTGCCCCGCCGAAGAAGCCGAAGTCAAGTCGACGCAAGAAGGAGGAAGAAGGGCCGCCACCTCCGTCACCCATCAGCCGCCTGCAGAACTACCCCATCCCCGATGAGCGCAGGACTGGCCTGTTGCCGCAGAACACCTTGCGTGATCTGGCTGACGAGATCAGCCCGATGGACATGGTGGTCGACGAAGGCAGCCTGGGAGATGAGTTGCTTGCTGTGCTGTCCACGTCTGCCAATCCACAGGCCTATCCCGCAGTTGCCGAGTATCTGGTGGCTCGGATCGAAGACATGGTCACCGCCCAGCACGGTCTTGGCGACCTCTCGCCCGAATTGGTCGATCAAGTCGCAGAAGATGGATTCGTCTCGTTGCGAGCGCTGCGTGGCCACCGGACGGCAGGGTCTTGGTTGCGTCAGGAGATCGAGCGGGAGGCGGGAGAGTTCACCGCCGACAACATCATCTCGCAGATGGAGCGCATCCTGGGCGGAGGTATCGATGAAGAGGTCTCGATCGATGAGTGGCTCATAAAAGAGTTCTTCAAGAGACATCTGGCAAAGACTGAGGGTCAACCCTCGATCTGGCATCTAACAGGCCCGGGTCAAGCGGTCGACATCCTCGTTCCAGCCCGGAGGCTCAACTCCGAGCGGCTTTCTGACATCCTGCGAAACGTCGTGTCTAACGGTCGGGACGAGATGGTTCGTTTCCGACACTCGGCGATGGCTCATGGCGATCATGAGCAAGCGGGACTGTTCGACACGCGTATTGCGGAGTTCGATCGGTTCGAGTCTGCTCTCCAGTCTGTGGCCACTGGCAAGTACGGAAAGACGGAAGCGTGGGAGCCGGACTGGACGAAAGGTACCCGCTCCAATCTCGCCGTCTTCCAAGATGCGGGCCTGATCCCGTTCCCGGTCCTGTCACAACAGGAGATGGACGCCACTTTGGTGTCTGCCTGAATCGGTGTCGGTCGTCAGACGGCTGGCCAAGAGTGCCTTCACAGCCTCCGATCGGTTGCAGCCTGCCCCAAAAGGACCGCGGGTTCTGATATACCACCGCGTAGGCCGCTTTCTGGGCCAGCAGATGGAGGTCACCGAAGACGACTTCGCTTGGCAGTCGGATTGGCTGGCGTCCAACAGGGAAGTCGTTCCGCTCGATGAGGCTCTGAAGAGGTGGACGGACGAGGACTCCAGTGGTCTGGTTGCGATAACAATCGATGACGGATATGAGGACACATTCACCGAGGCATTTCCGATCCTCATGGAAAGGCGCCTGCCGTTCACGCTCTACGTCTCCACCGAGCACGTCGAGACCGGTGTGCCGCTGAATGCAGAGACTGGGGCGCCACCGCTGACATGGGATCAGATACGTGAAATGCTCGATTCCGGTCTGATGACCTTGGGAGCGCACACGCACTCACATCCCGATCTCCGCAACATCGATCCCGATGACATCGAGACCGAGCTGAGAACTTCGGATGAGCTGATTGAGCAGCGCACAGGAGTCAAACCGATCCACTTTGCGTACCCGTGGGGCTACTGGTCTGGCGCAGCAGAGCAGCTGGTGGCTGAGAGGTATCAGTCGGCCGTTCTCGGATCCCCTTTCAGCGCCAAACATGAGTTTCATCCGCTACTGGTTCACCGATATCCCGTTCAATTGAGCGATGGACGGCGGTTCTTCGAGGCGCGGCTCCGTGGTGGGATGTTGCTGGAGGAGCGGATTCGTCGCAGGCTCAGAGGCTACGAAGGGCCTTGATTCCGAGTTGCAGTCAGTTCGCTGAATCGCCGATTCCAGGCCTCGATTGTCACCAGCTTCATGAGTAACCACTGGTGGTTTCTCTCTCCTGACATGTGTTCGTCGAGGTGTCGTCTCACCACTCCGTGATCGATGAGGGCAGTCTGGTTTTCGAGGTTTGCCAATCGGTCATGGACGAGTTCACGAAGCGGGCCACGGAACCATGAGGCAAGTGGCAAGGACTGCCCGATCTTCCGGTTGAAGGCAAGGTTTTCGGGTAGTGACTTTCGTGCAAGCTCCCTGAGCTCACACCGGTCGGGCCCCTTGTTCGCGAGCCGGGCCAGGATTCTTGGGAACTCCGGATTGGTGTAGGGAAGAGCGGAGCGCATCCCATACGCCTCGGGCCACCGTGTCATCCAGTGGGTCCCCCGCTCCGGGTAGGTGAAGTAGTTCCACCCAAAGGACTCGACAGCGGATAGGTCGTTTAAGGGCTGGTCCCCGAAGAACGCAGCGACGCTCTCTTTGGCCGTCAACCAAGCAGCGTCCACCAGCCCGGGCTCGGTGATGAACTGATGGATTTCGGAGTGGGGGACAGCCGGACCTAGACCATCGAGCACTGCTTCGAGCGGTCCTCGTGCGTATCGATCGAGCGAGTCTGACAGGCCTTTGATGCCTCTGATGTTGTTGAGTGGTCGCATTGCCTTAGTGGCCGCGCCAGCCACCGGCCTCGGGATGAAACCCTGGATGAACTTCCAGCGTTCGTCGCTGCCTGTGAGGTACCAGGTGTCTGGGCCGGTGCCTCCGAATACGAGCTCGTGGCCAGCCTGGGCTACGGGGGCCAGGTTGGCCGTGTGGGCTGCGTAGCCGAATGGTGACTCGTAGTGAGCGACCATCCAATCGATGTGCTGTTCGATGAACTCAGGTCCATAGACAATCGGCACGTGCTCGACCCCGAGATGGTTCGCAACCAGGGCTGCCTCGGAGAACTCATCGATGATCCCCACTTCGCCTGAGAACGTGAGCGTGTATGTAGTGAATTCCATTCCGAGACGGTGCATTGCTGCCGCGAGGCCGACCGAGTCGATTCCTCCTGACATGAGGAGCGCTGGCTCCATGGCTGTGGTCGAATGCCAGCTCGATATGGAGTCGCTGAGAAGTGCATCCAACTCCTCAACCGTCTCTGCTGTCGGCCTTGTCTCGTTGCGCGGTTCCCACGCTGGACGCCAGATGCGTTTGTGTTCCACGCCTCTCTCCGAGACCTGAAGAGCATGCCCGGGGATGAGACTCCTTATGGCCGCGTACATCGTTTGTCCGGGGATCAGCGAACCGAATCGAAGGCTGTTGGTGACCGCAGCGGGATCCACTTCGTCGCCGGGCCTTGCAAGCTGATCCACCCTGGTGGACCACCAGACAGAACCGCCATCGATGCGATAGGCAAGCCTCGGAGCTCCACCCGGGTGGCGTATGAGGCTGAGTGTCTGGCTCTGAGCGTCCCAGAAGGCGATCGCTGCCAACCCGAGAAGGTCTCCGAGGACGTCCAGACCTCGCTGCTGGACCAGGCTTAGAAGCTCTTGCAGGTCGGTCCCCCAAGGCGGCCCAACAATCGTCCCCTTGACGAAGATCGCGGAACCGTCTTCAACTCTCGCGTGCGCAGTCTTGTTGCTGACGGCCACAGCCACCGTTTCGGTAAGCGTCAGTACTTGATGTGCTGGCGCTTCGGATCTGAATACCTCCACAGCACCGTCCACCCCGGCCGGGGAGAAGACGCCAAAGAGGTCTGCGATTGGGGGCCAGGATTGTTCGGCCAGTCGGGGAGTTTTCATGTTGATGCAGTCGGCAGAGCGCTCATCGGTTGTCGCTGATCCAGATGGGGTACAGAGGCATTATCGGTCTATCTTGTTGTCCACCGAATGGCTGATGCGAGCCGGGACTCCCGGTCTTTTCGAACGGATGCCTTGTCCGGCGGTAGGTGGGGTGCGATCAGAAGTGTCGCTCTCCAGGTCTCGACCATCCTCACAACCGCAGTCCTGGCGAGATTGCTATCTGACACCGACTTCGGACTGGTGGCGATCACGGTGGTGGTGCTCACGATGTTCGACCTCATCACGAGGGTCGGGTTGGGTGCCTCCGTCGTCAGACGGGAACCGCTTACCAAGGAATTCTCCTCGACCTTCTTCTGGGCTTCTCTGATTCTCGGTCTGGTTGCTGGCGGCTTGGCCGCCTTGATCGCCGTTCCCGGCGCCAGGCTGGCGGGCAATGTAGACGCTGCGCCATTGGTCGTGCTGTCTGCAGCCACACTTCCCTTCAATCTCATGGCGCGAGTGCCGTCCGGCCTTCTCTCACGAGAGTTTCGCTTCCGCACCCTTGCGATGATCGATATCTCGGGTGCATTCGTCCACGGCATCGTCGCTATCTCATTGGCCTTTGCTGGATTCGGCGCATGGTCGGTCGTCATAGGCCAGGTGGTTCGAAGCCTCGTGATGCTGGTGGCGTCTGTGTTGGCGACCCGGTTCCGGCCCGACTTCACCATGAACTTCGGCTTTCTTCGTGAGGAGTTGTCATTCAACGCCAGCTGGTTGAGCGCTGACTTGATCAGCTACGCCAACAAGAACGCTGACTACTGGTTCGTGGGTAATCGCCTCGGTACTGGTGCCCTGGGCGTCTACTACGTGGCATATGTGATCCCGAACCTGCTGAGACGTCGCATCACGCAGGTCGGCCACGACGTGATCTATCCAGTCGTCTCCAGAATCGCGGAGGACACGAAACGCATCCGATCTGTTTACCGCGAGGTGCTGTGCCTCGTCTCATTCCTGGCAGTACCGATGATGCTGGGTCTGGCGGCCGTTGCTGATCTGACGATTCTGATCGGCTTTGGCCCCGACTGGACCGAGGCAATCGACCCACTTCGTATCGTCGCCGTGTCCGCTGCAATCACGGCCGTCACTGTCGTAGGGCAGCCCATCTTCGCAGCCATGGGCCATCCTCAGGTTCTGATACCCATCGGGATCATTCAGCTTGTGATCCTTGGCGTTGGTCTTTCCTTCTCGTTCAACGACGGCAGTCTGGTGGCAGTGTCCCTCGCTGTTTTGCTGGCGACCTCTGTCCGGTTTTTCCTGGTGGTGAGGAAACTCAAGCAGATGATCGGTGTGAGCTACCGAGCCTTCGTAGTGGCTGTCATGCCATACGTCGTTGCCTCGCTGATCATGGTCTCGGCAGTTTGGGCTCTCCGCTCAACGGTCTTCGAACCGCTCTCCGTGGTACCGGAGGCAATAGTCGCGGTTGGCGTCGGTGCCCTTCTTTACCTCGGTTCTGGGTTCTTGTTCTTTCGGAGGAGCTTCTCGGAGCAGATAGTTGCCGTTAGAGCCCTGCTGATTCCTAGTCGGAAGAAGGCTTGAGCGGCGGCGGGAATCGATGAGCCGTAAGGCTTCCACCATCGGATAGAACCTTGGGAAGGTGGTACTTGAGGCGTAGCGGCTGATGGTGCCTGCCGATTGCCCTTCGAAGGTTGATCATCATGCGGGTTGGCTTGCGATACCAGAGCCGATAGAAGATGTCCCGGGCGTCGGCCCGTCTCCGAATGCGGACCTCGTCGGTGAAGGCTGCTGTGGTCGACACGCTCCCGGTATGAACACAGGTGGCGTCGGGCACTGTCACCACTCGATACCCGAGGTGTTTGACCCGCTTGGCCAGGTCTATGTCCTCTCCGTATAGGAAGAACTGTGGGTTGAACCCACCAATCTCGCGAAGAAGGTCGGTGGGTCCCGCGACGCAGGCGCCGACCACCCACGCGACATCCACGAGTCCCTGTGATGTTGGGTAGCGAGCATTGTCACGCCCCGGCCCTGAGAGGTTGGAGATCAGCCGCCACTCTTCTGCCAGCCCCGGGAAGTCCTCCCGCGCTGCAGGCATCGGTTGCCCAGATTCGTCAACGATCCTGGGACCAATCAGACCTATCCGCATGTCAGTGTCGAGGGCGGCAAGGAGTTTGTCGACCATCTCGGATCCGAACTCAACGTCGTCATTGAGGATCATCGTCACCCGACCTTCGGCGTCGGCGAGTGCCAGATTCGCAGCGTGGCCGTAGCCAGAGTTCTCAGGGTTGGCGATGACCTTGCCGTTCTGGATTGTTTGCCTGGCGATTTCGACCGATTTATCTGCTGAAGCGTTGTCCACCACGATCACCTCGTAGTCGAGGTGTTCCAGGGCGCGTTCATGGCTCTCGATGGCGTCCTTGATGCGGTCTTCGGAGTTGTAAGAGATGATCACAGCGGAGACGTCTAGTGAGTTAGGCACTATTGAAAGCCCTCCTCATGGAGTCGAGGTCGGCTCCGGTCCCGGCCTCGAAGTGTTGAGTTTGATGGCTCAAGAGCGTCCAGAGGGCACTGTTTGGTACGTCAACGTCATTGAGAGTGATGGGTTCATCCTTCGCCAGTTTCCTCGTCACCGTGACACCCGGGGCCAGCCCGATTGGCAGCCACGTCGAGTCGGAAACCTTGTCGATCTCGCCATACACGTCGTACCCGCCGATGCCATCGATCACGGTTCCGACATCCAGGTCTCGTTTGGCCAACGACACGACCTCTGCCACCGGAGCGCCGATTGGAGCGATCGTGGGCTCGTTGTCCAGGGCGGCCTCCGCGATCGAGATGGGCGTTTCGAACTGGACGAGGTGCCATGGTCGGAAGAAGAGGTACCAAGGTCCATCGCCCATCTTCAGGTATTGGAGATAGGGGGCCGCCAACTCCTCATGCGCACCGGTCGCGATCACGAAGACTCCACTTCCGAAGTCACCGCCGAGGGTGTAGTCGACCACGCCTGTACCGGACAGGGCTGATCTGAAATCTGTCAAGGCATCGGCCATGGTGGTTTCCACGCCGTGCATGCCTCTCACTTCTGGGAGGAGGCCCGTTGCATTGGCAACAGACACGTTCTCGACGTTCATCTTCGTGCCGTCGGTAAAGGCAGTCGTCATGTGCAAGCTTGTCTTCTGCTTCTCGGCCCAGGGGCGGATGGAGTCAGGTGTGGCGTGTCTGTCGAGGAAACCCTTGCAATTGATCGCGGCAACGGTTTCCAGGCCGATTCCCTCTACGTACTCGACCAGCCTCTGCATGACACCTGGCTGATCGCCGTCACTGCCTGTGTACACCACTCCCGATTGATCAGCGAGCACCTTGAGGATCGGTCCGACTGTGGCGTCTGTCTCGTAGTTGAGAGAGACAACATGGCATCCAGCAGCGAAAGCCTCCAGCGCTACCTTGGCCCCGAAGCTGGTGTCTCCCGTCGCCTCCACGACCACGTCGATAGAGCTCAACTCGCTGAGAATCGATGGCTCGCTGACGAGGGCGGTTTTCCCTTCGCGGACCATGTCATCCAACTGTTGGCTGCCGACTTCCTCGTCCACCGCCTCTATCCCGTTGGTCTGAAGCATCATGTTCGCCCGCTCCGCAGACCGTGCGATCACCAGGGATGGTGTCATTCCAGGGGTCAGTTTCAACTGGTGGATGAGACCTCGAGCGACGAACCCCGAACCCACGACAGCCACCCTGATGTGACGCCCGGACTGTTCGGCTTCTTGGAGTCTTCTGAAGATCATCGGGTGTAGCCTCCACGAACGTTTTGAAAGCCGTAATTCTCGCCGGGGGTCAGGGCACACGACTCCGCCCGCTGACCTATTCCGTTCCGAAGCAGTTGGTTCCGATTGCCGGGCGTCCTGTGCTGGCCCATATCGTTGCCAACCTCGAAGAGTGTGGAGTCGAGGACATCGCGATCGTGACCAGTCCCGAGGCCGAGGCTGCCGTTCGGCAGATGATCTCGGACGAGGGTCTTGAGCGGCTGGGCATCGAGGTCTTGATACAGAACTCGCCTGACGGCCTTGCGGCTGCATACGAAGTGGCGCTCGATTGGGTTGCGGACGAGCCGTGTGTGCTCTACCTGGGCGACTGTCTCCTCACAGGCGGCATAGGTCATGTGATTTCCGAACATGTCGCTGGCGATTTCGACGCAACGATACTCGTGGCCGAAGTCGACGATCCCAGCAGATACGGCATCGTCGAGGTGGCGGATTCCGGGCTGATCGAGCGACTCGTCGAGAAGCCCACGGAGCCCAAGAGCAACTTGGCGATTGTGGGCGTGTATGTGTTCGGTTCGGGGACCTCCGATATCGTCCGAGCGGTCGAGCCCGGCTTCCGCGGCGAGCGGGAGATCACGGATGCGCTTCAGGCCATTGTCGACGGTGGCGGTCGGGTCGCTGAGAGCAGATTGGCCGGCTGGTGGATCGACACGGGAACCCCGCCGGACGTGCTCAACGCCCAGGCTCTGCTGCTCGAAGGTCTGGAGACATCTCAGGACGGCACGCTCGAAGGCAGCGATGTGACGGGCTCGGTGTTCGTTGCGGAAGGCGCATCGGTCGAAGGCGCAGTGCTCGTGGGACCCGTGGTCCTTGCGGAAGGCGCCGTTGTCAGAGGCGGGACGGTCGGCCCCAACGTCTCCGTTGGACGTGGCTGTGTTGTCGAATCGTCGACCATCCACAACTCGATCGTCATGAGCGGCAGCATCGTGTCGACCTCCCATCTCTCGGATTCGATCGTTGGCCCTGATAGCGAGATAAGAGGGGTTCAGGGTCAGCCGGACGTTCGGCTGATCGTTGGGGCCGAGTCGGCGATTGTCTCAGGGGAATCCAGCCACTCGGGGTGACGGCGCGCCCATTCGACCGTGTGTGCTACCCCGTCCTCCAACGATGTGGTGGCTCTCCACTCGAGTAAGTCGGCGGCCTTGGAAACTGCGGGCACACGTCGGTCGATGTCCTCGTACTTCTCGCCGAATTCTTCTGAGGTAGAGAAATCGTCCCACCCAATGTCCGATTCACAGGCATCTAGAACCGCTTTGGTGACATCGAGGATCGTCGATTCTCTTGAACTCCCCAGGTTGAACGTCTCTCCGATGGCTGACTCCTGAGTTCCGGCTCGGACGGTCCCCTCTACGACGTCTGTCACAAACGTGAAGCAACGAGTCTGTTGCCCACCGTCATAGACGAGTGGCCGTTTTCCGTTCAGAACCCGGTGAACTGCCCGGGAGACTGCATAGTTAGGGACCTGTCTCGGTCCGTATGCGTTGAAGAATCTGACGACACTCACCGGAATAGCAGCCTGCCGATAAACCGCCCACGCGAGATGCTCTCCAGCGGCCTTCGATGTGGAGTAGCTCCATCGATCAACTGAGGGAGGTCCGAGGACTCTGTCGTCTTCCTCACCCCATGGCACGACCGGATTTCGACCGAAGACCTCGGACGTTGAGCTGAATAGGAATCTGGCTCCGGTGTCCCGGCTGGCGAGGAGGGCGTTTCTGGTACCGATGACGTTGACGTCGACGACATCGAAGGGATTGCTCATGTAGTTGGAGACGCCCACGACGGCAGCGAGGTGAAACACGACGTTGGCTCCTCGAATCGCCTCTTTCATGAAGTCGACATCTCGCACATCCCCGGCCATGAATCCGTACCCCGGCATCGAGGAGGCCTTCTTCAGCCATTGGGTCTCGACGCGGTCCAACGCCCGGACGTCAACACCATCTTCGAGCAACCTCTCGGTGAGGTGGCTTCCAACGAAGCCACCAGCACCGGTGACCACGGCCTTCAACGACCGATCCCCCGGTATCTCAGGCCCAGCTGTTCCATCTCCTCGATCTGGGCGCGGGAGAAGTACATCCGCCCATCAACGATCAAGCATCCGGGAGCCGTGAGTTCCGCCAGCTCGGCGATTTCGAGCCTCTTGAAGTCGTCATGACCTGTCAGGAATGCCACGCAGTCGGCATCCTCGATGGCCTCGGCGAGATTGTCGCATGGCTCGACGGATGTCACGTAGCTGAACTCGCTTGGGTCGACCCACGGGTCGAACACACTGAGATGTGCCCCCGAGCCTTCGAGAAGTGCAATCAAGTCGCGAGTCGGGGTGAGCCTGACGTCTCCGGTGTTGTTCTTGAACGCGACACCCAACACTGAGACCTTCGCGGTTTCGATCGGCTTGTCGGCCTTGGCCAGGCCATCGGAGATGAGGCTGTAGGTGTAGCCAGGCATTTCGTCATTGATGGCTCTGCCGGCTGACGGGAGCCGTAAAGACAGTCCGTGCTCTTCAGCCATGTGATGCACGAACCACGGGTCTTTGGTCAGGCAGGAGCCACCCACTCCCATCGACGGTGTGAGGATGTTGACGTGGTGGCGGCCTTTGGGCAGGCTGTTGGCAGCTTCAATCACCTCCAACACGTCGACGTTGAGCTTGTCGCTGAGCTGAGCGAGTTCGTTGCCCATCGCGATACTGAGATCAATCCACCAGTTGTCCGCGAGTTTCGAGAGCTCAGCCGTTCGGGCGTCGGACACCCGTACGGTCGGAAGACCAAGCGCCTCTTCCCAAAAATCACCGGCTCGTGTGGTGCTTTCTTGGTCGACGCCACCGACGACAACCGGAAGGACCTGAAGCTCGTGAAGCGCACGGCCTTCTGCGAGACGCTCCGGGCAGAAGGCGAGAAAGAAGTCCTTGCCTGCCTGGAGTCCTGACTCCTCGAGAATCGGCTGAGCGATCCCCTCAGTCGTCCCTGGTGGAACGGTGCTTTTGAGCACCACGAGCTGACCGGGTTGGAGGTTCTGCGCGACTTGACGGCAAGCCTGGCTCACCTGGGTGGTGTCAGGCTCCCCGGCATCGTCCATCGGCGTGCCGACAGTCACGATCACAACGTCGGCTTCCTTCACCGGATCGAACGAGGACGTAGCCGTGAGGTGTCCGTCGGCCACTGCCTGCGCAACCAGATCACCCAGTCCGGGCTCGTTGATTGCAGCCGTTCCTGAGTTGATCGAGCTGACCACCTTCTCAGATGGATCGATCCCCGTGACCTGGTACTTCTTCGATGCCAGGACTGCCCCCACGCAGCTCCCTACATACCCGAATCCAACAACTGCTACCTGCGCACTCAATGGCTCACCCCTTCTGCTTCGCCCTTGACCCTCCATTCTGCCACCACTGACGACAACCTCAACCTGACGCTGGACTGTCCGGCTTTTCCGCGTAGTGTTCACTCACCGTGATCATCACCGCTGCATCGGTTCCTGCGGGGGAGACCATCGACGCAGATGTCTGCATCATCGGTGCCGGTCCTGCCGGGTTGTCTCTCGCCCGCAAACTGGATGGCACGCGCCATCGCGTCTACATCATCGAGACCGGCGGTGAGCACCCGGATGACTTCTCAGCTCGTATGTCCGAAGGAGATTCAGTGGGTCATCACTACTTCGACATCAAGACGTCTCGCGAGCGGGTGCTTGGCGGCAGTTCTTACATCTGGGAGGAGTGGATGCGTGCCCGTCCGCTTGATCCGATCGACTTCGAGCGGCGCTCATGGGTCGAACACTCTGGGTGGCCATTTGGCCGAGAAGAGTTGCAGCCGTTCTACAAAGAAGCTCAGGACCTCCTAGGTCTCGGTCCGTTCGACTACGAGGTCGAAGGTGCCTACGAAGGGGATGTGCGACAAGTCAGGTTTCGCTATTCGGCGACCGCTGACTTCACCACCAGTCGATCGTGGTTGGAGAAATCGTCGAACATCTGTGTGGTCCTGGGCGGAACTGCGCTACAGCTTGTCCCAAGCGACGATCAACCAGAACGGGTTGAGTCAGTTGAGGTGGGGGCTGTCGGCGGTCACGTGTTTTCGGTTGGATCCGACGTTGTTGTGCTTGCGGGCGGAGGCATCGAGGTGCCGCGCCTGCTTCTCCTGTCGAGGAAACGGATGGCCTCGGGCTTCGGCAATCACCATGACCTGGTCGGCAGGTATTTCATGGAACACCCCAGGGTCTCTAGAGGTCGCGTCGATTGGACCGGAGGGAAATCGGCCGAGACGTTCGCGATCGTGAGGCATGCCGATCATGCAACCCGCCTGGCCTTCGCTGCGACGCCTGAGCTCATGGAACGAGAAGGCCTTCTCAACGGGATGATCCTTCTCACCCCGGCGTCCGAACGTGAGGTTTCGGAGTCGGTGCGTTCGCTGGCGATGGTCCGGGATCGCATCTTCCGTGGCAAGGAGAGTGGGGAGCGAACGCCGGGGCATGTGCGATCACTCGTCAGGAATCTGATGAAGACATGGCAGGAAACCCATGTCGATAGTGAAACCAAAGCGGGCTTGTTACGTGTCTCCGCAACGGTGGAACAAGAGCCCAACCCTCAGTCGAGAATCACGCTGGGTGAGCAGTTGGATCCTCTCGGTCAGCCGCTCCCCGAACTCGACTGGCAGCTGGGAGCAAAAGAGAAGCGGACAATCAGAGAGATGCAGGTGGCCCTGAGTGCGTGGCTGCAAAACCAGGGCGCAGGCGAGTTCTCAGGCTTGCTGGGTGATGAGGAGCCCGACCGTGCCCTTCGCGGTGAATGGCATCAGCTGGGAACGGCTCGTATGTCCACATCGGAGAGGAGCGGAGTTGTCGATCCGGATCTCAGGGTCCATGGGTCGGCCAACGTTTACGTTGCCGGGGGAGCGGTGTTTCCGACGGTCGGATACGCCAATCCGACTCTGACGATCGTTGCTTTGTCACTGCGGCTGGCCAGCCATCTCGAACCACGGTTGGCATCGCGGCCTTCCCTTGGCGCCTTTTGGTGAGTTAGCGATTCGACAGCCGGCGCTTCAGGCGACGCAGCCCGCCGTTCAAGATCCTTCTGTCGAGAGCTGCCAGACGGTCCCCAACTGAGAGAGTGCGGGCCTCGTCGGACAGGACCTCGTCGAAGACGATCCCAGCCAATTCATCCTCACCCACCTGTTGGAGCCCCTCGTGGATCTGGGGGTAGACCGATGGAATGGATGGGCTGCGAGCGAGGGAGTTGCGCACGAGCGAGGGGTCGAGTGACGGGTTGACGAAGATCGGCATCGCTTCGAGTCGGTCCAGGGCCCGCAAGGTGAGTTTGGTGCGGATGCATTTCTCGCACTCGCCACAATTGAATTCCCCCTCTGCCAAACGGTTCGCAACAAAACAGATCTTGATTCTCTCGTGAGCCGGCTCCCAGTCGGCAAGCCGTGAGGTCTTCTCGTAGCGCGAGACACCATCCATTTGGTGCTTGACCTCCACGGCGCCGCTCGAATAGTTGGGATCTAGAAATGGGTGTGAGCCCTCGTGAACGGTCTCCGGATTTGATTCCACGCCCGAGGCGATCGACAGGGTCTTGACGCCTTTGCCCAAGGCATGCCCGGTGCTGGCGATGAGTGCCCCGTATAGCTCGTGGCCGAAGAAGTGGTTGGCAGGCTCAAGTTCTCTCACGTTGGTGGCGATCGGAACCAACTCGAGGTCGGTGTCACGCGCGAGATTCTCGAGTTGGCCCCAGTACGGGTCGCCTGGGCCGAACTCAAACGGATCGAAGCCTTTGGAGATGACAACGCCCAAGTCGAACCATGCCGCATCGTCTTCGCTGGACTGGGTCCGGTTCTGATGGAGGAGCGCGACTGAGTCGATTCCTCCAGAAAGGGCCATCGCGTTCTTGGCGCCCGGGGCGGGTTGGCGAGGGGCGGATAGGGTCTCGCATTCAATTGGGATCCTCTGCGAGTCCTTGAACCATCGGTACCGCACTTGCCTCGCTCGCTCCAGGCCCTCGATCACTGTCGGGCACACCTGAGCTTCGATGCTGACTCGCGGCTCAAAGTGAAAACTGGCAGCGATCGACGCTGGAATCAGGAACGCCTCAGGGCATGCCCACAAGTATTCGGCGTGGGCCTCGTCGGTTGCGAACTCGATGACCTGGCGGTCCCGTTTTCGGCGCTCCCAGAGGACAGTGGCGGATGCTGTTGCCCACCCATCGCGGGTGCCGGACTTCAGGTCAACGATTCTCAAACCGGAAGGGGCTTCTGAAATCAGCCCAAGTTGGTGCGTTCAGGTCCTTCTCAGAGAGAATCGGATCTCCGCTCAACTCCCACTGAATACCCAGATCTCGGTCGTCCCATCGGAGTGCGGAATCGAGTTCAGGGTCCCAGAAGGCGGAACTGAAGTAGGAGACATGTGTGTCATCGCTGAGTGTGCAGAACCCATGTGCGGTGCCTGGCGGTAGATACAGCTGAGACCAGTTCTCTTCGGAAAGCCTCGTAGTGACGTAGTCGCCAAATGTCGGAGAGTCAGCTCGCAGGTCAACCCCAACGTCCTGAATGGCCCCTCGGGTGACTCTGACGAGTTTTGCAGTAGGGCTTGGAGGCAACTGAAAGTGCAGTCCACGAATGGTGTTGGTTCGAGTGCTCGCAATGTGGTTTTCCTGAACGAACTCAACGTCGATGCCCAACTCGTCCACCGACCGGGAGTTGAAGACCTCCGACAGAAATCCCCTGTCGTCTGTATGCCGTGCAGGCTGGACCAATCGGACTCCCGGCATGTCCCCCAATTCGACTCTCACGACATCAAGCTAGCCCGTTTGAGCCCGATCCGTTCGTCGAGATATCTCACTCAGGATGAAGTACGCAGCCCCTACGAAAACGCCGAGTCCCACGGCAGCTGGTGCCGCATCTTCCATTAGGCCAAAGAAACGAGCCGCGACCAGAACCAGGAGTGAATGCGTCCCGAGGATCAGCCAGGGGCTGATCCGAGCGTGACCACGGGGAAGAAGTGGAAGGAGAGCGAGGATCCCCATCGCTCCGATTGCGCCCACGATCGAACCCGGCCGGTCCGCACCACCGGAGCCGGCTACCCAGACCACCATTGCCCCAAGACTGAACGCTCCTGGTGCCACGATTCTGCCGTCTATGCCTTTGACCGTGGCGAGGGAGAGGGGCACGGCAACTCCGAGCAGAACTCTCGCTCCCTCGGTTTCGGGCACTGTGGTCCAAATCCCGAATGCGCTGATGGCAAACAGGATCCCCAGAAGATGTCGGTGTGACGCCTGCTTCCAGTAGTGGAGCGCTAACCCCAACCCCACGGCCACCACGGGAAGCGTCAGATTGATCCATCGAGCGTCCGCGATATCGCTGCGACTGGAAACGAATGCCGCACCGATAGCCACGAGAACCGCTCCGAGTGTCTTCCTCTGGTCCCACGGGCGTTCTGAGACATCCTCAATGAGCCAACCGCCGATCGCACAGGTGACCACACCTACGGCCAGACCTAAACGCTGTCCGACGGCCAGATTCACGCCAAGCAAGGAGCCAGCCGCCACAGCGAGACCCCACCCGGGTAGACCGTTCTCCGCTCGCACCAGTAGGAAAACTGCAAGCAGCGCCACACCGATCGCCAATCCGGTGAGGAACTCGGCGCGCGTGAGCAGATCGAGGAGCGTTGAGATCGATTCCAATGCCGGGCGACTCTATGACGGGTCGACGCCTAGGCGGTGGTCAACAGTTGGATCCGTCGATCTTGACCTTGGTTCCCGGGACGACGTTGTCCCACACGACATCGGAGCATTTCAGCCCGGTGTTGTTGAAGACATAGGTCGTGGCCAGGTCACCGGAGTCTTGAGCATTGCGAATGATGAACTTGTCGATCGCCACATCGGTGAAGACAGGTGCGTCGTCGTCGATTCGGTGCTTCATGGCGATCACCGTGTCGATCTTCCCGCCTGTCAGTGTCCAACCCAGGGCATGGATCTCAACGAACTCGACGTCGACGTTTCGGTAGTCGTAGTCGTTTCGGTACGCACCGTGGTCAATACCGTCACCCTTGAATCCGTTGATGATGTGCTGCTCACTGTCGTTCTGCCAGACGAAGATCCCATTGCAGGCCGATCCGTAAGAAGCATTGTTGGTGAAAGTCCATGAGCTCGGCTGTTTGTTGTTCAGCTCGGGCCATTGGAAACCGGAGCAGTCCTTCGGGTGGGAAGGCTTCACGTTGCGTGCAACCGAGTTCTTCACCACGTTGCCCTTACCTGCCCCAAGCTCGAAGGCGGACAGCCTCGTGCCCCGGTTGTCACCGATGCAGTTGGTCACGCCATCTGCGAGAGCATGGTCATAGACGATGTCGTTCGAGTTGTTCACCTGGCTGGTGGACTGAAACTCCGGTGGATCCCACCAGTAGGCGTCACATTTGCCGTTCTTCGCGATGGTGTGGCGGAATGTGATCCCGTGAGATCCGTGCGGCACGAAGGCATGGTTCTTCGAACCGACGACCGCAACTCCTTCGACGATCGTGCCGCGTGTTGAGTTGCCATTGAGGTGCCAGTGCAGCGAGTAGTCACCGAGTGAGCCGGTGCCAGAGTTCTTCACTGCGAAGTACTTGAGGACCGACTTTCCGGCGCCCTGATGGAACATGATCCGCTGGAGGTTGGAGAAGTTGATATCTCTGGAGACGTTGGCGTTGGACCCATTGCCCGACCAGGTGAAGACCTCGGAGCCCCGGAAGTCTGCCTTGCCGCCATTCATGAACATGATCTGATGGCCGTTGCCGTCGAGGTTCACTCCGGGACGAGCGACCAGCGTCCCTCCCATCACCATCAAGTCACCCTGGAGGGAAATGTTCCCTTTCAGCTCAACCGTTCCGGTGACCGTGCATGGACACGCCGTGCCGGTGATCGTCCCGGTCACCACTGGTGAGCTGGCTTCTGTTGTGGTTGGGCTTGGGGGAGAGGTTGTGGTTGGCGAAGACGGTTTGGTGGTTGGACTTGACGGTTTGGTCGTTGTCGGCGACGTCGGTTTGGTGGTGGGTGAGCTCGACTTGGGTTCGGTTGTGGGTGACGACTCAGGCTGTGTCTCGTCGCTCGCCGATGAGGCCTCAGAGGTAGTTGTCGTATCGGCTGCCTCCTCGGAATCCGTGGGAAGCGGAGCTTGGGGGGCTGTAGCAGCAGCCTCCGGTACTCCGGCGACTGATGCCGTGGGGGAGGGTGGTTCGATCAAGGCTTGAGGGTCCTCTTCCGCAGCGAGGATCACGCGATAGTCCGAGTCAGTGGTCTCTGAAGATGAGAACGGATTGAAGTCCTCGAACACCTGGGGCATCGTGAGCGCCAGCGCAGGGGCGAGGATGAATAGGACAGCGATGCCCATGAGGACTCTGAGTGAGCGGTTCAAAGCGGATCTCCAGTTGATGCGAAACTCCAGGGCTGGGCGTGTGGTGGTACAACGCGGCATCCTGGCTTTTTGGCCATACCCGCTTTTTCGGCCGCATCGACGTCGGCTTGAGATGTTTTCTTGATAGGCCCAGAGGCCCATTCCTCGCCGATTGGTTGCTGGGAAGCTTAGGTGGCGGTGTGGCCTACACGAATTGCGAGAATTGGCCCACACGAGAAGGGCGTTGCGGGTGACTGAAATCAAGATCAGAGAGCTTGATGACGCCGATGTCCAACCTGCCTTGGCGATTCTCGCAACGGAGTTCGGCCCGGAATTCACGGCGGATTGGTTCCGTTGGAAACACCGCAGCTCACCATTTGGTCGGTCGCTCGGATGGGTCGCGACCGATTCGCAGGGTGTCGCTGGGGTTCGGTTGCTACTCCCTTGGGAGTTTGAGTCCGCTCGCGGGGAGCTCTCCGCTTATCGGCCGTGTGACACCGTTGTCCACCCACGCGCTCGGGGCAAAGGAGTGTTTACGGGGCTCATGAGACACGCCATAGCCTCGCTCGAGAGCGACGTTGACATTCTGTTCAACACACCGAACTCCCAGAGCCGTGGCGGGTACTTCAAGATGGGCTTCGTCGTAGATCACGAGTTGGGGCAGCGTCTCGGCGTGAGTCGGCGTACCCGAGAAGGGCTAGCGAAGCCGGTGGCCGAATCTGATTCAGGAGGTTCGGAGTCGCCACGTACGGTCAGGACCGCTGAGTTTCTGCGCTGGCGCTATGAAGAGTGTCCCGTGCGTGAATACGTGTCCATCGGCTTGGAAAGCGTCGACGAAGAACACGGGCTCGTTTGTCGAGTTAGCGATAGCAGTCGAGTCAGGCAGCTCCTGATACATGAGCTCTGGGGCTCCGACACTGTCCGTCGTCGTCTCGTGCGAGCGGCCTCGGCGCACAACGGCACCCGTGTCGTCCGGGTACGTGGCTCCGACAGGGACGCTCTTCCCTTTTCGATAGTCCGTGGATCCACCCTCGTGACCAGGTTTGAGACTGCTGGGCCCTCAGGTGGGCCACTGGACCTCTCCCTGGGCGATGTTGAGGACGTCCTGTGAGGGCGCTTCATGTGATCAACTCGCTCGGCGGCTCTGGCGGTGCCGAACATGGGCTGGTTCGCGAGATCAGTCGCTTCGCTCCCGATGTCGAGAACACAGTCGTCCGGCTCTTTGAGAAGGATCAGATCGGGCATCAACTAGAAGCAGTGGGGATTCCCGTGATACCACTGGGACTTGATGCGAGTAGTGCGGGCCGGAATTGGCCGGTCGGAGCGCGGAGGCTGCGGAGCATCATCGGTGATCTGAAGCCTGACGTCCTCCAGACCTCTCTGTTTGCAGCCAACCTGGTTGGGCAGCTATCCACTCGAGACACGCCGATCCTGTCGACTTTCACGCTCAGCGGCGAGTCGCACCTCTTGCAGAGGTATCAACCAGGTGCCGCATCTTTGAGGGCATCGATGCTGCGAAAGGTCGCGGGCTACGCGGCTAAAAGAGAGAACGTGAGTTTCAGGGCCCTCACCGACGATGCCGCTGAGACCAACATCGGTCTTCTCGGTGTGGACCCGAGTCGGGTCACGACGATCCCAAGGGGTGTTCCCGAATTCGAGGCCGAGCGAAGCAGGGCCGAGTTGGAGCTGCCCGAAGAAGTGCCACTCTTGCTCAACGTCGCAAGGCAGGCCGCACAGAAGGGACAGACCGATCTCATAGAGGCCTTTGCTGCGATACGCCGCTCTGTCCCGGCCCATTTAGTGATCGTCGGACGGCGCGGCGATGCCTCGGCTGCGCTCGAGGGCTCGATTGCGAGTCACGGGCTTGGGGCGCATGTATCTCTTGTCGGCTACACCGACGACGTCGGCTCATATCTCCACGAAGCCGATCTTTTCGTGTTCACCTCGTTCATGGAGGGTCTCGGGACAGCCGTCGTCGAGGCCTTGTCGGTTGGCCTAGGCGTTGTCGCATATGACATTCCTCCTGTGCGTGAGGCCACACATGACGGTGAGTTCGCAGCGCTTGTCGAGGCTGGCAACCAGGCGGCATTTGCAGAGACGGTGCTCGCAGAGCTCAGCAGCGCTGAGCGACGGCATCCGGAGCGTGCGAAGGCAATCCTCGAGAGCCACGGGATAGAAGCCATATCACGACGAGTCGAAATACTCCTGCGAGAGTTGGCTGCATGAGCATTGTGCGAAGGCTTGGATTTGGCGTTATGGGCGCTCTGGCCAGGCCGGTCCGTGCCTTGTCGGACAACACGAAGCTCAGAGTTCTGGCGTACCACGACGTCAGCGATGTCGACGCTTTCGAGCGCCAGGTCGAATACCTGGCACACGCCTACGAACCCGTGGTCCCGCCTTTCGATGGCGTGCCTTCCAGCAAGGACCGAAGGGTGTGGATCACCTTTGATGACGCAGATCCGACGGTCGTCAGCAATGCCCTTCCGGTCCTGCAGCGATACGGGATCACGGCATCGACATACGTCTGTCCAGGATTGGTAGACACCGAGGTGCCCTTCTGGTGGGAGACGGTGGAACACGCCAGATCACTAGGGATCTCCGATGGATCCATCCCCGACCTGAGGACTCTCAAAGGCTGGGGCGATCCCAGGCGCCGGGAGTACGTTGCGAGCCTCGGCGAGATGATACGAACCCGATCTGGTCAGTTCCGGCGAACTCAGATCACGAGTGAGCAGCTAGCGACTTGGATGGACTCCGGGAATCGAATCGGAAACCACTCTTGGGACCATCCCATCCTCTCGACATGTGAGCCCGCGGTCCAGGAAAGTCAAATTGCCAAGGCCCATGATTGGCTGGTGTCTCGTGGCATGTTGAGCGATGCCACATTTGCCTACCCTGACGGCGATGCCACCGAGACAGCTGTGGATACGCTCCAAACGCTGGGTTACGAAGCTGCACTGCTCTTCGATCATCGCGTCTCCTCGGGCCTGCCGTCGATGAGTGTGTCGCGCATTCGAGTCAACGCTTCCGACTCACTCAGTGAGTTCAAGGCGAAAGTGTCGGGAGTCCATCCGGCGCTCCACCGGATACGAGGTGGGAGCTGAGTGGATCGGGTCTATCTATCCCCACCCGACGTCGGCGAAGCGGACCGAGATGCACTCAATCGCGCTTTCGACAGCGGTTGGATCGCTCCGCTGGGTCCGGAAGTCGACGCCTTTGAAGTCGAGTTGGCTGAGAAGATCGGGCGTTCTAACGCTGTCGCCCTGAGCAGTGGCACTGCGGCCCTTCACTTGGGCCTGCTTCTCGAAGGAGTAGGTGCGGGTGACAAGGTTCTGGTGTCGAGTCTGACCTTTTCGGCGACGGCGAATGCCATCTCTTATGTAGGGGCTGAGCCGGTGTTCATCGACTCTGATGCTGAGACGTGGAACATGGATCCGAGCCTTCTGAACGAGGCGTTGAAGTCGGGGAGCTACGCCGCATGTATGCCAGTTGACATCTATGGCCAATGTGCCGACTACAGCCAGATCGAGGCGGCCTGTAGGGAGCACGGCGTGGCCCTGATCGAGGACGCAGCTGAGGCCTTGGGAGCGACCTTGCATGGCCGTCCTGCGGGATCGTTTGGCGACGTTGCTGCTTTGTCTTTCAACGGAAACAAAATCATCACCACCAGCGGCGGAGGCGCGTTGCTCACCGATGATGAAGATGCCGCGGCTGAAGCTCGGTTCCTAGCGACGCAGGCCCGTGATCCTGCTCCTCACTATCAGCACAGCCGGATCGGCTACAACTACCGGCTCTCGAATCTCCTTGCAGCCCTCGGGCGGTCTCAGTTGTCAGATCTCGATCGCCGTGTGGAGGTGCGTCGACGCATCAATGCCACGTACCGTGATGGACTGGGCGACCTCGATGGAATCGAGTTCATGCCGGAGGCGGAAGGTTCGCACTCCACCTTTTGGTTGACGGTCTTGACGGTCGATCCCAGTGTCACAGGTGTCCACCGTGAGGAGTTGCGAACCGTCCTCGAGGAGCAGAACATCGAAGCACGTCCGGCCTGGAAACCCATGCATCTTCAACCCGTCTTCGCCGAGTGTGAGAGTTTTGGCGGTGAAACCTCTTCTCGGCTCTTTGACCAAGGTCTCTGTCTTCCGAGCGGATCGAATCTCTCCGCAAGCGATCAGCAGAGGGTTATCGATGTCATCCGAGCGACTTTGGGGAATTGATGCAGATTCTGGGACTAGGCGTGGACCTTGCTGATATCGAGAGGGTGGGTGGGGTCCTGGCTCGCTATCCCAGGTTTGCCGAGCGCTGCTTCACAGACCACGAGCGCGAGTATGCGTTTCGGTTCGCGAAGCCCGAGCGTCGCTTGGCGGCGCGGTTCGCGGGTAAAGAAGCAGTGATGAAGTCGCTGGGCACTGGCTGGCGGCGCATCCGCTGGAAGGACGTCGAGATCACTGGTGGTGGAAAGCCAACAGTCAAACTGTCAGGCACCGCCGAGCGCCGCGCCTCGGCATTGGGGGTAAGCGAGATCCTGGTCACCATCACTCACACAGACACGTCAGCCCTTGTGATGGCAGTCGCCGTTGGCGATCACGACTAGGGGCCAACAGGTCAACTCGCCTTTCGATTGGCTCCGGTGAACGGCTTCGCAGGCGGTAGGGCCAAGTCCCTCAAACGCCCGAACACGTAGTTGCTTGCGATCTCATTCTGGAGTCCCAGGGCCTTGGCCTTCGCAGCGAGGCGTTGCCGTCTCACCTGGTAGTGCTGGCGTCGTGCGAGCGCCCTGAGGAGGTCCCACCTGGTCGGCGGTTCACCGGTACTCGCCTCGATCAGATTCTTCTCCAGTTTGTCCCCGATCGAACCACGCCCATATTGCCCCTTCAGTGCATGCGCCACGGCCGCCACGTCGGACTCTCGGTTTGGGTTCATTGCGTCCTCGATTTGCTCGGACAAGGGGTCAGTACCGGCGAGGCCTTCGCCGACCCCGTAGAACCCATGACTGCTCAAGGCTTCGATCGAATCGAGCGAGACAACACGAGAGAACCCTTCCCGGCCAACAACGACAGTCGGAATCTGTGCTGATGCCGCCCTGACGACTGTCACACCGTTGCCGACCACCACATGGGCCAGGGCGATGGCCGGGCCCGGGTCCAGCATGGCTCCTGTGAAGTAGACAGTCCCTTGTCCGACGTCCTCGTTCACGGCTTCGGCCGCCGTCTCGTAGATCACCCTTGCCGGTCCATCGCCAACGATCATCAACCTCCAGCCGCGACGACCAAGCTCGTGCATGGCGGAGATCGTGCGAAGAATGGCCTCTCTCTTGAACGGCTCGACCAGGCGGGAAACCAGCACCAACGTCTTGTTGTGGTGTTTCCAATCGTCACCGCTCGAGAGGGCGAGAGGCTCCGGCAGGTCTGGGTTCACCGGTGATTCCAAGACGCTGACTTCCCCGGTCCGCCATCGTGCAGTGAATTCGGCGAGGTCTGGCATCCCCACCGTCAGGGGGATGCTCTCAGGCAGGAACCAAGGAACCCGTGTCGAGAGGATCGATCCGAGCACCGGGGTGTTCGAGCCCGCCGACGCCAGGCATGCCTCCAGAATCGCCCGGACTTCGTATGCGTGAATCACGTCCGGTCGGAACCCGCGTATGTGGTCTCTGATCGTCCGCAGCCGCGCGGCCCGAAAGGAGGTAGGCGCCAGGGGATGGGGGGCGATATCAGCAGATCTCAACCGTCCACCTAGTGGTCCGTGCTCAGTTGCCACCCTCACCTCGACTCCCCGCCCAGACATCTCCTCGGCCATGTCGACGGCATGCAGTTGGGTGCCGCCGATGTCGAGATTCTTGGGGAGGGTGAGGACGCGCATCTCAGTACCCCGCGAGGAGACCCATCTTCCGACCGAATCTCATCGCCCGCCCGAATACCCAGATCGAGAGGGGTGTAAGCAGCACAACAAAAAGCACCAGGACCGCGATCGCCTCACCTCCAGACGGTCCAGTGAGGCCATCTTTCAGCGGGAGCAGAGCGTGGCGCATTCCTGCAACCACGTATGTATGGACAAACAGATAGGACAGCCATCTCACTGCAGCTGGAATCTGATCGATCGGGAAGTAGACACCAGAGAAGACCAGTGCCCCCAGTGAGTAGAACGCCAGTACTGGATCGCCTCTCTTAGCCAGGACCTTGACGCCTGCGGCTAGGGCGCCGATGGCGAGTCCTGCGAGCATCCCGAGGCCACCTACCCCAATGGCGGTTGCGAGACCTCCTGTGTCGATAGTCGCTCCGAGAATCAGAGCCGTGATCGACACGACGGCTGCTGCGACAGCGGCATTAAAAACTGGCCAGGCGGCCATCGCATAGGGAAGCGAGTTCCACCTGATTGGCTGGGCCAGGATCGTCTCGAAGAAGCCACGCGAAACCGCCAGGTCGATTTGGTTGGTCAGGGCCCTGAGACCGGCGTTGAGGGTCTGTAAAGCGACGAGGCCGACCATGACAAAAGTGAAGTAGTCGCCGCCCACCTCGGGTGTGTCGCTCTCCACAAAGCCAGCAACGAAGAAGTAGACGACCACTGGTCCCAAGGTGCCTATTTGTTGAGAGATGAAGCCAAGCGGGTATTTGATCGCCGTGCTCCAACCGAGATAGAGGAATGCTCGACCGATCATGAGCCCCCGGATGACCGCAGCAGTCACTTTGCATCTCCCCAGGTTGTGGCAAGCACATCGAGGAGCGTGGGCCGGAAGGGGTTCACCGACACCAATCGATCTGTTGTGTTCAGTGTGCCCAGAACAGCACCAACTTCTGTGGTGCCGGTGACGACGATGCGATGGGGATCTTCATGGCTGGCCACAACCCGCCAGTCGTTGCCGGCACTTAGAAGGTCAAGTGCATCCGACGCGGCACCAGGGTCCTGGAACTCCAGTTCGACAGAGTCTCCCGCATGTTCGGACAAGAACGATTCCAGGCCTCCCTGATAGACGGTCTTTCCTTCGTCCAGCAAGATCATTCGCTCGCCGAGAGTTTCGATCTCTTCCAGCCGGTGTGAGCTCAGAAGGACAGCCGTCCCTCTCGCTCTCGCAACGTCGAGGACGATCTTCAGAATGTCCCGAGCGGCGACGGGGTCGATGGCGGATGTGGGTTCGTCCAGTACAAGTACCGGAGGGTTGCCGAGGATTGCCCGGGCCAATTGGAGCCGAGCACGCATCCCCGTAGATATGGCAAACACGGTCCGGTCGGCCAGTGCTGACAAACCGACGGACTCGAGGGCCAGCTCGATCTCTTTGGCCAGGTGGGCACCGGACATACCTCTCATCGCACCCTGGAAGGAGAGGTTCTCGCGAACGCTGTGCCGCATGAGCAGCGTCCTCTCCTCTGCAGGAGCGAACCCGATGTGAGCCCTCGCCCTTCGGCCGTCTTTGATCGAGTCATGTCCGTTGACGGTGACCCTCCCCGAACTGGGTGTGGTCAGACCTGTGCAGATCCGGAAGAGTGTCGACTTGCCAGCTCCGTTCGGCCCGATGACAACGCAGGTCTCGCCTGGCTCGAGTCGGAGGCTCGTTTCTCTCAGAGCGTTCACGGGCTGGCGAACTTGGGTTCGCAGCAGCAGTCGCATGGCCCTCGGCATCGGGTCGTAGGTCTTGGTGACGGCTTCGACCTCGATCATGTCTCACATCCCCTGGGCACTACCCATTCAGGCTAAACGGCGTCCAATCGGGCCACTAGGCCGAAGGTGCGTGGTCGTCCTAACCTCGCGGGGTGAGGCCGATTCTGACTGCCGACGAGTATCGCCGGATCGACAAGGCGTACCAAGGAGACCTCCTTGCGGCCATGGAACGAGCAGGCCACGCCGTCGCTCTAGCCGCAGCGCGATGGGGAGCGGGATACGGAAAGCGGGTCCTCGTTCTGGCGGGTCCGGGTAACAACGGTGGAGACGGATACGTCGCTGCTCGAATCCTTAGGGAGCGTGGGGCCCAAGTCGTCGTGCATGCCCTCGGTCCTCCGAGAACTCCCGAAGCAAGTGCGGCTGCGGCTTCCGCGGGAGTCCCGGTCGTTCAACTCGGCGAACCGTCAGACTGTGACTTGATCGTGGACGCACTGTTCGGAGGCGGTGTGCGGGGAGGGATCTCCGAACCGATGAGGGCGTGGATGGAACTGGATGTGCCAGTTGTCTCAGTTGACTATCCAACCGGTCTCGATCCGCATACCGGTCAGGTGTTGGAGCACGCTTTCACCGCTCAAGAGACCGTCACGTTTTCGACCTTGAAGACCGGCCATGTTCGAGGTGACGGCCCAGCTCGATGTGGTGTCGTGACTGTCGTCGATATTGGCATCAACGGAGGAGAGCCTTCGTTTTTCATAGCCGAGGCTGAGGATGCTCATCGGCCACATCGTCGAACTGATGACCACAAATGGTCGGCTGGCTCGGTTCTTGTTGTTGGGGGCTCGCCGGGCATGGTGGGTGCCGCTGTGTTTGCCGGAAAGGCTGCCCTCCGGTTCGGGGCAGGTGCTGTGGTTCTCTCAACTCCTGTCGGCCCCTCGGTCCAACAGCTTGCACCCGAACTCGTGGTCCGAACTGCGGAAAACGTCTTGGAGGACCTGGAGAGAATCGACGTCGTCCTCGCCGGCCCAGGCCTTGATGCTGGGGACGTCGGGCCGTATGAACCGATTCTCAGAAAGGCAAAACGGGTGGTCCTCGACGCCGGCGGGCTCGATCCGGACCTCCTCGGCATGGCGATCGAGGGCGATGCGGAGGTCGTCGTCACTCCTCACGATGCTGAGTTCGCCCGGGTTGCCGGTGTTGGCGCTGGGACATACTCAATTCGGGCTTTCGCCAGTCGCCACGGAATCGTCGTTCTCCGAAAGGGCAATCCAACGATGATCACCGACGGTTGTCCGCCCGTCTTCGTCGACTCAGGTGGACCTGAGTTGGCGACGATGGGAACCGGCGATGTTCTTGCCGGGATGATCTCAGCACTCATGGCACGTGGCCTGGAAGGCGTTGATGCGGCGATCTCTGGTGCCTATTGGCACGGGGTGGCTGGTGCTCAGCTTCAACGACGCCAGAGTGTGACTGCGGATCGGCTGGTCGAAGAAGTCGGACGTTTCGCATGGTGAGACCTACGTATGTCGAGATTGACCTTTCAGCCATTGCACAGAACGTCAGGGCGTTTCAGGCGCTGATTGCTCCTTCGGTCGTCTGCGCCGTCGTGAAGGCCGACGCGTACGGCCATGGTGATGTCCCTGTCGCTCATGCCGCCCTGCAAGCAGGCGCCAGGAGTCTTGCGGTTGCGCTTGTGGAGGAGGGCGTCAGGCTGCGCGAGGCCGGGGTCGAGGCGCCGATCTTGGTTTTGAGCGAACCTGACGTCACAGCGGTCGAAGATCTTGCCCGGTGGAACCTCACACCAACGGTCTACTCAGCCGACTTCATAGAAGCTCTCGCAGCATCCGACCTCCAGTTCGACGTCCAGATCAACGTCGACACCGGTATGCATCGGGTAGGAGCCGAGCCCGAGCATCTCGCCGCTTTGATGGAAGCGGTCGATCGTCACCGTTCCCTGGATTTGGCGGCGGTGTGGACGCACTTCGCCGTGGCCGACAGCGATCCAGATTTTACGCGCCATCAGATAGAGGTTTTCGACGAGGCTTTGGATGGCCGGGATGTCCCTTTCCAGCATCTATGTAACACTCCCGGCGCCGTGCTGTTTCCGGAGGCGCGTCGCCATATGTGTCGAATCGGTCTCGGGCTCTACGGATTGCATCCTTCAACTGAAACCGTGCGACAGCTCGACCTCAGACCGGCCATGAAATTCGTTTCCCAGGTGACCCATGTCCAAAGAAGATCGAAGGGTGATCGTCCGAGCTACGGAAGGGTTCGAGAGCTGGAACGTGATTCAACGGTGGTGACGGTGCCGGTCGGATACGCCGACGGCTTCGTGCGAGAGTTGTCGAATCAAGGCAGCGCACTGATCGGCGGCCAGGTGTTCCCTGTTGCCGGCACGGTGACTATGGATCAGATCGTGATCGATGTTGGCGATGAGGACGTGGCCATCGGTGACGAGGTCGTGCTCCTTGGTAGTCAAGGAGAGGCGAGTATCACGGCAGACGATTGGGCCGACTTATTGGGGACGATTTCCTATGAGGTCGTTTCTTCGATCGGGCCACGGGTTCCGAGGAGGTATGTGTGAACGATTCCATCACAAGTGTGCCGGGGATCTCCGTTGGCCACTGGACTGATGTCGAGGCCGGGACTGGATGCACAGTGGTGACGCTGCCCGAACCAAATGTCGTGGCTGGAGAAGCCAGAGGTGCTGCTCCCGGCACGCGGGAGTACGCACTGCTGCAACCGGGGATGCGCGTCACTCAGGCCCAGGCCTTCTTGCTCACCGGCGGCTCGGCGTTTGGTCTGGCTGCTGCTGACGGTGTTGTGAAGGGTCTCGTTGAAGACGGGCGTGGGCACGACACCGGAGTCGTCAGGGTGCCAATCGTCCCGGCGGCGGTGATCTTCGATCTGTTTCCAGGAGATCCATCGGCGAGGCCCGGTCCGGACGAAGGGTTGGCGGCGTATCGGTCCGCATCTTCGGATGAAGTCGCGTCCGGGAGACTGGGTGTGGGCACGGGGGCCACGGCTGCGAAGTGGCGTGGATTCGAGAACATGGTTCCAGGAGGTCTGGGCTCGGCCAGCCGGCAGGTTGGCGCGGCATCGGTGGGCGCTTTGGTCGTCGTCAACGCTGTCGGAGATGTCTTTTCTTTGTCCGGCGAGTCCCTCACCGGTGGTGATCATGAGCCGGGCCCGCCCCAGCTGTTTGCCGATCCAACCGTCAATACGACACTCGCCGTGGTTGCCACTGACGCCAAGCTCACCAGAGCCGAATTGGGACGGCTGCTGGTCAGGGCCCATGACGCGTTTGCCGTGTGTCTCCGACCTGCTCACACGAGATACGACGGTGATGTCGTCTTTGGTGCGTCCGTCGGTGAGATCAACGAAGACGTTGAGGCTCTGGCTGAGGCAGCCTTTGGGGCGACAGCTGCTGCGATTGAGAAGTCGGTGCGAGCCGCCAACAGCTGAGCTGGCACAATGGGCCTATGGAGGCGATCCCCCAGACGTACGCAGAGGTAAGGGATGCCGCCCTCGCATGCACAATGTGCCGGCTGTCCGAGACTCGGAACAACGTCGTCTTTGGAGCCGGGGACCCCAACGCCAGATTGATGTTCGTCGGGGAGGCGCCTGGCAAGAACGAGGATCTACAGGGTGTTCCGTTTGTAGGCGCGGCAGGGCGACTGCTCGATGAGCTCCTCGCTGGCATCGGACTGGCGAGGGATGACGTCTACATAGCCAATGTTCTCAAGTGCCGTCCTCCGGGCAACCGAGACCCAAAGCCAGACGAAATCGACTCATGCAAGGGCTATCTGCGTTCTCAGATACGGATGATCTCGCCCGAAGTCGTGGTGACGCTGGGCAACTTTGCTACAAAGCTCCTCGTGCCTACCGAGATCGGAATCACACGCATGCGCGGCCAGAGAATCACCTCCTGGTGGCTGGGCGCCACCCTCGTCCCCACCTTCCATCCCGCCGCCGCACTTCGTGGCAGGCCGTCGGTCAGGCAGGACATGGAGCAGGACTTCACGATCGTCAAAGAACTCTTGGACGCCGGGAGATGATCGAGATTCGCTGTCCCACACCGGCTGACACTGAGAGCCTCGGTGGGCGGCTGGCCGCCGAGATTCGCTCTGGCGACATCGTGGTCCTCTCGGGAGGTCTCGGCGTCGGGAAGACCCTCTTCACTCGAGGACTGGCAACCGGGTTGGGTGTCGAAGAGGAAGTGACGAGTCCCTCGTTCATCATCGCCCGTGAATATCGAAGCGGCTTCATGCCACTCGTTCACGTGGATGTGTATCGACTGGGCTCTTTCAACGAGTTCGATGACCTCGATGTGTTCGAAGCCGCAAGAGAAGGTGTTCTCGTTATCGAGTGGGGCGAGGCTGTCGAATCGGCCGTCGGCTCCAATCATCTCAGGATCGAGTTTGACGTAGCTGAGGACGAGAGCCGTACGCTGCGACTCGTGCCATCTGGTGATTGGTCACGCCGGCCCTTGGAGTCACTGCTTTGAAACTGCTCGCAATTGAAACGTCGACCCCCGGATCTTCGGTGGCTGTTGTCGAGGACCGTCGGACCTTGGCTGCTGCGTCTCGCATAGATCGGGCCGGTCATGCCGGGTTTCTCGTCCCCGCCATCGACTTCTGCTTCGACCAGGTCGGATGGTCGCCGGTTGACCTCGATGCGGTGGTCGTCGATGTAGGCCCTGGTCTCTACACCGGGATCCGGGTCGGCATCGCCTCCGCCCAGGGATTGGCTGCGGCCTTCGGGATCCCGATCATCCCTGCGCTGTCTGTCGATGCGATCGCCCTCGAGGCGAAGACCGGGCACCGCATGATCTGGGCTCTTGTCGACGTGCGGAGAGGCGAATGGGCTGTAGCCCGCTATCGACCCGTTCCAGGCGGTGTCGTGAAGGAGGGGGTAACCGAGCTGGTGACACCGGACGAGCTGAAGGCCATGCTCTTGGCGTCGACCGAGGGTTCGCTGGTCGTTGGCGACCATGCATCGCTGCCGGAGGGCTTCTTCCGAGGACTGACAAATGTGAAGACCGCCAAACCTCGCTTCCCGTACGCGGTTGCGCTCGCCGATATTGGGGCTGGCAAGTTCGATCGGGACGAGTACCCCGGCCCAGACGACATTCGCCCCAACTACATGCGAGAAGCTGATGTCACTATCAACTGGGACAAGATCCATGCGGAGAGCCCATGGGCGACGTGACGACCTTGGTCATAAGGCGAATGTCCCACGATGACGTCCCCGAAGTGGCCTCACTTGAGAGCGCAAATCAGCCTTCTCCCTGGTCGGTCAGAGTCTTTCGTGACGAGTTGGAGCAGCCGAATCGGATCTACTTGGTGGCTTCGGCCGAGACTGTTGTGGCCTTCGGAGGAGTGATGGTCGTGGGGGAGGAAGCCCATGTGACCAATCTCCTCGTTGCTCCAGAGCATCGTGGTGTCGGCATCGGGCGAGCACTGATGGTTTCCCTGGTCGAGGAGGCGGTTGCGGTCGGTTCCCGTCATCTCACACTTGAGGTTCGAGCCGGGAACGAGCCAGCCAGAGGGCTCTATTCCTCTCTCGGTCTGGTGCCTGTCGGCGTCAGGCCTCGCTACTACGGCGATGAGGATGCGCTGATTCTCTGGGCGCACGACATCGACGAAGCGGGATATTTGGAGGGTCTGGCATGAACCCCACCATCCTTGCGTTCGAGACGAGCTGTGATGAGACGGCTGTCGCAGTCGTTCGTGGCACAGAGGCTCTTTCCAATGTCATCTCGTCGCAGGTAGATCTCCACGCCAGGTTCGGGGGAGTGGTTCCGGAGGTTGCCGCGCGAGCGCACGTCGAGTCCATCAGGTCCCTCACCCATAAGGCCCTCACTGAGGCACAGATTCACCCCGACGATCTCGACGGAGTTGCAGCCACCGCAGGGCCGGGCCTTGTCGGTGCTCTCTTGGTGGGTCATTCCTTTGGCAAGGCAACGGCGTGGGCGAGGCAACTGCCGTTTGTTGGCATCGATCACATGGAAGGCCACCTCATGGCTCCTCGGATTCAGTTCGAAGAGTTCCAGCCACCCGCTGTCGTTTTGCTGGCTTCGGGCGGGCATTCCCAAATCGTCCATGTCTCCGGCTGGGGCGACTACGAAACGATGGGGCAAACGATCGATGACGCGGCCGGAGAAGCCTTCGACAAGCTCGCACGGGTGATGGGGCTCGGGTTTCCCGGTGGTCCAGCCATCGATGCGGCCTCTGACGACGGAGACGGGGACGCCGTCAAGTTCCCTCGCGCCCTTCCCGATCGTCCGTACCACTTCTCGTTCAGCGGTCTCAAGACCTCGGTCGTCACCTACCTGGACAAAGCAAAGAAGAGCGGCGATCTGCCATCTTTGGCCGATGTTGCGGCTTCGGTCCAGGAGGCGATCGTGGATGTGCTGGTGGACAAGACGTTCGCCGCCGTCGACGCCACCGGCTCAAAGGTGGTGGGTGGTGGTGGCGGGGTGTTGGCGAATCGACGTCTCAGGCATCGCTTCGCCGAGGAGGCCGATAAGCGAGGGGTGACACTCGCGATGCCTGACCCGATTCTCTGCACCGACAACGCGGCCATGATCGGGGTTGCCGGGGCTCATTGGCTCTCAGAGGGTCGTCTCACGGACTGGGCGGAGTCCGTTGATCCTTCAATGGTCCTTTGAGATCGTGGTTGTTAAGAGCACTCGGCGCGCCTTCAGGCGGGCGACAGCAAGTCGAAGATCACTACCTCGACTGATCGGAATCGGAACAATGCGGGGTGGGACGGACTCCGTGTTCAAAGCACTTTCGAGTCACCCCGACGTCGTGAGACCGACTCGAAAGGAGGTCCACTTCTTTGATGTCCACTTTCATCGAGGAGTGAACTGGTACCGGGCCTTCTTTCCGGCAGGCGACCGGTACAGCATCGACGTCAGCCCCTCATACATGTCGCATCGTGACGCCGCTGCCAGAGCTGCATCGGTTGTCCCCGACGCAAAGGTGTTCGCTCTTCTCCGTGATCCGACGCAACGTGCCGTCTCCCACTATCGGCTCCGAAAAGGCAAAGGAGTTGAGTCGCGATCGTTTGCCGAGGCGATTGACGAGGAGTTGGCAACAGACGTCTCGCCGTTCGCCGAGTACCGGTATGCCTACGAGATCCCCTACCTCGGCGGCGGTTTGTACGCACAGCAACTCGAACCGTGGTTCCAAGAGTTTGGATCGGCATTGAAGATCATCGACTCCGCAGATCTATTCAACGACTCCAAGGCACAGATGCAGGACCTGTTGGTGTTCGGCGGGCTCGACAAGGCAGATATCGAGCTGCCCAGGTCCAATGCATCGCCAGCGGGGTCGGAGCCCGAGAACACGGACCGGGTGCGTGAGTTCTTCGGTAAGCATGACCAAAGACTGTCCGAGCTGACAGGTCGTCGTTTCAGCTGGATGTAGCGCACTTACAAAGGTTGAGCGGTTCCCGCTCAGATTCGATTTAGCACTCTCCTCCTCAGAGTGCTATCTTCCGTTAGCACTCACAAGCAAAGAGTGCTATCAGCACACGTAGATGCTCAAGGAGGAGCTACGTATGAAGCTTCAGCCACTCGGCGATCGAGTAGTGGTCACACCGACAGAGGATGCGGAATCTCGCACGCCTTCAGGTCTGGTCATTCCCGACACCGCCAAGGAGAAGCCCCAAGTAGGAGAAGTAATCGCCGTTGGCCCGGGCGCCCGGGACGACGACGGAGAACGCATCGCAATGGACGTTTCGGTGGGGGACAAGGTCCTCTATTCGAAGTTCGCAGGCACCGAAGTCAAGCTCGACAGCGGTGAGCACCTCGTCCTCAGCGAGCGCGACATTCTGGCCATAGTCAACTGAGGAGCTGAGAAGATATGCCAGCGAAAGATCTTCGCTTCAACGAGGAGGCCCGGAAGGGGCTCCAGGCGGGTGTGGACAAGCTCGCCGACACCGTAAAGGTGACACTCGGCCCCAAGGGTCGCAACGTTGTCCTCGAGAAGAAGTGGGGAGCCCCCACGATCACCAACGACGGCGTCACCATCGCCAAGGAGATCGAGCTCGAGGATCCTTACGAGAACATGGGTGCCAAGCTCGCCTATGAGGTAGCTAACAAGACCGACAACGTCGCCGGTGACGGCACCACTACTGCCACCGTTCTTGCCCAGGCCATGGTCAAGGAAGGTCTGCGTCAGGTCGCAGCCGGTGCCAACCCGATGGAGCTCAAGCGCGGTATCGAGGCCGCTGTCGACGCTGCCGTCAAGGCCATCGGAGAGCAGGCGCGTGATATCGAGACCACCGAGGAAATCGCTCATGTGGCTTCGATCTCGGCCAACAACGACTCGTCCATCGGTGAAGTAATCGCCGACGCAATGGACCGCGTAGGCAAAGACGGCGTGATCACCGTCGAAGAGGGCCAGACCTTTGGGCTCGAGCTCGAGTTCACCGAGGGTATGCAGTTCGACAAGGGCTACATCTCGCCGTACTTCATCACCGATCCCGACCGTCAGGAAGCTGTTCTCGACGATCCCTACGTTCTGATCGCCAACCAGAAGATCAGCTCGGTCAACGACCTGGTCCCCGTTCTGGAAAAGGTCATGCAGACCGGCAAAGGCGTCCTCGTGATCGCTGAAGACGTCGAGGGCGAGGCACTGGCCACCCTGGTCGTGAACAAGATCCGTGGCACCTTCAGCTCGATCGCTGTCAAGGCTCCGGGCTTCGGAGAGCGTCGCAAGGCAATGCTTCAGGACATCGCCATTCTCACCGGTGGCACCGTCATCTCGGAGGAAGTCGGCCTCAAACTTGAGAACGTCACCACCGAGCTTCTGGGTCGTGCCCGCAAGGTCGTCATCTCCAAGGACAACACCACTGTCATTGACGGTGACGGCACCGAGGCTGACGTCAAGGCCCGCATCGCTCAGATCGAGCGCGAGATCGAGAACACCGACTCCGACTGGGATCGTGAGAAGCTCCAAGAGCGTCTCGCCAAGCTCAGCGGTGGGGTGGTCGTCATCAAGGCCGGAGCTGCGACTGAGGTCGAGCTCAAGGAGAAGAAGCACCGCATCGAGGACGCCGTCCAGGCTGCCCGTGCTGCCGTCGAAGAGGGCGTTGTCCCCGGTGGTGGTGTTGCCTTGCTTCGTGCTCAGGCCGCCGTTGACAAGGTCCGTGGAGGATCTGACGATGAGAAGGCCGGTCGTGTGATCGTCAAGAAGGCGATGGAAGAGCCCATTCGCCAGATCGCCACGAACGCCGGATTCGAAGGCGGCGTGGTCGTCGAACAGGTCCGGGCTGCTGAAGCCACCAACGGCTTCAACGCCGCATCGGGCAAGTACGAAGATCTCATGGCCGCAGGCGTGATCGATCCCGCCAAGGTGACGCGTTCAACGCTTCAGAATGCTGCATCGATCGCTGCCCTTCTGCTCACGACCGAAGCGCTGGTCGTTGAACAGCCAGAAGAAGCGCCCGCAATGCCGGGTGGCCACGATCACGGTGGGGGCATGGACTTCTAGTCCACGACCACTTCGTTTCGAACGAAAACGGGGCCCTTCATGGGCCCCGTTTCTCATATGGTGCCGAAGTGCGGCAGAAGTACAATGTCCGATTGGTGGGTATTGGGGCGATCGACAAGAAGTACTTGGTCCTGGCCGTTTTGGTCTGGACTGGGCTGGTCATTCACACGCTGAGCGCCGACTGGTCGACAGACTTCCAATTCCACACCGCGGCGATCGCTGAATTCTCTACGAATCTGTTCGATCCTCGGCACATCTTTGTTGTGCCCGAGCTCCCTCACCACAGCCTTTCCTTCTATCACCAGGTTTGGGGTGCGCTGGCCTCAGCGACAGGCCTCTCGGCGCTCTCGATGGCCCAGGTCGTTGCGGTCGTCAACCTGACTGCCCTACTCGTTGTCATACCTCCGTTCGTTCGAGTGTTCGACAAACGACCAAGCGCACCGTTCGTCGCTCTCCTGCTCTTTCTTCTTGCCTGGGGCCCAGGAGCCTGGCGGCTCAGTTCGCTCTTGAATCTGAACTCACTCGGATTCGGACTTCCGTATCCGTCTTACTTCGTCGTGTGGCTGTCGATGTTGGCGGTGGTAATCGTGTCCAAGGTCATGCGAGACAGGGGGCTCAGTTGGCTGACAGCCCTCCTATTCGCATTCGTTGGGTTCGTTGGCTCCAACGCTCACCTGGCGATCTTCGGGGCCTTCGGATTGCTGCTAGTCGCAGTCGTCGTCACCGCTGAGGATGCGGGGCGAAGGGTGGGTCTCCTGGCTCTGCTGAGCTTTGGTGGTGGTGCACTCATCGGGGCCCTCTTCTATCCGTACCCACCACTGATCGACATCGTCACTGCCACCGGGGTCGTGGACGACCAGAACCGGACGGTTTATCAATCGGTTCTGATCCGCACCGCACCATCCCTCCTCGGGTTGGTTCCGCTGGTGCTCCGCCGTCGCAACTGGAGAACCGATCCGCTCGTGTTCGCGTTTGCGCTCTTGCTGGCTGTGTACGCCGCAGGCGCCATCCTGCGCACGTTCGTGTTGGGACGTGTGATCGTCGTCATGATGATCATCCTCCAGTTGGCGCTGACGACTTGGTTCCTCGATATCTGGGATCGTTCCGACCAGCGACAGAGGCGGCTTGCTGTTGGTGTCAGCGTGGTCATTTCGACGATGTTGTTGGCGCTTGCTACTTCCGCCCTGGTTCGGATGGTGCCGACGGTCTTGTTGCCAGAGAGTGTCGCCAGCGACACCCGCCTCGACACTCCCGTCGACTGGCTCAAAGACGTCGATTCCATTCTCGAGCCTGATGATGTGGTGTTGGCCCCGCTGGACCTCTCGCAGTTCTTCCCCACAGTCGGCCCCAAGATCGTCGCACTCGATCCGGCGGCCTTTGTTGACGACCAGCCAGAGCGTGTTGCCGACACCGAACGGTTCTTCTCAGAGTTAGACCTCTCGGTGATCGATGATTACGACGTCACTTGGATCGCATACACTCCCGACTTGGTATCACCGGGGGTAGCGGCTGACATCGACATGCTGGGGGATGTCGTCCGTTTCGATGACGTGGTGTTGGTTTCCCTGAACTAACGCCTGTTGTGGTCAATAACCACTGTGAGTAGTCTTGTCGTTGGCGAATATTGAGGGAGGGTCCGTGAAAGCGGATATATCAAGAGGGGCGACCTGTGGCTGAAAGCAGGTCAATTCCGTCCGATCAGAACAGTTCGGGCAGATCGTTTGGAAGAGCTGAACAGGACGCTCTTGCAGATGTCATGACCAGCGGGACCCTCTTTGGTCCCAAGGGAAAGCAAGTCAAGGCGCTTGAGGGAGCGTTTGCCGATTGGCAGGGGGCGGCGCACGCGATAGCTGCGAGTTCAGGCACAGCCGCGATCCACACCGCGCTGAACGCACTAGCCCTCGAGCCGGGCGACGAGGTCATCACCACGTCCGTGACTGACATCGGCGCACTGACCCCGATCCTCTATGAAGGTGCGATTCCGGTCTTCGCCGATGTCGACGCGCGCACCGGGAACCTGACAGCCGAGTCTGTGGCTCAGAAGCTGAGCGACCGGACCAAGGCGGCCATCGTCACTCATCTCCTGGGCAATCCGGCCGACACCCCTTCGATCGCCGAGGCAGCCCCTGGTGTCCCGATACTCGAAGACTGTGCCCAATCGTTTGGCGCAACCCTTGCCGGCCCGAAGGTTGGTACGACGGGAGCTGTGTCCTGTTTCTCGTTGCAGCAGGGGAAACACATCACTGCAGGCGAAGGTGGTCTCATCGCGACCGACGACGCTGTCCTCGCAAAGAGGATGAAGCTCTATGTGAACAAAGCCTGGGACTACGACCAGCCGTCGGACCATGACTTTCTAGCTCTGAACTACCGCATGACCGAGCTTCAGGCCGCCGTCGCCCGGGCGCAACTCGTCGGGCTCGACGATCACATCGACGTGAGACAGACGAATGCGCAACTCCTCGGGTCGCTGATTGACGAGGTTGACGGGGTTGAGCCTATTCCAGTGATAGATGGCGCGACATCCTCCTACTGGCGCTACGGAGTCCTGGTAGACCCCGATGTCATTCCGGGTGGCAATGAAGCCCTCGCAGCCAAGCTACGGAGCGTCGAAGTCCCGGCTGCCTCGCGTTACATCAAGAAGCCGGCGTTCCAGACGAATCTCTTCCAGAACCAGACGACCTTTGGCAACTCGAGGTGGCCCTTCACGTTGGCCAGGCCTGAGGCGTTGGACTACTCGCCTGACCTCTATCCAGGAACCTTCTCTTTCTTGGACCATGTTGTCGTTCTTCCGTGGAACGAACGTCTCGACGCCGGTCACATCCAGAGAATCGGCGAAGCGATCCGAGACGGTGTGGCCCAGTTGGTGAAGGAGGCCGCATGACCCTGCGACTCGGCATAGTCGGGGCCGGAGGAATCGCTTCGGCGTACTCGCAGATAATCGCCGATTGCGACCGGGTAGAAGCGGTCGGTGTGGCCGATATCGATCCGATGGCTGCCAAGACCATGGCGCTGGCCCTCGACACCGAGCCCTATGACTCGCATCTCGCCTTGATGGAGATGGCCAAGCCGGATGCTGTGATCGTTTGCACGCCACCGAACACGCATCGAAGTGTGACCACTGACTTCCTGGAGGCAGGCGTCAACGTGATGTGCGAGAAGCCGCTCGCCATGACGACAGGCGATGCTCGGGCAATGCTTGAAGTTGCTGCATCCAGCTCGGCGATCCTGACCATGGCGTCGAAGTTCCGATACGTCGCCGACGTCCGGGCGGCACGAGAGATCGCTCAGTCAGGCGTCATCGGTGATTTGATCTTGATTGAAAACACCTTTGCCTCCAGGGTGGCGATGGGGGAACGTTGGAATTCGCAGCCTGAGATCGCAGGAGGAGGGGTTCTGATTGACAACGGCACCCACTCCGTGGATGTGATCCGCTACCTGATGGGGCCGATCGATCAAGTGATGGCTGTTGAAGGGAGACGCGTCCAGGGATTGGATGTCGAAGACACCGCTCAGATCTTCCTGAAGAGCAAAGACGGTGTGCGTGCCACCGTCGACCTTTCTTGGTCCGTGAACAAACAGAGGGACTGGTTCATCGAGATCTACGGGTCGGGAGGCACGATCCAGGTCGGCTGGCAGGAGTCGAGGTACCGGATTGGTGACGACGGAGAGTGGATTTCGATCGGGGACGGATACGATCGAGATCAGGCGTTACGTGATCAGGTATCCAACTTCGCCGCCGCCATCAATGGAGGAGAGCCGCTTTTGATCAATGCTTCCGATGCAATCGCCTCCGTCGAGGTGATCGAAGCCGCCTATCGATCGATGGCGCGTGATGGGTGGGTTCCTATCGAGGCGTCCGTCGGTTAGAGATGGCGGCCCGAATCCATCCAACCGCCATCGTCGAGGATGGCGTGGAGATTGGCGAGGGCACGTCGATCTGGGACAACGCTCACGTTCGAGGGCCAAGCGTCATCGGTGCGGCCTGCATCATCGGGGAGAAGTCGTACATCGCTTACGACGTGCGGATCGGCAACCGCGTCAAGATCAACGCGCACGTCTACATCCCAACGGGTGTGACAGTCGAAGATGGAGTGATGATCAGCGCCGGAGCGATCTTTACCAACGACCGTCAACCCCGTGCTACCAATCCCGAGCTGACCGAGCTTCGTGGTTCCGGACCTGATGATCACACTCTTCCGACGCTCGTTCGTGAAGGAGCCACTGTTGGCGCCGGTGCAGTAATCGGGCCGGGCCTCACCATCGGTCGGTTTGCGATGGTCGGGATGGGCGCTGTCGTGACAAAGGATGTCGGGGACTTCGCGATCGTTGTCGGCAACCCAGCGCGACGGATCGGTTGGGCTTGTGCCTGCGGGGCCCGATTGCCGGACTCTCATGTTTGCTCTGATTGCGGACGTATCTACTCAGGCGACGGTGACTCGTTGGCGTCGAGCGAATGAGCCGGGTGGCGATCGTCGGAGGAGGGGTGCTGGGCGGCTGGATGGCCTTGCGCATGGCCGATGAGGGCTTCGACGTGACTCTGTATGAAGCCTCTGAAACGCTTGGTGGCCTGGCCGCACCATGGACCATTGGTGATGTCACCTGGGACAAGCACTATCACGTGACACTGGCGGGTGACAGTTTCACACTCGGACTGATCGACCGGCTCGGTCTGGAGTCCGAGATGGAGTGGGTCGAGACACGAACAGGCACCTGGGTGAATGGCGAACGGTATTCGATGTCGAACGTCCTTGATTACATCCGCTACCCGGCCCTGTCAGTACTCGACAAGGCCCGCCTCGGCTACACGATCCTTGCCGGTGCGCGGATCAACGACTGGAAGCCGCTGGAGCAGGTCACTGTCGAAGCCTGGCTTCGGGAGAAGTCGGGTGACAGGGTTTTTGAGTCTTTTTGGCTGCCACTGCTCAAGTCGAAGCTCGGTGATGCCTACAAGCAGACTTCGGCTGCATTCATCTGGATGACGATCAAACGTCTCTACTCGGCGCGCGGCAACAGCGACAAGAGCGAGCAGTTCGGCTACGTCCACGGTGGCTACGCCAGGACCGTTGAAGCTCTGGAAAAGGAGCTCATGGCAAACGGTGTCGCAGTTCACACCGGAGTTGCGGTAGTTAGCGTCGATGACGGACCCTCGGTGGTCGCCGGTGGTAGGGCCGACACTTTCGACCAGGTGATCGTCACGACGCCTCCAGCCATAGCCGCAAGGCTGGTGCCCGGTCTCAGCGAGGAAGAGGTCCAAAGTCTCCTCGACCTCGACTATCAGGGAATTGTCTGTGCTTCCTTACTGACCCCGCAGCCCTTGGATGGCTACTACCTCACATACCTCTACGACGAGGCGCCTTTCACTGGTGTCATCGAGATGTCAGCTTTCGTCGATCGTTCCGAGTTCGGCGGGCGGTCGCTGATTTATCTCCCCCGGTACAGCGATCCGTCCGATCCCATTTTCCAGGAGTCCGACGAGTCCATTGAGCGCAGGTTCTTGGATGGTCTCAAGGAGGTTTACCCATACTTCGATCCTTCCATGGTGGAAGCCTTCAAGATCTCGAGGGTCCGCCATGTCTTCCCGGTCTCCACTCTGGGGTATTCCAAGAAGGTGTTGCCGTTCGCGACGAGCATGAGGGGCGTGGCCCTCGTCAATTCCTCCCAGATCGTCAACGGGACGCTCAATGTGAATGACACATTGCGGCTCGCCGAAGAAGCGCTCGCGGAGTTCCTGTGATGTCGCGTCTCGCAAGCATCTCAATCGATCTCGACAATCAGTGGTCGTACATGAAGACTCACGGTGACGACGCTTGGGCTGAATTCCCGACCTACCTGGACACAGTAGTCCCCCACATCGAGAGCTTCGCCGATCGTCACGATGTGACGCTCACGGTTTTTGTGGTCGGTCAGGACGCCGAACTCGACTCCAATCGAGACGCCCTGGCGGTTCTTGGCAAGAGCCGCCACGAGATAGCCAATCACTCGTTTCACCATGAGCCCTGGCTCCATCTCAAGTCCGACGAAGAGGTTGCGATCGAGTTGAAGAGGGCCCATTTCGCCATCGGTGAGGCCACCGGCCAGGAGCCCAAGGGATTCAGGGGGCCTGGGTTCAGTGTTTCAGAGAGCACACTCCGAGCACTCGTTGACCTCGAGTACACCTACGACGCTTCGACTTTGCCCACGTTCATCGGTCCACTCGCACGTGCCTTCTACCTGCGAGCCAGTGATCTCAACACGGCAGAGTTGGACCAAAGGGAGAAGCTTTTTGGGACTGTCCGGGATGTGTTCCGGTCGATCAGGCCCTATCGATGGGACAACGGGCTGGTCGAGATCCCGGTCACCACGATGCCGTTCATGAGGGTTCCGATCCATGGGACCTACTTGCTGTATCTGGCCAGATGGTCGGAGACCCTTTCGTATGCCTACCTCAAGACGGCCGTCGGGCTCTGTCGAATGGCTGGTGTCGAGCCGTCGATGCTGCTCCACTCGCTCGACTTCATTGGGGGAGACGACGTGACCAACCTCGCCTTCTTCCCGGGAATGGACATGGAAGGAGCCAAGAAGCGTCAGCTCCTAGACGGGTACTTGAGGATCCTGGGCCGTGACCACGAGTTGGTCGATATGGCCCGACACGTGTCAGCCGTCTCGGCGTATGGACTCCCCGTCAAGTCGAGCAGCACGCTCGCCTGACCTCTCGGCGTCGGCCAGCCAGGCACCCTGAAACCACAACTCCTCGAAGTAGCGCTTCGATTGCGCTGAGATGATCCCGATGCTGAAGAGCTGGACGGCCAGCACCATCGAGATCCCTCCGATGACCACGCTGTGCGGGCTGAGGGCGAACGCATCCGCTGCGGCACCCGATATCACGGCGTCGAGCGAGCCTGACTGGTCGGGCAAGAACGTCAAGAAGTGCCAGAAAGCCCATCCCAGCGAGTAGGCGGCGAGCACAAACAGGATGAATCCGGGGACGATGAAGAAGCTGAAAGGCCGGAATATGAACCCGGAGAAGATCGAGTCGATGATCATCGTGACATAGCGGAGCTTGCCGCTGCGCTCCTTGGTCTCTTCCTCGTTCCTGGTCCAGACGAGGTGCCCCGGTATCTCGATGACGAGACGGCGTAGGAGAGTGGCTTTGTAGATGATCTCGGCGTTGATCTGGTTGTCGACTGACTTCAGGCTGATGTTGTCTATGAAATCGCGTCGATAGGCGCGGACCATCCCGGTGACGGTTGAGATGTGGTGCAAGGACAGCCTTCGGAGCATCCAGTTGGCGTAGCGGCTCATCACGGCGCGCATTCGTGGAACCCCGGTGACAGACCCACCTTCCATGTAGGGAGACGCCACGACGAGGCTCGCACCAGTCGTCTGCATCGTCTGCACGAGTCGATCGATGTGCTCCGGTGCGTAGCTCAGGTCTGAGTCGAAGGTGACGAGAATGTCCCCTTGGGCATTGTGGAATCCGGTCCGAAGCGCTTGACCGAGACCGAAGTTCGCGGAGTGACTGATGAGGCGTACACCGTCGTGACCGTCGGCAAATCGGATGGCCTCGGCGCCGGTGTCATCGCTGCTGCCATCATCGATGACCAGCAGCTCCCACTCGAAAGGGAGCTCTTGTAGATGGGCGTGGAGCGTCTCGAGGTTCGAATAGAGGGTCCGCGCCTCGTTGTAGGCAGGGACGATCAGGGACACGAATGTGTTCGACTGGTCCCCACCAGGAATTGCCTGACTCATTGCCTCCTCCGCAATGAGAATCTACCCCGAATCTCGCCCCGCACAACGGGCCGATGGCACTAAGTCAGCAGTTTCTGGATCTCCTTGGCCGACCGGGCTCCAGCGTCGCCGTCTCCGTATGGCGATCGGATGTCAGCGAGAGTGTCTAGGTCGTGGGGGTTTCCGGCAAGCCATGCTTCTGCAGCAGGTCCGATCTTGATTGGGTCCTCGATGAGCTTGCAGAACGTCCCAATGACTTCAGGCCGCTCGGTTGATCTTCGAAGGACCACCATTGGCTTCTTCATCACCGAGACCTCCTCCTGAAGGCCTCCGGAATCACCGATCACCAGCGAACTCGATCGGAGCAGGCCGAGAAACTCCAGGTATCCCAAAGGGGGTCGCGAGTCGAGCGTCCCGACGGACAGGTCGATTCCATGTCGGTCGGCCATCGCAGATGTACGGGGGTGGACTGCGAAGATCACCGGGATCGACAGGGTGCCCAGCTGGCTCACGATTTGGGCGAGCCGTGTCGGGTCGTCCACGTTCTCAGGTCTGTGAAAAGTGGCTACCGCGTACGGCTCCTGCGCTCCCGCCGGCGGCAGAGTTCCTGAGAGATGCTGGACAGCATCAACGACGGTATTGCCGGTGACGACCACACCCTCGCCCGTGATGCCTTCTTTGGCAAGGTTCTCCGCCGAGGTCGGTGTGGGCACCAGGTGGAGGTCGGCGATGTGATCGGTGACAACCCGGTTGTGCTCCTCTGGCATAGCTCGGTCGTAGCTGCGGAGCCCCGCTTCGACATGCGCGATCGGGATGCCTCGTGCGTTGGCTGCGATGGCGGCACCCATTGTGGTGTTGGTGTCTCCTTGGACAACGACCACATCCGGCAGGTTCTCTGCGAATAGCCCATCCAGGGTCTTGACGGTCTCGCCGATCTGGGCTCCGCGTGAGGTCCCTCCTACACCGAGGTTGTGGGTCGGTTCGGGCAGCGCAAAGAGATCGAAGAACACCTTCGACATTGCATCGTCGAAGTGCTGGCCAGTGTGGATGATGTCGGTGTCGGGCTGCAGCTCGGCGATGACGGGAGCGAGCTTGATTATCTCGGGCCTGGTCCCGAGTACGACCGCTATCGACACGGTTTAAGAGAGCCCGAGCTCATTCGCCCACTTGTCGAGTCTTGGGATGACTTCTTCCGCTCCCAGCGGTGGCAGGGAGAAGACTGCCCGGTCAACTCCAGCTTCTTCCAGATCTTCCACCATGTGGGTCTTTGCTGAATATGCGGTCACTTCGAAAGCGTCTCCGTCGCGTCCGACATCGGAGACCGCCTGACGGACTCGCTTGATTTCACCGCCTATGTCGTGCCGGGTGGCAAGAGGGATCCACCCGTCGCAGTAGTCGACCATGTCGGCGAGTGTCTTGGGACCTGCGGCTGCCCCCATGACGATGGGCGGGTGAGGCTTCTGGGCCGGCTTGGGCCACGCCCAGGATGGCTCTAGCGAGAGGTGTTCGCCCTCGTACTCGGCCTCGTCCTGGGTCCACAGAGCCTGCATGATTCTGATCTTGTCTCGCATGAGGTCTCGCCGCTTCAGATAGGGGGTTCCGTGCTGGGCCATCTCCTCCTTGTTCCATCCGTAGCCCACGCCGAAGATCACGCGCCCGCCAGATACGAAGTCGAGGGTTGCGATTTCTTTGGCCGTCCAAATCGGATCACGTTGTGCAAGCAGCGTGATCCCTGTGCCCAGCTTGAGAGTTGTGGTGACGGCAGCCGCCTGAGACAGGGCAACTATCTGATCGAGTGAGCGCCAATACATGTCGGGGAGCGGGGGTGCGCCCGCTTGACCACCCCATGGGGTCTTGCGTGATGTTGGAATGTGTGAGTGCTCAGGGATCCAGAGGGAATCGAATCCCCGGGCTTCGACCTCCCTGGCAAGGACGTCTGGCCGAATTGCTGTATCGGTGGGGAAGATGAACACTCCGTACTTCATCTGACCCACGGTATCCAATGAACCTCAAAGAACGCATCATCGAGGAGATCTCGCTCAGCGGGCCGATGCCGTTCGAGCGGTTCATGGAGGTGTCGCTGTACGACCCCGATGGCTTCTTCGGCGGCGCCAAGCTCCGCTCGGAGAAGGCAGGCGACTTCCTCACCTCGCCCGAAGTGTCCTCCCTGTTCGGAGAGACTCTGGCGAGATACGTCGAACAGGCGCATCAACGTCTCGGTGATCCGTTTCAGTTGGTTGAGGTTGCCGCCGGATCGGGTTCACTGATCCGTCCGTTGCTGGAGAGCTACGAAGTTCCGGCCTCGGCCGTTGAGGTCTCTCCTGCGGCGAGGGAATCGCTCGCAAAGTTGGTGCCTGTGACCTCTGAGCTTCCGGAGTCTGTTCGAGGTGTCATCCTTGCCAACGAGCTGTTGGACAATCTCCCCATGGCTCTGGCGCAGAGGATGGACGGCACCTGGAGGGAGCGCTGGGTGGGGGCCGAGGGAAACGAGCTCTCATTTGTGGACGCCCCTGTTCGTCCCGAGGTCGAAGCCTGGCTGGACGAGTATGCCGGCCCGGTCGATGACGGCGGCTGGGTGGAGGTCCAGCTAGCAGCCGGCGAATGGGTTCGGGAGGCCATCGATGCCCTCACCGAGGGCTCCATTCTCATCTTCGACTACGGCGACACCGCTGAGAACCTGTTGTCGCGTCGTCGCGACGGGACTTTGCGGACCTACCGGTCCCATCACCTCGGTCCGCATCCCCTCGACGAACCTGGGGAGACCGACATCACGGCCGACGTGAACTTCTCTGCGCTCATGGTGCCGGGGGCGACACTCCATCGTCAGGATGAATTTCTTTCCAGGCTTGGCTTGCGGGACCGGTTGTCTGAGCTCCGGCATGCCGAACTGGAGGCGGCCAGGGATGGGGCCGAGATGGAACGTCTGAAGCTCCGAACCCTCAAGACTGAGGCTGAGACCTTGCTTCATCCCCGTGGTTTGGGGGACTTCAGGGTTCTCGAGATCGTCGTGGGGCCGTGAGTTGAGAATAACTGAGCTACGAGTAGCGCTCATTGCCGCCGCTCTGCTGACAGCAGCTGGCTGCTCTGATGCATCATCCGATGGCTCAGAGGGGACCACAACGACGAGTGGTGTTGTCGTCTCAACCACCGTCACGACTGCGCCACCGGAGACGATTCCTGCGAATGTCAGCGTCGTCCTGGAAGAGAGCGTGGTGACTGGGGTTATCGAGCAAGCGACGGCTGAATTCGAGGTAGAAGCTGGATTCTTCCAGCCGGTGGTTGCGCTATGGGCAACATGGAATGATGGGTCGTTGAATTGTCCTGAGGAGGGTGAGGAGTACACCCAGGCCGAGGTCGAAGGGCAGTGGGTCGTGCTGACCGACGGGACCCTGGTCTATGACTATCGAGCGGGTGCCGATGGCGAGTTTCGCTATTGCCCCGCCGGACGTCCGCCTACCAGCTCGAGAGCAGAGCGTTAGGGAGAACTGTCGGCGAAGGGCCTGGTCAGCCCACATAGATATGTCCGGTGGCCTTCTAAAATTGGCTCATGAACAGTCTCAAAACTGTTGGATTGCTGGCCTTCATGACGGCCCTGCTTGCGCTAGTGCTGTCTGTGTTTCAGGTGAACTTCGGCTTCATCCTCGTGTTCATCGTCGGCTTCAACCTGCTCGCCTTCTTCTTCTCCGACAGAATGGCCCTTGCCTCCAGTGGAGCGAAGCCGGTAACCGAAGCCGAACTACCTCAGGTCTATTCCATCGTTCGTCGCCTGACGACCCAGATGGACATGCCGATGCCATCGATCCACGTCATCGATTCTCCTCAACCCAACGCCTTTGCCACCGGTCGGTCTCCGAGGAAGGCGGCGGTTGCCGTGACAACAGGGATCCTCCAGGTGCTCTCGGATGGGGAACTCGAAGGGGTCCTTGGTCATGAGCTAGCCCACGTCCAGAACCGAGACATCCTGATTGGATCGATTGCCGCAATGATCGGTGCTGCGCTCTCGGTGGTGGCCAGGATGGGCTTCTGGTTCGGCGGGGGCGGTGATCGCAACAATCCTCTGGGGGCAATAGGTGCGATCCTGTCCATCATCATTGCCCCGTTTGCAGCGATGCTGATCCAGTTCGCCATCTCCCGAACACGAGAGTTCCAAGCGGACAAGTCAGGTGCCGAGATAACCGGTCAGCCGCTGATGCTGGCCTCGGCGCTGGAGAAGATCTCCGCGGGGACTGCAAGAGTCCCGATGCGGGTGAACGAGTCGACGAGCCAGCTCTTCATCGACAACCCGCTGAAGGCGGTGCGAGGCCGAGGCATGTCCCGACTCTTCAGCACCCATCCCCCCACCGAGGAGCGGATCAAGCGTCTCCACGACATGGCCATGGGCATCAGCTGAACCCGGGGTTCATATCGCCATATATGGCTGATATCGGATCAACTACGCATCGTCGTCGAATGGATCCCATTCCGGGATCCTCATGCCCAACAGCTTCTCTAACTCGGCGTTGTGGGGTGCGAAGAACCGCTCCAGGTCCCGTTTCATATCAGCCGGGATTGTCGGAACCGGCGGAGTCCTCCGGGTGTTGAACCGCTCCACAACTCTCCGGGCGAACCGGTTGGGGATGTCACGCGCAGCTGACCGGACTCGAACTGACCGAAACTCGACGTAAGGGTTGATCCGCTCTCCGAGGATGTCCGGTTCGAACGACTCGTCGATCTCCAGGTGCGAGCAAAACTGTCTGTATGTGCGGGCGGGGTCTTCGACCATCCGCTCGAAGATCGTCGTTGAGATCTGTGACCGGTCGAATCGCTCGATCATGTCCCGGAAGTTCCAGGCGTAGAGCGACGCACCAATCATTCGGGTTTCCGCGGTAGGGCGGCCCTCCCGATCAAGAACGGCCACCTCGTGGGCGACGATCTCTTCGAACTCTCTTGTTTCCAGCTTGCGCTCCCGCAGTGTGAGGAAACCAGACCAGGCGCGCGCTGTGGGGTTGCGGAGCGTCGCCAGCAGTTTTACGTCGGGAATGTGCTGGCGGATGCGATCCAAAGCTGCTGGTGTGGACATATAGCGTGGCGAGGCCTCGCCGCACATCGCAGCCGGAGGTGCGTTCTCAAAATGACTCTTGTACCAGTCGATGCCCCTCTCGTAGTGCTCGTTGAAGAAGCGAAGCTCCTTCTGCTCAGCCATGAACACCTCGGGGTGAGCCCCCAAGTATCGAGCGAGCGACGTGGTTCCGCTGCGCGGCGCCCCGACGATCAAGAAGTCCGGAAAACGTGCCCCCATTTGGTCAAGTCAACCTAACCACATTGGGCACTGCTGTTGCCCACGGCTAAGATTCCGGACTCGTGAACCACGTGTTTTTGCACGTGGTTTCGGTGTGCGCCGGGATGTCCGAGCGGCCAAAGGAAGCAGACTGTAAATCTGCCGGCATACGCCTACGGAGGTTCGAATCCTTCTCCCGGCACTCTGACGTCCTAAGCGTCAATTGACAACAGAAAGCAGGGAGAATCGCTTGCGATTCTCCAACCTGTTGCGAAGCAACAGGCCGCGCCCCGTTAGCTCAGACGGTAGAGCGCTTCCATGGTAAGGAAGAGGTCTTCGGTTCAATTCCGGAACGGGGCTCTGTCTCTCGCCTTTGGCGAGAGATGGAGGAATGGCGAACCATTTCTCCCGCAGCTTTGTTGCGAGGCAGGAGATCATGAAGGCGAGCGAGAGCGAGCCGGAGAGGCTCTCCAACCTCAAGCGAAGCTTGAGGCGGCGTAGCTCAGTTGGTGAGAGCGCTCGACTCATAATCGAGAGGTCGGCAGTTCGAGTCTGCCCGCCGCTACAGAATGGCCGACGAGAGGAGTCCTCGTCGGTGGAAGGTAAGCAAGGAAGGAAAACGACAACATGGCCAAGGCCAAGTTCGAGCGGACGAAGCCGCACGTAAACGTGGGGACGATGGGTCACATCGACCACGGCAAGACCACCCTCACAGCAGCCATTACCAAAACGCTGGCTGAGCGGGTTGGAGGCGAGAACCAGTTCACCGAGTTCGAGAACATCGACAAGGCACCGGAAGAACGGGAGCGTGGAATCACGATCTCGATCAGCCACGTCGAATACGAGACGGAGAACCGTCACTACGCCCACGTCGACATGCCAGGCCACGCTGACTACATAAAGAACATGATCACCGGCGCCGCTCAGGTCGACGGTGCGATCTTGGTTGTCTCAGCGGCTGACGGCCCGATGCCGCAGACCCGTGAGCACGTTCTCCTTGCGCGTCAGGTTGGTGTGCCCAGCATCGTTGTGTTCCTCAACAAGGTCGACATGGTCGACGATGAGGAACTCCTCGATCTCGTCGAGCTCGAGGTTCGTGACCTTCTCACCGAGTACGAGTTCCCTGGTGACGATGTCCCGGTTGTTCGTGGCTCCGCCCTGAAGGCTCTCGACGGAGACTCCGACTCACAGGATCAGGTCATCGAATTGATGGACGCCGTCGATTCGTACATTCCGGATCCTGAGCGCGACACCGAAAAAGACTTCCTGATGTCGATCGAGGACGTGTTCTCGATCACCGGCCGTGGAACCGTTGTCACCGGTCGGATCGAGCAGGGAATACTCAACGTCAACGAAGAGGTTGAGATCGTTGGTATCCGCGACACTCAGAAGACTGTCGCCACCGGCATCGAGATGTTCCGCAAGCTCCTCGACGAGGGTCGTGCGGGCGACAACGTTGGTGTCCTCCTCCGTGGTATCGGTAAGGACGATGTGGAGCGTGGTCAGGTTCTGGCCAAGCCGGGTTCGATCACTCCGCACACCGACTTCGAAGCTCAGGTCTATGTCCTGACCAAAGAAGAGGGCGGGCGTCACAACCCGTTCTTCCCGGGCTATCGCCCCCAGTTCTACTTCCGCACCACGGACGTGACGGGGACGGTCCAGCTTCCGGAAGGCACCCAGATGGTGATGCCTGGTGACAACACGGAGATGACGGTCGAGCTGATTGCTCCGATCGCCATGGACGAGGGTCTTCGTTTCGCCATCCGTGAGGGTGGCCGGACCGTCGGCGCCGGACGCGTCGTCAAGATCAACAAGTAGGGAAATCAAATGGCATCTGACAAGAGACCGCCGCTCACACTTGCCTGTACCGAGTGCAAACGGCGGAACTACGTGACGACGAAGAACAAGTCGAACACTCAAGATCGGCTTGAACTGAAGAAGTACTGCCGGTTCTGTCGCAGCCATACGGCGCACAGAGAAACTCGGTAGGAACCGTCCAGAGAGAAAGGCCCCCGGAAGGGGGTCTTTCTCGTTGGCTAGCGTGATCCCTGATGAATATCGCTGACCTAGAAGGACGGACCTACGGGCCCAGGTCGTGGACCGTGAACGCCGATGCTGTCGCCGCCTACGAGTCTTTGACCGGGGCAGACGGCAAAGGCTTCGCCCCACCTGGTTTCGCAGCTGCGGCGCTCTTTGCCGTGGCGCCTGAACTCTTGGCCGAGCTCTACGAGATGTCTGTGATCCACGGAGAGCAGTCGTTTGCATGGAACGGTCCAATCGAGATCGGTCATACCTATACCGTGACCGGGGAAGTGAGCCGGGTCCGGGAGCGAGGTGGTGTCCACTTTGTGACCTTCGAGGTCGAGGCCGGAGACGTTCTGACCGCTAAAGCCCTGTTTCTGGTGTCTGGCGACCAGCCCGCCGCAGGTTCCGCGGACGCAGGGGGAGTGGAGCCGGCTGTCGGCGATAAGGGTGGGCCGGAGGAAGGGCAACGCTCTGCCTCCAGGGCAGACCTGGTCCGCTATGCCGCTGCCACCAGAGACTGGAACCCGGTTCACTGGGACCACGAGGCCGCGACCGACGCAGGTTTCCCGGGTGTGGTGGTCCACGGTCTGCTTCAGGCCGGGTGGGCATTGGCAGCTTTCGACGGTGATCCAGCGTCGACCCGAATTCGCTTCCGCAACCCACTGAAACCGGCACATCCGGTCGATGTGAAGGTCAATGGCAACAACGTGACCTTGTCCGACGTTGACACCGAGTATCTGACTGCCACCATCACGGTTGCGTGAGTAACCCGTCAGACCGATCCGAGGTCGAATCCGATAGAGAGCTGGAGTTGATCTCCAGAGCTCAGCAGGGCGATCGCTCTGCGTTTGCAGCGTTGGTGAGACTCCACCAGGACGAGGTGTTCACGTTGGCCCGAAGACTTGTCGGTGACCCGCATCTGGCGTCAGATGTGGCCCAAGAGACGTTGATTCGCGCTTGGAAGTCGATTGGGCGTTTTCGTGGTGACGCCAAGCTCTCGACTTGGCTGTATCGCATAACCGTCAACACGGCCTGGACGCACAAAGAGCGGGCCAAGAAACATCGTGCAACTCCGATCGATGACCACATCGAGCTCGCGGCACCTGACGGCGTGGACAGTCCTGAGTTCGTGGGCGAGGTGGTCGAGTTACGGGGTCGACTCAAATCCGCTCTCGATCGATTGCCAGACGGTCAGAGGAATGTGGTTGTCATGAAGGACATCTACGGGTGGTCCCACGCCGAGATCGCCGAGGCGATGGACATTTCTGTGACCGCCGCCAAGGTTCGGCTCCACCGGGCGCGAGCGCGGCTTGCCCGAGACCTGGAGGAGTCGGCGTGAGCGTGGTGTGTGAGATGGCCGCACCGTTTGTGGCGAACTCGGCCGTTGAGAACTCGGACGTGGCTCGACCTTTCCGGAGTCACGCCACAACCTGTCTCAAGTGTCAGGCGCGTCACGCTGCGATGGCGCGGACGGCACGTGAACTGACGGCGCTGGCGGGTGAGACCGCCGTAGCCCCTGCCGATCTGGAATGGCGCGTGATGTCCTCACTGGAAGGCGAACTCGCGGTGGAAAGGACATGGCGGAAGCCAGTCGCGTGGGTTGCAGCAGTTGCGTCAATGGCCGCTGCGGTTGTCTTCTGGAGGATCAGGCCGAAAGGAGCTTGACAACTAGATACTCAGTATGCATACTCCGTGACTAAATACGGAGTAACTATTGGGTATCAAAGAAGGTCTTCTCGCACTCCTGGCCGACGGCCCCCGTCATGGCTACCAGCTCAAGGTCGATCTAGAAACGGCAACGGCTGACGCCATTCCCGTGAATGTCGGACAGGTTTACAGCACCCTGCAGCGCCTCGAACGCGATGGTCTTGTTTCCAAGGGTGGGGTGGATGATGAGGGGCGCGACGTCTACGAGATCACCGCTCCAGGAGGTGATGTCTTGCGCGATTGGCTCAACAGTCCCGTCGACCTGGCGGCTGCCGGCCGGGACGAGATCTCGATGAAGGTTCTGATCGCGATCTTCACCGGAGGCCTGGATCCCAAGGCAGTGATTGAGGGTCAGCGGACAGCAACTATGGGACTGCTGCAGGATCTGACCCGTTTCAGGGCAGAGGAGGAGGATGCCGATGTCGCATGGCATCTTCATCTCGACAGGTTGATCTATTCCGCTGAAGCCGAGCTCAAGTGGCTCGACCGCGTCGAGGAGCGTGTTCGGTGAGCGAACCAGTCTTGAAGATGCGGCGTATCGGAAAGACCCATGGCAAAGGTGCGCAACGAGTCGACGCTCTGGTGGACGTCAACCTCGATGTCGCCGCAGGCGAGTTCGTCGCCATCACCGGTCGAAGCGGGTCAGGCAAGACGACTTTGCTCAACATCGCCGGAGCTCTGGATGAGCCGACTACCGGGAACGTCTCGGTTGTTGGTCACGACCTCGGAGACCTTTCGAACAAAGAGCTGGCCCGAACTCGACGTGTCGCCGTTGGATACGTGTTCCAACAGTTCAACTTGCTCCCGGCACTCACCGCGGCCGAGAACATCTCGCTTCCACTGGAGCTCGACGGCATGACGACCGCAGAAGCACGGGAGTTGGCCGAGGTGGCGCTGAGTGAGGTGGGTCTCGACGGGATGGGCGATCGATATCCCGATCAGCTGTCGGGTGGTGAGCAGCAACGCGTTGCCATCGCCCGGGGCCTCGTGGGTCCGCGTTCACTGCTGCTTGCAGACGAGCCGACGGGAGCTCTGGATGAAGCCACCGGCGAGTCGGTGCTCAAGCTTTTGCGTGAGCGTTGTGAAGCCGGTGCGTCCGCCTTGATGGTCACTCATGAGCCCGCGTTTGCCGCTTGGGCCGATCGCGTCGTGCGACTTCGGGACGGCCAGATCGAGGAGATTTCCGTCAGGTCGTTCGCCACTTCAAACGCGGATCTCTTCTGATGAGTGGACGTCGTGTCGCACTAGGCGTGGCGTTCAAGAACGCTCGACGTAACAAGAAGAGGACCTTCTATCTGGTGTTGCTGATCGCTGTCCCGGTGATGGTGGCGGTTGTGACCTCAGCGGTGGTCCGCCTGGGACACATTTCGGTTGAGGAGCACACGGCGTATCAATTCGGAGGCACCAATGTCCTGCTGTTCACTCGGGACCTGCCACCCGATGCCGAATCGTGGCTTGAGAGCGAGATCGAACGTCTGGCTCCGGGATCCCAGCGGCTCGCCTACCGCGACAACTGGATGCGTTTCACCTCGGACGCGGGTGGTCAGGTCCTCGACCTAGATCTATCGGACCCGCTCGCTGAAGGTCAACTCACCCTCGCCGAAGGTCGTGTTCCATTTGAGCGCGATGAGACCGTGATTACCGAGCATGCCGCATCCCTGCTCGACGTCAGCATCGGTGACACCGTCGAGCTGGGACGTCGGCAGAAAGCAACGTTCGAGGTAGTGGGTCTGACCTCGCATCCGGTTCTGTGGCGCATCAACAGCGCGGTGGTGACCACAGAAGGCTTCGATCGCGTCTTTCCAAGCACGTTCCAGGAGACCGTGTTGCTTGCTGTTCCCGATGACATGGTGTTTACGGAGAGCCTCGGGAGATCGTGGGATGAAGCTCGCTTCCAGTTCTATCCGGGTGATGTGGAATGGCCCAAGCCCGAAGAGCTCTGGTTTGTTCCCGATGAGTACTGGCCGCATCTGAGCGACGACCAGATCGCAGAAGCCATCCGCCAGTCGCTCGGAGGAACCGCTCCCGCCGCCGCCGAGGAGTACATCTACTCGTTGGGAATCGAGATCCAAGAGCCGATTCCCAACCTCCACGCGGAGAGCAGGTCACAGCAGCTACTTTGGAACAACGAGAGCCTTGTCCAACAAGGACCGGTGGTCGGCACGGGTGTGGCAGCTCTGATTCTCGCGGAGGTGGGCTTCATCGCAGCGGCCGCCTTCGCCACTGGTGCCCGCCGTCGACTCCGTGAGATCGGATTGATGAGCGCCAACGGTGCGGATGTGCGACACGTGCGCGCTTCGGTTCTTGGCGAGGGACTTGTCGTGGGCGTGGCCGGCGGGATGTTCGGATCGATGCTCGCCTTCTTCTTGATGGTCCTGGGGCGGCCTGTTGTGCAGCGATTCGTGGAGAGGAGAATCGACGACTTTCCGTTCACCATCGCTGACATGGCTGGACCACTTGTCGTTGCCGTTCTGGCGTGCATTCTTGCGGCTTGGCTTCCGTCGCGGACCATCTCAGCGGTGCCGACACTCACCGCTCTCCAGGGTCGTATGCCGGTCACCGCTCCCAAAACTTGGGTCCTGCCGGTCGGGTTTGGTTTCGCCGGTTTGGGCTCGCTGCTGCTTGGCGTCGGATTGGCAAGCCAATCGACCCGGGGAGGCGCGGTCGCTGTCTTTGGAGCGGTCCTGATGATCGGGGGAGTGGCGATGCTGGCCGGACCGCTGGTGGCATGGATCGCCGAACACGCCGATCGATTCTCAGTGACGCCCCGCATAGTCCTCCGTGACTCGGGAAGGCAGCGAGGGAAGGCTGCAGCAGCAGTTGCGGCGACGATGGTCATACTCATGGCGCCCGTTGCTGCCTTGGCCACCAATGCACAGTATGAAGCTCTTGAGCTGACCGATGGCCTTCGGTCCGACCACCCGCAGATGGTCGTCTCGGGTGGCTTCGATGAAGATGTGGGCGACGTGGACCTGACAACTGAAGACATCTCACAAATCAGAGCCGCCATGCCAGACGCCAAAGTCGCAGCTTTTGACGTACTTGGAGTGGTGGCTGAGCTCCCAGGGCACCTGGAAGCCAAGCTGCGAACTGATGTAGACGATTTCATCGAACCACCTCGATGGCAGGTGGCAATAGTCAACGACGAGCTGAAGCAATTGCTAGCCGATCCTCGTGTCGACGAGATGCTCGAACGCGATGGAGTGATGCTGATTGGAGTGTCAGAGCGTCAATCGACCATCAGTCTCGATGGAGCGTCGGTGAGTGTCAGCGAGGTGCCGATCGGAGTAGCGCGCTACTCGTTTCCTCGGGTGATCGTGACCGAAGACTATGCGGACCGGTTCGGAGACACGCTCAGGCGACCAATGGCAGTGATTCAGGTGGAACAGACGCTTGCTGAGTCCCTTTTCGGCTCTCCGTTCGAGCCCCTGTGGGTTTCGGACCTTCACCTACAACTCTCAGGCGGCCGCGGTGGGTCGCCGCAGGTTGTGGTCGCAATCACCTTCCTCCTGACGACGATCGTAGTGTTGATTGTGGTTGCCACCATTACTGCGTTGTCGGCGGCGGAAGGAGACCGTGATTTGGAGACCATCGTCGCGGTGGGGGCAACGAACGCCATTCGAAGAAAGTACTTGGGACTCCAGTCCGGTATTCATACCTTTCTGGGCGCTCTCCTGTCGGTGCCGCTGACACTCCTGGTCATGTGGACCGTCTACTCCGCCGGCAATACCGCCTACATCCAGGCCCGAAACTTCGCTATCTGGGATTCGTCGCAGCTGTTCATCCCGTGGAACTGGATTGCTCTGCTTTTGGTTGGACTGCCGCTGGTTATCGGTCTGATCACCTTTCTCGGCGTCCGCTCGGCACCGACGACGCCGCCCAGGAGGGCGACCTAGACCTCAGTCGTGGGCGTACTTGGTGACGCCCTCCCCGTACTTCTCCTCGAATAGCCTTGCTACCTCGCCTTCTTCGGCGTGTCGGCCGGTCTCTTTCTTCGAGTAGAGCATTTCGCCGTCGACAACGACATCGAAGACCCCGCTAGAGCCTTGGATGAGGGTCGTTGACTCAACGACGTGCTGGTAGTCATGCAGTATCCCGTTGACCGCGCTCACGGCGCGGGGGAGATAGTTTCAAGGAACGCAGTAGGTGATCTCGATCTTGTGCATGGCTGAAACGATAGCCCTGCTCATCTGTTCAAGCTTCGAGGACGACAACCTTGACCGATCCGAGGACGTGGGCCGAGCAGATGCCTATCGACTCACCCGACTCCGAGAATCGTTGCCGGAGGCTTTCGCCCTCACCGACGGTGAATGGGCCAACGAAGTGCAGTTGGTCATCGTCGTTGACGATCTCGATCGTCTCACCAACTCGAACTTCTAAGACCTCGGGCAGGATGTTGATCTCTTCTCCAGCTTCGATCGATGCGCCGGCTCCCGCAGGAATGACGAATTGGTGGTCTGCTTCGCCGGAGGAGTCATCGTCGACCGACAGACTTCCAACTGGGCCCCACCAAACGAACGACACCGGCCCGTCTGCTTTGATCTCACCGGTGTCTCCACCGCTCAGTGCTCCTGGCACGGTGGCAAGGGTTGGGACAGATTGAGTCTCGGCGTCTCCCCGGCTCCATGTCAGGGCGGCTGCCACGACCAGGACTGTCAGCAGGGCGGCGAAAACGACGATTGTTCGGCGATGGGCGGTGATCATCTACTCATCTCGGGCGGTGTTAGATAGATCGGTAGCTTCCCGGGCCTCTTGAGATGAAGGAATCTACGTGGCCCTTCGTGGTCAGCGTAGGTCTGAGTCCGTCATACTGAGACCATGCTGGTCGGGACCGTTGAGTTCACTCTTTTCGCCTTGCTCGTCGTGATCCTCGCCGGACCGATGATCGCGGAGCGGTTTCGTATCCCTGGACTGCTGGGACTCATCTTCTTCGGGATGGCGCTTGGCCCCAACGTTCTCGGCTGGTTGGGCCGGGTCGGATTGGTCGAAGACCTGGGGACCATCGGGATTATCTATCTGATGTTCCTCGCTGGGCTTTCTTTCAATCTCAAGTCGTTCTCTGAGAGTCGTAGATCAGCGATCACCTTCGGGCTGCTCGGCTTTGGTGTTCCTTTCGTGCTCAGCCTGTGGGTGGGCGTTGACTTCCTCGATCAGGAGCTGGCGTCGGCCGCCTTGATCGGGGCCATGTGGGCTTCGAACACCCTCGTTGCCTACCCCGATGTGCGATCGGCAGGCTTGTCGGAGACTCGCTCGGTGTCGGCCTCTGTATCGGCAGGTGTCGTAGCCGACCTTCTGTCGCTCCTGATCCTCGCGGTGGTCACATCGCAGGCGGTCATCGAGTCATCCTTCGTGGAGGAGATCCTTGGTCGGGCCGAGCCTCAGGGGCAGCGGCTTTCCCTGATCGTGTCGATTCCTCTGCTGATCGGATTCACGCTATGGGCCCTTCCTCGTATCGCGACATGGTTCTACGTGAAGGTCGGTCACTCACGGGTCCAACGACTCCTGTTCTCGTTGTCCGGCATGGCGGGTGGTGCAGCGCTTGCAGTTGCCGGAGGCCTTGAGGGAATCATCGGTGCGTTCCTCGCCGGTCTCGGCCTCAATCAGAGAGTCCCGGCAGGGAGCGAGCTGATGGATCGAATCGACTTCGTCGGCTCCACGATCTTCATCCCGGCGTTCCTCGTGTCGATTGGCCTCACCATCGATCCGGCTGCCTTCTTCGACATCGAGACCGTGGCGCTCGGGCTGATTTTCACGGGCCTGGTGGTTGTTGGAAAGACGATCGGAGTTGGTGTCGCCGGTCTCATCAGTCGCTATTCGATCGTGGAGATCGGGCTGATGGCTTCACTCAGCTTCGGTCAGGCGGCGTCCACGCTGGCCATCGCCCAGGTCGGTCTTGGTCTCGGCTTCTTCGGTCAGGACGTGGTCAACGGAGCGATTTTCGCCATCGTCGCTACCGCCTTGATCACTGCAATCTCAACGAGGTTCTTCATCAATCGGATGCCGAAGCCGGAGAAGCCGCCAGCATCACTTGGAGAGCGGATCCTCGTCGACGCTCGGGCGACCGAATCGGACCTCGATCTGGTCATGGATTTCGCCGGAGGTCTGGCCCATCTTGACGGAGGCGTGTTGATTCCGTTTGCGGTCCACGAATCTGGAGGACTCGACGTGGCCCGAAGCAACATCGAGTCTGCGGAAGAAGCAGCGGCTCACGCCGGCCATGATGCGGAGGGCGTTGTCAGGGTCTCAGGTTCCTTTGCGACGGGGACGGCCGAGCTGATGCTGGAAACCGACGCAACCTTGTGCGTCCTGCCCTGGACCAGGGGACAGTTCGGATCGAGCTATGTGTTTGGTTCGGCTTTGGATTCGATTGGATCGATGAGTCCGATTCCAATTGCCGCCGTTCAGATCCTCAGACCGTGGACGCGAGTGGTGATTGTGATCGGTGAGAACAGGATCGACTGGCATCGAGAGGACGCCGACCTGGCTTTGGAGGTTGGGCGGAGTGCGGTTCGATCCGAAGAAGGGGGAGCGATCGTATTCGCACGCGACACGAGTCCGTTCATCAGCGAACTGACCGAAGATCAAGGCTTCGACATCCGAACCGGCAAGCTGAGCGTCGAGTCACTCAACAACATGCTCGAGCCAGACGATCTGTTGGTTGTCCCTGCCTATGTCCTCTACGGAGCATCCACGCCAGACCGGCTGCGGCTGAGTAGAGCGGCCACTGGTCGGAATGTTGCGCTGGTGGCCGGTCCCCGCCGAATGATCATCGGCAAGGGGGAAACCCGACGGATGGAGCGTCTGGTCGGACCTCGGACCTGAAATCCTCGCTCGGATCGGAATACTCCAGGCCTTCCGGTAGCTTCAATGGCTGTGCTCGACACATCTGACCAGCAGACCACTGTTCTCCTGATCTCGACCTACGAGATGGGTCGGCAACCGTTTGGTCTGGCTTCGCCGGCGGCTTGGCTTGGCGCAAGAGGCGCCTCGGTGACAGTCAAGGATCTCTCAGTAGAAGACGTCAGCGATGTGACACTCGCGGCATCAGGTGTCGTCGCGTTCTACTTGCCTATGCACACTGCGACCCGGCTGGCGGCTCCACTGATCGAGAGAACCCGACGCGTCAATCCCAATGCCGTGATTGCCGCGTACGGCATATACGCACCTCTGAATGACGGCTATCTGAAGCAACTCGGTGTCGACCATGTTTTTGGTGGGGAGTTCGAAGAGGGGCTCTCGGCGGTGGTTGAAGGAAGGGAACCCGAGGAAGGTCGAAAGCGGACTCGTTTCATCGTTCCCGAGCGAAATGACCTTCCTGCTCTGAGCAATTACGCCCGGCTTCGGTTTCCCGATGGAGAGACGAGAGTCGTCGGCTACACCGAGGCATCACGGGGCTGCAAGCATGAGTGTCGGCATTGCCCTGTCGTTCCCATCTATCAGGGCAGCTTCAACATCGTTCCACCGGAGGTCGTTCTCGATGACATCTCCAACCAGGTGGCAATCGGTGCCGAACACATCACGTTCGGCGACCCCGACTTCTTCAATGGCCCCGCTCATGCCGTCAGGGTCATCGAGGGGATGAAGGGTCGGCATCCCGACGTGACCTACGACGCTGTGATCAAAGTCGAGCATCTCAAACAGCGTGCCGATCTCGTCCCGTGGCTGGCCGACACCGGGTGTGCGTTTGTCACCACGGCTGTCGAGTCGTTCGATGATCGACTCCTCACGATTCTGGACAAGGGGCACACTGCCGCCGACTTCGAAGACGTGCTTGCCAGTGCTCGGGCTTCCGGTCTACCCATCGCTCCCACCTTCCTTGCCTTTACGCCCTGGACCACGATTGAGAGCTACGGAGCATTCTTGGAGACGATCGAACAACTTGGGTTGGTCTCGGCGGTGTCGCCGATCCAGTACGCAATCAGGCTCCTTCTTCCGGAAGGCTCTCTCCTGCTCAGTCATCCGGACGTGGAAGCGATCACCGGATCCTTCGATTCGGAGTCGTTGGCCTATCAGTGGACTCATTCGGATCCGAGAGTCGATTCGCTCCAGGAAGATCTGTTGAAGCTGATCAGCCATGGTCATGACGGGAGTCGGGCTGACATCTTTGAGCGGGCCTGGGCATTGGCTGCTGAACATGGGGCCGTCGAGCGGCGGGAGTCACCTTGGTCGGCAGATGTTCAGGGACTGGCGACAATTCCGTATCTCACTGAGCCCTGGTATTGCTGAGCTGAGCCCACTGACGAGCAGGTTGCTCGTATCTGAAACTCACCGGGTGGCATCGTCACTAGAATCCTGACGAGGAGTTCGACTTGCTCACGGAGGCAATCATGTGGGTGTTGGTCTATGCGTTTCTGTTGCTCCCCTTGGCAGCGATCACCGGGGGCATCGCCGGTGCACTCGTGGGCGGCGGCAAGGAGGACCGTCCTATTTGGCTCAACAGTCTCATCGGTTTTGGTGGTTGGACGATTGCGTGGGTAACGACGGGTTGGACCACCGGTCAATCGATGGAGGAGTTGAGTATCGGGCTGATTGTCTTTGCGGTCGCCGCTTCAGCTGTCCTCATCATGATTGGCGAGCGGGTGAAGACTGAGTTGGTTTCCGGACAGCCGGTTCACTCAGATGGTAGGTCCGGTCAGGATTCTTGACTCACACCGGCGGCTCGGGGTCGTATTGGATGTAGTGGCGAACTTCCGCAGCTCTTTCTCGTGATGAAAGGCGGGCGACGAGGTGCAATGCCATATCGATACCGGCGCTCACGCCGGAAGCCGTGATGACTTGCCCTCGGTCGACGAACCGGTCGTCGGGCTTGACCTTGATGTTGGAGCCGAGTCCTTCGAGAAGGTCGATGGAGCTCCAGTGTGTGGTTGCGGGCCCATCGTCCAGCAGACCTGCGGCTGCATAGACCAGGGAACCGGTGCAGACGCTGGTCATTAGAACACCCTCGTCCGCTTTCTCCCGGAGCCAGGCGTGGATGCCTTCATCTTCGACCTGGGGTCGGGTGCCACGACCGCCGGGGTAGAGAAGGACGTCGTATGCAGGGGCGTTATCGAGCGTGTAGTCAGTGAGCACCCGCAGTCCTTTGGCACAAGTGGTTGGCTGATCAGTGTCACCAATCGTGAACACGGCTACGTCGTCGTCGAAGCCTTGCGCCCACGCCGCCAGAACCTCCCACGGGCCCGCCCAGTCGAGTTCTTCGGCTCCTTCAAAGACGTAGATCGCAATTGAGGTCATGGGGCGAGGGTAGGGATCTCAGCAGGCATCGACCCCTTGTCCGTCAATAGGGTGTGGCCCGAGGAGGAGGATTTACATGGACTACACGATCCGCCACATGGAGCAGGGCGACATGGTCTCGGTGAAGGAGATCTTCGCCGACCGGAAGCTTCTCCTCGGAACGATGCGTCTTCCGTATCCCAGCCAGGCCGCAGTGGACGAGCGATTGTCGTCAACTGAGGGCATGGTCCGTCTGGTTGCGGATTCAGACGAAGGCATCGGCGGGATAATCGAGATGCAGACTTACCCCAGCCTGCCTCGGCACAACCATGCCGGTGCGATTCACCTCATCGCCACCCATCCGAACCATCGCGGCAGGGGAGTGGGCAGGGCCCTGATGGCGGCGATCGTCGACATGGCGGACAACTGGCTCAACCTGCGGAGACTCGAGCTATCAGTTTGGACGCCAAATGCAACGGCGATCTCGTTGTATGAGGAGTTCGGATTTGCGGTCGAGGGGACGCTCAGTGACTACGTGTTCCGTGACGGTGAGTATGTGGACGCCCTGTTGATGGCGCGGATGAACCGCTAGCTCGACGAGGGGCGGAACCAGGGATGACCATCGGCGAACACCCTTTGTTCTCCAACGGTCTCGGAGATGCACGCACTGATTCCAAGTAGTTCTTCGCGGTTGAGACCGGTTGTCATAGTTCCTGTCGAAAACACGAATCGTTCGGCTGCCTCGTAGGTGTCGATGTTTGCGTCGGCGACTCTCGTTGCAGCGCCAGATGAGATGTTGCTGACACAGGCTACGAACTCTGCTGCCAGCGTCTTGTCGCCCTGAGGGGTGAGAGGGTTGGCCGATTGGTACGCGCTGATCCTCCGGTCGAGATCCAACCGATTGGAGCATCCGGCGTAGGCCCGATCCACGGCGTCGCCTTCGCTTTCGAGGCGAGAACCGATTTCGGTCTCGAACCCAACGAAATGGTCGGTACGAAACCGCATCGTGATCGGGAATCCCTCTTCGACGCACTCGCCGAATTCGATGAACAGCGCCTCGAGTTCCTCAGGGGATTCGATGTCAGGCTGTGCCGGGACATTTCCGCCGGCGGCGGTGACCCTGACCGACCCCTCAGTCTCAGCCTGGGTGCATGCAGCCGCGAGGAGAGCGATTGCGAAGATCAGCAGCAGCGATCGCCATGACATCGTGTTGAGAAATGTAACTGGGCCATCCAGACACCGGCTCGCGCCATAGATTCTGCCCACGCGCGTACGAGATGATCGAGAGAATTCCACTACAACCTGAGGCCCGATCCGAGCGTTGTATGGGTGTGGATTCCGACGCTGAGATCTACCTCAAGTATCGAGGCGACTTACTGCGGTATGCGACATCGTTGGTCGGTCCCGATCGAGCGGAAGACGTCGTATCGACGGTCGTGTTGAGAGCGATGTCTCGCCAAAGACTCACTGAGCTCGACCGCCCCCATGCATATCTGATGAAGGGAGTGCTGAACGAGTCTCGCTCGGTTTGGCGTCGACAAACGACAGGCCCGCTGGCAGAAGCCGATATTCGCCACCTACCCGAGGAAGTTGTTGAGACGCTCGATGTCTTGTGGCGGCTTCCGGTGAGGCAGAGAGCAGCGACCTATCTCTACTACTGGGAGGATCGCCCGGTCGCTGAGATCGCCGATCTCATGGGGGTCGGCATCGGGACGGTCAAAAGGTATCTGCACAACGCCAGACAGCGATTGAAGAGGAACCTGAAATGACGCTGGACAACCTGAACGAAGAGCGTGTGAGAGAGGCGTTTGCGGTGCTGACCGATGCTTCTCCTATCGGAGTGGAGTTCGAGGAGCTGGGGTCCGTGGAGATCATTAGGCCTCGCACTATCGGCCGGCCGATTGTCGCCTTCGTCTCTGCGTTGCTTGTCGTGACTCTGTTGGGTGTTCTCGGCGTTCTTCTGTTCTCATCGCCTCAGGCCCTCCCTGAAGCGAGGCCAGCGCCTAGCGATGTTGCTGGAGATCCAGCCGACCTCCCAGGGCTCCTTCCTCCGGACCGACCTGTGTTCGATCGCCCATTGGACCTGTTACCGCCCACCTTCGAGGAGTACCGAGAAGTTGCGGAGTGGACGGTGGCTTGTATCGAGGCGGTGGGCGTAGAAGTCGTTGACTTTGGGACCGCCGACGTAGCACACGGATACAGGGGGTGGCATCCGGGCTTCTTTCCATCGGACTACTTCTCTTGGCTGACCGGAGAGGTCGATCCCAATGGGCCGGCGGGCAGTGCGGATCATGCCACTGCCTATTGCAAGCAGTGGAGCAACTACGACAATGTCTTTAACGCCTACATCAACAACCCGACCCAGGAGCAACTCGACGACTGGCATGACTCAATCCGGGTCTGTATCGATGGCTTGGGCATTGCGTTCAGCGACGTCTTTGAAGAACCAACAGTGCATGACGGCGGTCTCGTGTACCCCGAGTTGAAACGAGGCAGCGCAGACGTTCCCACGGACTGCTGGCCCTAATCCCTAGCTGTTTGAGTCGGACATGATCTCGTCCAGCGCTTGGTAGGCCTGGCCAGCAAAGGTCGGATTGGTTTTCGAGTAGTAGGGAATGGCTGCCACCGCCATGTGAAGAGCCCAGCCTTTTGCCCGCATCCACTCTGGATCACTGGCAGCGACCGCTTCTCTGAATGACACACGACTGTCCGCATCGAAGAGCCACCATGCAGCGAGAAGGTCGGCACTTGGGTCGCCGACAGTGCATCCCTCCCAATCGATGACGGCTACCAAACGTCCTTCGCGAGCCAGGAGATTGTCGCCCCGAAGGTCACTGTGCAGCCAGGCTGGTGGGCCATCATGATCTCCAGCAGCGAGGCATGTCTCCCAGGTTTCGATGATTCGGCTTCGGTCGATGCCCTCCGGCAATTGGTTGACCCACTCACGCAGATCTTCATCCACCTCCGACAAGCTGCCAGCCCGGTAACTGCCACCGTCCGGCAGGGCATCGGTCGGCACCTTGCGCAGGGTGGTAACGAAATCAGCGAGGGCGTTTGCCGTGACATGCAGGTCGCCCACAGTTCCCTGGTTGGCTGCCGTGCCTTCGATCCAAGACACGACGGACCAGTGGGACGGGTATGCCTCGGTCGGACTGCCGAGGCCAAGATGGCGAGAGATCTCGAGTGGCAGCCGTCCTTCGAACCTCGGGAGGAGGCGAGCCTCTCGGAGCGGTCCAGGCGAGAACTCAGACGACCGCGGGAGTCGCAACAGCTTGTCGTCACCCAACCGATAGAGGACGTTGACCGTCCCAGAGGAGCGGAGTCGATCGACTGGCAAGTCGGACCACATCGGAAACTGCTCGGCCAGCAGCCGTCGAATCGTTTGCTCGTCGATTTGGAACTCGCCGGGATGCAGAGCCATCTCGAGCGACGCTAACTCGGGGTCCTCTCTGACCAGTCCGAATTACACCGAGTCCGAGCATCCGGAACTGCCAGACTGGCGGGCATGGACGCCGTCGAGGTTCGCGACCTCACCCGCATCTATCTGACAGGGAAGCGGCGTCGTAGCAAAGAAGAAGTTCTCGCTCTCGACTCAGTTGGTCTAGGCGTCGAAACGGGCGAAGTCCACGGCCTGCTTGGACCAAACGGGGCTGGCAAGACGACTCTCGTCAAGATCCTGTCGACCGCTCTTCTTCCAACTGCCGGCTCCGCCTCCGTCATGGGTCATGACGTGGTTGATGAAACCGAGGAAGTCCGCAAGAGGATCGGAATCGTCTTCGGAGGCGAGCGAGGTCTATATCACCGGCTCACGCCTCGCCGGATACTCCGCTACTGGGCCGCCCTCTACAAGCTTCCCGACGAGATCGGCATCACACGCTCGGATGAGCTGATCGAGAGAGTCGGTCTGTCGCAATGGGCCGATCGCCGTGTCGAGACTTTCTCCCGCGGCATGAAGCAGCGTCTCCATCTGGCCCGTGGGCTGATCGCTGACCCACCGGTGCTGTTCCTCGACGAGCCGACGACCGGGATGGATCCGGTCTCAGCTCATGACTTTCGCGACTTGGTGGCCGATCTCAAGGCTGAGGGTCGCACGGTCCTGCTGACAACTCATGACATGGCCGAGGCTGAGGCGGTTTGTGATCGGATCACTCTCATCGACCAGGGGACGATCCTCGGAACCAAGACGCCCAAGACGGTGGCCGAGTGGATGGGCACTCTGGAGAGAGTCGAGGCGGAGGACGTCCCCGCCGAGCTGATCACACGGATACGAGCAGTGGACGGTGTTACGCACATCGAGGCAGACGAGGGCTCGGTGGTTGTCCAGACCAACCACCCGCAGGCGGTAAAGGACGCGCTCAAGCTTCTGGTGGACGGGGGAGTCACCTCTCTCAAAACGGTGCGGCCCTCCCTGGAAGAGGTGTACCTGCACGTTTTTGGGCGGGATCGGGGTATGTCGGTTTGACGGGCTTCGTGGTCGGGTGGAGACGGCAGTGGGATCTCGTCCTCAACACACCTGGCTATTGGACGAGCATCCTCATGAACCCGTTGTTCGCAGTGGTCTTCTTGGCGATCATGAGCAATGCGGGAAGGGATGATCTTCTTGCTTTCGCTGTGTTGGCTCCGCCGTTCATGACGATGTGGGCCATGTCCCTCCTCATCTCCGGGGAGGCCGTGGTCAGAGATCGTGAGTTCGGCGTTCTGGAGGCGACCCTGGCCGCTCCGACACCCTATGGGTCGGTCACTCTGGGTCGGATTGGGCTCGTCACAACCATCTCGATGATCGGGTTCGTCGAGAGCTGGCTAGTGGCTCTGATCTTCTTCGATCCGATTCCCATCGTTCATCCTCTCGCCTTCGCAGCTGGGGTAGTGGCGTCTGCCTTCGCCATGACCGGAACCGCGCTTGGCATGTCCGCCCTATTCGTCCGGTCGACGCAGGTCCGCCGATTCCAGAACGCGATGTCCTATCCGTTCTACGTGCTCGGAGGAGTCATCGTCCCCATCGAGTTTCTGCCCGAGTGGATTCAGCCGTTGAGCAAGGTCATCTTTCTGTCATGGAGCACTGACCTGCTGAGAGATTCCCTGGCAGTGGGTCCAGTCGAGGGTTTCTGGTTCCGCCTGGCGATGGTGGTGTTCCTCGGTGCGGCAGCGCTGGCGGTCGGCTGGTGGGCGGTGGGGAAGATGGAGGATCGTGTGAGGCGGACTGGCGAAGTGGCCTTCACATGACCGCAATCACAGACTCCCTTCGGATTCTTCGCCACGCCACCGCCTTCTCTATCGAAGAGCTCGGCGCCATCTACTCCTGGCATTCATGGGCATTCGGTTGGGTCTTGCGAGTCATTGCCCAAATCATCTTCTACACGCTGATCGGAGTCCTTGTTCAGGACCCGGAGTTGGTCCAGTTCCTACTCATCGGCAACGTGACACTGATCGCTGCAGGTACGGCGATGTTTGCGGTGTCGTCCACTCAGTGGGAGCGTTACGCGGGGACGCTTCCCCTCTTGGTTGCCGCGCCATCTCGGATGATGTGGGTGTTCCTCGGTAGGTCGGTCCATTGGTTTATCGACGGTTTGGCAACGTCGACGATCGGATTGCTAGTCGTCTCCGCGATATTCGATGTGCCCATCTCTCTTGGTGAGGCAATGTTGGTGATGCCGCTCCTGCTTCTGGTGATCGTCACGACGTATGGGCTGGCCACCTTCATCGGAGCGATTGTGCTCCGCTTCCCGGACACTCGGAACCTGGTCCTCAACCTGACCACGGGTGTCGTGGCGATCGTGGCCGGGGCCAACGTTCCGGTCGAGTTCTTCGCTCCACCAATCCAATGGTTTGCTCAGATCTTCCCGGTGACTCATGGGATCCAGGCGATCAGGGAGACCATCGACGGCGCAGGGTGGGCGGAGATCGGCCCTGACGTTGCCGCCTGCGCAGTGGTGGGTTTGATCTGGATCACCCTCGCTGCTGTGTCGTTCGAGCGATTCGCTGAGTCGGGACGGAAGGACGGTTCGATCGAGTTCGGTGACTAGTTGGGGACAACAGCGAACGCATGGCTTCCACTTTGGCCTTCGGCGCAACACCCGACCTAGGGTTGGCTGCGACTCGATTCCCAGGAGACGTGGCCGAAGATGAACAACGAGCAGACGCAGAAGATTGACGAGGGACGGGGGTTCCTGGCGGCTCTCGACCAGAGCGGTGGAAGCACCCCCAAAGCGTTGAAGATGTACGGGATTTCCGAGGACGAGTACTCGGGCGAGGACGAGATGTTCGACCACATTCATGAGATGAGGTCCCGAATCATCACCAGCCCTAGCTTCACCGGTGACCGCGTCGTCGGAGCCATCCTGTTTGAACAGACCATGGATCGACAGATACAAGGTCAGGACTCGGCCGATTACCTGTGGTCGATGAAGCAAGTGGTTCCGTTCCTCAAGGTGGACAAGGGCCTCGACGAGGAGACACGCGGGGTTCAGCTGATGAAGCCGATTCCCGACCTCGACGACTTGCTCGACCGCGCACGTGCCAAGAACGTCTTTGGCACCAAGATGCGCTCAGTCGTCAAGCACGCCGGCACCGACGGCGTGGCAGCCATTGCGGAACAGCAGTTTGAGGTCGGGCGCACGATTCTCGAGGCTGGTCTGATGCCGATCCTCGAACCCGAGGTCGACATTCACAGTCCAACCAAGGCTGAGGCCGAGGCCCAATTGTGTGAAGCGTTGCTTGGTGGACTGGAACACCTGGGCGATGGTCAGCAGGTGATGTTCAAGCTCAGCCTGCCGAGCGAGGACAACTTCTACGCCCCACTGATCGAGCATCCGAAGGTGCTGAAGGTCGTGGCCCTCTCTGGCGGCTACAGCCGAGAAGAGGCCAACGAACGGCTCGCCCGAAACCAAGGGATGATTGCGAGCTTCTCGCGTGCTCTAACCGAGGGGCTCTGGGCGCAGCAGAGTGACGACGAGTTCAACACTCAACTCGATGCATCGATCGAGAGCATCTACACCGCGTCGATAACCTGACTCCGGGATCCTGTCTCAGGACCCGAGGTGCTCGAAGCTCAGTCCTTTGGCGGGGGATTGCTGATCGTCATCAGCTGGGTGTGGTTCCAATAGCTGCGCGCAGAGCAATTGGTACGACCAAGCCTTATAGACATCGAGCGGCCAGGATCGTTCAGACACAAACACTGTCAGCGTCTCCGGGCGGTGGAGCGCGTAGACAATGTCGGCAGCTCGCTCGACTTCCAAACCCTCTTTGAGCCAGCCCCGCTCTGCGACAGACTCGACGATTCGTCTCAGTCCGAGACGTCGCGCTTCGACGATTTCATCCCAGGTCGCGGCCACTTCCTCCTCGACAGTCGCACCCTGCCTGATCGCCTCCCAGAAAGGTGCGACACGTGCGTAGATGTCGTTTCCGTGTTCGACCATGAGGGCGATGGCGCGCCGTGCGTCGCTTGTGGTCGGGGCTTCGTCGGCCCAATCCCGATCCATGGTTTCGGTCGGCTCATCTGGGCGACCTCTCGAGGAAAGTAGAAGTTGCCGAAGCAGTTCTCCCTTGGTGTGGAACACGAAATAGACGGTCTGTACGGCGACACCAGCCTGGTCGGCGATCGCCTGCATCGTGGTTCCGGTGTATCCGTGCTCGGAAAAGAGGAGCTTTGCGGCTTCAAGGATCTTCCGTCGTGTTGCCGCAGCTTGTTCACGTCTCGTTTGAGGCTTCTCGGCTGCGGTCACGTATCTAGTTTACTAGATGTGTTCACTAGTGGTCGTCACTAGTGAACTGCTATGCTCCTATTCACTCAGCTAGGAGTGACTTTGATTGACTATGCGATTGCCAGGAAAGTGAACCGCTCTGCATCGGAGACCTTCGATGTGATTGGGACTCACATGTACGAGAACCATCCCAAATGGGAGCCTGAAGTGCTCGAGATCAAGCGGATCACGCCGGACCCGGTCGGAGTTGGAAGCCGTGCAGTGATGGTTCGCCGTGACTTCGGGTGGAAGTCAGAAGTCGAATACGTCGTCACCGACTTCGAGCCTGGACGCAAAGTCGCCATCCATGAGCCGGACGGCGGAATGGACTTTCGGATCGGATTCGAGATCACACCAATTGACAGCGGTTCATGCAGGGTCGAAGTACAGGTGGAATCTCATCCTCAGGGGTTCGTTCGGATCTTCAACCCAGTGATGCGCTTCGTGATGCAGAAGCGTGGCCAGAGGCTCGCAGATTCGATGGTCGAGGTCATCGAAGCCGCTCCGGCAGTGCCGTGAGCGCAGTGAAATCCGACTACTTCCGCTGATAGACGTAGGCCAGCGACGCTCCCTTGTAGGTCGCTTCGACTTCCCAACACCCGGCCTGGTTGGGGTCGATGCCAGCGATCATGAACCAACCTTCCTCCGGTATGTAGGCGTTGGTTGCTGAACCATCGTTGTCGATGACAACTGGCTCCTCTGTGTCGAGACGGGTCCAGGTCACGAACACTTCGGGTTGCTCTTCTTCGATACCACCCGGGAAGTTCGCGCTCCACCACACGCTCTTCCGGATACCGTGATCTCCGTCGACGGCGAGCGCTGTCCACAGCTCGGGTGTCCCGTACCAAACCATTCCGGCGTGGGGATACTCAGCAGGCCACGGGTCGGGTGCAGGGAAGTTCTCTGAGTAGGTGACGTCTTCGGATTCAGTGGTCACCAAACCTGGCTGTGGCGGAATCGTCGCCGGGCAATCGAAGTCTGATCCCGCCGGCGGTGCCGTTGTGGTGATGGCCAGCGTCGTTGTCGGCGCTACGTGGGCTTCGCCAGATCCGTCTGTCCCGGTGGTTGCACCACACGCCGAGAGCAGGAGTGCGGCGATGATCAACCTGGCCTTTCGCTCGACGCCCCTTGTGATCTTGCCGGTCACTGCAGTATCTATACACCACCGAATCCGTCGACGTTCCTTCTCACACTCCGATTTACGAGTTTCGCCGGGCGAGGATCATCGCCATGGCTCCCGTCGCTAGGTAGATCGCCGCCTGAGTATTGAGGATGGGTTCGAGTGGGAGGTAGTCGACCAGAACGCCAGCGGCTATGGATCCTGCAGCAACGCCGATTGCTTCGCTGGTGGTGAGGAATCCCACGACCCTCCCCAAGACCTCCCGCGGGCTTCGTGCCTGGATGGTTGTGAACAAGCCCACGGCGAGGGCCGAGCCCGGGATGCCAGAAAGTGCAAAGAGGGTCACGTACAACCAGAGAGCCGTCGATACCAACGGTGCGTTCCAGAAGAGCAGTGACACCACTCCCATTCCGATCAATCCGACAGCGAACAAAAAGGTTGGGTCAACCCGTTTCGCGACACGCGCCACCAGTACTGAGCCGACCAGCGCTCCAATCGCCATCGTCCCCCTGATCAGTCCAACTGCGGTGCCGTCATCGCCCAGAGCTTCGATCAGGAACACCACGAAGAGCACCACGAAGCCTCCCTGTGCGATCTGGGCAACGCCGTGGATCGAGAGGACTGCTCCCAGCGGCGGATTGGCGGCTACGGAGCGGAGACCCTCGCGTATCCGACCCGCTGCTTGGCCCTTGTCTGATTCCGCTGCCGAAGTGTCCGCCCGAATCAGCCCAAGTATCGAAGCCACCAAAAGGAAGCTCGCGCTGTCGAAGACCACAACTGGTGGCAGTCCATTCCAGCTGACCAGGACACCACCAAGAGCTGCTCCGCCCAGTCGCGCAATGCTCGAGGCCGCAGCCAGGGCGGCATTTGCGCTACCGAGCTGTTCGGCGTTGACGAGGCGGGGGAGAAGGGCAACGCTGGCTGGGTTGTTCAGTTGAGTAAGCGCCGACTGGAGCCCCATGACGATGTAGGCGGGCCAGACTCGTTCCGAGGTGACGGCGAGCAAAGGCACCAGGGCCAGCGCCTGGGCCAGGTTCGTCCAGACCAGAACAGTTCGGAGGTTCCATCGGTCGACAAGGCTTCCTCCGATTGGCCCCAGAACTGCAGCGATGCCGAACTGCAGTACGAAGAGGATGGCGGTTGCGCTCCCGGACCCAGTCTCGATGAAGACGTAGACGGGGAGGGCGATGTTGAGGACCCAGTCTCCGGTGTCGTTGATGAGCAGGGCAGTCCACGCAATGCGGAAGTCCCTCTCATGCCATATCCCTTCGGATTCCGGTGTGGTCACCCGATGGGTCGGGGAAAGGCTTGGTACACAACGTGGACGGGTGCCGCGTCTGGAAGGGTGTTCCGTTCGGTTGAGCGATAGGGACGAAGCAGCCTGGCGACTTCTGCGTTGAGCCGCTCCAGCTCTTCCGGTGTGACGCTGAGTTCGTAGGTGTGGAAGTCGACGGCGGACTTCCATGCGGGGTCGGTCGACTCCTCTGCTGCGAAGAACCGCATGACGAGACGACGATTCTCGTCCAGCTCCGCCCTCGTGATCGCTTGGCGTGCCACACGAGCGGGCATCGACTCATCGGTCCAGTCGTCACCGACCGAGAATCCTGCTGCAGTCGCTTGCCATGGTCTCGCGCGTCCGTCTTGGGATTCACCTGTTCTTTCGACGAATCCAAACCGTTCCAGCTCCCGGAGGTGGTAGCTGCACGCAGATGGGGATTCGTCGACGTGTTCCGAGCACTCGGTTGCCGTCTTGGGTCCGCCGGACAGCAGGAACGAGAGGATGCCAATCCGCGCCGGATGAGCGAGGGCCTTCATCGCATCAAGGCTGTTTACTGACTTGCGTTCCGAGGTCTGAAGGTTTTCCTTCATACATTGAGTATGGGGTTGTGGTGGTCGAGTTGTCAAGGAAATCCTTCATGACTCTCGTTGGGTTGGCGGTCGCGTGGTGCGAGCCATCGCATCTGACGAATGCGCATTGGGACCCCGACCTATCGTCGCCTTGAGATGAGCATTGATTTGAGAGTTCCGAAAGCCATCTCGGAAAAACTCACCGCCCTTGCCCTTGTAGGCCTGGGAGGTGTGTCGATATGGAATGCAGTCGCTCTCGAGGGAAGTCCGGTCTTCTTCGCGATCGTGATCTCGTTCGTGCTTCTGAGCCTTGCAGCCGTGCTCGCCGGACCCCCTTGGTGGGCCTATGCGCTGATCGCCGTTGGCGCCGGAATCCTCTTCATAGGAACGCTGTGTGGTTCCCTCGAGCGGCTGTCTGACACAGACGATCCAACGTTTCTCAAGGTTGTCGTCCTTCTGGGCTTTTCCTTCCTTGCGCTAGCCGCCGGCGCTCGTGCGGCATACGGATTGTTCACGAGCGAGGGGACAGAGCGACTGAGTGGCTGGTCCGAACGGCCATCGGCCCCCGATCACGATGCAGCCCCCGACCAGGAGATGGACCTGTTTGAGGCTGAATGCGACTCTGGGCAATTAAGGGGTGTCATCCTCTGGCGCCTCACCACTCACGATTCACACACCGGTCTCTGTCTAGCGATGGGCTAGTCGCGTCTTGTCAGAGAAAGAATGATGCATGTCACAAGTACAGCGCCCCATGGCAAATAGCTATGTGAATGAGGACGGCCGAGAGTTCAATCGGTGTGACTGAGATCAACGCAAGTGAGTCAGGCGTGTCTGACTTCGAACGCCTATATGAGGGGACTGCGGAGGACGTGGTTCGCTACTTCCTGCGAAGAACCGGATCTCCTGAGACTGCAGCCGACCTCACTGCAGAGACTTTTGCTGCCGCTCTCACATCGTGGACCTCATATGAACTCTCTAAGGGGTCCCACAGACAATGGGTATTCGGGATCGCCCACCACCAACTGACCCGATATCTGCGGCGACGCAGGGTGGATTCACGGGCTCGGAAGGAGTTAGGAATGAGACGATCCGTCGACTTGGACGCCGAGTCCAGAGAACGAATTGAACAGCTCGTCGACCTTCGCACCGAGTTCGGTCGGCTCGATGAAGCTTTGGAGGAACTATCGAGCAAGGCAGCGAGAGCCGTCGAGCTTCGCATCGGACAAGAGCTGCCATACGAAGAAGTAGCGGACCGTCTGGGCATTAGCGAGACCGCTGCACGGGCTCGTGTCTCGCGCGGGCTAAACCGGCTGGCAGAGATCCTGGAGGCGAGCAAATGCGCCGAATCCCATTCCTAGAGGAACTGAAACAGGAGCTTCTTGACCGCGCCCCCACCGAGACTTCCGAGTCGTTGGCTGCGCAGCGGCCGCGGTCAGGAGCATGGACGGCAGCCGCCGCATTCTCTGGAGTGGTGGCTTTCGGCCTCCTCACATGGATGGTTGCAGGGCCTCAAACAGACACCACGTCGGAGACAACACAACCGACTGGACCGTCCATGGAGCTTGTCACGGCTGACGAGATCCTCGAGGACGGAGAGATCACCAACGAGGAGCGAACCCTGGCTCGGCAGGCGGTTTACGAGTGTCTGGCGGCGGCGGGTGCCGACACCACCCTCGAACTGTTCGACGTTGACCCAATTGTCAAACGGGACTACTGGGTGGAGTACAACGATTGCTTCGCCGAGTTCCGTGGCATCGTGATCGATCCGCCTCAGCCGGCAGAGCTTTTCGATCTGTCACTACTTGCAGTCGTGGAATGCGTGGAAGACCGGTTGGGCCGTCAGTTAGGCCCAAAGACCGTCGACGAGATCGGACGACTTACGCAGGAGTCGCTCACCACGATCGAAGCGGCTCTCGACGCTGACCGGGATACTTACCTTGATTGCCAAGCACTGCCAGCCACATTCGACCCAAACTTGACCTACGAGCCAATCGTTGGATTCCGCTTGGAAGAGGGAGATCCGAAGAGAGTCGAACTAGTGGTGGATAGCTGTGGATATTTCTACGGAGCCCGGCTGGAATCCGAAACGGACACTGAGGTTGTGGTCAGCTTCACTGCTCCTGGCGACCATGTCACAAGCGACTGTTGGACTCGTCATCCGGTGAGGCTCAAGGACCCTCTAGGCGGTCGTCCGGTTATCGACGCAGCCACCGACCAGGAGATAGACCTGCTTGAGCCGACATCGGAAGCCTGAGACTGAATGCGACTCTGTACGTTGATACGAGTGTCATCATCGGGGCCTCACAGCCCTGATTCACACCGGTCATCAACCTCAGATACCTGCCAGAGTCCCCGGATAGAATGGTGAATACTGTGGCATCGAGCAGAGGCGGACACGGTCGAACCCCTGGAGCAACGGATCCGAGGCAAGGTCGTGCCCGTGCCGACGGATACTTTCGCCAAACGGCCTCAGGAATAGTTGCCGTCATTGCCAGTGTCGGTGTCGTCGCTGTAGTGGTGGCCGTCTCGCTCTTGGTGCTCCGACCTGGAGGCTTGCCGTGGGCTATTGGACTTTCAGCGGCAATGATCCTGGTCTTCTTCGTCTATCGGGCACGAAGACGGTCATCTGCAACCAGCATCGGCAAGCTTGGTGAGAAGGAAAGCTGACTCGCCTCGGCTCTTAACTCGGCCATGGGTCCTTACAGCTCTTGGCGTCGTTCTCACGGCCCTGGCGGTTGGCGCATTGTGGCTGGCACTCGCGTTGAGCACCGCTGAGGAAGACTACGTACGCGCGGTCGCGGCAATTCTGGCTGTCGGAGGGATCGTGTCGCTTTCAGCTGCGATTGTCCGATCCTCAAGCCTCGGCAAGAGCTCGAAGGTTCAGTGGGTTCTGCTCGCGTTGGCGACGCTTGTGGTGGCGGCGTTTTCGATCGCTCCTGGGTTCTGCAGCGGATTGGGCTGCTGGTCGACGGCGGGTCTGCCAGCACCTGACTATTGGCCGATTTCGGTGGTCGTCTTACTTGTCGCCGTTGTCGGAACCACCTGGTTGTTGTCAGGCCGGTCTAAGGAATCCAGAGCATGAGTGGAGGGCAGGCTCTTCGGAATGGACCTGAGCGCATGAGCCGAAGGCAAATGATCAAGTGGTCGGTGGCTTCCATAGCCTTCCTGGCTGCCTTCGCTCTGATTGTTTACGCGTCTTCTTCGGTTTGGGGATTCTCGGTCCAGTACTTCCTCATGGGCATCATCCCGCTACTGATCTTTGCGTATGTCCTTGTCGCAACCCGAAGGAAGCCTGGACGAAGATATGACAAGAAGCCACCCGAGCAAGCCGACGCAGACCTGGACAACTGGACAGGTTGGCGATAGAGCCCGCCTCCCACATCTGTAGTCGGATCGCTCGGCCCGAGTTGGAATCCGAGGCCGTTGGGCAGGCGTTGCTCAGATCCACGGCTTGGGGCAGAGATGCAGGATGCATTTAGTCTCTGGCTTCTAGGACCCAGACACTCTTCCGCCATTGAGGGTTGTCAGATGATCTTCCCCGCCAAACCAAGCCCCGCATCCCACCGCTGTTCCGAGGCCGCTTGCTGATGGCATGGCCGATCGAGCCAACGAACGAGCAACGGGTCACGCTCGGAGCCGAATTGATCGAATTCCTGAATGCGTTCATCGAAGATCGAGGGACTGCGCCAGCATCCTCGGGAGAGCCGACGCCGGGCTTGATAGAGGAGCTCATGGCTCCACCACCGGACGGCGGGATCGATCTTGGCGTTCTACTTCAGATGTTCTCTCAATCGTTGGATACCGGGTTCGACACTGCGTCAGGAAGGATGTTTTCCTACATCCCGACAGGGGGTTTGTACTCCGCGGCCCTGGGCAATCTTCTCGCAAGTGGGACCAATCGCTGGAGTGGCGGCGCCCACGCTGCTCCAGGCGCGGTCGCAATAGAGCAAGGAGTTGTCTCGTGGATGGTCAACCTCTTCGGAATGCCGGCTGGCTCATCCGGGATTCTGGTTTCCGGCGGTTCCGTCGCAACTCTCACGGCGGTCGTTGCCGCCAGGCACCGCCTTGGTGAGAAGTTCTCTGACGGGACCATCTACACCTCGGACAGGGCACATCACTCGCTGATCAAGGCGGCAAGAATCGCCGGGATATCCGAACAGCGGATCAGGCTCATTCCGTCTGATAGCCGCCAGCGGATGGACGTGACACGACTGCGTGAGGCGATCTCTGAGGACCTAGCGTCCGGGCTCCGCCCGATGATGGTTATGCCCACAGCGGGCACAACGGACACCGGTGCCATCGACCCCTTGAAAGAATGTGCTGAGGTGGCAAGCGAAGTGGGGGCTTGGCTCCATGTCGACGCTGCGTACGGGGGCTTCTTCCAACTCACAGAACGGGGAAGAAGTTCCCTCGCTGGCATCGAACAAGCGGACTCGATCACAGTCGATGCCCACAAATCGCTCATGATGCCGTTCGGGTTGGGTGGTCTCTTGGTCAGAGATCCACAAGCGCTGATCGAAGCGCACTCTGGCCGCGGTGTTTACATGCGCGACGTCTCCGAAGGATCGCTGCCGCACTACCTGGAAATGGGTCCCGAGCTGACCAGGCCATTCCGAGGACTTCCCATATGGCTGGCCCTCAACCTCCATGGTGTTTCGCAGTTCCGCGAGGTTCTAGACCGCATGCTGGACCTGACTCTGGTTGCACTCGAGAGGCTGGAATCAATGGACAACATTGAGCTGATCGGTCCTCCCGAACTGTCCATACTGGCGTTCAGATCCTCACAGGGGAATGAGGCGACCCAACGAATTCTCGACTCGGTCAACGCGACGAAGGAAATCCACCTGTCGTCGACGGAGATCGACAACAAGATCTGGATCCGACTGGCTCTACTCAGCCACCGAACGCACGAAGCTCAGGTCGACCGAGCGATGCAATTGATCGAAAAGGCCAATAGAGGATGATCGAGTTGGGCGTCCGAATACCTGTTTTGGTCAGTCGGAGGCGTCGTAGGGTCGATGTACGGACCAGAGAGTCTCCCCGTTCGCATTGTCGACAGCGATCAATGCTTGAGTTGTGAGGATGTAAGCCGTTGCGGAGTGGGCTGTGACGTCGAAGCTGCTGGTCGCTCCAACCGAGGCAACCCAAACCTGTTGACCAGTTCGCGGGTCGAGGCGTGAAACCGTCCCGCTAGCGCGGTCAAGCATCCAGACCGACCCGCCAGCCACCGAGACAGTCGAGAAGGCATCAACGTCGAGTGTCCAGACTTCCGACAGCTCGGCAACGTCGAACCCGGTCGCCCGGTTGTAGGCCCCGAGGATTGCAACACCCTCCGCCTCGCCCAACGGGTAGCCGAGTCCTCGAGGCTGGCGAGCCACCTCCAAACCGGCGTCGGACAGAACCACCAGGTTCGCCTGCATCCCGGTAACGACAGTGTCGGAACCGACAGCGATCGCCCCTTCAAACCCCGTCACCTGATCGTCGTAGCCATCCAGGAATGCCTCGTCCGAGACCGGCCTACCCGTGGCTGCATCTACGACGAGCAGCCGGTGTCCGCCGTCAACGTCCAAATCATGGCTAACGATCGTCAACAAGTCGCCATGAGCGACCAGCGGATCGCAGGCGAGATCGGTCACCCATATGTCTTCGCCGGTGGCCGCATTAACCGCAGTGAGCCCATCGGAATCCTGACCCCGACAAACGTAAACGACGTCTTCGCTGGCGGCGGCGATCCATCCCGTGGTCTGCCACACCTCTTCACCGGATGGTAGGTCGTAGGCAATCGCTGAGCCGCCTCCATCATTGCGTACAACCATCTCATTGCCGACAGCAAGCACGGTGCCGGAGTTCGTCCCCGGGACTTCCGCCACCAGCTCACCGGTGGCTGAGTAGGCATCCAGACCAGTGTCGTCGACTACAGCTATCCCATTGGCGGTCCCGACCACCTGCCCGGCGGACAAAAAGCCACCTTCGATGATTGTGGCTCGACAGTCCTCGGCGCCACAGCCGACGAGCGATCGATCGCCAAGAGGTCGATCGAGATCGACCTGCAACACTTCCGAGTTCCCCTCGTCGGTGCACCGCGACGGGGCGCGCTGTTGCCAGAGTCGGGCGGTGATCTCGACAGCATCGTCGGATTCGGTCACTTCCCATCCTTCGAACCGAGTGCAACCCGAGGCCACTCCACCAAACAGCGTTGAAACCAGAAGATGCTTGCCATCGGGACTGGATCCCTCCAACGTCCACTCAGTGTCGTCAACCGACCCGCCTGCAAGCTCGCCCAATTCACCACCAGGATCGCCGATCGTGGGCCCGCTACACCCCGCGAGAAGAACTGCAACGACCAACAACCAGACCTTCACAAGCCAATTGTGCCACTAGCCAGCAAGGACATTAACCGATATCGCCTGACGTACCTTCAAGGGAAACCGGCATTACAAAGAACCCTCAACCGGCTCTGGGAGTACGAATACCAACAGTCCCTCTTTGGGGATGGACCTTGACAACGATGTACCAAATTGCGTCGAGTCCACATCGCAAAGAAGGCCGGAACCTCTCGGCGGTGTGCAACGCTTGGCTGGTGTGCGGCATGGTTCTCATGTGAGTGACGCCGAGGTCTACGCGGAGGTGCGGATGGACCTGATGCGGTATGCGACAGCGCTCGTCGGAATCTCCGACGCCGGGGACGTCGTGTCGTCGGTGGTCGCGAGAGTGGTTGAGCGTCGATCGCTTTCGGAGCTCGACGACCCCAAGCAGTATCTGATGAAATCGATCCTCAACGAATCGAGGATGAGGCACCGGTCTCGGAGCCGAGAGTCTCGAGCTATGGCCTCCCTTGTTGGGGAACCCGTGATCGAGAGGCCCGATCACACTCTTGAATTGATCATGCGGCTGCCGGTTCGCCAGCGGGCTGTCGTCTATCTCAAGTACTACGAGCAGTACACGTCGACGGAGATCGCTGACCTTATGGGGTGCCGCCCGGCAACGGTCCGCCGCTACCTACATCTCGCCAGAAACAAGCTCCGGGAGGTAATCAGTGAGTGACCAGATTCGCGCTTCGTTCCACTCATTGCTGGAGCATATGGAAGACCCGCCAAGATGGGATGACCTGACACTCACCACCGTCTCCCGACCCGAGATGAACCGACCACGAGGGTGGCTGGTGGCCGCCACTGTGATGGTGCTTGTTGTGGTTTTGGTGGGTTCTCTCTTGATGTGGAGTGAGGACGCCTCGCCGGATGTGGCAGATGCTTCTCCCGTCGATGGGGTATGGGAGATGGTCGAGTTCACGATATCTGGGACCACGCAGCCTGTCTTGATCGGTACCAATACACCTGACGTCCCTTGGGTTCGGTTCGAGGCTGGGCAAATGTCCGGTAGTGCGGGGTGTAATCAGTACGGGGGTCCGTTCACGTTTGAGGACGGTCGAATATCCGCTGACCCTGTCATAGACAGTGGCTTCTGTGCCGACGGAACCGGAACCGGATCGCTCATGGAGGCCGATCGTGCATTCGTCGCTGTAGTTGGCGGGTTCGAACCGTTTGTTGTGAGCGTCGTCGGCAGGTCGATGGTGTGGACACTCGGTGACGATGAACTTGTGTTTGTTGCCATCGACGGCCCCCCAGGTCCGTTTCCACCCTTTGAAGAAGCAACCGCCTCAACACAGTTGGAATCGTGGCTGTGGCATGTCGTTGAAGGCGATTTCGGATCAGCAGAGCAGCTAGTCCACCCAGCCGCTGTAATCGACGTTGCCGACGTCGCAACGTCAGTCCGTGAACTCGACGGAGCTTTCAACGTGATAGTCGATCGTCGAGTCTCCGGGACTCAAGACGCGCCAGCGACCTGCTACGCGATTACCAACGGCCAAACCGCGGTGATTGGGTCAGCGGTGTTTCGACTGCGAGCTGGCGACTGGAGAATCTGGGATTTGACTCCCGAGGCTGAAGGTTGTCGGAGCTTGATCGAGGATGTGACGTACCAAGTGCGAGGTGACGTCGATGGTTCTTCGTGGATCGTGAGCGGTTGTCCCGGCACAGATCAGGGGTTGACCGGCGGCTCGGGCGACGCCCTTCCTCCAGCGGATTCGGTGCTGACTCTGAACGAGGTTGAGGCTATATGGGGCGGCCGCGAGGATGCGATGATCATCCCCAGGAACGGTGAGGGCTGGGTTCGTACCAGCGAAGGTGTGCAACTGGTGCGAGTCGAGGACTACGTCGTTCGGATCATGATCGACGATCCGGCTGGATGTCCAGGCGTTCCATCAATCGTCGAAGGCGTGCCTCTGATCTACCAGGTTAAGGCGTCGGCGGATGTCAACGGCCGCCTGCCTACCGGACTGGAATACACAATTGACTTCGATCCCTCGTTCGGCCCGGTCTCGATAGAAGGAGTTTCTGCAGCCATCATTCTCGATCTTGATGCGGCCGGTCTTGAACCCAGCGATGTGGGTTGTGACTCTGCATGCGAGCCCGTCATCGGGATCACGCGCTTTCGGCGAACAGCGGGCACCGGCTCCTCATACGAGAACGGCACACTCAACGCTTCGTCCGGTGATTGGACGATGTCTATCGCCATATACGAACACATCACGAGTGGTTGGACGGGAGTCGATGTGGGCGGCACGCTTCTTGGGCATATCCGACCTATCGAGGTCACAGGAGGCCTGCCTGCTTTTGAGATAACCGGACCCCTCCGGTGGGCAACCGACGAGGAGATCCCTCTACAAATGGAGATTGACTACGGACGATTCGTCGTCCGCCGAGGATGCGGCAATCTGGCAGTCGCATGCAGCACCAGCGAGTCAGTTCAGCTAATACCAGCAGATCGGGTGTTCTCGCCGGTGGACCCATGGGACTATGTCGGTGACATCATTGTCAAAGAACTGAACCGCTAGCCAGGCGTATGGCTTTCACTCTCAAACGACGTACGACCGTATCGCTTCTGGTTCTCGGTGGGTTGGCACTCGGGGGCTGTGGTGCGGCGGACTGGAGCAATCCAACTCGTGAACCAGCTTCTGTTTGTTCCGAAGTTGGAGTGACTGCCACCGAATGGGACGGAGATCCCAACCGCCGAATCGAGGACATGATTGAACACCTATACGGAGTGAACGAAGACGGACCAGAAGGACAAGAACGTATTGAGGATCGAATCGACGATCCCAACTTCGGAGGTGTCTATGGAGACTCCGCTGGCGGAATCGTTGTGGCCGTCCTCGACTGTTCTCAAGTCGACGTACAAGCGGTGGTATCGATAGCGGGCGGGCCCGATGAGGTACGCATCGTCGAGGTTGAGCACACCTTTCCAGAGGTGGACTCCTTCAGAGACACTCTGCTCCAACAGCTATGGCACGCGGGAGTACAAGGCTCGGTGGTCATCAACTCGACCGTCGACGGACGATTCATCGACGTCATCGTCGAGGACACATCCCAACTCCCAGCAGGCTTCGGCTCGAACGTCCCGAGGAACGCGTTCGACGTCTTCGAAGGCGCAGTCGGAGGACCGAGCAATCAAGCTGACTCATCTCGGCTTGGCGGTTGGCGCTGGTGACTCCGGCCTCGGTCACGGAGTGGTCTTTCGACACTCGACAGTTTCCGCTACTGCTCTGAACTGGGTGGAACCTTGGCGGGTTGTCCGCCGCGGACATCCATGTGAATTATGTGGCGTAGCTTTGTAGTCATCGTGAGGCCGCTACCGGTGACCGTTCTAGTTCTTGCCGCATATCTGCTGGCTTCCTGCTCCTCCGGCCCGAAGCTGGAGAATGCTGAAGTGGTCTGTCCAATGTTCACGATGGTTCGTGAAGTTCGAGGCGATGACAGCATCGACAGAGACACCACCCAGAAAGCTCTAGTCATGGAACTTCTCGCGGTCATGCCTGAGGAGTACCACGACGAGATTGCGCTATGGCACTACCCGATCGGCGGCCCAGTTGATGGACTGGACACCAGCGGAACCAACGCAACCCGTGCTGGCGAGGTTCTCGATGGCCTTTACCGGGCCAGCTGCTAGTCGCGCATGGACACAGTTGTCTTTGGGACACGGGGTGGGCGCGCCCTCCCATCCCACCTGACTTTCCACGGGATATAGGGGACGCCCGAACGCGGAAGCGTCGTGTCGCCCCATCTGATCGTGTCGGTTTTAGGGGAGGCTCGAACCCGGAACGATTGACACCCTTACCTTCGAGGATCCAAGTCCACACCAATTGGTTGGCGCCTTGCGCCCCTATCTTGGCGCAATATGTCAGTGACGTGTCCGTCCGCTCCTCGTACGGTTGAGATCAGCATTTGAACCGAAGGAGCAGTCATGAGCAGACGGAATGTGCGTTGGGTCGACGAAGCGACTCTGTCTAAGGATCTGACCGGTAGGACCTACATCGTCACCGGGGCGAACTCCGGTGTTGGCTTGGAGACAACCCGACAGCTGATCAAGCAAGGTGCGCACGTTGTCATGGGCTGTCGTCGAGTTGATGCCGCCGAGGAGGCGGCTCGAGGGTTTGAATCCCTCAAAGGCAGCTACGACATCATCCGTATCGACCTGGCTGATCTCGAATCGGTTCGGGGCTTCGCGACCGAGTTCCTAGGCAAGTACAAGAGTCTCGATGGTCTCGCGTGCAATGCGGGCATGGCAAACATGAGCGGCGAGCTTTCCCGAACCAAGGACGGGTTAGAGCTGACGACCGGGATCAGCTATTTCGGGCACTTCCTTTTGACCGAGCTCCTGCTGGACGTCTTGAAGGCCAGCGCGCCATCCCGGATCGTTCTCGTTTCCTCTGTGGTTCACGCCGGTAGCCCCAACAATCGACCGAGCGTGCATCTGGACGACCTCTACTACGAGAACCGGCAGCCGAGCAACATGCAGATCTACGCCGAAGCCAAGGTGGCGAACGTCCTGTATGCGAAGGAACTCGCAGAGCGTCTTGAGGGCACGGGCGTCACGACTGCTTCGGTTCATCCGGGATGGGCTCGGTCCAACTTCGGCTCTGGGGCCGGCCTCGCGACGAGGTCTGTGATGTTCGTACTTCAACCATTCACACGCTTCATGTCGAATAGCAACGAAGAGTCAGCGCAGACGACGTTGCATTGTCTCCTTTCGGACGACGCACCAAATCACTCCGGCGCCTACTTCAGCCAGCAGAGCATTCTCTACAGAGATCGGGAGTGCAGAGACGGTGGTTGGCCGATGGATTCGCCCAACCCAAACGCTACGGATATGGAAACGGCGAGGAGGCTGGTGGACGCAACCTACGGGATTGTGAAGCTAGAAAGGAAGGGTTGAGCCCTCAATACGAAGCTCCGGTAAGTCCGGGTTGGGCGCTGATGATCCGTGACATCGGCGTCAACCCTGACAACGTCCTGCGACGTGCCGGTTTGCCCAAGGACTTGTTCACCACGAGCGGCCAGCAGATCACCATCGAGCAATTCTTTGCGCTCTGGGAAGGGATCGAAGCCGAGTCAGACAACGCCCTGCTCCTTCCTCTCGAGCTTGGTCGAGTCATCTCGCTCGAAGCCTTTGATGTCCCGCTATTCGCAGCGACATGTAGCCCGAACCTGAATGTGGCGGCGAGGCGTTTCGCCCTTCACAAGAAACTGATTGGACCGCAACGCCTGTCTGTCTCTCAGGCCCCGACGGAGACGGTCCTCGGCTTTGACTGGCCGGACGATCTGAGCCCGCCTTGGACTGTCTCCGCCACCGAGCTGGTCTTTTGGGTGGCGCTCGCCCGTCTCACAACTCGGGCGCAGATCCGGCCCATTCGAGCGACCGTTGCCGAACTCCCCGATTCGGAGGTGGCGGACGCCTATCGCGAGTACCTCGGGGTCTCGATGACGAAAGGCCCCGGGTACTCGGTCGTGTTCACAGCGGAAGACGCGTCACGACCATTCCTCACGGCAAACGACGCCATGTGGGAGTTCTTCGAGCCGGAACTGAGACGAAGGCTGTCTGAACTCGAAGAAGCGACTTCAACTGAGGAGCGGGTTCGGGCCGCACTCCTCGAGCTCCTCCCCGCGGGACAAGCATCCACCACAGCGGTGGCACGTGAACTGGCGATGAGCAGCCGGACGCTGCAACGGCGCCTGAGAGACGAGGGAAAGACGTTCCAAGGGATCCTCGACGAAACCAGAGAGTCTCTGGCAGTCCACTACCTGTCGGCGTCCGACATGGCGCCAGCAGAGATCTCATTCCTGCTCGGGTATGAAGACCCCCGATCCTTCTACCGCGCATTCAGCAGCTGGACGGGAAAGACGCCGCAGGTGGTGCGAGCCGCCGCCAGCTGAGAATCTGGGCCGGGGAGGGCCCTCGTGTTTGGCGTGATCTGTCGATCGATTGGCGCCTTGCGTCACTGACATTCCCCCTCCTCTGTCATACGTTCGCGACACAACGAGCCTGATGAGGAGTCGCAAATGCCGTGGACAACACAGGACATACCTGATCAACGGGGCAAGGTGGCCGTTGTGACAGGCGCCAACGCTGGGCTGGGGTACGAAGCTTCGATGCAGCTTGCCTCCAAGGGAGCGACAGTCGTTCTCGCCTGCCGCAACTCGGAGCGGGCCGAATCAGCCATGGCTCAACTTCGCTTGTCAGTGCCGGACGCACGGGCTGAGGTTATGAGGCTCGATCTTTCCAGCCTCGCTTCCGTGGCTCAGTTCGCCGACGAGTTCAAGCGGACCTTCAACCGCTTGGACGTCCTTATGAACAATGCGGGGATCATGTTTGTCCCCGACCGGCGGGAGACAGAAGACGGGTTCGAGCTGACCTTGGGCACCAACCTGCTGGGACACTTTGCTCTGACAGGTCTTCTGCTCGACCAGCTAAGGGACACGGCCGGATCCCGAGTGGTGAGCGTCTCCAGTTTCGCTCACACGAGAGGAGAGATCGACCTGGACGACCTCATGTTCGAGAGCAGGCCATTCGATGGGGGTGCGGCGTATGCCGGGTCGAAGCTGACGAGCATCCTCTTCGCATACGAACTGCAACGGCGCTTTGCAACCAATGGGGTCGATTCGATTGCTGTGGCCGCTGACCCTGGATTTGTGCGCACGAACTGGCTGAGGCACATGAGGACGGGCGGCGTGTTCGACCGAGTCAGGGCGTCAATGCTCAGCGCCGTTCTCCGCTTCACGGGACAAAGCGTCGAGATGGGGAGTCTTTCGCTGCTGAGAGCAGCTACCGACCCCGACGTTTCGGGTGGTGAGTTCTACAGCCCTGGGGGACGGATGAATCGAGGTTATCCCGTGAGGGCGATTTCTAGTGAGGCTTCGTATGACAAGGACGTAGCTCGAAGTCTCTGGGAGACCTGTGAGGGACTTACCGGAGTGGCCTTTCAGCTCGACTCCCCAGCCGCCGTGGCACTCACACCCTCCACACCAAAGAAGGAGACGACTTGAAAATGACGACATTGACATATTCCAACGCAGCGAAGGCCATCGACCACCTTGACCCTGGCAAGTGGGCGAACACCTCACCGCTCGAGAGGCTCCACCTGCTGGAAGCAGTACGCGAGAACTGCAAGGAGTATGCCGACGAGCTGGCTGGTGCCGACGGGCGGATGAAGAACGATCTGATGGGCGAGGAGCTCTACAGCTTGTCGACGTCAAAGGTCGCCACGGTCGTGCCCATTGCCAACACGCTCAGCGCTTGCATCGACTTGTACGAGCATCTGGTGCATGGCGAGATGATGGAGCCGCTTTCGATCTCTAGGGTCGAAGACGATCTCTATGACATCGAGGTAGCGCCCCATAACCGCCGGGAGCGTCTGATGAATCCCCATCAGACCCAGGTGCTTCGGGTGAAGGGTGAGCCGACACAGGTGAATCCGATGGACAAGCCTGCCGGCATCATCTTTGTCTCCGGTGCCGGCAACTACAGCTCATCGCTGGAGATGGTCAAGGCCATGTTCTTGGAGAACTGTGCCGTGGTCCACAAGCCACACAAGCTCAACCTGGAGACAGACAAGGTGTGGGCCAAGATCTTCGAGCCGCTGGTTGATCATGGAGCATTGAGTTTCGTGGACTCTGATCCGGATCGAATTCTCAACACGGATTCTCGGGTTTCAAAGATCTACTTCACTGGAAGTACCGCTGTTGCAGCTCGCATCATGGAGTCGACCGATATTCCGCTGGTGAGTGAGTGTGGCGGCAACAACCCCAGCATCATCGTTCCGGGAGACCGGCCGTGGACCGAGCAGGAGATGGAGCATCAGGCCATTCAGATAGCAACCATCGCCAAGCTCAACGGTGGTGCGGTTTGCGGTCGAATTCAGACCGTTGTCACCAGCAGGCACTGGCCACAGAGAGAGGAATTCCTCGCTGCCCTCCGGAAGGCCATCGTTGAAGACACGCCGGCCGCTGGCACGTACTACCCCGGCTCGGCTGAGGTCGTGGACGGTTCAAGGACACCTACCCCGATGCAGAGGTCCTCAAACCCGAAGGCGGAAAGTACGCCGCGGGCGAGTTCATGCTGATACCGGGTGTCGAGGAAGATGGCTACGCCACCAAGCACGAGGCCTTCAGCCAAGTCATCAACGAGGTTGCACTGGACGTGCCGGCAACAGCCGATGAGTTTCTACGAGCGGCTGTCGAATTCGCCAACAGCCAACTGCTGGGCACTCTCGGCTGTGCAATCCTCATCGACGAGGACACCAGGGAGGCACACCAGGAGGCTCTGGGCCAGGCGGTGACGGACCTCAGATACGGTGGGATCGCAATCAACACGATGCCCCCGTTCGTCTTCCTCAGCCCCTACCTCACCTGGGGTGGCAACGAGGAAGGGCAGGAGTTCGTGTCCGGCCGAGGAAACTTCGGCAACCTGCTGTGCTTCGAGAACGTGGAGAAGTCGATTATCACCGACAGCTTCACGTCAGCCGGTCACATGATGAACACCAACAAGGCAGGTTTCGATGCCTTTGGCGAGAATTACGCCCGCTATGCGCTTGATCCAAGTTGGATCAGCCTCACCAGGCTCATGGGCGGGGCAGTCGCTGGCAGCCTCCGTCGCAAGGACTTCTAGGGCCGGCGATATCCCCGCTGACTTTCCACGGGCTGGGAGGGCGCGCCAACCCTGTGTCCCAAGAAGCTGGGCTTCAAGGCTCAGGCTTCCGAGCAAGCCTTCAACCTAAGTCGAACGGTGAATGCCCGAGGCGCACCGATTGCCGGTTATGCGTGGCCGTGTGGGCGTTCGGTTGGAGTCACTACCGTCTTGTGGGGTAGCTGAAGATATTGCACAAGGACACGAGTTGGTGAAGGCGTCGGAACACCCTTTAGGAGCTTTCTGCTACATGGAGTCGGGTTCGATCGATGTCCAGTCGTCGCACCATTTCTATCGGGGGTTATTCGGTTGGGGAGTCGAAGAAAGTCCGTTTCCCGATGGAGGTTCGTACACGAGATTCTTGATGGAAGGTTTGCCGGTTGCGGGCTTCTTCTCTGTCGATGCGGGTCACCCTGATCTCTCTGCGTTGCCGACTCAGTGGTGGCCTTTCGTTTCGGTAGCGAGCCTCAAGGAAGCCTTGAGGCACGCGGTCGAACTTGGGGCGGTCCCGTTTGGTGATGTAGTCGAAGTTCCCGGAGAGTTTTCTGCTGTGGAAATTCATGACCCTTCCGGTGCGATTCTTGGCCTCTGGCAGGCTGAAGCGCATATCGGCTCTAGCTACGTAGACGAGGTTGGAGCTTTGACGTGGGTTGACCTTGTCACTCCTGAACCAGGAGAGGCAGCTGCTTTCTACGGAGCGTTGTTTGGATGGACAGTCGAGCATGATCGCGAACGAGAGACATACAAGTATTTCAGCAGCGGCGGGAAGGTGCGTGCCGGGCTGGCGAAAAGCGACTCGGGCACCGCGGCGTGGAGGGCACATGTCGGTGTCTCGGACTTTGTCGGTGCAACCACCGCAGCTGTAGACCTCGGCGGAGCGGTCAACGTAGTGGCCAGCGATGTCTCTGGACTAGGTCGACGGGCGGAAGTCAGAGACCCAAACGGGATCAGTCTCATGGTTGTGGAGACGATGGCGTAGACACATAACGATGCCTCTTTGTGTCAAGTGGTGTCTTCTGGACGCGGGTGACTGGCCCCCCTGTTTCGGTGCGGGGGTTGGTCGTAGTGTTGGTGTTGGGTCCGG
>JANQRA010000013.1 GCA_028284765.1 Acidimicrobiia bacterium
ACGCTTCTTCGAGGAGGGGCTCGACAGCCTTTCGCTCGAAAGCAGATACACCCGATTTGGCCAGGGGATCAGTCATCTCAGTGCCAAAGAGTTGGACTATCTGAGCGACGTCGACCAGCTGACACATGTGGCATGGGGCGCTGCTCTCGACGGAGATATCGCTGGTGTCGGGCGGTACATCGCCTTGCAGGATCAATGTCCCGAAGTGGCTGTCACAGTGTTGGACGACTTCCAGAAGATGGGTATCGGACCCGTCCTCTTCTCAGCCTTGGCCGCAGTGGCCAGGCACGATGGTCACCACGAGCTCTGTTTCGAAGCCACCGAAGACAATGCCGCGGTCCAGAAACTGCTTTCGACCTACGAGCTGTCGCCGATTGTGATGGATGGGAGCATCGATCGCCGAGTTCGGACGTCGGATGTGCCGGCGCACCCTTTGGACTCGGAGTTCGTTCGGGTGATCGAAGAGGTTCGAGCTAGCCGGTAGAACCTTCCTCTAGCTCGAGCGAGGCGGAGTTGACGCAGTAGCGAAGACCGGTCTCGTCTCGCGGCCCATCGTCGAAGACATGACCGAGGTGACCGCCGCAGTTGGCGCACTTGATCTCGGTCCTCACCATCCCGAAGGATCGATCCTCCTCCTCGTCGACGATTCCGTCGGCCAGGGGCTTGAAGAAGCTCGGCCATCCAGAGTGCGATTCGTACTTGGTCTCAGACGAGAAGAGCTTCTCACCACAGCCGGCGCATCGGTAAACGCCGTCCGCTTTGGAGTCCCAATACTTGCCAGTGAAGGCACGCTCCGTTCCGCCTTCGCGCAACACCTGGTACTGCTCCGGGGAGAGCTTCTGTCTCCACTCCGATTCGGTCTGGGGCTTGTCAGTCATCGTCACTCCTTTGGATCAATTCAAACCCAAGTGGTCTTCTAAGCGGTCTATGAAGACTCGTTGCGCAGGATTCAGCTTGTTGCGTGCTGTTTCTGGTGTCATCCACTCAACCCGGTCGACCTCCGGGTATTCCCGACCATTCATGGTGAACAATCCCGGATCGAACGACGACATGTCGAACTCGGCTTCGATCGCCCAGGCAATAACGATCTTTCTCGATCTCAGTTTCGTTTCACCCAACGGGATCCAGTCGCCGGTTGGGGCGGTCCAGCCCGTCTCCTCTTCGAATTCCCGTCGCGCGGCCTGGTCGTCTGTCTCGTTCTCCTTGACCAGACCTTTGACCAACGACCAGGCACCAATGTCCTTGCGCGCAAACCACGGACCCCCTGGATGCGCAATCAACACCTCCAGTTTGCCGTTGTATCGGTAAGGCAGAAGACCCGCGGATCTCACGGAACCTGACATTACGCTTGGTTTGTGACCACTTTGGCCACCTACCTACAGGCCGATCAGGACCTGGCCTCTTTCAACGTCAGCCTGCAACTTGGCGATTCGGAGCCCCTCGGGGAGGGTGTGAAGCGGGTGACGATGGAGCAACTCGAGCTCGCTGCATCCGGTTTCTTCGACGGTGAGGCGGTCTTCGGCGATGCGGTCCACCAATCTCGCAAGGCGATCAAACGCGTTCGTGCTCTTCTCCGGCTCGTCCGAGGCGAGTTGAGTGAGCGAGTGTTCACATTCGAAAACACCTCGCTGAGAGACACGGCACGTCTGCTTAGCGAGATCCGGGCCTCACAAGGCGTGCTTGATGCAGCCGCTTCGATAAGGATGCTGTACGGCGAGCTGCTGGCAGACGGAACCTTCGAGGAGATGCTCCAGCGGCTGACACGACGCCGCGATCTCATGGAGCTTCAGGCCCTGGAGGACCCGAATCTGGTTGGGCGTGTGGTGCGCAATCTCGAACGTGGCTACAACCGCTACTCAGCGTGGCCCACCGACCCTGAGGCCATGCGCGTCTACAAGATGGGAATTGCCGACAGCTACACCTCGATTGACCCCGGGCTCGGTCTTACCTACTCGACCGGTCGCAAGAACATGGCTCAGGCCTATCGCAGCGCTAACGCCGAGGACTTCCACGACTGGAGGAAACGGGTCAAGGATCTTCGGCATCAAATGGAGTTTCTGGCTCCGCTTTGGCCGGAGGTCGTCGTTGGCACCGCAATGACTCTCGATCGCCTGGGCTCAATCCTCGGCGAGGATCATGACCTGGCCGAGCTGGGTGAGTTGCTCGACGCGAGAGCAGATCTGTGCCCCAACCCCCGAGAGCGGTCTTTGTTCAAGGCGCTAACCGCACAGAGGAGGTCCGAGCTGAGAGTCGCAGCGGAGATTCTGGGCCGGCGTATCTACGCGGAGAGGCCCAAGTCGCTGAATGGTCGATTCGGCGAGTACTGGGAGGCCCGCAAGATGGCGATTGCCGGCTCTCTCGACACCATCGTCGTCTACTGAGGGAATCCCCAGCGGTTCGGCGCTGTTCACGGAGGCAGCGAATCGAAGACACCGGAGGACCCAGTGAGTGACCGTGGCCGTGTGAAGGTCGAGAAATCCCAGAAGCAGGTACGTGTGATGCTTGGAGGCGAGTGGGTGGCCGAAACCACAAACGCCCTTCTCGTGTGGGAGGTCCCCTACTACCCGACCTATTACTTCCCCAAGCAAGATGTGAACACTGAGGTCCTGGTTGCGACCGGCGAAACCAAGAGGAGTCCCAGCCGGGGCGAGGCGAGTCAGTTCGTGGTCAAGGTCAACGGGTCAGAGGGTGCGGCTTATACCTATCTCGACCCCAAGATCCCTGAGCTAGCCGACCACTACGCGTTTGTGTGGAACACGATGGATCATTGGTTCGAAGAGAACGAAGAGGTCTACGTCCACGCCCGAGATCCCTACACCAGGCTCGACATACTGCCTTCCGGTCGTCGAGTACGGGTAGAGATCGATGGCAAGACCGTCGCGGACTCGACACATGCGTCATTCCTCTACGAAACCAACCTTCCCACCCGGTATTACCTCCCGAAATCCGACGTGGCGATGGAGCTTCTCGACCCGACAGACACAGCAAGTGCGTGCCCTTACAAGGGAACGGCGCGGTACTGGAGCGTCACCATCGACGGCGAAGAGCACAAGGACGTTGTTTGGGGTTATGACACCCCCCTCCCTGAGTCACAGAAGATCGCCGGAATGGTCTCCTTCTACAACGAGAAGGTCGACATCTATGTCGACGAGGTTCTCGAGGAGCGTCCGAAGACCAAATTCTCCTGATCCACGTGCTTCAGAGTTGACCGTCTTCGAGACTGCTCACCGAAGTTAGATACTCGGGATCGTCGTACCGACTCAGCAGAAACGCGTCGGCGTAATCGGGTATCGGTGAACCAGTGATGTGGGACGCGAGGAGATCGGCTGCCCCGGCGGACACCATGACGCCGAAGCCGGAGTATCCCGCCAGTAGATAGATACCCTCGGCACCCGCGGGTCCGATCAAAGGTCTGTTCTCTGCAGTCTTCGTGTAGTACCCCCCGTCTACGACCGACTCGGGGAGACGGTCCAGATAGGCGCCCAGCCCGGGCACCATGGTGGTCAGCCCTCTCATCACAGCCTCCGGGTAGAGGGGATCGACGGGTAGCGGCCAGGATGGTTCCATCACCTGGTCGTGATACTCCCAGAGGGCCACAACCCAAGGTGAGTCATCGCCCCCCTCAGGCCGAAAGTGGCAGAAGATGGGCATCACCCCGAGGAGGTCTTGTCTCCCCATTTCGGTCAGCGCCTCCCGCTCTTCGTCACTCCACGAGATCCTCTGCTCGTCGTTCCAGATCGTCATCGGAGCATCTCGCGGAATGATCCCCAGGTGGTCCTTAAATGCGACTTTGAGATGCAGCTCTGAAAAGAGTGGGAGTTCGACACCGGCCATTGACCCGACCGCCTTGGAGAGCGGTCCTGCGGCCAAGACGATTGATTCGGCGGAAATGGACGACCCATCGTCCAACGTGACGCTCCCCGGCTGAACTCCGACAACACGGTTTGGGATGAGGTCGGCGCCCCTGGACCGGGCCTCATCGAGCATCCATTGGCCCAGGTCCTGCGCCCGAAACCAGCCTGCCCGTTCAACGAATAGAGAACCAGCGGTCGCCTCCGTGAGGAATGGGTATTTCTTCATCGTCGCGGCCGCGCCGTTGACCCGTGGGACGACACCAAGCTCCCCTGCCCAGGAAGCCTGTGTCTCGAACTCTCGATACCGATCCTCCTCTGCGGTGACGAATAGATATCCGCGCCGATTCAGGCCGAAGTCAGTTAGCTGCGCCAATTCTTCGTAGATATCGATCGACCGACTCATTAGGTCGACCATTGGCTTGTTTGGCCACCAATCGCGATAGCACTCGGTCGACTTGTCCGAGGTCAGCGTCAGCGGCGGAAGTGGGTCAACGATTGCAATCGATGTGATGTCGTGGCGGACCGCCAGGTGATAGGCGGCCGACACGCCGGCGATCCCGGCGCCGACGATGACGACATCAGCCGTCCTGGTCATTGGCCCAGGTGGTCCCTGACCCGTTGCGCGATCTTCTCGCCGGTGAACCCGAACTCTTCGGCCAAGACCTCGGCAGGTGCCGAGGCTCCAAAGTGGTCGATACCAAGGCTGAGTCCACCGGCCCCAACCCACTTGCCCCACCCGAACGTCGAACCTGCCTCCACCGACACCCTGGGTGCGTGGCCGAGGATCTCCTGCTGCAATCCCTCGCTCTGATTCTCGAAGAGCTCCCAACAAGGCATGCTGACCACCCGAGCCTCGATTCCCGATTGCGATAGCTCGGCTGCCGCGTCGAGCGAAGCCGAGACTTCCGATCCAGTGGCTATCAACGTCACATCAGCACCGTCGCGCACCACCCAGGCGCCTGTGCTGATGTCAGACCGTGGAAGCGTGGGCAAACCCTGTCTCGTCAACACCAGTGCTGTCGGGCCGTCGGTCCGGTTGAGTGCCAGTTCCCATGCACCAATGACCTCGTTGGCGTCGGCGGGCCGAATCACCCATAGGTTGGGCATTGCCCGAAGTGAAGCCAGATGTTCGATTGGCTGGTGTGTGGGGCCATCCTCTCCGAGGAAGATCGAGTCGTGGGTCCAAACCCAGATTGACGGGATATCCATGAGGGCAGACAGTCGGACCGCGGGACGCATGTAGTCGGAGAAGACGAAGAAGGTTGCTCCGTAGGGTTTGAGCCCACCGTGGATAGCCATCCCGTTGACCAAGGCCCCCATTCCGTGCTCCCGGACTCCAAAGGGGACATCGCGGGCTGACGGGTCTGACGCTGAATACAGCCTGGTTGAGTCGATCACTGTCTTTGTGGACCCCGCTAGATCCGCAGAGCCACCGACGAAGCCGGGTGACTTCTCAGCGATTTCTTGGAAGAGCTTCCCACTCGATGCTCTTGTTGCCATCTTGTCACCCTCGGCAAAACCCGGGCCATTCAGGTTCACGTTTCCCGGAGAGAAGTATTCGGCCCACCTCCCGTGTGAGCCAGCAAGCCGCTCCTCCCAAGCCGTTCTTTGCTCGTGTCCACGTTCCATGGTCGTTCGGAAGAAGTCGTACACCATTGGGTCGACCCAGAATTCGGGGTCGATCGGATAGGCCATCGCCTCTTTGGTCAGTTTGATCTCGTCAACACCCAGTGGCGACCCATGGGAAGCTGCGGTGCCGGCGAGGTTCGGAGCGCCGTGGGCGATCGTGGTCTTGCAGATGACCAGCGATGGCTGGTCTTCCACACCAAGTGCGTCGTCGATGGCCTCGGCAATAGCTCCACGATCGTGCCCATCCACCGTGGTGGTGTGCCACCCATGAGCTGAGAAGCGTTTGCCGATGTCCTCGGTGAATGTGATGTCTGTCGAGCCATCGATCGAGATCTCGTTGTCGTCGTAGAGATAAGTCAGCTTGCCCAGTCCGAAATGCCCGGCCATCGAGGCTGCCTCTGAGCTGATGCCCTCCATGAGATCGCCGTCCGAGACGAAGCCGTAGGTCCGGTGGTCCACCAGATCTGACCCCAGACGCGCCCTCAGGTGGGTCTCGGCGACGGCCATTCCGACTCCTGTCGCGAACCCCTGGCCGAGCGGTCCCGTCGTCATCTCAATACCCAGGGCGTGATTGACCTCGGGGTGACCATCGGTGTGGAAACCCCACTGCCGGAAGTTCATGATGTCCTCGAGAGATATTGGGAACCCACTCAGGTGGAGGACTGCGTAGAGCAACATCGAACCGTGACCATTTGAAAGGACGAATCGGTCCCGGTCCGGCCACTCGGGCGCCGTCGGGTCGACCTTCAGGAACTTCGACCAAAGGGTCACCGCGATGTCAGCCATTCCCATTGGCATTCCTGGATGCCCGGAATTTGCTGCCTGAACGGCGTCCATCGCCAGGGCTTTGATCGTGTTGACGGCTAGCTGTTCGCTCGAGATCTGTGACATCCCGGCTGAGAGTACTTGTTCAGGTTTTAGGTCCCGGTCGGCAGTCTTTGCAAGCGCGGAACCCCTCCTCGGCCGCTTGTTCCGTTGACGAGAAAGCAACCAGGTTCGACTCTCTGGAACGACGGACATGGCGACAGGTCGGATGGCAGTAGATACCCGTTGTCGTGTTCCCATTTAGGCGGATGTTCTGGGCGGCGAGCATCTCAAGCTGGTCGGGATCCGCTCCCTCATATTCGAGCAACTCGTGTTTGTTGTGCGGACCGCCGAGGGAGTAGTTGCCGATGTGGCCGTCGGTTCTCACCACCCGGTGACAGGGGATGATCAGCGGAATCGGATTTCGTGCCACGGCAGATCCGACGGCCCGAACAGCCTTCGGTCTCTCCACTTCCTTCGCCACCCATCCGTAGGGACGGACTTCGCCTCTCGGGATAGTTGCAGTCTTGGCGAGAACTGACCGTTGGAAGTCGGTGACTGAGGAGAGGTCTACAGGCAACTTGCCAGGCGTCCCTCGTTCAATCGCCTCGGGAATGTGTGATGCCCAGGCCTGTGGCGCTTCTGCCCGGATCAGCGGCTTGCCAATCCTCGCTGCCCAACGGTCTTCGAACAGGTCGACCGTGTCGAGCGATGAAACACCGTTCGGATTGAAAGTGACCACGACTTGACCGAGAGCGGAAGGATAGAAGTCGTATCCCTCGGCGAGCCCGGTGCCAAGGGCCACTCCTTCGGACACCCCACCCGGAAGACTTCCGATGAGACTCTCGAGTTGCGATTCGACGGTCATGATTCCTCCTCGATTGTTGTGCGTAGCCGACTAAGGCCTCGGTGGATGTCGGCTTTGACCGTGCCCTCAGGCCGGCCAACTGCGTCGGCAATCTCCGCTATGCCCAGACCCACCACATGACGGAGAACTACGGCATCTCTTTGATGACTGCTCAGGATTGCGAGCCGTCGGTCCCACGCCGCATCGTCGATGGGCTCAGGGTCTTCCGTTCCGGTCTCGAACATCTCCACCGCCGTAGGCCGACGTGCGCGGTCTCTGACGTGGTTGCGCCCGAGGTTCATCGCAATCGTCCAGATCCATGGCTGGAGCTTGAGTTCCCGAATCCTCTTGGGCTCATACCCGTCCAAGGCGCGGTAGGCCCTGATGAAGGTCTCCTGGGTGAGGTCCTCGGCTTCCTGGTGATCCCCGCACATCCTGCGCAGACCCCAGAAGAGACGCGGGCCCATCTCATCGACCACAGAACCGAACGCTCGATCGAGGTCGGTTGCCAGGGCGTTGTTCAAATCCTCCATCGGCAATAGGAACCCCAGCGTCGGTCGATCGGTTGCACTTCGATCACCGTACCTATATTTGAGGCGGTGGAAGCCACTTCGATTGAGCAGAGAGTGACGGCAGCCGAGTCCGCTCTGGCTGAGGGACGAGGCCTGGGCGGAACCGGCTTCTGGTCTGCAGTACGAGAAATGAAGGCGGCTCCAGAGTTGGCCGAGCGATATGCGGAACGCGCCGCCGTGATTGATCGCAAAGCCTTCGAGAACTGGGCATCGCTCACGATTCCAATAGGCGTGGGAACGGCCATGGCGATTGCCGCAACCTTGGCTGGATTGCTCGCCGTCGCGTGGTCGTACTCGCTTGATGGGCTCGCCGCTCTCCTTGTTTTCACAGTCGGATTTGGTGCGATTCTCACGACGACTCACGGGTTGGGCCACCTGGTTGTGGGTCGAATCCGGGGAATGCGTTTCACCCATTGGTTTGTCGGTCAACTCGCCCGACCACAGCCAGGTGTCAAGGTCGACTACGCCACCTACCTCATTGCTTCCGCCCAATCGCGAGCCTGGATGCATGCGTCGGGCGCCCTCGTCACCAAGTTCGTTCCGTTCTTACTGGTCGGGGCGGCTTTCTACGCCGGTCTACCTGGCTGGTACGTGTGGGGACTCGTCGCTCTCGGAGTAGGGATGATCGTCACCGATGTCTTGTGGTCGACGAAGTCCTCCGACTGGAAAAAGTTCAAGCGCGAGATGGCCTTCGCTCAGTTGTCTTGATCCGGGGTCGGTATCGATCCGTCGGTGCGGTGCAGCTCCTCGTGGGTCGCCACTAGCTCGTCGAAATCCTGAGGTTCCTCTGTATCAAGAGCGAGCAGATGTCGCGTGACCGGACCACCCCTCACGTCGAACGAACGCACCTTTCTGAGGAGGGCAGCCGCGCTGTCGTCAATTCTCCGATGTTGAGCGAGATGCTCTTCCCAGCTGTGAAGCGCCATGAACTCGGTGAGCATCAGAGGGTCCGATGACCTCCGGAACAGACGCCATCGGTAGGCGCCAGTCGCGAGCCTCACTCGCCTCACCTCATTCATGAGGGTGGCGAACTCGGCCAGTTGGTCGGCGTCGATCTTCCAGGTGTTGAGCACCAGGACCGGCCCACCATCCCCCACGGCCAGGTCGTGCTCGACGGCTGGTCGTTCGCTGAATTCGGGAGTGACAACGTCATCCACATGCGGCACACGGAACCGTGGCGCTGTGATCCCTAGGGCTAGCGCGCCTGTGGAAAAGACCGCCAATGATCCCGGCGTGCCTATGAGATCGGCGACTGTTCCGGATGCGATCGACCCAATCGGCATGATCCCCACGAAGGCCAGCGTGTAGATAGACATTGCCCTGCCCCTGATCCAGTCGGGTGCCATGAGCTGTGCAGTTGCGTTGAGCGTGGCCAGCGTGAGAAGCCAAAACACACCCGCCGAGAACATCGCCGCCGCCGCCACCCAGAGGTTTGGTGCCAGTCCGAGAACTATGCCGGAGACTCCAAAGGCCCCGATGGTGAAGGGCACCCAGGATTTCTGCACTCGATCAGCGATCTTTGGTCTTGCGAAAGCCGCACTCAATGCCCCCAGACCCATGCAGCCATAGAGCAGGCCGAAGGTCGCCGCAGTGCCCCCCAGATAGGCGTTGTGAACTGGAAGCACCGCCTGGACGACAGCGGACGTGACCGCAAAAAGGGCGACCAGGGCAATCAGGTTGCGAAAAGTGGGGGTAAAACGTGCAAATCGGATTCCACTCGAAATCGCATTTCTCATCGACTTTGGGGCTTCTTTGGCTTGCTCGGCGAGATGAGGCCCGATGGCGATCAGGGCGATGATGATGGCGACATACGAGAGTGCGTTGACTGCAAACCCGGCACCGGCACCGTAGGCGGCCACGAGAGCGCCTCCGATTGCCGGCCCCACCGCGCGGGCTGTGTTGAATGCCGCCGAATTGAGAGCGACGGCCGAAGCGACCAAGCCTCGTGGGACCAAGTCGGGAACCAAGGCCTGCCATGCGGGGATGTTCAAGGCGAGCCCTGTGCCCAGGACCAGACCCAGGGCGAGAAGGATGCCGGGTGTGATGAGGTCGGTAAAGGTGAGCACAGCCATGCTTGCGGCTGCGGCGCCCATGATGCCCTGCGCTACCAGCATCAGCTTGACCCGGTCGAACCGATCAGCCAACACGCCCGCTGTCAGCGAGAAGAACAAGAGAGGCAGCGTCGCTGACGCCACGATGAGTCCCACCCAGGTGCTCGATTCCGTCAGCTCCCACATCAGCCAGCTTCCGGCCACGGCCTGGATGAAGGTTCCCGAGGCCGACAAGACGTTTCCCGACCAGAGCCAGCGGAAGTTTGGGTATTTGAGAGGCTCGACCGCTGACGACATTCCCGACAAGCGTAGGCCGTGGCCTAGGTTGGGCTTGTGCCCCGCGATCAAGCGTATTTCGTTCAATCGGACCAGGGGAGAGGCCGAGGTGTCCTTGTCCTTCACTCCCTATGGGGTCTGACATCCTCGGTCAAGAGCCGATGCGATCAGCTGGCAGACGAGGGCTACACGGTCCTCGCGCCCGATATCAACTTTGGTGAATTGCCGGAGAGTCAACAAGAGGGCTTGGACAGGCTAGGCGCTGCCAGTCCCGATCGGCTTGCCAACCTCGTCCTGTCGTCGGCGCGACTTCTCAACGAGCAGTCAACGGCGGGTCCGATAGCCATCGTTGGGTTCGGTATGGGTGGTTCGCTGGGACTCTGGGCATCGGTGCGGCTGAAGGATCTGGTGAAGGGTGTCGTCTCGTACTACGGAACCCAACAGATCGACTTCGCTGGCTCCGAGTCGACCTATCTGATCCACTACGCGTCACAAGACGAGTTCATCAGCGACGACGAGGCGGCGTTCATGGAGGCGACGATGGGTCTTGAAGGCCTCGGAGTCGATGTTCAGCGGTACCCCGATACCGAACATGGATTCTGTGAGCCCGACGGGGAAAGCTTCGATCCGGAAGCCTGTGAGCGTGCGTGGGCGCGAACTCTCCAGTTCTTGAGAGTGGCCCTAGCCGACTAGCTCAACCGGGTCGCCGGCACGGATCGGGCCGCCTTTGATGACCTTGGCGTAGACCCTGGACTCTCCTGGGTGGCGCGACTCTTTCATCCGACCGAACTGTCCGTCTTTGAACCAGCGGGCGTTCTTCGAACAGGGCTCGGCGAAGAATGTGATTTCGGCTTCCACCGGCCCGATATTCAGTGTCCTGCCGGGCGTCACCTCGGTCCAGTCAAGACCGGAGACCGTGACGTTTTCACCCGCGGAGCCCGGCTCGATCGGATGCCCCTCGCGGCGCAAGGTCTCGATGACCTCCAACGAGTAAAGGCAAAGTGCCTGGTCGGGGCTCCCATGGTGGACTTTGTCTGCTTGTTCGTCGCCGATCAATCCTGATTCGTTGACCACCGCCATTTCGACCGGGAGCTTGGGGACCCCGCCCCTGGATGTGTTGATTTGGTGAACCTGACCCATGACCGAATTGTAGGGAGCCATCTAGTCTCGACCACATGGTGCGCGAATCGCTCGTCAACACGTTGCTCTTGGAAGATCTCGCGCTTGGAGTGTCAACAGCTCCTGGCCGCAAGCGAATAGAGATCCTCGGCCCCTTCACAGAGGAAGTCATCGGGTCTGTTCCAGAGGCGACACCTGAGGACGTGGTGGAGGCAGCCGTAAACGCGAGGAAAGCCCAAGTTGCCTGGGCATCTCGAAGCCTGCAAGAGCGTTCCGAAGTCCTCATCCGGTTTCACGACCTCCTGATCGACAATGCCGATTTGGCTCTCGATGTCGTACAGGCCGAAACCGGAAAGTCACGAGTTGCGGCATTCGAAGAGGTCTACGACTCAGCCGCCACCGCCCGGTACTACGTCAACACCGCTCCCGGGCTGTTGCGTCGGCAACGACGAACCGTCTCGTTTCCAATTCTGACCAAGGCCTACGAATACCGTCATCCAGTTGGAGTCGTGGGTTCGATCTCGCCTTGGAACTTCCCTTTCAACCTGTCCGTGGCCGACATGATCCCAGCGCTGTTGGCTGGAAATGCCGTAGTCGCGAAACCGGACGAGAAGACACCGTTCTCACTTCTCTACGGCAAGAGACTCCTTGAAGAAGCAGGACTCCCCGAGGGTCTACTCCAGGTGGTTACTGGCTATGGCGAGGACCTCGGATCGACGCTGATCGAGAATGTGGACTTCATGATGTTCACCGGCTCGACCCAAGTTGGTCGAGTCGTCGCAGAGCAGGCAGCGAGTCGGCTCATTGGTGCGTCAATGGAACTGGGCGGCAAGAACGCCGCCGTCGTCATGGACGACGCCGACCTCGCGAAAACCGTGCCAGGGGTGGCGCGTGCGGTGTTTGCCAACGGTGGCCAGCTGTGCATCGCAATGGAGCGCATCTACGTCGATGAGAAGATCCGTGCGGAGTTCACCTCGAGGTTCGTCGAGCACACCCGCAACCTAAGTCTGAGCACAGACTTCGACTACACGTCTGACCTGTCTTCGATGATCAACCGAGATCATCTGGACAATGTCCACGGCCACGTCGAGGACGCAGTCAGCAACGGTGCGACCCTTCTGACCGGGGGCAAACCGAGACCGGACGTCGGACCGCTGTTCTACGAGCCCACGGTTCTGACCGACGTTGATGAGAGTATGGAGTTGTGTCGGACCGAGACGTTCGGCCCGGTGGTGTCGATCTACGGATACGAGAGTCTGGACGACGCCATCGCCATGGCGAACGACTCTGAGTTCGGTCTCAATTTCAGCGTGTGGACACGAAACGTCGACAAGGGCGTGTCGACTGCGACCCAGCTGCAGGCAGGGACCGTTGGCGTGAACGACGGGTTCGCCGCCACCTGGTCTTCGTACGGAGCGCCAATGGGCGGCATGAAAGCGTCAGGACTGGGTCGCAGACACGGCGCAGTAGGCATCCTCAAGTACACGGAGTCGCAGACGGTGGCTGTTCAGCGGATTGGTCCGGCTTTCGCCCCAATGGGCGGAATGACGTATGAGCAGTACCAGAAGATGCTGGGCGTCGTCTTGAAAATCATGCGTCGGGTCCCCTTCTACAAGTAGAAGCGGGTCTCAATGGCTGACCATGTGATGTTGGAGGTGGGCGGTGAAGAGGTACGAATCTCCTCTCCGGAGCGAGTGGTCTTCCCCGATCAGGGTTGGACGAAGTTCGATGTGGTCAACCACTTCGTGACTGTCTCCGAGGGTGCCGCAAGAGGGATCACCCGACGACCGACCATGCTCAAGCGATACATGAAGGACGTGACCGTCGATCCGATCTATCACAAGCGCGCGGCCAAAAACACCCCATTCCAGACAGCGCAGATTCGGTTCCCATCACAACGACCCGGAAGGATGAACGTCCCGGTTTCCGAAGCTGACGTCGTACGACTGGCCCAGCTGGGTTGTCTCGATTTCCATCCTTGGCCCGTTAGGGCTGAAGACATCGAGCATCCGGACGAGCTTCGCTTCGACTTCGATCCAACCGAGGGAATCAGCTTTGCACAGGTCAAGGAAGCAGCTTTGGGCGCCAAGGACCTGTTGGACGAGCTCGGTCTTGTTGGCTGGCCTAAGACCTCTGGGAGCAGAGGAGTCCACGTGTACGTCCGGATCGAGCCCATCTGGAACTTCTTCCAGACCCGGCGAGCGGTCCTTGCGTTTGCCCGCGAGTTGGAACGCCGCATGGAAGGCCTCGTCACCACTAAGTGGTGGAAGGAAGAGAGGCATGGGGTCTTCGTCGACTACAACCAGAACGCCAGAGACAAGACGGTTTCCTCAGCGTATGGGGTGCGTCCGACTGGCTATGTCTCAGCTCCGGTCACCTGGGAAGAGCTGTCTGAGGTTGAGATCGAGGACTTCCCCATGGCTACCTTCAGCGAAAGGTGGGCTGACGTTGGCGACCTGACCGCCGGTATCGACGATTCGCCGGGGCGGATCGACACGCTTCTGGAGTGGGTCCATCGCGATGAGGCAAACGGCATTGGTGACGCTCCCTGGCCACCTCACTATCCCAAGATGCCCGGGGAGCCGCCGCGTGTCCAACCGTCGAAACAGCGGCGGGCTGACGAGGAGTACTGATCGTCAGATGGCGTCGCGACGTCTAAGAGCTTGAGTGAGAGCGATGAGGCCTAGAACCAGGACGACGGTGAGTTTCACGACGCCACCACCTGCGCCAATTGCGACCGGGCCAAGCATGTCTCCAGCTTCCTGACCGTCCCAAACCGTCGCGAAGTCGGCGTAGATGGAGAGCGAGATTCGCCATATCGAGATCTGCGCCAATCCCGTAACGAAGAAGGCAAGGATCGACTCGACCACGATGATGTAGCCGAGGCCGACGAGGATCGATCTCGGGACCAGGTAGCCGAGAGGCACGAAGATCGCTGCATATCCGACGGCCGCTGCAGCGAAGAGGATGATCCCGGGCATCGCGATCGATATGTCGTTGCCGCTGATCAAGAGTGCGATCGCCGAGGCCAGCCACCCACCGACGGCGAGAGTCAATGCAGCCGCCGTACCCGCGACGACCGATGACAGTGCCATCTGGAAGCGGCCGATCGGCCGCATATAGATGTATGGCAACGTTCCGCCGTCCCGCTCCTCTCGCAATGTTGCGGCCGTCAATATCAACACGGCGATGGCGTACGAGAACCCAAGCGTCGCAAGAATGCTCGTGTAGAGGCCCGCAATCTCGTCTGTGTCCGCTTCGAAGGTCGAGAGCCAGATCACACCGGCCGGAACCGACGAGAGAATCAGCAGCCCGATGAGCCGGCCTCGTCGCATTAGTCGTTTGTAGAGGTGTACGGCGAGTGTCATCAGGAGCCTTCGACGATGTAGCGGAAGACTGACTCGAGAGACTCGTCGGCCGGCTCAACACGCGACAGCGAGACCGAGTTGGCGAGCGCCAGTTTGGGTAGTGCGTGCGACACCGCGCGGGCGTCGGAAGCGGCGACACGGAGTCGGTCCCGCTCAAGGTGCACCCCGACAACTCCCTCGGTGGCCATGAGTGCGGATGCGAGCTGTCTCATGCCCTTGCCTTCGATGAAGATCTGGCGGGGGACGTCTGTCATGGCCCCACGGATGTCAGCAACCGATCCGACGGCGGCCAACCGTCCGTCGACCATCGCTACCACCCGCTCCGCCATTCGCTCGACCTCGGACAAGACGTGTGAGGAAACGACCACGGTTCTCCCTTGGTCACCGAGCTCGTGGAAGAGGTCGATGAGCTTGGCGCGTTGGACTGGGTCTGCCCCGTTGAGTGGTTCGTCGAGCAACAGAACGTCCGGGTCCGAAACCAGGGCTGCGGCCACCTTGGTCCGCTGTCTCATGCCTTTGGAGAAGCCGCCAACCCGGCGATCAGCGTCCCCAAGCATCTCGACTGTGTCTAGCGCAGCCCGGGCTCGGCCTCTTGGGTCTGAAGCTTTGGCGAGCTTCGCAGCCAACTCGACGAACTGAAGGGCGGTCAACCGCTCATAGACGGCTTCGTCTTCGGGGACCAGTGCGATGTCCTTGTAGATGGACACGTCTTTTCGGGGGTCCATACCGTGGATGGTGACACTGCCCTGAGAGGGCTTCTGCAATCCGGCGATGACCCGCATCAGCGTTGTCTTCCCTGCTCCGTTGGGGCCCAGCAGGCCAGTCACTCCAGGACCGAATCCGATCGTGACCTCGCTGACAGCCACCTTCGGGCCGAACCATTTCGACAGTTCGCTGACGACAATCGAATCGCTCATGCCAGTTTCCGGTATCTGCTTCTCACAAACCACGCCGCGATAGCGACCAGAACCAGGATGAACACGACTGAGGCCCAGACTTCGAATCCCGCCGCCTCTGCTGGGTACTCGACGGTGTCCTCGAACAGGAAGTCGCGGATGATCCGGGGGTGTTGATCAACGGCAAGCAGCGAGACCCAGTCGGCTCCGGGGAAGCTGAGCGTGGAGACTCCGGCAGCAATGCCACTTCCTGCGGTAGTGATTCCGAAGAAGACTGCGGCCGCAATCCCGGTCCGGCCGATAGCTGTTGAGAGGATGAAGACGATTGCGCCGTGGAGACCGACGAACGCTGCTGTCGTGACGGGGACCTTCCACAAGACGTCGATGTTGTCTCCCATGTACCGGAGAAACCCGTCGTCTGAGATCAAGCCGAGGCCGAGGTGGAGTAGCAGCTGAGGGACGATGTAGATGGCACCCACGACCGTCGCAAACGCGCCAACCTTCGACCCCAGGTATCCGTCCACGGTGAGTGGCCTCGAGAAGTAAACCGATAGTGCTCCAGAGTTCCGGTCTGGAATCAGCAGCAACGGGCCGGCGAGAACGATGAAAAGCAGCGAGATGGCCGAGTAGAAGTCGAAGAGGCCCCCATATGTAGGAATCCCCTGCCGCAGGCTTTCGTCGATATTGCCGATCGCCCAGTGAATCCCGATGAATACGGCGGCTGCGATCACGGCGATAGTGATCAACGACCACGGGAAGATCTTCATGCGCGCTTTGCGTCCAAGGCCCAACACGCGCCTGACCCCGTCGTTGTAGACCGCTCGTCGCGCACCCTTTGGACCGCTCTTGGGACCGTCGTACTTGCGGTAGCCCCGGTCGTATATGACCTGGTTGGTCATTCGGTCACCTCTTGTGGAGCGAGGAAAAGGTCTTCGAGAGACTCTGATCCTCGAGTCAAACGGACGATCCCGGTGTCGGCCGCAACCGATTCCTCGATGATCGCTTGCTCAAGAGTTTCATCACCCGGCCCGACGACGAGGCGAACGCCTTCGAGCGTCACTCCAAGGCCTCGATTGGTCAATCGCTGAGCCAGCCGCTCTCCGTGCTCCAAGACTTCGACATGGACGGTTCCGTGTTTCTCGAAATTCTGGAGGGGTCCTGAGCGGAGAAGGTCGCCGGCGTCGAGCATCACGACCCACGAGCAGGTCTCTTCGATGTCAGTCAGGACGTGCGAACTGACAATCACATTGATGTCGAACTCCCCGAGACGTCTGATCAGCTGGAGCATCTGTGTGCGCCCAGCAGGATCGAGTCCCGAGGCGGGTTCGTCCAGGAGTAGGAGGTCCGGGTCATGAACGATGGCCTGGGCGAGCTTGACTCGTTGCTGCATCCCGGTTGAGAAGTCACCGAGGAACCTGAATCGTTCTTCTTCAAGGCCCACGAGGAAGAGGGTCTCCGAGGACCGCCGCCTGGCTTCGCGTTTGGGCAGACCCGCCAACTGCGCTGCGTAGCTCACGAAGTCGGCAGCAGTTTGGTCCTTGGGAAGGCACTGACCCTCTGGCATGTATCCCATCTGGGCTCTAACGACGAGAGGATCAAGCTCAGGGTCGTTGCCCATGACAAGCGATCGGCCACCTGTCGGATGGAGCAAACCAAGGAGTATCCGCAGCATCGTTGTCTTCCCGGCTCCGTTGGCGCCAACAAGCCCGGTGACACCAGGCGGGATCGTCAAGTTGAGGTTGCGGAGGGCGACAACTTCGCCGTAGTCATGAGTGAGGCCTTCGACTTTGACGATGTGTTCGGGGCCCATTGGCGATGAGTGTGGCAGGGGTCGTGAACCAAACCAATCAGGGGTTGCCCCCATTCGACCCTGTTTGTTCAGTCTGCGACTACCTCTCGGAAGCTCGCTCCCTCAGGACGCTCCAACTGGTCCATCGTGCATTGTTGAGCGTCTTTGTCGGGTCTCCACCGATGGAATCTCGACGCATGACGAAAGCGATCCCCCTCGAGTTGGTCGTAGCTGACTTCGACCACCACGCCCGGTTGGACTGGAACCCAGGAGTTGTCTTCTTTCCCCGATGACCATCGACTCGGCCCTCCCGGTGCGCGAGCCGCCTCGTCGAAGCTCTCCGCGGCGCGTAAGTCCATGAATCGGTTGTAGATCTCGACTCTGTCGGCGTTTGGGAAACCCGAGCAGTGACCGATGAAGTGAAAGTCCCCCTGGTCATTGAACAGGCCAAGGAGCAGCGAGCCGATCTTGCCTCCGTCTTTGTGTTCACGGAACCCACCAACAACCACGTCAATTGTCCGGCGATGCTTGATCTTGATCATCGCCCTCTTCCCGTGCTGATATGAGAGTTCCGGCCTTTTGGCAATGATGCCGTCGCAACCGGCCGGTTCGAACTCGTCGAACCAGGCACGAGCAACCTCCGGGTCGTCAGTCTGCGGCGTTAGGTGCCAGGGGAGCTCGAGGTCGCTGGCCAATGCCACTAGTTGCTCACGTCGTTCGGAGAACGGAGCCTCTCTCAAGTCCGTGCCCCGGTCTGCGAGGAGATCGAAGGCAACCAGTTCGGCAGGAGTCTCCTCTGACAACATCGTGATTCTCGATTCGGCCGGATGTATGCGCTGCTGAAGGGCATCGAAGTCTGTGGCTCCTCCGACCACCACGACTATCTCGCCGTCGACGACGGTCCCATCGGGGAGCTGTTCGAGTGCGGGCCGTAGCTCTGGGAAGTACCTGAGGAGGGGACGCTGGTTTCGAGAGTCGATTCGGCGGTCGGGTCCGGACCAGGACACCGACCGGAACCCATCCCATTTCGGTTCGTAGACGAAGTCCCCTGACGGCCATTTCTCAGACACCTTGGCTTCCATCGTCTTGATAGGCGCCTCAAACGGATGGCTCACCAAAAGAAGGGTAGGCACCGATACCCTGTCGCCGGAAATGTTGGAGCATGTCAGAGATCGTGGCCGTCTCTTCTTTCTCGTCCTGGTCGAGTCGGGTCAGATCTTTGGTGAGCAGCGGATCAGCCGCATGGCAGCCGCCGTGGCCTATCGAGGGATATTTGCTCTTGCGCCACTGATGCTCATTGCAGTTGCTGTGTTTGGATTTGTGATCGGCGATTCGGAAGCAGCACAGGATCAGATCCTCGAGCTCATAGCGGACATCGCCGGCCAGCAAGTAGCCGATGGGGTCCGGATCTTCGTCGAGTCGGCAGCAGCCTCGGGCGGAGCGACGGCCATCGTCGGTTTCGTCCTTTTGCTCTGGACCACGTCGAGTCTCTTCTACGAACTCCAAAACGATTTGAACGACATATTCGAAGTCCCCTATGAGCACACCTCAGGACTGATTGCGTACGCACGGAAGCGTGGTCTTGGCTTCTTGTGGACGATGGGGTTCGCCCTGATCGGCGTTGCTGTTTGGGCGCTCAACCTGATTTGGGGGGCCTTCGAAGGGTTCTTCGACGATCGCGGAATCGGGATCGTCCACAGCGTCATCGAAGTCGTGGCCCCACTGGTGACCCTGCTCGTGTTCCCACTGGTGATCGGGCTCGTTATCACCACACTCACGCAGGTTTCGGTGAACAAGGCCGCTCTCTACGTCGGCTCCTTCTTCACGACCGTGGTGTTTCTTGCCGCGGCCGTTGGCGTTCGAATCTATTTCAGCTGGGACTCCGAGACCACGGCTTCGACTGTGGCAGGTTCTCTCTTCGTGATCCTTCTGACCGCGTTCGCCCTCGCGGCCGTCTTCCTGTTGGGGGCGGTCGTGACCAAGCAGTACCACGACTACTACGAAACCGGGCCGGTTCGGGCCGTCCCTCCACCGGTGGCCGCGTCGTTTAGGAGCTTCCTCGACGGTAGGCGCCGGAGCAGTTAACCCTCTCGCCGAAGGGCAGAGATCGCAATAGGCTCGAAGTGATGGCCGTAGACATCCCTGGATTCATCGCCGACTTCAAAGAACACGCAACCGAACACGGATTTCATGTTCATGACGAGCGCCATTTCGTCGAGACGTACTCGTTGCGCCAGTCTTGGGAGGTCGATGTCCACCCCGAATCAGGATGTGGGGGGCCAATCGACCTCCACGTTGCTCTCGACGTCAATCCCAACACGGTGCTTTCACTCCGCGAGGTCCTGGAAGCGATGGGTGAGTTCAGCGAGCCGCCGAACGAATATCACCTCGACCTCTATTTCAACTGGGCCGTCCCACCACTCCACGAGCCGCCCGACTTGCTGGTCCTGGCTACCGACCTGGCCGGGATCGGGGGATTGACTCTTCCCATCGAGGTCAGCGCGGTGGACTCGTTCGCCGATGTCATTGGGGCTCCCGAGCGCCGCCTGCAAGTAACTGGGAAGACTCAGGTGAGCCTCGTCGACGTTCTAATGGGAAGAGAGCAACTCTGCGAGGTGCTCGACTTGTCGCGGGAGGTCAGCGAGTACCTGGTCGACAACGCAGACGAGTGGATGGGCCAGCCCGACGGCTAGGTGACGATCGACACCAGGGCCCAGACTCCAGAGGCCAAAGTTGCCGCGACCAATGCATAGAAGAGGCCGACGGTCAGGGGCTGTGGAGCCGGAGCTTCCTCGGCTTCTGACTCCTGTTCTGCTTCTGGTGGCCGAGGGACAGAGGCTTTGTCGTCGGCGAGACCCACTGCGCCGGCGAACGCACCCGGTTGCGACGGGACAAACGGGAGGCGCTCTGCTTCGGCATGAATAATGAAAGTTGTTTCGTCGCTGCGGGTGATGTCGCATTCATCAAGCGACCAATGGCCGACCTCTGCGCCGGAGGCACTGAGCCGCACTGACTCTTCGTCTAGTTCGATGATCACCGGGACATCGTTGTCCGAGAGATTCACGACACCGTCATACATCGCCAATTGGGGGTTCCCTGTCCAGAACCCCCCAAACTAGCTAGGCAAACCGAAGTGTCGACCTAGAACTCGACCCCGATCGCCTCACAAAGGAACTGCGTGTAGCCAGCAGCCTTCTTGAACTGGGCAAACAGGTCGTCCGCAAATCCATCAGAAGTGATCGACCTCTGCGTCAATCGCGACCCGGCGGTGAAGCTCTTGAGACGTAGATCGTCGGGGAAGGGATGATTCTCGTCCAACTCCTTGGGAACCCGTTTGAGTCGGCTCTCCTCACCGTCACCCACGGTCCAGACGCCGGTGAATCCTTTCGAGTGTGCGACCTTCTTCCAACGCTCGGGTTCGTCATTGATCGCCTGGCGGATAGCCCTTGCCACCTTCGGCTCCGGGTTCCACAGACCCACGCCAGCAAAGTTCTCTCCGGGCTGTATGTGAAGGTAGAAGCCCGGGGCGTGGACATCTTTCCCTCGCTCGTGCCTGAATTGGATGCCTACGTTCGTCTTGTACGGAGTCTTGTCCTTCGAGAAGCGAACGTCGCGGTAGGGCCTCATCAATGAACCGCCGTTGGTCCGTGTATCTGCCTTGAAGTGAGGCGAGATCTTCGCCAGCTTCTCTCCGAAGTCCTCGACGAAGTCCAGTGCGGGTTCACGGATGGTCGTGATGTAGCGGTCTTTGTTCGCCTCCCACCACGCCTTCTCATTGTTTGCTTCCAGCTCTTTCAGGAAGTCGAACACGCCCCTTGTGAAGTACTTAGTCATCTGTCTCCTTTCACCCTTGTGACGAACATACGTCGGTGAAACGACAGATTGGAGAGGGTTGGTTCAGACCGACGTCTCTTCGGCCTCCAACTCCGACCATGGAGCCCGGAAGCCATCCTTGAGAATCGTGGTGAATCGCCGGAAATCGGTCCGGAGGACAAAGAGAGCCGCCAGGAGGAACATGACTCCGACCCCGACGCGCGTTGCTGCCGCGGCGTCAGCCGAGATGACTCCTGCCTCGGCCAGCCACGACTCACCGAACTGCACCATGAACAGCCCGAACATCGCCAGTGCCTCTTTCACGTCGATCGAGCGACTTGCGATTATCGCCACCGCGAATACCGACTGTGTGGCTGTTACCCAGAGTTCGTCGCGCTGAATCTCGTTCAGCGGCAAGCCGTGGATCTGTTGGGCGAAGATCATGAAGACGATCGGAAGGGTTCCCACGAGGAGCGTCCATTGGTTGACCTTCGAAGAGATCAAGGCTCCAATGCCGGTCCTGGCAGCCAGCCTCCAAGCGAAGAGAGTGGCAATCAGTAGTTCGGGAGCTTCAGATGCAAAAGGTGCCAGCCACTTGATGAGCAGGAACTCGCTGATACCGACTTGCTCGCCCATCTCGATGAGGGATTCGGCAAAGGGCTCGGCCACCAGGATGATGGCCCCTCCGGCGAGAGCAAATAGGACGTAGTTGATCAAGCGCCTCTGCCGTTTGGGAAGACTGCCGATGAACGCGCTGGGGCCAACCAGGTGCGGCTCGCTCGCTGTGGCTCCGGACAATCGGATCATGTACAGGACGTAGATACCCACGAGAACAACCGCGTCAAACGGGCTCAGTGTCTCTTTCAGGAAGAGGGTCATGCCGTAGATCGAGGCAACTGCTAAATAGGCGATGTCGACCGATTGAGTCTTCTCTAGATAGATGGTGTCCGAGGTGGCGCCTTCAGCCATCTCCGGAGTTGCCCTTGTCTTCCTGACCCGCCACGTGCCGATGAGGATCACCAGGGGCCACCCGAACCCGATCAACAACTGGTTGGCGCCGGTCATGTTGGCCAAAGCCAGCTCAGCGGCCTCTCCTCCCGCCCCGGTCTCGGCAAACTCGCGCCCGGCGTCCGCGGTGAGCACGAAGTCGACTGCGTACTCGGGCAGGACTGCGATGAGGGCGAGGATCGCGAGCGCCAGTCCTCCTCCGACGTCGAGCTGAATCACCTCTGCCGCCCAGGAGATCATGAACGCGGCTCCAACGATGGCCATCCCGTACAGGGCTGCACCCAGGATCGGATTCGGGTGGTCGACGGTGAGTTTGAGGGCAATGCCAGGGATGGTGGCCCCGAGGGCCAGCGCCATCAGTGCGATCTGACGGCCCCTGTGAAGATTTGGCGTGTCCATGAGCAGCGGAAGTTTAAGCAGCGACCACCGGGGTGCTCGCTGGGACGGGTTCTGAGCCGGTGATCAGTTCAGGACTCGGCGACAACTCCAGGGCTGCCAGTAGTAGGAGCCCAACTCTTCGAAACGGTTAGCCAGCCAGGCTGCTGACGAGACGTTGGCCTCCGGGTGGAAGACGCTGTAACCGGCCCAACCCGCCTGCGGTGCTGTCGTCACCCACGTCGAGGGCAGGAACTGGAATAGCCCCGATGCACTGGAGTACGGGTTCACCGCGTTCGGATCGCCGTTGGACTCACAGTTGATTATCCGAAGAGCTTCCTCGACCCGATGGGACGGGAAGTATTGAGTAACAAGGGGTCTCCACTGTTCGACGGCAGGCGGATGATTCCATGACCCACCGCCGCCGGACGTGGTGGTCGTGTTTCCGTTCGAAGTCGTCGTGTTGCCCGAGGTCGTGGTTGGAGAGGAAGGTGTGGTCGTTGGAGGTGGTCGGTTTTCCTGACGGGCCCGCTCGGCTTCCTTCGCCTCGGCGACCTGCAGCGCAGTCAAAGCTGCCCGGTACTGACGGTCGGCTTCCTCGGCATCGCGGATCAGTTGGGCCACGCGAGCATCCGCTTGTTCGTACAACTCGGTGAAGTGTTCTACCTCGGCGTCGATTTCTGCCTGGAGTTGTGTGTATTCATCTTGTTGGGAGAGGAACGTCTCTTGAAGCTGGCGAAGGCTGTTCTTCTTCTGGCTCAGCTCGCCGACCGTTTCGCGACCGTCCGCGACGACGTCCTCGACGACCTTGCTGGCCACCATTGCCTCTTCAACGCTTCGAGAGTTCACGACGTTGACGGTCGGCGAAGCCACAACTGTCATGTAGGCGCTCACGGCCTGGCTTTCGATGTCCTGCTGAATGCCGGCTAGCTCCACGTCTGCGAACCCAACCTCAGCTGAGATTCGATCGATGTTCGCACCGACCAGCGATAGTTCTGCTGCCAGCTCATTCATACGAGTAATGGAGACGGTGAGGTCGGCCTCGATCTCATTGCGATTGGTCACCGCTTCGTCGACGAGGCCTGAGGCCGCGTCGGCACGTCTCTCAGCTTCGTCGGCTGCGTCCTGGGCGTCTTCTGTCGATTGCGCGCGTGCGAAGGGCACGCCAGGGGTAACCACTGAGGCGACAAGAGCGAGAGCGAGGAATGCCGTTAGGAGGCGCAGTGACCGCATACGGTGAGAATTCAGCGTACTCAAACGCCAGAGATGCGTGAAGTGGGAATCAGCTCGGCACCCGTTGGGTTCGTCCGTGTATGACATCAACCACGATTCCCGAGTCCTTTGCCGACCTTCTCGATTGGGACACCAAGAGCTTCGCTCACGTCGCCACGATTGGCCCCGACGGCGCCCCGCAGAACAATCCGGTCTGGTTCGACTGGGATGGTGAGCACCTCAAATTCAGCCTCACAACTGGCCGGCAGAAGTATCGAAACCTCAGGGCTGACTCCCGGGTTTCGTTGTCGATTCTGGACCCGGCCGACCCGTACCGCTACCTCGAGGTTCGAGGTGAGCTCGTCGAGATCGAGCCTGACCCGAATATCGACTTCATCTCCAGAATGGCCAAGAAGTACATCGGCAAAGACCGCTATCCGTGGCACCGCGAGGGCGACGAACGGGTTGTGATGAAGGTCAAGCCGGTCAAGACGACTGGCATGGGATAGCGATAGGCTTGGGCCCAATGCGACAGAACGTCTCGTCCGGGTCGCCTTTCGAATCCACAGTCGGGTTCAGCCGAGCAGTGCGTGTTGGCGATCGGGTTCTAGTAGCTGGCACCGCACCGATCTGGCCGGACGGCTTCGTCGATCCCGACCCTAAAGTCCAAACCTGGCGATGCTTGGAGATCATGCTCGAGGCATTGGAAGAAGCCGGAGGGACGCCTGCCGACGTGGTGCGCACGCGGATGTTCATCACCGACGCTGCGCATGCCGAAGCCGTTGGGGAGGCCCATGGTGAGGTGTTCTCTGAAGTTCGACCCGCGTCGACCATGGTCGTGGTTGCCGGGCTCCTCGACGAGCGCTGGGTTGTGGAGATGGAACTTGAGGCTGTGTTAACCGGTTGACTGTTTTGATATCCGTACGGAGGTTCTGATGTTTGGAAGAAAAGCCAAGGAAATGCCAGCCGCCAACGACGCCCTTCCGGGCCGCAGCGAGGCTGTGGAGGTTCCGCCTGCCCACTTTGTGAACGGCAACCCTCTCGAGGGCCCCTTCGCTGATGGCCTTGAGGTTGCCGTCTTCGGAATGGGTTGTTTCTGGGGTGCGGAGAGACGCTTCTGGCAGATGGACGGCGTGTTCACGACCTCGGCCGGATATGCAGGTGGTGCCACTCCGAATCCGAGCTATGAGGAAGTTTGCTCAGGCATGACCGGCCACGCCGAGGTCGTGCAGGTCGTTTACGACCCGTCGATCGTGTCTTACGACGAGCTCTTGAAAGTGTTCTGGGAGACCCATGACCCGACCCAGGGTTACCGCCAGGGCAACGACATCGGAACCCAGTATCGGTCGACCATCTATACGACCACCGATGGGCAGCACGATCAGGCCAAGCGTTCTCAGGACGTGTATCAGTCGGTTCTAACGGATCAGGGTTTTGGAGATATCACCACGGAGATAGCACCGCTCGAGGAGTACTACTTCGCCGAGGACTATCACCAGCAGTACCTGGGGAAGAACCCCCACGGCTACGACTGCCACGCCAACACCGGCATCGCCTACCCCGGCCTCGGCTGATCTACGAACTCTCGGTCAGCACCCCGACCTAGCCAATCTCCTCGAACCTGCACCGCGTCGCGCTGAGCGGAACGGGGTGCAGGCTCGACGGATGGCGAGTCGGTTGTTCTAGATCGAACCCGCACCGCGTCGCGCTGAGCGGAACGGGGTGCAGGCTCGACGGATGAAGAGATCGACCCCTGTTCAGATCAGGTCGAGGAGGCCGCGCAGGGGAGTCGGGACCCGATCGAGGTCGACCGCTTCGGCAAGCAGCCCTCCAAACCTGACCTTCCGTCCCGACCTAGTGCCCAGGAATCGGCGCAGCTGATCGTGGATCGGTCGACCCCGCCACTCTGGTTGGAGCTGGAACTTCTCGAACACTCTCGCTTCACCTTCGGAGGCGATGACCTCAAGCACACGACCGACTCCGTTGGCGCGAATCATCTCGTCCTCAAGGTCCCGTACACATATGAAGAACCCGAGTTCCGCCAACTGGGCCGGGCTCAGGTCTCGTGTTCCTAGGGCACGCAGGAGATCGGGAACCTCGCCTTCATCGCACAAGCCGAGGATGGTCCGATTGCTGAACTCTTCGAAGTGATCGGCAAACCCGGCTGCTCCACCCATAGCGACGATTTCGATGCCAGCCTTTGAGATGTCCTTCCCCAGCCGTTGGGCGAGGGTCGCTACTGCCGTACGGTCGCTCTCACCCTCTACCAGCACAACCGTCGATTCGACCATGTCCCGATTATGTCAGCGCGGGACAAGCGGATTTCTGTAGCTTGGGCGCATGCACGAGAAGATCCTTCCTGTCCTGCAATGGGTATTCGGTATCTACTTCATCGCGATAGGAGTGATGCATTTCATTGTTCCTGAAGGTCTTCCATCGCAGATGTCGTGGATGTACGACCTTTCCGACACCCAGCATTGGATCTCAGGTGGTGCCGAAATCCTTGGCGGGTTGGGGCTCATCCTTCCGATGGTCACCGGCATCCAACCGAACCTCACCGTCCTGGCTGCCGTTGGCCTATTCGCACTCATGCTGGCGGCCATCGTGTTCCATCTCGGACGCGACGAAGTGTCGAACATCCCGATCAATGTGATCGTGGCCGCGGCCATGGCCTACATCGCATACGGCCGAGCCAGGCTCGCACCGCTGCCTAGCCGCTGATAGCGGAGACCAACTCCTCGGCTGTCAGGTCGGTCACGTCTTCGATGAAGACGTCGGGAGTGACGCCGCCTTCGCCGAAGTCCAGACCACCGGGCGTCAGCCAGCGGGCGATGGTCAGCTTGAGCGCACCACCGTTGGACAGACCAAATCGCTGCTGGACTGTGTTCTTTCCGAAGGTGTTTTCACCGACCACGGTGGCTCGGCCTCGTTCTTGTAGGACCGCGGACACCACTTCCGATGCAGAAGCGCTTCCTTTGTTGACGACAAACGTGACAGGCATGTCGTCGGGCACGATGGTGGATCCGGTCACTGAGTAGCTGAGATCTTCATCAGGGCCCTGTGTCTTGACGACGTCGCCGTCCTCGAGGAAGACAGATGTAACGGCTATTGCCGTGTCGAGGAAACCTCCGGGGTTGTTCCTGAGGTCGATGACCAGTTCGCTGACGCCTTCGGTCAACACATCCACGATTGCGGTTTGAAAGAGATCTCCGGCCGCGCTGTTGAAGCTCTGCAGCCGAACGTATCCGACGTCGCCGATCACGTCCTGCTCGATCACCGGGATGACCACAGCGGCTCGAGTTATCACAACGTCAAACAACTCACCATCACGGTCGATCGTGAGCCTCACGTCCGATCCTGCTGGTCCACGCACGACCGAGGTGACCTCGTCGACGGTCCAGCCGTCAATGTCCTGACCGTCTACGGCTGCGATGACGTCGTCACGAACGAGTCCAGCGTCTTCCGCAGGGGCGTTGGTGATGGCGGAGACGATGTAGATCCGGCAGGTTTCCGAGATGACAGAGCACTGCTGGTTCTCTTCGGGGAGCGTTCGGTCCTCGGGTGAGACAAGCGCACCGATGCCTTCTATCTCACCGGTCTGTTCTTCTTGGAGGAGGTCGAGCGCCGCCTCGTCGAAGTAGGTCGAATTTGGGTCGAGGGCGAAGGCAGCCAGGCCTAGCACCATGGCTTCTGCCGCCTCTTCGTCCGAGGCCTCGGTGCCTGCGGCGAAGTCGCACGCGGTATCGAAATCGTCCGTAGGCGTCGCGCACACCAGCAGGCCCTCCGCCCCGGAGACGGTCAGCGTTTCAAGGCCGGCGATGGCGGCGGCAGCCAACTCTTCGTCCGAGATGTCGTCGACGTAGCGCTCGCTGATGAGGTCGTACGCTTCGCAGACGATCGAGACTTCGTCTGTTGCATCGTCACAATCGACGAAGTCGACTTCGCGTAGCGGTGATTGGGCGCCATCAGTTGATCCTGGTGAATCATCGGTTGTGGTGGTCGTAGTTTCCCCGCCGATGGTCGTAGAGGTTGTGGTTGTTTCCTGGCTGGTTGCTTCCCCAGAGCAAGCTGCGACAACTAGTGCCAGAAGGAGTAACCAGAGCGTTTTTCGGCGGATCATGAAGCTGCTTCCAGTGCAATCGTGACGATGTCTTCCATGCTCGCCCCGGTTGGCCATTCGACCGGGATATCAGGGACGAGTCCACCGTTGCCGACGCTTTCGCCGGCCGGTGTCGACCATCTGGCAACGGCCACATAGAGTTCGCCGCCGTTGCGTAGCGAAAAGGGTATCTGCACTGCATCCTTACCAAAGGTGTTGGTTCCGAGCACCACTGCCCCTCGTCGGTCGCGAAGGGCCCCGGCGAGAACCTCCGCGGCCGAAGCTGTTCCAGAGTTGACCAAGACGATCAGCCGCTGCGATGAGAGCGCGCCTCCCGGCCGAGCCGTGTATTCGAGGAACTCATCGGGAGCGTCGCTGACCATCACGACCCCTCCGTCGACGAAGCGGTCCGAGACCTCGACCACCGTGTCCACGAACCCACCAGGGTTGTCCCTCAGGTCGACAACGACTGTGTCGACCGATCCGGCGATTTCGTCGATAGCTCCATCGAGCAAAGCGGGGATGTCGAATTCGAAGTCAGGGATGCTGATGTAGCCGACTCGATCGAACGGGATCCCGTATTCGACAGTCGGGACAAGCAGTTCGCGTCGTTCGATGGCAATCTCGAGCATCTGACCATCACGATCCAGTCCCAAAGTGACTACACCAGTTTCGTCACCAGCAATTAGGGCGACTGCAGACGCAAAACCGAGCCCCTCGGTTGGTGCGCCGTCGATTGTCACGATGACGTCGCCTTCTGAGAGTCCTGCCTCAAAGCCTGGGTTCTCTTCCAAGACCGTCACCACCTCGAGCTGGCAAACCGCCGTGATCTGGGCGCACTTCGAGCCGGCAGCGTCCCTGGCGTCCAGTAGAACGCCGATGCCTCCAACTATGCCGTTGAATCGAAACTGCCCAACCTGCTCCGGAGGTAGGTAGTAGGTGAACGGATCCAACGCCGCATCGATCATGTAGGCAACCGCTGCCTCCACTGCCTGCCCGGCAGGCAACTGTGACTCGGTCATTCTTCGGCCAAGCTCGTCGCAGAGACTGACAAAGGACTCCGTCGGCACCGCACAGAAGAGCGTCCTTGGCGGTTCTTCCGTCGCATTCGTGTCGAAAGCAGCCAGACCGGCCAACGCAGTTTCAGCCAGGCTGACGGTGTCGACCGGTCTGTCGACGTGCCAATCCTCCAGAAGGTCCACGATCTCGCAGAGGTTGCTGAACGTCACCGGTGGCGAGCTGCACGACTGGACTTGCACAACCTGGGAGACAGTCGTGGAGGTCGTGCTTGGCGGTGCGGATGTGGTCGGCGGGGCTGTCTGCGTCGTGGGCGTGCTGGACGCGGCGCAGCCCGCCACGATGAGGGCGAGCACGGGAAGCAAGCGACGCATTGAGGTCATTATGTGAATTGATCGGCAGTTAGCGTCACAATCGTGAATATGCGTTTCACCCTGAGGTCACTAGACGGTGAGACCGTCGAGCGCGGTGTTGTCGACGGACGATGGACGGAAGCTGGCGGACTGGCCGGCGAGTCCTTCGGGACAGACCTCTATGCCCTCCCCGGGTTGGTCGATTCTCACGCTCATCTCGCAACCGCAGAGCTGAACTTCGAGCCTGGAGTCTTGGGTGATGCCATCGATAGAGCGCGAGACGCTTTGCTCGCAGGTGTCACGTTGGTGCTCGATAAGGGCTGGTCTGACACGACCACCATGGATGTCATCTCAACACTCGATCGGTCCGAACGACCTGAGATCGAAGCGGCCGCTCGCATCATCGCCAGCCACGATGGCTACTACCCCGACTTCGGGCAAGAGGTCACTGGCGAGGAGTTGGACGGTGCCGTCCAAGTCGAGGCAGAGTCAGGTGCGGGCTGGGTGAAGTTGATCGGAGACTGGCCGAGACGCGGTGTGGGCCCGCTCGCCAATTTCACCGAATCTGAGCTCGCTTCGGCGGTGGCGCGAGCCGAGCAACATGGAGCCAAGGTTGCGATACACACCATGGCTCACGAGGTGCCGTCAGCGGCGGTCAGGGCGGGAGTGCACTCGATCGAGCACGGCCTGTTCCTCACCGAGGACGACTTGGGACTGCTGGGAGAACGCTCCGGAATGTGGGTTCCGACGGTTCTTCGGAGTGAGATGACCCTCGGTCAGTTGGGCGCCGATTCGACGGGCGGCAAACTGTTCCAGGAGGGTCTCGGCAATATCAAAAGCCTGATGCCTCTTGCCATCGAGGCCGGCGTGCACGTTCTGGCAGGAACCGACCTGGTTGGTGCTCCCGCAGATGTGGCGGCCGAAGCCATTGCACTCTCGCGATACGGTCTGAGCAATCGTCAGGTTGTCGATGCTGTTTCATCCGCTGCGTTTGAAGCGACAGGCCGTTCGAGTTCCTTCGAGATCGGTCGAGAAGCCAACGCTGTCTTCTTCTCTGCGACCCCCGTCGATGACTTGGCAGTCCTCGAGCACCCGAAAGCTGTACTCCGGCTCGGTCGGCTGCGGTGAAACTCGTTCTCGCCTCGGGTTCGCCCCGGCGTGCTCACCTTCTGCGGCAACTTGGCCTCCGATTCGATGTCCAACCGGCTGACCTCGACGAGACCCGCCACCCCGGCGAACCACCAGGGGTATACGTGGAGCGCTTGGCCCGGGCCAAGGCCGAAGCCACGGTCACTGACCGTCTTGTGCTCGCCGCTGACACCGCTGTGGTTTTCGACGGGCAGGTGTTGGGGAAACCAGGCCATCCGAGTGAGGCACGATCGATGTTGGAAAACCTATCGGGCGCCTCACACGACGTATTCACTGGAGTGGCAGTTCGTTTGGGTAACGAAACGGTAAGTGCGGTTGACGTAACCGAGGTCGACATGATGGCGATGACCGACACCGAGATCACCGATTACGTGGACAGCGGCGAACCAATGGACAAGGCCGGCGCATATGCCCTCCAGGGGGCTGGTGCCAGGTTCGTGAACTCGGTCAAAGGCAGTCCGTTCACGGTCATTGGGCTACCGGTACACCTCCTGACGCGGATGATTGAGAAGGTTGGACTCCATATTGATGACTTCAAAGCCACGTCGGCCGTATAGCTTGTAGGGCATGAAACGCGTCCTAGCGGCACTGATTCTCGTAGTCGTGGCATGCAGCCCCGACGACGGTGATGCCACAAGCACCACTTCTACCTCGTCCACGATTCCGACCACCACATCGACTTCTGAAGCGACCACCACAACGACGGCCCCCACAACCACGACCAGCACCTCGACGAGCACGACTTCGACCACGCTCGCCACGACGACCACTACCACAGGCGTAGAGGGCGACTGGGCCGACGAGCCGCTGATCACGACGGACTTCGGAGCCCTCGGCTGGTGGGACGGCGCTAGCTGGATCGATGCACAGATCGCCGGGGCCCTCCCGGTTGTGGGGGGTGAGGACTATCAGGTTTCCTGGCGCTCGTCGACGAGTGCCACCACCGCAGGGGCTCAAACAATTGTCTGTGAGCCCCTGAACCTCTTGGGTGTGGATCTTGCCAACCCCGACCTGCTTGGTGAGTTCCCTGGGCCCTATGGAGTGGCTATCTCAGCGCCCTGGGAGTTGACGCCGCACCTGTCCGAGGAACTCGAGGACGACGGCACGTATGCGGCATTTGCGTCTGCCTTCCTCGCCACACGCGGTTTGGCGGTGCCATCTCCGGTGATCAAGCAGCTGCTCAGGGTCGACCTCGAAGGTGACGGTGTGAACGAGGTGATTTACGTCGCTGAGGAACTGTCGGGCGGATTCATGCTCTCAGTTGGCGACTATTCGGTGGCCCTCATGCGCAAAGTCGTTGATGGCGAAGTGCAGACAGCAGTGTTGGGCGACACGGTCGTCCTGGACGAGTCAGACGCCTTCGACGGTGTGTACTCAATTGGAACGGTGGCCGACCTATCCGGTGACGGGAAGATGGAGGTGGTCACCAACGCGGCCTTCTTCGAGGGGTTTGGCGTGAGCGTTTGGGAGTACGTGAACGACGACCTGGGTCCAGTTGAAGTGCTCCAAGTTGGGTGCGGTAGCTGATGGGAAACCCCTTCGAGGACAGACCCACGTATGTGGCACATACGGGCATTGAGTTGACTGACGCATCTGCGGATCACTGTGACGGGAGGCTCGAGATCAACGAGAACCATCACCAGCCGTACGGGGTTGTCCACGGCGGCGTGTACTGCACGATGATCGAAACGCTGGCCTCCACCGGTGCCGCGATCTGGGCGATGGAAAACGGAATGGCCGGCGCCGTCGGTGTCACCAACAAGACCGACTTTCTCAAGGCAACGACTGAAGGTGTGCTCCTGGGCGAAGCCACCCCGATACATAGGGGCCGCACGCAGCAGCTCTGGCAGGTCGACATCAGGCTCGAGGAAACCGATCGATTGGTGGCACAGGGCCAAGTCAGGTTGCACAACGTGACTCAGACAGAGTTCTCATAGTTCGATGTCGCTCCAGATAGGTCACCTTCGAGTGGACCCTCCGGTGGTGTTGGCTCCGATGGCCGGCGTCACCAACGCTCCCTTCCGCCGGCTGTGCCGGGAGTTCGGTGCCGGCCTCTACGTTTCTGAGATGATCGGTGCGCGGGGGCTTGTGGAGCGAAACGCAAAGACGCTTGAACTCGCTCGATTCTCCGACGACGAGGTTCCTCGTTCGATACAGCTGTACGGGACCGACCCGGTGTCTCTCGGTCAAGCGGTCCGGATCCTCGTTGAAGAGCAGGGCGTCGATCACATAGACATGAACTTCGGGTGTCCGATGGGGAAGGTGACCCGGCACGGTGGGGGTGCGGCTTTGCCCTGGAAGACCGACCTCTTCCGTTCGATCGTCCGAGCGGCAGTTTCGAACGCCGGCGATGTGCCGGTAACGGTCAAATTCAGGAAGGGTATCGACGACGACCATCTGACTTTCCTCGATACGGGTCTGATAGCTGAAGAAGAGGGCGTCGCTGCTGTAGCGCTCCATGCGCGCACAGCAAGGCAGCTCTACTCCGGTGAAGCCGACTGGGATGCCATCGCCGCGTTGAAACAGGCCGTCACTTCGATTCCCGTACTCGGCAACGGCGACATCTGGACCGCTGATGATGCGCTTGTGATGATGAACAAGACCGGCTGCGACGGAGTTGTGGTGGGCCGCGGCTGTTTGGGCCGGCCATGGCTGTTCCGGGATCTAGCTGACGCCTTCGCCGGCAGGGACCTTTCGGAGCCTCCGAACCTCGGTCAGGTCGGCGACATAATGGTCCGACACGCGTCGTTGCTTGTTGACCACTTCGGCGATCCGTACGGGATCAACCTCTTCCGAAAGCATCCGTCGTGGTATCTCAAGGGATTCCCCGTGGGACCGGTGATCCGCGACGCGATGGCTCGTGTCAGTTCAGTGGGTGAGTTGCAATCGCTCGTCGACCAGTTGGATGCCTCGGTCCCCTTTCCCGAGGCTGCACACCGGATGGTGAGGGGGCACAGCCACGGACCACGACCGGTCCGTCTACCCCACGAGTTCTTGACGACCCGGAGGAGTGCTGTACTGCCCACCGCCGCGGAGCAAGTGGTCAGCGGCGGCTAGCCAGTGCCTTCTGTGCGGCTGCGCAGACCGGCCGCCGCCGTCAGCAACAGGTGAGCCATGACGTCAGCGGTCTGATGATCGCGGTCCAGGTCTGGATCCAGCTCCACGAAGTCCATGTCGCTGACGAAGGGATGAGCCGCACAACGGAACACTCCTGTCGCGAGATCCCTCACACTCAGGCCACCCGGGCGAGATCCCGGACAACCCGGTGCGAAGGCTCGGTCCAGCACGTCTAGATCGACATCGACGTATATGCCATCGCACGTGGCCGAGAGCTGGGCCAAGGCCACATCGACCGCCGCCTGCATCCCGATCTGACTCACCTGTTCGACCGTGACTGTTGTGATGCCGGCGTCGTCTGCGTATTGGCGGTAAGGGGCGGAGTTGGAGAAGGAGTGGATGCCGATCTGAACGATGTTCTGGCCCGGAAGGCCATGCTCTTCCACGAGTCCTCGAATCGGGTTCCCGTTGTTTGGCCCGTTTGCCAGGCTACGTACATCGTGATGGGCATCGAAAGTGATCAGCCCGATCTTCTCGGGATCCGCTGACGCGGCTGCGACGAGCGGTCGGGTGATGGCGTTGTCTCCACCAAGGAAGAGAGTCAGTGACGCCTGGTTCATCTCAGATCTCCTACGAGAGAGATCACCTATCAAAGGGACGGGGCCGATCTCGGACACCGGCCAGTTACCTAGATCTCTGACACCAAGATCACCGAAGTCGATGCCGGTTTCGCCTTGGAACGTCGAGTAGCGGAGCAGCTTGTCTCGCACGACCAGGGGTGCAAGGTCGGCGCGACTCGGCGAGAGCGACGACCGCGACGCAGGCACCCCCACTACCTGGAGCAACGGGTCAGGTGACTCCGAAGCGAGCCAGACGTTTGCCGTGGGCCAATCGGGGTCAGGGCGCATCGAGCATTGGGATATCGACGCCTCTTTCCCTGGCGACAGTCCGGGCTTTCTCATATCCCGCGTCTGCGTGTCTCATGACACCGGTTCCGGGGTCGTTGGTGAGCACGCGCTCGACACGCAGGGCGCCCTGATCAGTCCCGTCTGCCACGACTTGGGCCCCCGAGTGAATCGAGTTTCCGATTCCGACGCCACCTCCATGGTGGACGGCCACCCACGCTGCGCCAGATGACACATTGAGCATCGCGTTGAGAATCGGCCAGTCGGCGACGGCGTCTGAGCCATCGAGCATCGCTTCCGTCTCTCGGTAGGGGCTGGCGACTGAGCCCGAGTCGAGATGGTCGCGACCGATGACGATGGGCGCTGAGATCTCCCCCGACGCAACCAGTTCGCTGAATCGGAGACCCGCAAGATGTCTCTCCCCGTACGACAACCAGCAGATGCGGGCAGGGAGCCCCTGGTACTGCACTTTCTCGCCTGCCATCCGGAGCCATCGGAGAAGCGGCTCGTTGTCAGGGAACAACTCAATGAGCGCCCGGTCGGTAACGGCAATGTCCGCCGGGTCACCGCTGAGGGCAACCCATCGGAAGGGCCCCGAGCCCTCGGCAAAGAGATCTCGGATGTACGCAGGAACGAAGCCGGGATATGCGAAGGCGTCGGGGTACCCGGCGGTTTGTGCCTCGCCTCTGAGGTTGTTCCCGTAGTCGAACACCTCGGCGCCGGCGCGTTGAAAGCCGACCATGGCTTCGACCTGCGAAGCCATCGACTCGCGTGCGGCCTTGATGTACGTATCGGGGTCATCGCCTCGCAGATTCTCGGCCTCGTCGAGGGTGTAGCCGGATGGGACGTATCCGTAGAGCGGATCGTGGGCCGATGTCTGGTCGGTCACGATGTCGACGTCGAGCCCCATTTCGAGGAGCTGTGGGAAGAGGTCGGCAGCGTTGCCGAGAAGCCCGATTGAAAGGGCCTTCTGGTCTCGTTTGGCTTCGGCTGCGAGTCGGATCGCCTCCTCGACCGAGTCGGCCTGGACGTCGAGGTACTTCGTCTCTAGTCGTCTATCGATTCGGCGCTGATCGACCTCGACGCAGATAGCGACCCCTCCGTTCATGGTGATGGCCAGTGGCTGGGCGCCCCCCATCCCTCCAAGCCCTCCGGTGAGGGTGAGAGTCCCGGCGAGAGTCCCGCCGAACTTCTTCTCAGCGATGGCGACGAATGTCTGATAGGTGCCCTGGAGGATTCCCTGTGTTCCGATGTAGATCCAAGACCCCGCCGTCATCTGTCCATACATCATCAAGCCCTTGGCCTCGAGGTCCCAGAAGTGATCCAGGTTTGCCCACTTGGGAACCAGGAGACTGTTGGCGATTAGGACCCGCGGTGCCATGTCATGAGTTCGGAAGACGCCGACTGGCTTGCCCGACTGCACGAGCATCGTCTGGTCGTTCTCCAGCCGTTGGAGCGTGGCGACGATGGCGTGGAGCGATTCGATGTTGCGTGCCGCCTTGCCTCGCCCGCCATACACAATCAGATTCTCTGGGTCTTCGGCGACGTGGGGGTCGAGGTTGTTGAGCAGGCAGCGGAGGGCAGCTTCTTGGAGCCAACCGTTCGTATTGAGTTCAGACCCTGTGGGAGCGTGAAGCGGGAAGGTGAGGTCGAGCATCTAGAGGGAGATTAGGAGGACTCAAGGCAGCGGGAGTTTCTGAAAGAAACTCCAACGTGCCCGAAGGGCACGCGAGGTCGAGCATTGCGAGCCAGGTTAGGACGTGTTGGCTCGTCGAACTTGATCCGATATCAGCCGCATTTGGCGATATCAACCCCGGGTTCGGAAACGGGTCCGAAGGGCACGGATTACTTGCGGAGCATGCCGTCGAGACGGCGGGCGGCGATGGCTGACCCGACGAGACCCATCACGACCAGGAACGCTGCGTGGCCAAGCATCGTCCAGTCGATGGCTCCGAGTGTGAAGCCCCGGAGCAGCTCCGCCCCGTGATACAGGGGTGAGATCTTCACGGCCGTCTGCAGGATCGGGGGATAGACATCGATAGGGAAGAAGGTTCCGGAGAACAAGAAGAGAGGGATCGTGGCGAGGGTGACGAGATCGAAGTCCTGCCACGACTTCATCCAGGTGGTGGCAGCTAGGCCGACTGCTCCAAACGCGAAGCCGATCAGAGTGGCTGCCGGGATCGCCATCAACGCCCAAGGTGACTCGGTCATGCCGAATGCAAACATCACGCCGATGAAGGCGGTGGAATAGAGAACGCCCCGAAGGAGGGCCCATCCGATCTCACCGATGGCGATGTCCATCGGTTTCATGGGGGTGGTCAGGATTCCCTCGTAGACCTTGCCGAATTGCAGTTTGAAGAAGATGTTGAACGTGGTCTCAATGACGGAACCGTTCATGGCGGAGGCTGCCATCAGGGCCGGTGCGATCCAGGAGGCGTACGAGAGCACCGATCCGTCACCGAGTTCAATGTTGCCAACAAGGGAACCGGTACCTACACCCACAGCAAGCAAGTAGAAGACCGGCTCGAAGAATCCTGAGAAGACCACCTTCCACAATCGCCGATAGGCGATGTAGTTCTTTTCCCAGATCCGCTGGGCGCGGAACGGGGTCATTGTCCCGATCGGGGTGATTCGACTTGGGGCCTGGACGCTCATTCCCTCACCCGTCCGTCCAACAGCTTCACCGACAGGTAGATACCGGCGGTTGCCATGACCAGCAGGTATCCGAAATGAACCCACATCGGGAGAGACGTGACGATCGTGGCATCGGCGTCGGGTAATGCGATCTTGCGAACCAGTTCAACACCATGGAACAGCGGGGTGAGGTAGGCGACAGGCTCTAGCCACTCGGGAAGTTCGCTGATCGGGAAGAAGGTCCCCGAGAAAAGAAAAAGGGGCACGATTGCAAACCGGAACATCGTCGACAGACTCCGGCCGTCATCTTGAGTGAGGGTCCAGGCCGTGATGACGGAGGTGAAGGCAATTCCGGTGAGGATCGCCGGGGGTATAGCGAGTAGGGCTGGGCCGATCTCCAGGGCATCAAAGACGACTGCGATGACGGCGAAGACGATCAAGGTGAATCCGAGTCTCCCGACGCCCCAGATCAGACGTCCCCAGATGATGTCGGCAGGCCCCAGGGGAGTTGTGATCGTGCCATGGAAGTTCTTTCTCCAGATGAGCCCGGCCATCACCGGGAAAGATCCGTCGCCTGCTCCGTTTTGCATCGCGTTGGCTGCCATCAGGCCACTGGCGACGAAGGTGACAAACGGGACCGAGAGGTTGGCTTCGCTTCCTCCGTCGATGAATTGCCCGAGCCCGAAGCCCAACGCAGCCAGGAACAAGACCGGGTTGACAAAGCTCGTGATGACCGTCCCGCGCCACGTTCTTCGGTACGCCATCACCTCCGACTCGGCATATCGGAAGGAGCGGGAAAGAGCGGTCATCAGTCGATCAATCCGCGACCCGTTAGCCGCAGGAACACATCTTCGAGGGTCGAGCGACGAACCAGCACCTGCTCGGGGTGGATTCCCTTTTGGTTAAGCCCGTCTTGGGTCTGCTCCGAGTCCTCTGTGTACAGCAGAACTCGGTCGGCCAAAACCTCCGAGCGCTCAGCCAGCCCAGCCATCTGGAGGACGGCCTGGTCCTTCACTTCTTCTCCGAAGCGAAGCTCGACGACCTCTTTGGTGGCATAGCGAGTTATCAGGTCGCGGGGTGAGCCTTCAGCGACGATCTTTCCTTGGTCCATGACCACGAGTCGATCGCACAGCTGTTCAGCTTCATCCATGTAGTGAGTTGTGATCACCAACGTCGCGCCCTCCCTCTTGAGTCGGTAGAGCCGATCCCAGAGAAGGTGTCGTGCTTGAGGGTCGAGGCCTGTGGTCGGCTCATCGAGGATGATGAGGTCCGGGTCATTGATCAGGGCGCGGGCGATTGTCAAACGTCGTTTCATTCCACCGGAGAGAGGCTCGACACGCGACTCGCGGCGCTCGGTCAGTTGGGCGAACTCCAACAACTCGTCGATACGCGGCATGATCTCGGGCTTCTTCATGTCGTGGTATCGCCCGTAGATGTAGAGGTTTTCAGCGACCGTCAGTTCGAGGTCGAGATTGTCCTCCTGTGGGACCACCCCAAGCCGTGACCGGATTTCTCGACCCTGACTAGCGGGATCGAGACCGAACACCGTCATCTTTCCCTCAGTGATCGGGCTGACCGTCGTGATCATCTTCATTGTCGAGGTCTTGCCGGCACCGTTCGGGCCGAGGAAGCCAAAGGCCTCACCAGGCTGAATGTCGAAGTCGACGGCGTCAACGGCGGTGAAGTCGCCGAATTTCTTGGTCAGGCCCCGTGCCTGAACGAGGGATTCACTCATCAGTCTGTGGACGGTAACTGTTTGGTGCGACAGTTCTCACATTGATTTGACGAACATCTTGCGGCTGGATCGACGTCAGTCGAATCTCAGTTCTGGCTTGTCGGGCCCCAGGATCGCCGATTGCGCTGTGGCACCCGGCTGGTAGCGCTCGATCAAGTCCAACATCTGGTTGAGGGCGCGAGGAACATCTTCCAAGGCTTCCTCATGAAGGCCCTCGATGGTTATGAGAGCCTCGGACGTGTCGGTCCGTGCCGCACTTTGAGCGCTTTGACGCCAGCACCATCTCCTTGCGCTGACAACGAGAGCCTCGTCGACAAACACGACCTCACCTTCGGTGGGCGCTACTGATTGCGATCCACCAAGGTCGGTGAACTGCTCTGTCCCGTCAGCGTGACGAATCGTCGTGCCTCCGGATACGTCGCGCTGGTCGAACACCGCGACGGGCACGTGTTCGGAGATGCTCACGAGGTTGGCCATGTCAACGAGGGTGTTGATGGAGGGGATGTCGCCCTGTTTGGTCAGGCGTCGGAGGAGAGCTTCGGCGGCGTTCCGGTATTGGGTCGGTTTCACGCCAAAGGCAGTGAACGTCTTGCGCCAGGCAGCGATCGAGGCAATCTCGGACAACGGAGTGGATCCCAGCTGGGCGACGACGTGTTCCTGCGCCTCGGTGTACTCATCTTGCAAAGCTGTCGGCGAAGCTCCATTGGTGGCCCCCTTCAGGTGAATCACTCCACCACGGATTCCTGGATACGCAGCGAGGACTTCGTCTGCGTATGCGAACCAGCCCATCAATAGTGGTTCAGCTTGACCACCTGTGCGGCCTTTTTCCGGCCGCCGAACTGACGTGGCTTCGCTTCATCGGTCGGATAACCGAGAGCGATCGCATAGCGTGCTTGGGCCCCGTCAGGCACCCCAAGGAACTCGTTGGCATCCTCAGTCCGATGGAGGGTGATCGGACATGAAGCGACACCGATCGCTTTTGCCGCCAACATCATGTTCTGTGCCGCTCGGCCAATGTCGAACATGTTCCCATCGGCCTCCTGGACGAGAACGATGGTTGCGACCGAATCGCGGACGGGCTGGGTGAAGTCTCCGTGTTCAGCGAGCCCTTGGATTCGCTCGGGGTCGGTAATCGCGACGAACGTCCAACTCTGGCGGTTCTTCGAAGAGCCAGTCCAGCGCCCGGCTTCGAGGATGGCTCCGAGGTCTTCGTTGCTCAATGGTTCCGGCTTGTAGTCACGCAGGGCGCGCAGCCCCATGATGAAGTCGTATTGATCTGACATCTGGCGAGCCTACGTCGAATGAGCTAGCGCGGATACACAACCAACTGGGTGCACCTGAACTCAGCGAGAGTCTTCGATGTCGACTGGTCGCTCACGGTTACGTCCCAAACCTGAGTGGTGCGCCCTCCGTGGAGCATCCTGGCGTCGGCCACCATCGTTCCTTCAAGGAGTGTTGACAGGAAGTTTGCTTTGAGCTCGATGGTGGTGAATCCAGTTGCTCCCTCCGGGAGATTCCCCATGCAGCCGTACCCGGCGGCCGTGTCGGCGAGGGCGATAACCGCGCCGGCATGCAGGTATCCGTTTGGAGCGAGGTGGTGGGTGTCGATTTGGCACGCTATTTGTGCTGTTCCTCCCTCGAGCCCCATCAACTCGAATCCGAGGTGACCCGGCAGTTTCCCGGCCCCCTCGGTTCTGAGCCATGCAGTGAGTTCGTCATGTGACACACCGTCCATCGAGCGGCGAGCGTAGTTGGATAGGGTCAAAGCGAATCGATCCCTTGGAGTCTGCAACCAATGCCAACCCCTCATATCTCGGCCGACCGCGGGGCCTTCGCCCCGTCGATCCTCCTGCCTGGAGATCCCCTGCGAGCGAAGCACATCGCCGACAACTTCCTCTCCGACGTGACTCAAATCAACGCTGTTCGGAACATGCTCGGATACACCGGCACATACGAAGGCGTGCCGATCTCGGTCATGGGTACCGGGATGGGAATCCCGTCGGCTTCGATCTATGCGACCGAGTTGGTCAACGAGTACGGAGTCGAGCGGCTCATCAGGGTTGGCTCTTGTGGAGCGGTCACTGAGAAGGTGGCGGTGCGCGACGTGATTCTCGCAATCGGGGCGTGTACCGACTCCTTGGTCAATCGCACCCGATATGGGGGACTCGACTTCGCTGCCACCGCAGATTTCTGGCTGCTGAAGGCTGCTTCCGACGCGGCAGCCGCCAAGGGCATCGATGTGAAGGTTGGGAACGTGCACTCAGCCGATCTCTTCTACAACCCCGATGCAGAGGCCTTCGATCGCATGGAGAACATGGGTGTTCTTGCAGTGGAGATGGAGGCTGCGGGGCTCTATGGCGTTGCTGCCGAGCATGGCGGGCGCGCTCTGACGATCTGCACGGTCTCAGATCACATCCGGACTGGCGAAGCGACCTCGTCGGACGAACGCCAGCAGACCTTCAACGAGATGGTCGAGATCGCTCTAGAGGCTGTGAAGCTGGACGTCGGAGCCGCCTAACCCCTCTCCGACGTAATAGGTGTCCGGGCTAACGCCTATTACGTTATAGTCCCGCCCTCATGGCAGTGGATAGAGCGATCGTGCGTCGAGCGGTGGGTGACGCTGTTCCGCTGTATGTCCCCGCCATTCCGTTCTCTCTGGTCATCGGTCTGGCCATAAGCGAAGCGGGCGTAAACCCGCTGGCCGGATGGTCGACGTCCTGGTTGATCTTTGGAGGGGCCGCCCAACTAACCCTGATCACGTTGGTTGGCGCCGGCACGGCTCTGGCAGCAGCTGTCATGGCTGCGCTGGTCGTCAACGCCAGACACCTCATGTACTCCGCGGCCCTTGCGCCGACCTTTCAGAATCAACCTGCATGGTTCCGATGGCTCGGCCCCTACGTCCTCATCGACCAGGTCTTCGCCCTGGCAATGCTGGAGGAGAAGACCGACCCGGTCGCGTTCCGGACCTACTACCTGTCGATCGGGTTCACTTTCTGGGCGCTTTGGCAGTCAACTACTGCACTTGGGCTCGCACTCGGCCCGGTGGTTCCGGATTCGTGGAATCTCGAATTTGCGGTCCCGATCCTGTTCCTGGGTCTGATCGTCATTGGGCTCGACAAGTCATCGAAGGCAGCGGCAGCGCTCGTCGGTGCCGGAGTGACCTTCCTCACCGCAGGGCTGCCCAACCGATCCGGCCTCCTGGTCGGTGCCCTGGCAGGGATTCTGGCCGGAACGATGATCGAAAGGTTCAGGCCTTGAGCTTCGTCATCGCGGCGGTCGTGGTTGGTATCGGGACATACCTGAGTCGTGCCATCTTCATCCTGGCCCTTGCCAACCGTCGTATTCCGGATTCGGTCCTCGTGATGCTCCAGTTTGTCGCACCTGCGGTGCTGGCCGCCCTCGTGGTGGCGGTTCTCATCGACGAGAGCGGCTCTGCGGCGATAGGCATACCCGAGTTGGCAGCATTCGCCGCAGGTGGAGCAACGGCCTACAAGACCCGGAACCACATCGCGACTCTGGTGGTGGGTATGACCGTGTTCTGGGTCGTTCGCGCCCTTGTCTGATTGAAAGACCCGTTTCAGCCGACCTCGGCTGACGAATCCCGATATTTTGGTGACGCCAATGACTGGGAGGAGTTAGCCAATGGCAACGGAAACGCCGACTGAATCGGTCGGCTCGAGCGGGCTCGATCGGTTCTTTCACATCTCGGAGCGAGGGTCCGACGTCGGTACCGAAGTGCGTGCCGGCATCACCACGTTCCTGGCGATGGCGTACATCATTTTCGTCAACCCGGCGATTCTCTCGAACGCCATCGATTTCGACGGAGCGTTCCCACAGCTTCTGACCGTTACGGCTTTGGCCGCGGCGTTCGGAACCTTGCTCATGGCGTTGTGGGCCAAGCTGCCGTTCGCGTTGGCGCCCGGCATGGGTTTGAACGCGTACTTCACGTTCACCGTGGTGCTTGGGCTCGGAATCGCATGGGAGACAGCGCTGGGTGCGGTCTTCGTTTCGGGCATCTTGTTCGCGATCATCGCCCTCACCGGGCTGCGTGAATACGTGCTGAATGCCATCCCGCTTCATTTGAAGCACGCGATCACGGCCGGAATTGGAGCGTTCCTGGCGATCATCGGGTTTGTTGGAGCCGGATTCCTGCAGGACTCGGGCGCGACTTTTGTGACGGTTGGTGACTTCACAGGTCCTCTTCCGTGGGTTGCCCTCGGCGGCCTTGTCGTCACCGGAGTTCTCCTGGCCCGCAAGATGAAGGGGGCGATCCTCATTGGGATCCTCGCCATCACCGCGTTTGTGATGATCTTCGGTCTGGAGGCGTACAACTACGGGGGTGAAGCGCTCGAGAGCTTTGCCGGCTTCAACGACGGCATCTTCGGTTTCACTGCACCTAGCGATCTGATTGGTGCGATGGACATCGGAGCCGCTCTCGGTCTGGGTGTGATCAGCGTGGTCTTCACCTTCCTGTTCGTTGACTTCTTCGACACGGCCGGGACACTCATCGGTCTGGCTGAGAAGTCAGGGATGCTGGACGAAGAGGGCAACATCGAGGCACCTCGTGCTGCGTTTGCCACTGACGGGACGGCGACGTCCGTGGGTGCTTTCCTCGGCACTTCGAGCACAACCACTTACATCGAGTCTGCTGCTGGTGTCGAAGAAGGCGGAAAGACCGGTCTCACGTCGTTGGTCGTGGCCGGGCTGTTCATTCTCGCCATCTTCGTCTCGCCTCTCGCACAGGCGGTGCCCGGCATCGCGACGTCGGCGGCGCTGATCATCATCGGTGCCATGATGATGACGGGTGCGACCAAGGTGGATTGGTCCGACTACACGAAGTCGATCCCGGCCTTCATTGCGATCGTTGGTATGCCCTTCACCTACTCGATCACGTTTGGCATCAGCCTTGCGCTGGTGGCCCACACGCTGATCATGGCTCTGTCCGGGAAGATCAAGGAAATTCACCCTGTCCTTTGGATACTGACGATCCTGATCATTCTCCTGGAGGCGGGTTTTATCGATCGTTGGTTCGGCTGAGTCGAAACTCACACAACAGACCTATACGGAAAGGCCCCCGGTTTGGGGGCCTTTCTCGTGGAGAACGCTCCGGTAGCTTGACACACTCATAGTGTTCAGTACATACTGAAAGTTATGAAACCAACGGCCGAGCAGTCGGACTTCATCGAGAGGATCGGTCGTTGGTGGGAGCGTGCCGGCACTCGAAGCGCGGGTCGGATTCTGGGGTGGCTGATGATCTGCGACCCGGCACATCGATCAGCGAGTCAACTGGTTGAAGAACTTCAGCTCAGTGCAGGGTCGGTGAGCACCCAGACAACGGCCCTCGAACAAATGGGCTTGGTCGAACGGACGACCTTTCCTGGCGACCGGGCTTCTTACTACCGGCTTAGGCCACATGTGTGGATGCAATTGATGGCGGCCCGGCAGGGTGAGATAGCTGTGCTCAAAGAGCTTGCCGAGGCCGGAACAGAGATCCTGCCTGAGGAGAGCCCGGACCGGGTGACCGACCTGCACATGGTTGCGAGTTTTTTTCTCGATGAGTGGCCGGGAATTCTCGGGCGGCTGCGTGAACGTATGGAAACGGAGAAAGACGATGAATGAGATAGCGATCAAGACCGAAGGCCTGACCAAGCACTACGGACAGGTGAGGGCGCTCGAAGATCTCGATTTAGAGGTCAAGACAGGAGAGGTATTCGGCTTCTTGGGCCCCAATGGGGCGGGCAAGACGACGATGATTCGGACGGTCCTCGACCTCATCAGGCCGACCTCCGGATCGGCGTCGATTCTCGGCTTCGACACTCATGCAGACTCAGTCGAGATTCGGCGTCATGTGAGCTATCTCCCGTCGGATCTTGCGATGTACGACGATCTGACTGGCCGGGACATGATCACTTACTTCGCCAACCTCCGTGGAGGTGTCGACGAGTCCTACGTCAACGAACTGGCCAGCCGGCTTCAGGCCGACCTCACCAAGAAGATCGGCGACTATTCGTCAGGCAATCGCCAGAAGGTCGGGCTGATTCTCGCTTTCATGAACAAGCCGCAGCTCATCATCATGGACGAGCCCTCGTCCGGTCTCGACCCGTTGGTCCAACGTGAGTTCCAGACGATGATGCGTGAGGTAGCGGCTGAGGGCAGGTGTGTGTTCTTGTCGAGTCACACCCTCTCCGAAGTGCAACGGGTGGCAGACAGGGTCGGAATCATCAGACAAGGGCGGCTGGTCGATGTCGAGTTCGTTGACGATCTTCGTTCCAAGGCGGTTCGAAAGGTGGAGCTTCAATTCACCCAGCCGGTGGATGCGTCGGTTTTCGCTGGCGTGCCCGGTGTTCGCGATGTTTCTGCGGCCAGTCACCATGCCGTGATGTCGTTCGACGGGAAGATGGACGACCTGCTCAGGGTGGCGACCGAACGCTACGAGCTGGTCGACATCAGTACCCAGGAAGCGGATCTCGAAGAGATCTTCCTCGAGTACTACCGGCCTGAGAAGGTGAGCTGATGTTCGCCAACGTTTTCACCAAGGCAACGAGGGACAACCTCCCGGCCGGGCTTTTTGGAGCGCTGGCACTTGCCTTCTTTCTCTTCTTTGCGATGTGGGTGTATCGAGATGTCGACACCTCGTTCTACTTCGACTTGCCCGCAGGCATCCTCGAGTTGGTGGGTATCAACCCCGAGGGTGAGGGAACCGGGGCCATTGCATTCGGCTCGATCTACAACCTGATGGGAGCGTTCACAATCGCCGGCCTGGCTCTGAGTTGGGGCGCTTCTTCCATCGCCGGTGAAGAGCGGGACGGAACGCTGGGATTCCTCCTTGGCAATCCGGTGAGTCGGCGGGGCGTGCTCGTCTCGAAGACAGTCTCGATGGTTCTCATCGTCGCGTTGATGAGCCTCAACCTCTGGGGCTTGGGGATCGCTTCTGCGGCCGTCCTCGACGTTTCAACAGATGGCCTTTTCGTCGGTGCGATCACCTTTGCGATGTTCGTCAACAGCCTCTTCTATGGGTTCTTGGCTTTGGCAATTGGAGCCTGGGTGGGCCGGAGAAGTGTTGCGTCCGGTGCGACTGCAGGGTTGATGATCGTCGGGTACCTGGCTGCCAATCTGCTCCCCCTTGCAGATCTCGAATGGCTGGCGCGCCTGTTCCCCTGGTACTACTTCAGTTCAAGTGCACCGATCAACAACGGCCTCGACTGGGCTCACGTCGGGATTCTGATCGGTCTGTCCGTGGCTCTCTTCATCGGCGCATACGTCGGGGTCCAGCGCAGAGACCTCCGCGAAAAGGGAACGGACGTCACTCTCCTCGACCGGTTGCGGTCACATCCCTCAACGGAGAAGCTCATTGAACGTCTCGCGGGATCGGCTCGTGTGTCCAGAATCTCTACCAAGACGCTCTCCGAGCATCAGGGCCTGTTCACAGTCACCTCGGCCATCATGTTCTACATGGGGGTGTTGATACCCCCGCTGTATTCGCTGATCCCTGAAGACTTCGTTGAGATCTTCGCTTCATTCCCCGATGCCCTGGTGGCGATGATCGGGGGCGTCGATATGGGCACACCAACCGGTTTCCTCACAGGGGAGGTCTTTGCCTTGGTCGGTCCCATCGCGATCATCGTTCTGTGCGCCTCGATCGGTGCCAGGGCGTTGGCAGGTGAGGAAGAGAGCCGGACCATGGGCCTTCTTCTTTCGAATCCGATCACCAGGGGACATGTTGTCCGCGAGAAGGCGGTTGCCATGGTCGGCTACGCGTTCGGCTTCGGGCTGGTCACCTTCTTCGGCACCTGGCTCGGTGTTTGGCTCGGTGGCCTTGACGATGTGGGAGTTGGTGGGATTGCTGCGATCTCCGTCCTTCTGACTCTGTTTGGGCTGGTATTCGGAGGGGTGGCTCTGGCGATCAGCGCCGCAACAGGGAGGCGAACGTGGGCAACGATGGGTACGACTGGAGTTGCCATCGTCGCGTGGTTCATCTTCTCGTTCTTCCCGTTGTCCGAGACCTTCGAGTCGCTCACGGTGCTCTCACCGTTCGATTGGTATCTGGGCAGCGACCCGCTGCTGAATGGCATGGACTGGATGGGTGCGGCGCTGCTCGGAGGAGCGTTCCTGGGCCTCGTCGCGGCTTCTCTCGCCCTTTTCAGTAAGCGGGACTTGCGTGGATAACCTCGGCGCATGACCGACTTCCTGCTCAACGCTCACGATGGCTGGCAATACGTAACGCTTCTGGCAGTTCTGGTTTCGCTGGGGCTCTCGTTCACCCAGCTGATGACGCCCCGGAAACTGCAGATCTACCGTCTCACTGCAGTGGCTGTCGATATCCAGGTCGCCTTGGGGATCGTTCTCTGGCTCGACGTCTCAGGCTGGAGCCTCGGGTTCCTCCAGGGCTGGCTCCACCCGTTGGCGGGCCTCGCTGCTCTCGGCGTGTTGCACGCCTTTGTGTCTCGAGCCAAAAGGGCCTCGGCTGAGGATGGCAATCGTGTCGTACGTACGGGCCTGATCATTGCCACGTTGTTGGTTGTGGCTGCGATTGGTATCACCGAGTTCGCCTGATCTCAGTCGGGCTGGAAGACCCCGACCAGTGCGGTGGCTGCGTTCGGGTTGGATCCAGTGAGGGAAGCCAAGATCGCATCGATCACTTTCAGTCGACCCGCTTCCACATGATCGCGTGCGATCTTCGCAGCCAGATGGTGGTTTCCTTTGATGATGGCGTCCACCAGCTCCCTGTGGCCGTTGATGTGATCGCCGATGCTCGGGCTCAGGTCGAGACCTGCAAAGTAGAGACGTTGGGAACCGTCGAGAAGGCTCGCCAGAGAGGACGCTAGGCGCGCATTCCCTGACGCCTCGGCGAGAGCCGTGTGGAAGCGTCTGATGTGATCGACTCGGTCTTCGTAAGACGCTTCGTCGTCGACGTCGGCCAGCTCGCGGAGGCCCTGCAGCTGTTCGGGGTTCGCTCTTTCTGCCGCCAACTCCGCTGCTGCCGGTTCGAGTAACAGCCTGAGCTGGAAGATCTCCTGCACGTCGGCCAGTGTGATCTCGGCAACCCGATAGCCCTGGCGTGGCGTCGCGACTACGAGCCCTTCTTGGGACAGCGCTCCAAGCGCCTCTCTCACGGGTGTCTTGCTGACCCCTAGCTGCTCCGCAATGTCACCCTCGTAGAGGGCAGTTCCCGGAGTGTGAGTGCAGTTGAGGATGTCGTGTTTGATCGATTCGTACGCGCGAGAAGCAGCACTCTTGCCAGGAGCGTCGGAGCCTGTGATCAATGGCTTTCCTCTCGCGTCCGTACCCTCAAGTCGAAGATCTCACCGCGTGAGTAATGGCCTGCCACATCGAAGTCGAACTTGCCACGGACGGTTTCTCTCAGGTCGAGATCAGCGATGAGGATCTCCTCGGATTCGATGCTGGGTCCGGCGAGAAACTCGCCGAACGGGTTGACGATGCAGCTGGCGCCCCTGGTTATGAGAGTGTCCGGGTCGTCGCCGAAGGCTGATTCGTACCGGTCCGGGTAGTCGGCTCTCGTGGCGTACTGGTTTGCGCTCAGCACGAAGCAACGGCCCTCCACAGCGATATGTTGCACGGTCGCCAGCCAGGTGTCCCGAGAATCAGCCGTTGGCGCACACCAGATCTGGATGTTCTGCTGATACAGAGTCATCCTCAACATCGGCATGTAGTTCTCCCAGCAGATGGCATTCCCTATATTGCCGATAGGTGTTTGGTGAACATCGAGATCTGAACCATCTCCGAATCCCCATATGAGCCGTTCGCTCCCGGTGGGCATGACCTTTCTGTGGTTGCCAATTAGACCGTCATCAGGCGAGAACGTGAGAGCGGAGCAGTAGAGGGTCCCGGCGTCGCGCTCGATACATCCCATAACCAGGTGAACACCCAGCTCGGCGGAGAGGTCGGCCAACTCCTGCACCTCGGGGCCGGGCACATCAATTGCTGAATCCCAATAATCGGCAAAGAGATCCCTAGCCAGTTCCGAGCGAGATCCAACGACTGTGTCGAAGTCCATGCCGCGGGGGTACGCGGACAAGAAGGCCTCGGGGAATACCAAGAGATCCGCGCCTCGCGACTTTGCCTCACGGGCCAGCTCAGTGGCCTTGACCAAGGTTGCCTTCGGCTGATAGCCCACCGGGGCCGCCTGTATCACAGCTGCTCGGAGACTGTTGGTTGGAAAGCTCTGCGGGCCAGTCATAGAATTCAGAGTACGAGAGCCAACGTGCGCCTGCTCTCTGCGTGCGTATGCAAAGATGAATATCTGGTTGACATCGGAGAAATATTGCTCATATGCTAGCCCATGGCTCAAGTCGTTTATCCGGAAGTTGGCTGTGTCCGACGTGCGGATCCCTCGCTGATCAGACGTAACCACACCGTCGCTATCGTGAAACTCCGGGTCAGGACGCCGATAAGCGCAAGGATGGATGCTTTGAACGCCAGGTTGTCAACGTGACGATCACCGCGGTCTTCGATTCGCTCTTTGCAGTCTCTTTGGCACCGCTGGCCCATGCCGTCTTACCAGGGGATGACACCGTCGGATCGGCGCTCATTGGACTTGCGATCATCGCTGGCCTGACCGCAATCGTGGGAGCTGGCGTGAAGCTGACGGCCCCAAAGCGAAATGCAGTAGATGAGCAACCCAATGACTCGGTCTCAATAGAGAGTCACGATTCTCAGATCGATCATCCTCACGATCATCAAATGCATAGTCATGCGACACACGAGCATGACGGTTCACACGGCCATGGTCACTCCCATGACGATGACGGCCACGGCCACCACAACCACGACCACCACGACCACGACCACGACCACGACCATCCAACGGGTCTCCTTGGGCGGTTGAAGGAGTTGTACCAGCCGCACTCACACGACTCCGCCGACTCGGTCGACTCGGCTCTCGAGTCGTCAGCCAAGGGAATTCGGGCAGTCAAGATCTCCCTGGCTGGCCTGATGGCAACGGCTCTCTTTCAAGTTGCGATAGTTGCTCTCTCAGGCTCGGTGGCACTTCTCGCCGACACCATCCACAACTTCTCGGATGCCCTCACCTCGATCCCTCTGTGGATTGCTTTCATCCTGGGCAGACGGGCTGCCAATCGCACCTACACCTATGGATATCGCCGCGCGGAGGATCTCTCCGGGCTTTTCATAGTTGCGATGATCGCCTTCTCTGCGGTGCTCGCAGGGTGGGAATCGGTCCGGCGATTGATAGAGCCTCAAGAAGTCGAGAACTTGGGTCTGGTGGCTGCGGCAGGCGTGATTGGGTTCATCGGCAATGAAGTTGTTGCCATATACCGCATTCGCGTTGGTCGTCAGATCGGATCAGCCGCACTTGTCGCAGACGGACACCACGCCCGCACCGACGGTCTCACCTCTCTCGCTGTCGTGCTTGGAGCGGCTGGCGTGGCTGTTGGGTTCCCTGCCGCCGATCCGATCATCGGACTACTGATAACCATCGCGATCCTCTTTGTGTTGCGTGACGCTGCCCGGCAGGTCCTGCGGCGGTTGATGGACGGCGTCGATCCCGAGATTACCTCCGAGGTTGAAGAGCTGGCGGCGTCGACTCCAGGGGTGCTTGGGGTCTCCGAAGTCCGTGTGCGTTGGGTTGGACACCGGATGCACGCAACCCTCCACGCCGAGGTGGCCGAAGAACTCACCGTCGTTGATGGGCACAATGTCGCCGAAGCAGTCCGAGAGCAGCTCTTTGCCAAGTTCTCGAAGCTCGACGATGTGACAGTTCACATCGATCCGGAAGGCGGAGAGCGGCATCACCCGGTGACTTCCCAGCACGAACAGCAAAGGAGGTGACTGCATGACCCCCGCCTCCAGTGTTGGGTTGACCGACGCTGAGAGTTCGGTCGCTGATCGACGCCGGGTCGAGAGCGACGAAGCTCTGCTTCAGATCGAAGACCTTCGTGTTTCTTTCGAGGGCCGAGACGAGACAGTCCACGCTGTGAACGGCGTCAGTCTCGCCGTGAAACGGGGGGAGGTCTTCGCTGTGGTGGGCGAGTCGGGCTCGGGCAAGAGTGTCTCCATGCTGAGTGTGATGGGCTTGCTCGAATCGCCGCCGGCCCGAATCTCGGGTTCGATCGTGTTCAACGGGATTGAACTCACCACTCTCTCTAGACGTCAGATGAAGTCGATCAGAGGATCCGAAATCGGAATGGTTTTTCAGGACCCCATGTCGTCGCTGAATCCAGTCCACCCTGTCGGCAAACAGATCGCCGAGTCCGTTTTGCTCCACCGCGATGTGAGCAGAAAAGCTGCCAAAGCACGCGCTCTCGATCTTCTGGATCGGGTTGGGATCCCAGATGCCGGGAAGAGGGCCGACGACTTCCCTCATGAGTTCTCTGGCGGAATGCGTCAACGTGCAATGGTCGCAATGGCGTTGGCATGCGACCCGAAGCTTCTCATCGCAGATGAGCCGACGACAGCCCTGGACGTCACCGTGCAGCGACAGATCGTGACTCTGGTCAATGAGCTACAAGCTGAGTCGAACATGGCGGTCATCTGGATCACTCATGACCTCGGTGTCGTTGCCGAGATCGCCGACCGCGTAGCGGTCATGTACGCCGGTCGATTGATGGAGACCGGCACGGCCGATTCGATCTATTCCTCCACTCGCCACCCGTACACCTCCGGGCTCTTGCGCTCCATACCTCGTCTCGACACCCCGCTGGTGGAACGTTTGCCCGAGATACCGGGATCACCACCCCACGTGACAACCCTCCTCGCCAGCTGTCCTTTCCACCAACGTTGCCCGCTAGGCGAGTCAGGCTGCACTGATTCTTTGCCGGAGCTCGAGGACACAGGGAAGGGCACAATGACGGCCTGTATCCACCATCGAGCCATGGATGCGCCGGGCAGTATCTGGCCGATCGAGGAGTTGTCGCGGTCCGACGACAAGAGTTCCGAGCTTCGGCACCTGGTGGCAATCGAAGGCTTGAAGGTTCATTTCCCCATAAGCCGTGGAGGTTTCAGGAGGAAGCGATTGGCCGTCAGGGCGGTGGACGGGATCGACCTCGACATCCATTCGGGCAAGACCGTTGGGATCGTGGGTGAAAGCGGTTCCGGCAAGAGCACCCTGGGGCGAACTCTGGTTGGTCTCGAAACCCCAACGGAGGGCTCAATACTCATCGATGGCAAGCCACTCGACACGTCGAGCGGCGCACACAGACGGCGGGTTCAGATGGTCTTTCAGGATCCGTATTCGTCGATGAACCCTGGACAGAAGGTCTTCGAGATCGTGAGCGAGCCGATGCGAATACACAAGATCGGCACTCCAGACCAACACCACCAACGGGTTGCCGAACTCCTCCAGATGGTGGGTTTGCGTCCCGATGTGATCGATCGATACCCCCACGAGTTCAGCGGAGGCCAGCGACAGCGGATTGCCATCGCCCGCGCCCTTGCGGCTGACCCTGAAGTAGTTGTCTGTGACGAGCCAGTGTCTGCGTTGGACGTCTCGGTTCAGGCGCAGATCATCAACCTTCTCCGCGATATTCAGAAGAGAACCGACCTCGCTCTCGTCTTCATCGCCCACGACCTGTCAGTGGTTCGTCAGATATCGGATGAAATGAACGTCATGTACCTCGGGCAGGTGGTCGAGAGGGCTTCTCGAGACGACATTTTCGACAACCCCCTGCATCCTTATACGCGAGCTCTGCTGGCCGCAGTCCCTGTGCCGGACCCCCATGGCAAGGAGGCTCGTCTGTCTCCGCCACTCGAAGGTGACCTGCCGAATCCGGCCGATCCGCCCACCGGTTGCCGATTTCACACGAGATGCCCGGTTGCAGTTCCTGGGTTGTGCTCGGAGAAGGTCCCTGAATTTCGAGAAGTGGCCCCGGGTCGATGGGCCTCGTGTCATCTGATTGAGGAGGGCGACAAGCCGATTCTGAAGATCCAAAAGCGGGAAACGGAGGAGGAGAACAATGAACCAACACAAGACGAGGAGACCAATCAATGATGAGTAGCAAGAAGGTGTTGTGGATCTTGACGGTCTGCCTCGCCCTCGTTCTGGCTGCATGTGGTGGCTCAGACACGGGTGACACGACCACCACAGCCGGTGGCGATGAGCCCGGGACCACATCAGGTGAGACTCCTGATACAACCGAGCCATCTGATGACCCGGTCGTTGTCAGAGCGGCCATCAACAACGACGAAGACACCATCAACCCCTACACGTATGTGACCGGGTTCCCCGGTTGGAACATGTTGATGATGCAGTACGACTCGCTGATGCAGTTCGACGCGGACGGTGTTCCGCAGCCGTGGCTGGCGGAGACCGTCGAAGCTAGCGAAGACCTCGCCACTTGGACCGTGACCATTGTCGACGGCGTGACGTGGCATGACGGCGAGCCGCTGACGATCGAGGACGTGAAGTTCGCTTACGACTACTTCCTCACCAACGCGGCCGGGCGCTTCGCCCGCGACCTCGCCGGTGTCGAGTCGGTTGAGATCACAGGCGAACGTGAAGTGACTATCAGCCTCGCCGGGCCCAGCCCTGCGTTTGATCAGGTCGCACTCGGTGACATCCCGATCATTCCTCAGCACATTTGGGAAACGATCGAAGGACCCTCCGAGGCGACCTTCGACATCGACGTCAACATCGGATCGGGACCGTTCAAGCTGGTGGAGTATGTGCCAGACCAGAGCTACCGATTCGAAGCAAACCCGGACTACTTCCTGGGTGCTCCGGCTGTCGATGAGCTGGTTGTTGTGATCTTCGCCGACGACGCTGGAGCTCTCGCAGCCATCCGGTCGGGCGAAGTGGACGTGATCTTCGATCGGGTCAGCCCGGAGCAGATTGAGCTTCTCGATGCTCAGGATCCCCTGGACATCTCCCAGGGCCCGGAATTCACGACCCAGATGATCAACTACGACGCCACCAAGGCGCCGTTTGACGACATCGCGGTCCGCCAAGCGATTGATCTCGCTGTCGATCGGCAGGACATCGTGGACACGGTCTATCTAGGCGCGGCAACTGTTGGAAGCCCCGGATGGGTGCATCCCGACAAGCCGGTGTACAACCCCGACGTCGCTGCCGTGTACGACGTGGATGCGGCCAACGCACTGTTGGACGACGCTGGCTACGCCGATACCGACGACGATGGGATCAGGGAGTTCGACGGGCAACCAATGTCCTTCGAGTACCTGACCAACGCCGAAGACTCACTACGTCTGAGGATCTCCGAGCTGGTGTCCGAGATGCTCGCCGACATTGGTATCGAGGTGAACGTCGCCTCGGTCGAGTCATCGACCTGGGAAGAGGCTGTCTGGCCTGGTTTCGACATCAACAACGGACGCAACTACGAGATGGCGATGTGGGGTTGGTCAGCACCGGTGCAAGCCAACACCATCCGGCTCGGGCAGCTCGTTCATGGTGATCCCGGCAAGGGATTCCTGAACCTGACCGGGTTCGACGATCCTGATCTGAACGCTCTTGTTGATCAGCTGGAAGTGGAGGGTGATCCCGAAACTGCACAGCAGTTGTTGAACGACATTCAGGCGCAGATCGCAGAGAAGCTGCCGTTTGTGCTTCTGGCGTATCCCGATGGTGCCTACGTGTACAACTCGGACGTCTATGGAGACTGGGAGTTCATCGCGGGTCAGGGCATTGTCAGCAAGGTCTCGCTGCTTCCAGCAGCCGCGCGGCCGTAGACCGACATCAATCATGCTGAGTGTGGCCCCGCCTCTTGACGGGGCCACACTGGCAATGGAGGAGTGAAACGGAGTGAGGCGGGCCGGACTCAACCGATTGGGTCAATACCTGATCGTCTTTGTTGTGGCCGTGACCCTGAATTTCATTCTTCCCCGACTGATGCCGGGGAATCCGCTGGCCCTCATCGCCGGCGTTGATGTCGGACTCCTAACACCTGACCAGCGAGCTGAAATCATCGAGGCGGCAGGTCTCAACGAGCCGCTGATCAGCCAATACTTCGATTACTGGAAATCGATCCTGACCGGGGATCTCGGTTTCTCATATCGGTCCGGTCGCCCGATCTCGGAGCTGATCGCGGAACGGCTCCCGTGGACCTTGCTGCTCGCTGGTGGAGCGCTGGTGATCTCTGCCTTCTTCGGAATCATCCTTGGGGCCATCTCGGCCTGGCGCAGAGGCAAGAAGCTCGACTTGGGTCTCCTGTCGTCGATGATCGCCCTGGAGTCGTTGCCGTCCTTCTGGTTGGGGATGCTGCTCATCTCCCTTTTCTCGGTGTCGTGGGGACTTCTTCCCTCGTTTGGGGCTGTTACACCCGCATCCGACCTGGTGGGTTGGGATCACGTTCGGGATGTGATTGAACATGCGATCCTGCCGGTCGCGACATTGTCTGTGCTGTCGATTCCTGGCGTGTACCTGACGATGCGGTACTCCATGCTCGAGGTCCTCGGTGAGGACTTCATCCGGACCGCCCGAGCGAAAGGAGCTTCGGAGACTCGGGTGCTTTTTGGCCACGTCGCCCGCAACGCCATGGCTCCCGTCGTCACCTTTCTCGCCATAAGGCTTGCGTTCGCCTTCGGCGGGGCGGTCATTATCGAGACCGTCTTCTCGTATCCGGGTCTGGGCCGGTTGGTGTTCGAGTCTGTTGGAGGTCGTGACTTCCCGGTGATGCAAGCCGCCTTCCTGGTCTTCACCGTTGCTGTCTTACTCGCAAACCTCGCCGCCGACTTCCTCTATCCGTTGCTCGATCCACGAACGAGGGCTCGCAATGAGTGACTCACTCGTAGCCCCGCCCGACCGCAGCAAGCGGAGACGCTTCAGGGGAATCGCGGACAAGCTCGGGATCCTCGGGATCTTCATCGTCTCAGCCATGATCCTCATGGCCGTGTTTGCGCCCTGGATTGCTCCTTACGATCCGACAGAGAGGGTCGGGCGCCCGTTCCAGACTCCAAGTGCCGAGCACCTGCTCGGTACCAACGACGTGGGACAGGACCTTCTATCGGAACTGATCTTCGGGGCGCGAGTGTCTCTGACCGTCGGGCTGGTGGCTGCTCTGGTGGCATTCATCATCGGTACGACCGTCGGCGTTCTTGCTGGGTACTACCCGAAACGCATCGGCACGGTGCTGATGCGGACCGTGGACGTCGTGCTCATCCTGCCCTTTTTGCCGCTTCTCATCGTGTTGGCCGCCTATCTGGGTAGGAGCCTGATCAACACGATCCTGGTCATCGGGATCCTCATTTGGGCCGCCCCAGCGCGGGTGATTCGCTCGCAGGTTTTGTCACTGCGCTCGCGTGAGTACGTTCTTGCCGCCCAGACCATGGGGGCCCCCGACAGGTGGGCGATATGGCGACATGTGCTGCCACGTACCGCACTTCTGGCAACGAGCACGTTCGTGAGAGCCGTTTCGACCGCGATCCTCTTGGAAGCCGCTCTGAGTTTCCTCGGACTCGGAGATCCCATCCAGAAGAGTTGGGGCTCGATGTTGTTCTGGGCTCAGACCCGCGGCGCATTCCTCACCCCCGCATGGAAGTGGTGGGTCTTGCCACCGGGAATCATGATCATGCTCGCCAGCCTCGGTTTTGCCTTCATTGCTTTCGCGGTGGAGGAGCGAATCAATCCACGTTTGTGAGACTGAAAGGAAACGGAACATGAATGAACCAATTGCACCGCTCATCGGCCACGAGGTGAAGGGCGAAACAGAGATCCTTCGAGATGTGGCCAATCAGCCGGGGCTGGAGACGATTGAAGGCAGGCTGGTGCCGCTGCTCTCAGCCGAGCGAATCAAATCGCACATCATCGTCATGCACCCCGGGCAGTACGCAGCACCGCATGCCCATCCAACCGAGAGCATCATCTACACCATCTCAGGGAGCTGGGTGTCGTCGACGATCACCGAGGACGGTGATGAGCTCAGGTCGGTCGTCAACGAGGGCGACTTGTTCACATTCGGCGACAATGTCCCCACCGGGTACGAGACGCCGTTTGACGACCCTGCTGTGATCCTCATCCTCAAGGGTGGGTCGGCAACGCGTGAAGAGATGGAGGAAGGCATGAGGTCGGCGAAGGCGATCCTCGACAAGGAGTCGGCCGAAGGTGAGCCATTCAGCTATGCCGAGTTGGATGCCGACCATCCGGCCGCGGTGTTCGCCAAGGAAGTCACCGGGCGCAATCCGGTCGAGCACTTTGGGGGCGCATGAACGTCATCCCCGTCTCCTACGAGAGCGGGAGCGAAGTCATTGGAGGCGATTTGGTTCTTCCAGAAGGGAGTGGACCATTCCCCGCTCTGCTCACCGTCGCCGGCACCGGCCCCCAGAACCGAAACGGGGACATGGTATTGGCAGATGGAGAGGTGAAGAGTCACCCGCGCCACAAATGGGTGGGTGAACGGTTAGCTGCCGCCGGGATAGCTCAGCTCCGCTATGACAAACGTGGGGTCGGGGAGAGCACCGGCGGTGGGAGCGGGCCGGGCGATCCGCCGGGTGAGCGTGATGAGTACGCCAATGTGCTGACCGATGTCGAAGATGCCCTCTCGGCCCTGGCGTTCCTGGCCAGTCGCCCCGAGATCGATGCCGACCGCATCGTGGTCATGGGCACATCCGCCGGGGTCTACTTCTCGTGCATCGCAGCCTCGAAGACCGACGTTCCTTGCGGCTACATCCTCTGGGGTGGGGTTCACATGGAGCTAGCCGACTTCGGAGACTTGATTTACAACCGGGCCCTTGACTACCGGGCCCGTGGAGAGCGGGAACAGGAGGTAGTCGATACTCACGCGCCAGTGTTCGTCGAGCGCGGCAGGAGATGGCCAGGCGTAGTGGAGGCTGCCCGTGCCGGGCAAGATCGATATGAATGGGAACAGGACGGAGAGATTCGCAGCGAGTCGATCGTGCGAACCCGGCAGGAGATCGAGATTCCGTACCCGGATCAGTTCCGACACATCAAGACCCCGGTGATGGTCATTCACGGCGACCAAGACATGAACGTCCCGGTGTCGGAGGCGCATGCGGTTGCCCAGGCACTAGAGGATGCCGGCAATCAGGATGTGACTCTCACCATCGTTCCCGGTGCCGACCACGGGATGCACATCGCACCATCCACGTTTGATTTCGACGACCGGATGCTTCATCTGTTCGTGTCCCAACGCGACTTCCCCTATTCCGAGTACTTCATCCACTCGGTGGTCGGCTGGATCAAGGATCTGCCTCTGCGATGACCTGGCGAATAGTCGACGTGCACGGGAGGGCGTTCCTCCTTGGCCAGCACCAGGGGAAGGCATGGGCAATCGAAGACCATTGCAGTCATGCCGACTGCAGGTTCAGTTCAGATGGGGAAGTCACCGGTGGTGTGGCCATCTGCAACTGCCATGGTTCGGAATTCGACCTCTTCACCGGTGACGTGGTGAGGCCCCCCGCCAAGGCGCCGATCGAGACACTTCCTGCTGCGATGGTCGACGGTAAGCCGGAGTTGGCCCCATGATCGATGTCGGGTCTATCAGCGTCACCGACCTCGAACAGGATCCGTATCCCATCTACCGGGAGCTACGGGCGATGGCACCAGCCGTCTACATGCCTTGTCTAGATGTGTGGATGATCGTTCGATACGCCGGAGTTGATGAGGCGTCGAAGAACTCGGATGCCTTTCCCGCACACGTCGAACGGTCGCCGACCGATCGTGCCCTCGGAGGGGTTTCGATGATGACGACCGACGGAGAGCCCGCCAAGCAACGCCGACGTCCTTTCGACCCGACTTTCCGGCCGCGGGCCGTTGAAGCCAGAATGCCTGCGATCTTCGATCGTGTTTCCAACGAGTTGCTCGACGGACTCGAGCAACGGGAAAGCGCTGAATTGGTGTCGGAGTTCTTCGAACCCCTCTCGTTGTTGACGCTTGCGTATGCCTTGGAGATAGACGATGTGGTCGATGTCCCAACGCTTCGACGATGGTTCTCGGGTTTGGCGGCAGGTGTCTCCAACTACGAGGACGACCCTGCGAAGATCGCTCTCTGCGACGCTGCGTCCGACGAGATCGAAGTCCTCTTGCGACCCAAGTTCGACCGAGGCGGATCCCTTGCCCACTTGATCGAAGGGCCAGACGCACCAGACGATGACCCAATCTCGTGGATCATGCCCTCACTGAAGCTGGTCCTTTTGGGCGGCTTGCAGGAGCCTGCGCACGGCGGTGCGACCGTGGCCTATTGCCTCCTGGCGAACCAAAGCCAGCTGGGAATGGTTCGATCAAGTCCCGAACTGATGGCTGCAGCCGTGGAGGAAGGCCTACGCTGGACAGCCCCGATTGGGAACCTCCTCAGGGGTATCAACCCGGGTGCGAGGGTCGAGGAGATGCCCTTGCCCGAGGGTGAGCGCGCCGTCATCGTGGTCTCATCAGCGAACCGGGATGAGGAGGCTTTCGGTAGCGATGCGGACGTGTTCGATATCACGCGCCAAGGTCCACAGCACATGTCTTTTGCGACAGGTCCCCACTACTGCATCGGTCACCATTTCGCACGGGTCCAGCTGAGGATGGCAATCAGCCGACTCTTGGAGAGGTTCCCAGACGTGAGGCTCGACCCAGAACGAGAAGTGGTCTTCTGGGGCCACGAGTACCGGTCACCGACTGAGTTGCATGTCGACCTTCGGTAGCTGTGAGATGAGGACATGAGCCAGGTGAGATGGGAAGAGATCAGATCAGACGAGATCGAGGAGATCAATGCCGATCTCGAGGTGGGCCGACCAACCGCTGACATAGCGATCCACTATCCCGACAACCTCGATCGGGCGCACCGAGAGAAGGTCAACGTTGAACTGCTTCTCGAAGGGTTTCGTTCAGCCAAAGCGGTTTTCGCTCAGGTCGGTGTCCAACTTCGATTGGTGGTGATTCGGTCCGGGCCACTCGACCCAAAGCGGTTCATGATCCGCTCAGCGAAACGCGGGGCCGACCTTCCCATGGGCCAATACTCGAACATGTACGTCGAAGCTGAGAGGAACCCATCAGCCCTCACCGACGAGGCCGTCGACACCTTCCGGGCGGTGATTGGGGATTCCGTCAAAGCGGAGCACACGGTCCACATCGTCGTTCTCCAGGCGGTGTTCATGGACTACTTCGAGCCCGTGATCGAAGGCCGGGTATATCAGAAACAGACGATCGAGACATCAGGTCTCTCGTTCCCCGGATACATGCACGGTGACCTGATCCCAAGGGATCTCCGTGGCGTAATCACCATCACCAATCTCCGCCGGACCAAGGACTCATGGAAGACCGTCGCCCACGAGCTGGGTCACAAGCTGATGAATGTGAGTCATGAACATCGTGATGTCAGCCCGGCCCACGAGGTTCAATCTGATGAAGGCTTGATGTTCTATGGGAAGGGCACCGAGATCGGGAGAGGACCCGAGGGCCGATTCCACTACGAGCGTCTTCATCGCTCGCCGTTCCTATATGTCGAAAGCGAAGACGGCAGCCGCACCTACAACCCCGACTACGAAGCCAGCGGCTTCTATTACGACCCGATCTATGACGGGGTTTCGGTTGAGTTCTAGATTGCGCTGATGCCGATCACCGAACAGCTCTCATTCGAGTTCTCGATGTATAGCGACCTCGCCGAATCACTCGGTGAGTCGGAGATGCAAAAAGACCTGCCCGTGCCTTCCAACACGATTTGGGATCAACTGTGGTGCGTGGTCGGCGGCCGGGAGTCATATGTGAAGGCCGTCGAAGCCGGGCGTTGGGTTGGCTTCAGCTGTTCTCTAGGTGCCGACACACGGGGATTACGCGAACCGTTGGTGGAAGCCTTGGCGAACTCAGCCGAGTCAGCGACGATCGCCGCAGTAGGAGACGATGGCGAGGGGAAGCTCCACCTCCTCCTTCACGAAGTTCAGCATCAAGGACAACTCATCCGCTACCTGCTGGGCCTCGATCTCGAAGTCCCCGCCAGCTGGTCCAAGAGGTGGAGTCTCTAGGGCCGGTTGGCGTCGTCAATTCGGAGCTTCCGCCAGAGCACTAGTAGGGCCACCCCTCCTGCCAGAAACACCATGCCGAACAGGCCAAGAGGCAGGCCCCAGAAGAGCCACGAGTCGTCGGCTGAACCATCCGTCAGGGTGCCAATCGACCCAACCACGTAAGCAACGACGCCGAAGAGCCCGAAGGCTGTGAGGCCGAGACCGAGAATCAGTGCTGCCCAACGGATGAAAGATGAATCAGACCCACGCATGTCTCAGACAACTCAGTCGTCAGTCTCCACGATCACGAATTGGCGCTCGGCGCCATCTAGTGCGTGGGACAGTATCGACTGGTACTCGTCCGACTCGTACGCAGCGACAGCCTGTTCGTAGGTTTCGAATCTCACAACAACGTTTCGAGAAAACGCCCGCCCTTCCTTCTGCATCGACCGGCCGTTGCGGGCCAGGAATCGGCCGCCGTGTTTCAGGACAGCATCACCTGAGTGGGAGCGATACCGGTCATACGCCTCTTTGTCCGTCTCGTCCAGGTTCACCAGCCACAGGGCGGGCATTTCAATCCTCCAGTGTTGTTGCTTGCATAAATCGGAGTTGCCAGCCGTTGGGGCCGTCGACCCAAATTGATGATCGACGCGCTCGCTCTCCGTTGACTCTGTTTTCGTAGGTCACGAGGGCGACGTCTTCACTGAGTATTTCGACATTGAAAGGATCGAACGGGAACTCGACTGACGGCGACTGTCCGTTGTCCTGAAGAAGATGGTCGCGGTCGTATACGTCGCCGAATCGACAGAACTCCGTGAATTCATCGCTGAGAATGCTGTCCCGATCAGAGGTGGATCCGCGCCAGAGCGATTCTTCGAGTTCGCGAAAGGTGTTGGTCAGGTCGTTCATCGACCTAAAGCGTAGGGTTCGAGGCTTGACCAACGAAAGGGGACGTTTCTGCCCTAGTTCGGAGGAAGGAGCGTCCCCTTTCGTCCTAAGCAACACGGAGGCTGCTTCCCAGGTCAGTTTTGCTATCTGGTACATCGCACAAGGTCTGCCAACCTGTCGGTAAAGCGGATAGATTTCCGCGACAGGATTTGACCGTTCAAACGATGGAGGAGTGATGGCGCTTTTGCCGGCGGAGGATTCCGCTGCTCCTGTGTTGGACGCGGCTTCTTTCGACGCGCTCTACCGGCAAAATGTGGGCGACATCTATCGGTACGCGGCGTCCCGCCTGGGTATAGAGGAAGGTGAGGACGTCACGGCCGAAGTTTTCCACGCCGCCATCCGTGCGATCAGAGACGGTGTGCAGGTGAACGGTGCGTGGCTCATGGCAGTGACCAAGAACAAGGTGATTGATCACTGGCGTCGTTTGGAGCGACGCGAGCGCAAGCTCCACCTGATCTGGGGGGGCGAAGGCAGCCAACCCGAGCCGCATGAAGGACTATTCGCAGCCATGGATCGTCAGAAGGTCTTGGACGTCTTGGATCAGCTTTCTGAGCGACATCGGCTGCTCCTAATGCTGCACTACATCGACGGATTCACCGCCAACGACTTGGCCGAACTGTCGGGCGACTCACCTTCGGCCATCGAGTCAGCTCTGGCGAGGGCACGCCGCGCCTTCCGTAGCCATTGGTCGACGGTGGAGGCCAAGAATGCGTGAGTCCTGGGAATCGATGCTTCGCGGCGCCGAAGACTCTGTCGAGCCTCGCGAGGAGTTTGTCGAAGGCCTTTCCGCAGAACTGTCGGCAGTTGTTGAGAACACCCCAGCCCCGAAACCTCGAATGCGCCCAATCGGGATTGGAGCAGCAGCGATCCTGGTGCTGATTCTGGCGGTTGGGGGAGTCGTCTTCTCCCTCAATGGCACAGGGTTGAACAGTGATCTCCCTGCCACTTCGGATGTGGACCCAAGTCTTCCCGTAGCGTCGGCCGAAGCGGACATGCCGTTGTCGATGGCACAAGCCTGTGACAGCTTCCTCGTGGCCGTTTCTTCGTTCCTCAGGCCCGGGATCGGACAACAGATCGCAACGTCTGACTCGATAGCTGGACTGCCTGAGACATCGGCCTCTTCTTTGTATGGGTTGCGAGATCAGCTGAAGAGGATCTCGGAGCTGTATGAGCTCCACGGAGACGGCGGGCTCTTGACGGGCTATGGGTTCAACGAAGCGATGAGCGAGCTGAGTCAAGCCGCCCTGTTCGTGCAGCTGGGTGAGTTCGGTCAGGCTGAGGAGAGCTTGGCTACCACCCGGACGCTGATTCGTGACCTCGCCGACGAGCCCGGTCTCGTTGGCTGCCTGGAGTTGTAGGACTCGACTCTTCGTCAGCCTTCACTGCCGATGACCCTCGGCAGTTCGAGCCTGTTCTGCGCCAAGAGCTCGGCGTCGGAGAGGATCTCTCTGGTCGACGCGTCCGCGACCACTCGACCCCGATTCATGATCACCGATCGGTCACAAAGCTCAAGTGCCAGAGATAGATCGTGAGTGATGATCAGCTGTGTCATGGGGAGGCTGGCAAGCGTCGTGATCAACTCACGGCGCCCAGCAGGGTCCAGCCCGGAGGTCGGTTCGTCGAACACCAAAATGCTGGGATCCATCGACAGCACGGTCGCCAGTGCTGCTCTTCTCTTCTCACCTCCACTGAGGTGATGTGGAGGGCGATCGGCAAACTCCGTTCCAGCTACAACACGAAGCGCCTCATCCACTCGCCGGTCGAGTTCGTCCCCTTCCAACCCCATGTTCATGGGTCCGAACGCAACATCTTCACGCACGGTTGTCATGAATAGCTGGTCGTTTGCGTCTTGAAACACGAGGCCAACCATTCTTCTGATCTCCGGGTAGTTCTCCTCGATGACAGGCATTCCGGCAATGGTGATCGAGCCGGCGGCCGGCTCCAGGATCCCGTTGAGATGAAGTGCAAAGGTTGTCTTTCCTGAGCCGTTGGGGCCAAGGATCGCGACCCGCTCACCTGCCGCTATGTCGAGATCGACCCCGTCGAGAGCTCTTCTCCCATCCGGGTAGTTGAACTCGACCCCTTGAGCTTGGAGGTCGGCGCTCACGTCACTACCAGCGCTGTCGTCGCGATTGCCACAAATGTGGCGACGAACATGCTCACAACTGCCCATTGGGCCGGCGTCGGTTCCGTCTGCTTGAAGATCGGCATTTCTCCAGTGAACCCACGCGAGAGCATGGCGGAATGGACTCGCTCACCTCTCTCGTACGAACGAACGAACATCGCGCCGGCTGAAGTTGCGATCGGACGGGCCTGAGCGATCCACCGAGGGTCGTATCCACGGGAGGTCATGGCTATCCGCATTCGCCCCAACTCGTCGATGATCAGTTCGAGGTATCGGATCATGAAAGTCGCTATCGAGATGAAGAGAGCCGGAATCCGTAGGGCGGCAAGGCCACGAAAGATGTCGGGAATCTCAGTTGTGGACGTCAGGAGAATGCTCACACTCGCGCCGAGCGTCGCTTTGATCAGGATGTTCCATGCTCCCCAGAGCCCTTCGACGGAGACGTTGAAGGGGCCGAGTTCGACCTTCTCGCCGGATGCGATGAACGGGATGAAGAAGGCGAACAGAACAAATGGCGCCACTGCGAGAAGGCGCACGAAGAGGTATCGCAGGCGGACGCGCGAGGCAACGAACAGCCCGGCGACCGCCACTGCATAGATCCCAAAGGCCCACAGTGCTTCTCGAGGCGTGATCGCCACCGAGGCGACCATGCCGATCGCAGCCAAGAGCTTTGCCTGCGGGGCCATCCGATGGATGAAGCTGTGCTCGTGGACGTAGAGCGCGTGGCCGTGGCCACTACCCATGGATCACACTGAAGCGGGATCGCGGCCACGCGACTCCCGCATCCCCGCGAACAGCCCGTACGCCACGAGCAACGTGACGATCGTTCCGACGATTCCGGCGATGGCAAGGCTCAGTGCTTCGTTCGAGACTCCGGCAGTGGCGTAGTCGGCGAATATGAAATCGGCCAGCGAATGGTCCTCACCTGAGTCGATGAATCCGGTGTCTTCCGCGACTCGCTCCAAACCGTCTGGATTGTCTACGGCGAATTGACTGACGACGGCTGCGAACACGAGAGCAACGAGGACTCCTCCGATGACGAAGGCTCTCGTGCCCACCTTGGCCTCCGCGAGTTGGGTCCGGTCAAGGTCCCTCGCTCCGTAGACGAGATCGGGGCGAGAAGCCAGGACGGCTCCCACGGCGAGGGCGCTGATGATGCCTTCGCCAATGCCGATCAGGGCATGGACGCCGACCATGGACCCGAAGACAGTGTCGAACGGCACGGGAGCTGATGCTCCGAAGAGCCATTGAATAGAGAAGGCAATGGCGGCCATGACCACGGACGCCCAAGCAGCTACTCCTGTCGACCCAATCACGCCGCCTGCATTCTGAGGGAACACCCGACGGAGAAGCCGGAACACAGCAAATCCACCAGCTGCCGGGATGATCGCCATGTTCAAAACGTTGTAGCCGAGAGCTGTGAGTCCGCCGTCTGCGAACGCAAGGGCCTGCACCACCACGACGATCGTGACGACGATGATGCCGACCGAGGGGCCGAGCAAGATGGCGGCCAAGGCGCCACCCAAGAGGTGACCCGTGGTCCCTGCTGCGACCGGGAAATTGAACATCTGAGCAGCGAATATGAATGCTGCGGTGACGCCGGCCAGGGGGATGGCTTTGTCCTTGAGTTGCTCCCTGGACTGCCGCAGGGCGAACCCCACTACGACGAGGCTGATGATGCCGGTGACCACCGCGGTTCCTGGGTTCAGGAAGCCGTCAGGTGCGTGCATGCCGAGAATCATGGAGGTGAGGTTACTGCTATTTGCAACTCATTCGCAACTAGCTTTCAGTCGCAAGTGTCCGGTCAGATGGCTTACGATTAGTGGGTGTCCTCCGAAACCGATGTCGCCTCGGTCCTACGCGAGAGTGGTTACCGGCTGACCAGTCCACGTTGGCTGGTGTGGTCCGTACTCAGGTCTGCGGAGGGCCACCTCACAGCTGAGGAGATCGCGGAGCGTGCGAATGAAGCCGATCCAACGGTGAACATCTCTTCGATCTACCGCTCCTTGGCCCTGTTGGACCAACTCGGAGTCGTCCGCCGTTCGAACCTCGGTATCGACGACTCAGCGAGATGGGAGATCGCTCACCCTGACGAGGAGTTCCACCTCGTCTGTCGTGTCTGCGGGTCCGTCGATCACCATCGTGGCGACCTGGTCGGCCAGATCCGTTCCCACTTGGGTGAAGAGCACACGTTCTATGCGGAGAACATCGCTCTGGTGGTCACCGGGGTCTGCCCGAGGTGCGTTCCGGAGTAGGACGGTCGGTCTTTCGACTAGCTATCGAGACCAGACCAATTGCGGGCCTCTCTCATCGCTCCATGTCATGGTCTCGCCGTCGATCGAGACTTGAAGTAGGTCGGTGCCGGAGTACATGGCTTCGTTTACTTGGTACTGAACGTCTTCGGTGGCGTCCCCACAACCCTTGTCGGTTTGACTCATCCAGAAGCCGAGTTCGTCGTTCTCGGTTATGGCAAACAGACCCTCGGCTTCGTTGCACATTCCTTCGGTACTGATGATCGACACTCCTACGTGCAGCGATACCGGAGCAGCCGGGTCCGTCCCGCCGACTTCTGACAGATTCCAGGGGCCTTCCATGTCGTCGGCGGCGGATTCGAGCCAGTGGGGTAGGAGCTCTTCTCGATTGATTGGGTAGACGGATAGACCCGTGATGACAGATTCGTCGAAGTCGTCCACCAGCCAGACAAGGGTGCCACCGGCGACGCCATTCCAGATCATCCGATCGTCGCCGCCCACGATTTCGAACTTTCCTTCGTTTTCCCTCAGGACGTCCACGAGTTTTGTTCAAATGGTCTGCGTCGGGACATCACACCGGAGTTCTCGTTCATCGACAGTGATGGTCAGTTCACCGTCTGATGTGGTGAGGAAGTCTCCGAACAAGGACTGGCAGTCATCGAGGAACCATCTCGTGCCGAAATAGCCTGTCAGAATTCCCTGCTCGACTGATTCTCCGTTGCTCTCGATCAGCGACCATGCACCAAAGACATGTGGGCCCGGTGATTCCAGCCAGCTGTAGCTGGCGTAGCGTTCCTCTTCGAGCCAATCCCAGAGGTCGAACGGCTCGGGCTCTGGCGCAACTTCGACGAACGTTTTTGAAATGTCGAAGCCGGCCTCGTCCAGGAGGCCCTCGACCAAGGCGACCGCTTCCTCGTCGACCACAAAGATTGTGACCTCTGCGGCCTGTTCCGGGTGTGGACCGAAGGCGGCACTGACTATGACTCCAGCTCCGACGATGCCCTGCAATCGTTGGTATGCCTCGTCCTGTGCCGCTTGGCCTGACAGAATTGAGAAGGCCTCCAGAGGATGAAGTCGATTCGCTTCTGCGAATCGGAGGACTTCGATCGAGTATGTCGAGCTGGTAGTTGGAGCGTTGGTTGTGGTTGAAGAGTCCGCCTGGTCCGATGGCTTCGGAGCTGAAGTCGGTGTTGAGCTTGGCGCCGGGTCGCCACACGCTGTCACGACCAAAAGCAAAGCCAGTCCGATCGCTGTCTTCACGGTTTGATCACCGCCACAGACCAAGTCTGACAGACAACCGGAATTCAGTGGCGACCGAGATTCTCAAAGAATCTCCCGGATCGGACTGAATCTGGGCCAAATCTGTCACACCCCTCTCGTAGGTTTGTGGCATGGGGAGTGGGGAGACTTCGCAAGTGATCGCACCGATCGTTGTACCTCGATTGGCGGATCCGGCTTCGGCCTCGGTCGACGAGCGTGACGAACATCTCATGCTGCTCGAGGCTGTGCGGCACGCGCTCGACGTCGAGTGGACTGAGACCCTTGCCGCATCTGAGTCTGCGGGCGACCACGACGTCCTTGGCTATCCATCCACAGTCGAATATCTGAAGCATCGTCTCCGCATGGCCGGATCACGCGCTCACCGCTACGTGAAGAACGCGCGTGCCGCAGGTCAGTTCAGAGCCACGTTCGCTGCCTGGAAGCACCGGCAAGTCTCATCAGATGAAGCTGAGCTCCTCTTCCGAGCCGCCGAGCGGACGCCGGACAGATATCCGGAGGCCGAGACCATTCTCTTGGAGCTGGTGGGCGATGGGGTCGAAGCGACCAAACGACTTCTCGACTACTGGCGCCACGATGTCGACCTTCCAGGTGTCCGTCTCGATGTGGAAGATCAACTGACGCGCCGCCGCTTCGATGTCACCCGCAAAGCCAACGGCATGGTCACCGGAGACTTCGCTCTACCCCGCACTGAGGGGGCTGCGCTTCTAGCGAGCATCGATGCCTTGATGCCGCCTCCGGCCGACAACGACGAGCGGACGACTTCGCAGCGCCGTGCTGATGCCTTGGGCGACCTCGCTTGGAGCTTCCTCGAAGGGTCGGAGTCCCCAACAGTTGGAGGAGAGCGGCCCCACATCAACGTTCATGTCGACCTGGATGCCCTCGAAGGCGTGGGCGGAGGTCTTCACGAGACAGACGAGGGGGCTGTGTTCGATGTCGAAGCCGTACGTCAACTGGCATGTGACGCTTCGGTGTCGAGAGTGATCTTCGGGCCTGGTTCCGAAGTTCTCGACGTTGGTCGGAAGACAAGGGTGATCCCGGCCCCTCTTCGCCGAGCGGTCGTGGCGAGGGATCGCCACTGCGTGGCACCCGGTTGTCGGCGGAAGCCTGGATGGTGTGACGTTCATCACATCGTTTCCTGGGCGGACGGCGGCGATACGGCCATCGGCAATCTGGTCCTGCTCTGCCGGTATCACCACACGTTGGTGCACTTGGAGAAGCTCGACCTTGCGTACGCGCTTGAGGGTTCGCAGTTTCAGACGGCTGGAGTTCGACCTACTTAGGGCAGTTGCCCCTTCTCGTCTCCGACTCTGACAGCGCTGGCTTGGCCTGCATCTTGCGGTAACTCATTGGCGGCATACAACGCCGCTGCACCAGCAAAGATGAATCCGACGCCAACACTCAGCGCTCCCAGCGCACCGAATACGAAGAAGAGAACGGTCGCCGAGAGTAGGAGTTGCCTCGATAGTCGCTGCCTGGTGCTGCGCCAGGCTGCCAGCGAAAGTACCGTGGGAATCAACATCCCGGCAGCCCAAAGCGCCGTTTCCATGGTGCTGTTGTTGCCCTGAGCGGCCATAACAATTAGGTAGAACGCGACGGTGACCATGCCCAGGACGAAGGCGAGTAGAGCCTTGGAGGCCCTGAGGTCGCTGACTGCCGATTCGGACATCAATTGTCAGACTACCGATGCTCGGGCGACCTATCTCAGACCAAACGGATCGGCTCAAACAGAAGAGGCCCCGCATAAGCGGGACCTCTTGCATATCGATCGCGTCTGCGTATCAGCTACAGCCTGTTGTGTCCCCGCAAGTCAGGCAGACGTAGCAGCTGCCGTTGCGGACGGTCATGTGACCGCAGCTCGAGCAGGCGGGTGCGTCTCCCATTGCGTCTTGAAGCGCTGCGTTAGCCACGGATGCCGAGGCTCCTCCGGCCGCTGCGGCAACGGCCACCTTCTCCTTTGCCGGAGCGGGTGCCGAACCATTCGGAGAGTCGACGAAGGCCGCGGCTGACTTCACCGCATCCACATCTGACTCGGCAGCGGCATCGCTCAAGTCGAGCTGGACGCCGGCGTCAACTGCCAGACCGGACGGTGGCTCGGGCAGGTCGCCTTCACGATCCGGCGGAACCTGGGCGAGCTCGTCACGGTGTAGATACTCGACACCGAGGGCGCGGAACACGTAGTCGACGATGGAGTTGGCCATCTTGATGTTGTCGTGCCCCTCGACCATGCCTCTCGGCTCGAAGGTCTGGAACGTGAACGTGTCCACGAACTCGTCGAGTGGTACGCCGTACTGGAGACCCTTGGAGACAGCGATTGCGAAGCAGCTCAGAATGCCTTTGAGGGTTGCGCCCTCCTTGGCCAGATCGATGAAGATCTCTCCCAGAGTCCCGTCCTCGTATTCGCCGGTCCTCAGGAACACTTTGTGTCCTCCGACCCGTGCCTCTTGGTTGAAACCACCACGACGCCCCGGAAGCAGGAACCGCGGAGGCTTCATCCCCTGGGCGTATGCCTGTGTCGGCGAGATACCCGCCGGCAGGTTGCCCCAGTGGATGCTCTTCTCAGCTTCCACCGCGGCTGTCAGTTCTGGCGAATCGTCCTCTGACTCGTCACCTTCATCAGCGGTGGCGTTCAGCGGCTGGGCTGCCTTCGAACCGTCCCGGTAGAGGGCCATGGCCTTGAGGCCGAGCTCCCAGGAGAGGCGGTAGGCCTCCTCGATCTCTTCGACCGTCACTTCGTTGGGCATGTTGATGGTCTTCGAGATTGCACCCGAGATGAATGGCTGGGCTGCCGCCATCATCTTGATGTGACCGTTGTGATGGATGAACCGCTTGCCGTAGCGACCGTTCTTGTTCGCGGTGTCGAACACCGGAAGATGCTCATCTTTCACGTGAGGAGCACCCTCAATCGTCTGCCGTCCACAGATGTGGTCATTGGCCTCGACGATCTGGTCCTTGGTGAACCCGAGAGCTCGGAGCAGATCGAAGTCCCAGCTCGTGTAGGTGTCGACATCGAATCCAAGACGCTGCAAGGTCTCCTCACCGAAAGTGAACACGTTGAAGGCGTGCTTCAGCTCGAAGACGCCTGGAAGTGTCGCCTGCAGTTTGAGGACGTCCTCTTCGTTGAATCCCTTCTCCAGCAACGAGTCGGTGTTGATGTGAGGCGCACCCTCGATGGAACTGGTTCCAACGATGTATGTGACCACATGGGTGATCTCGTCGGAGCTGTAGCCGAGGCGGGTGAGCGCCGGAGCTACTGACTGGTTAACGATCTTGAAGTAGCCGCCACCCGCGAGCTTCTTGAACTTCACCAGGGCAAAGTCCGGCTCGACACCAGTGGTGTCACAGTCCATGAGCAGGCCGATGGTTCCGGTCGGTGCCAGCACGGTTGCCTGGGCGTTCCGGAAGCCCGCTTCGGCACCGCGCTCAACAGCGAGGTCCCATGAAGTGCGAGCTGCTTCGAGCAAGTCGGGCGGGCAGAGATCAGCGTCGATGCCCGTGACGGTCGTCGAAACGTTGTCGTAGTCGGTTCCGTCGTAGGAGGCGACACGATGATTCTTGATGACCCTCATCATGGAGTCGGCGTTCTCGTCATACTTGGGGAACGGCCCGGTGACGCCAGCGATTTCTGCTGAAGTCGCATATGAGAAGCCGGTGAGGACTGCAGTGAGGCCACCAGCGATCGCACGACCTTCATCTGAGTCGTAGGCAATCCCTTGCCGCATCAGCAGTGAGCCGAGGTTGGCGTAGCCGAGCCCAAGAGTCCTGTAGTCGTATGAGCCCTGAGCTATCTCTTTCGAGGGGAAATGGGCCATCGCCACTGAGATCTCGAGGACGATCGTCCAGAGACGGATCGCATGCTGGTATCCCTCGAGGTCGAACTCGCCGGTGGCGTCGTCGTAGAACTTCACCAGGTTGATCGAAGCCAGGTTGCAGGCCGTGTCGTCCAGGAACATGTACTCCGAGCAGGGGTTGGAGGCACGGATTCGTCCACCAGCCGGGCTCGTGTGCCACTCGTTGATGGTTGTGTCGAACTGGAGGCCCGGGTCGGCACATGCCCATGCGGCTTCAGCGATCCGATTCCAGACATCACGTGCCTTGACCGTCTTCCGGATCTGGCCTGTAGTGCGATCGATGAGGTTCCAGTCGTCGTCGTTCTCAACGGCTCGAACGAAGTCGTTGGTGACCCGCACCGAGTTGTTCGAGTTCTGACCGGAGACGGTGGCGTAGGCCTCACCGTTGAAGTCGGCCGGGAAACCACCATGCTGAATCAGCAGCTTGGCCTTTTCTTCTTCGACTTTCTTCCAGTCGACGAATGTCTCGACATCAGGATGGTCCACGTCGAGGATGACCATCTTTGCCGCACGGCGGGTGGTTCCACCTGACTTGATGGCGCCAGCAGCCCGATCACCGATCTTGAGGAAAGACATCACACCCGAGCTCTTGCCACCACCCGAGAGCTGCTCGTTCTCCGCACGGATCTGAGAGAAGTTGGAGCCGGCACCGGAGCCGAACTTGAAGATTCGAGCCTCCCGGACCCAGAGATCCATGATGCCGCCTGGATTCACCAGGTCGTCGCCGACACTGAGGATGAAGCAGGCATGAGGAGAAGGCCTGCTGTAGGAATCGGGCGATGCCTTGAGTTCCTCGTCTTCTCCGTCGACGTACCAGAAGCCCTGTGCCGGGCCGGTGAGGCCGTACGCATGGTTGAGGCCAGTGTTGAACCACTGTGGCGAGTTGGGAGCAGCCATCTGGTTGGCGAGCATGTAGCGAAGGTCATCTTCGAATGCCTGAGCATCTTCGGTCGAAGCGAAGTAACCCTCTTTCTCGCCCCAGTGACGCCACGTCCCTGCGAGTCGATCGAAGACTTGCTTGGAAGAGCGCTCGGGCCCAGTGACGATATTGCCTTCGTCATCGAGGATCTTGTTGCCCCCATCGTCGAACTGGGGGACTCCCGCCTTGCGGAAGTACTTGGAAACCATGATGTCCGACGCCACCTGACTCCACTGAGCAGGGATCTCGGCTTCGTTCATTTCGAAGACGACAGAACCGTCGGGGTTGGTGATTTTTGAGTCCCTACGTGACCACTCGAAACTGTCGTAGGGGTCTCTTCCGGCCTCGGTGAAGCGGCGGTTGACCCGCAGGCCTTTGTTCATTCCAGGTGCCTCCTCGCACACTTGGGGTCCCTTCGGGGACCATGTCCATTGTCTACCAACCACAAGATGTTGTGGTGTGCGGGGAAGTGTCCACTACATCTAGTATGGACTTCAGCACTGTAATTACACGCGTGTCATCAGTCAAGAACCAAGTTTTCCACAGGGGGAACCAAGGTTCCGAGGGGAAGCGAGGACACGACGTAGAGCGTCGGGGGAAGTGGGTGGGACGTTAGGAAAGGTTGACCCGGTCCGTCCAACCCGAGGACTGAATCGTTTTCGCGGGCTGCCCTCGGTACTCAGTCGTCGTCGATTTCGACTTTGAGCGTGCCCTCGTCCCAGCGGACCACAACCTTCACGTCAGCCTCTTCGCCCTCGAACTCGACTTCCACCTTCTCCGGCCCGGAGTCCTCTATCTCGGCGTCAAAGCCTGCCGAAGGCGTCGCCGCCTGCAGTTCGACCTCGCCAGGTCGATACCGAACAACGACCGTTCCTCCTGCACTGTTGATCGTGCGCACGGACCATGAGACAACCGCGGTGGTAGTGGTGGTGCTTGTGGTCGAAGGTGTCGACCCCACTGAGGTCGTGGGAGCCGCAGCTGGGGACGTCGTCGAAGTGGGTGGGATGGTCGTCGTCGTTGTTGTCGCTTGAGCTGCGGATGCCGGTGGAGCGGCTGTCACGGGCTCGGCGCTCACCCTCGACTCGGCGACGTTGACGATCTGCCAGGTGAGAAAGGTCGTTGCGACGACGGCGGCAAGCCATGAGAGCACAAGCTTCCAACTCATTGCACCCCATTGTCATACGAGGGCGGAATCAAGTCGTTCAAGTCGTTCTCAAGGTTTCCTCAAGACGAAATGCGGATCGGAAGTCTGCCTTAACCTCGGCGCATGGCTCGGATTGTGCTGATCGAAGATGACGTCGACATTCGACGTCTCGTTGCCGACGCCTTGTCCAACTCGGGTCATGACGTCGACAGCGCAGGCAAGGCTCTGGAGGGCCTCGAATTGGCTGTGAAGGACCACCCGGACCTCGTGATCATGGACCTGGGTCTACCGGACGTGGACGGCACCGAGTTGTTGCGGATGATCAGAGCAGTGAGCGAGGTTCCCGTTGTAGTGATCACGGCAAGGGGTGAGGACGATGTCGTGGTTTCGACTCTTGACGCCGGTGCCGACGACTACCTCGTGAAGCCGTTTTCGGTCTCACAGCTGGAGGCGAGGGTCCGGGCTGTCCTTCGTAGGAGAGAGTCAGGAGTGGAGGGCGATCGTCTATCGGTCGGCGAGCTCACGCTATCTCCTGGGCCGCGTGAAGCCTTCTTGGGAAACCAGGCCCTTGACCTGACCCCCAAGGAGTTCGACCTCCTCCGGGTGTTGATGGAACGAACCGGCCAGGTTGTCTCCAAGCGCGAACTGCTTGCAGAGGTTTGGAGGGAGCCATACGGAGGCTCTGACCACACGGTCGATGTCCATTTGTCGTGGTTGCGAAGCAAGCTTGGCGAGACGGCTTCTGACCCCAGGTACTTGGTCACGGTCCACGGCGTTGGGGTCAAGCTTGTGTCGCCGGACAAGTGAGAAAGCGACTAGTTCTCCTGATCCTGGCGACGACCGTGCTCGTCGTGGTCGCCTTGATTGTCCCTCTGGGGCTGTTGGTGAGAGATCAGGCGGCAGACAGCGCCAAAGTGGCTGCCGAGTCGGATGCACAGCAGGTCGCCGGGCTGGTTGCCCTTGCGCTAGCTGTCACAGATGATCCGAATGTGATCGCCGAGGCTTTGGGTCAACTGCCCGATGGCACCATCGTTGTCCTCGCGGATGGAGAGGTGATCGGTGATGCGGAGGTCGGCCAGGGCGAATTGGCCGTCTCGGCCATAGAGAGCGGCTCAACCGTTGCCGACTCGGTACCGGGTGGCTGGGAAGTTGCCGTTCCGGTCTTGGGTGCCGATACCACCGTGGCTGTGGATTCCTTCGTCGGCAATGCCACCTTGACCGAAGGAGTCGTGGGTTCTTGGGGTCTTCTTGCCGTGGTAGGGGTGGTGCTTGTGGGCGTGGCGGTTGTAGTTGCTGACCGAATGGGACGTGGGCTGGTGCGCCCCATCGAGGAGCTCGCTCAGTCCGCTCATCAGCTCGCCGACGGTCAGATAGACACCCGTGTCGAACCGTCGGATCCCGAAGAGATCCGCGAAACGGGAGAGGCGTTCAACTATCTCGCCACACGCCTGCAGGAACTCCTCCATGAAGAGCGAGAGAGTGTCGCTGACCTTTCTCACCGATTGCGGACCCCGCTCACCTCCGCGCGGTTGCAGGCTGAGACCCTGGGCGACGAAGCGGAAAGAGAGGCAATGCTCAGCCAGATCGATCGTCTCGAGAGGTCCATGAACGAAGTGATTGCTTTGGCTCGGAGTCGGCCGTCTGGCGAGACCACGTCGCTGATGCTCGACGACGTGGTGGAGGCGCGGATCGGGTACTGGAAAGTCCTGGCCGACGAGCAGGGAAGGGGTGTGGAGCTCTCCCTTGGGGCGCCCGATGGACAGGTGAATCTGTCTCACAGTGACGTTGCCGCTGTGGTGGACAATCTGATGGAGAACGTTTTCTCGTACACACCCGCCGGCTCGCCAATCGCTGTGTCGACTGGCGGAGACGACACTTCCGTGTGGTTAGAGGTTTCGGATCGGGGGCCCGGGTTCCGGGCGGAAGCAACCGAGCGTGGCGTAAGCGGTGTCGGTTCCACAGGGCTTGGCTTAGACATCGTCAAGAAAACGGCTGCGGCCTTGAAAGTGGACGACCGCCCCGGAGGCGGGGCGGTCGTCACGGTGGTGTTCGAGAGGGACTAGTCGGAATCCACTTCGATTTCGACCTCCACCTGGCCGTCTTCGATCTCTGCCTCGAATTCAGCTTCAGCATCGCCTTTGGCGAACTCAATCTCGATTTCGTCGCTCTCTTCCTTCTCGATCGAGACTGTCCAGCCTTCGGCTGACACGGAGACGAGGATCAACTCCGACCCGGTGTACTCGATGATGACAGTCCCCACGCCCGGAATCGTGTGTGTGGAGGTGCCGGTCGAGTCAATGGTGGTCTCCTGCTCGTCTTGGTCGTCCCGGTCGTCTTGGTCGTCCCGGTCGTCTTGGTCGTCCCGGTCGTCTTGGTCGTCCCGGTCGTCCCGGTCGTCCCGGTCGTCCCGGTCGTCTTGGTCGTCCCGGTCGTCTTGGTCGTCCCGGTCGTCTTGGTCGTCCCGGTCGTCTTGGTCGTCTTGGTCGTCCCGGTCGTCTTGGTCGTCCCGGTCGTCCCGGTCGTCTTCGTCGTCTCGATCCTGATCGTCATTGTCGTGGTCTTCGTCGTCCATCGAGGTCGACGTTGTGTCATCAACAGTCGTTGAAGTCGTCGAATCCGACGTTGTCGAGGTGGTGTCCGCGCTCGTTGACGAACTGGAGTCTCCGGCCGCGGCGGTCGTAGAGGTCGAATCGTCGAGCGCTTGCGGACTTCCGGTCGATGCGAAAGCGACCCCGACAACCAACACGGCTGCTGCGAGAGCCGTCAGCAACGCAATAGTTCTCTTCATCTCATCTCCTTTGATGTGCTTGAAGAGATCATTCCCAATGTCGGTTCAGTGACGCATCAGGCTGGCCTCAAGGGATTCTCAAGTCTCGATCGCGGGCTTTCAGCGGGCGGGATGGTCCCAGGCGTCTTCGGCCCTGCCCGTGTCGATCGACCATCTGGGTAGGAAGAACTGAACAATCGGACCGATGAACAGAGCGAAGGCGACCGTGCCTGGCCCGAAGGTACCGCCGAGCAAGATCCCGCTCACCAGAACCACGATTTCGAGACCCCATCGTGTCAGCCGGATCGAAGGTCCGCGCCTTGCGATTGCTGTCATCAGCCCGTCTCTGGGGCCCGGCCCCAAATTGGCGCCGATGTACATGCCCGAGGCAAGACCGATCAATGCAATACCGCCAAGGTTCATCGTCGCTCGCCAGAACAAGGTCTCGGGCTCCGGGAGCACAAGAGCCACCACGTCGATGGCCACACCAATGATGATCGCGTTCAGCAGAGTGCCAAGCCCGAATCTCTCCCCGAGGGGCAGCCACGCCAGGAGGACGACAAAGGAGATGATGATCGACCAGATCCCGACCGTCAGCCCGAACTGTTCGGTGAGTCCCTGATGGAGGACATCCCATGGCGGCAAGCCCCAATCCGAGCTGAGCATCATTGCTATGCCAATACCGAACAGGACCAGTCCAACGTTGAGTTGGATAAGTCTTCTCGTCAGGTTTTTGCCACTAACGGGTATGAACACGGCTCAGAGACGCTAACAATGGCTCATGGCCATCGACTTCACAGTTTCTGACAATCAGGGCCGGCCCTGGACTCTCTCGGATCATCTGGACGCTGCTGCCGTCATCACCTTCCTGCGGGGCGACTTCTGAACGTACTGCCACGGCCAGTTGGCCGTCATGGGACAGCGTCATCAGGAATTCCTCGACGCCGGGGCCAGGGTCTTCGCACTTAGCGCTGACGACGTGCCGCAGAACAACGCGGTGGCCGCCAAATTGGCCCTTCCCTTCCCGATCCTCGCTGACCCCGGTCGAGACAATGCAATCACGCCTCTTGGGTTCGCCGACGAGAACGATCCGAGACAGATCTCGCGCCCTTCGACTTTGATCGTCGATCCCGACGGTCAGAAAGTGTTCTCTGTCGTTGGCCAGGACTATGCAGACCGGCCAGATGAAGATGCCCTGCTCGAACAGGTGCGGAAGCTGGGGTTGCAAGCCACCAGCCAGGATCCCCCGGATATCGGGGACGCCGAAGCTGGTCCCAAGGCGATGCCATACGAGGGCCTGTATTACTACTTCAGTGGTGCCAAGTTCACTGCGCTGGCACTCCGTCGCCGTCATCGAGAGTTGGGCAAGGAGTTCACTGACGACGCCAAGCGCTACTTCCAAATGGTTGAGCGCTATCAAGAAGCATTGACCTGGGTGAGGGACCGCAGGGCGTAACCTCAGCGAGATGCCCGGACGTCAGGTCCAACTCTTCGTTACGTGTCTCGTCGACTCCCTTGCCCCTGAGGTTGGACGTGCGACGGTGTCAGCCCTGGAGCAGGCCGGATGCGTGGTCTCCTTTCCCGAAGGTCAGGCCTGCTGTGGTCAGCCCGCCTACAACGTTGGGCTCCACGACGAAGCCAGGGAGATGGCTTCCCAAACTCTGGGTGTGCTGGACGGCACCGATGGTCCGATCGTCATGCCCTCAGGTTCTTGTGCAGCAATGATCCGGCATCACTACACCACGTTGTTCGAGAATTCGGCCGAGGCGGCAAAGGCAGAAAGAGTCCAGTCACGGGTACGTGAGTTGTCTGAGCTGCTGGTGGATGATCTCGAAACAGACTCCAAGGCCAGCGGTGATGGGTGCCAGGTCGCCTACCACTACTCCTGTCACGGACTCCGGGAGTTGGGTCTCTCCCATCAGGCCGACGAGTTGCTGTCCGAGGTCGACCGAGTCGTGCTCGAGGACGATCGGGAATGCTGCGGATTTGGCGGATTGTTCTCCGTGGAGATGCCGGCTGTCTCGGCGGCCATTCTCGAAAAGAAACTCGATGCGATCGAAGCTTCCGGCGCCGACGTCTTGGTGGGTGGGGACTTTTCGTGCTTGGTGCACATCGAGGGAGGACTTCGGCGGCGGGGGTCGGACGTGGAGGTGAGGCACCTCGCCGAACTCTTGGGTGATTCGGATGAGTGACCCGGTCAGGTTCTTGACTCGCGCCGAGGCGCTGATCGGTACCCATAAGGCTGCGGCGGTGGGTCACGGCGCTAGGAGCCTGGCGGACAAGAGAGACAAGGCCGCGGATGAGTTTCCGCTCTTCGACGAGATGAGAGACAGAGCA
>JANQRA010000007.1 GCA_028284765.1 Acidimicrobiia bacterium
CGCCTCGGCCAGGGTCACGCGCTGTTCGCCTGTGAAGTGGGCACCGGGGCTTGATGTTGCGCGCAAAGACGAATTGGCGGCTTCCAAGATGTCCGTGCGGATATCGACCATTTACCGGACGGTAACGATCAGACGCTACCTTCGCGGCCATGGCGAACCTCCTCTTCCTTTGCGTCCACAACGCTGGTCGTTCGCAGATGGCCGCAGGGTTTGCCCGTCATCTCTCGGACGAGAACGTGACCGTCTACTCGGGGGGCTCCGATCCGGCCGACGCCGTCAACCCAGCTGCGGTCGACGTCATGAACGAGGTCGGGATCGATATCGAATCGTCAACACCTATTCGGTGGACCGACGCCGACATCGAGATGGCGGACGTGATTGTCACCATGGGATGCGGTGATGATTGTCCCTTTGTTCCAGGCAGGAGGTACCTGGACTGGCCACTTGATGATCCCGCTGGCCGGCCAATCGAAGAGGTGCGCGTGATCAGGGACGACATCCGACAGAGGGTGGAAGATCTCTTCATAGAGATGGGCTGGTCGACATCGTCGTGAACCAGACGGTGATTTGTAGGTAGCTCCCAGGTCAGGCGACCATTGGCGGGTGAGACGAGCCGCCCTGCTTCTTGCCCTTGTAGTGCTGCTGGCCGCGTGTGGCGGAGCCTTGGCGACTGACGAGCTACAGGGTGTTGTTGTCGACCCGCCTCAGCCGAAACCCAGCTTCACATTGACGGACACCTCGGGTGACCCATATGACTTTGCTTTGGCAACCGAGGGCAAGGCCGCCCTGTTGTACTTCGGCTATCTCAACTGTCCCGACATATGCCCCGTCCATCTCGCTCAGATCGCTGAGGTCTTTGACCAAGTACCCGATGTGGCTCGCAACACCGAGGTCGTCTTTGTCTCAGTGGACCCTCAACGGGATACTCCAGACGCCATTCGTGAGTATCTCGACAAATTCGACTCGAGCTTCGTAGGACTGACAGGGACCCTCGAGGAGTTGAAAGCTGCACAGGAAGCGGCCGGAGTGCCACTTGCCCAGTACGTCGGTGACGGCGAGGACTACACGGTGGATCACGCCGGATGGGTGATCGCGTTTGCACCCGACGGCTTGAATCATGCCATCTACCCGTTTGGCGTCAGGCAGAGCGCCTGGCTCAATGATCTTCAGATCATCGCAACCCAATAGGAGACGACACATGAAAAAGCCAACTCTGATCCTTCTCGTTGCCTTGGTGGCCGCGTCCTGTGGCAACGGGTCAGCCGGTGTGGAGTTGAGCGATGCTCGAGTCTCGGAGCCTGCCGGTCCCAATGCCGCTATGTACTTCAAAGCCACTTCTGACGAAGGAGATCGACTGCTCTCAGCCAGCACAGAAGAGGCAGCGGCGGTGGAACTGCATGAGACTCAGATGACAGATGGAGTGATGTCGATGACTTCAGTCGATTCACTAGAGGTCCCAGCGGGTGGAGAGTTGGTCCTGGAGCCTGGCGGATTTCACCTGATGCTGATCGACGCCGAGCCCTTCGCCGAGGGATCCGAGATCGAGGTGACCCTGGTATGGGAGAACGCTGGAGAGCAGACCTATTCGGTCGAGGTCGTAGCCCCGGGCGACACCATGGAGCATGACCACTAGAGCCCTGCTGATCGCATGCCTCCTTGCGATTGTGGCGTGCTCTGACACGCCCGAAAGCGAAGGGGCTGCCTTGGCGGTTGACGTCGGATGCGTTGCGTGTCACATGGAAACCGACACCGATATTGCGCCTACCTTGAACGGGATCTTCGGAAAGACGGTCGCACTCGAGGACGGCACGACTGCGACAGTGGACGATGCCTACGTGCGTCGGTCGATTGTCGAACCACAGGCTCAGATCGTGGCTGGCTACGAGGGATCGCGAATGCCTGTCTTCATTCTCACTGAAGAAGAGATCGGCTTGCTCGTCGACTACATCCGGGGTCTCGGATGATTTCCTTCTGGTGTACTGCGCTGACCCGTCCCTGGACGTGGGAGTGGATTGCCTATCCAGGGATCTGGCTGGCAACGATCCTTCCGATAGTTGCCTATTTGGTGTCGGTTCGTCGCTACCCCGCCAAGGTTGACTGGGGGAAGGCAGCCCAGTTCATCGGAGGATGGTTGGTGTTTTGGGCCGCGTCAGACTGGCCGCTCGGCACATTGGGGGCCGGCTACATGGCCTCAGCTCACATGGCTCAGTTTCTCTTGTACACCTTGCTGGCGGCGCCACTCATCCTTCTCGGGACGCCCGAGTGGATGGCGAACAGAATCACCAAGCGTCTTCGGATTCGGAACGCCGTTGTCTGGCTCGGCAACTCTTTGGTTGGTTCAGCCCTTCTCTACAACGTGATCCTGTTGGCAACACATGCGCCTGGTTCGGTCCAGGCGCTTCGGACATCGCAGTTCGGGTCGTTCTTCATGGATGCGGCTTGGATGATCGCCGGATTCATCCTGTGGATGCCGATTGTGGCGCCGATCAAAGAGGCCCGAACCCGTTCCGCGGCCGCTCGGATGATCTACTTGTTCGTCGCGGCGAGCATCGTCTCCGTGATCCCCGCGAGCTTCTTGACCTTCACCAACATTCCGATCTACGGGATTTATGAGCTTGCCCCGCGCGTTACCTCCTTCACAGCGGTGGAGGATCAGCAGCTTGCTGGCATCATCATGAAGATCGCCACGATTCCAATCATCTGGAGCACAATCGCCGTCATATGGTTCCGATGGACGGCACAGGAGGTCAGGACGGCGTGATGTATTCGATCCTGGCCTCGATCCCATCCCCGCCGTCGAGCGATTTCCACATCGGACCCGTCCGTGTGACCTACTACGGGGTTCTCATCATGACCGGGGTCGTGGTTGCCTGGCTTGTTGTCAGGAAACGGTTTGTGGCCCGTGGTGGTGACGCCGAACTGGCGGAGCGAATTGTCATTCGTATGGTCGGCTTCGGCTTCCTGGGAGCCCGACTCGCCTACGTATCGACTCACCTTTCCCGTTTCGAAGGCGAGTGGTGGAAGGTGATCGCGATATGGGAAGGGGGTCTTGCCCTATTCGGGGGCCTTACCGCCGGTGCCATCGCCCTCTGGTACTACGCCCGGAAATGGGATGCCTCACTCCCGGACTTCCTGGACTCGGCGGCGCCTGCAGTCCCGTTTGCCCAGGCGATCGGTCGATGGGGCAACTACTTCAACCAGGAGTTGTTCGGCACGCCTACAGATTTGCCTTGGGGTCTCGAGATCGAACCGTCCCGGCGACCGCCCGAATACGCAGAGTTCGAGACCTTTCATCCCACCTTCCTATACGAGTCTCTTTGGAACGTCGGACTGGGTTTCTTCATCATCTGGCTGGGCAAACGCTATCCGGAGATGAGGGGTCGCCTGATCGGTGTCTATTTCCTCGGCTACGGCTTCATGCGGTTCCTCACGGAGCTGATCAGGACCGACACCGACTTCAGGCTCCTGGGCCTATCCCGGAATGGCTGGGTATCGATCGGTGTGATGATTCTCGGAGCGGTCATCATCTGGTGGAAACGTGTGAAGGTCGAGGAGAAGACCTACGCCCTGACTTCCTGACGGGAACCGTCTCCTCTCGACTGCCCGTCTAAGCGCCAACCCTGGAAGGAGGGTTGGATGAGATCAGTCAAGAAGGTTCTCGCTTTTTGCGTTGCGATGCTGCTGATACTTGGTGCCTGCTCGGCCCAGGAGTCGTCAGAAGATGGTGCAGTCGCTCTCGCAGGTGATAGCGGTGGCCCCGCGACCACAGTTGCCGATTCCGGCTCCGAAGAGGAGCGTGCTGAGGAGACGGAGTCAACCGCCGGCGAGGCATCTCTGGGTGATGGCGGGGTCGAACCGGTAGCTCTACCCATCGATTTCGGCCGTGACATCATCTTCACCGCCGACTTGGTCGTGGCCGTCAGCGACGTTGGGCTGGCAGGGACCGAAGCCACGCGCACCGTCCAGTCACTTGGTGGCTTCCTGTTCGGTCAGCGGACGTCTGGCGGGCCCGATCCCACGAGCGAATTGACGTTCAAGATCGCACCGGAGCGATTCCAGACGGCTCTCGACGAGCTTGGCTCGATCGGCGAGATCCGAACTCAATCGGTCAACGCTTCTGACGTGACCGAGAGAATTGTTGATTTGGAAAGCCGGATTGCCACCTCGACCGCGAGCGTGGAGAGGCTGAGGGTACTGCTCGGCGAGGCAACCGACATCAAGTCGATCGTCGAGTTGGAGTCAGAACTCGTCGCCAGAGAAACCGAGTTGGAGACACTGCGCGGAAGCCTGCGCACTCTGGAGGACCAGGTCGCTCTGGCCACGATTGTCCTGTCCCTCACGGAAGCTGAGGCGAACCCGGGCTTGGCTGTCGCAATGACCGCTTACCCGGGCCATGACGACGGCGTAGCGTGTCCCGGTTCGTCGAGTCTGGAAGTGGAAACCGGGTCTCCAGCGACAGTTTGCTACGAAGTCGTCAACGTCGGTGACACGTGGCTGGCCGGTTTCCAGATGCGCGATCCGGTCTTGGACGTGGAGTTGAAGGACCTCATCGTCGTGTTCGGCGACCCAAGCGCTGCTCTCGAGCCCGGCGATTCGATTTGGCTGGCAGCACAGGTGAGTCCTGAGCGGGACCTGCGGACCAAATCGACCTTCACGGCGCAGGCGGTGAACGAAGATGGGCAACCGCTCTCCGAACGAAGTGTGTCTCAAACCGAGAGCTTCTTCGTCGATGCCGTCGAGGTCGAAGGGATAGCTTCCTTCAGCGACGGGCTGGCTGCGAGTTGGGAGTTGCTAGTGAGGCTCGGGCAGGTGCTAGTGCTGGCCCTCGGGGCAGTGCTGCCATTCATCTGGATCCCGATCGGGGTTGCTTGGTTGTTCAGATACCGCCGGGGACCGAGCGTAGGCGCTCGAATGGAGGCTGACGGAACACGTTTGTAAAGGAACGACGGCCAAGAGGCTTCGAAGACCGCCTCGGCAGTCCGATGGCGAATAGTCCGGTTTGCATCGTGACACTTGAAAGACACTGATGCGTCAGTGTTGAGCTAGTGGATGCAGGAGCCGCGCGAGCAGGAACTACCGGCGGGTCCCTTAGCTTCTGGGTGGTGGAGGCGAAGTGGGCCCGTCTCGCACTTGTTGTGGCCTCCGTTGTGTATGTCGGAGCACTGTTGGTGCTCGCCTCACGCGGGGAGCCGGTCGTCCTCATGCTTATGGCTGTGCCCATCCTTGTGGCCGGAGCTTGGTTCGGCCTGAAAGTCACGGTGTGGGTCATTCTGGCACTACTTGTCACCTCAGCTCTCGTCCTTGAGGTGTTCGGAAGCGGTGTCGGCGAGACGCTTTCGGACCAGCAGATACTCCCAATTCTCATGTTGGTAGTCGTCGGAGTTGTCTTAGGTCGACTGCACGACGTGTCCGTCGCCCTGGCTAAAGAGGTTCAGCGCTCGAGACTCGCCGAGCGCGATCTGCGAGCCGCTGAGGCCCGCCTCGAGGGACATCTAGATGCCAAGGACGAACTGATCGCCACGGTTGGCAACGAGCTACGCACACCGCTCAACGCCGTCCTCGGCTTTGCTGATCTCTTACGTGTCGGGTCCGATGGAACGATCTCCGAAGCAGAGCGGGAAGAGATGGTCCAATTCATAGCGAAAGAGGCGTTCGACCTGACGGGGGTCATCGATGATCTCCTCATCGCGGCGCGTCTCGAGGCAGATCGGCTCGAGACCAACCGAGTTCCTACGTCGTTACGTTCGCAAGTCGCTCAGGTCCTGGAGGGTTGGGACAACGAGGACCGGCCCGGTATCGAGGTCGTCGGGGACGATGTCAGAGCAATCGCCGACCCTGCCGGCGTGCGGCAGATCCTCCGGAACCTGATCACCAACGCGGTTCGACATGGCGGATCACAAATCACGGTGACGACCGGGTCGGACGCCCAGCTGTGCTTCGTTGAGGTCTCCGACAATGGGGTTGGTCTCCCGATGAGCGAATGGGAGCACATCTTCGAGCCCTACTACCGAGTTGAGGCAGGCGGCGCACCAACAAATGGCAGTGGCCTTGGGCTGACGGTATCGCGTGGACTGGCAGAAAAGATGGATGGGACCCTCACGTACAGATACGACGGCCAAAAGAGCCGTTTTCGGCTGGCGCTTCCACCGTTCGTTACGACTGGCGGCTGAACTGGCTAGGGCTAGAGACTGACCAGCAGACGGATCGTGTAGCCCGCCATCACACCCCAGAAGAGGTAGGTGTAGCCACGTTCGCCGATTGCGTAGTTGATACGTCGACCGCCGAACGTGGCTACGAACATGAGAGGCACTGCCAGGAGAGCGATCACCAAGCTCTCGCCGGTCAGCAGGTCGGCCTCGGCGAATACTGCCGCTTTGGTGAGGTCGCCCGCCAGAGATGCCATCGAGGCTGCTCCGACGAAGTAGGCGCGTTCGAGCTCCAGTTGGCGGATGGCCATTCCCTTGAGTGGCCCTGACGTCCCTGAGAAACCTGAGGTGGCACCAGATCCCAAGGCGAGGATCGGAGCTCCAACGCGCCGAAGCCTGTTCAGGTCGAGTCGTTCGGCGATGAGAGCGAAGACGAAGCTGATGATGACGGCGACGGTCACCAAGTTCTCGGGGGCTTCCACGAGCAACCGGGCGCCGATCCAGGCTCCGACGGCGACCAGGACGATGATCACCAGCGCCTGTCTGATCGGCAGAGTCTTCCGGTAGGCGAAGACCTTCACCAGGTTGTTCAGGCCCAGCAACAAGGCGGCCAGCGCAACACCTTCTTTGGTTCCCAGAGCGAGGGCCAGCGTTGGTACGAGGATCAGCGAACCACCGAGTCCGGCTGAGGCCGAAACAGTGAAGGCGGCCGCGACCGCGATCAACGTTGCGACTACGACCCACGGCTCCAAGGAGCGTTCCTTAGATGGTGATCGCGGGCAGCTCTGCTGCCTTCATCTTCTCGTTGAAGCTGTCGAGTTCCGGTCCCAGCAGTCCGTCGAGAGCCTCGAGCTGCTGGTCGATCTCGGATGAGTACTGCTCGGCCACGGCAATAGCTTGCGTTGTGGGTCGTGAGTCGGCACTGGAGATGATGCTGATCACGGAAGACAGCTTCTCATTGAGTCGCGCCCGTTCGTTGAGGCCGAAGGTGTCGGAGTGATCACCCGGCACGATCAACTCCGCCTCGACTTCATCCAACTTCTCCATCAGGGAAGTGGCCGAATCAGACTCGGTTGAACCGATGTCGGGTCGATCTCGCCACGCCTGAAGCTGAGAACGCACGGAGCGGAGTTTGTTGACGCCTTCGTGAGCCTCAGAGATCTTGTCCCGAATAGCGAGGAGCGCCTCCAGCTGTTGTTCGAGCGCCTCCTGAGTCACTTCGGAGCGGGGGTCGTTGACCACTTCGAATTCCGCTGACTCGGCGTGTTCGCCCACCGTGAGTCGCACCTGATAGGTGCCCGGAGCGACCATCGGGCCGACGTTCGCCTCCCCGGCGAGCTTGTTGCCCGGCACCCGGGTTGATCCGTCGTAGCGAAGATCCCAGACGAACCTGTTGACGCCTGGGTTGACCGTTATCCACGGACCCGGAGACGCACCCTTTTTGTCGTCGCTGAGATCGTCGTAGCCCTCCGGCTTGGTGCCGAACGCTCGAATCAACGACCCGCCAGCATCGAGAATCTCGAGTTGGACCTCACCGGGTTCCTTGGCCAGGTGGTAGTAAATCATGGCTCCGGCTGGTGCGGACTCCCCAGCGTCGACGAACTCCCGCTTCACCTGGCCGGTTTCGTCGAGTGACGCCTCGAAGGTGGCCGTCTTACCAAGCGAAACCCAGTAGTCCTTGCCCTCGGTGGTGATCCACTGCCAGAAGAGATCGGGGAGAACTCGCCAGGCGGCCCTCGGTTGGAACAACGTTGGCTCGTCGTCTCCCGTCAAGATCTGACGCAGAGGGGTGAGGTCGTCCATGATCCAGAACGATCTTCCGTGGGTGCCCAACACCAGGTCAGATCCCTTGACTTCAATGTCGTAGATCGGAGTCACTGGGAGGTTCGAATCCCAGTGGGTCCAGGTCGCGCCATCGTCGTGTGAGACATACAGACCCGTTTCGGTCCCGACGTAGAGGAGCCCCTCAACTTCGGGGTCACATCTGATCACCCGCACAAAGTCGTCTTCGGGGATGCCGCTACCGGTGATGTCTTCCCATGTCTCGCCGTAGTCGTTCGTCCGGTACAGATACGGCCGGTAGTCGTCGAGCTTGTACTTCGTGGCAGCGACGTAAACCGTTCCGGCTGCGTGAGGCGATGGCTCGACGGTCCTGATGAATGCCCAATCCGGCACATCGGGGGGAGTGACGTTGTTCCACGTTTCGCCTCCGTCTCGGGTCATATGGACGAGTCCGTCATCGGATCCGGCCCACATCACTCCGGGTTCGAGTGAGCACTCGCGAAGGGTCGCGACAGTGCAGTAATGCTCAGCGCCGCTGGTGTCCTTCGTAATCGGTCCTCCAGAAGCCTGCAGCTTCTCGGGGTCGTTCCTCGACAGATCAGGACTGATCGCTTCCCAGCTGAGGCCCTCATCGGTCGTCCTGAAGACCACGTTGCCGGCTGTATAGAGAACACCGCTGTCATGGGGTGAGAACAGGATTGGGAAAGTCCAAGGAAATCGATACTTGAGCGCACCTGGGCCGATACCGCCATGAGCTTCGGGGTAGACGTTGACCAGTTGGATCTGTCCGCTGCGATGGTTGTAACGCTGCAACGCGCCGCCACCACCGGGGGAACTTCCTACGGCCCCAACGAACACGATGTTGTGGTCGTCTGGGTGAACTGCGACAAATCCGCTTTCTCCTGAACCGGCCGCGTAGCAATCTGCCCAAGTGATGGCACCGTCGTTGGCCCCGCTCGGGACAGCGATGCTCGAGTTGTCCTGTTGGGTCCCGTAGACGTGATAGAAGGGCTCGCGATTGTCAGTGGTGACCGTGTAGAACTGGGCGGTCAACTGGTTGTAGATCGTTGACCACGAGTCGCCGGCGTTGAATGACACATTGGCCCCGCCGTCGTTGGCTTGCACCATTCGTTGGTTGTCGTTGGGATCGATCCAGAGGTCATGGTTGTCGCCATGGGGTGTCCCGATGCGGTCGAAGGTGCGACCACCGTCGTGCGATCGCCACATCATGAGGTTGTTCACGTAGACCGTGTCTGCGTCCTGGGTGTCGGCAAAAACGTGCATGTAATACCAGGGCCGGAAACGGAGCTTGGTCTCCTCGTTGACCAGCGACCAGGACTCCCCGAAGTCATCGGACCGATAGAGACCCGGTCCTTTTGAGGCTTCGATCAGTGCCCAAACGCGACCTGACTTGACCGGGGAGGCTGTGACACCGATCTTGCCGATGATCGCGTCCTGCGGCAGTCCCTTGTTACGGGTGATATCGACCCACGTGTCGCCACCGTCGGTCGACTTCCAGAGACCGCTATCGGGACCGCCAGAGCTGAGCTCCCAGAAGTTCCGGTGTGTTTCCCAGATCGAGGCGTAGATCACCTCGGGATGGCGGGGATCGAAGGAGATGTCGACGGCGCCGGCACCGTCCGACTTGTGGAGTACATGCTCCCAGGTGTCACCACCGTCCGTCGACTTGAAAATGCCTCGCTGCTCGTTGGTGCCGAAGGCGTGTCCTAAAGCAGCGACGAACACGATGTCCGGGTTCTTGGGGTGGATTCTGATCTCGCCGATGTGCCGGGTGTCGGATAGACCCTTGTGCACCCACGTTTGACCGCCGTCACCGGATCGGTAGATGCCGTCGCCATGGCTGACGTCGATCCGGATGGTGCTCTCGCCCATCCCGGCGTAGATCACGTTGGGGTCAGATTCGGAGACTGCGAGGGCTCCGACCGAGGATGTTGCGAGGTAGCCATCGCTGATGTTGTGCCAAGTGGTCCCGGCGTCTTCGGTCTTCCAAATCCCTCCGGCCACGGCACCGAAATAGAAGGTCGCCTTCTCCGTTGGGTGGGCAGCGACCGCCACCGACCGCCCGCCGCGCGGTGGGCCGATGCAGCGGAACTGCATGGCGTTCATAAGGCTCTGGGCAACCGGACTGTCGAGCGTTCTCCCGCTCACTAAGGACCACCTCTCGTTGTGAAGACCCGGCAAACCTAGCCGGTCGAAAGGGAGGCTGCGTAAGGGGCTATTGACAGGACGGGTGTGTCGCTAGCCACTCAACGGCTGCATCGACGCTGTCAGCCGGCGTCGTGGTTTGGGTGTCCGGAAAGATCGGGAATCCACCCTGGGTGGAGTTGCCGAGACGGTCGGTGGGAACACCCGTGCCCAAAGCGATCACCGCACCGTCTGACAGCTCGAACGCCTCCCCCCAGAGCCCAAATCCAGCACTTGGTTGGCCGAACGACTGCACGTCGTCTTGTCCGCGGAAGGCGATAGCGACAATCTCACCGGGTGGACCTGTGAGTGAACCGATGATCACAGCGATCGGCTTTCCACCGTCAGGTACTTGTGTCAGTTGGTTGGAGCCGACTATCTCGCCAGCTATCAGGACCGTGTCCCCGGTGTTCTCGAGTTCGTCGAAGCGGTCTTCGATACCTGCGAATCCACCGACGACGCCACGGTCGAGGAGCGGCGCCACCCCAGCCAGGACGGCCTCGGGCAGACCAAACCTCGTCACTCCGAGGTCGAGGATCCACCCGCAAACGTCAGGCTCTAGGTTCGAAATCTGTGACGCAAGGTCGGCGGAGAAGGCGTCTGCCTCCGGCGACAAATCGCCAATGAACTGCCCGGTGGCCACGTATGCGAGGTTCCCCTCCCGACGTTCCACCACTGGATCCTCGATATCAGGTGGAGTCGCCTCGAACGTGAGGACTTCGGACGGTGTCACGAAGGCTGCCCTCTCATCTCCGAGCAGTCTCAGGCCGAGCTCGATGGCGAGGTAGGTCTCTTCTTCGACAAGGGCACCTTCAGCTTCGGCTCGGACGGCCTCTTCGATCTCGTCCCAGTCGGCCACCGGGCTCCAGAGCGAATTCTCTCTCATGATCGTTAGGGCTTCGTCGAGGTATTCGTCGGCGAATGTGGATGTCCTGAGGGTGGTGGTGACCTCGACGGCTTCGGTGGTGGTCGTGGTCGACGAACCGGTGCAGGCCGCAACCACCAAGGCGAGGACTGCCAGACGCGCTGTGGTGGGCACAAGCAGATGATAAAAGGTGGTCAGTACTGTCTTCGCATGGAACTCTCCACAATTCGAGCCGGTGCCGATGGTCATGTCGGGTACATCGTTCTCAACCGCCCAAACCGTCTCAACGCCATAACCGTGCAAATGCTCGACGACCTGATTGCTGCGGCCCGGTGGTTCGACGAACAGCTCGATGTCCGTGTCGTCACGGTGGAGGGCGAGGGGCGTGCCTTCTGCGCTGGCTATGACATCGATGCGTTCACTCAGATGTCCGAAGAAGCGGTTGAACTGAGAGTTCAGGCGGCCAAGGGTGGTGCGATGGCAGACGCGCTCGAATCGATGCGAGCGGTGACCGTGGCCAAGTTGGACGGCTGGGTGGTTGGAGGAGGTGTTGTGATTGCGTCGGCCTGCGACCTGCGTGTTGCCTCCAACGCCACTCGATTCAAGATCCCCGAGGTCCAACTCGGAATCGCCCTCAACTGGGGCGGCATCCCGCGTTTGATACGCGAGATTGGTCCTGCTCTCACCCGAGAGTTGGTGATGACCTGTCGTGAGTTCTCGCCTGAGGAGGCCCGCAATGTCGGCTTCCTGAATCGAGTTGTCGCGCCGGAGGATCTCGATGCTGCCGTTGAAGAGTTGGCCGAAACCTTGGTATCGATGCCCGCCGTCCCGGTACTCGCAACCAAAGATCAGGTGAATGCGGTCACTCGCGCCATGTCTGCGCGCGTTGGTCACTACATGGACGGTGATGGGATGGTCGCCACGATGTCGTCCAAGGAATACAAGGAAGCCTTCGAGGAGTATCGAAAGACCCTCTGAGATCAGGCGCGGCGGGACGTCACTCGCCCTGACCCCCTGAAGCGCGACTCGGCACCTCCTGGAGCACAAAGGTGTTGCCGTCGGGATCGGAGAACCTCGCCATCGAAGCGAAATCGCCACGATTCGGATCGACGCCAGGAGCGATTCCGTCGTTAGTGAAGTGATGGATCTCGCCGATTTCAGCGCCCCGATCTGTCAGCTCATTCCAAGCAGCCTGAATGTCGGCCACCACGATGTAGGTCTCGCGGTAGGAGCCCGGAGTGGCGTCGGAGATTCCCTCACCGAACACGATTGAGCACCCAGATCCGGGTGGAGTGAACTGCACGAAGCGGCCTCCACCGGGCAATGCAAAGTCGCCGTCCATTGGGAATCCGAGCTTTTCGCCGTAGAACTCGATCGAGCGGTCGACGTCAGCCACCGGAACCAGGACCACCTCGACTAGATACTTGATGTCAGACATAGGGAGAGGATACGCGCTGCTCGAATGAGCTCAGTTTGCGATCTCCTCTAGCCGAAGCTCGACAAGCCTTCGGATCAGCCGAGAGTCTGGTGGTGTATCAGGCGGAAACCTCAGTGTGCCTTTCGAGTGGCCGCAGCCCTCGAGCAACTCCGGCTTCACCTGTCCGAGAACCTGCCCCGAGTGGGGGAAGTAGGAGCAGTGTTTCTTCGAGTATGCGAATCCGGCCACGGGTCTGCCATCAACGATGAAAGCCGGGACGCCGTAGGACATCCCTTGTTCCGCATCGGGGAGTATTACCGCTAGCTGTTGCCGCAACTGCAGGAGTGTTGACCGATGTGGCTCGGGCGCCTCTGCCAGGTAGTCGTCAGGAGTCATGACCTAAGCGCCAAACCAACCGGAGTATTGGTGCCGCAGGGCTCCGGCGCCGACTCATGCATCCTCGGCTGTCTCATCATGGCGAGCGTCTTGATCCGTCGGCGCGTCAAGCGGTAGGGGAACCAAACGCGAAGGGCGCTCGCCTTCCTCAAGGCGTCCAGCGAGGATCTCACGCCTTTCCCATTCGCGTAGCGCCTCGAGATAGCGGTCGGCCGGGACCAAGGTCCTGTCCGGAAGCCGCATCAGATGGGTTCTGGCTGGGTCGCCAGCGTGATCGTTGCGATGCCATTCACGTCTGATGGGATCCTTCGCCCAAGGATGGGCGATTGCGTCTTCCAGAGAATCTGTGTGGTCTTCATTCACGGTGCATGCAGCTTCTGGTGGTGAGTTAGAGGTTAATGATTGTTCCTTCTCCCGAGGTTTGACCCCTTTCTGTCGTCGGTCTCGAGAGATGACATATTCCTTGACAGGAATATGTCATCTCGGTACGTTGTCGCAAGTGGACTCTCAGACCTTCGCTGCGGTCGGACAACCCAACCGACTCCAGATCGTGGAACTTCTTCGCAAAGGCCCACTATCGGTGGGAGAGATCGTCGAGAAGCTTGCCCTGCGCCAGCCACAGGTTTCGAAGCATCTGAAGGTTTTGGACGAAGCGGGGATCGTTAGTTGGACGCCACTGGCGAGACGTCGCGTGTATCGCCTCGAAGCCAAACCCTTCGAACAGATCAACGGCTGGGCGGAGTCTTTCGAGATGCTTTGGGAGGCTCGTCTCGACAGCCTGGGCACATATTTGGGTGAGGGTGAGTCGTGATCAATCGGCTGCTCAAGAGGAGGGATCTGAGCTTTGAACGCTCCTACAAAGCCTCTACCAGCGATGTTTGGAGGGCCTGGACCGATCCTGAGGCATTGCGTGAGTGGTGGGGTCCCGAGAACACATCCATTCCCGAATGTGAGCTCGACCTCAAGGTCGGGGGGAGGTTCCACATCGTGATGGAAGCGGGTTCGGGGATGGGCAAGTACGAAGGCACTCGATGGCCAATGATCGGGACGTTCTCAGCGGTAGAGGAGAACTCGCGCCTCGTTTACGACGCTCGATCGTGGACTGAAGGCGAGGAAGAGACTTCAAGCATCGAACATACGAACTCGCTCAGTTTGGTTGAGCAACCCGATGGCCTGACGAAAGTGATGTTGACCATCTCGATCACCAAGATCGGGCCCGAAGCCAAGCTTGCAGCCTTCGGAATGAAGTGGGGCTACAAGCAGTATCTCGAGAAACTCGAAGGGCACCTGGTTGGTGACGAATCCTGAGGTTGACGAGGTGATCGATTGCCCCAAGATGTGGTCGGACGGTAAGCCTTGATCCACCGACCTTCGCTTCGCAGCGCTCCTGAGGTCGTGCATTCGCAGTCGCGAGCGCAGCGGGGTCGGCGCTAGCGGACGATCTGGTGTGTCATCGTTCGGGTCGATGGAGTTCCAGAGACTCGCCCCAGACGTTTAAGCGAGCAGCGTTCCAATCCTCCGCTTGGCGTTCCTCGATAGCAAAGACGAAACCGTCCTCTTGATGATGAGCGATGCTGTGGCCGTCCCGAGTGTCTTCCACGGTCCAGTCGGCATCTCGCATCATCTCGAAGGCGACCCGCGAATCCTCGGCCAGAAGATGGACAACACCGATTTCGGACTCGCCGGACACCCAGGGATGGCCGAATCGACGTTCGTACTCAGATGGCCTGATCCATCGGAACCGGTGTAGTCCGAGGTCGAACCCTGCTTCACGGACTGACTCAGAGACTCCGTTCGTGCCAAATGTGGCGGCCCAATCGCGGCAACGTTGAGTTGGCTCTTCGCTGACCAGTGTCACGCCTCCAAGTCCAAAGACCGTGTTGGGGGCCACCTGCATGAATCGTCTCATGGCTGGGTTGGGGTAGTAGGACGTGAGGACGAAGCAGTCGGCGCCCTCGAGGCCGGGGACCGGCATCTCGCAGAAGTCCGGTGGATCGGTCGCGGGGGTGGTGGCGAGTCGAAGCATGTCAGGAGCCGGAAGGTCCACGCCACGAGCAGACCATCGATCGTGTAGTGCAACTGTGTCGTCGCTGTAGAAGCCAAGGCCGTATGGTCGCCATCGCTCGGAGGCCCGCCTGAGCGCATCCGGTGCCTCCGCCTCGAATCGAGCTGAGTCGTCTACGCAAAGGAGCTCCAGGTATTCAGGCCAAAGATTGATGAACCCGTTCCTCAGCCCGGGCTCCCATTCGGCGATGTGATCTGACACGAGGAAGCCGGCTTTCTGGTACCGATCCAACGCCGTTTCGACTCTCCTTACGTTCGCGAACGTCAGTACATGGTCGAGACGCAGACTTGGTGTCGCCATCGCTATGAGTCCTCCGCGGCCCATTCTCTTGAGTGAGCGGGCACCGATGTCATGGGAAGCAAGCCGGGCCTACAGCCGGCGAGTCCTCGATGTGAACGCTCCCATTTCTTAGTCCTATAGTCTGAGAACAATAACAGTTCTCATTCTTGTCCTGGGAGGGACACCATGCGAAAACAGTTGAAGCGATCGGTGCCTTTGGCCTTGGTTGTGTCGTTGGTCGTCGCAGCTTGCGGCGGCGATGCGACCCAAGAGACCACTACGACGGTGACAGGACCCGTGGTGGTGGAGTCATGTGGCATCGACTGGACCTACGAGCAGCCACCGGAGCGGGCTTTGGCGCTCGATACCAACGCACTCGAAGTCATGTTCGAACTCGGTCTCGAGGACCGGGTCGTTGGGTACTTCGGCAGTCCCGACAACATGGGCGGGCGCTTTGCTGGCATGGCTGAAGCTGCGGGTATCGAGCACCTCGGTGCCTCCTTCCCGTTCCCGTCGTTGGAGGCAGTGCTCGCGTCGGATCCGGACTTTGTCTTCTCATATGGCTACAACCCTGAGGCAGGATTCACAGCAGAGGCGATGTTGGAGGCTGGGATCGGCAACTACGCATTTGAAGACTCGTGCAGCGGGTTCGATGGAACGACCACGATCGATTCGCTCTATCAGAACATCCGGGACGTCGGCACCATCTTCGACGTCGAAGAGCAGGCTGAGTCTGTAGTCGCTGGATACGAGGAGCGGCTCGATGTTGTTGCCGAGATGGTGCCTGATGGTGAGGAGCCACCGAAAATGTTCCTTCTCGACTTCGGGGAGGACTCGATATTCACGGCTGCCGCCGGGGCGATACCCACCGACCTCTTTGCCCGCGCGGGCGGTGTGAACGTGTTTGGCGACACAACGGGAGACGATGGTCTGGGTGGGACCGCCTGGATGTATGCCACGTTTGAGCAGATTGTGGAACGTGACCCGGAGGTGATCGTGCTTGTCGACTACGGATTTGGCGGTCCTGAGGAACGGCAAGCGTTTGCCGAGGACCATCCGGCGTTGTCGGGTGTCACTGGGGTGGCCGAAGGAAACTACGTCGTCGTGAAGTTCCCGCAGATCGTTCCGTCGCCTGAAAACATCGACACGATTGAGCTGTTGGCGGAGGCCCTCTGGGGCGAGTGACCGACCCGACCGTCGAAGCAAAGACATGGTCGGCCGATGAACGGCGGCGGCTCCCTTTCGGTTTTGTGCTGGCGGGCTTGGGATTTGGGGTCGTTCTATCCGTAGTGGTTGCGGTGGCCATCGGGACCGCCGACATCGCCCCGTCCGATGCCTGGCGAATCGCCCTCAATCAGCTGTTCGGAGTAGGTGATCCGAGTTGGTCGGGAGCACAAGAGCGGATCGTGTGGGACATTCGCCTCCCACGCGCTCTCCTCGCTGTGCTCGTCGGCTCCTCGCTCGCCGTGTCCGGGACAGCACTGCAGGCGATGGTGCGAAACCCCATGGCGGATCCAACCATCCTGGGTGGTACGTCGGGGGCAGGTGTGGGAGCGGTCCTGGTGCTCGTCCTCGGCATCAGGATTGGTGGACAATCGGCTTTGTCTTTGGCTGCATTTGCGGGGTGCCTCTTCGGGTTCGGGCTCTCGTTTCTGTTAGCTAGATCCAATCGGCGGCTCAGTCCTCTTAGGCTTGTTCTCGCAGGGATCGCAGTGAGTTACCTGTTGTCCGCCGTGACCAACATGGTCATCTTCATGTCCGGCAACGACAACGCGCTGAACTCTGTTCTGTTCTGGATGTTGGGGGGACTCGGCCGGGCGCGTTGGGACAACCTCCTTATCCCGACTGTCGTGCTTGTCGTGGCCGGAGCGACGCTGATCGGCATGGCGCGTCCAATAAATGCTCTCCTGTTTGGAGACGAGACCGCGGCCAGCCTCGGGATGCCGCCGGATGCTCTGCGACGTAGGTTGCTCGTCATCGTTGCGGCTCTAACCGGCGTCTCAGTCGCCATCGCAGGTGGTGTCGGCTTCGTAGGGCTTGTGGTGCCCCATGCCGCCAGAATTCTCACGGGTGCTGACAACCGAAGGGTGCTCCCGTTGGCAGCGGTCATCGGGGCGCTATTCCTCTTGTGGGCAGACGTACTTGCTCGGACTCTCATCGCTCCGGGCGAGTTGCCGATCGGGGTGATCACGGCCCTCGTCGGCGCCCCTGTCTTCGCCTTTCTCTTGAGGTCCAGCCTTCAGCGGAAAGAGGCGGGTTGAGGTGAGACTCGACGTCCAGGGGGTGACGATCCCAGTCAGCGCCGTCTTCGCCTGCCGTGACATCACGTTTGAGGTTCCAGCGGGAGGTGTGCTCGGGATTGTCGGGCCCAACGGCAGCGGCAAGAGCACGCTCTTGAGGTCTATCTACCGGGTACTCGCCCCGTCCGATGGGACTGTCGCGAGCGATGGACGAGATATATGGGACATGGATCCTCGGGAACTTGCGCGAGAGCTGGCCGTGGTGGTGCAGGAGCCAGAAGCCGAGTTCGATTTCACGGTGACAGAAGTTGTGATGATGGGCCGTGCACCCCATAAATCCGCATTCGGTCGGAACACTGCCGAAGACGCCGTGTACATCCGGGATGCGCTCGATCGAGTGGGCATGACAGGGGCCGAACGCCGGACTTTCGCAACCCTGTCCGGGGGAGAGAAACAGAGGGTGCTGATCGCCCGATCGCTGGCCCAGCAAGCCCGGGCACTAGTGCTCGACGAGCCGACCAACCATCTCGATCTCCGCTACCAACTCGAGATACTCGATCTCATTCGCAGCCTCGGAGTCACTGCGATTATGGCGGTGCACGACATCAACCTGGCCGCGCGTTACTGCGACGCGATTCTGCTCATGGCTGATGGGGAGGTGTGTGGAGTCGGGCCACCCGAGGAAGTGTTGACTGCGTCGCTAGTCGCAGACGTCTTCGAGGTAACGGTGAAGACCGCACAACTGCCCGACGGTCGAGTGGTCCTCTACTTCGAGAGGCCGAATAGCCAGGGGCAGGCACCAAGAACCATCGCCTAGTCATCCTGCCGTGAAAGGGTCGCCTAGCGACGCTACGTCTGGAGTTGGCGAGCCCGCCAGACGAAGCCGAGTCCGGGCTCGTCCCCTTGTTCGGTGCCTGTGACCTCGAAGCCCTCGCGCTGGTAGAAGGCGCCGGCGCGCTCGTTGGCGATGATGTGCTCCGTCAGCAACCTCGGAGTCTCCGGTGGCAGCAAGTCGATCAGACCATCCACAAGCATGACTCCAATTCCCTGGGAACGCCTGTCCGGTGAGATGTAGAGCTTCCACATCACGGGCTCCTCGTCCCATTCGCCAAGGTGTGCCACGCCCACCAGCTCCTCACCATCTATGGCGACGAGCACTTGCCCTGCTTCGATGTCTGGGTCGAGTGCCGACCCCCACCATGTGTCGAGGAGGTCTTGGGCGTATGCCGGTCCAGCCACAGGGTCGTAGGTGTCGTGCACAGCCACGTCGGCAAGCTGATCTATGGCCGGGCGGTCTGCGAGGGTTGCAGCGCGAATCGTGATGTCCATGATCCGACCCTACTCGGATTGAGAATGAGCCTCATTGGCGGCAACGAGGAGGAGTGCTCTCATCGATTCGGCCTAGCGGCTGACCACGAGGACTTACATCGAAGCCGGGCTCTTCTGGCTAATCTGAGTTCTTATCTCTACACTGTAGAGATAAGATTCAATCAACGAAAGGTGAGTGATTTCTCATGACTTGGACACGTTGGATCATCGGGACTGTCGTCTGGGCAGCCGTAGCCGTTTTGGCCGTAGCTTTCATTTGGGGGCCAGATCCCGTTTCGCTAGTGCTCACGGCACTGATTTCGATCGCGCTGAGCTGGTTCGTTGGCAACGGCTTCCGCGGCTGAGGATTCTTGCGTCGATGGCTGAGTCAACTCTCCGACCGGTTGGAAGACCGGCGTCGGTGAGCAGGGCCGAGATCGTGGCCAAAGCGGAAGCTCTCGTGAGGTCGGAAGGATTCGATGCGCTATCGATGAGAAGACTTGGCCGGGAGTTGGGCGTCGACCCGATGGTCCCGTACCGGATCTTCCCGTCGAAGGACAAGCTTCTCGATGCCGTATACGACAACGTCGTTTCCCGAGCCGAACCGGGGGCGAGCGGAGACCCCATCACCGATGTGATTGCCGGGTATCGGAATTTCTGGAGGGATCTGATTGAGAATCCGGGACTGATACCGCTGACGACACCGAGAATGCTTGCCACCAAAGCTGCCATGGCACCGTTCGAGTGGGTGATGGAGAGGTTGGTAGCGGCTGGTCTCGATGTCGAAGCTGCCCTCCTTTGGTACACCACTCTGCTCAGCTACACCCTGGGGGCCGCATCCATTCATCCCGACGTTCAGCAACGAGCCAAGCGAGTGGACCTAGGCCAGCTGGATCCACGCCTGTACCCGACGGTGAGCGACCTGGCAGGAAAGGCTGACCACGACCGGCTGTACCGGGAAGGGCTGATTGCCATGGAACGCCAGATCAGAGAGGCAGTTGCGGCATGAGCAATCCGATGGAGACAGCCTTTGGAAAGACGCCCTTGCTACCGGCCGAGGCCTACACCAGTCAAGACTGGTTCGATCGTGAGCAACGCGACCTGTTCTCAACGGTATGGCAGTTCGCGGGGTTCGAAAAAGATGTGTCGGAGCCCGGCGACTACTTCACGGTCCAGGTCGGGTTGCATCCGGTCTTCGTCGTCCGTGGGGATGACCACCGCTTGCGAGCCTTCCACAACATCTGCCGCCACCGAGGCACGCAACTCCTCCGAGCGACCGGTCAATCGAGCACGGGCATCGTATGCCCGTATCACAACTGGACTTACTCGATCAATGGCGAACTGATCTCTGTGCCACAACGCGAGGTCTTCGCGTCTGTGGACCTCGACGCTGTTGGACTCCATCGGGCCTCTGTTGAGACTTGGAAAGGCATGGTCTTTGTCCACTCCGATCCGGAGCCGGAGAGTGGACTGATGACGTGGTTGGCGTCCTTTCCCGACCACTTCGGTCCTCATGAGCCCGCCAACCTGGTTGAGGTCGACCCGATCATTCACGAATGGAAGGCGAACTGGAAGATCGTCGTCGAGAACTACATCGACGGCTACCACCTCTTCCACCTGCACGCGGCGACGTTGGATATGTACGACCATGCGCGTGCGGAGTCCGGATTTCGAGGACCTCACTTCGCTTTCTACGAGCCACCGGTCGACGATATGCGTTCTTGGCTGGCCTCCAACCGGTCGTACATCCTCGACGACGTCGGGGAGAAGGATTGGGGGGCCTTTGTCCATATGCTCTTCCCCGCCACGGGCCTTACCGGTCTTGAGATGTCCTTCTCAGTGTTCCAGATCATTCCGCTGGGTCCCGCGCTGACGAGGATCCACATTCGCAATCTGACCAACGAGAAGAACAGGTCGGCAGCTCGTTGGGAGGCAGGATTGTCGAGGCTCGGAGGCTGGTTCAGCAAGAGCCAGGGGGCCGATGATCCTCTCGCATCGGGCGACTTCATGGAGGAGGACCGGTATGCATGTGAGCAGCAGCAGCGCGCCATGCAGTCGCCGCTATTCGGCGTTGGAGCAACTTCAGACGGCTATGAGGACGGTGTGCTCGGCTTTCAACGAAACGTCGCCAAACATCTTGGTGAGGAAGTGTGAGCCGTGCTTTTCGACTTCGAGTCGCAGACCTAAGGCGTGAGACCACGGAGGCCGTGTCGGTTGTCTTCGATGTCCCGGATGCGCTAGCGAGCACATTTCGCGGGGTAGAGGGTCAGCATCTCGTCCTCCGCCTGGACATCGATGGCCGGGAGGTCCGTCGGCCATACTCAATGTCTTCAAGTCCCTCCATCGGCGGTCCACTCACGATAACGGTCAAGTCGATGCCCGACGGAGTCGCATCGGTCTACATCAACAATCATCTGCGGGTCGGTGATGAGGTCTCCGTTGAACCCCCAGCGGGCAACTTTGTTCTTCGGGCCAACCGCGATGGCTACCGGACTTACTACCTGTTCGCTGGAGGCTCTGGTGTCACGCCGATCATGAGCCACCTAAGAGCGATACTTCATTCTGAGCCTCGCTCTCACGTGCGTATGGCCTACGCCAATAGAGAGTCGAAGTCGATCATTTTCAACGAAGAGCTCGGGGAAATGGAGAGTGATGGCCGCTTCCGTCTCGTCCACTACCTGAGTGGATCCAGGGCGCGCTCGTGGGGTGGCTCCGATGTGCGTCGTCGCAGGCTCGACAAAGAAGAGATTCGACACTTTCTGGCTGATCATCCGCCCGTGTCTCAGGACTGCCGGTACCTGATCTGCGGGCCTCCCGGTCTGATGGAGGCAGTCGAAGGTGCGCTACTCGATTTGGGAGTGCCGCACTCAGATGTCCTGCTCGAGCGGTTCACACCTCCGCCAGCGAAACGCTCAGACCATGTCTTCGATGGAGCGTCGGTTCTGGTGGATGTCGCCGGGTCGTCAACCAGTGCCGTGATCAAGGCCGGAGACACGATGCTTCGACCGCTTATCGCACAAGGTGCCGATATCCCCTTCGCCTGTGAGTCGGGAATCTGCGGTACGTGTATGGCGAAGCTGGTCACTGGGGAGGTGCACATGCCGATCACCTTTGCGCTTAGCGAAGCTCAGAAGTCGGCCAATCAGATCCTGTTGTGCCAGGCACAACCCACCACCGAGTTCGTGGAAGCAACCACTACCTAGGAGCACCAGATGATTCATGACAGCGGAACTGCCAGGACGGAGCGCAAGAGATTCCCCGCCCTCGAGGTGATGGTGATTGCTGGACTGTGGGTCGGTATAGCGCTCGGGCAGATCTGGGTGTTTGGCGTGTTGTTCGTCTTCTGGGCCGTTAGGGACATCATCTCTCGTCGGACGTCCCTGATAGGTGACGTGGCCCTCCGTGATCATCCAATTCTGTTCTGGGTTATCGCGGCATCTTGGCTGGTGTTCGGGGTCTTGTCCTTCTGGGCTTGAAGCCGACCCGAGTCGCCTCTGATCAGCGGTCTGGGACAAACGAAGGTAGGGATAGCCTGATCTCCAAGCCGCCCTCGGTCCTCGGACTGGCGGTCACTTCACCTCCGTGCGCCTGCGCGATGCTCCGAACGATTGCCAGCCCGAGGCCAACGCCTCTGGGGGCTCTGGTGTTTGTTCTCGTGGAGCGATAGAACCTCTCGAACAGACGCTCGGCCTCATCTGCAGCGATGTGCGTGCCCGAGTTGGAGACATTGAGCCACGTCCGGTCACCATCGGAGCCGGTGGCAATCTCTACCCATCCGTCCTCGTCGTTGTGGACGATGGCGTTCTGGACGATGTTGCCGATCATCTGGGCCAGAAGGGCTGGATCACCCTTCACCGGAGCCGCGGCGAGTCGAGTTGAGACCTCGATGCCCCGCTCGTTCGCTGCTGCTGAGAAGAGCTCGACTTCGCCCTCTACCAGCTGACTCAGGTCGGCTTCGAGGCGGTCGAGGATCACTTCTGATCCGGCAAGCTGCAGGAGCCGGTTGATCACGAGCTCGGACCGGTCGACGGCTTCCTGGAGTGCCGCGACGCTTGCAGCTTGTTCCTCGGCTGTCAGGGAGCTGTCTGTGAGATTGACATCGAGTTCGGTCTTCATGACAGCCAGTGGTGTTCGCAGTTCGTGAGAAGCATTGGATATGAAGTCGTCTTGGGCATGAAACGCCGCCTCCAGGCGCTCGAGCATCCCGTCAAAAGTGTCGGCAAGATCCTTGAGCTCGTCGTGAGGGCCACTGAGAGATATGCGTTCACTCAGGTTGGATTCCGAAATGCGCTTCGCGGCCGCGGTAATAGCACTCACCGGTCGCAGCATCCTGCCCGATGACCAGAAGCCAAAAAGAGCCGCAATCACGGTCAACACCGCCAGCGAAGCAAGAGAGAAGTTGAACAGATCCTCTATGCCTCGGCTGGGGTCCTCGACTTCGACCTGCTCGAGCAACTCCACATAGGGAACGCCGTTGATCGTCGTCGCCTTCTCCACCTCACCTATCGGATCGTCACCCGTCAGCTGTTCTTCTGAGAGCCCAGCCGCGCGACCCAGTTCGATCGTGACGTCATTGTCGACCCAGAGCGACCACACCAGGATCGCCGTCGTGAGGGTAAGAAGGAGGAGGCCACCCAGGAAGAAGAAGCCGCCATGCCAGAAGGTGAGACGGTTGCGAATCGTCCGCCGTGGCCACCATCTCACATTCGATATCCCACGCCGGTGACTGTCTCGATAACCGGAGGATCGCCCAGCTTCCGCCTCAGGGTCATGACCGTGACCCGGACCACATTCGTGAACGGGTCGATGTTCTCGTCCCAGACTTTCTCGAGTATCTCCTCAGAGCTGACCGTCGCCCCGTCGGCTCGGAGCAACACCTCAAGAACACCGAACTCCTTCCTGGTGAGGGAAAGCTCGGTTCCGTTGCGAGAGACTGCGCGCCGCTGGGGGTCGAGCTCGATTCCGTTGTGTTCGAGGATTGCGGCAGCCGGCGCTGCGGACCGACGCATCAACGCGTGAATGCGAGCGACCAACTCAGAGAAGTCGAACGGTTTTGAGAGGTAGTCATCAGCACCCAGATTGAGACCGTGGACCCGTTCGTCGATCGAGCGAGCGGCGGTCAGCATGAGGATTCGGGCCTCGTTCTCAGACTCAATGAGCTGCCGACACACATCATCTCCGTGGACCTTGGGGAGATCGCGGTCGAGAAGGATGACGTCGTAGTCGTTCACGGTCGCCTTCTCGAGAGCCTCGGCGCCGTCGTAGGCGACGTCGACGGCCATTCCCTTGTTCTTCAGGCCCCTGGCGATGGTCACCGCCAGCCGGGCTTCATCTTCGGCAACCAGGATTCGCATGGCTATTCGTACTGTAAGGCCACAGTTGGATCCACCGAGGCTGCCTTGAAAGCAGGCCCGATGCCGGCCACCGCTCCGATGATCGCCGCAGTCCCGAGTGCAAGGATGACTGCCCCGCTCGAGACGATCGGCTCAAGGTCGAGCCGGTTGGAGACAAAGGTGGCGAGACTGGCGCCAATCGCCAAACCGATCACACCGCCTATGACGCTGAGCACGACGGCTTCCGTGACGAACTGGCTCAGAATGTCCCGCCGCTTCGCCCCGACGGCTCGGCGAATCCCTATTTCCCGAGTTCGCTCCATCACCGCGACGAGCATCACGTTGGCGATGCCGATTCCACCCACCAGGAGGCTGATGCCGGCGATCGCTGTCACAAGTTGGCTCAATAGCGTCGTTGTCTCGTTGGCAGCATCGATGATCGAGTCGGCGCGAATGATCGTGAAGTCCGACTCTTCGCCATCAGCCAGTTCGTGTCGCGACCTCATCAGGTCGGTGACTTGATCACTGACCTGGCCAATTGAGCCGTCCCTGGTCGCCACTCTCAGATAAGACAGGTCCTCCTTGGGTTTGACCAATCGACCCTCGGCCGCACTCAAAGGGATGAGAATCGTCTGATCCGGTTCGACAAAGGTGACAGCCCCTGCTGGCTCGAGAACACCGATCACGGTGAACCTGTAGCCATCGAGAGCAATCTCCGTTCCAACCGCGTTCTCTGGCTTCAAGTCGAGGTCCTCGGCAGCTCTAGCGCCCAGGACGGCGACAGGGAGCCGGTACCCGTCGGTGAATTCGGTGAAGAAGGCGCCGGTCGCCAGATCAAACCTCTCGACCTCTTGAAGTGATGGAGTAGACGCAGTCACGGAGATGAACGAGGTTTCGCCCTGGTTCTGGGCCTGGACCGTCGTGGAGATCACAGGAGCCACGATGGTGTTCGGGAGGTCAGCAATAGCCTCGGCGTCCGCACGCGTCAGCGGCTCACCTTCGACTCGGTCGTTCCCCTGGGCCAGGAGCAAAGAGTCAGCACCCAGGCCCGAGAACTGGTCGCCGACCCATTGCTGGGCCGCGTTTCCCAGAGAGACCAGCGATACCACCGAAGCGATTCCGATCACGATGGCCAGCACCGTCAATGCCGACCTTAAGAGAGAGGCTCGGAGTCGACTCAAACTCTGGCGAAGACTCTCGACAAGCACCTACGCCTCCTTCTCGGCAACGACTACCAACTCACCTGCTGCGACGCCGGAGATGATGACTGTCTCTGCCGGTGTGACTACTCCGACCTTGATGGTCCGGATCTCCACGTTGCCGTTGGCCAACACTCTCACACTGGGAGCGTTTACCGGTCCGCCGACTGCGCCAGTTGGCACGACCACAACGTCGCGATGTCGGGTGACGAGAATCTCTGCGTCGCCCCTCATCCCTTCACGCACCCCCTCCCCGAGGTCGCCGATGCGTATCTCCACGAGGAAGTTCGAGGTCCCGTCGATCGGTTGGTCCTCGATCTGCGTCACGGTTCCGGACAGGTCTGAATCGGGAAGCCCGTCCAGTCTGAGAGACACGTCGAGTCCATTCCGAACGTCGGTGATGGCGCCTTGCTCAATACGAGCGACTGCCACGAGATCCCCTTTCTTGCGCATGTGGACGACCGGTGTTTCGAAGCTGACAACTCCGCCCACATCGACCAGCACCTCGTCAACGATGAAGTCAGAGGGCAGCCAGATGAAGGACGTCGGGTCAAACACCCCGGTCTGTTTGCGGTCTTCGTCCTTCTGCCACTTCTTGATCGCGTCGCGGAGATCCGAGTCGGCCTTGCCGTCGACCTCTCCGACCTCGTAGCCGGCGGCCACAAGGTTGTCTTCGAGTGTCCTGATGTCGTCTCCGTCGGAGGTTCTCGATGTGATCTCCCGGTAGAAGGGTGTGCCTCCGACAATGGCGAACACAGGTCGGCCGTCGATATCCATGAGATGCTCGAGTGCTTCAGGTGCCTCGTCCTTTTCGACCATTAGCTCCGTCACGACTCCAGAGGTGTGGATCACCGGAGTGGCGTCCTCAGCCGAGCGGTCCTCGATGGTGAAGGAGCCCGTGACGATCTCCTCGACGGTTTCGACAGTGGCTACTTTCGTCTCGAACCGATCCTCTGCCGATGGGGTGGTTTGGTCTCCGTCCTCCCAGGTGAAGAACAGGAGTAGGAGAGCGACTGCGGCTACGCCGCCGATGATCTTCCAGAGGCGACCGGATCTAGGTGACTTCATTGTTCGTCCTTCCATATGTGGCAGCGCTCAAGGTATGGACGGGGGTCTACGCGGGGCGTAAGGGTCTTACGAAAGCCTTAGACGACCGGACATAGGTTCGGCTCTCATGAACACACCCAAGGGAACGTCCACGCTGGAACGGTCGAGAGGCCTCGCCGGAGAACCGATTGTCTCGATTGCTGGGATAACCAAGTCGTATCAGACCGGTCCCGTTCTCCTGAAGGTGCTGCAGGGCGTCGATCTCAAAGTCACACCCGGAGAGTGGGTGGCAATCCTCGGACCGAGCGGATCCGGCAAGTCCACGCTGCTCAACATCCTCGGGCTACTCGACCGGCCAGACAGCGGTACCTACATCATCGATGGCACGTCAGTGACCGATCTCGACGACAACGAGAGAGCCGAGGCGAGGAACCGCGACATCGGCTTCATATTCCAGCGATTCAATCTGCTGCCTCGCACGTCGGCTCTCGAGAACGTGGCCACACCGCTTGTCTACCGGAGATTGCCCCGAAAGGAGAGGCTTGATAGGGCAGAGGCTGCCCTGGAGTCGGTGGGGCTGGCCGACCGCGTCTCGCACGACGCAAGCGAGCTGTCAGGTGGCCAGATTCAACGGGTGGCGATCGCGCGAGCGTTGGTCACCAACCCAAGCTTGCTGCTCGCGGACGAACCGACCGGCAACCTGGACGCCAAGTCGGGTGCGGAAATCATGGAGCTGTTCCACGAACTGCCGAGACAGGGCAGAACGATCATCATGATCACCCACGACCCTGACATCGCCTCAATGGCTCACCGACAACTGAAGCTGGCCGATGGCCGACTCCAGCCCTACACCCGGCCGATCTCATAGAACAGGGCGTGTATTGATGGAAGCGACGCAAGCCATTTCGTTGTCGGGCCTGATTCGACGATTCCGCTGGAGAATCTCCTTGACCTTGATGCTGGTGGTGCTCGAGGCAGGCATCTCGCTCTTGTTCCCGCTGTTCATCGGCCTCTCGGTCAACGGGCTTCTAGAAGGGAGCTACCAAGGGGTCGTGCTGCTGGCGGTCCTGGGGCTAGCCGCCTTGGTTGTTGGCAGTGCTCGGCGCTTCTACGACACACGTACCTATGCGGGAATCTACGAGAAGGTTGCTTCCGAGATGGTTGAACGGGAGCGACACCGGGGGGCAAGCGTCTCCAAGATCACGGCTCGATCGTCTCTAATGACTGAGTTTGTCGAGTTCCTTGAGAATTCAGTCCCTGAGATCGTGGGCTCCGTTGTTGGAGTGGTCGGGACACTGATCATTCTCTACGGCATCAATCTCGGAGTCTTCGCCGCTTCGTTGGGTCTCCTCGTTCTGGTGATTGCCATCTATGTGGTCACAGGTGGTCGCAATTTGCGCCTCAACGCTGGCTACAACGACGAGCTCGAACAGCAGGTGGACGCAATTGCGTCGGGCAAGCGGCACGGCATCAATGCTCACTACTCGCGATTGATGCGATGGAACATCCGGCTATCCGATCTCGAGACACTGAACTACAGCGCGTTCTTCCTTGGCGTCGTCGCTCTGCTGTTCTACGCGCCGGTTGCCCTGGTTACCAACGGTGTCGAGGCCGGGTTCGTCATCGCAGCACTCATGTACGTGTTCCAATACATCGAAGGCCTCGTGGCCATGCCGCTCTATATGCAGCAGGTGATTCGGCTCAGAGAGATATCGAGCAGACTGAACGACCGTTCCGTCCCGATCTAGAGCCCAGTTCCGATAGGGCGAGCGCATTCGATGCCATGAATACGAGTGGGCCCACGTGGACTTGAACCACGGACCTCATCCTTATCAGGGATGCGCTCTAACCGGGCTGAGCTATGGGCCCTTGACTGGTAGCCAAGGCCGAGAATTGTATCCGGATGACGACGCGAGGCGAAAGTCGTCTAGGACTGGGAGGCCATCGATGGCGACTGCGCCGACTCGCCCAGTGGCCGGCGCAGCAATCGCCATATCGCCCACCCCACTCCGGTGGCCCCCAACAAGACCTGAGAGAAGACGTGCAGCTCGTTGATCGCAGAGAGAGTCGTCAACGAGTACCCGCTGACGAGTGCGTAGGCACCGGCCGCTCCCACTACTCCTGGCAAGAGCGCCCATAGATCCGTCGCCCGAACTGAGCCGGCCAGAGCGGCAAAGAACCCAGGAGTTTCGGGCGAGGGCTTCCCGCTCCTTCGCATTGCCCACAAAGCAACCGCAACGAGCGCCAGGTAGCGGACGGGCCCGTAGGGGACCGCAAAGAACCCGAGTGCAGCCCAAACCGCGGTGCCTCCCACGATCACCCATGTGGACAACCTCGACGGGATCCAGCCGGTGGGCCAAAGTCGATCGAGAAGGAGGTGGGCTACACCCAAAGTGACACCCACGAGGAGGACTGTCAACGCGTATTCGCCGGGCGTCGCCGGTCCTAGCCCGACCGGTGAGTCAATCGAGTCTGCATACGCCTCTGGCAGATACGCGAAGCTCGCCCACACTCCGACATAGATGCCGTACAAGGATGCGAGCACCGCAAGCCTCTTCGTTCGTCTCTCGATCAGCAGCTTCCGCACCAAGTAGAAGAGACCGACAAACGAGAGCATCCCGTGCCACCCGGCGAACATGGCCGGAAAGATCGGGTCTAGTGGCCCGGCTTCGTGGAGGACGTAAACGAGTACGCCTTCCACCGTCCATCCGAAGACCGCACCGGCAAGGATGACTTGGGGCAGTCCTTGGAACGCCACCCGGCCCAGCCCCCAGATCGCCAAGCCCAGCGCAGCCCCATAGAAGAGGGAGATGACAACCGTTTCGGGGAATGCCGGCCCGAACCATTCAGGCGAATGGAACCAGTAGATGCGTTCGGAGTTGAGATGGACCACGAATCCAAGGACGGCCAGGAAGGCGAGGAAACCAACCGCCCTCGACAGTGGTCGGGGGCCCTCGCTTGTTTGGACTTGTGTACTCACGGTCCCAAGCCAATCGCCCTGCGGCCCTCATCACCAGTGTTGACCGTCATCCCGCTCCATGACTCGCGTCACATTGCGAAACGGTGCCAGACTTGGCACATGACTCCTCCAACCGTTGATCGCCCACAGATGCCGGACGGATATGGCGTGCCCACGGAAGTCGATGGGCTGCTCGACTGGTCAGACGTCGTTGAGAGACTGGTTTCGTCCGATCAATACTGGATGGCCACAACCCGACCCGACGGTCGGCCGCATGTGGTGCCGAGGTGGGGAGTCTGGTTGGACGATCGGTTGTACTACGACGGCTCACCACAGACGCTGCACGTCAAGAATCTCACGCGAAATCCAGCGTGCTCATTGCACCTGGAGAGTGGGTGGGAAGTGGTGATCGTCGACGGTGAGTCGAACGCGGCAGTGGCGCCTGGACCGAACCTCGGCGGACGGATCGCCGAGGCGATGGGGGACAAGTACGGAGCAAAGGGTTATGCACCAGAGCCAGATGCTTGGGACGGCCCTGACACCGGGGGTCTACGGGTATTCACACCACACAAGGCAATCGCGTGGTTCGACTTCCCGAAAGATGTGACCCGTTTCCACTTCGATTCATGATCTGGGGTCGGGAGTGGAGATCCGCCCGGCGGCGGCGTGGGCGACTTCGAATGCGTCGACATACGCGTTCCACACCTGTTCCCGGCTGACTCCGCCCGATGCGAGAAACCGCACACCGAAGGAGCTCATCCGACTTTGCGTGCCGTCCATGTTTGGAGCAACGCCATAGGCCGTATCGACGAGGGCGGTCCGGAGATCCTCCCTGAGGTCGGTCCATTCAAAGGCAAGGTCGATGTCAGCAGTCGGAATGGCGTCCTCGACATCGTTCGCTGCCAAATTGAGCTTGTCCACGACAATGCTCATCTGATCTGAGACAGTTTCTTCGTCTTCGTTGAGAACCGATGCCAGCTGGACGCCAATGACTATCACCCCAACCAGGGCAAACAACATCCCGGTTCGATACGAGTCCACTTCGCCTTGCCTCTGCCCATAAGACGGTTCTGCGGCTCTCGCGGTTCCGTGTGACTCGGAGACCAACGTGCAATGACCGTTGCTGAACCACGGTCACTGCACTTTGGTCCGGAGGAGGACTGTCAGCTGCGCGCCGCGACCTTCCGGTAGCGAGCGATGGCCAGGGGAGCGAAGACGGCGATGAGGACAACCATCCAAATCACGGTGTATAAAACCGGGTTTTGGAGTGGCCACGCAGTCGGCTCCGGAGTACCAGCCGGGATGTTCCCGAACAGCTCACGAGTGGCTTGTGCCACCGCTGACACCGGGTTCCACTCAGCGAACACGCGGAGCGCGGTCGGCATGGTGTCGGCTGGGACGAAGGTGTTTGCCAGGAAGGTGAGTGGGAACAGCACCATGATCGAAGCGTTGTTGACCGCTTCTGGTGCCGGAACCATCAGGCCGACGAGGGCCATCACCCAGGAGATGGAGTAGGCGAAGCCGAGTAGCAGGAGGAATCCCGCCGCCGCTTCGAAGAAGCTGGTGTTGATTCGCCATCCGACGAGCAGGCCGGCTCCCGCCATCACGGCGAGGGTCAGGACGTTGTAGACCACGTCGCTCGCAGTCCGCCCGAACACCACAGCCGATCTCGACATCGGGAGGGATCGGAACCTGTCGATGATCCCCTTCTGCATATCTTCGGCCAACCCTGCTCCTGTGAACGTGGCTCCGAAGACGACGTTCATCGCGAACACCCCAGCCACGAGAAACTCGCGGTAGCTGCCGCCGTCAATGTCGATTGCCCCGCCGAACACGTAGGCAAACATCACGATGAGGATCACCGGTGTCACCAAGACCGAGATCAGAATCTCCGGAACTCGACGAACCTTGATCATGTTTCGCCGGGCAATGTTGAACCCATCGGCGAATGCGAGTCGAGTCCGGTTCATCAGCCCGCCTCCTTCAACTGGTGCGTCTCGGCTTCGGTCAACGAAAGGAACACCTCGTCGAGAGTCGGACGCCTCAGCCCCGCGTCGGAGAGGTCGATCCCGGCGTCGTCGATGTTCCGAAGGGCAATCGAGAGTGCTCTTGGGCCACCCGACACCGGCGCCGAAAGGACACGTCCTTCAACCACTACTTCACCGACGGCGACTGACGCCAGTATCCGCTCGGTTTTCTCTCTATCCAGTTCGCTGTCGATTCGGACCTCGATCCGATCGCCCCCGGTCTGCGTCTTCAGAGTTTCCGCAGTGCCTTGGGCGATCTTGCGACCGCTGTCGATGACAACGATTTCGTCGGCGAGTTGCTCCGCCTCCTCCATGTATTGGGTGGTCAGGAGCAAGGTCGTCCCATTGGCGACCAGCTCCCTGATGACGTCCCAGAGGTCGTTGCGGCTTCGTGGATCGAGTCCGGTCGTCGGTTCGTCGAGAAACAGGACCCTCGGTTTGGCGACTAGCGCTCCTGCCAGGTCGAGACGTCGTCTCATCCCACCCGAGTAGCCACCGACTGGCCGGCTGCCAGCCTCGGTGAGATGAAACCTCTCGAGCAACTCGTTGGCCCGGACTCGAGCGGCCTTGTTGCCGAGGTGATAGAGACGACCGATCAAGTCGAGATTCTCGAATCCTGTCAGATGCTCGTCGACAGCCGCATATTGCCCGGAGAGACCGATGATGCTTCGAACGCGTGAAGGCTCTTCGGCAACGTCGATCCCAGCAATGCTCACCGAGCCCGCGTCTGCGCGGAGGAGGGTGGTCATGATCGAGACGGCTGTCGTCTTCCCGGCTCCATTGGGTCCGAGAACCCCGAGTACCGAACCCTCCGCCACATCGAGGTCCAAACCGGTCAAGGCGCGGACATCCCCGTAGCTCTTCTCGAGGCCCCGCACCGAGATCATCTGAAGAGCCATGCGGGTGGTGCCTTGACGAAGTCGTCGATGCGGGCGTTGCCCAGCGCCGTTGTGTAGTTCATATTCACTCCTTGATTACCATACAGCGTAAGTTGTACGGCGTAAGGTATACAACATACAGCGTAAGGCTGTCAAGGGGAGAGTTGAACTGGAGCTGATTTCAGCCGAATATGGCGATATGAACCCCGGGTTTCGGGACAGGGCGGGGTTAGGTGGTAGGGAGGGCCTGGCGGCGCGCTTCGAGGCCGTCGAGGATGATGTCGAGAGCGAATCGGAACTCGGTTTCGTCATCGCACCAGCCGACCGTGTCTTCCGGATCGTCGTGTTGGATCACTTCCATCATGCCCACGATGTAAGGGAGATGCTCGATGAGCTCCTCAAGGTCTTGCTCGACCTCTTGTTCTTGTCCTGGCTCCGGCTCGAAGAGTTCCTGGCTGAAGCCGAGTGCGCGGCTGCCCAGGGCATGCATCGCGTGGTGGCCAAGGTCGTAGTCGAATCCACCTTCGATCATCACACCGAGAAGTCCGTGCATGTAGAACATGACGGTGGGAGCGATGATCGTTCGGCTCTCGATCACCTCAGGAGCCCATTTGTGACGCATGATCACAGCCCGTGCCCCAAGGATCCGTCGACGGATCTCTGCCTGCCAGTCATCGACCTTCTCCGGGACTTCGAATCCGCCAATCTCTTCACCGATCTCGGCAACGATGGCGTCGACCACTCCGTCGAAGATGGCCTCCTTGTTGGCGACGTGGTAGTAGAGCGACATGGCTTCGACACCGAGGTGTTCGGCCAGCCCGCGCATGGTCAAGGCTTCGATGCCACCTTCATCGGCGACTTCAATCGCGGCGGCGAGTACCCGCTCTCGACTGAGCGGCTCGCGTTTCGGTTGTGACTTCGTCTTGGTGACCATGTCGTCTCGTTGATTGTAACCGTACAAGGTAAGTGAAGATTCCCCAGCCCTTGACATTCTTACGCTGTATGGTCTACCTTACGCAGTACGAATCATCAAGGAGATAGATGTTGGCCACTGAAACCGACACCAAGACAATGCGAGCTGTGACCCAGCCGGGATACGGGACACCGGATGTGCTCGAAATCAAAGATGTCCCGGTACCTGCCCTCGAACCGCACCAGCTGTTGATCAAGGTTCACTCAACGTCGGTGAACGCTGCCGAGTGGCATCTCACTACCGGACTCCCGTACCTCGTGCGACCGACCATGGGATTCAAAGCGCCCAAGAAGTTGGTGGTTGGGGCGGACGTTGCCGGAGTGGTCGAAGCAGTCGGAGCGGAGGTCACAGAGTTTGAACCCGGAGACCGCGTCTTTGGCGAGGTGGGTGGTGGTACGTGGTCTGAATATGCGAGAGGCACCGAGAAGACTCTTGCCCACCTGGCAGACAGTGTCTCGTTCGAGCAAGCGGGCGCAATCGGTATCGCAGGGCTGACTGCTCTACAGGGTCTCGTCGACCATGGCGGACTGACCGCCGGAGACGACGTCCTGATCATCGGAGCGTCTGGAGGTGTCGGCACCTATGCAGTCCAGATCGCAAAAGCACTGGGCGCCAACGTGACGGCTGTCTGCAGCACCAGAAACGTCGAACAGACCAAGGGTCTCGGCGCCGACAAGATCATCGACTACAAGTCTGAGTCCTACACCGACCTGGGCAATCGATTCGATCTCATCCTGGACAACGTGGGGATGGGCCCAGTCCTCAAGACGAAGAAGCTCCTCAAACCGGGTGGCAGATACGTATTTGTGAGTGGGCCCAAGCGCCCGATCCTCGGGCCTATTCCGAAGCTGCTGCGCTCCAAGGTCGCCTACATGTTCGGTGACAAGACGATGAAGTTCTTCGTCGCCGAGTCGAACCGGAAGGATCTCGAGACACTTGGCCGCTTGTTGGAATCCGGCGAAGTCCGTTCAGTCATTGAGAATCGGTATGACCTCGATTCTGCGATTGAAGCCCTGGCCTATCTGGGTGAGGGGCACTCGCGCGGGAAGAACGTGATCAACGTCGTCACCTCATCCGCGTGATTCGTTGACCGAGTCTCTCCACTCCAGCCAAGCCGGCAGTCCGTCCAGGGAGTAATCCGGACCGTTGGTCCCGTACGTGAACTGAGTGAAGCCCCGAGCCAAGTAGTCGTCGGCGTGATCCGCGAGTACCCGTGCATGGTCGTTCGGCTCGAGACCAAGCGACCATTCGACGTCATGCGGGTCGCGACCGATCTCAGCACACCATTTGTGGAGAGCCTCCACGGCCGGTGTCAGGTCTTCAGGCTTCCCCGGGAAGAGTGCATGCCAGGTGGTTGCGTGCTGAGCAACCAGGCGCATGGTCTTTCTGGGTCCGGTGCCACCGATGACAATTGGGATTTCACGGGTGGGTGCGGGGTTGAGTTCCTGCCACCGAGCGCGGATTCTCGGAAGCGATCTGCCCAGGTCGTCCAGCCGTGAACCGGCTGTACCGAACTCGTACCCATACTCGTCGTAGTCCCTCTGGAACCAACCAGATCCGATCCCGAAAACGAGCCGGCCACCCGACATGTGATCGACTGTTCTTGCCATGTCTGCCAGGAGGTCCGGATTGCGGTACGAGTTGCACGTGACGAGACAGCCGATCTCGATGGTCGATGTCTGCTCGGCCCAGGCTCCCAACATCGTCCACGCCTCGAAGTGCTTGCCGTCGGCGTCCCCGTATAGCGGGTAGAAGTGGTCCCAGTTGTAGACGATGTCGGCACCGAGCTCTTCGGCCCGAGTAACGGTTTGCCGAATGCTTGCGTATTCGGCGTGCTGGGGGTGGATCTGGACTGCGATGCGGACTGGGCGGTTCGTGGACATGGCAACGAACTTAGAACTTCAACTGCGGATGAAGTCAAGACCCGTGCGTGCGCCGGTGGAGATACGCGACAATTGGACGATGGGTGTTGTGGATCATCCAGACCGGTGGGTCGTCGAATGGAGCGGCAGCTTTCTGAAGCGGGTCACTCTCCGCAATCCAACCACAGGACAGGTGGCGAGTGGCCGCAGCTGGAGCGAATGGGACGACGCATTGCGCGACGCCGTCTTCGAAGTCGAACGGCAGGGAGATCTGGTGAGTGAGCTGGAAGAGTTCCTGGAAGGTCGCTGATCACTCGAGGTGAGTGCGAAGGTGTTTGCCCCGTTGGTTGAGCAGCGCCACATCTTCCGCTCCCGACTCCTGGAGCAAGACCGCAAGGTCGTCAGCACCGGTTGTGCCAAGCTCGATAGTCAGTACAAAACCCTCGTTTTCTACGACATCTCTCACTTGGGTCTCGGTGGTCCGGACCTTTGTGGCGTCGTTGTCTGACGCGCCGAGAAGTGCCCCAATGACCCCACCGGCTACGGCGCCTCCCACGGCTCCGGCGCCGATTGCCGCGAGAGCTACCGGAAGGCTGATGGTCCCGAAGAGATTCGTCACACCTTGGGTGAACACCGCGACGCCGGCCATGGCCAAGAAGATGAACGTTGCCCCGGCGATTGCTCCTCCAATCACTCCACCGAGTGCTCCCCGGCGCGCTTCGGTGAGGGGATCGTCGAAGTGATCTACGTAGCGAACTACCTCGATGTCTTCGATCTTGCGCACTGTCCGCTCCCGCATGTTGAGCGAGACAGAATCTGCGGAGATTCCGGCGTCGTTGAGCCGCTCCAGCACGTCGGCGGAGCTCCTCTGCTCATCAAAGACAGCGATCAGAGCTGACATAGATCAGTTATCGGCGGATCTGCCAACAGAGTTCAGTCATTGCTGTCAGGTGGCTGGATGTGGTCGCCGCCTCTTCCTACTTCGGCGGAAGTGTCTCCGTGTATGCGCGACTACGAGAGAGCCACTGGCCCAAGACCTCAGGCTGATCGAGCAGCGTGTCCGGAACCTCGAGGTGTTCTTTGATGTTGGCCCCGTAGTTCTTGAATTGGATCGCGTCGTATTCGGCGATGAAGGCTTCTTGATCCTCCTTGGAGAGCCGGATGCCCATTCGCCCGTCTTTGGTCAGAGAGCTGTACATGTATCCGTTGGTCGACGTGAAGGGCAGTTTCTTGGCGCCCTTCAACTCGATGTCGGGTTGGGAGTCGATCGCCTCCCGGTAGCGCTCGATGAGCTCCTCGGGTACGCGATCAGGTGTTGGCGTCATCTGGATTTCCAAACTCGAGGAATGGTGCCGGATCGTAGATGACCCTGCTTTTGGCGATCTTGCCCGCGTCGACCCAGAACCATTGCGTGAAGAACACTGGACCCGTGGGCAGGGCAAACGTGGTGAGGACCGCGACGGCTGAGTCGTTCTCGGCGATTTCGATCCGATCGATGGGGGCACCACCGGGATCGAGCGAGTCGAGTGCTGCGATCAATTCGTCAGCGGATTGAACCGCCATGAGCGGGTCGTGGTAGTCGAGATCGTCGGACAGGAGTTCGCGGGCTCTTGGGAGGCTGTCCCGTCCTTCGGCCAGTGCGTCGAGGTAGCTGACTACGAGTTGGGTGTTTGATGACATGAGGCCAAAGTAAGGACCGCAAAGTGTTCTTCGCTTCACAGATCTTGCGGAATGCTGATCATGGAGTGAGTTTCACGATCGGGATACAGCAATCGACATCCCATCGGTCCCAGCCGATTTCGTCGGGTCGTCTTCGGAACCGTTTCAGCGCCGGCAAGTTCGCTGGCTCGTATCCAGAGCTCGGTAGCCATTCCAGGTAGAGGTAGTCCCATGTCTGTGCGATTTGGATCATCGGTCCGTCACTGTGGACCTCAACCGAGCGCATCGGTGGCATGGCGACCGTGTCGATCGACGATGAGTCCAACTCATTTGGGGTGACGAAACCCAAATCGAATGTGACCTCAGCCATCTCGGTTGCGTCGTAGCTATCCCAGCTCATGCCTATCAACTCGGCGCCCGCCCAGTCGAATCCGACTGCCGATAGCTCAGAGGTAAGGGCTCGATAGCCGTCCGCGAGCGACGTGCCTCGCCACGGATCGGTCACACGTTTGTAGGCAACGCGAGCCGCGTGGTGATTTCGGATGGCCAATTCCGGAGTCCCATCGAGTTCTCCGAATCGACCTGGTCCGTGCATGGCCGGTGGTGGCTCGATCTCGGTATCGGCGAGACGGTGAACTCGGTCCCAAGAGCTTGGCGGAATTCCATAGGCGGCCTTGAAGACTCTCGTGAAATCGGAATGAGAGCTGAAGCCGCTGGCGACAGCGATCGAAGCTAAGGACTTCGACGGGGAGCTCTTCATCAGATAGATGGCACGTTCCAGTCGGGCACGTCGCACGAAACCACCGACCGTTTCGCCCGTCGTCGCACTGAAGATCCGATGGAAGTGAAAGGGCGAGAAGTGTGCGATGTCGGCTAGTTCGGCCAGGGACAGCTCCCGAGTGGGGTTGGCCCTGACGTAGTTCACGACGGCCTGTACCCGTTCGCCGTATTGGTCAGCCATCGACCTGAAGATAGGCAGCGTGGCCTCGCAGGAGGGCTGCTGTCAGGAGGGCGAGCTCTCTTTCAAACTCTTCTTGAGATCTGCAGGCCACTCTTCCGGCCGATCAGCCGGAACTGTTCGGATCGGGTTCTCAGGATCGGATTCGAGAAGGTCTTCCCACGTGGTTTCCAGAACACTCGCCGCTGCCACGACACCCGAGAACAGTGATCCGATCACCCCGTGGGCGATCGTGCTGTCGCCACACAGCCATAGGCCATCGACATCAGTCGTGACCTGCTGTGCGAACGGACCGACGTTGAAGAGGGCTTTCTCGATTCCGTACATGCTCCCCCTGGTACCCGCCACGTAGTGGTTGTTCGTTAGTGGAGTCCCCAACTCGGCCAAGTCGATCCGGTCTCTCAGGCCGGGAACAGCGAGTTCGACCGTGGTGAGAATGCGCTCGACGAGACGCTGCTTCTCTGTGTCATACGCCGACGGCCGCTGCTCTGTCTCAGTGCCTTCCCATCGTGAGAACCAATCCCAAGGGGCCGGGATGAATGCCTCGAGTGTGTGGCGGTTGTCTGTCCGTATCGCGGTTGGATCTTTGAGGCTCGCGACCGTCAGGAACAAGTACGGAAACGGTCCTGGCCCTGCGAGCACATCCGGGGCGTAGGCCTTTCCGACGTTCGGATCGGAGAGATGAACGACGTTGCCGGAGTCGAGGCCGTATTCGCGAGCATCGAATGATCCGGCCATGAAGAGGCTCAAACACGATGAAGACCATCGTTTCCGCGCGAGTCGATTTCGTCGCCGCCGGCTCACGTGCGACTTGTCGAGGAGGTGGTTGAACGTGACCCCCGGATCCGCATTGCTGATCACAGTGCTCGCTCGGACCCTTTTTCCATCGGCCATCTCAACACCGGTCACTCGCGTCCCATCCGTGACGATGCGCCTCACTCTGGCTCTCACGCGAAGCTCGCCCCCTGCAGAGCGAAGGCCAGAGGTGAGTGCCAAAGCGATTGCCCGTCCACCACCCAGTGGATACCAGCCGCCGTCGAAGTAGTGGCCGGTGACAGCGGCGTGCACCACGAAGGGCACCCGGTCCGGCGCCAAGGCGTAGTAGGCGTGCTGGGCGGAGAGCGCGGCCCGCGCGTGCTCATCGTTCACATCCCGTTTGAGGTGAGCGTTCAGCGGAGCGACGCCCTGTGCGGCACGTACGGGGGATCGGCTGAGTCGTCTCCAGAGGTCTGTTCTGTCGGCGGCGTGTCGAAACTCACCTGCGGTCTTCCGGACTTCCGCGCATCTTTCTAGGAACCGTCGAATTCCCACTGCGTCTCCCGCGAACTCATCGGCAAAGCGATCCTTCAGGTCTTCGAGGCCTTTGGGAAAGCGGATCTCTCGATCACCGATCGTGACGCGGTCGTACCCATCGGGGTTCATCTCGGAGAAAACCAATCGACCGCCGATGCCTAGACCCTCCAGGATCAAACGGGAGAAGCCTCCGGGCCCGAGTTCGCCGATGTAGTGGACGCCGGTATCGAATCGGTGCCCTTCGATTGTGAAGCTGTGGAGCCAGCCACCCGGACGATCGTGCTGCTCGACAACCAATACCTGCTGTCCGGCACGGGCCAGCGAAAGGGCGGCGCCAAGTCCGCCAGCGCCGGACCCGATTACGACTGCGTCGTATTCGGTCTCCATGGGGCTTCGACCATACCTACCGCGATTCAGGGAATCAGAGAGGCGCGATCTCGCAGAATCGAAGGTTCCCTGCGAGAATGTGGGATGCGGGGACGTAGCTCAGCTGGAAGAGCACCGGCTTTGCAAGCCGGGGGTCGTGGGTTCGAGTCCCATCGTCTCCACCGTCCGAGCGTGTGCAACCGAACACCGTATGCCTGTGAGCCTGCACACGCTTGAGGGTCAGAGCGGGGGAATCAGGCTCCGGTCGGCTGGCGGTCCGTCTTCGGGGTCCGGAATATCGTCCGGATTGGGGTCAGTGAACATCTCTTGTAGCTGTCCCAGTCGGTCGCCGAGCTCGTGATGGGCTGCCTCTAGAACTTCAACCGCTTCAGTCAGGTCTGATGGAACGATCTCGAGCGCCGATTCGATCTGAGCGCGTCGGGCTCTGACTGCGACGATCTCTCGTGATATGGCTGTCGCTTCGCTGAGCTCCTCGATCTCAGTGGTGCGTGAATGCTTGCCGGCCATCGGGTAGTCCTTTCGTCTCGATCAATGATATTCACTCCAAACCGCGGACCTCCCAACGCGGAATTCGGGCCGTGGCGGTACCGTTCCCACCACTGAGAGACTTAGGAGAATGATGAGAAGCGCAGTAATCGTCGATGCCGTGAGAACACCCGTCGGTCGTCGCAACGGCATGTTCAAGGACATTCACCCCGTCGACCTGGCGTCGATCCCCCTCCAGGCACTGGTCGAGCGAAACGATCTCGACCCCGAGACCATTGACGACGTGATCATGGGCAACGTCTCCCAAACCGGAGAACAGGCATACAACGTCGGACGAAACGCAGCACTTGCCGCCGGATTCCCGGAGTCGGTCCCCGGAGTCACCATCGACCGCCAGTGCGGTTCGAGTCAGCAGTCGGCACACTTTGCTGCGCAAGCAGTCATGGCAGGAGTTCAGGACATAGTCGTCGCCGCCGGCGTCGAGAACATGACCCGCGTGCCGATGGGTATCACTGCTCAGCAGGGTCCCGGTCTGCCGTTCGGGGCTCGCATGCTGGAGCGCTACGCAAACGGCCTCGTACCCCAGGGCATCTCCGCTGAGATGATCGCCGAGAAGTGGGCGATCTCCCGCGAGGAGCTCGACGAGCTTTCTCTCGAGTCGCACCGACGGGCCGGACAAGCCACCGAAGAGGGCCGGTTCGAGGGTCAGATTGTGCCGGTTGAAGTCACCCGCGAAGGCGGCGAGACCGAGACCGTCACCCGAGATGAGGGCATCCGCTGGGATACCTCCCTCGAGAAGCTTGGATCCCTGCAGCCAGCCTTCAAGGCCGACGGCAAGATCACTGCGGGCAACTCCTCACAGATATCAGACGGCGCCGCGGCTGTCCTCATCATGGGCGAGGACAAGGCAGAAGAGCTTGGACTGCAGCCCAAAGCCCGCATCCACACTATGTCGATGGCGGGCGTGGACCCGGTGATCATGCTCACCGGTCCCATCCCTGCAACTAGCAAGGCCCTGGACCGCTCAGGTCTGTCGATCGATGACATCGATCTCTTCGAGGTCAACGAGGCATTCGCCGCTGTGACGGTCGCCTGGCGGATGGAACATGGCGGGACCGACCCGATGTCTCTCTGGGACCGCACCAACGTGAACGGCGGGGCCATCGCTCTCGGTCATCCCTTGGGTGCTTCTGGAGCGCGTCTGTTGACCACTTTGGTCTGGGAGCTCGAGCGGACCGGCGGTCGATACGGTTTGCAAACGATGTGTGAGGGCGGCGGCATGGCCAACGCCACAATCATCGAAAGGCTCTAACGGCTCTGTTTTCTGCAACCTGGATCGACGTTCTGTTCGCGCTCGCGATCGGTCTGCTCATATGGTGGGTTTCGGTCGCCCTGATTCGCATGCTGTCGACGCCTCCACCCGAAGTCGACCCGGACGACATCGTGAGTGTGGACCAGGACTACAAGTGCACGGTCTGCGGGGCCGAGCTAACGCTCAGAGCAGTTAACCCGGCCGAAGACAAACCCCCGAAACACTGTCGCGAGGAGATGGTTCCCGTCTGGCGTCCCGCATAACTACAAGCGTGTAGTTTTCAACCGGGTTATCAACAGGTTGTGCACAAATTACAGCTGTGTAACTCGGATTTCCTCACCGTCTGAACCGACTAGGGTCGCCGCCGGATGCCAGAGTCGAAACGCCGCAAGCCGAAGAACCGTCCCCAATCGCAAAAAGCGATAGAGGCGGCGGCCAAGGCAAAGGACCCCAGTCCCACCTGGTACGTCGCTGTGATGGCTGGTCTGATGGTTGTTGGTGTCCTGTTGGTGCTCGCCCGGTTCATCTTTCAGTGGGAGCAATTCACGCTTCTCATCGGGCTTGGTGCGATCGCGGCCGGCTTCCTGATGACGACCAACTACCGCTGACGCTGCCTTTCTGCGCATTCTCTCGGCGGGTAGACCCATATATGGGACCCACTACCTGAGGTTTGATTTCCTAAGGCGGGGGTGCCGTCGTTGAAGTGGTTGGAGGCAGGGTGGTTGTCGTGGTCGTCGGCGGTGGGATGAACTCACCGAGCGTCACCGTCACGGTGTCACCTTCGTCGACCGTGGTTCCTTCTCCCGGAACCTGATTCACAACTACTCCGTCCTGACCGGGGTCGGCGACAGGCTGGGTGGCGTTCGACACACGGAGATTGAGTCCGATATCCGCCAGCGCTGCAGCAGCTTCGGACTCGGTCAGACCGCTCAGGTCGGGGACCTCGACCGGCGCCGGCCCGAGTGAGACGACGATCAGGACAACGTCTCCGGAGAACGCGGTTTCGCCCGCCTCGGGGTCCTGACGGATTACATCGCCCCTCGTGACCTCAGTGGAGAACTCCTCATTGACGGTGACCCGGAGACCGAGGTTGGTCAGCTCCGCCGTGGCGTCGCGCTCAGTCATGCCTTCCACGTCTGGGACTTCGACCTCCTCGGGACCCGACGAAACGATGAGATTCACCGGTACCGCCGAACCGATCTCGACTCCTGCAACAGGATTCGATTCGATGACCACACCTGACTCAAAGTCGGCATCGGGCCGTTCGGTCACGGTGCCAACAGTCAGGCCTGCATCTTCGATTTCTTGACGGGCTTCGGACTCCGTCAGGCCCACCACTGCAGGCACCGCTATTCGCTCGTCCCCGGTGGAGACAAACACCTCGATGGTGTCGCCGACTTGGACTTCGGCATCGGCGGCGGGATTGGTCCTGATGACTTCGTTCTGCTCGAACTCGTTGCTGGTTTCGAATTGCGCGACCACAACAAAGCCTTCGTTCTCGAGAATGGTGCGGGCGGAGTCGAACTGTTGGCCCGTGAGGTCCGGGACGGTCAGGATGTCATCGTCTCCATCGCCGCCATTCGCGAGGTTCCACATGACAAAGAAGAGAATTCCGAGGGTCACCAACAAGGCAAACGCAGTGAGGATGAACGGCAGTTGGCTTCTCGGCTCCTCTTCGATGGTCCGATAGATCTCATCTGGCGGTGCTGTCACCGGAGGAACCGCGGTTGTCATCACACGGGTCGCACCTTCTGGCTCGCCACCGTTTGCAACCGGCACCGGAGCGACAGGAGGTGGAACCACCACGTTGTCTCCTTGGAGCACCGAAAGCAGATCGGTCCGCATCTCCTCGGCGGACTGGTAGCGGGCGTTCGGGTCTTTCCGAAGCGCCTTCATGACCACCGAGTTGAGTGACTCGGGGACGTCGGGATTTATCGAATGCGGAGCAGGAGGCTCAGCGGACACATGCTGAAACGCAACGGCCATCGGGGAGTCGCCCATAAACGGCGGTCGTCCTGTGAGCATCTCGTAAAGAACGACACCCAGGGCATACACATCGCTTCGGGCGTCGGCAGTCGCCCCTTGGGCCTGCTCAGGGCTGAAGTAGGTGGCCGTCCCGATGACAGCGCCGGTGCGAGTGAGCTCTTGGCTGTCATCCCAGGCGCGTGCGATCCCGAAGTCGGTGACTTTCACGGTGCCGTCTTTGGCCAGCAACACGTTGCCCGGCTTCACATCTCGGTGGACGAGTCCGGCAGCGTGGGCGACTGAAAGGGCTGCTGCGGTCTCGGCTGCGATTTCGGTGGCACGACGCGGAAGAAGTGCGCCCTCTGACTTCAGGACCTCGCGGAGGGAGCGGCCTTCGACGATCTCCATGACGATGAAGTAGGTGCCGCCCGACTGACCCCAGTCGTAGATCCCGACGATGTTGGGATGGGTGAGGTTGGCCGCAGCCTGAGCCTCACGTCGGAACCGCTTGACGAAGGCTTCGTCAGATGAGAACTGTGAATGGAGAACCTTGATCGCGACAGACCGGTTCAGCTCAGTGTCGCGGCCTTCATAGACGTCAGCCATCCCGCCCCTCGCGATGTGGGACGTGATCTCATAACGGTCGTTGAGAATGGAAGGGGTTTCCATGGGGAATCAAGAAAGTCTAGGTAGTGGCCGTTTCAAGTCACGATCCAATGGCGAGCCAGGTCTGGATCAATTCCGATGCGATCGGCGCTGCGACAGAGCCACCGGACGCCGATTCCCCTGAAACCTCGCTGCCTTCGATGAATACAGCGATGGCAATCGTCGGGTTGTCCACTGGGGCGAATCCAATGAACCACGGGTTGGAGAAGCCTCCGGTCCCGGTTGCAGTTCCGGTCTTGCCGGCCACCCTGACACCGGGCACTGCCGCCTGGCGCCCAGTTCCTTCGGTGACGACTCGTTCCATCATCTGGGTGAGGGTGAGAGCCGTTTCCGACGACATGGCTCGACCAAGATCCGAGCCCGTGTTCTCTTCGACGGCGATCCCGTCGGCATCCAACACCCGTCGGACCACAAAGGGATTCACGGCGACACCGTCATTTGCTACTGCTGCGGCAACCATCGCCATATGCAACGGCGTCGCTCGCACATCGCGTTCCCCGATTCCGCTCTGACCTAGTGCTGCAGGGTCTGCTGCCAGTTGTTCGGTGTTCCAAACGGCCTGGGGGATCGTCCACTCGAACGGTATGTCCTGGTTGAAGCCCAGCGCCTCAGCGGTGATCCCAACGTCCACTGCGCCAAGTTGGATTGTGAGGTCGGCAAAGACGGTGTTGCAGCTCCTCACGTAGGCCTGGAGGAGCGTGGCCGAGTCCCCGTCGTTACACACACGTCCGTTTGCGTTCTCGATGGTGGCCTCCGAGCCAGGGAGTCGGAAGGCCACTGGATCGTTAAAGGTGGTCCCCGGGTTGGCGAAGCCGGTGTCCAGAGATGCAGCCGCGACGACCGTCTTGAACGTGGAGCCTGGGGCGTAGATCTCGCGTGTGGCCCGGTCGCGCAGGGGTTGTTCGGAGTCAACCAGCAGACTTTCCCAGTTGGCAGCTGCCTCGTTCGTCAAGAGTGATGCGGGGTCGAATCCCGGTGTTGATACTGCGGCCAGGACAGCGCCGGTTGCCGGATCGAGAGCCACAACCGCACCTCGGTTATCACCGAGTGCTTCATACGCGGCGCGCTGGAGCTCGGGGAAGGCGGTGATTTCCAGGTTCTTGGGTCTGAGGTCGGCGCCAAGAAGGGCTGCGACCAGGTCGCTGATTGTCAGATCGCGGCGGGAACGAAGGTCGGAGTTGTAAGCGGCCTCCAGCCCGGTGGTCCCGACGAGGAACGATGAGTACCCGACGAGATGGGCGAAGGTCTCTCCCTCCGGATACTCCCTCAGGAACGAACGAGCGTCGTTTGGGTCTTCGACCGACCGGGCAAGGACAGTGCCATCCGCGGCAACGATGAATCCCCGTTCTTTGCCTCGTTCCGAAAGGGCCGGCCTCGGATTCCGGGGGTCGGCGCGTAGCTCGTCGGCGCGAACCACCTGGTACCAGGTGACCCCGGCAAGAAGGAGACCCAGGCACACGAAGACACCGATCGCGACGCGCCTTATTGGGCCATTCATCGCGCTTCCTCGTGGCTGATGCGGAGGAGAAGAGCAACCAACACCATGTTGCCAACGAGGGCCGAGCCCCCGTACGACATGAACGGCAAGGTGATGCCGGTGAGAGGCACGATTCGCAGCACACCGCCGACGATCAGGAAGACCTGGACCGCCAATATGAAAGTGAGCCCGGCTGCGAGCAGCTTGCGGAACGGTTCCCGACTACGGAAGGAGATACCGAGCCCGACCGCGATCAACAGGCCGTATAGGGCGATGATGGCGACGGTCCCGGCGAACCCGAGCTCCTCACCGACGGCGGCGAAGATGAAGTCGGTGCTGGCGTTGGGTATCAGGTCGGGCCGGCCTAATCCTGGGCCCGATCCGGCAAGGCTTCCAGTCCCCAGCGCGAATAGCCCCTGGACGATTTGGAATCCTTCATCCTCATAGTGCTGGAAAGGTTCCAGCCAGGCTGTCATTCGCCTTTGCACGTGGTCGAACATGACGGCTGCAGCAGCAGCCCCGGTGATGGTCATCACCCCGCCTGCGACGAGATAGCCGGTGGCCCCGGTGGCTGCGTAGAGCAGCAGGACGAACCCGGCGAACACCAGCAACGATGCCCCCAGGTCTCGCTGCCAGACCAGGATCACCAGGCTGCCAGCCCACGCCATTACCAGTGGGATCAGCTGGCGAGGTTCAGGAATACGGATTGGCCCGAAGCGACGGTGTGCTTCGCGGAGGGCTCGTTGGTGGTCGGCGAGGTAGGCGGCGAAGAAGATGACGATTCCGAGCTTGGCCAGCTCCGCTGGCTGGAACTGAATACGGGTGAACCCCACGTCGAACACGACCCACAAGCGGGACCCGTTGACTTCGAGTCCTTTGAGGGGGAACGCCCAGTCGCTGGGCAGGTTTGGCAGGAGAAGGAGCCCGATGGACACCAGAAGAATCACGTTGCGATATCTGCGGAGGGCCGAAGTTCCCCTCTTGGTGAGTAGCCACAGGGTCAGCACCCCTATCCCTGACGCAATGAGCATCCACCACCGTTGAAGCCCGGCTCGTTCGGTGTCGAGGCGGTAGATCTCGAAGAATCCGAGACCGACGAGGGCCACCACAATTGGGATCAGTAGGGGCGTTGCTCTCGGTGCGAAGGTCTGGACAGCGGCGAAGAAGCCTCCGAAGCTAACGATGAAGACCAGGAACGTGAGGCCGACCTGAACGTCCAGGCCTCCACCCCAGGCGAAGTTCACAAGGGCGACTGCGAATGCTGCGAGTAGGGAAGCCGCGACGATCGTTGCGGCCTCGAGTCGTCGACTCACGGTTCAGTCGACTACGTGGACGACGATGACGGTGATGTTGTCGACCCCGCCCGCGGCGTTCGCCTTTTCGATGAGAGCCCAGACTGCTTCTTCGGGTGTGCCATCTGAGAGGATCTCGGCGATCTCGTCGTCAGGGACCATCTCGGTGAGTCCGTCAGAGCAGATCAGGATCTTGTCGCCGACCTCGAAGTCGATGGGAATCTCGTCCACATTGACGAAACGAGTGAGGCCCAGGGTGCGGGTGAGCATGTGTCGATGGGGGTGGACCGCGGCCTCCTCAGGGCTGAGCTGTCCGATAGCCACATATTCAGCGGCGACTGTGTGATCACTCGTCAGCTGAAGAAACTGACCCGCCTCATTCATGATGTATGCGCGGCTGTCACCGACGTGGCCGAACACACCGCGATCGCCATCGATGACCAGGAGAGTCATGGTGGTCCCCATGCCTTCGAGCGAGGGTTCGCGTGCCACTTCTTCCCGTATCGCTCGATTGCCGGCTGCAACCCGGTCGCCGGGACTCAAGTCGGCAGAAGCTGAGGCGTTGATTGCGATACGGGATGCCACCTCACCTGCGACATGGCCACCCATGCCGTCGGCGACTACCAGGACGGCGGAATCTTCGGTTTCGCCGCTCGACGTGGGAAAGACCGCGTCTTCGTTTTGCTCACGAACCATGCCTTTGTGGCTGCCGGTAGCCCAGATGTACCTCATCGGACCTCCATCACGGTCTTGCCGACTTGCACGGTGTCTCCGCGACGTAGCGGAGCCGGCGCTGAGATGCGGCGCCCGTTGACATAAGTCCCATTGGTACTGCCCAGATCGTGGAGCATCAACCCGTTCTCCTGTGCCACGAGTCGCAGATGGAAGTCGGAAGCGTAGGGGTCGTCGAGGACATAGTCTGCCTCGTCCGACCTCCCGAGGACGGTCACGTCGCTGACCTTGAGCTCGTCGCCCTGCTGATTCTCGGACTTCACGAAGAGCAATCGACTGCCCTTCTTCCGTTCCTGACGTACGGAGATTCCGAGATGCGTACCGATGGCGCGAGCGACTTGCCAGACGAACAGGTAGACGAGACCGAGGAAGATCAACCGGAGAAGGGCAAGGATGATGTCGGGCATCAGGCGAGGGTGATCCGGTAGTCGTTGTCGGCGAAGGTCAGCATTGATCCGCTGTTGAACGTCACCGGTTCTGTGGTCAGGCGCTGGCCGTCGACGAGAGTGCCGTTGGCGGACTCGAGATCACGGACCCAGACGTTCCCCTGCTGGCGATAGACGACCGCATGCATTCGGGACACGTTGTCTTGCATCAGCCGAACGTCAGCTTCCTCAGACCTTCCAATCAGTGTGCGGATTCGATCAAGCTCGAGTGTTTCACTGCCGGTAGTCAGCTTCGCCCAAGTCTCACCAGGTCCGGGGACAACTTCCACATGGCATTGGACAGCTCCAGGAGTCGCGTCTTCGCTACTGCTGATGTCGACCTGGATGGGTCCGGCAATTCGGAGACCCTCCTCGACGACGTAGGCGTTGAGTTCGTCGCTCAGAGCTGTTCGTAGTTCTGATGGGTCCATGGTCAGGTCGCGTGGGTGGAGAGCGATGGCGAAGTGATTGGCGGTTGCGGTGCCTGATGGGTGCTCGAACCGAGCGAAGTCGGCCTCGCGTGCAAGTTTGCCCGCCAGTTCAGCCGGGTGCAGCCGTCCGGAGAAGATCCGACCAGCCACGCCTTCGATGAGTTTCTCGAGACGTCGTTCGAGGCTTCTTGCCACGCTCACGTCGGAGAGGTTAGAGAGGGTGGGGGATTTCGGACTACCGGAACCCTGGGGTCGACGGTTACGATTTCGCTTCTCCGGGCGAGTGGCGGAATTGGCAGACGCGCAGGATTCAGGTTCCTGTGATCGCAAGATCGTGGGGGTTCAAGTCCCCCCTCGCCCACCAAAGGGGACTGTTTTGTAACCCTGGGAGACTGGGCGCGTGCGCTCGACCGTTCTACATGAGTCAATCGACGAGTCAGACCTCGTGTTCTCCTTTCCCATCAAGGCGCGTGAAGCCGCTACTTCCGTAGTCTCTCGTCTTCCCCATGCAGAAACTCACCCGGTCGGCCGAATACCGATTCAGCTCGCGGGTGAGAGTCTTTTCCTGCCGTATCGGATCTACAACGAACCGATCGACGAACCATCGGATCGTATTCTCAGAACGATCCATCACTGCCTGTATTCATGCCATCACGACGGACATGTCAGGGAGGCTTCGATCGCACGGGCAATATCTATCAGCGAGACCCTGGTCGTCCCTTTTGTGATCCTCTTGCTCAGCGGATACCCGATCGAGATTCACAAGCGAATTGCGCTTAGCTTGGCGAATTCCAGTCTGCGTGATGAAGCCTTCAACAGGTTTTCGGCGAACAACCCGGAATTCATGGCCCTTGCTCACTCGCGAGCGTTGTCCTACCACGCCGTCTACTACCGGAGCCTGGCGAGGAACGACTACCCGGCTCTGCGCCTCCTCGAGAGCTGGTCGCCGTAGGCACGCACCTCCGATGTCAAGCTGGGTTGCCGTCCCAACCGAGCTCAAGGGTTACAAAAGTGTGTCGTTTCGCCCACGAGAGGGGACTGTTCTGTAACCCTCCCTGCGGGGAGAGGTCACATGCACTTCCGATTTCGCTGCCAAGGCGAAACCCCCGGGGCTAGTAGAGGCGTGAGCGCTACTTACTCGTAGGGTTGACGTATGGCCCAGTTCAGGAGAAGGCAGCAGCCCGAGGCGATCACCGTCATTGACTGCGGCGGTGATGGCAAGGCCATTGAGGTAAAGGGTGAGGCCACCTATCAGAAGGCCCTTGAACGCATCGCTGGGCCGAAGACTGCGGAAGGTGGTGCACCTGATGTGGTGGCCTACCTGGAGCCTGACCCTTCCAATCCGTATGACTCCAACGCAGTCAAAGTGTTCGTGACTGGTCTTCTGGTCGGCTACATCAATCGTGATGACGCTGAATGGGTGCAGAAGACGTGCCTCGATATTCAGTGTGAGGAAGGCGGCAAGTTGGTGGCCATGAAAGGGCAGCTAGTTGGTGGGTGGGATAGAGGCGGGGGCGATGAGGGGAGTTGGGGCATATGGCTTTGGTATGACCCTGACCTTTTCCAGTAGGAAGTGACATGGTGTCCGACATGAAGCTGCAGGGGATGGCCATGCACACATCACGGCAGCAGTGCATCCGGCTTCTCAAGACTCTTATGCATGCGTCCTGAAAATCGCCACGGCAGGCTTCACCTTGGTGCTCGGGGATGCGCCTTGGCTGAGGCGGCAAGCTTCGACAAGCTCATCGCCGTTGGCCTTTGTGCGGCATCACTGGTGGCCGGTCTCTTAGGCCTACGGCTGTCAGCTGATGGGTTGAGGCTCCGTGATGGTGACTATCGGCCCTTGTTGCCACACCTGGTTAGGGCTAGGAATGACACTGTGTCTGCCGAAGGAGCACCATGGGTGTGATTGTGGGTCTGATTCTGTTCCTGCCCATTGCAGCCATTACAGGCGGTGTGGCTGGAGCAATCGTGGGTGGTGGCCGAGAGGATCGCCCGATCTGGCAGAACGCAGTAATCGGCATTGTCGGATGGATGGTTGCCTGGGGCATCATCGAAGCGGCCACTGGCAACGGTTTTGAGGAAGTGACCCTTGGCTCTGCACTGCTTGCGCTCCTGGGATCAGCTCTCTTCATCCTTCTAGATGAGTGGTGGGAGCGACGTAAAGACTCGGCATCCGTATCGGGTTGAACTGTCAACACAGAAGGCGCCAGCATCTTTCCGCAGAGGTACCGAATATCGTGACCAGCAATGGGAAACACACGATTGGAAGGTCAGGGATCGCCCACCGGTCTGAAGCGTTGGTTCCTTCGCGCCCCCATCGGCCTCTACAGGGCTCGGCTCGGATTCTTGTTTGGCAATCGGTTCCTGATGCTCGAGCACGTCGGAAGGAAGTCAGGCCAGACACGACGGACAGTCCTCGAAGTGGTGGTGAACCGACCTGATGCCGTATTCGTTGCGGCAGGTTGGGGCGCCAAGGCTCAATGGTTCGCCAATCTGAAAGCCAATCCTCAAGCCCGCTATCACCTCGGTTCGAAGGTGTACGACACAGACGCTGTTGTGGTGGACCAAGAGGAGGCAGCTCGACTGATGGCGGAGTACGCGGATAGTCATCCCAAAGCCTTGGACCGATTGTCCAAGTTCATACTCGACGATCCACCCGACACACCAAAGGCACAGGCAGAAGCAGTGGCGGCCGTGGTTCCCTTGGTGAAGCTTCCCAAGGGATAGAGGGGCTGCTCGGCTCAATCCCGATACGGGTTCGCCTCTAAGAGGTTGATCCCCACTTCAGAACGCGCATCGCTCTCAGTGTGATCCACCGGCTTGGCTGACCTTCAGGGTCATCGACGTCGAAATGGATCGCACCTGGCCACACTTTCTCCCGCTTCCACCGACCGTCGCTGCCCTTGCGATTCTCCACAAGGTCGAGAGCGCGTTCGACACGTTGGTCAGGCCGGCGAGTAGTCCTCAAGTGGTCCAGGCCACGCAAAACGTCGTAGTGCCACCAGTTCGGAAACGAGAAACGGGCCCATGCTTCGTTGATCAGCTCTCCGTTGGAGAGACGGAGCATCAATTGACGCTCGAGTAGGTATTCCTCGCCTCTCTCAATGGCTTCGTCGAGATCGCTGGCCTTTTCGCTGCGTTCTCGAAAGGCGGCCAGACCCTCGATCACCGCGATCGTCGTATCAAACGAGCCGCGTTTCGAGCCGTTCTCCTGTTCGCAGTTCCAGCCGCCGTCTTCCATCTGCTCTCCGAGCAGGCGGTCGACAATTGATGTGACATCAACGCCGAAGTAGGAACCGTTGGCCACGGTCTGACCGTTGACACACGGTTCGACTTCCCCTTCGAAGAACGGCTCACCGGCGTACTCCCAACTGGCGTTGTCTTTGACGAGCGCCACTGCCTGGAGCACGTCCGACGATTCAGGGTCAACGCCGAACCAACGCAACTGGGAAAGCGCCCAGGTCGTTGCTGTCCACGGTTGCCCGAGCAGTCTTCCATCCGGGCCGCGCTCGAGATTCGAGGTATCTGACGGGAAGTAGGCGCCATTGGCCCAGTAGCCGTCGGGGTCCTGGAGTTCGAGGAGCCGGGCTCCCCAGCCCTCCGTAGCCACACGTCGGCGCTCGGCGGCGACCTCCTCGGCAGCCGAACCCTCGAGGTGTTGCATGACCTGCCATCTGATCGCAGGGTCGGAGTCGAGCAGCCAGGTGAGAGCGTCCATGTGCGCCATTCTCGCGCCTTGGATTCGTCAGGAGCTTGCGCCAACGAGTCTTCGGAACAGTTCTTTCACATCCGAGATTGCCTTCTCCTGGTCGCTGTGGTGAAAGCAGGGGCCTATGTAGCCGTGGAGCAGGAAGTGGATCAGGACGTCGAGGTCCAACTCCTTGAGATCGAACTCCCCGGCTTCGACTCCGCCCTCGACTATTCGTCCCAGAAGGTCGCGAGCGCCCGCCATGGGTTCTTCTGCATTCGAAGGGATCTCATGGAAGACGGCGTGATACAAGCCATGGTTGTCCAGCTCGAAACGCATCCAGTGCTCGGCGACTGCGTCCAGCTTCTGAGCCCAGCTGAGTTCGTTGCTATCAGCGACCTCCGCGGGGTGTTCAAGCATTTGATTCCAGATGTCGGCTTGCAGGCCCGCCAGCAGCTCGTCGCGTGATCGGAAGTGGAGGTAGATCGAGCCTTTGGCGACGCCCGCTACTTCCGCGACCCGGGCAATCGACGTGTCGCCAAGTCCTTCCTCGAGAGCGAGCTTTGTCGCTGCATCGAGTATCTGCCGTCTTCTGACATCTGCCGGCTGATAGCGGCCTTCGCTTTTGGAGGTTTCGGTGGGCATTTCGATGTGGAGGTTAACGCGCTTGACAAGCGAATGACCAGTGGTCATTATAGTGACCATCAGTCAGTGACCGATAGTCAGTCGACTGGTTTATCCATATACGAGAGGTTCGGAAGTGAATACTTCAACTAGTCCAACAGCACAGGAGCTGGTCAAGTCGATCGTCGATGTGCTTGACGAGATCCGAGATACGAACGGCCTGCCTGTCGCCACGAGAGAGAGCTGTGCACACTCGGTACGAGCAATCCACGAGAGCGTGCATGGGTTGTCGCTCTGGCTACGCGAGCTTCTGGAGTGGGCACCGCTGGCTCCTGAAACGAGGGGACGCGCAGTTCGACTTGCACGGGAGCTGCATGAGGCCGATCAGAACTTCCATCCCGCACTCGAGGTCGCCTGAATATGCGTCCTTCACAAATCGGAAAGGCTCTGGGACACCTGTGGTCTTCCAGTGTCAACAGCGATGCCGTGGCTCAACTCGGCTTGGAGCCCGGCGAAACTGTCCTTGATATCGGTGCCGGGTTCGGCCCATCGGCTTTGGAAGCTGCCGCCGCAGTTGGTCCCGCAGGCTCGGTTGTTGCGGTCGACCCGTCCCGAGTAATGCGACTCGTGCTGGCTGTGAGACGAACTCTCGTCGGCAACGCCCGACAGATCACAGTATTGAAAGGGTCAGGTGAAGACGTCCCGCTACCTGATCGGTCCGTCGACGCAGCGATTTCCATGAACGTCATGCATCATCTGGACAACTTGAAGCTCACGGCGGCAGAGCTGTACAGGGTGATGCATCCTGGTGGGAGGGTCCTCCTCATTGACGAGGACTTCGGCCATGAGGACCACAGCTTCCACGCCGATCACGGCTCGGGTCCGCACTTCATCGATCCAGCCGACATGGTTTCAGCTCTGGAGGCGGCCGGGTTCGTGGATGCTGGCGAGAGTCATGAAGACGTGGGAGGCGAGATCTCATTTGTCATCCGCGCCAGAAAGGGGACGGAGTGAATCCTTCGACTCGCACGCTGTGGGATCTGCAGGAGCGCCATCCCGGCGACCGGAAGCGACTCTTCACCGCGGTTCGGCAAGCCATAGGTGGAGAAGCCGCGCTCTATCCGGGGTCGTTCGTCGATGTCGCCGCCTCTTTCGCCTACCCGGCTGTCACCTACGTCGACATTGACAAGCGGACCCCACGGTTCTTCGACGACCGGGAGGGAGTTGGCGAGATCATCACTGCTGAAGGTGGCCGAGATGACGCCAGTTTCACATTCATCCACGGTGACTACACGACCCCGTTGCAGTTGGATGACGAGTCCTTCGATGTCCTCATTTCTCTGTATGCAGGCTTGGTGTCCGATCACTGCACCAGATACCTGAAGGTAGGAGGCCACCTGCTCGCCAATCCGAGCCACGGTGACGTCGCCTTGGCGACGACCGACGATCGATATCAGCTCGCGGCGGTAGTCAAAGCCAAGACGGGTGGATACTCGGTGGATTCAGGTTCACTGGATGAGTACCTGGTTCCGAAGAAGGGACCTGCACCGGAGGCTGATGCCATCAGGGTCAATCAGAGGGGTGTCGGCTACACAAAGTCGGCCTTTGCCTACTTGTTTCGTCGGGTGAGTTGACCCGACCCGCTCGGTCTGTGACCTACCTTGTGCGGGTGAGCCACATCGGGACGTTGCGCGAGAAGCCGCTCCACGCCTCAGTCAAGGCCTGGTACTCCGAACCAGGTGACCTCATCGAGCACCCGGTCGACAGATACGTCATCGACATCGTTCGTGGCGACCTTTTGATCGAGGTGCAGACTGGCGGGTTCTCCTCGATGAAGGCGAAGCTGGCATCACTTCTCGACGGCGGACATCGGGTGCGGATTGTCCATCCGATAGCAAGCGAGAAGTGGATCGTTCGATGTGATGATGACGGGACGATCCTCGACCGGAGGAAGTCACCGAAGCGAGGCGATGTCCTCGATGTCTTCTCGGAACTCGTCGCGTTTCCGCAAGTCCTCAACGATCCCCTCGTGGAACTCGAGGTTCTGATGGTCAAAGTCGACGAGATGAGGGTGCACCAGCCGGGAAAGGCCTGGCGACGACGGGGGTGGGTGGTGGCTGAGCGTCATTTGCTGGAGGTCGACTCGGCGCAACGAATCGACGATCCCCTCTCGATGCTCCCCTCGGAGTTGCCCAGCCAGTTCACTACGAGGGACCTGGCTGAGGCGACGGTAAGACCCATGCGATCTGCCCAGCAGATGGTCTATTGCCTGCGTGAGTCCGGCAGTCTCGAAACGGTTGGGAAGGTCGGCAACAGCCTGCTCTATCGGTCTCCGCACTGCTCATAGCGACGTCTGACCTGCGAAAATTGATGGCTCGTGTTCGATCCACCAGCTCCACCGCGACGAAGAGCGATAATCCGAGTCGGAATCCCGGCCATCCTCGTGGTCGGCCTTGTGGTCGCGTTCGTGGTTGCCGAGGCAGGTGAGGAGACACAGGCCGAGATCGAATACCTGAACGAGATACGAACCCACGCCGCCGAACTATCCCGAAGTGGGTCCTCCCTCGGCCAGTTGTTCGCTGATCTGCGCGAGGTTGGGCGCGACGAGTTCACCACTGTTCTCGGCGGTCTCAGCTCCGACCTGGAAGCGGCCGAGGTCTTTGTTGCGGAGGAGCCACCGACTGAGGCGCTGGTTCCGGTCTGGTCCTTGTATCGGCAAGCCATCACTGCATGGGACAAAGGTGTGGAGGATCTCGAGACGGCGGTCCTGCGGGGAGCCGATGACCCTGAGGACGCCCTCGCCATCAACATGGTCGCTGACGCCCTCGCCGAGATTCGGGCCGGTGACGCACTGTTTCTGGATCTGAAGGCAGAGTTCGAGCGAGCAGAGGTGCCCGAGCCGATCTCGCCCTTGCTCAGCGTGAGGCTCAGCCCGGCTGACGGTGGGCTGGCTTCACTAGCCGTTGGATACGTCAACGCTGCCAGATCGTCAACGAACAATCTCGGGCTACGTCCTGGTCTCAAAGTGTCGACGATCACGACCAACCCACTCTGGCAGTTGAGTGTCGCCGGCCAAGCAGTCGTTCCAGCCACCGAAGAAGTTGTATTCAGCGTGGTCGTGACTAACTCCGGGAACGTGGCGTCTGGCATCGAAACGCTCGAGCTGTCGATGACCGATGGTGGCGGTGATCCGTTCCGGACCAATGCTGAGGTGCCGAGTCTCGATCCAAACGGTCAGACGACTGTTTCTTTCCCGGCCATTGCCGTCGTGCCTGACACTCTCTACGAGGTCTCAGTCGGGCTTGTCGTGGTCAATCCGGATGCAGATCTCACCGACAATGCTTTGACCGTCCAATTCACCGTGAACCCGGCGTGACCCGCTTGTACCATCGCTCGACCCATGCTTGATCCGAGGATCCTCCGAGACAGACCCGAAGCCGTGCGCGACTCGCTGCAGCGACGTGGCGTTGATATCGACCTCGACGGTCTGATCGCCCTCGATGCCCGTCATCGGTCCACCCTCACCGAAGCCGAGTCGTTGCGAGCTCAACAGAAGGACGCTGGGAAGGAGATCGCTTCGTTGGAGGGTGACGCCAAGGCCAAGGCGATCGAGGAGGTATCGGGCCTGGCCACCGCCGTCAAGGAGAAGACCTCCCAGGCAGACGATCTCGCAAGTGAGTTCCGCAATCGATGGTTGGAGGTTCCGAACCTCGTAGATCCGACGGCCGCCGATGGTTTCACCGACGAGGACAACGTCGAAGTGAAGCGGGTTGGCGACGCTCTCGGTGAGGGGACCGACCACGCGAATCTTGGCTCCAGCCTCGACATCATCGATACCGAGCGCGCTGCCAAGGTTTCGGGGAGCCGTTTCGGCTATCTCAAGGGCAAGGGAGCGATGCTGGAGCTGTCTTTGGTGCGTTGGGCCATGGACCATCTCTCGGAAGCCGGATTCACTCCGATGATTCCTCCGGTCCTGGTCAGGGAGCATGCACTGGAAGGCACCGGATTCTTCCCGGAGGCCCGGGAGCAGGTTTATGAGATCGAAAGGGACGAGCTGTTCCTGGTCGGGACCTCTGAGGTTCCGTTGGCCGCCTATCACGGCGACGAGATCCTCGACTCAGTGGACTTGCCGCTGCGATACGCAGGCTTCTCGACATGCTTCCGACGTGAGGCAGGCACCTACGGGAAGGACACCGCCGGAATCTTCCGCGTCCATCAATTCGACAAGGTCGAGATGTTCGTATTCACCACACCTGACGAGTCTCAGGATGAACACGATCGACTCCTCGAAGTCGAGGAGTCCCTGGTGCGTCAGTTGGAGTTGCCCTACCGGGTGGTCAACGTGGCCGCCGGCGACCTCGGAGCCAGCGCCGCCAAGAAGTACGACATCGAGGCCTGGTTCCCCGGTGAGCAGGCCTTCCGGGAGATCACTTCGTGCTCCAACACGACGGACTATCAGGCACGCCGTCTCAAGGTTCGGTACCGAGCCGATGGAGGGAACGTCCTGGCACACACTCTCAACGGCACCGCGTGTGCCGTGGGAAGAACGATCCTTGCCATTCTCGAGAATCACCAACAGGTGGACGGGTCGGTCGTGATCCCCGAGGCTCTCCGCAGCTACACCGGGTTCGACGCAATCGAGCCGTGAGCGAAGCCTCTGATCCGATATTTGCCCGGATCGCCAAACGATACGACCGGATCAACCGGATCCTCTCGATGGGTCAGGAACGTCGCTGGCGCTCCCGGGGAGTTGACATGCTCTCGGCGGGCAGCGTGCTCGACCTCGGATGTGGCACCGGAGACACTGACTTTGGGGGACGGTCGGTCATCGGGCTCGATCCGGTAGTGGAGATGGTGGCGCTCAGCGCGGTACCGGCCCGTGTTGTGGCCGTTGGCGAGGCGATCCCTGTGGCAGATGAGTCGGTCGATGGTGTGTTCAGTGCCTTCGTCTTCCGGAATCTCACGTCCGTGGACGAGACACTCCAGGAGATCGAACGGGTCCTCAAACCAGGGAAGGCGGCGGTCGTGGTTGACCTGGCACGTCCCGTCAATCGGTTGCTGCGGCTGCTCCATCGGCTGGGCACAGCTGTCGTGCTTCCTCTCGTGGGGCTGCTGTTCGCCGGTGCGCCGAAGGAGTACTGGTATCTCCACAAGAGTCTCGACTCGTTGCCGCCGCCCGAGGAAATGTACGAAGGCCGCGACCTCGCACTTGAACAGGTCTGGCGATCGGGATTGTTCGGGTTCGTATACGGCGTGCGGCTTCGCAAGGACCCCCAGAGGCTTGCCGTCGACCCCGAGGCCGCCTGAAGCGTTGATCGTGACCCCGCCGTCGAGGCACGGGAACGACGTCGACAACGGCCGAAGGCTCAAACCAGGCACTCCTACAGCACCCGAGACAATCCACTTAGGGCTGCTTCCTTCCGGACCTGACCCGATTCGCGGTGTCCCGCCGCGCAGGACCCAATCGTCAACGCCCCGACACCGCAGCCGCGGGCTTGACGCCCCGCCGCATCGTGCTCCTCGGGCGGGGGGTTGAGCCCCGCATGAAGAGGGTTTCGGGAAGAGGGCACCCCTAGCGCCCCGCCTACACGATCAGACAGAAGGCTACCGACGCACGGTCACCAACCCAACACCGCTCCCGATTCCGTTCTGTGTCCCGAATCTCACACATAGGTGGAGTATTCCGACACGAAAGGGGTGGAGAGGGCCGTTGAGCCTGTGTTAGCGTTCGCTATGTAATGAGCAATCGGCGTTTTGGTGATAACTTCAACCGCCTCTTTGCGGCGGCGCTCCTCCAGGAGATGTCGTTCTCGCTGCTCATCCACTTGCCGGGGTACTTGAGTGACTTGGGGGCTACCGAAGCGGTCATCGGAGTCCTCTACTCCGCCAGTGCAGTCATCTCCCTGGTGTTCCGACCTTGGCTCGGGCGCATCCTCGACCTCACCCACCGTCGGACCGTCCTACTGGTGGCGGCCGTCGTCAACGTCGGGATCGTTCTGTTGCTGGCAACCACGTCGGAGTGGGGCCCCTACCTCTGGGCGATCTTCCTCGTTCAACGAACTATTCAGATCGCGCTCTTCACCACGATGCTGACCTACGGCGCCGACTCGATTCCAATCGAGCGTCGGACTCAGGGCCTCGCCATCTTCGGCCTTACTGGATTGATCCCTCTGGGATTGGGTGGGTTCCTCGGAGACGTGATCATCGATCAGGGCGGATTCGATGCCTTGTTCTATGCGGCGGCGGCCGTCTCACTCGGTTCCTGGTTGATCGTGTGGAGCCTTCCGACACTTCCGGTCCGCGGGCGTCAGCCGCGTCGGTCCTTCTGGGCGGCGTTTGCTCAGAAGACGCTTCTTCCTTTGTGGTTTGTCTCTCTGCTGTTTGCCATCGGCATCGAGTCGCTTTTCACGTTCGTGAGGACCTTCGTCGTCGAGCGAGACGTTGGGACCACCGGTCTCTTTCTCGGCGTCTACGGAACCGCGGCGGCCATCACTCGGATCATCGGGGGACGTCTGTACGACAAGGTCCCACACCGACCGCTTCTCACCGGTGCTATTGCTGCATACGGAGTTGGCCTGGTCACGCTGGGTGCCGCCTTTTCGGTCCCGATGCTCGTTACCGCCGCAATCGTGACCGGCACCGCTCATGGCGCCGCCTTTCCCCTCATGTCAAGTGAGGTGGTCAACAGGGCCAGGGTCAGCGAGCGCGGATCTGCGATGGCAACTTTCACCTCGTTGTTCGATATCGCGCTGGTCGCAGGTGCCCCGATTGTGGGTCTGATGATCGAGGGGATCAGCTACTTCGTGGCATTCACCGTTGTGGGTCTGGCGATCGCCATTGGCGCGTTTGTCTATCGCATCTGGGATCAGCGCCTTGATCCGTCAACGCTTGTCGCCGAAGAAGTCCTCTAGAAGCGCTCGCGACTCTTCGGCCATCACACCTTCCACGAGGTCGATGTGGTGGTTCAGCCGCTTGTCCTGGGGGATGTTGTAGAGCGACCACGCCGCACCGGCCTTGAAATCAGCGGCTCCGTAAACGATCCGATCGAGGCGGGCCCAGACTGCAGCTCCGGCACACATCGGACAGGGCTCCAGCGTGACATAGAGAGTGTGGCCGGTCAGGCGCCAATCACCGACCTCTCTTGCTCTTCGCGACAGAACGAGCATTTCGGCATGGGCCGTGGGGTCGCGAAGCTCCTCACGCCGGTTGCGGTCGGCGGCTACGACTTCGCCCTTGCCGTCGACCAATACTGCGCCCACGGGTACGTCGCCCTCCTCAGCAGCCTCGGTGGCAAGGCTCAGCGCAAGCTCCATCGGCTGCTTTTTCGAAATGGGCTCAGTCACGGTCGGGCATTATCCTTCATCGCTCCCGTCAGGTCAGATGGGGCCTGTCCTGCGGACAGGATTCCGGAGGGATCGCATAGTCTGGCCTAGTGCGCGGCACTGGAAATGCCGTTGGGGGTTTGCGCCCCCTCGAGGGTTCAAATCCCTCTCCCTCCGCCACAATCCGCAAACCCGGGGTTGATATCGCCGGATATGGCGGATATCGGATCAACTACAACTGAATCTTGGAGGGGTCGCATAGTCTGGTCTAGTGCGCGGCACTCGAAATGCCGTAGGGGGCTGACGTCTCCTCGTGGGTTCGAATCCCACCCCCTCCGCCCCGAGCTTCCACGCAACGGAGCCTGCGCTGAGATGCGGCGCCCGTTGACATAAGTCCCATTGGTACTGGGCGTTCTGGATGTTCTGCACCTTGTCCCACGTGTCCTGTTCGATGATTGGTTCTACCTCAAACGCAAATGGGTTTCCGCCAGCGGCTGGGGTTTTCCGAGATGCGAAGGCATGTCCACGAAAGTGTCATGGCTGTCACCCTCAATGCCCCAATGTGGCGGTCGTCATGTGGCTTTGGTCGCAGGTCAGTTCCTCGTGGTGCTGTTGAATCTCCAATGGTCTTCACATGCATTCGGGAGGTTTGGCATCCGTGTGCCTTGCAGGGCATTGATCAATCCAATGACTGACCAACCCTGTTCTTCTAGTCTGCAAGTCTTATGGTAAGTGTGACGTCAGACTTCACACTGAGGTTGGGGCAATCATTACACCCTGGAGGCTATGCCGTTGTACCTGAGCGACTTTATCCCACCCGCAAGCCGGCATCGCTGGCTTCTCTGCTGCCCTCCGAGCTGCACAACGGATGAGTGATTATCCGCCGTTCGGCCTCGCCAAAGGTGCGATCGACCACCCGGACCGGCTCGCCGTCTCGGACGACTTCGGCAGCTCGCTCACTTACCGTGAGCTAAACGCTCTGGCTAATCGGACGATTCGGGCTTTGAACAGCCACGGAGTCCAGGCCGGGGATGTCATCGCGCTTCTCCTGGAAAATCGGGTTGAGACAATCCTTCTTCACCAGGCCGCGTATCGCGGCGGATTCCTGTTCACGCCTCTGAACCCGAGGCTCAAGCCAATCGAACTCGAGTTCTTGCTGAGCGACTCGGGTGCCAAGGTCCTCTTTGCCGACTCTGCCTATCTGGACCTTGCATGCGAAGTTGTGCCTGACGGTATCGAAGTTGTGGTCGTTGGAGGGAGCGTCGAAGTCAATGACCTCGATATCTTCATCGAAGACTCCAGTGACTCTGCAGTTGAACATCGCTTCGGGTCAGTCCTGTCCTACACGTCGGGGACGAGCGGAGTTCCCAAGGCGGTGATTCGCGACCGCACCCAGCCCTCACCCGAAGCCCTTGCGGCCTTTGTCGGCTTCGGAGAGCGACTCGGCTTCAATCCCAAACACGACAGGTTTCTGACGACCGCGCCGCTATATCACGGCGGCCCGCTCATCTCCGCGATCCATGTAATCAACCTCCAGGGTTCCATTTATCTCATGCGTCGCTTCGCCGCCGATGATGTTCTCGATCGGATCGAGCGGCTGGGAATCACCTCCGCTTACATGGTCCCCACCATGTATCACCGGCTCATCTCCTTGCCCGAGAAGCGAAAGGCGGAGGCGGACTTGAGCAGCCTGAACTCGGTTATGCACACAGGTGCTCCTTGCCCTGTCCATCTCAAACAAGCCATGATCGATTGGTTTGGCCCGATCCTCTACGATTGTTACGCCGCTACTGAGAGCTTCGGCACCTATACGGTTTGCACCAGTGAGCAGTGGTTGGCCCATCCCGGCACCGTCGGAAAACCCGAACACGGCGTGATAACGATTCGCGACCAAAACGAGGTTCCTCTGCCTACTGGCGAGATTGGGCTCATCTACGCTCGTACCCTTCCCGGCGTCGCTCCATTTCGTTATCGGGGAGACGAGGAGAAGACCGACAGGGCCTACTCGTCTCACGGCGACTACACAGTCGGCGACATGGGATACCTAGACGACGATGGCTTCTTGTTCCTCACCGGCAGAGCGAGCGACATGATTATCTCCGGCGGCGTCAATGTCTATCCGGCTGAAGTGGAGCAGGTGCTGATGCGCCATGAATCGGTCGGTGACGTAGCTGTCTTTGGGGTTCCCGACGACGAGTGGGGTGAGCGCGTGGTCGCAGTAGTCGAGTTAGCAGACGGAGTCGCCGGGGAAGACCAACTTGGAGCGAATCTCATCGCTTACTGCCGAGAGCAAATCGCCGCGTTCAAGTGCCCCAGAGAGGTTCGTGTCGTCCCCGAACTTGGTCGGGATCCGTCTGGCAAGATGCGGAAAGGACTGCTTCGCGACCGACTGTTCCACAGCGGCAGCGCCTGAACTTGGTCCGCCCGCCCAGATAAGGCGTCATCACCTACGAGGAGCGTTGCGTTCACCGCTCCGCTCTCAGCGGTTGCACAGCGGCTAGAACATGGGTCAACCGGAATCGAAATGCCACCAACGTGCATCCAACGGTGTTGGGAGATCGACTCTTCCTAAGGGTAGGATCTGGGTCGAGGCACGATGAAAGGTTAGGAAGCACGTGGTAGCCAAGGATGTTGCGGGCCGCTTGCGAATGAAGGACCTCGTGGAAGCGACGGGGGTGCCAAGGTCCACGATCCATTACTACGTCTCAGAGGAACTGATCCCAGCTCCAGAGCGGCCCAAACCCAATGTTGCTCTGTACGATCCGATTTCCGTCGACCTCATCCGCTACATAAGGGATGCGCAAAGACTTCATCGCTATCCGCTTGACTGGATCCGCACAAACGTGAAGCACATTCTGGCCGGTCTGCCTCCCGACGATCTGCTTCATCTGAATGAGCGAGTACTTGGACCAACGCGCCCTCTCGTTGACATCCAGGAGGCCAAGGAGCGGCTCGGTGACGCCGACGGGACACTTGAGCGTTTCGTGTCGCTCAACTTGGTTCACCCCACGTCCGATGGTGAGTTCGATGAGTTTGATATCAGAGTGGCTGAAGTTCTTCGCAGGGCTGAGGAAGCCGGTCTCCCGGCTGAGGCCTTCACAGGTGTCGTGGACGCCCTCCGAGAAGTGGAAGCTCAGACAGCAGCGATAGCGACGGAGTACGTTGACAGCCCGATGCCGATGAGCTCGGAGCGAGCCATGCTTCTCGTGGAAATCATGGGGCGACTTCACCCTTACCTACTACGTCGGTTCTTGGAGGAGAGGGAGACCCCTTGAGCCAAGCCAGCTGACATCATGGTAGGGCGGCCCCATCAACGTAGGTCAGACCTTGTGATCTCGTTCCAGATCCAAGGCGGCTTGCTCAAATAACTCCATGGGGAAGCTGCCCAGATTGGCGCCCACCCTTCCCGATCCAGGGATCTTGTCGGCATAACCAGCATTTACGTGTGGGGCAATGGCCGTGCGAGCAATCGCCTTCACCGAGATGCCCAGCGGTGATCCCAGGAAATCGTCTGCGGGAAGCTGGTATCTAGGGTGTTCGGTGACACAGATCTGGCGCATGCGATCCACCACGTCTTGGGACGCGGCGGCATTCACCCCGAGCACTTTGGCGAGAGACAGGGAGGCGGTCAGGCTTAGGGCTCCGAGACCGATCGTTTCCGTGATTCCCGAATCACCCATCAGGGGAGCGGCGTCGTCTTCGGTCTTGCCTTCGATCACCATCATGTTCTTCGGCACCGGGGCTGGCGCCAGATACCAGGTCTTGGGGGTTCCGCTCACTCTGATCCCGGCTTGAACGCCATTGCCGCAAAGGGCGGTCACGATGCCTGGAGGGCCTTCGGATTCGATCGTATCCGAAATCGCTTTGGCAGCTGCCATAGAGAGTGAGAGGAAGAAGTGGGGGTTTTCCCGCATGTACCCCAGCGTCGAAGACGAGTCCGCTCCGACCTCCACAAACGCGGGTGCCAGGTAGGCGATGAGACCCTCATTGGCTGCAACGAGGCGATTGTGCATCTCGTCGCCTCGGCGGAGGGCCTTTGCCTGTAGGGAAACGATGTCGATTGGAGGCATCCTGGCGAAGACACCTCCGAGCACATCGCTGAACTCAGAGGACAGCCATCGAACTCTGTCCAAGGTCTGAGAGTCGTAGTTGCCAAAGCTCAGCGCCCGGCCCAAACCCTCGACGACTGTTGCAAATGCCCGCCTTCCACCCTCGCGTTCGACGACAAGAACGGGGACGGTAGGTGAAACGACCCCGGCCAGGGCGCCAACGCCGCTAGCGTCTTGGCAGGAACAGAGGTCAACTTCGCCGTTGGCGACCATCTGTTCGCCCTCCTCCGGTGTGGAAACCTCACCCTCAAGCAGGAGGGCACCGATCAGTGCCCCACGCATTGCTCCGGTGGTTTCCGATGAGGTGAGTGGGGGGCCGGCGTGAAGGAAGGACCTTGGGCCTACCACTTCCGGTAGCAAATCTCCTGCCCGGCCGATCGCATGAAACCGGACGGGTTCGGCGGCAATCGATCTCAGCAATTCAGCATCGGTAACTTCTGTCACGCAGTCCCTTTCATTGAATCGACGGCTGGCTTCTGGGTGGCGTTTCGCTTTCGAAATCTCGCCATGAAACACGCTTCGCGCTCGCCGACGCACTCTCATCTACCGGCAGATCAAATGTGCGGTTGATGCTCGTCCCAACCTGGGAGATGTCATCTCCATAGATGTGAATCGAGATGCCCGTCACCTCCCCTTCGTTCTTGACAAGGTGGATGTCCTCCTCGGGTGGCACCAGAGCGCATACCTCACCTGGGGAGAACCTTTCCGAAGCGAACGTCCTCAGAAACCGTGTGTCATCATCCTCGAAAAGATGGTATCGGGTCTGATGCTCGCTCCCTTCCAGTACCCCGACCACACACCAGCAACGGTGGTCGTGTATCGGCGTTGCCTGGCCGGGGAGCCACACCAGCGCAACGATTGAGTATCGACCCTCAGGGTTGACGTGGACGACGTGCTGCGTATACCCCGTGGAAGAAGGCTGGCGGAAGCGGTCTTCTAGGAATTCCGGCGCTAACAGAAGCTCGGCAAGGTGGAAACTGGTCGCTTTGGCGATTGCATGCGAATCGGTCTCGGCCCCCACCAGACGGTCCATGTCTGAAGTGAACTTCTCCAACGACGGGTGTGACATGCCATCCAATCTGTGACCGGTCGAGCGGGAGCGACTGTATCAGTGTCACTTGACACTTGACAAACGTTTGAGGCTGGTCGAGGATCCCGCAGGCAAGCGATTTCGATCAGGAGCTAGGGATGAGCACGACGCAAAACAAGCAAGTTGTGACCGCCGAAGGACAACCATCGATAGGGATCTCACCGGCCGTCACGTGGGGAGACCTCCTCTTCGTCTCAGGTCAGGCTGCGTTTGATCCGGAGACAAAGTCTGTCATCGGTGACGACGTCGAGACCCAGGCCAGGGTCACGCTCGATAAGCTCGACTCCCTCCTGGAGGCGGCTGGCACTAGCCGTGAACATGTTCTAAAAATGGAGTGCTATCTCCGGGATGCCTCCGACTTTCAATCCTGGAATGCTGTGTTCAAGGACTATTACCCCGAGGCACCGCCGTCTCGCTCGACTGTGGTCGCAGGCCAGCCGCTGGGCGACCTCTTGGTCGAGGTGGCCGTCATCGCCGGCATCCCGGGGTAACCGGGGTAACCGGGGTCAAGATACCCATCGGTTTAGGGCTTCAAAACGACTGGAGCTTCACCGTCGTCACGTCGCATCGGCAACCCTGCGGCTGCCCACGCCAACATCCCGCCTTCGACGTTCACCGCCTCGAAACCGGCCTCGTGTAGCTTGATCATTGCCTTTCCCGATCTGCCACCGGAGAGGCAGATCAGCATGTACGAGGCTTCGGCGTCCATGCCATCGGAATCGAACTCTGACAGCGCCAGATGCTGCGCCCCCTGAATATGGCCCGCATCCCACTCTTTGACCTCTCGGACGTCGATGAGGACGGCCCGATCCGCCTGCAGCCGGTAGTTGGCTTCCTCGACTGATATCAGCATGATCTTCCCTTCGTGGCCGTTGAACGGAGCCAAGGTGGGGCGCCGCGAATCGCAATTGTATAGTGTCAAGCTACACTCTATACCAATTTCTAGAGCGATTGAGACGGCGTAGTGCGACACATCCGCCACATGGGGATAGCCGTAGCTGGCAAGATCGACGAGAGGTCAGCGCGTCCGCTCGTCTACCAATCTGAACACCTGAAGTGCGGATAACCGTCGCACCCGGCCAGTGGCCCGGAGACGACCTCGAGCACGTCCTGGCCGCCGCAGATATTGCTCAAGAAGCAGGCGCAGCGGGTGTTTGGTTCAGCGAGGTGAACGGTTTTGACGCAATTGCTTTGGCAGCTTTGGCTGGCCACCGCCACCGATCGATCGAAATCACCATTGGGCCCATTGTCGCCGGAGTCAGGTCACCTGCGCAGATGGCGATGGCGGTGGCAACACTCGGGCGCCTCTCCCAAGTCCCGCCGCGGACTGTGATTGGTGCTGGAAATCGGCGCATCGTCGACGACTGGCATGGAAGGGGCTCAAGTGACCCCGCGGGACGAGTAGAGGCTCATGTCCATGAGCTGCGACGGATACTCTCCGGCGAGGCGACAGATTCTTCGACATCCCGTGGGTTTCGACTGGCGGTGGATCGACCACGAGGTGTCCCGGTCGGAGTCGCAGCCCTGGGCCCCCGGATGCTCTCGGTGGCAGGTGCGCACGCCGATTGTGTCGTGTTGAATCTGGTCCCACCCGGAGGCGTCGGTCAGCTCAGCACCACCGTTCTAGACGCCGCCAGGGCGTTCGGCCGACCAACACCTCCGGTCATCGTCTGGATGGTCGTTGGGGACAAGGATCTGAGCGGACCGCGAATCACCTCATTTCTCCGCCCCTACCTTGCGGCCGAGGGCTACGCCTCGGTTCTGGCGGCCGCAGGGGTCGAAAGGCCGTTCGATTCCGATGTCGCGCTCCAACTGCTCACCGGTATTGGGCCACGGGCTGTCGCCATTGAACGCGTCCGGGCCTATGCCGAGGTTGGGGTCGACGAGGTGGTGTTGGTCGGGAGCTCACAAGATCCAGGTTTCGCCAAAGTGACGGCTGCCGTCTGCGGCGCCTTCGGCCAGAACGGGCAGAGGCGACCCTCTACAGACCAATCTGGGACCAATTCATGACAACCCTCGTTCAGCACCAGTGACCTATTCAATCGTGGCGGCCGACGCCAAGAACGGCCTATTGGGCATCGCTGCACAATCGCATCACTTCGGGGTTGGGCCAGCCGTGGTGGCGGTCCGTGATCGAGTTGGTGCAATGGCCGTCCAATCATACGGCGACCTCGACTACTACCAGAGCCGGGTTTTTGACGCACTCGAATCGGACATCGCAGTCGATGTTGCGCTGGCTGAAGCGATCGACGCCGATCCCCGGGGCGATAGAGCGCAGGTGGGCGTAGTCGCCGCCGATGCCAGCGCGGCTGCGGTCACCGGATCGGCCTGTGTCGAGTCCGCGGGGCACGTGGTGGGCCCCACCTATGCCTTCCAGGCAAACATGTGCGCAAGCCCCGAAGTCTGGGAGCAGGGCG
>JANQRA010000015.1 GCA_028284765.1 Acidimicrobiia bacterium
GACGAACCTCTGGTGTGCGAGTTGTCCTGCCAAGGGCACGGCTCGTTGGCTAAGTTCGGACGGGATAAGCGCTGAAGGCATCTAAGTGCGAAGCCCACCTTGAGATGAGATTTCCCACCCTTAATTGGGTTAAGGCCCCTGGTAGAAGACCAGGTTGATAGGCCGGACGTGTAAGCACAGTCAATGTGTTCAGCGGACCGGTACTAATAGGCCGAGGGCTTGGATATAGAACCCTTGACTTGACTTTGTGCTCGCTATGGAGCTCTCGAGAGAGAGCCTGTCCTCATTGGACAGGATTGATAACTACAGATTTGTCCGGTGGCGAGAGCGGCGGGGAACCACCCGTTCCCATTCCGAACACGGAAGTGAAACCTGCCAGCGCCGATGGTACTTGGGGAGCAGTCCCCTGGGAGAGTAGGTCACTGCCGGGCATAAACGTCGAAGGGTCGCCGACTACCGTTGGCGGCCCTTCTTTTGTTTCAGGAGACCCACGTGGCACGTGGAAATGGCAACAATCACAGGTCGAATCGCAGTGGCAATCGACGTGGACACCACGGCGGAAAGAAGCCCGAGTACAAGACGATCACCTCAGTAAAGGGTGGTCAGCTCCCCAAATGGGTCCGTGACGAGATAGTCCGGTCTACGCCTAAGGATCGTCGCGATCCTGCAATCAAGCACCTCACGAAGGCGATGGAGCTTTACGCCGATGAGCGGTATCCGGCGGCTCTGAACGACCTCCGGAGCGCCAAGAAGCTCTCTCCAAGGGCTGCCACTGTAAGGGAGCTCCTGGGGCTGTCTGCTTATCGCTCTGGGCAATGGGAGGAGGGTCTTCGTGAGCTGAGAACCTTCCGACGCATAACCGGGGATCTCATTCACTATCCGGTGGAGATGGATTGCCTCCGTGGCCTCGGGCGAAGTGACGACGTGATCAAGGCCTGGGAACGACTCCAGGAGTACGACATCTCTGCGACGATCAATCACGAAGCGAGGGTCGTCTATGCCTCCTTCTTGCTCGATCAGGGGCGTGCTCGCGATGCGTGGCCGGTCATCAAGCCCGGCCGGCTTGTGGCTTCACCGTCGCCCGGTGAACTACGCCGGTGGTATGTGGCGGCCAAGGTCGCGCTAGCCGCAGGAGATCAAGATGCAGCTCGTCGAATCGTCGCTGCACTCGACGAGCAGGAGCCCGACTTTGAAGGCGTGGACGAGTTGAGGGCCGCCCTTCGTTAGATCTGTGTTCGAATCTGTCACAACGAGGTGGCAGAACTAGAAGTCTTCGCGCTCCCCGAACAATGGAAGGGGAGAGAAATGGATCTGAATCTGATTGTCCTGTGTGGACGTCTGGCGGTCGACGGGGAGCTACGTGTCTTTGACTCGGGAACGAAGTTGATTCGCTATCTGGTGACCACCCGGACTGACCATCCACGTCGTCGGGTCGACGTGATCCCAGTCACGCTGTGGGATCCCGATGATGAGCTAATCGATGAACCTGGCCTGAAAGGCGATCGAATCTGGATATGCGGCGCGGTGCAGCGCCGATTCTGGGAGTCGCCCGACGGTCGACGCTCACGCATCGAGGTCGTCGCCGAGCAGGTGAACTTCAAAGAAGTGGATGAGCTTGAACCTGTCTCCGCATCAGGCTGACAGACCCATTTCTTGGACTTGACGTCGGGTGTACGGTGGGAGTGTCCCCGGCTCCCACGTCACCTGCAGGAGGTTCACATTGCCCTGGCACTGGTCCGATGATCTCGCACACGCTCTCCTCGCAATCGGAAAGGTCGACCCCGACACCGTTGCCGCAATGTCGGTCGCACCGGTTGCGTTCAGAAGAGACAGTGACTCGGTCGAGGATGTTGCCATGGAGTTGGCAGAAGACGGGGAGATTCCCTTAGCTGCCTAGGTGCTCGCAGCTCTCCGACAACCGAAATGGATTGTGGCCACGATCGTTGTGGTTGCCCTTGCAGGGTTGTTCACGTACCTCGGCCTCTGGCAGCTGAATCGACACAACGAACGGATTGCCGAGAATGCTGAGGCTTCTGTCCAGCTGGGAAAGTCGCCAGTACCAATCCAAGAACTCTCCGAGTCATCGCCCCGAGACGTCGAGTTCCGAAGAGTGACCGTCGAAGGTCAATGGAACACCGACGAAGAGATCCTCATCCGCTCGCAGGTTCACCTCGGCCAGGCTGGCTTTCATGTCATCACTCCTTTGGAGTTCGGAGGGGGAGCAGTCCTGGTCAACAGAGGTTGGGTTCCACTGACCATGGACACCACCCCTGTCGATGCCGATCCGACGGCGGGCAAGATCGAAGGCTGGGTACGTCTGTCGCAAGAAAGGGCCTGGCTGGGGAGAGAGGAGCCTCCGGGAGAGTTGACTGTTTTCAACCGCGTAGACGTCAATCGCATCCAGCAACAGGTGACGGCCGATCTGATCGATTTCTACATCGTGCACGAGCTACCTGACGAAGGTCAGCTGCCCGCACCAGTCGACCTGCCTGCATTTGAAGACGATGGCCCCCACCTTGCCTATGCCATCCAGTGGTTTGGATTTGCCCTTGTCGGGTTGATCGGGTTCGGATTCCTGGCGAGAAGGAAAGCGAGCTAGGTAGCCGGCGTCGGTTCCTTGGCCAGGCCTTCCACCAGCTCGAATCCGTCCAACGATGACAACTGAGTTGGGTCGAGTTTGATCTTCGCCGAGCGAGAACCGGCGCCCACGATCACCCAGTCGCAGTCCGCCACGCGCGAATCGACCCACACCGGCAGATCATCGGGCAGCCCGAATATCGTCACTCCGCCAATCTCCTGTCCCGTCAGCTCCTTCGTCATCTCGCCCGGGGCGAAGCTGACTTTCCGGACTCCGAGCTTCTTGCGAACAGTGCCGTTCACGTCGAGGCGTGTGTGCGCCAAGACCACACACAACGCGTTGTGGCCCTCGGGCTTCCGAGAAGCCACCAGAATGGCGTTGGCTGACTTCTCGAGTGGTATGCCGTAGGCCTCGCAGAACTGAGCGGTATCCGCTAACTCAGGATCGCAATCGAGAACCTCATACCCGAGTCCAAGTCGGTCCATCTCCAGAAGAACGTTTGGATTGGCTGTCATGTCATCACCATCTTGCCTCCAACCATCACCTTGCTCACATTGGCCGCAGTGGTTCCAAAAGCAATCATCCCCGGCCCAGTGCCCTCGTCTTCTGGCTGAAGGTCCGCAACGACGATGTCGGCAAGTCGTCCCGCAGCGAGCTCACCCGAGTCCCAACCAAGAGATTCTGCGCCGTTGACGGTGGCGTACTCAAGGAGCTGACGAGGGGAGTGAAGGCCACGTGACTGGAGCCGAAGTCGGTCGTGGTATTCGAGTTGGCGCATCTCCAGGAAGGGGTCGATAACGGCATTTGAGTCTGAACCCAGCGAGACCTTCACTCCGGACACCGAGTATTCAGTGGCCGGTCCGATGCCATCACCAAGATCTGCCTCGGTTGTGGGGCAGAAACAGACGGAGGCACCGCTGGTGGCTATCCGCTGCCTGTCCTCCTCGTCGACGTGTGTTGCGTGAACAAGGGTGGTGTCCTGAGCGAGTAGCCCATACTCTCCGAGCAGCTGAATTGGAGTGACTCCCTGCTGTTGGACACAAGCTTCGTTCTCCGCAGGCTGTTCAGACACGTGGACATGGACCGGGCTTGAAAGATGCGACCCCAATTGCCGGACGATCTGCAACGCAGCCGGTGGGACCGCCCTCACCGAATGTGCTGCCACACCCACCTGGGCGCCGTCGTCAGGGTCGAGGTTTGAGACTCGTTCCGCCCAGATGTCGGCAGATCCGTCTGAGAAGCGAAGTTGATGGGGGAGCGGTGGTGATCCGTCGACGTTGGAGGTGAGGTAGATCGTATCGAGAAGCGTGAGTCTGATGCCGGTGGCCCTCGCGGCCGCGATGACGGCTTTGCCCATCGTGTTGGGGTCTTCGTAGGGCGTCCCATCAGGTTGGTGATGGAGGTAGTGGAACTCGCCAACTGTGGTGTAGCCAGAACGCAGCATCTCGTTGAAGACCTCGCAGGCCAACGAAAAGTAGCTGTCTGGGTCGAGGGTGTTGGCCAGTTCATACATGGGCTCACGCCACGCCCAGAAGTCCCCGCCTTGGGTGTGAGTTCTGCCACGCAAGGATCGGTGAAAGAGGTGGCTGTGAGCGGAGACCAAGCCTGGCAGCGCAACCCCCGCAATCGGTGTCGCGCCATCGTCGGCATCGCGAGATACGGCGGTGATGCGGCCATCCGAGATCTTGATTGTGACATCGGATTCGAGCGTTTCTCCACCCAACCAGGCGTATTGAAACTTGTAGGCCGTGTCCATATGCGCACGTTAGGAGTCGGCGACTACGTTCCTTGTGCATGAAGGGATACGAGCCAGGCACGTACGGTCAACGCTGGGCTGAGCTCTACGACGATGTCTACAAGCCAGACGACTCCATCGTCGAACTACTGAGTCGTCACGCCGGTGATCCGCCACGGGCGCTCGAGCTAGCGATCGGCTCTGGGCGAATCGCGATACCCCTTGCTGAGCGTGGTGTCGAAGTCTCGGGCATCGACGCCTCGCCAGAAATGGTCGAGAAGATGAGAGCCAAACCCGGGGGAGAGGCAATCAGCGTCACCATGGGCGACTTCGGCGATGTGGCTGTCGAAGGCGAATACCCACTCATCTACCTGGCATTCAACACGCTGTTCGCGCTGCTGTCGCAAGAGCGTCAGGTGGAATGCTTCCAGAACGTCGCCGATCGTCTGGAGCGTGGCGGACGATTCATCATCGATTGTTTCGTGCCCGACGTGAAACGTTACGACTCGCACAACACCAGGACGGCCGTATCAGAGATCATCTCTGTCGACGAACACACTTTGGAGATGAGCGTCTACGACCCGGTCGACCAGACCATCGACAGCCACCTCGTGAGACGGACCGAGTCAGGCGAGTCCATTGTGCTTCCTGTGGCGATCCGATTTGCATGGCCTGCCGAGTTAGACCTGATGGCGCGTCTAGCCGGGTTGGAGCTAGAGGATCGATTTGGTTGGTATGACCTTCGTCCGTTCAACGAACGATCAACCAGTCACATGTCAATCTATCGGAAACCCGACTAGGCGGTCTCTTCGACTGTTTCCTCGTCGTGGTCATGATCGTGGCCGTTCTGCTCGGCGATCTGGCGCCTGACATCGTCCATATCGAGAGCTTTCACCTGACCAATGAGGTCTTCGAGCATGTTGCCGGGGAGAGCGCCTGGCTGTGAGTAGAGGACGATCTGGTCACGGAAAACCATCAGTGTCGGGATCGAACGAATGCCAAACATCTGCGCCAGCTCTTGCTGGTCTTCCGTGTCGACCTTGGCAAACACGATGTCCTCGTGTAGCTCTGATGACGCCTCGAATGTTGGGGCAAAGGAACGACAGGGGCCGCACCATTCAGCCCAGAAGTCAACGATCACTGTGTCGTTGTCCTGGATGGTCTTGTCAAACGTGTCCTTGGTCAGGGCGACTGTCGCCATGGTTTTGCCTTTCAAAGATCTTCGTGGGTACTCACAGACGAACACCGTGTCCCGGCGGATATTCCATTGCCTAGCGTAAGGTTCAGGGACACGAGATGCCCGCCTTGAAGAAAGATCGTTCGGAGCAGCCAGCCCAATGGGGAGTCTGCATCGAATGCGGAAACCGCTACCAAACAGAGCCCTCTGGGTACAAGGTGTCGTGGTGCTCGAGGCCCTGTGAGTCGAACAGCATCCGCCGCCAAAGGGACGAGATTCAAACGAGTTGGATGCGTGCTCGTTGGTTCCTCAGGTAGCAAACGGGTCGGGTGGTCCAAACCAGAGGATTGTCACACTCAAGGTGACAGCGATTAGTGCGCCGACGACCAGCGCAGCGCCGGCGCCACGGACAAGTCTGGCATCTCGCTGGCTATAAGCCTCCAAAACTCCCATTACCAGGAGGGAGTAGACCATCCATACGATGAAAATCCAGAACCAATGCACTGGTTTCGAGCGTACCGACTACGCATGAGATGAGGAAAGGTCGAAGGTGAACACACGATGTCCTGGCTGCCTTCTTGAGCTACCGGAGGAAGAGGGCCCCACACACGCATATGTGACAACATCAGCCGCTTGCTGGCGGCTATTCGCAGAGACAATGTCTGCTGTGTCCGAACGTTTGTTCACGGATGCCTACATGGTGCAGCACCCAACGGGAGACGACCCCCGCCAGATCCAGTCTGTTGCGGTGCACCTGATCACACTCAACGCATCTCTTGAGCTTGATCAACCAATGCAGCGGACATCGGAGATCACGGCAGCGGCTGTCACGCTGGGTCGCACACTTGGTGGTTATCCGCCGCTCATTCCGCCGGAGTCGTGGACGGTCACTGTCGCTGACGTCGCGCTTGAAGAGATCACTGGCTGCCAATACGTGGAGGAAGTGTGGAACTCGTGGAGATCAAGTGGTTTGGGGGGTGTTCCAGATTGGACGACGTCCACGCTCAAACTGCTCGATAGCTGACAGGGCTTGTCTCAAGGTGCGCCCATAATCCACGTTATGTCAAGTATATGGAGAACTGGGCCTCCCCCTTGGCTACTATCGGCTGAGTTGGTCTTCTTCTTCGTCCCAGCCACCGCTCCCATGACCAGGGCGATCAAAGCGCGTCTAAAGAGCCTGGGTCGACGAGACAAGGTGGGTTACTTGGGTGAGTTGATGCAGGAGAACTACTCCGAAGCACGGAGACATGGCACTCTCCGGTATCGACCCGAACACCTGAAACTCTTGCGCGGTGTACGGGAGAACCCAGATGTCGTCGACGTTGCCTTCGAGGTCCTATCCGAAGAACTGGCGGCCAAAGGCATCGATATGCCGTCAACCTACGGCGAGCGACTCCCTTATGACCCGGACTATCGGCGGATAGGTGTCTTGGCGGTGGTCTTGGCTGCCGTTATGACTCTTTTGATCACGGCATCGGTTCTCTGGGTCACGGATGTGGCGCTGATGTCCGTTCTCATCGTGATTGTGTCGGTGGTCGGGGCGATCTTGTTCATCTGGGGCCTCACCAGACTGGTCATCCCCGTCGTGCCTTCAGGTCTGTAGACGAAGATGCCGGTACATTGCAAGGGACGATGTTGTCGGACCGTCAGATCTAAGGAGATCCAGTGAAAGAAACACGCTCCACCCCTGTTCCAGCCAACTTGCGTCGTGTGTACGAAATGAGTTTTGGTCGCGTTTACCCGGAGTACGTCGGCAAGGCCGAACGCAAAGGGCGGACGAAACGTGAGGTCGACCAAGTCATCAGGTGGCTGACAGGCTACAACCAACGACAACTCACCTCACACGTCCGAAAAGGGACGAGCCTCGAGTCGTTCTTTGTTCAAGCGCCCAGCCCTAATCCGGATCGGTCGCTGATAACCGGCGTTGTCTGTGGGGTTCGCGTCGAGGAGGTCGAAGAGCCCACGATGCGTGAGATCCGATATCTCGACAAGCTCGTAGACGAGCTCGCGCGCGGCAAGGCGATGGAGAAGATTCTTCGCTCATCTGAAGGTTCTTGAGGCCCGCCCAAGTTCTTCAATCAGGGGTAGTTGCCGATGTGCCATTCCCAAGGCTTCCCTTCTACGGAGGTGAACTCCGAGAATGCTGATGGTCCTTTGGGTAGATATTCCCGCCACGACGAGATCTTGCGTTGTCGAAAGGCCAGAACCACGACTCCATGGTCTGCGGAATCTGCTCCGATCGTGCCAAAGGTGAATTCCATGGCCCCTGTCTGGCTCCGCTTGTCGAACCAGAATTCCTGAACATCCAAATACGTGCCTGGCTCGAGTGGTGAGAAGTATGCAGTGAGCTGGTCCCTGCCAGTGAACAACTGACGATCCGGGGGCTCCATGTAGACGGCTTCCGACGTGAAACAGTCCGCAGCAGCTGCGGCGTCGCAGTCACTCCAAGCGGTGGACAGCCTGTTGAGTAGCTCCTCTGCTTCAGTTGAGTTGAGGTCGTGCGCCGACATACGACGACCGTACGGGGTCAACTTAGGTTGAAGTCAAGCCATCTTTTTGAGTATTCGTTGGACAGTTAGCCAAGTCCTCGACGTGATGTTTGGCCCGAGCTGTGATTGCAGCCAACTCATCACATCCGGAGTCTTTGTCACTGTCGTATCCGACACGGAGAACACTTCTCTCGACGTGGCCGAAATGATCTCAAATCCTCCGCCCGCAGGCTCGTGTGGGATCTCGAACGGAAAGCTCATTGGTGTCTTGACGAAGGTGGTCAACAAGTAGCTCGACTTTCCGTGCACCAGGGCTCCGAAAGGCCCAGCCTCGTCCAGCGAGCTCAGCTCCTCACGGCTTCTCAGGATCGTCGTACTCTCGAATCCGAGCTTCTCGAACCAGGCTCGCTCGAGCGCTTCTTCAATCTCGGGCGCCTCGCCGGTTGCCTCGAAGACAAGATTGCCAGTGGAGATCACCGTGGATACGTTCGTGAAACCCAACTCTTCACACACCTGCCTCAGGTTCTCGTTCCGCATCAAGGGGTTTGAGGGAGTGATGCCACGAAGCAGTGCAACATAGAGAGTCATGCCCACGAGTATTGCGCGCCTGCAGGACGGTTCGGAACGAACGTCAGAAGGCGCTGAAGGCGTCTTCAGTGTTCTCGGCCAGCTTCCGCAGGCCTCCGTGCTCGCCAAGTTCGGGTATCTGATCCACCATTTCGAGGAAGACCTCTGACCAATACCGGTAATCGGGGAAACGTCTCATCCTCCGGAGGAATCCCTTCTTGCGCCACGACCATGGTTTAACCCCCGCAAAGTGCAAACCACGAGCCATCTCGAGAGACGGGTAGCCGTAGAACGCTGAATAGCTGGCGTCGACGTTGGTCCACTCCCCCGACCAGAACAGAGTGGCGGCCTGCTGGTCGACCCACTTCCAGCGCCTCCGGATCAATGGTCGGATGTCATCGGTTGCCGCCCAAGCCATGAATCGTTGGTAGGTCTCCACCGAAGGCTCGAGGATCACGAGTGACGCATTGACCCCGTAGTTGTCGAAATCCGACGCAACCCGATTGGTTATCTCAGCCGGAATCGGCGCTCCATGAGGTGCGATATCCCCATAGACGTCGTGCCAAACCCACTCCCCCGTCGCCAACGACTCAGGTCGAACTATCAACTCGCCGTTGTCATCGATTTCCGCCATGTGGCTCCGGTGTTCGTTGATGATTCCCGCCGGAGCTCGCAATGTCCAGAGGTCTTCGAAATCTCTGAGCGGGAGTAGATCGGCGTCGATGACAACGACCTTCTTGTAACTGCGGTCGAGACCCCCGCCGGGGCCGAGTAGAAGACTCGCAAACCTGGTGAGGACCGCACTCTGCACCCGGGCTGATCCGGTCCGAAGCTCTTGCGGCGCCCCATCGTCCATGTCATCCGGAGCTCCAATTGGGAGGATCTCGACCACGTCATCGAAGATGGTCCTCAGCATCCTGCGAGCCTTGTCCGTGATCTCAGGAGTGACCACACAGACTCTCTTTGACGGACTGGCCTGCTTCCTCAGCCCGTATGCGGCCGTCAGGGCGCCAGGCAGGTAGCTGTCGTTGAACATGAGAAACACGACGAAGGCCCTCTGTTCTGGTGGGGGAACATAAATGTGAGAGGAAGGTCTGTTTGATCCCATCATCGGAGCGGCATTGTGGCATCGTTCGAGGTAGTGGACGATCGCATTGTGATTCTGGGAGCAGGCCCCACAGGGCTCGGCGCCGCCTATCGGCTCACCGAGTTGGAGCATTCCTCGTGGGACATCTTTGAGCGCGAAGACAGGGTCGGCGGACTAGCCGCCAGCGTCCGAGATGATGCCGGGTTTATCTGGGATCACGGCGGCCACGTCATGTTCAGCCACTACCAGTACTTCGACGATCTTGTGGAGTCGGTGCTGGGTGACGACTACGACCAGCACATGCGTGAAGCCTGGGTCTGGATTCATGGACGTCATGTTCCATTTCCTCTCCAGAACAACCTTCATCGATTGCCCCGACCGGTGTTTCTTGCCGCGTTTCGTGATCTCGTGGCAACCTCCGGTCAGCCCACTACAGAGGCCAACTTCGCCGCCCACATCCGATCGTCGTTCGGGGACGAGCTGTCGCGCCAATTCATGATTCCCTACAACGAGAAGGTGTGGGCACATCCACTGACCACCATGAGTACCGACTGGTTGGGCGATCGCGTCGCATCCGTCGATCTCAACCGACTGACGAAACACGCGATGGCGGACACAGACGATGTCTCGTGGGGACCCAACAACCGCTTCAAGTTTCCACATCTGGGCACCGGCATGCTCTACGAACGGATCGCGGCAGGTCTCAGCCGACCAGTCCGCTTGGGTTCCTCAGCAGTTCATGTCGATCCGTCAGCCAGGTCGGTCAGCTTCAGTGACGGCACGACCGCTCACTACGACAGTCTGATCACAACATTGCCCCTGACCGAGCTGGCTCCCCTGATTGATGGTGTCCCTCGGGCAGTAACTGAAGCGGCTCGCTCCCTGTCCCACACGTCCGGCCACTTCATCGGGATCGGCGTCGACGAGCCAACCTCATCGAACAAATGCTGGATCTACTACCCACAGCCTGAACTTCCCTTTTATCGGGTCACGTACCTGTCCAACTATTCCCCGTACATGACGCCAGGTCGTGAGCAGTTCTCTCTCCTGGCTGAAACGTCGTCTTCACGTCATCACCCCCAAGAGGTCGAGTCCCTGGTGGAAAGGACAGTTGGTGGAATGGTGGAGGCCGAACTGCTCACTCCAGAGCAGGCCGAGTCGAAGGTCGTTTCAAAGCACATGATCTCTGTTGACTACTCGTATCCGGTTCCGTCGCTAGGGCGGGACGAAGCCCTGAATACCGTCCAGACTTGGTTGATGGATCGCAACATCTACTCGAGAGGTCGTTTCGGCGCCTGGAAGTACGAGATCGGGAACACGGATCACTCGGTGATGATGGGTGTCGAGGCGGTCGACGACATCCTCCAAGACACGTCGGAGAGCACCTGGTCGCTCTGATCTGACACCATCGTCGACCGTTGCTTCTCCTCCTTCGGTGGCCTACAGTGTCGCTCGATGTACAGCCCAGCACGCGACCTTCTCCTCCTCATGTAGGCGAACGCGCGCTGTCACGTGTTCGCCAAGCCCCCAAGATCGGGGGCTTTTTCTATGGAGAAGCGTGTCGACCAAAGGACCGACCGAAATGCCCCCACCCAACGCCAAGCCCAAGAAGATGGAGTTCGAGAAGTACCGACCGTTCGTTCCGATCGTGCTGGAAGACCGCACGTGGCCGAATGTGACCATCGACAAAGCGCCGGTCTGGTGCTCTGTCGATCTTCGCGACGGTAATCAGGCCTTGATTGACCCAATGGACCCAGCTCGCAAGCTGAAGATGTTCCAAACATTGGTGGCGATGGGGTTCAAAGAGATCGAGGTCGGATTCCCAGCCGCCAGCCAACCGGACTACGACTTCGTTCGGCAGCTGGTGACCGGCGATCTGATACCGGACGATGTCAGCGTCCAAGTCCTGACTCAGTGCCGCGATGAGCTGATCGAGCGCACCTTCGACGCCATCGATGGAGCCTCGAACGCGATCGTCCATTTCTACAACTCCACCAATCCTCTGCAGCGCGATGTCGTCTTCGGCATGGACAAGGACGGGATCCGGGAAATCGCGGTCAACGCAGCCAAGCTATGCCGGAAGCTCGAGGAGTCAGCGGACGGATCCATTCGGTACGAGTACTCACCCGAGAGCTTCACACTTACCGAACCCGACTTTGCGATTGATGTCTGTGAAGCGGTGATGGAGGTGATGGACCCGAGTCCCGACGATCCGATCGTTCTCAACCTTCCCGCAACTGTGGAGTGCTACTCCCCCAATGTGTACGGCGATGTCATCGAGTGGTTCGGGCGCAACGTGCCCAGGCGAGACTCCGTTGTGTTGAGCCTGCATCCTCACAACGATCGCGGCTGTGCGGTTGCCGCTGCGGAGTTTGGTGTGATGGCGGGAGCCGATCGGGTTGAGGGAACACTCTTCGGTAACGGTGAACGCACGGGCAATGTCGACATTGTCACGCTTGCGCTCAACCTCTTCGCAAATGGTGTCGATCCCGAATTGGACCTAAGCGATATCGACTCACTACGCAGAACGGCCGAGTACTGCAATCGGCTGCCGGTGCATCCCCGTCACCCCTATGCCGGTGACCTGGTGTACACCGCGTTCTCAGGATCTCACCAGGATGCGATCAAGAAGGGGTTCGAAGCGCTTGAAGATGACTACGGGCACTGGGCAGTCCCATATCTACCGATCGACCCCAAACACGTCGGTCGCAACTACGAAGCAGTGATTCGAGTCAACTCGCAGTCCGGCAAGGGTGGTGTCGCCTATCTGATGAGGGAGGAGCATGGATTCGACCTGCCCCGCCGACTTCAAATCGAATTCTCGAAGACCATCCAGCACATAACGGAGGACTCGGGCACTGAGATCACCCCGTCTGCGATGTGGGAATCGTTCCAGGGTGTCTACTTCCCCGAGCGTGCCCGCTACCGCTTGAAGAGCCACGAGCTTCACACGTCCACAAGAGATGGTCAGGGGTCGACCACGATTACTGCGCACCTGGAAGTGGCCGGCGAGGATGTCACGGTCGTCGGCACAGGCGATGGACCGGTGGAAGCATTCGTGCAGGCCTTGCGAGAAGAGTTCGATATGTTCTTCGACGTCGTCGACTACACGGAGCACGCAATCGAAAGTGGGGCAGACGCGAAGGCGGTTGCCTACGTCGAAAGCACCGGAGAAGATGGCACTCTGCGCTGGGGAATCGGTGTCGACTCGAACATCTCGACTGCATCACTTCTCGCCGTCTTGGCCGCATACGAAAGACAAAACCGCCCCGTTGCCCAGACGGGTTAGCCCCACGGTCCCGCTAGTCGGAGGTGCTTGGTTGGTGTGTTCTGGAGATTCGACGTCCGACTTCCGCCATCGCGTCTCTCAGCTCAAGGGGTAACAAGACCTCGACATCGGGGCCGAGGGAGAGCAACTCGCGGATAGCTCCGTCATAGGAGTCGAATCTGAAGGATCCCTCCAGCCAGTCTGGCCTGTCTGCTGGAGGCTCAGGGCCTGAGCGTCTTCTCCAGCCTTCCGGTCTTCCATACATAACGGCCAGCTGCAGAGCAGCCGGTGAGAGCCGTACTCTTACCCTCCGCAGCTGTCCTTGTTTGGCTTTGAGCCCAGGGACGATCGCCGGCACGCTTTGATTGAACGTGTGCAACATCCGGAAGCCGCCATCTCGACCTCGGACCGAGTACACCGGGACACCCGCTGAACTCAACGCTTCAATATCTCGAAGCACCGTTCGGCGAGACACTTCCAACTCCTCAGCGATCTGAGAAGCTGTCAATTGGTCGTTGTTCTGCAGAAGCAAGAGAAGGTTCAGTAGACGCCCAGCGCTCATGTGTCCTGACCCAATTCACAAAAGGTGCCATATGGTGTCATGTTTCAATTCATACAGTACAACCAGCGAATCAGAAAGGTAGGAGACGTGGTTGATCACATCGAAGGAACAGGGACGGCTGAGGACCCATGGATCCTCACGACGCCGCCTGGCCGATCCGAGTTCGACGCTTGGCGAGACGAAGACGCAGACCCCCCTGCTCTGCGAATCAGGGTTGGAAGCACGACCCTTGGATATCAGTTGCGCTGTCTTGAAGATCTCCATGCGATGCTGAAAGATCATGGCGACTGGATGCTGCTCGGCAACGCCGATGAGCAGAAAGAGGCGAAGCCCGGGACCGTCGAGGCTTGGGCACGATCATCTGACAATCCGGTGGGTGGTTGGTACGGCTTGCGGAAGGGATATCGCGGCCGATTCGGCAACTATGTCCCCCCGGTCCTGGAGCATCTCGGACTGGCAGAGGTTGAGCACAACGCTCGTAGCAACCGCATGAGGGCGATCTGATGGCCAGCAGAATCACCACCGTCTCGCGTGAGATCTCCGCTCGACCCCAAACCGTGTGGGCACTCCTTACGAACGCCGAGAGCTACAGCGGCTGGAATCCCGCAGTTATCAGCATCGAAGGACAAATCGAGGATGGTGAGTCAATCGACCTGGTTTCCATCGTCAATCCCGATCGGAGCTTCAACCTGTCGGTGGAGATGCACGGGGCTCATTCGATGACCTGGTCTGATGGCATGCCGCTCGGACTGTTCAAAGGTGTCCGCGTCTTTGAACTCACCGACCAGGGTGAGAGCACAACCTTCGAAATGACCGAGACCTACTCGGGCGTCATGGCCGGACTGATCACAAAGGCCATACCTGATATGCAGGACTCCTTCGAGCAATTCGCTGATGGGCTCAAGGCTGCCTCGGAGGCAGCTGAATCGGGTTAGCCCCCAGCAGGACCTAGAGCACGACTGACAGCTTCCGAGAGTGGCCCCGTCCAGGGCTCGCCGTGGCCTGGAAGAAGCAGGCTCGCCTCAACCTGGGCGAGTGCTCTTATGGAGTCCAGATTCTGCTCATGGTTGAGGCTGAACACTTCTGGCATCGGCTGTGGTCCCTCGTTCCTCCCAAGCAGGTTCATGGTCACGAGGGAGTCTCCTGTGAAGATGGCCCCCAATTCGGGCAGCAGAAAGCACGTGTGGCCTTCCGTGTGTCCGGGAGTGTGGATCGCCTTTGGGTGGCCGGGTAAGTCGAGCTCCTCTCCTGATCGGAAGGTCGCGACCTGCTCGAGGTGCTCGTAATTCATGACGCCGGCTTTGATCATGGGCCACATGTTGCGCCAGGTTGCAATTGAGAACATCGGAAGCTCTGTCGGGCTCGCCGCGAAACGTCCGGTGTAAGTACCCAAAGCGCGGGGCTCGTCCTCCTCGTGGACGTACACGCGCCACCCCTCAGCTTGAGCGCGTTTGCCCATTCCTAGGTGATCTGAATGCACATGAGTGGTGAGCACCGCAGCCACGGATCCGAGGGACAAGCCGAGATCCTCAAGTGCAGCGACCAACTTGCTCCATTCCCTGGAGCATCCGGCATCAATGACCGTCACCTCACCTCCTTCGATGATGAGGTAGTAGTTGTGCCCGCGAGATCCCAGTCGGATCACGTTGTCGTTGACTTGCTCCATCGAGCGCAACCTAGTTCGGGGCGCGGATCACGGCCGTGATAGCTGCCAGCTCTCCTGACCCAGGCCAGCGCAATCACTCCTAGCGTCGAGAGTCTCCAGCAGATTCAGGTGTTCCTGGGTCGGTGTCGAAGCGAGAGACTCGAGAACCTGTCGCGTCGAATTGACACTGCACTCCCCTGCCTTCATGTCAGCGACACGCACTGCGCAGTTCGATAGGCCAAGCAGCGAGCACTGCTCCACTATGTCCCACTCAACCTCGCCGGTCCATTGATCTACGTCGAAGGTCAACACGGCCTGGCTTGTTGTCGGCGGTTGGGTTGGCTCGGTCGTTGAGACGGTTCCCTCCACCGTCGCACTGCAACCGGCGACCAAGACCGCAATCAAGACGAAACGTGACACACCCGCCAACCTATTGAGCGGGTCCTCAAGTTCCGGTAAAGCTGGTCAGGTGAGTTTCGGCGCCACCTCTGACACCAGGAGACGCCAGCTCTCTCGGTTGGCTTCGACACCAGCCCAGTCGCGATTCATGAACAAAAGGCCACCGATCCCTCCGGAAGTCTCGACTATCTGTCGGATCTTGCTCAGGGCGTCTTCCGGGCTACCGATGATGTGACTTGCGACGTATGAGTCATACCACTCATCGGGGGTGACGTCGGGCCTCGGCCTCCCATTAACGCCGACCTGAAACTCGTAGAACTCCTTGATGGCTCCGTCTCGGAACTCCTCGACCGCCTCTTGAGTTGTATGCGCCAAGTGCAACACGTAGCTGAGTCTGATTTGGTCCCGACTTGCCGTATGACTTGACCTGGCTGCACCTGCCTCCAGGTCCGCGTACACGGCGTCGACTCTGTCAGGTGCGCCCCCCAACAAAACCGTCCCTCCCATCTCCCCCATCAGTTGGACGTTGTCTGGGTGACTCGACGCTACTGCGAAGGGCATGTGAGGCCGTGAATAGGGTCTCATCTGCAACTCTGATTCGTGAAGCGCGAACCAGTCCGTCTTCATGGTCACGGGGCCGCTCCCGTCAAGAAGAGACCGTATGGCATCAAGGCTCTCCCTCATCCTTCGGCCCGCAGTTGGGCCGTCGAGGCCGAAAACCGTCAAGTCGGAAGGGATACCACCGCCGACGCCCACTCCAAACGTCGTTCGGCCCCGAGTCATGTGGTCGAGGAGAATCATCCTGTCCAAAACCACCAGTGGATGGTGAAGACCCAACTGCAGGACTCCTGTGCCAAATCGGATCCTCTCGGTGTGATCGGCCGCCGAAGCGATGATCAACTCGGGTGAACCGACGTTCTCCCATCCGGTGCTGTGGTGCTCGCCAATCCAGGCTTCGTCGACACCCAGAGCGTCGAGATGTTGCAGCAACTCGAGATCCTGCCTCAGGGCAAGGTTCGGGTCAGTGGTCGGGTGGTGAAGTGGTTGAAGGAATATCCCGAATTGCACAGGCTGAGACTAGGCGGTCATATTGATGTGTGTCAATATGAGTTGGACTCAGCCTTTCGTCTTCCAACCAGGACCAGAAGAGCTCCGAGCAAGAGTGAAACGATGCTGACTCCAGCGAGCACGTCGAGGTCGAGACCCGTAAAGGGCAGCTCCCCGAGCACTATCGAATCTGACGCCTCGTTGTTGATGAGGTTGGTCTCGTCGATGTTGGGCGCATCCACGGTTGCAGTGTTCGTGATCCTGTCTCCGTCCTCGACGATGTCACGGTCGACCGATGTCTCGATCAGGATCACGGCCTGCTGTCCGACCGCCAGAGTATTTGCGTACTCACAAGTCACCGTCTGGGCCGATGTGGCACATGTCCATCCCGTTCCCGACACCCCTTCGATCACGAGAGCCGACGGCAACGTGTCTTCGACCACCATCGGCCCGTCGGCGACGTCGGGTCCCTCATTGCTGACGACGATCGTCCACACGACCGTGTCGTCGCTGTCTACAGGTGAGGCGCTCTTCGCTATCGACAGGTCGACCGAAGGAGTGGACGATTCCACTTCTACGGTCTCCGTGTCCGTCGCCGAGGGGTTGATCCCTGTCTGGTCTTCCGAAGTGACGCTTGCCGTATTGACCACTTCCCCACTGGCTTCGTCCGCATCGGTAACGATGTAGGTAGCGCTGCAAACCATGGTGTCACCTGGATCAAGGGTCGAGGGCTGAGCGGGTGAACAAGAGAGGCCGGACAGGCCTGGCATCGAATCCGCCAAGGTGACGTTGGTGAGAGTGACGTTGCCCGTGTTCACGACTGTGAACTCGTAGGTCAGAGTGTCTCCGCTTGTTACCGTGCCGTTGCCATCTTCGTCCGAATTGGACGTGAACTGCTTATCGAGCGTTATCGCCGGCGCCGGATTCAGAGAAGTGGTGTGGGAATCGGTGTCTTCAACGTCAGAGCCGCTTGGAGGTTGGCCAACTGTTTGCGCAGTGTTGTCCACGGAACCGCTATCTACGTCGGCTTGGGTGATTGTGTAGTCGGCGGTGCAGGTGAAGAATTCGCCAGGGGCGAGTGTTGTGCCCGGACAGCTGATCGCGCTCAGACCTGGCAGTGGGTCGGTCACGGTGACGTTGGTGAGGGTGACGTTGCCGGTGTTGGTGACTTCGAATTCGTAGAGCAAGGTGTCGCCTACGTCAGTGCCGGATGTG
>JANQRA010000020.1 GCA_028284765.1 Acidimicrobiia bacterium
AGAGATCAAGGCCTGGGCCGACTTTCTTGCGCCAACGATCGACGCGCGAAGATGCTGTGGCAACGCGAGCCACCTCCTCTGTCCCGGCCAGTTTGGCAAGGCGCCTCTTGGTGGCGGCAAGTCCATCCTCTGTGTTACCGACTTTCTCTGCGAGTAGTGAAGCCGTCTGGGCGTTCTCAGCGGCCAGGGCGAAACTCTTGACGACCTCAGCCTGCTGGTTGGCCAGGTGTGAGCGAAGCTCATCGAGCCCATCAACGTGGATATCGAGGAGTTGGATCGACGGTTGTGATGCATGGGCTCTTCTCGTGAGTTCGGTTTGGCTGAAGATGATCGGGCGGAAAGGCGGAGTAGGCACTTCGGCTCCTCCAACGGTTCGAGAGATCGATCGGGGTCCCTCAGGCGTCTGGGTACGCGCAGTCACGACGGTCCCTTCCGGAAGGCATGCGGCCATGCGGCTCTTTGATGTCTCTTCAACTTCCGTCAAATCTGAAGTCGCGGAGAACACAAATTTCAGGCCGTCCACCAACAGAGACTTCCCAGAGTTCGGAGGCCCAATCACGGCATTTGTCCTCTCGCAGAACTCAAAAACGCGCCCGTGGTGAAGGCCATCAGAGAACTCCAATGACTCGATCCTGTACTCCGGGCGGCCCATGGGGCCTTCGTAAGCGACCGAGGCTTCTCTAAGGGCCAGCGCGTGCTTAAGGGAGGCGGTGGTGATCTCAGGCAAGTACAGCCATGTCCCGATCGACCGTCTCTCTCGCGGATTGTGGGTATCCGATCCCCTCAGAAGCGTCTGATGTGAGCCCTGCTTCACGCCTGAGGTTCGCCACTCTTCGAATGCTTCATCCCTTGTGACCTCGAGAGCATCAAGCTTCTCCGCGTAAGCTAGTTGCCGCTCAATACTCAACGTATTCGGCGAGGCAAGCAGTGATCCATCCATATCAACGTGAGCACCAATCGAGACCATGAGCGCGGAGAAGGCATCACCCTGGCTGCTGGGCTCGCCAAGCGCCTCAAAGAACCGAGACACGTCAACTTGATGGTCGGGACGGGCACCGACCCTCGCCGTGAATTCACTAACGATGCCGAGACCTTCGGGACCGGGCGCCAGAACCAAGATATGGCCTCGATCGGTACTGATCTCCACACCGGGTATCAACTCAATTCTGCCTTCTGAGGCCTCCATGAGCTCTGAGAAGGGTGGGATCCGGTCATGGTCGGTGATGGCCGCGACTTCGATTCCAGCCGACAAGCAGGAGTCGATGAATTCCTCGGGGTCCCATTCCGAATCGCATGATTCGTTGGGGAAGGTGTGGTTGTGGAGATCACAGAAACGCCACATGGCATCCTTATCTTGTTGCCTGAGTTATCGGCAGCGGGGCATTTCGAATCAAGAACGACGCGCGAGCTGCTGGACACCAAGCGACTTCCAATCCAAAGTCGGCCGGAGACGCCGTTCGATGCGCAGCGGTCACGTGATGGCGGTACCTAGCGGTGAGAGGCGGCGGACCGCTCCGACGGGCCTATGAGGACGTATCCGTCTCCGGTGGGTCGTATGTCGTGACCCTCATCGCGCAATTCTCGAACCCGGCGAGCGAACTCCTGAATCCCAGAGCCGAAGCGAAGTTCCGCAATGGAAACGGGCTCAGGAGCTGCTTGCAACAGCATCTCAAGGATCATCTCTCGACCAGACCTGTCGCGACGGAGGACTCTCAAGAGCTGATCGATCAGCATGGCCGCCTGAATCGCGTCGTGCCGATTGTCGTCATCTGTTCGACTGATGGAGATTTGACGAAGTAGACCAGATGCCTCTTTCGCCAATCTCTCCTCGGTGGGTGTCGGATCCATTGCTCCTCGCATTATGTGCGTACTGATGTCCAATCCCGAGCGCCGGAAGGCCCCACTCACGATCGTCAGTAGTGGGTAAGCACCTCGGGAAGGACACCGAGCGGACGCAATCGGTCTTGGAGAACGAGCTCATCGAGCGTATCGCGGGCGGGGTCGGATCCAACTGCCGAAACGGCGTCCTGTAACTCCATTAGGCCAACGTGGTACACGCAGTCAACCTCACCTGTCCCCCGCGCGATCGCCGCCAGACGCTTCGGTGAAGGCTCTGCCGTAACCGTTACGACGTGCGGCTGCCGTCCCCTGCGATGACGCGTTAGAACGACGCCTTCGTGCCTGATGTTCTGAACTCGATCGGAGCGAATGGTCCACTTACACGAGACCGCGGCGTGCAGAAAGGGATGGCCCCCCCGTCCCGGCAGCCCGACCGTGACATCGGGCCTGATGATGTAATCGCCCCCCAGCTCGGCTCGCAGGACACCACTCGGATCGATCCGGTTGATTAGATCACGCATCTGTTGCAGATGGACGTATTGGGCAAAGGAGGTGATGGGGTCCGAGCCGACGAAGAACGCCGGTCCCGGACCAGACTCGCCAAGCCGCTCCGTCAAGAATGTGCCGATCGCTCGTTCAAAGTCGGAGCCAAGTGTCTGTGGCGCTTCCGTCGACTGACGCTCAACGCCGAGTGCCTCGTAGATGTGGGATGCAATTCGGACACTCCCCCGACTCTTGCCATCCGCGATGTTGGGCACCCCATTCTTGCGATAGCCAAATAGCTTGAGGATGTTTTGGTCGACGCTCACGCGCCGAGCATCTCCTCTTTGATGTGCCGCGCCAAGGCAGAGGCCAAACCGACTGGGACGGCGTTACCGATCTGTCGGGCAATCTCGATCTTCGAGCCGCACCAAACGAAATCGTCAGGGAAACCTTGGATGCGGGCCGCTTCCCAGTGAGTTATCGGACGGTTGACTCTGCGTGACCTGTCCTCCGCCTCCCACTGCGGATGCAGATACCTTCCTTTCTCGGGTTTGAAGAACTCGGTACGAATGGTCAGGGACGGCCGGTCCCATTCGAGCCTCCCCATCACATCGGTCGTACCAGTCGGTTTGTTCCGCCAGCAGTTCGGGAGAAGGTCTTCGGGCAAATCGAATCTGTTGCCACCCGGTGGCACCGAGTCGTACCTCTTCAGACTCGTTTCCCGTGGGTTCCTGGACAAATGAAGCTCGGGCGCCTTGTACGGACCCGAAACCCCATTGGGGAGCTTGCGGTCCGGTAAGTCCGTCGGCCCGGCCTCGTATGGAACGCCCTCAAGTACATCACGAAGCCCGACCCACGGTTGACGGACCTTCTCGCCATGAGTAGGCCACGGAATAGTTGGAGACGCTTTACGGGAACCCAGGACAATGGCTCGTTTTCGTCGCTGTGCTACCCCGAAGTCCGCTGCATTGAGAACATCGAATTTCAACTCATATCCGTCAAGGAGACCTCCCGTGGTGGTCAGGTCTTGCATCAGCTCGAACTGATCAGACTTGAGGAATCTCGGCACGTTCTCCAAAACGAATACCGCGGGCTGAACGTGGTGAACAACTCGTGCGTACTCCTGCCAAAGGAGATTGCGGGGATCGTCGGGATCTCGGGTGCCGAGCTGGGAGAAACCCTGACACGGTGGCCCACCCACCACGACGTCGGCTTTCGGCACGGCCTTCTCGTCGATCTCAGTGATGTCTCTACACACGACGTGGTCCCCGAAGTTCTGTGCATACGTCGCTGCAGCGGATACGTCCCACTCGACTGCGTACACCGGCTTGTAGCCTTGTTGTCTGAAGCCCTCGGTGAGCCCGCCACAACCCGAGAACAGGTCAATAACCGTCAAATTCACAATTACACCTTTGTAACTATGTCTGCAGACGTTAGCGGCGACATCGGACAGAAACCCTCGAGGCAACAGAAAAGCTCGCGTGCAGCATCAATGGAGCCCTCCTCCCCCGACGTCAGCGAGCGGATGTCCAGGGTACGCAACAAGGACACTGCCGCGGAGATGGCGATCAGACGAGATCTTCACAGTCGCGGATTCCGATATCGGGTGAACCTGAGGATCCCGGAAGCGGGCCGTTCGCGCGCGGACATCGCCTTCACCAAGAAGCGTGTTGTCGTGTTCGTCGACGGATGTTTCTGGCACAAGTGTCCTGATCACGCCACCTTCCCCAAGTCGAACGAACGCTGGTGGGCCGACAAGCTCGACACCAATGTCCGACGCGATCGCTCAATCGACTCGGCGCTGGAAAGAGGCGGATGGACGGTCTTGCGAATCTGGGAACACGAAGATCCCAAGGAAGCCGTGGACATGATCGCTGCAGCGGTGAATCGTTCGACCCGTGGCGAGCTCGAGGCCGGCAACTAGTTTTTGGTCAGATGGTTGAAGGGAAGTTCGACGCTGGCCGCTGGGCGGGCCCGGACGGAGACGTCGGTTCGAAGATCGAAGATCAAACGCAGCGTTGTCTGCGTGCATACGCGGAGAACCCACTGCTGATCGAAGAACACGCCAACATCGAGCGTGCCACCGCGCAAGGTGGCTACGGACGGCGCCAGATATATGAACTAATCCAGAACGGAGCCGACGAGCTCATCGCGGGTCCGGGTGGACGAATCCATGTGCTGTTGACCGAAGACACTCTCTATTGCGCAAACGAGGGAAGCCCGATCACCGTGCGAGGGGTGGAGGCGATCCTCTCTGCCGCGCTCTCCGTGAAGCGGGGTGACGAGATCGGGCGTTTTGGGATGGGCTTCAAATCGGTACTTGGTGTGACCGACCTGCCCGACTTCTTCAGCAGGTCCGGCTCCTTTCGATTCGACGCGGAATGGGCCGTGAAGCAAATACGCGAGGTAAAGCCCGATGCCGAAAGGACACCAACGCTTCGCGTCGCCTACCCCCTCGACCCGGACAAGGCCACCCGCTCGGACAACGAGCTAAGGACCCTCATGGGTTGGGCGTCTAGTGTCGTCCGACTCCCCATCGACAGGAAACGGAGTCATTGGCTGGCGCCCGAGATCGGGGACTTCCCACGGGAGTTCCTCCTGTTTTCCCCTCACGTTGGCGAACTCATACTCGAGGATCGAGTCGAGCATGTTCGACGAACCATCAAGCTCATCACGCAAGACAAACGTCTTGTAGTCACCGAAGGTGATGAATCGACGGCCTGGCGGGTCTTCCGAAAAGTGCACAGGCCTTCGAAGGAAGCCAAACGGGAGGCCGGCGAGCTAGCCGACCGCGACAAAATCCCACTCGTTTGGGCGGTACCAACCGAAGGGCGGGGACGAACCTCCCGAGGCAAGTTCTGGGCGTTTTTCCCAACTCACTATGAGACGACTCTGAGCGGGATCCTCAACGCGCCGTGGAAAACAAACGAGGATCGTCAGAACCTTCTCGAAGGCCCTTTCAACGAAGAGCTCCTGGACGAGGTGTCCAAGCTGATCGTGGACAATATGGCCGAGCTCTCCGCCTCCGAAGACCCGGCCTCGCATCTGGACCTGATGCCCGCTCGCGGCCGCGAGTCCCCGAACTGGGCAGACAGCCAAGTCACGGAAAGGGTGTATGAGATCGCGTCCGAGATGCCATCTCTACCCGATCAGACGGGAACTCTCAGAAAACCCGATGAGCTGGAATGCCATCCGGCGGGTTTGTCCGAGGATGCGTTGCAGGAGTGGGCAGAGTATCCAGAAAGGCCAGTCGACTGGTGTCACCCATCGATCGACGGCAGAGAACGACGACCCCGCGCCGAGCGACTACTCGAGCAGGTCCGGTCTCGTATTTCCGGACTGGAACCGTGGCTCGAGGCATTGATCGAGGACCGGACCGCGGCGGGTTCAATCGCAGCGCTGAGAACTGCACGCCGTGTCCTGAGTGCCGATGCCAACACTCGTGAGCGGATCATCGACTCTGAAATCGTCCTGACCAGTAGAGGTACGTTCGTCGGGCCCGATACGAATCGCGTAAGCCTCCCCGGTGAATACGTATCTGCCGAAGGTGAGCTTCTGACCGTCCATCCCGACGTGATGGAGGATTCTGTCGCCAAGACCTTCCTTCTGGAACTGGGACTACGAGAAGGGGATCCGCTGCAAGAGGTCCGGGGAATCGTCGCAGCACAAGACGATGATCTGGAGAAGGATGAATGGGAGTCTTTCTGGCGACTTGTGCGCCAGGCGGGCCACGCGATGGTCGCTCCCGTACTAGTCGAGTCAGACAAGTTCGCCGTCCACGCGAAGGCCATGGACGGAACGTTCCGGCGGGTCTTCGAACTCCTTCTGCCTGGACCGATCGTCAGCCCCGACCGAGGCGAAGACTCGAAGGTTTGCCTCGACACGAGCTTCCACGCCACCGACATCGAGTTGTTGCGGAGCCTTGGGTTGCCTTCCGCACCTCGTCTTGGTGGGGGTAGCGAACGAGAGGACTGGTTTCGTGAGTATGTGACCGATAGACGGAGAGAATTCGTCGATTCGATCGATCGCAACCCCCAATGGAACATGCTGATCTTCAACGATCAGCCATTTGCGGGACCTCTTTCCCCTCTACTGCGGCTTTCGCCCGAGGCTCGAGCTCGATTCACAGAGGCGGCACTTGCTGCCGATCCGGATGCCGAGGACTGGGTGATGTACCACCGGACCCGCTCCCATGACTATCCGCAAATCGAGATGATGAACCCCCTCGTCTGGCTCCTCATCGTGGAGGGTCGCATCAATACATCTCTTGGAGTGAAGCCACCGAATGAGACTGTCGGAACTGGTCTGAAGCAATGGTCCGAATTCTTCCCGGTGGCCGAGCGCCTTACGCCGGATCAAGAGAGGTCGATCTTCCTGACACAGGATCTCGATGATCTCGACGATGACCACTGGAAGCGCGCCATGAAGGTCGCCCATGGCGTGATCGACGAGCGGCGTCGCGGTCGGTTCTACGCCATGGCATGCAGGCATCGGCGCAAGCCGGCCAACATCCTCGCTCGCGTGGGAAAGGCGCACCAACTGGAGGAGCCGACGGCCGTAACGGTCGTCAGCGACGAACGAGAGATGCAAGCGCTCGCGAGTCAGGGCACCCCGGTGCTGTTCTGTGACCATCCCGACGTAGCCGTCCTCGTGGAGAAGTGGGGGCTGCTATCCGGAGAGTCACAGGTCAAGACGACCATCGAACATGTTCCTGCGACTTCGCCGGTTCCGGTGGCCGATCGTTGGCCTCTTCTGGGGTTCGCCCTCCCCGCCGATGCTCGCCACTACGAACTCATCCCATGCGAGAGCCTGCGACGTGTGACCGTCACCTCAGAGTCTCGACAGGCAGACGACATCACGTTTCATCTCACGGAGACGTCGGTCCTCCACGAGGCGACTATGGCCGAGTCTGAAGTCCTTCGACTGATCGTCGAAGAACTCGACCTGGACCTTGACCAGCAGGACCTCGAGCGGATCGTTGAGCAACGTGTCGAGAACGACCGGCGCGGCGAGCTCAAGAAGATCGCCAAAACTCAAGACCCGGCCGAGAGGCTGCTCGCCGCGGTAGGGGTCGGACCGCTTCGCCGCCTGGCAGGGGAATCTCTGATCAAGGGGGCCGAGCGTGTGAGAGGCGACCTCGACAACAAGACACTGGCCGAACTGGTCTTGGCTGCACACGGCGTCAACACTCTGAAGGTTCTCCGAGACGACCTGCAGCAATGGGCTCCCCCGACCCAGTGGGCAGGGAGCCGCAGAGCTCGGGAGTTCGTAACTTCGCTTGGCTTCGACATCACCTACGCCGGGTTCGAGTCGGCACAGCGTGACGCGCTGCTCCCGGTCGACGGTCCACTCAAGCTGCCGGAACTGCACGACTTTCAGAGATCCATATCAAACGATCTACGAGACCTACTCACGAGCCAGAACGGAAATCGAGGACTGGTATCCCTACCTACCGGTGCCGGCAAGACTCGAGTCGCCGTCCAAACGTTGGTTGAGGCCTATCAAGACGGGGACGTAAAGGGCCCGATCCTCTGGGTCGCTCAAAGCGACGAACTCTGTGAGCAGGCCGTCCAGTCGTGGAGGGAGGTGTGGCGCTCCGAGGGCCCAGAGGCTCGGATGCTTGTCAGCCGACTCTGGGGGTCCAACGAGGTGTCCGCCGTCGGCTCCGGCCTTCAGGTCGTCGTAGCAACGATTCAGAAACTCCGAGAGCGACGGGACCGCTCGGACTACGAATGGTTGTGGAAGGCCGACACTCTCGTCATCGACGAGGCGCATCGTGCAATCACCCCCGAGTACACGGCACTTCTCGAGACCTTCGGAATGGGACGGGGCAAGAGGGGTATCCCGCTCATCGGCCTGACGGCCACACCCTTTCGCGGCGAAAACGAACGAGAGACCCAACAGCTCGCATCGAGATACGGGAATCGCTTGCTCGACGTTAAGGCCCTTGGCGAAAATCCGTACGCGTCGCTACAGGAAATGGGCGTTCTCGCCGAGGTTGAACACGAGATCCTTCCAGGGAGCGAGGTCGACTTGACCGAAGCAGAACGCGACTACTTGGAGACCTTCGAGAGAATGCCCTCGAGTGTAGAGGGGCGCCTCGGCGTCGACGCAGATCGCAACGAGATACTCCTGGAGTCGATCGGCAACCTTGCAGCCGATTGGACCGTCCTGCTCTTTGCAGCCAGCGTCGAACACGCCCAGAACATGGCTGCGCTGCTCTCGCTGGAAGGAATACCGGCCCGGGCGATTTCGGCGGACACAGAAAGCGGAGCGAGGCGTCACTACGTCGAAGAGTTCCGTCACGGTCGCATTCGTGTGCTGACCAACTACAACGTGCTGACCCAAGGATTCGATGCGCCCGCGGTCAGAGCCGTCTACGTCGCGCGCCCCACGTTCAGTACGAACCTATATCAACAGATGGTCGGGCGAGGACTCAGGGGACCCCTCAACGGCGGTGGTGTGACGTGTCGAATCGTCAATGTCGCCGACAACTTCCTGAAGTTCGGAGAACAACTCGCCTTTCATCGGTTCGACTATCTATGGGACCGTTCCGCGTGACTTCTCCAGAGGTCAATCTCACCCCGGAACAGGTCGCAGCAATAGAACGGCATCCCGAAACCGGAACGCTCGTCGTGGCCGCAGCCGGAACAGGCAAGACGGAAGTGCTGACTGGCCGTATCAACTACCTGATTGACAAGGCAGGACTGCATGCAGGGCGAGAGTTGCTGATCCTGACATTCTCGCGAGCGGCGGTACGTGCGATGACCGATCGCGTTAAATGCGACGGCTCGAATGCTACCTACACGAGGGCTCAGACCTTCGACTCCTTCGCCACCGCCTTGCTCGCCGCAATGCACCCGGATGGTGAATGGAGCGAGAAGGGATACGAGGGTCGGATCCAGGCCGCGATCGCCTCTATTCAGAACGACCCGGAAGCTCAAGCACTGCTGTCAGAGACTCAGCATGTACTCGTCGACGAAGTCCAGGACCTCGTCGGCATTCGACGCGAGCTGGTCGTCGAGGTGATCAAGGCCACCTCGGGTGGATTCACGCTCCTGGGCGATCCGTCGCAGGCCATCTATGACTGGCAGGAGAATCAGAAAGGTGGCGACGCGAGCGAGCCGATCGTTTCGTGGCTGGAAAAGCGACTGGAGTTCGACGTTCTCTGTCTCAACCGGAATTTCCGCGCCCTCACCGCCACGACCCGCAAGGTCTTGCAGGTCGGGCCACTGGTATCGCGATCCGACTACAGCGTCGACGAAGCCGCGTCCGCAGTGGCCAGGATTGTAGGTGGGATCACTCGTGTCGCTTCTCTGGGACAAGCCAAAGTGGCATTTCGAAACCAGCACCGCAATACGGCGATTCTCTGTCGGACCAACGGGCAGGCGCTCGCCATCTCTTCCGAACTTCACGCCCTAGGGGTCGATCATCGCCTGCAACGAAGGGCCGCCGATCGAGCCCTGGCTCCTTGGGTCGGACGCTTGATCGCCGGCTACCCCAACGCCGGAATGTCGCGTCGAGGATTCTCAGCGCGCATCCAGCAGGTGGCCGAGGAGTTCAACGTTCCTAACGAACAGGAGGCATGGAGGCTCCTCAAGAAGATGGACGGTTCCCGAGACGACTCTTTGGATCTCGCGCGGCTGGCCGACCGTATTCGAACCGGCCGCGTGCCCGATCAACTGACCTGGACCGAGCCCGCGAACGTCATCGTATCCACGATCCACCGGGCCAAAGGGCTCGAGTTCGATAGCGTGTTTCTCACGGAACCATGGGACCTTCCAGATGATTCGAACGAGGCGCTTGGAGAGCTGAGGGTGACCTACGTCGCGTTGACACGAGCGAGAAGCGACATTGCGGTTTTGACACCCCCGAAGGTCTACTTCAAGCACTTTCCGAAAGTGGATCGATGGACCAAAGTCGGCTATCAGAGATGGCATCGATGGGGAATCGAGATGCGTGGCGACGACGTCCATGCGATGCACCCTGGTGGAGCGCACCTGATCGAGGACGACTGGGCGGTGGAGGTCCAGAGGTACCTGGTGGAGGCGGTGTCTCCGGGCGATCCGGTCGAATTGAAGCTTCACAAGGCTTCACAGGTAGGGCTACCTCGCGCCTTCTATCACGTACATCACGACGGGAACGTGATCGGGGTTACCAGCGAAGAGTTCGGCGGGGACCTGCATTCGGTGATCAAGGTCAATGGCAAATGGGAGGTTCGCTGGCCCCCCGGCATTTCCGATCTGAACATCGAATTCGTCGACACGGTTGCCGGTACGTCTGCCGCAGGCTCCAATGCCGGCCTCGGCCCATCCGGCATCTGGCTCCGACCCAGGGTGGCGGGGATGGGAATCTTCAAATGGAACGGTGATCAGAATTGACCCTTGATCCGTACTACGAGGCGCGTCGGGAGATCGTCGAGGCTCTCCGCTCCGACCTCCTCGGACCAAAAAGCGAAGACGAGGTCCTTAGAGACCCTCCGATTACGGAGTACGCCGTCGGTGTTCTCTACCCGATGGCCTCGGGCTTCATCGATCCAGATCAACACGTCGACGAAGGCGACGGCTACGACGAGTCCTCGGTGCCGGATCCGGCGGTTTCACTGGCCAGCACACGTTATCCGTCGAGCATGGGAATGACCTTCGCCGTTGCCGTGGGAACGACGGCACTGGACATCGTCGTTCGAGCTGCGCGCTATGTGCCTGAGGAGGCCCAAGAAGGTCATTGGGAAGATGACATGCTCGTCGAGGAGTCGTCCGGGCCGGTGGGCGGTGGGCAGGCACGCGAGGTCTGGCGGAGAGAAGCTATCGAAGCACCACCGGTTCGGATCGACCCATCGCTTGCCGAGGCTGGAACGACCTTCACAATCGAAGAAGGCTTGGAGCTCTACTGCCGCGTTCGGCCTCCGCATGAAGGTGCGATACCGATAACGGTTGCGCTCGTGAACCGAAACACAGCCAAGTTCGGGGAACGCGACGCGGCTTCGTACTTCCAGCCAGAAATCACTGTCACGGCTGCCGATGGAACGGCGGTTTTTCTCGAACGGACCTCGGCGGACTCATGGTCAGGCGATTCGGATCTTCAGTCGAATCGGCTCATCTATGGACACGCCAAGGCTTTCGCAGTGGGGCATGGGGCGTCGACGCGATGGAAGCCGGAACGGGGAGCCGATCGCGCCCACAAGGTGCAGACGAGTTTCGTGCCCGAAGTCGAACTGCTTCTTGCAGACAGCAACCCCGACATCGACTCGCCAGCTTTGACGATGAAGACTCTCGCAGGAGCGGCTGATCGGCCGGCGACCATCGAAGACCTTCGCTCCTTTGTGAGGGGCTATGAGTCCTGGATCGAGGACCAAGAGGATCAGATAGGTTCCGTTCCTACCGATCTTCGAGATGCAGCGCGAGGCAATCTCGATGCCTGCCGACAAGCCGCGCACCGGATGCGGTTGGGTACGAATCTACTGGAGTCTTCGGACCCTGCCTGGGAGGCGTTCACGCTCGCAAACCGAGCCATGCTCGACCAACGATCCAGGTCGGACTGGTTGAAGAAGGACCCCGACAAACGACCCGCCGAGCCCGAGAAAGACGACTCGCAACGATGGCGCCCGTTCCAACTCGCGTTCATCCTGCAGTGCATAGACGGCATCGCCGATGCTGACTCAGGTGATCGTGAAATCACCGACCTGCTCTGGTTTCCAACCGGCGGGGGGAAGACGGAGGCGTACCTCGGACTGATCGCCTTCACAGCCTTTCACCGCAGATTGACATCCGCAACCGACAACGGGGGTGGAGTCACCGTTCTTATGCGCTACACCCTGCGCCTGCTGACAACGCAACAGTTCGAGAGGGCGGCACAGTTGATCACCGCGTGCGAAGCGATCCGAAGAAACGACAAGCGGCTCGGCAGCCACCCGATCAGCATTGGCCTCTGGGTGGGCGAGGCGGCTTCGCCGAACTCCCGTTCAGACGCCAGGAAGGCTCTCGACAAGATTCGCAATGGAGCCCGGCTCGAAGAGGGCAATCCAATCCAGCTTCACGCCTGCCCCTGGTGTGGCTTGAAGCTCGAGTCCCGCAACTACTACATGACTCCGGAGCGAGATCGACTGGTCATCGACTGCCGAAACGACTCGTGCGACTTCAGGGGCGGGTTACCGGTGTTCGTCATCGATGACGATATATATGACCACCGACCCACACTGATCATCGCAACGGTGGACAAGTTCGCCAGTCTTCCGTGGCGAGATCGTGCCTCCGACTTGTTCAATCTGAACGATTCCGAGCCGCCGCCAGAGCTCATCATCCAAGATGAGCTCCACTTGATCTCCGGGCCCCTCGGGACGATGACCGGCCTGTATGAGACGGCCATCGATCTCCTCTGCACCTCTCGAGGCAAGGTGCCCAAGATCGTTGCTTCGACTGCCACGATCCGGCGTGCCGACGACCAGACGACCGGACTCTTCGGCAGACAGAGCCTGGCCCAGTTCCCTCCGCCTGCCCTCGATGCTAGAAACTCTTACTTCGCCGTCGAGACCCTGAGATATGAGAAGGGCGCGAGACTGTACGTTGGTCTTATGGCACCGGGGACCAGCCATACGTCACTTCTCGTCCGTACCTACGCCTCGTTACTCCAAACTGTGGGGGAGCTCGAGGTTCAGGACGAGGTCAAGGATCCCTATTGGACGCTGGTTGGCTTCTTTAACAGCCTTCGAGTGCTCGGAGGCGCCCGAATGCAGGTCAGTGACGACGTAGCCGATCGAATGGAGCTCCTCTCTAGAAATCAAGGTGTTGCGAAGCGCGACCACGAGAAGCGCATCGAACTCACAAGTCGGGAATCCTCCGCCGATATCCCGGCACGCCTCAGCGAGATGGCGATCTCGCATCCCGACCCGGAGGCTGTCGACGTCATCTTGGCCACGAACATGATCTCGGTGGGTGTCGACGTGGATCGTCTCGGGCTCATGGCGGTCATGGGTCAACCTCCGTCGACGTCTGAGTACATCCAGGCAACGTCTCGAGTGGGACGCCGCTGGCCAGGACTGGTGGTCACACTATTCAACGCGTCCCGATCCCGTGATCGATCTCACTACGAGCTGTTCACCGGATACCACAACGCCCTATACCGCCAGGTCGAAGCAACCAGCGTGACGCCTTTCTCCCCGAGGGCGCGAGACCGCGGGCTGCATGCAGTCGTGGTCGCACTCGCTCGAATGCTGATACCGGAATTCCGGAGCAACGGCGGAGCTTCGGCGATCTTGACCGACGAAGCGAAGCTCGCGCCAGTTCGCGATGCGATCGCCTCGAGAGTCAAGGCCACGGAACCCGAGGAGCTCGACAGGACCATGAGCGAGTACGACGAGCTCATCGCCGAGTGGAAACATCGCGCCAAGGAGACCGACGGCCTGGTCTACACCAAGTACAAGGATCCTGAAGGGGCCCTGCTGGTGAGCGCCGGATCCGAGGCGGCGAGCGAGGTCGAGGCTTGGGACACACTCTGGAGCCTTCGGGACGTGGATCGCAGCTCGAACGTCTACCTCGTGAGGTGACGTGGCGTACAGAGAGAAGCGCGAGATCCGTCAGAGTCAGCTGATTTCGACCTATGGCGTCGGCTCCGTTGTGGCGCTAGGTGATCAGTCGTTCATGGTCGCCGGGATCGACCGATGGGACACCGACGCCGACCTGTTTGAGCCTCGGCTTGAGAGGGAACTCAACGTCGAGGGCTTTGCGTTTCCCCCCGCCACAGACGATGGGAAAGACATCCCTGTAGTGCGCTTCCCGCAGTGGCAGTCCTGTCCTGTATGCAAGAAGCTGGCGCAACATGGGGATTTCACGAGACCGCACGACAACGAGTGCAACGCCTGTGGCGTGATTCTCACCCCATCCAGATTCGTGATGGCATGTGAGGCCGGCCATATCGACGACTTCCCGTATTTCCGGTGGGTGCACCACGGAAAGCCTCAGTTGGGCGATCGTCACAACCTGACCATCGAGACTGGAGGCTTGACTGCCGGGCTGGGAGATGTGGAGATCCATTGTGAATGCGGACACTCCGAAACAATGGAAGGGGCCTTCAGCAAGAACGCACTGCGAAACATCACTCCTTGTCGAGGACGGAGACCTTGGCTACAGAAGGACGACGACAGCTGCTCGGAGCTTCCGCGTACTCTCCAGCGCGGTGCATCGAACGTCTGGTTTTCGGTCACTAGATCGGCACTCTCGATTCCACCATGGTCTAAGGGCGCATTTCGGATCCTGAACAAGCACTGGCCAGTGTTCAAGGCGCTCGACCCGGCCGCACTCCCCGGGCTGATCGAGAGCATGGGGCTGGCGGACAACACTCCGTATACGGTGGAAGATCTTGTTGAGTCGGTGAGGCTACGTCAGGGGCAAGAAGCGAATCCGGAGGCCATTCCGGACCAAACGATCCGTGAGCAGGAGTATGAAGCTCTGACCAAAGGAGCGACTGACGCCGAAAGCAAGCTGGACCAGTTTGTGTGCGAACCCGGAGCTCTAGGCGAGCGGGCCGACGAGTGGCTCGAACGGGTGATGCTCGTGCGACGACTCAGGGAGGTGCGGGTACTGCACTCGTTCACAAGGGTCCAGCCGCCGAGCCCGGTCGATGATGAGTCAAGGCGACCCCCTCTGTTTGACGAACATCCGGGTTGGTACCCCGCGATCGAAGTCATCGGTGAGGGCGTATTCCTCTCTGTCGACCAAGCACGGTTGAGGTCATGGGAAACCAATCAACACGTTGCGGCGCGAGCCGACAGCATCGACTCGAACTATCGCCAACGCTTCACGGCAAAGGGGATCGCACCGGACAGGAAAATCACGCCGAGATTCCTCATGTTGCACGCCTTTGCCCACGCGATCATCAATCAGTGGAGCCTTGATTCCGGATACCCGGCCGCATCGTTGCGAGAACGCCTCTATGCGGGTGAGAACCAAGCAGGGGTGCTCATCTACACGGCAACAACGGACTCCGCCGGCAGCCTGGGCGGGGTCGTGGGACTAGCCGAGCCTGACCGGCTTGATGATGCAATCGCGGAAGCGATCGCACGAGCCTCGTGGTGTTCGATGGACCCCGTGTGCATCGAATCCGAAGCAGGTGGAGTGGACGCGTTGAACCGGGCTGCGTGCCACGCCTGCTCGTTGCTACCCGAAGTGAGTTGCGAAGAGCAAAACGTCTTATTGGACCGGGGGATGCTGGTCGGCGCTGGGAGAACGCCGGGCTTTTTCTCTCATCTAGTCGCAGGCGTCTGACCGTGACTCGCATGATCCCGGACCAGGTGTCTGACCATGTAACGAGCTCTGCCGAGCGTCGGATGTTCGATCGAATCCGGAAGGGTCTGAACGACAATTGGACCGCCCTGCACTCACTCGGTATCGCCCACCACGCCACCAAACCATGGGCTGAGATCGACTTTGTTCTGATCGGGCCTCCCGGAGTTATCTGCCTCGAGGTGAAGGGTGGCCGGATCAGTCGAGAATCCGGAGAGTGGGCCTTTACCGACGGAGCGGAAAACCGGAGCCGAAAGCGTGAGGGTCCGTTCGAACAGGTCGGCTCTGCATCGTCTGCATTGCACAACTGGCTCAGGTCGAACGTGCATGGGCTTGGATCCCACTTCATTGCGTACGCAGTAGCTACACCGGATTCGACTTGGCGGGTCACGGGACCCGACATCGAACCAAAGCTCGTCTACGACGCGGCGAGTGCAGAATCCCCATTCGGGGACTTCATCGACCGGGTTGTCGAGTATTGGCGAGGCCTGGCATCCGATCGCATCGGGCTGTCGCCTGAACCGATCAACCAGATCATTCAGACGCGAATCGTTGACAGTCTGCGCGGTGACTTCGACCTTCGCCCGTCGATGAGAGCGCGAGTTCGAAACATCAACGACGACCTCCTCTCCCTGACCACGGAGCAGTACCGAGTACTCGACGGTTTGGAAGAGAACAGCCGCGTCGTTGTCCGGGGCGGTGCTGGTACAGGTAAGACTCTCTTGGCGATCGAAGAGGCAGATCGCGCCATAAAGAAAGGCCGGAGTGTCGCCCTGCTCTGTTCTAGCCGACGGCTGAGTACGTATCTGGAAGAGGCTACGAACGGGTCCACCTTCGTAGGACATCTCCACGGGTTGATGGCCGACATCGTCAGGCGTTCAGGACGAAATTCACAGCTCCCCGACGTCGACGCCAACGATCTTTGGACACTTTTCTATCCAGAGCAGACTCTGGAAGGATTAGTGGATCTCGAAGAACTCGGGATAATTGATGTACTAATCGTGGATGAGTCACAGGATCTTCTCCAAGACACCTACCTGGACGTCTTCGACGGACTGTTGGATGGTGGGCTCGCTCATGGAGCGTGGCGGTTCTTCCTCGATCCGGTCCAAAACATCTTCGATGTAATGCACGCTCCAGCCATCCAGCGGCTCATGGCTCACGAACCGGCTCAGTTCACTCTGACGGTCAACTGCAGAAACACCCAACAGATCGCGGTGCACACGTCACTTCTGTCCGACGTGGAGCTGCCGACTGTTCTTCAGGTCGAGGGCGAGAAGATCGACCAAGAGTGGTACTCGGACGACCGCGACCTGAGACGTCGAGTTTCGCGACATGTGAATCGGCTGCTCGGTGGTGGTCTATCGCCACGTGACATAGCGGTCTTGGGCCCGTACCGCCTCGAGAATTCGGCTCTCTCTGATGGGCTCATCGACTCGGAGTATGCGATCTCCGATAACCCCGACGCCGACTGGAGACACATCCCATACTCGACCATCTCGAGTTTCAAAGGACTCGAGGCAGATGCCGTTGTCGTCGTTGAGGTCGATGAGCTGTTGAGCGGTCAGGCGCGGTCTGACCTCTACGTTGGGACTTCGCGCGCTCGGGCGCTCCTGGCGGTCTTCGCTCAAGAAGGGGGTCGCGACGACTACGACGAGCTTGCCCGGCGGTTTGGTACGCGCCTGAAGAACGGTCCTTAGCGCACTCTAGGGTCAGGACACGTTGGGTTGGCGCGTCCGCAAGTTGATGGGCTGCAGCATGCAGACCTGTCCCATCGGTCGGTGACGAAAGCGATCCCGGCGAGGGGGGCGTGTCCTGGGCCCTGGAAGACACCTGTCTAGGAGCTGACGCCATGGCTCAGCTGATTGCTGAATCTGGTATCGATCGCTTGGGGAGCGATCACCTTTGGAGGGATCTAACTTTGGGGAGTGCCGATTTGCGATCCTGGAGAGCGGGTAGACGAGACAGGATTGGCTTACAAAGGTTCGATGCTCCAACTCCAGATCTACGTGAATCGGTTCACCGACAGGATCAACTTGGCGGTGGCTAAAACGCTCAGATCGTCCGCGGAGATCAATTGGGTATCACCGCTTGCTGCCACTGGGTACGCCGAGTATCGCGACAAGAGCTTCCTTACCGCACTTGGTCTCGAGAGACACACACCTGAACTCGCTGACTTCTGGCCAGGTCGAGGGCCCTGTTGGGATGGACTGGGCCTTATCTCAGAAGGTTTCGGGCCTGAGCCCTTGCTCGTAGAGGCAAAAAGCTACCCCCAGGAGGGTTACTCGACCATGGCCGCAAAGTCGTCAGAGTCGGTCCGAAGGATCGAGGAAGCTCTGGACGTTACAGCCGTATGGCTCGGCTTGAATGAGCGGCCACCTTCGTGGACCCATGGCCGTTACCAGGTCGCCAACCGCCTGGCGCACCTCTACTTCCTTCGCGAGGTGGTTGGCGTCGAAGCGCACGTAATCTTCGCCTTCTTTGTTAGAGACCCCACCCATATCTCGACAGAACTCCGGGAATGGGAGCGAGCCACCGAGATCATGTGGGTCGAATTGGGAATGTCTGACCCACCTGACCACACGGGGGTTGTCTACCTGGACGGCGTTCGGCATAACCCCAATCAAGGCATTTAGGCTCGAAGCGTGAGTGAAACCAAGCTGCCGACCTACCTCGACCTGATGCTCCCGACCCTGTCCGCCGTCGAAGCGTTGGGCGGAAAAGCTCACATCCACGAGATCAATCCTGAGGCGATTGCCAAGGCCGGAATCACGGACGAGCAGATGGCCGTGGAGTTCCCGGAGGACTCTTCCCAAAGCGGACCGAAGGTCCTACATCGGCTGGCGTGGGCTCGAACTGTCCTTCGACGGGTGGACGCTCTGGAGTCGCTCGGTGGTGGCCTCTGGGCCTTGACCGACACTGGCAGCACGATGCTCGCGCTTGATCCTGCTTAGGCCGATCATTGGCTGCAAGAAACCTTCGAGCTCAACGCGAACGAAAGGCAGCCGGGGAAAGACAAACTTGGCGCGTTCGAGGACAAGGCTACTTCCGGCTCACCAGAACAGATGACCGTCAGGGAACTAATCGGACTCTGGGGGGCAGGCCGACGGTGGTCGACTATCAATGAGAAGATCGTGGCTGCTCTGACCGCTCATGGACTCACCACCGACCCAGATTTCACAACCGTGGGGCTGGATCAGACGATTGAAATCGTCGGTGTCGAGGTTGGGAATGGCCAAGCGACTCCGATCACAGAACCCGCGACTCTCCGAGTAGGCACCTCCCGTCAGCTACGGCCGGTATCGAGAGCGTGACTCCCAACGCCACCCTGCTCGAAGCCCAAACGAAGATGTGGACCAACGACTACTCACAGCTCGCTGTGATGAATGGGACCCGGAATCTGATTGGAGCCGTTTCGTGGGAATCGATTGCTCGCGCCCATTTGCAGAACCCTTCCGCCGAGCTCAAGGACTGCATCACCGACCCTGTCGAGGTGAAGGTCGAGACTCCACTGCTGGAGGCCATCCGAATCGTCGCTACCTCTGAGTTCGTGTTCGTAAGGGAGTACGACAACACGGTCTCCGGCATCGTCACCACGATGGATTTAAGTGACCAGTTCTCAGCCCTGGCCGGACCCTTCTTGATTCTCGGAGAGATAGAGCGCCTACTCCGTATCCCCATCGATCGGGAATTCACGATCGACGAGCTCGTCGAGATGCTTGAACCCGACGATGGCCGCACCGTCACCGGGAGTCACTCTCTGACGTTGGGAGAGATTCAAAGAGTCATCACGGATCGTGAGAATTGGGAGAGGCTGAAATGGCCCGCTGATCGAAAGGTCTTCAACGAGGCGCTCGACAACATTCGAAAGACGCGCAACGAGATCATGCATTTCAATCCGGATCCGTTGGAACCTGGTCGCCTCCACTTCCTCGAGGCCTTCTTGAAGATGGTGAGAGAGCTGGTCACCTCGGCTTAAGGCGCCAAAAACTGTCCGTACCGTACGATACGTTCACGTCAAGAAGGCGGCCCCGGCGGTGCTGGAACACCCCGGGGCCTGGACGACACCTAAACAGGAGGTGACGCCATGGCTCAGCTTATTGCTGACTCTGGTTTCGATCGCATGGGGAGCGATCACTGATGCAGGGGCACATCCACAAGCGTGTCCGCACCTGCAAGAACGGTAGGAAGTCGACGCTTTGGTATGTGGTGGTCGACCTGCCGCAAGGCGCCAGCGGCGAGCGCCGGCAGAAATGGCACGGCGGGTTCCAGACTAAGAAGGCGGCGGAGGCGGTGCGGGCCCGTCTCGTCCACGAGTTGACCACCGGGTTCTACGTGGAGCCGTCACGGATGCTGCTCAGCGAGTGGCTGGCCGACCACTGGTTGCCGGTTCACAAGACCCGGGTGAAGAAGACGACGTATCGGGCGTATCGGTCGGCTGTCGTCCATCACATCAACCCGAGGATCGGTGGTGTGGCAATCGGGAAGCTGAAACCGCAGATGCTCAACAACCTCTACCAGCAGCTGTTGGCCGACGGACGATGTGACGGTGAAGGCGGGTTGGCTCCGGCGACGGTGAGCGGCGTCCACGTTGTGTTGCGTAAGGCGTTGGCCGACGCCGAGGACGCCGGGCTGATCCCGAGGAACCCGGCGATAGGGGCCAAACCGCCCCGTCCTAAGTCACAAGGAGGCGAGCTCCGCTACTGGACACCTGCCGAGCTGCGGGAGTTCCTCGATTTGGTCGAAGGGCATCGTCTCGAGGCGGCGTTTCATCTGCTGGCGATGACCGGAGCCCGACGTGGTGAGGTGGCTGGCCTTCGATGGGTCGATGTCGACCTCGATGCGGCCCGGATCACCATCCGTCAGAGGTTGCTGGCAGGAGACGGAGAGGTGTATCTGTCAAGTCCGAAGAGTGGGAGGGGGGGGACCGTCGATCTCGATCAGGCAACTGTGGACCAGCTGCGACAGCATCGGGAACGTCAGCGTCACGAGGCGGCGGAGACGTGGCGGTGGGAGGACAGCGGGTACGTGTTCACCAGGAAGGACGGGTCGGCGCTGAATCCGTCGACGTTGACCCGGGCGTTCCGGTGGATCGTCGACCATTCCGAGCTGCCCCGGATCCGTCTGCATGACCTGCGGCACACCCATGCCTCGATTGCGGTGAAGGCGGGTGTGCCCGTCGGTGTGGTCAGTGAGCGGTTGGGTCATGCCTCACCGGAGTTCACCCTGCAACGGTATTCGCATGTGATGCCGGGGATGCAACGGGAGGCGGCGCATGCCGTGGCGAGGGCGGTTCGGTTTGGGTAAGGATGCAATGGGACTGACTAATCGTCGGTCGGCACGAAACCGAGTCGGCGCCTTGTATCATCGAAACTGAGAACTCGAGGTTGCAGCTCTGGGTCAAGAGCGGCGAGGGCAAGAAGGCCCTGGCAGTAACCGTGATATACGAGCTCTAATGTCCTGTCCACTCCGAGTCGGCTCAACACCGTCGGTGTTTCGTTTATGTCGTTCCGAGTCTCTCTCCAATGCTGCTCGTCCCACGAACCGAGGCTTTGAGGTAGAGCCGGAAAGGCGGTTAGGAGCCGCTCGTAGACGTCAGGCGATAGATCTCGAATCCTCCGGGCCAACTCCATTGGGGTCTCCTGCAGCCTTATGACGTACCCGTCTACCCCAACATGGAGCGTCTCACGCTCCAAAAGGGCAGTTCTCGTACGAGTGTTGCTCCGAAAGAGAACTCCTACGACCCTCAAATACGCTCCGAGTCGGCCCCATCTGCCCTTCCAGTCGTCGGGCGTTGATGCATCGAGACACAGGAACTCGATCGGATTGGATTCACCAATGGCGCCTTTGATGTGCCCGTGAAGCCACTCCGCTCCGAGGTTGTCGTGCACTCCCCCGTCGAGCAGCTTCAGGTGGGTTCCGAGCCTGCGGCGCGGGTGGTTGAAGCGCAGCTCACTCGTGGAGACCTTGACTGGAGGAAAAACCGGCGGAAAACCTGCACTGGCTGACACGGCTGTAGCGATCTTCAGATTGCGTGCCGAGTCGGCGGCTGCGGCGCCATAGTTCTCGAGTATCACTCCGGCGTTTGAGAAATACGCGTAACTGGCCGCCTTGAGATCCGTTGAGCACAGGACGTGCGTCGGATTGGGATGCATCTCACTGAGCGAGTACGAATTCCCGTCGGCTTGAGTTAGGTATCGGAACGCCGTTGTTGTCGATGCCTCAGTGCTCGGACTGAAGAAGAATTTCCAGTATGCCCCAGCAATGAGTGGTGCGAGCAGATAGACGTAGACGACGATCGCGGCGAGAATCAAGAACGCGAAGCCCAGCGCCATCAGCACCGTGGAGAATATGCCCCAGGCTTCGCCCCAAACGACCGTCCCAGTAAAGAAGGCTGCGTAGATCAGAGCAATCGCACCTCCTATCCACAAAACCCTCTTCAGGGTGAAGTTCAGCACTCCGGTGTTTGCCACGAGACTCGCTAGCGGGCCAAGTTCGTTGGCGAGCGTCTCATGGTCGATGTCTTCGAGGCCCTCGATCAGGCCGAGCTGGGCGTTGGTTACCGACCCTCCTGACACCGAAGCTATCGCCTTGACACGCCGGAATGCGCCGGTATCTGCCAAAGCGAGGGCGAGCCCGATTGCAAAAGCGGTAGCCCGGTGACCGCCTCCAGAGAAGGTAACAAACAGGTTTTGCTCCTGCGCGTCGGGAGCGGATCCACCGTTCCTACCAGACATTCGTTCGATCCTATCAATAGAGGCATCCTCTAGTCCGCCCCGTTTGGTCCGACAGTGGCAGGCGATGAGCAAAGGCTCCCGACCAGTTTGACCCCCGTTTGACCCGAAGGTCGAAACTTCTCAAACCCCCAACAACCACAGCCCTCTCCCCCACGACCGCACCTAGTTCCCGATGCCCTCGCATGGCAATGAGTTCACTTCGTTCTGAACCTCATTGTCGTCCGAACTCGCAGCCAACAGCCACGACCGCAATTGTTAGCCTTGTGACTCAATGCGTCACCACCGATTAGCAGTAGCCCTGCTATGCACAACTCTCCTTGTCTCAGCATGTGGCCAGACAGGCGAGGAGAGCACCACGACAACAACGTCGCCTGATGAGCAGGTACCCGCTACGACATCTACTGAAACACCGCCGACGACTGGCTCCGCAGCTCCCGAGCCGCTCATCCGCAGCGATGACGGAATTCTCTCCGTGTTCGGCGAGACGGATGTGCCAATCACTGTTACCTCGGTCGACGACCACATCACCGACGGAAGCCTCGACGATGCCGAAACTGTCTTCAGCTACGAGCTAGGGCCGGATGGGCAGACGTTTGGCGAGCCGCTAACCCTCTTGTTCACGGTTCCCAGCCCCGAGAATGCCGGAGGTATCCCCGCAATCGCGATCGCCATCGAGTCGGGCGGGACCATCGAGACGCTGGAAGCCGACTCTGTCGAGGAAACGGAGGACGGCTACATCGTGGCTGTCGCCGTTGATCACTTCAGTCGTGTCACATTCGGGATCGGCAGGTATGCGTATGCAGTCATCGAGTCCGAAGGCGGGCCCGTGGTTCGCCTCGGAGATCCCTATCGGATCCGCGTTTTCCTAGAGGGAGACGAAGAAACGATCGACCAAAATGCCCGCAACTGGGCTCTCTCACTGCGAGTTAACGGGCCCGGCTTCGAAGATTCTTACGACATCGACTTCAGCAGAACGACCGAAGAGACGTTGCTCTTCTCATGTGAGCGTGCCGGTTCAGTGACCATGAATGGGTTCTACAGCAGGTTCGTCAACGAACACCACATACCGAGATTCATACCCGGAGACTTCTACAAACGCACCCAGCCGGTGGTCGAGTGCGTCGACCCCGATTCGATCGAGTTAGTTGCTCCGCACCCACCGCATGTAGCTCTCATCAGTTGCATCGAGGTGAACGCAGGCGCTAACAGCTTGCCTGTAGACGAAACAGCCCTCGAAGATGCGATCCGGCGAATCGGAGGCAAACTCACAAAGAAGTCAGTCGAGTGCGACACTCACGGCGCTACCTTCGAAGCCGACGCGCGTGCTGCACACGCGATCGGAGCGGACCTCTACATATCGACGTTCGCTGCAGGCAGCAACTTCAGAGGCGCATATTGCGGAACGCTCGGCACGTGCACAGAAGAAGGGCGAAGCCCTCTCCCCGTCCTGCCACCGAATCAGAACTTCGTCCCCTTCGACACTCCAGGCGAGGTCGACGAAGATCTTCACACCTTTGCCAACGGTGAGTTCGACGGATATCGCCAATTCTCGGCCTATGAGACTTGGGAAATGCTGAACCAGGCGTTGCGCTGGTGGGTGGCTCTCGACGGCCGGACGGGTGCCCACAATCCTGAAGTCTCAGACGCTTACGGGACGATGACGTGGACCGATCTCGACTGGACTGCTGACGCTGCGCCGTTTCCCGCTGACTACCAGAGTGCCTTCGTCGAGCAGTGGAAAGCGAATAAATAGGCGCTGAAGCAGGTTCCCGATCAGGACCACAGCTCGATAGTCAACTCGTCGGTTTCGATGCCAAATCCGGGTGCGGCGCTGGCAACAACGTTGCCCTCAGCCGGGAAGGCCGTACCGGGGATCCGATCCGTCTCGGACAAAGGCACGCCGGGGTCTGAGCCGAGCCAGAACTCGGTCAAACCTGCCCAGGTCATGGCCATCCCAAAGTGTTGGCCTCACGGGGTGTTGCCCCCAACATGAGGAACGGCTTGGAGCCCCGCCGCTTCCGCAAGCGTGTGAACCCTCACAGCCTCCGGCAGCCCTCCACACCACTCGACATCCGGTTGGAGGATGTCTACAGCCCTCAGGTTCAGAAGTTCCGCAAAGGCGTGGCGACCGTGGTGGTCCTCCCCAGTCCGAACGTGCCGTCAGCGGCTGTGATTCGAACCCACAAACGACTTCCTTGAAGGGACGCGGCTGGCTCCGGAAGACGTTCCTGAACATCCCGATATCCCGACATCGCCGTGGCCCGATATGTCTTGCGACTCCAGACTTCCGATGAGACGGCGTCGAGTTAGATCTCGGCCACTCGGCCCTGACTACTTCTACGGACTCGATGGCAGGAAGGTTGATTGATCAATGATAGCGATGATTGATCTAGGGCTGTTTGGAAGAGTAGGGTTCGGTTCGTGCCTGAGGCACCCACGACACACCTCCCACCAGGTCCACCCGCTGGCGTATACCGGAAAGCCACTGGAGTCTCCTGGCCCCCACCTCCAATCCCTCAAGCCGAGGATTTAGAAAGGGCGGCTCGCTTGGTCGCGACCGCGGGCCCACCCACTCCCCTCCAGGCCTCACCTGGGCTGTCAGAGGTGCTGGGCCGGCGAGTGCTTCTGAAACTCGAGCCTGAGTCACCGATCCGTTCCTTCAAACATCGAGGCGCACTGATGGCCCTGAAGACGATCGCCGAGGTTGGCGGGTCGCCGATCGTCGTCACAGCGTCAACCGGCAACCACGGGCAAGGTGTTGCCTATGCCGCGAGCCTTCTTGGGTTCGAGTCGATCGTCCTCTCACCCAGTACAACTGCCGACGTCAAGATCGACGCCATGCGTGCGTTGGGAGCGGACGTTCGAATCCAAGGCGAGAATCTCGGACAGTCACAGGCCATGGCAGAAGAGCTGTCATCGAGGCTGTCTGAGGGTGTCTACATCGAAGACGGTGAGAACCCAGATCTGATGTCAGGTGCGGGAACACTGATGATGGAGATCCTCGATACAAGACCCGATGTAGACACCGTCGTGGTTCCTGTCGGCGGCGGGAACCTCATCGCCGGCTGTCTTCTGGCCAAGCAGATCGCGGGCAGCTCCGTGGAAGTCATCGGGGTGCAATCGTCGGCGGCGTCGGGCGTCACCCGCAGTTGGCTGGAAGGACGAATGACGGAGTGTCGATGTGACACCTTTGCTGGTGGGCTGGCGACGACCCGCCCCGGCCACCTCTCGCTCGAGGTCATGATCAACCTGCTCGAGACAATGGCTGTGGTGGATGAGCATGATCTCTACGACGGAATCAAGACCACATGGGAACTCGACCAGTTTGAAATCGAAGGCGCAGCAGCAGCCTCCATCGCTGCAGCGAAGCGCTTCCCGGATCTTCACCTCGGTGAGACGGTGGTTCTCATCGTCACCGGCAGCTGGCTATCAGCCGCCGAGCGAGAGATCGCCATCAACGGCGCTAGCCAGGCATGACCAGAACCCTGCTTACCGGGGGAAGCGTCTTCGACGGCACCGGTTCCGAAGGGTCATCTCTCGACCTGATGATCGAGGACGATCGGATATCAGCAGTCTCGACGAGGATCGAGCCGAGTCCCGATGTCAGGGTCATCGACGTCAAAGGCAAGGTGGTCACTCCCGGGTTCATTGACCTCCACTCCCACGCCGATTTCTCGATCCTCGCCTTCCCTGATGCCCAGTCGGCGCTCCTTCAGGGCATCACGACTATCGCGACAGGCAACTGCGGAGGCGGAGTCGCGCCGATCGCTAGCGAGGATGCCTTGAGAAAGGTGGCCTTTGCCTACGACCCGTCCTGGGAAGTCGAGGTCGACTGGGCAACGTTCGGCGAATACGCCCACAGACTCGACGGAGCCGCCGTCAACGTGGCGCCTCTTGTCGCCCATGGTCCGATACGAAACAGCGTTATGGGAATGACACCCCGAGAGCCGACTCAAGACGAGCAGCAGGCGATGAACGACCTCCTCCGTCAATGTCTCGAAGAAGGCGCTTTCGGCCTTTCATCAGGGCTCGAGTACGAGCCAGGCAAATGGGCCAGTCCGGCCGAGATCGAATCGCTAGTCGGCGTGGTCGGTCGTGAGGGAAGGCTCTACGCAACCCATATGAGAGACCGAGCTGACCGGTACGTCGAAGCCACAGCAGAGGCACTGACTGCATCAATGAAGGGAAATGCGCGTCTGCAGCTCTCGCATTTTGCTCCCCGGCCACATGCCCCATCGGAAACAGCCAATCGGGCGTTCGATCTCGTTGAAGAAGCGTTCGGCGGAGGCTTTCCGATTGGGATCGATACCTTCCCGGAAGTTTGGGGTCCCGCACTTCTCATCGATCTGTTCCCCGAGTGGTCCCTCGAGGGATCCCCCAGCGAAGTTCTGGACCGTCTATCGGACCCAGACGCCAGACAGAAGATCTCGAGACATTTTCAGGCCGCCGACTCGTTCCTTGTTAGGGCCGCTGGGTACGAGGAGATCTACATAGCCGACGCGCCTGGCGCACCTGAGCTGAGCGGCGTGAGCCTCGTTGATATCGACCACACCCAGGACGTCGGCACAGCAGCCACCGAGGTTCTCCTTGGTGCCGGAGTCGACTTCAGATCTGTTGCTATCCGGCATGTATACGCAACCGAGGCAGATCTTCGACGCGTAATAGCCATGCCGAACTGCTCGTTCGAGAGCGACGGCGTCGTCACCAGTGGCGAGGACGAGGCTTGTCGTTTGCTCTGGAACGCGTCGTCTTATGGATATACCGCACGTGTGATCGAGCACTATGTCGGGGCCGAAGCGTTCCTGACAATGGCGGAGGCGGTGCGCAAGATGACATCGTTGCCAGCGCGGGCCCTCGGGATCAGCGATCGTGGTGAGCTGCGCCCCGGAGCCGTTGCGGACATCGTCGTGATTGACCCTCAGCAGGTCGCGGACCGAACCACCCCAAACACCCCTGCTCGCCACCCGAGGGGCATCGAGCACGTGTTCGTCAATGGTGTACTCGCCGTTGAGAACACCCAATACAAGGGCGTCCGAGCCGGGCAACTCCTGAAGCCCCAGTAGACACCAGCAACTCAACCCCAATTGAATGTCAATAGTTCAAGATGTTCGACTAATTTGAGAGGCTATGCCAGAGCACACCGCGCCAAGAGTTCTAACTGAGGGTGACACATCATCCTCGACCCTCAGATTCCATCCAGTCGCCCTGACCCGAGCCCACGAAGAAGTGGTTGATCAGATCATCTACGCCATCCGGTCCGGCTTGCTCGGAGTTGGCGACAGGCTTCCCACAATCGAGGAGCTGGCTGACCTGACGGAAGTCAGTAAACCGGTTGTTGGCGACGCCGTGAAGCTCTTGCGCGAGCACGGCATTCTCGAAACCAAACGAGGTGTTCAAGGTGGCGTCACGGTCATCAATGATGAGATCCCAACCAAGCTCATGCTTATCGCCTCCGGATGGCGGAAGGCAACACTTACCGAGTTGGTGGAAGCTCGCAGGCCGATCGAGCTCGAGCTTGCCTTGCTCGCTGGGGAACGGGCAACACAAGAGAACTTCGACGCCATGAGAGATGCGTTACGCCAGCTCAAAGAGGCCGGGGCAGACGAACGGAAAGGCGCCTTCCTGCGCTACGACCATCTTTTTCACTATCAGATCGGAATAGCTGCGCAAAGCGAGAAGCTCGCGTACCTCCAACATCGGGTGCTCAGCGAGATTGCCGCGAAGCTCTACGAATACGAGCTGTTCCACGAGGACATCAGCTTGGTGCTGACAACTCATGAAGAGATCTTGAGGGCTCTCGAGACTCGGAACCCCGAGACCATCCACGGTGCGCTCGACAAGCACTGGAGAACCTCGGATGGTGCCTTTGCTTCTCTCGAAGCGATCGGCCCAACTGACGGCTAGACGCCGACTCGAGTTGTGGCCAGAGTGTCGGCCCTACGGGTCGCAATCATCGGATGTGGCTTCCAGGGCGGCTACCATGCCCAGGCCCTCAGCAATACCCGAGATGTGAGGGTGACGGTCTGCTGCGACGCAGACCTGTCAGTCGCCACTCAACTCGCTGACCAATTCGACGGGTGTGATGCGACTAGTGACTGGGAAGCGATCATGTCCGACCCAGCTGTTGATGCGGTGGTGATCGCAACCCCCACCCATACCCACACCAACCTGGCTATCGCTGCCGCCCGAGCCAATAAGCCGATGCTCTTGGAAAAGCCGATGGCAACGACAGTCGACGACTGTCTGAGAATCGAGGCAGCCGCTCGGGCGGCCGGTGTGCCAATCCTGATGGGCTTCAAGTTCCGGTTCGCACCCGCCGTGCTGCGAGCCAAACAGGCGGTACCTGTGGGCCGAGTCCTCAGTGGCCATACCCTCTACGACTCGGCGCAAATCACGTCTTCCTGGGTCAGCAATCCTCACATGAGCGGCGGGCGCGTCACTAGCTCACTGGTCCACACCGTTGACCTCCTGCGATTTCTCACCGAAAGCGACCCCGCAAGGGTCTCGGCCGAGGCATCAGACCTGCTCGGCACCGGGGAGCCGACGACCATCGCAGCGACCATTCAATTCGAGAACGGTGCCATCGCGTCGATCCTCCACGGCACATCGACGCGAAGCCCTCTCCTATCGGCATGGTCCTTCACCACGTCAACAAGCGACGCCTCGGCAACAGTGTTCGACCACTGCAGACAGGTCGCCGTCCGTGCCAATGGGCAGGACCAGGCGACATTCGTGGATGACGTTGAAGATCCCTTCGCTGCCGGCATGGAGGGACTCGCTCAGGCTTTCGCTGATTCGGCCAGATCGTCGACCGCACACAGCCCCCATGGACGTGACGGAGTCATATCGCTGGTGACATGCAGGGCAATAGAGAAGGCAGCGGGTTCGGGGAAGACCCAGAAGGTCGAAATCCCGAGTCAGGTCTAGGCCCTAGCTCATCTCACTAGTCCGCGGGTCGAGCGCATCCCGGAGCCCGTCACCAACGAAGTTGATCGACAAGACCGTCAATGTGATTAAGAGGCCGGGCGGAATCCACAGCCACGGCATCGTTTCGAGGATTGTGAGATTCTGAGCCTCATTGAGGATGCTTCCCCAGCTGGCAGTTGGCGGGGACAGTCCGAAACCGAGGAATGACAGCGCCGATTCGATGAGAATCGCTTGCGCAGCAAGGAGAGTTCCGGCAACGGTCAGTGGTCCGATTGCGGCAGGTATCAAATGCCGAACGGTCGTGTGAAGACCTCGGGCTCCAAAAGCACGCGCGGCCTGGACGAACTCCTGTTCTTTGATTGCAACTGTCATATTCCGCACCAGGCGACCCGAGATCGGCCATTGGAAGAGCGCCATCACCAGGACAATGGTTGTCACGTTCCGCCCGAAACGAGTGACGAAGAAGATGATAAGCACGAGGGTGGGGAACGACAGGACGACCTCGACAAGCCTCATGAAGATCCAGTCGAACACGCCTCCCCGGTATCCCGCAATCGTTCCAAAGACGAGCCCGATGAACACAGTCGAGATTGCAGACGCGAACCCGATCAACAGGGAGACCCGGCCTCCGTACAAGACCCGGGCAAAGACGTCGCGCCCGGCCTGGTCAGTCCCCAACCAGTGCTCTGTAGAGGGCGGCTGAAGTACGACCGAGAGGTCAACCGCGTTGGGGTCTTGCGCGATCCAAGGGGCCAGGATTGACATCACTGTCACCAGTGTCAGGAAGAAAAGGCCGCCGATTGCAAGCTTGTTCCGCCGGAACCTCCGCCAGGCACGACTGCTCGGACTTTGGCCCACACTCGGTTCAGCCTCTAGACCTAGAGGTTCCATCGCGACGTCGGTCACCACGACAACGTCCCCTGACGAACGGACAGACAGTTGCGACGACTAGCCATGCCTACCCCTCGATCCTGACTCTGGGATCGAGCCATGCGATGAAGAGATCGAGGAACAACTGCGAGACGACCACGATCAAGGCCACCACGAGCGTGAACCCGATGATGACCGGAAAGTCGCGAGTGGTTATGGCGTTGAACACCACCAATCCCGTGCCGGGCCAAGAGAACATCGTCTCGATGACGATCGCTCCGCCGACTAGGAGCGGTATCTGAACAATCGTCACGGTTGCGATCGGAATGGCGGCGTTCTTCAGGGTGTGTTTGCCTACGACAAGCCTGCGAGACGCTCCTCTGGCTCGAGCCGCGGTGATGTAGGGCTCATTCAGAACCTCCAAGGCGGACTGACGGGTGTACCGCATGTACGGCCCGAACAAAGCGGCGCTCAAGACGCCTATCGGCATGATTGCGTGGATCAGGAAGTCCCCAAATCCATCCTGTCCCATGCCTCCGGGCGGCAGCCAGCGCAACTTGACGCCGAATATGTAGATCGCCGCAAGAGCGGTGAAGAAGCTCGGGATGGCGATCACTGACATGCCTACTGCCGATGCCGTGTAGTCGAAGGCACTGTTTCGGCGTAGGGCGGCCATCAGGCCCACTGGGACTGCCAGAGTCAAGGCGACGATCATCGAGCCGCCCATGAGAATCAGGGTCGGTCCAGCTCTGTCACCGAGAATCTCCGTCACGGGCGCTCCCAGGTGGAAGGAGAATCCAAGGTTCCCCTGAAACAGCTCGCCCACCCAATGAAAGAACTGGATGATGACCGGGTCGTTGAGCCCAAACCGCTCTCGCTGAGCCTCGAGGAACGCTTCGCCTTCCGGCCCTTGGAGGAGGTCGGGCGGGACGAGCATCCTGAGTGGATCCCCCGGCATCGACTGCACGAGGAGAAACGACAACAACATGATTCCGGCAACAACGGGTATCGCAGTCATCAGTCGACGTGTCATGTACCGGCCCAACGGTCCTCCTGTTCAAGTGCCTGGCACACCGCAGTATCCGCAGCCAAGGCTAACGAGACCGGGGCGCCAGTTGGGCGCCCCGGCTCGTTTGCATCAGCCCTCAGTTACGGAGGTGTATTGAGGTTCTCAGCCTTCCCACGTCCAGTCACCGATATTCCAGGTGACGTGTTCTGGCTGGCCGACAGGTTGGACACCCGCAAGGTCCGTGGCTTGGGCCACAATTGTCTCAGGCCAGTAGAGGATCAGGGAGTCAATGTCCTCGTTCAGGATCGAGAAGGCCTCGTGGTAGATCGGAGCCCTCTCCTCCGGTGAGGCGACTTCAAGTCCCGCTGCCCACAGCGCATCCAGGTCTTCCCTGCAGTAGAACGACAGGTTCGCGCCGTTCGGGAAGAACGTGTCGCAACTGTTGTACGGCGACACCTGGTTGGGATCGGCTGCGAAGTGTGCACCACGGTTGATGAACATTGCAGCTTCGCTGCGACGTGCGGGGTCACGTCCACCGATCTCGAGCAGAGTGCCAACATCTGTTGACAGAATGTCCATGCCGATACCGACTGCGGCGAAGTTGGCCTGAATGATGACGGACTCTGTGCTGCGCACCCGGTCGTCGCCACCGATGTTGACCATTGTCAAACGAGTACTGGGGTCCCATCCTGCTTCCTCGAGCAGCTCTATCGCCCTTTCGGGGTTGTACTCGTACTGAATCGGCACATCATCGGGAATCGCCCAAGCTGGTGCCAGCAACCGAACCTGATCGCGCGTTACTGCGCAGTATCCAGCAAGTACTTCTGAGCACAAGCCTTCGAGGTCCAGAGCGAAAGCCATCGCTTGGCGAACCCTCGGGTCTTGCAGCGCTGGCGTGTCCACGAAGAACTGCAGCACCTCTGGCCACACCCCGGTGACCGTCTGGATCTCAACATTGTCGAGACCCTCGAGGCGAGCAACATCGATGGGCGCCACCTGCGCCGTTAGGTGAAGGTCGCCGGTCTCGAGTTGGGCGGTAGCGACGTCCGTCTGCAGCAGGCTCATCGTCACCTTCTGGAATGCAGGTGGTGTCGGCCAATTCGGGTCGGCCTCCAGCTCTACGAACTGATCTCGCTCCCATCTCACGAACTTGTATGGGCCCAATGTGACGGGCTCGTCGTTGAAGTACTCGCTCGTCGCAAGCTCTTCGTTCGACAGTCCGCCAAGAATGTGCTCAGGCAGCATCGATATCACGAAGCCCTGGGCAGCAAGGATTGAAAGCCAGGGCGGATTGGAACCAGCGAGCTGGACCACGAAGGTGTAGTCGTCTGGAGCTGTGAGGCCCTCCGGAATGTCACCTTCGCCTTGGCCCAGCACACCACCGATTCGGTTGGCCCACTGGCTCAACTCGGCTGTGAGCATCTTGGACATGGTCCAGAGCACGTCTTCAGATGTGAACGGCTCGCCGTCGCTCCAAACAAGGTCCTGACGAAGATTGAAGGTGATGGTCAGGCCGTCGTCGCTTATCTCCCAGGACTCTGCAGCCCCGCCTCGAATCTCGTTGTTGGGATCGAGGAAGACGAGTGGCTGATAGATCGCAGCAGTAACCGTGCCACGACCAATTCCGCTGGAGAGGAACGGATTCAGTGTCGAGAACTCCCCAACCTGGATGTTCAGGGTGTCCGGCGCCGTTGCCGATCCCCCATCGCCGTCACCACTTGACGTCGTGGTGGTGGTGTCGCCGTCATCGCCGCCACCGCCACCTCCACTGGTAGTGGTTGTGCCACCCCCGTCACCACCAGCGGTCGTTGTGGTCTCTGCAGTCTCTCCTGAGCATGCAGCGACGACCATCGCGAGGGCAAGTAGCAGACCTGCCCACCTTTTAAAGTTGAGGTTCCTCATCTCGATCCCTTCAGAAGCCAACGGGCAGCCCTTCCCAGAGCCATTTCGACCCTAATACTGATCAACGTTCTTTTTCAATTGATATTGGTTAATTGTTTTTGCCCGACGATTTTCCAGTGTTTCGCCAGGCTCCAGAAAGAAGTGGCAGGCGACCATGTGCCCATCGGCGATCGACCTCAGCGGTGGCTTCTCGACCTCACAGGTATCCTGGGCGATCGGACATCGCGTGTGAAACGCACAGCCTCCAGGAAGATCTGAAGGGTCAGGGATATCACCTTCCAACACGATCCGCTTCTGGCTTCGCGCCGAAGTCGGGTCAGGAACAGGCACAGCCGAAAGGAGCGAATGGGTGTAGGGGTGGGCGGGCGATTCGTACAGTTGGTCGCTGTCAGCGGTCTCCACGACTTCACCCAGATACATGACAGCCACCCGGTCCGAGACATGCCGAACGACGGATAGATCGTGGGCGATATAGATGTACGCGAGATCAAACGCTGCCTGGAGGCTGTCCAACATGTTTAGAACCTGTGCCTGAACTGACACGTCGAGGGCAGACACTGGCTCGTCGAGTATCAGCAGGCTCGGACCCAAGGACAGAGAGCGAGCAATACCGATTCTTTGTCTCTGACCCCCGGAGAACTCGTGGGGATAGCGAGTCAAGTGCCCTTCCGACAAACCCACCGCCTCCAGAAGCTCGACAACCCGCTTGCGACTCTCAGACTTTGACCAGCCATGAATCTTCAGTGGTTCAGCCACTATCTCCCGCACTGTCATCCTGGGGTTGAGGGAGGCATATGGATCCTGAAAGACGAGCTGAAGATCCTTGCGGAGCTCTCGCATCTCACTCTCCTCCAGATCCTGAATCTCGAGACCTTTGAACTTGATTGAGCCGGACGTGGGCTCCGTCATGCGCAGAATGCAACGGGCCACGGTGGTCTTTCCCGATCCGCTTTCGCCCACTATGCCAAGCGACTCCTGCTTACCGACCGTGAGGTCGACACCGTTGACCGCCTTGACCACTGCTGTCGATCGCTTGAAGAATCCGTCGCGCACCGGGAAGTGCTTGACGAGATTCTTCACCTCGAGCACAGGGGCCGCCTCCTCGTACTCGATCGACCTTCGGGAGCGCAGGTCAGCTACTCCTCCGTCCGTCTCATCCACGATGAAATCGCTGGAGGATGCGAAGTGACACCGGCTGTGATGTCCCGAGCCCACTTCGATCAATGGGGGCACCTGCTCTGCGCATACGTCCTCCGCGAAATCGCAGCGCGGCGCGAACACACAGCCGACCGGCTTTCTCACGGCAGTCGGCGGAGCCCCCCTAATCAGCTGCAGCTGCTCGTCTCGGCGATCAGCCCTCGGGATCGAGTTGAGTAGGCCAAGTGTGTAGGGGTTCTTGCTCCGATAGAAGACCTCGTCAGCCTGGCCCATTTCGAAAGCAAAACCGCCATACATGACCAGGACCCGGTCGGCGTAGCTGGCAACCAGCCCAAGGTCATGCGTGATCAAGAGAATCGCCGCTCCGGTTGCATCCTGCGCGAGAGCGAGCGCCTCCATCACCTGGGCCTGGATGGTGACGTCCAACGCTGTCGTCGGCTCATCTGCGATGAGGACCGACGGCTCGTTTGCGATAGCGACAGCGATCATGGCCCTCTGTCGCATTCCACCGGACATCTCGTGGGGGAAGTCGTCGACTCGACGGTGCGGAGCTGCAATGCCGACCACATCAAGTAGCTCGACTGCTCGGGCACGGGCATCTTTGGCCCCGATGCTCGGGTTGTGGGCCTTGATCGTCTCGATGATCTGGTTCCCAACCGTGAAGACGGGGTCCAGGGAGGTCATTGCATCCTGAAAGACCATTGAGATATCCCGACCCCGTAGCCTTCTCATTTTCCGATCGCTCAGACCGAGCAACTCTCGGCCATCGAACTTCACCGACCCCTCAACGGTGGCCTCTCCAGGCAGAAGACCCATGATCGCAAGAGAAGTCACTGACTTGCCTGAACCAGACTCACCAACGATTGCCAGGGTCTCGCCCTTCTCCAGGTCCAAGCTCAGACCATTGACCGCATGCACCTCACCTTCGGTGGTCCGAAATCGCACCGTTAGGTCACGAACGCTGAGCAGCGAGTCCTCAAGTCCAGAGCCGTTCGGACCTCCCGGGGCTTCACGTTGCTCAGTCATCGTCGAGCGACCCTAATCCAAATATCTTTATCAATAGTCAATCCGCTTCCGAGTCCAAATCCAGGCGACGGGCGATGGTCTTGTGCGGCACTACATCGATGATGACCCGCTCTTGATCCGAATCGAAGATGCGCCTCATGTGAGCTGCCGCTGCGTCATCGTCACCCGGGTAATACTTGGCCACAATCGGCCATGTGCGTTCTTGCACCGCGTCACCTGTTATGAGCCGGGCTCTCCCGTAGGCGACAACCATCTGGCCGGTATCTGGGTCGTCAACACACACTGAGCAGCGGGGGTCCCGATGCAAGTTCAGCCATTTCGCCGTGGTATCGATCGTCGAGATCGCATACACCTCCCCCGTCCAGAGGTACCAGACGGGTGAGAGCTGCGGGGCTCCACCACTGGCGATAGTTGCGAGCACGAGGTTCTTCTGCCGAAGCAGGAACTCCGTCGTTTCCGGGCCGACCATGTCTTTCATCGGCTCGGGCCAAAAACATGTTCAATGGCGTTGGCTGCGAGGAACTCTTCGTCGATCTCGATCCCAAGGCCGGGGCCGTTCGGAATCGAAACCCAGCCTGAATCCGTGTCGAAGTCACGCTTCAGAAGCGTCTTGCGAAACGGCGAGTCGTCCACTCCGTACTCCAACAGCGGCTCGAGCGGCTCGATCGCCCTCGTATAGGGCGGCAAACAGGCGATGACTTGAAGGGCTGCGGCGATTCCGATAGCCGAATTCGATGTGTGGGGTGTGGCGACGATCCCATAGAGACCTGCGAGCTCAGCGATCGACAGTGCGTCACCGACACCTCCCGCAATTACCGGGTCTGGCTGAACTATGTCCACGCCTCTCTTCTCAAAAAGCTGGCGGGCCCGGGTACCAGTCATGAGAGCCTCGCCGCCAGCGATCGGCACTTCGAGTTCCCGCTGAAGCAGTTCGTAGTCGAGGTATCCATCGCGCTGCTGCATTGGCTCCTCGTACCAACCAAACCGCAGTGCCTCCATGACCCGGCCCATCCGCAAGGCTTCTTTGTACGTGTACGCGGCATTCCCGTCGGCCAACAGATCGAAGGAGTCACCGGCAGCTTCCCGGATCTTCTCGAGCAGTGACGCCTCTTCTTCGATGGGATAACCACCGATGCGCAACTTGAGGGCTGTGAATCCGAGGCCCAAGACTCTTTCCAACTCGTCGAACCAGGTCTCACCTGGCCTACGCCCTTCGATATAGCCACCGCTGGCCGCGTACATGCGGACGCGATCTCTGGTGGGGCCGCCAAGCATTTCAGCGACCGAGACGCCCAGTTGCTTTGCTCGGAGGTCTTCGAGGGCGATTCCAATGGCTGACGTGGCGAAGCCTCCACCGTTTAGACCGCCGGCTATCCAACGTGTGGTTCTCTTCAGGTCACGCAGTGAGCTCTCATCGGCTAGCACGGCTTCGAGACTCCCTACCACTGCCCCCAGGACACCAGGAGTGCTGTAGGTCTCGCCCCAGCCAACACGCCCGTCCTCGTCAACGATTTTGACGACGACGTAGTCATGCGTCGTGCTGTATGCGATCGATGGACCGGTGCGTGGGTCGAGACGGTGGCTGACCACAAAGCACTCAAAGGCCTCAATCTTCATTGCTCTCTACTCCTTCGTCAGGAATCAGGTGCGCACTCAAGAACGCATCCAGTTTTTCTGTTCGAGCCATCCGACTCGAGGGCTTTCCGAAAACGTTGATCATGTGGCCCTCATCAGGAATCGTCTCGATTGAGACTTCGGCGCCAGCTTCCAAAAGGGCCTCATAGAACATGAGACTCTGAGTCAGGGGAACGTTGTCATCATCCTCGGCATGGATGAGGAGGACCGAAGAGGCGACCTTTGAAACAGCCTCGATGGGCGACCTATCGGAGTAGAGGGCCGGGTTCTCCGAAGGCGTACCCCGCATTTCAGGATGCCAAAAGGACTCGCCTCGTGGACCGCTGGCGATGGAAACCAAGTCGGACACGCCGTTCTCAGCCACTGCCACGTCGTATCGATTGCCTTTGGTGATAGCGAGATTGGCCATGTAGCCCCCGTAGCTCTCTCCGATGATCGCCACCGGCTTTCCGGCGACTGAGCCGCTCCTAAGGGCGACGTCAGTGAGCGAGAGGACGTCATCGTGATCGGCACCACCCCAGTCGCCAATGATCGCTCGGGCGAATTCTGCCCCGTATCCCTGACTTCCCCTCGGGTTGCTTCGCAGAGTCGCGAGCCCATAGGAGGCGAACCGTTGAGAGTCGAATGAGAATCTCTCTCCAATGGGGAAGTGGGGTCCTCCGTGCACTTGGACGACTAGAGGACTCTGGCTCGCAGAATCCGAAGGAACGGTCAGCCATCCTTGCACACCGTTGTCGAGCTCGATTCGCTGAGTCGGCGTCAAGGCGACACTCTCCAACCAACCCGCATTGACTGCCGTGATCGTCTGCTCATGTGAGTCCGTGAGCAGCGAAAGCTCACCTGGCGAGCTGGGACTGGACCAGGAGACCACGACGTCACCGCTCTGCTGGGCAACAGTGAAGTCGAGGATGGAGCCCTCCTCGGCAAAGGTGACCTCGTAGTCACCGTCGATCCGGAACACCCCGAGCCCGCTTCTCCCGTCAACGCTCACGACCGAATAGACGGCGTCGGACTCCGGCACCCAGTCGATCTTCACCGGCTCGAGCCCTCGCTCGTCGTCTCCTCTGATTGCCTGCCCGAAGCTGAGATCCAAACCCTCGCCGAGCTGAGAGTGGCCATCGCCATCGACGTCGAGGACCCAGATTTCATGGTTGGCCCACAGCCCGGGAGCCATTGGGTTGACGAGAGCTCCGAGCCGACTTCCGTCGGGACTCCAACAGAGCCGATAGATAGGTCCCCGCCACGACCAGAGGAGTCTCCGGGTTCCATCGTTCAGCTCAAGCAGCCAAACCTCCCCTTCTTCTGTCTCGGTATTGGTCGAGGCGATCGCAACTGAGTCTTCGGAGGGAGCGGCCGAAACGATATGGGGAGCGAAGCCAGCAAGATCAAATTGGACTGCCTCTGCCCCGAGTTCCGAAGCCGACACTTTGAGCCCACATGTGTGACCTTCTCGCTCGGCGACAGCGAACAGGAACTCATCACCCAGCCAATCGAAGTTGGATGAGGCCGTACCCAAGTTCAACCCGCCGGTCGGACTCTCAGACGTAGCCAACTGCCATCCAGATTGGGCCTCGCGGACAAAGGCAAGCTGTGAACCAGAGGGCGACCATGAGGGATGTCTTGTCCGCTGGCTGCCCAGTTCTCGGAACTCCCGGTCGCCGACCTCGCCAGCCATCAACTGATAGGCGAGTCGATCCGACTCGGCGCACGGTCGAGACCGCACAAACGCCAGCTTGTCTCCACGGGGACTCAGAGCAGGATCCAGCGGCCACGCGATGCGATAGAGGTCCTCGAGGTCGACTCTCCGCGACACCTCACTCTGGCCCGTTGTAGCTCAGAACCACCGTGGGTGGCCGTTCTGGGCTGCTGAGTAGGTCGTACGCCTTCTGCGCTTCCGCCATCGGCACCTGCGTCGGCGCTATCACATTCGAGTCGATGCGACCTGAGGCGACTAGATCGAGAAAGTAACCCTGGTTTCGGTTTCCGGTCCATCGGCCGAGACCGATTGGATAGTCGATGTTGCCTTCTTCGTAGACGGGGTCATAGCGACCTAGTCCGTACCCGATCGCCGGTACGAGTTCGACCTGATTTCGGTAGAACCGAGAACGCTCGATCTCCATCCCAAACAGACCCTGAGCGACAATGCGCCCTCTCTGGCCGCTCATGTCGAACGAAAGATTCAGAGGCTCGCTCGACTCGGTCTTGACCCCGAGCACGACTGCATCAGCGCCGAAACCATCCGTGGCCTCCTTGACCGCTGCTACGACGTCGACCTGCGAAGGGTTGAGCACCGTTGAGACTCCAAGACCACGTGCCATCTCGATCTGCCTGTCGTCGATGTCTACTCCAATGATGTGGAAACCTGCCGCGAGTCCAATCTGAGCCGATAACAGTCCTAGGAGGCCGAGCCCATAGAGCACGACGGTCTCCCCAAATCGGCAGTCCGTCGACCGGAGTCCTGCAACTGCCACCGAACCGAGCGTGACAAGGGACGCGTCGCGAAGACTTAGGCCATCTGGAACCCGGGCCACAAGGTTGCGCGGCACCGACACCAACTCGGCGTGATGCGCACATTGGGATCCTGAGGCCGCCACGAGGTCGCCCGGTTTCAGATCGACAACGGCATCGTCGACAGCGATCACCTGACCCGACATGCTGTAGCCAAGAGAGATCGCTCCCTCGATGGGAGGCCTTGGAAGTGGGTGAGACCTCTTGATCTCGGACCGAATCTTGGGCCAGCTCGGCGGGACCGTCGGGTATTCGTGGTTCAAGAATGAGGGATCCGCCGACCCGCGGAGGAGCCACATCTCGGTTCCGACGCTGATCGCGGAGTAGGCGGTCTCGATCAACACTTCGCCTTGCCTCAGCTCGGGTTCGGGGACCTCCAGGACTGCCGCTTTCCCGTCGCGAGCGAATACTCGTCTCAACCGCCTACCAGACCTTTCAGATGCCAATTGTTCATTGATCAGGTTCTTTGTACTGTAACTCTCATCTTGATGCCACGCCCGACTTCAACCCACTGGGCCCAACCATGACGTCTTCGCTGATCACGGTATACGACCCACTCTCGTGGGATCACGGATGGCCTAAACGATGGCCGCTCATGGGGGCCCTCGAGTTGCTCAGGGCTACCGGCCGGATGCGGACGAGAATCGATAGGAGAATCCAATGACATCGAGACCCAGCAAACTGATCTGCATAGGACTCAACTATCGCGAGCACGCTGAGGAGGCCAATCTGCCAATACCCGACCGGCCAATTGCGTTTGCGAAGTGGACAAGTTCGATCATCGGGAACGGTGACACCATTCGCCTGCCGGCCTTCTCCCAGCAGATCGACTTCGAAGCCGAACTCGCCGTGATCATTGGCAGAGCTGCTGTGGATGTTGACCCAGAATCAGCTCTGGATCACGTCCAGGGCTACGCCTGCTTCAACGATGTTTCCGCTCGCGACGTCCAGGCTGCCGAGAACCAGTGGTCACGTTCTAAGTCGTTTGACACGTTTGGTCCTCTCGGACCGATGACATCCGCAGCCAAGATCCCTGACCCGCAGAACCTTGGAATCCGTTGCCTCATCAATGGTGAGCTGATGCAGGATGGAAACACGGCTGACATGGTGTTCTCCGTAGCAGAGATCGTCTCGTTTCTCAGCCAAGGAACAACCCTCCAACCCGGGGACGTAATCGCGACCGGCACGCCGGCCGGAATAGGCCTGACTCGTGAACCACCCCGATTCCTGCAAACGGGTGATGTCGTGAGCATCGAGATCGACGGAATAGCGACGCTGAGCAATCCGGTTGCATGACCTGATTGAAACATCAATATACAAACATTATGGTCTTTGACTTCATCGCATATGCCGATGATGGAAAGGCGCTTAGGTCATGCGAATCGAGCCGCGCGAGGCAGTGATCACTGACGCTGCTGATGTCCTTTCCCCAGTGATCGACCACCTCAGAGCAGCCGACGTCAAAGTAACTGCCTTCGAAAACGGCGTTCCCCACGAGCAAATCGTCCATGCGGTAGCCAAGGCACCTGTAGCGGTCATTGGAGGCATGCAGTTTGGGATGACCGAGATCGATCAACTGATTGAGACGGGGCTCCTGTTGAGAGCAGGAATTGGGTACGACGTGATCGATGTGGACGCCGCCACAGCGAACTCCATCTGGGTCGCAAACGTGCCGGACTTCTGCGCCGACGAGGTTGCGGACCACACGATTCTCGTGTTGCTGAGCGCACTTCGGCGACTCCCAGAGTCGATGACGACATGGCGAACCAAGAACAATTGGCACGTGACCGCCGAACTCCCTGAAATGAGGCGAGCGAGCTCAATTCGGCTGGGCCTGCTCGGACTCGGCCGCATCGGAAGGCTGGTAGCACAACGCGCAAATGGCTTCGGAATCGATGTCGTCTCATACGATCCCAACCTGACGGACTCAGAACAAAAAGCCCACGGGGCGAGCCCGGTTTCGCAATCCGAACTCCTCGCCACTTCTGATGCGATCTCGCTTCACATCCCACTCACGCCCGAAAGCAAACACATCCTGAATCGAGAGTCCCTAGCCCAGACCAAAGCCGGAGTAGTGATCATCAACACCAGTCGTGGAGGTCTGATCGACCTAGACGCCCTCGACGAAGGACTTGGCAGCGGTCACGTCGGCTATGCCGCTCTGGATGTACTGGACGGTGAGCCGGACCCGGACCTCGATCACCCGATACTGACCAGAGCGAACGTCCTCGTCACCTCTCACACGGCGTGGTTTTCCAAACAGGCTGCGAGGCAGCTGTCAATCAATACCGCGAAAGAGGTCCTCCGATTCCTGGACGGAGACAGGCCATTGAACCTCATCAATCCAGACGCTAGAGCGTTCGTCTCAGGTGAGTAGCAGCGAATCTGAAAGGACTGCCCTGATCACGGGTGCCGCATCAGGCATCGGGCAAGCCACCGCAGTTCGCCTTGCCAGGGACGGGTGTTCCGTAGCGGTCAACGACCTGAACGAAGACAGCCTCGACGCCACTCTCAGGATCCTCAACGGAATAGGGGCAAGAGCACTCGCCGCCCCGGGTGATATCACCGACAGTGATCAGGTGGCATCGATCTACGAACTTTGCACAGCGGAGCTAAACGGTGTCGACATCCTCGTCAACAACGCGGGAGTGCTGACTCCCAACACATTTCTCGAGATCTCAGAAGAGGAGTGGGACTGGGTCATGGACGTGTCGGTGAAGGGAACATTCCTTTGCACGAGAGCCTTCATCGGCGACATGGCAACCCGCGGCTGGGGGCGCATCATCAACATGTCATCAACAGCCGGCAAGAACGTGAGCACCATCGGCGGTGCTCACTACACAACCGCCAAGACCGCCATCATCGGCATCACAAGAGCGGTCGCAAACGAGTTCGCCTCGTTAGGCGTAACGGTGAACGCCGTATGCCCCGGACTATTCGATACCGACATGATGCGCCGAACCATTGATGCCGAACAGGCTGCAAGATATGCGCAGAGTTTTCCGATCTCCAGGCTGGGACAACCCGAAGAAGTCGCTGACTTGATTGCCTTCCTCGCTTCAGACTCAGCGAGCTATGTGACAGGAGCGGCCTTCGACATCAACGGCGGAGACTTGATGGTCTGATGCGGAACATCGACACAATCGAATCTGACCTGACGGCTCCAGACTTCGCGCGCCGGCAACACGAAACCTATCGGCGGCTGAGGGAAGCTTCTCCAGTGTTCTGGAGCAAGGCATCGGCCGGGTGGATAGTGACGACCTTCGACCTGGTCGACGAGGTTCTGACCGATCCGGCTCGGTTCACCAGCGTCGGCGCCGAACTGGCTCACATTGACGCGGCTCCCGGCGAAACCGAAGAGGTGCGCACCCATTTCGCCTCTCCGCAACTCAACATATCCGATCCTCCGGACCACACCAGGATAAGACGGGCATTCGGCCGGTCCTTCCTTCCTCGAGAAGTGGCGGGCTATCGGGACAGCTTTCGATCGCTTGCAAGGGAACTCTTAGAGGGCTCGTCGTCAGAAGCTGAGTTCGACCTCGTCAATTCGTATGCCGAGCCTCTTCCCGTTCAAGTGGTGGCCGAAGTGATGGGTGTGCCCGGCTCGCTCCGCGATCTAGTTCCTGACGTGACCCTGGGACAAAGGCATTTCTTTGGAGAAAGCCCCCCGGGGGAAAGAGTCGTAGACGAATTCAGTGCAAGCCTCACCGAATGGCGAAATCAGCTGAGAGCCCTTCTCGCAGAGAGACTGAAGGACCCCAAAGGGGACGTCATCTCCCGCGCAGCACAGGCCGTAACTGATGGAAAGATCACGCTTGACGAAGCGATTGCCACATGTCTCCATCTGATCATTGCCGGCAACGGCACAACCACAGCCCTGATCAGCAACACCCTCCACCTCCTCCTGACTCACCGAGACCAACTCGAAACTGTCGCAAGCGACCCCAACCTCATACCCAATGCGGTCGAGGAGAGCCTGCGCTTTGAGGCCCCACTTCCACGCGACAGGCGCATCGCCACCGTGGATACAGAGCTAGGCGGACACCAAATCAAGGCTGGCGACCGGGTTTACGCCGTGCTGGCCTCCGCAAACCGAGATCCGGCGCAGTTCGATCGGCCTGACACCTTTGACGTGACCAGGGAGTTCACGGCGAACCAGCACGCTGCTTTCGGTCGTGGAATTCACTTCTGTTTGGGCGCACCGGTGGCCCGGCTCGAAACGCAGGTTGCGATCGAGGTTCTTCTGGAGGTTGTTCCCGACCTCGAGCTCGTTCCAGGCTTTGCTCCCGAATGGCACCGGATCACGACACACAGGGCTCTCGTTCGACTCCCAATCACGACCAACCTGGTCCCGGCATAGGAGCCGCTGAATGAGGTTGGAAGTCACAAGCGAGTGCATGGGTGTTGCCAATTGTGTCGGGATAGCCCCGTTGCTGTTCAAACTCAACGAAGAAGGATTGTCATCAACCATGCCCGGTGAAGTGCCGGCGGTGCTCGTGGAGAAAGCCCAGCACGCGGTTGCCAGCTGCCCAACGAGGGCGATCGTCGCGATCGATGACAACAACGACGGTTAGCTAGCGGCTAATACAACGTCAGCGGCGTGTTCGACATCAGACATGTCGTTGTATACGTAGAACGAGAATCGCGCGCGACCAGCACGTGCCGATACATGGATGCCCTCAGCGGCTAAGGCGGGCCCCGCTGAGGTCTCGATACTCACAATCGCGCTGTCTGCGGATTCAAGCCCCAGCATGCCTCTGAAAGCGTTGGCTAAGCCAACTGAGTGGGAGTTGGCAGATGACACCCCAATGGAGGCGATGACCTCCAGGGCCTCAACTGCACCCGAATATGAGAACCAAGCGGGGGACAAATCGAACCTTCTTGCGTCATCGGCGAGTCGAAGCGGTGGACCGTAGATCGACGACCAAGGGTCATGCCCTGCGTACCAATTGGGTGCGATCGGGCGCAGCCAATCAGAGGATGGCGAGACAGTCATGAAACCGGCCCCTCGGGGAGAGCACAGCCATTTGTATCCGTGAACGACGGTGACATCGAATCGCGAAGCCTCGACAGGCAACCACCCGCACGCCTGTGTGGTGTCTACGAAAGTCCGGAAACCAAGCTCTTCGGACATACCGGCTAGACGATCGAGATCGAAGACCCGTCCGTCGCTCGACTGAACTGCACTGACAGCTACAAGGTCAACGTCGGAATCAATCTGATCGAGCATCTCAACGAGAGGGACGGTCACGACCTCCAGTCGCGGATCCTGCATGAACGGAAACAGAACTGAAGTGAACTCCTCCTCAGCGCAAAGCACCAGCGAACCCGCCGGGAGAGAAGCAGCGACAACGCCAGCGCCGACCGACGCCTGGCTAACGATGCCTACCGACTCAACTCCCACTTGAACCAAGTCCGCAATCAGCTCTCGGCAGCGATCGACCTCAGGGTCAAAATCCGCAGGCTTCACGCGTCCGGTCGTCCACTCATCAATCCGACGCTGGAGACGAGTGACAGCACTTCGCGGAGGTAACCCGATCGCAGCGGTGTCGAGATAGCCAGGGACCCGGGTCCACTCGACGTGTGCCTGACTCAATTCAAACATCTTGCTCATTCGACAATTGCGGAAATACACTTGCACACTAGGCCCTCTGGCAATCGCTGGTGATCCGTACTGCCGTATTGATACGGCAGTTGACGAGGAGGGGTCAGGTAGTGCATACTCGCCTTGTCACCTGAGTTTGGGAGCAATGTATGAGTGACCGATTGAGTTCGTTGGCGAGGATCACACGCTTCAGAGGCGTTCTACTCCTTGCCCTGATAGCCGCGTTGGCACTGGTTGTCAGCGCTTGTTCGCCAGATGGAGCCGACGACTCCACCACCACTGCCGGCGAGGGGGCAACAACCACCGCTGGCGATAGTGGTGATGACGGCGACGCGACCACGACCACAGCCGAGATGGTTGATGATGACGAGCCGGAGACGCTGATCATCGGGATGGGTTTCGCCATCCGGAACCTCTGGGCCAATAGCTCCACGACCCAACAGGAGATCAACATCTCGGAACAGATCACCGAGAAGCTGATCGAGTTTGGCCCCGACGGCCAGTTTGAACCCCGACTCGCTGCGTCCTGGGAGCAAATCGACGACACGACACTCGAGCTGAAACTCCAAGAAGGCGTCACCTTCACCAACGGGGAGCCGTTCAACGCTGAGAGTGCCGCATTCAGCATCGACGTGATGCTCAACTCGTTCGCTTACGGAACCTTCACGTCCGCCGTGGCCGGCGCCGAAGTGGTCGATGAGTACACCCTGCACATCAAGACCGCCACTCCTACCGGCCTGCACATGCCAGCACTCGCAGTCGGCTCCTTCCAATACCCGATGGCGTACTTCGCCGAAGTAGGTGAGGAAGAGTTTGGAATGGCACCAATCGGAACTGGTCCGTACATGCTCGAAGAGTGGATCGTTGGCGAGGAAGTCAGGCTGACTGTCAACCCCGACTACTGGTGGGGCACACCAGATATTGAGAACGTGACATTCCGAGCCATTCCTGAGGAGGCGTCCAGGCTGGCAGCTCTCGAGACCGGAGAGATTGGCTTGCTGCTCGATCTTCCTCTCGATTCCGCAAGCCGTATCGAAGACAATCCGGATCTCCAGGTCATTGGCCGACCAGGCAACCGCCTATACGGCCTGACACTGAGCACCCTTTCGGATACACCTCTGGTTGAGCCTGAGGTTCGCCAAGCAATCAAGTACGCGATCGATATCCAAGAGATCATCGACGGACCGCTTCAGGGCCGTGCAGTTGCACTGCAGGACCAGCGGATGACGTCGGCCTACTTCGGTTTCGATCCGACTCGTGAGGCGATTGAATACAACCCCGATCTGGCTCGTCAGATGCTGGCCGACGCTGGCTACCCCGACGGGTTCGAGGTCACGTTCAAGTATCCGTCAGGTCGGTACACCAAAGACGCGGAAGTCGGACAGGTGATCGCAGCACAGCTCGCTGAGGTTGGCATCGATGTCACCCAGGAGGTGCTGGAGCCCGGAACATTCCTGGACCAGCTGAACGCCCTGGAACTCAACGACCTGTTCTTCAGTGGAACGTTGCCGCCACCCGATGCACACTTCGTCTACTTCCAGAACGAGTGTGAGTGGCGCTACGCGTACTACTGCCGTGAGGACGTTGACCAGTTGATCGTGGACGGCACTCAGACGGTCGATACCGACGAGCGCCAAGCGATCTACGATCAAATCCGTGCCATCTTCGACGAAGATCCGCCACAGGTGAACCTGTATGTCACCGAGGATCTCTACGGGGCAACAACGGCACTGAGTGGATTCACCCCTTGGGGAAGCCAGTTCACAGACGTCCGAAACTTCACCCTGGACGGATAAGCAGATCAAACATCATGGCGGGGCCTCCGATCGAGGAGGTTCCCCGCCATGAGATCACTGAAAGGCAACTTTGACTCCGCTCTTGAGCGTTCAGAACTTGACGACCGAGTTCACGGTTGAGAGCGGAGTTCTTCGTGCAGTCGACAGCGTCTCCTTTGATCTCCATGCCGGCGAAGTCTTAGGTGTTGTCGGCGAGTCAGGTTCCGGAAAGTCGGCGACAGTGCTCTCAGCCCTAAGACTGATTCCGCAACCGCCGGCAGTCATCCGGGGTGGAGAGGTCTGGTTCAACGGACGCGACCTCCTCCAATTGAGCGAACGGGAGCTGAAGCGGGTTCGGGGTCGGGACATCAGCATGATCTTCCAGGACCCGATGACCTCGCTGAATCCTGTCCTGACCATCGGCCAACAGATCGCCGAGGTCCTCGAGGCACACGACCGCGATCTGTCCGGACGCGAGGTCGTAGAGAGATCTGTCGAACTCCTCGACTCGGTCGGTGTCCCCGATGCAAGAAACCGGCTCAAGCAATACCCCCACGAGTTCTCGGGAGGGATGAGACAACGAGCAATGATCGCCATCGCAATGGCCAACACCCCCTCGGTCCTCATCGCTGATGAGCCGACTACGGCCCTCGATGTGACGATTCAGGCACAAGTATTGAGTGTTCTCGAGAAGTCGAGAACCGAGTCCGGCGCGGCCACCATCCTCATTACCCACGACCTCGGCCTGATCGCCGAGATGGCGGACCGGGTGGTGGTGATGTACGCCGGACGCGTTGTGGAAAGCGGACCGACCGACGAGATCTTCAACTCGCCCAAGCACCCGTACACCGTTGGTCTTCTCGGGTCGCTACCCAAACTCGAGGGTGAGATACAGCGCCTGGTGTCGATCGACGGTTCACCGCCAGACCTGATTGCACTAGGCCCTGGTTGTCCGTTCTACGTTCGCTGCGAGCTGGCCGGGACGCGATCTTTGTGTTCCTCCGAACGTCCATCGCTCGAAGTCGCCTCGTCGAACCATCTCTCTGCTTGCCACTTCCACGACGAGGTCGAAAGCTTCGCCCAGAGAGCAGGTGTCCTGTGAGCAACCAGGCACTGCTCACCGTCACAGATCTCGAGAAGCACTTCGAGCAATCAAAGGGTGCCTTCTCGGGTCCGTCTTCGCCCATTCGTGCTGTCGATGGCGTCAGCTTCGAGATCGGCAAGTCGACGACGCTGGGATTAGTTGGCGAGTCGGGAAGCGGCAAAACGACCACAGGACGGCTAATCACAAGATTGCTCGAGCCAAGTGCTGGCTCGATCGTGTTCGACGGAGCCGACATCACAGAACTCTCCAGAACTGAGCTCCGACCGATTCGCCGAAAAATGCAGATCGTCTTCCAAGACCCCTTCGCCTCCCTCGATCCAAGAATGAAGGTGAGACAGATCGTCGAGGAGCCGGTCCGATACAGCACAGACGTGGGCAGCAACGAGAGGCGCTCGCGAGTTATGGAAACGCTCGAGGTTGTTGGACTCAACCCGGACCATGCCGAGCGCTATCCACACGAGTTCTCCGGTGGTCAACGCCAGCGCATCGGGATTGCACGAGCCCTAATCGTTCGACCTGATCTTCTGATACTCGATGAGCCGGTGTCTGCGTTGGATGTCTCTATTCAGGCACAAATCGTGAACCTCCTCGAAGATCTGCAGGAGGAGTTCGGGCTGTCATATCTGTTGATCGCTCACGACCTTTCAGTTGTCCGCCAGATCTGCGATGAAGTCGCGGTGATGTATCTCGGCAAGATCGTTGAGTTCGGTACTCGAGACGAGGTGTACGAGTCTCCAACGCATCCCTATACCCGAGCTCTTCTGTCAGCAGTCCCCATTTCGAACCCTCGACTTAGGGGGACAAGGGACCGAATCGTGCTCAAGGGGGACATACCCGATCCGGCCAACAAGCCAAGCGGCTGCGACTTCCACACCCGCTGCTACATGGCCGCAGACGTCTGTCGCTCCGACCCGCCCGAGCTTGAGGATTCCACCAGTGAAGGACACCTCGTCTCATGTCACTTCGCGGAAACGATCGTGAAAGAAAACAACCAAGACACGAAAGGAAAAGACAAATGACCTACTCAAGACCCGTTAGCGATGAGGCCCTAGCCCTACACCATGACTCGATCGTCATAGATGCGACATCGTTCTTCTGCGAGGGCCACACCGAGCTCTTGAGCACAGCGGGCGTCACAGCCCTCAACATGACGGTCCCTGACATCGAAGACGACGTCGGTGAGGCCACCAAGTCGATCGCGGAGCACTACGCCCTCATCAACTCGGACGAGAAGCTCGACTTTGCCTTCACCACCGATGACATACGCGCCAGCAAGAAGAACGGAAACGTCGGGCTGATCATCGGGGCGCAAAACGCCCGACACATGGCGTCAAAGCCGTATCTGGTCGAGCTCTTCTATCGGATGGGTATGCGCGTGAGCCAGATCGCTTACAACGACCGGAACTTCGCCGCCGACGGATCGGCCACGGGTGCCGATGCCGGCCTCAGCAACGAAGGTCGGGTCCTAATCGACGAGATGAACCGGCTCGGCATGGTGCTGGATATAAGCCACGTCGGAGCGCGTTCGGCAGCTGAAGCAGTTGCTCACTCGAACAAGCCATCGGTTGCATCACATGCCAACCCGTACGAGGTGGGCGCCAAGGTTCCGCGAAACCTCAGTGACGACCTGATGAAGGCGATTGCAGATGGCGGAGGAGTCATTGGGCTCTCACCCTTCCCCTCCCTCGTCTGGCAAGGAGGAGACACTCCACCAAATGTCGAGGAGTACTTCGACATCATGGACTATGCCGTCAATCTCGTCGGTGAAGACCACATCGGAATCGGCACCGACAAAGAGGCGACTTCAGGGGCCTATCCGAGGGAGGTGCGAATCAGGCTGCGCAGGCGATTCGCGTTCTCGACAACCTCTCCCCAGGGGTCTCTCCGAGACAAGTTCCCGGACGGGTTGCTCCCGGTCCTGGATGGCTTCGCGAGCCTCGCCGACTTCCCGGTTCTAACGCAAGGAATGATGAACATGGGTTACTCCAGCGAACGGATCCAGAAGATCCTGGGCCTCAACTTCATGCGAGTGTTCGAGGACAACTGGACGTAGGTGAAGGTCGACCAACGGCTTAGGCGATGACACGTTTCGTCCTCCGACGGATCGTCCAAACGATCCCGACTCTGATCGGGATCTCCATTGCCGCGTTCCTGCTGGTGAGGCTGACAGGCGACCCCGCTGCGTTGATGTTGCCACCCGAGGCGACTCAGGAGGCCATTGACGCGTTCAACGAGAAGTTCGGGTTAGACCAATCGCTACCCGTTCAGTATTGGAAGTTCATGTCGGCGGTGCTGACAGGAGATCTGGGGACATCCATACGGTTCAACATTCCCGTTTGGGATCTGTTCGTCGAACGCATGCCAGCAACGGTGGAGCTTGCAGCGGCCTCAATGAGCATTGCCCTACTCGTCGGGCTGCCCGCCGGGATCATCGCCGGACTCAAGAACAGATCTTGGATGGATGCTGTCATCCGATTCTTCGCTTTCTTGGGTCAGGCAGTTCCTGGGTTCTATCTCGGCCTGATGCTGATAGTCATCTTCGCTGTCCAACTGCGCTGGCTACCTACTGGCGGGCGCGGTACCTGGCAACAGCTGATACTCCCAGCGATCACACTTGCGGCCTACCTGATTGCACTCCTCGTCAGGTTCACTCGAGGTGCTGTTCTCGACACGAAACGCCAACTTCACATCACGACAGCAAGGTCGAAAGGGCTGTCGTCATGGCTGATTCTCCGAAGCCACATACTCAAGAACTCGATGATCCCGATCATCACGATCATCGGTCTGCAGGTGGGGGCTGTTCTGAGCGGAACCGTAGTGACCGAGGTTGTCTTCAACTGGCCGGGTATTGGTCGGATGATGGTCGATGCCATCTACACCCGTGACTTCCCCGTCGTGCAAGCGATGGTGATGATCGTGGCGGTCATCTTCATCGTGGTGAACCTGATCGTCGATATCGCCTACTCGTTCTTCGATCCTCGGATCAGGAGGGATTGAGTGGCGCAGCACCAGACAGAACCTCAAGCCTCGACAGGCCGACCCGGACGACGCTGGCCGATACCTGCTCTTCTAAGCGCGGTCGTCCTGGTTGGGGTCGTAGTGATGGCCATCTGGCCCCACAGCTGGCTCCCGAACGACCCCATACAGATCGAGCCAGCTCTTCGCTTCCTGCCCCCGGCTTTCATGGAGGGCGGAGATCCGCAGTACTGGCTAGGGACTGATGTACTGGGGCGCGACATCTTCAGCCAGATGATTGCTGGGGCACGTGCCTCGCTCGTGATCGTGGTATCAGCTGCTTTGCTCTCGCTGGTCATCGGGGTGGCCGCTGGGCTGGTGGCCGGTCACTTCGGCGGTCGGACGGACTCGATAATCATGCGGCTGGTAGACGTTCAGCTGGCCTTTCCGGTGCTGGTGCTGATTATCGCCGTTGTCGCTGTTTTCGGGCCTTCGATCCCAAACCTCATATTGGTTTTGGCCCTGGCGAGTTGGGCAACCTATGCCCGGCTGGTTCGAGGACTCGTCCTATCCCTGAAAGAGCAAGAGTTCATCGACGCCGCGTGGGCATCCGGAGCGTCGCATGGTGCGGTACTCATTCGTCACTACCTCCCGAACGTCGCTACCTCGATTGTGATCTTCACAACGTTCGAGCTGGCCAGACTCCTCCTGGTAGAAGCCGCCCTCTCTTTCCTGGGACTTGGCGTGCAGCCACCAACACCAAGTTGGGGGCGGATGATCTCGGAAGCGCGCAACTACTTGTTCGAAGCGTGGTGGGCATCCGCACTTCCCGGTCTGCTGATCGTTGCGACGGTTCTCGCTTTCAACTTGCTCGGAGACGAGTTCCGGGATCGGCTCGACCCACACAGGGAGAGAGGGTGATCGTGGTTGTCGCGCCCTCCGGATCACACTAACGTGCTAGTACGCTATAACGCTTGAATCAAGGAGAATTGCGTGCCTACGTCGAGCACCGGGATCACCATCTACGGGACCCAGATCGAACTTGACACCAAGCAAATCGTCGAAATCCCAATCACCACCGGACTCAACGGCACAACCATCAAGCTCATAGCGCATGCGGTCGTCGGAGCCCGCCCCGGCCCGGTGCTGTGCATCATGAACACAATCCACGGTGGCGAGTGGTTCGCTATGGAGCCCCTCAGGCAAGTGCGGAACGCCCTGGACACATCCCAAATGGCAGGGGCTGTGATCATCGCCCCCGTCGTCAACCCGGCAGCGTTCGCTCTTGACGTTCGAAATGTGCCGGATCAGGTTGATTCCCCAGATTTGAATCGGATATTCCCTGGACCGCTCACATCGACCGGCGACCAAATCGTTGCGGCCTTGACCGAGCATCTCATCCGAAACTCCGATGCACTGATCGATTTTCACATGGGTCCCAAAGGCGCGGCGTTCACCGACGCACTCACCGGATCCGACTTCCCCGAAGAGGTCTCGAAAAGAAGCTTGGAGCTCGCACTTGCGTTCGGCTCCCCGATCGTTCGCCACGCCCCGATGATCTCGGGATTCCCAGGACCGAAGTCATCAAAGCCGTACGCGGCCGCAGTGCTCGGCATACCCGGATTCGGCGGTGAGGTTGGAGGCGCCGGTTTTGGACCCAAACTCGATGCCGTGTGGCATCGCAGAACTGTCGACGGTATCCACGGAGTGATGGCGGCCATGGGCATTCTGGCCCAAGCACCAGACCACCTCCCGACAAGGCAGCTGGTTTATCGAAACGCCCATCGGATCAATCCCCGTGTCGGCGGAATCCTCCGTCCGGAACTCACCGGATCCGAGATGGGCATCGAAGTGGAGGAAGGCCAGGTACTGGGTCGCATCACAAGCCCCTACACAGGGGAGGTCCTCGAGGAGTTGAAGGCTCCAGCGAATGGCTTGGCGTACTACGTCGGGCGGGAGCATCCGGTATATCCGGGTGGTTGGGCCTTCGGATTGGCACAGATCGACGACGACGCCCGATGGGTCACCAACGAGGAAGGAGCCGTCTGACATGGCGACGAAAGACAACTCAGTCGTAGGGCGCAGATTGCGCCACTTTCCCGTGACCACGGATCTGGACAACTCCGAGATCTCGGTCATCGTCAACGAACTGACGGGACAGCATGCGGGGCCGACACTTGCCATCGTGTCAGGCCTCCACGGCTCGGAGTGGCTGGCCCCGATTGCCAATACGGACCTGATCCAGCACATCGACCTCGAAGCATTGCACGGGACGCTTCTCGTGGTCCCGGTCGCCAATCCGATCGCATTCGCCTCCGGTACTCGCAACATACGAGATGAGTCGGACTCTCCTGACCTCAACAGGTCCTTCGGCGGAAAACAAACCTGGCTAGCGGATCAGATCGCAAGGGTTATCTCCCAAGAGGTGTTGGAAGGCGCGGACGCCGTGATCGACTTCCATACGGGTCCATGGGGCGCCGCCATGGATGTTGTGGCGTGTCCCTCGGATTACAGCAACGCTGACCTGAACGAGAGGTCACTGGGTCTCGCCAAGGCTTTTGGTCGACCATTCATCCGACGAGGTCCCATGGTTTCCGATTTTCCAGGCCCCAAGAGCATGATCGGGTACGCAGGCGAAGTACTTGGAGTGCCCGGCATAGTGGCAGAGGTGGGTGGCGTCGGTTTCGATCTCGAAGTCGAGACAGCGTGGAAGCGGATCCTCATCGACGGCGTTCTTAACGTGATGGCCCACCTCGGAATGCTGGAGCGACCGGCGGGCAACGCGTCGATCGCCTACGTAGGCGCAGCACACCGCGTCAACCCGAGCCAGGGCGGAATGGTCGAGGCCTTGCTCGGTGCCGACCGTCTGATGAGCAACGTTGCCGAAGGTGAACTACTGGGACGCGTCTGGAGCCCATACACATTCGATGTGATCGAGGAGCTTCGGGCCCCAGTTGCCGGTATTCTCGGGATGGTGCCTACAAATCATCCAGCACGCCCCGGAGACTGGGCCTATTTGGTATTCGAGCGGACTCAGTCGCCAGGGTGACAAGATCCGATCGGTCTAGGATTGATTATCAATCCCGAGTGGCTTGCGCGGGCCGCAGGCTATTCCGTCATCTGACAACGCGGAGAGTTAGGTGGGAATGACCGACCTCAACCACGACATCGACAAGTCCAGCGACGAACCAAAGCACGCCGACCGAGGCGTATTCAGTCTCAACCTTGATCGATCGAGTGCAATACCGGCCTATCAGCAGCTGAAGTTTCACATCATCCACGCGCTCTCGACAAGGAGGCTCCGCGCCGGGGATGTCATGCCATCCGTTCGCGAGGCCTCCCAGCTCCTCGGGCTCGCCCCGGCCACCGTCCAAAGGACCTACGGAGAGCTCCGTCAAGAGGGCTTTCTTGACAGCAAACCCGGACACTACGTCTTCGTCACGGGTCTTGATAGCCGCCGAGCCGATCGGGCCGATCAGAACCGATACTCATCATTGAGAGATGTATTGGTCCCTGTCTACGTCAACGCTCGGTCGATGGGTTTCACCGACTCAGAGATCATGAGCACCCTCGAAGACCTGACAGCACACGAGGAGGTCGATCGCTCCAAGCCCAGACTCGCTTTCGTCGGATTGGGCAGAAGCGTCGTGGACAAATACGTTCCCATACTCGCCGATGCACTCTCTGTTCTCGGAGCTGAGGTGGTCGGCGTTGAATTGGATGAATTCATCGCATCCGACGGAGCTGTGTTAGAGGAGATAGGTCCAGTACACCTGGCGGTCAGCTTGGTGTCATGGCTCAGTGAAGTCCGCGAGATCGGGGCCAGGCGAGGGATCCATACAGTTGGTCTACTCGTCGAGCCTTCCCCGGAAACCAAGCGGGTATTGGTTTCTTATCCGTATGGAACCAAGATCGGGCTGATCACAGAGCCGCGATACGTGACCAATGTCGCTGCCATCATCGAGCAGCTGTGTGGACCTCAAGTGCAGGTCGTCACCGTCGTCGAAGACTCAGCAGTCTCGAAGAAGACTCTCGCTAGCTGCGACGTGTACGTCAGAACGTTCCGAGCAGAAGAGCTTGCTAGGTCTCTGCTCCCTCCAGGTGTCGAAGCGACTGAGTTCCGCGTGCTCCCAGTGCAGGCCTCTCTGGAACATACAGAGGCTCTACTGCTACAGCACTGGCTCGAGGCCGAGTAAGAGATGTCGCAATGACCTCGGGCGGGTCAGCACGACACTCAGTGCTGGTCCTTTCGGATCTTCCCCATGAAGAGCTTGCGGCTTACGCACGTCACGTAGAGAGCCTCGGGTTCGACGGGATTTGGTATGCAGACGAACGCTTCTACCACGAGCCATACATCGGGCTCACCGTGATCGCTTCTGCCACCGAACGAATCTTCCTCGGGCCAGGAGTTACGGACCCGAGATCTCGTCACCCGGCACTCACGGCAGCGGCGATCAACTCGCTGAATGAACTGTCGGGTGGCCGCGCAGTCCTTGGGGTTGGGGCGGGCAAGTCCGGATTCCACAATCTCGGTTTGACACGCAAGAACTCGGCTGTGGCGATCCGAGAAGCCGTGAGGGTCATAGACGGTCTCCTGAACCGCCGGCAGATGACCCAAGAGGGTCAGGTTGTGTTCATCAAGGACGGAGCCATGAAGGTGCCAGCTGCTCCCGTCCCTATCTGCGTCGCAGCCAACGGGCCACTAACGCTTGAAGTTGCTGGCTCGGTCGCGGACATGGTCATGGTTCCTCACTGCCGATCTCTTGTGTTGCTTGAACACAAGATTGCAAGCGTCTCGAAAGGAGCCGAACGAGCAGGTCGGCCGCTGCCACAGGTGATCCTGCGCTTGGACACTGCCATTTCAGAAGATGAAGAGTTGGCAAAGCTCACCGCCAAGACTCGGCTAGGGCGGACGCTCTGGGCCGCCTATCCAAACATCGCATTCATGGACACGCTTGGACTCGACCTACCGGGTGAGCTCGATCGACGCCTACGGGAGGCCGGACCATTTCAATACACCTTCGACTTGTCAGTCTTCAGGCAGTTCGCTGATGCGATCCCGGATGAAATCCTCGACGCCGTGTGTCTGGCAGGGACGCCAGCGCAAGTAGCAGAACAGGTGGCAGAACTCGTATCCAGTGGCGTCGATGAAATCAACATTCTCCCAGTCACTCACGAAGGGCAGACTGAAGCGGATCTGATCGAACTCTATGCGTCGGCATTGTTGATCACCCCTGCCTAGTTTTTGACAAGCACCGGAATTCCTCCCCAACGACCCTCCCCCAGAAAAGGGTTTTGGTCCTACCGGTAAGGGTCATTGGACCGAGGCGCCCACTACCCCCGCCTCGTACGTTCGAGTCGAATGGTAGGAAGACCTCTCATCCTCAACCGGAGATGGCTGGTGGTTGTGGGGGCGGTTCTCATCCAGCTGTGTCTCGGAGCTATCTACGCATGGTCGGTGTTCACCCCCACGCTTCGAGACGCCGGATGGAGCCGGTTTCAAACTCAAGTCGTCTTCTCCGCCGGGCTGGCCTCGTTTGCGATTGTCATGGTTCTCGCCGGCAGGAAGCTGGCTGACTGGGGGCCACAAAGGCTTGCCGTTGCCGGCGGTGTAACCGTTGGGCTCGGCTACCTGGTTGCCTCCCTTGACAGCGGGACTGACTTCTGGACGGTCCTTGCCGGAGTGGGGCTGATCGCGGGTGCCGGAATCGGCCTGGCGTATGTCGTTCCGATCGCAGTCGGCATGCGATGGTTCCCTGACCGAAAAGGGCTCATCACAGGGGCCGCCGTAGCTGGATTCGGTTTCGGAGCCCTGGCGTGGATCAAGGTGGCTGGCGAATGGGGCGAGCTGATCAGCCGTGTTGGCCTCGACGGCACGTTCCTCACCTACGCCGTCGTCTTCGCCGGCCTGGTGCTGCTGGGCAGCTCCACCATGGTCTTCCCTCCCGACGGATGGCTTCCAGAAGGCTTCGTCCCGGCCAGTGGCGCCAACTCAGGAGAGGTCGACTACACCCCTCGGGAAATGCTGCGTACACCGCAGTTCCACCTGATATCCCTGACCTTCGCCGTTTCCGCTGGAGCAGGGCTCATGGCGATCGGGTTGATGAAGCTGTGGCCGGTCGAGGCCCTCACCGAACAGGGATTGGACCAAGCACAGGCAAGCGCCATCGCAGGAACGGCCATGGCCGTGTTCTTCAGCCTTGCCAATGGCATCGGCCGCATCGTCTGGGGTTCTCTGAGCGACAAGCTGGGCCGCAAACTATCCATCATCGTCATGGCGGCCAGCCAGGGAATCCTGATGTTCGCCTTCATCCCGATGGCTGGATCCGAGTACACGCTGTACGCGGCATCGGCGCTGATCGGATTCAACTTCGGTGGCAACTTCGCCCTGTTCCCAGCGATCACCGCAGACCGCTTTGGGAACAGCTCGGTCGGCGCCAATTACCCATGGGTGTTCCTCGCCTACGGATTTGGCGGGATTGTCTTCCCCATCCTCGGCGGCTGGCTCGGCGACCTGGGCAACTTCCCTCTCGCCTTCTCCATCTGCGGAGTCGCATGTGTGGTCGGCGCCGTGGCCGCATTCCTCGTGTACCCACCGCACCACGACGAAGCGATGCATCGATTCACGGTCCGCCGCTTCTTCCACAACGCCCACCTTTTTGAAGAGGGATAGAGGCTCACGCTCGACCGCCTCCCGAAGTTCATCGGCACGACATTTCAAGATCGGCGCCTGGAAGGTCGATAACAAGTCGATCGAGTTCGCCGCGTGCTGCTCGATGACAATCGACTGGCAGGCCAGTTATGAACTATGCCAAGGATCGGCCGGGAGCGACGGGGGCCACCACTCCAAAACAGACGCCGAAGAAAGGCCTTGTCGCGTCGTGAAAACCTCTCCCGATATCTCTGAAGTTTGGAATCAGTTCCGCCTGCGGGGATCGTCGTTGACGCTGGTCGTCCTAGTGGTTCTCGGCTTCAGTTGGGACTGGCCGGGCGCTCTCGTTCTAGTAGGGGTGGCGGCTGTGTCGGTCGTCGATGCGTATTTGCGAAGCAAGGGACGAGGGTACGGATCGCTGTTCACTTCAATCGCCTTGGACGTGACTCTGATCGGCGCCGGGGTTGTGATCGCGGATCTAGAGGTCGAGGCGCTGGCAATGCCCTACATCTATGCAATGGCCATCCCCCTACTGCTCCTGCCGTTGGCAAGGAGCTTCTATTTGGTCGCCTACGCAACGCTGTGGACGGTCGTGGCCCTTGGGACATCCGACCTGTTGGCTCCGCCCGCAAGCGTCGACCCCCAACTCGTTTCCATCGTGGCGTTTGCGCTGTTCGCCACCCTCCTTCTCTTCTTGATAGGAATCGTCGCCTTTGCGCTTCAGCGCGTTCGCGACATGGAATCCAATCAGCTACTCCACGAGCAGGCTCTTCGGATCGCCGGTCAAAAGCTCCTAGCCGAGCCCGGCGATCCGGGGCTGACCGACGCTCTCGCTGCGATCCGTGCCGCAACCGGGGCCAGCGTCGCCTTCGTTGGAGAGAACACGGGTGACAAAGAGACCGGCCCTGCTGCCCGAGTTCTCCAGGTCTCCGCCGAGGCAGACATGGTGACAGGAAAGGCAACTGGGCTCTGGACCCTGCCCTGGCTCGGACACGCCGAAGTGGCGCGCCAGCTCGCCAGTGGTGACGCCGTCTCCCTCGACAGTGCCGTGGCTATGGCTCTTGGAGCGGTTCCTGCGGAGATCCATTCGATCGCAGTGCCCGTCTTCGTGAATGGCGAGTGGGACGGATTTCTTGGAGTCGCGCACCATGGCCACGCCAAGGACGACTCAGAAGCCGACCTGAGGACGTTGGAGACCATCGCAACCATGATCGGTGCGTCTCTCGAGCGTCAAGCCGTTCGCCAACGCCTCGAGCAGCTGATCAAGTCGAAGGACCAGTTCCTCGCGAGCGTCAGCCACGAAATCCGAACACCACTCACCTCGGTTCTCGGATTCGCTTCAGTGCTCAAAGAAGAGCCGGGCCAGCTTTCGGAAGAAGAAGGCCGAGAAATCGTAGAACTGATCGAACAGCAGGCGATCGAAGTGTCGGACCTCGTCGAGGATCTGCTGGTGGCTGCCCGTGCCGACATCGATGCCGTCAACGTGCAGATCGTCCCTGTTGTCCTGTCCGACGAGATCCAGTCAGTGCTGTCAGCGAGACTTGGCGAGCAACAGAGCGACATATTTGTAGCCGCCTCCCCTGCACATCGGGTGATGGCAGACCCGACCAGGGTTCGTCAGATAATCCGCAACCTGCTGACCAACGCGCTCCGATACGGCGGTGAGCAGATCACCATCACGACCCATCTCGATGGATCCGAGGTGCTCATGGTCTTCTCCGACAACGGCGCTGGCATCCCCAGTGAGCTTCGGCGGCGGCTGTTCGATCCTTACGAGCGCGGTCGGGACGGATTGATGAAGCCCGAGTCCATTGGCCTCGGCCTGGCAGTGTCCCGCCAGCTAGCGCGGCTCATGGACGGCGATCTCACGCTCAGGTCCGATCTCGGCGGCGCCGCTTTCCAACTATCGCTCCCGAGGGCCGTCGTCGATGAACCGGAGCAAGCAGATCGTCTGCCAGCAGGCGCCTTGGTCGTGGGCAAAGAAGTGCACATCTCGATCCCCCCTGAGGACTGGACAGAAGTCGGAGCCGACTGACTGTCAACGTCGCTCCAGGTCGCCTGGGGAACGCCTACCGATCTGCCAGACGTAGCATCCGCTCGATGCGCCCCTTCCCCCGTGGCAGACCAAGACTGGAGACCACGGACGTCCGTCTGCGCGAGCAGATCGGCCAACTGCGCAATCTCCTCAGTTTCGTCCGGCCCTTTCGGAAGTGGCTGGCCGCGGCCATCGTCGGGGTCACCGTCGCTTCGCTACTGGGTCTGGTCTTTCCTTTCATCATGGGCAACCTGGTCGACACCGCACTCGATCAAACTGGCAGTACGGAAGGTTTGGACCGCACCGCCCTCCTCCTCCTCGGAGTCTTCTTCGCTCAAGCACTCTTCAACTATCTCCGCTCCTACTCGCTGGCGGTGGTCGGGGAAGGTGTCGTCGCCAACCTGCGCAAGGCCGTCTACACGCGCATCATCTCTCTGCCTATCCCGTTCTTCGACAACCGGCGCACCGGGGAGATCACATCACGTCTGACGTCCGACGCTTCGGTGATCCAATCCACCGTCTCCTCAGCGGTGGCATCGGCCCTGGCCCAGGGCATCACTCTCATCGGCGGAGTGGCATTGATGATCTTCCTCAGTCCGCTGCTGTCACTAACTGTCTTGGTGTTCCTGCCGGTGATGATCATCGGAGCAGCCATCTTCGGACGCCGCCTCAACCGGATCTCCACCGCCTTCCAGGACGAGATTGCCTCCGCCAACGCGTACGCCGAGGAGTCGATTGCGTCCATACGAGTCGTGAAGTGGTTCACCGCCGAGAAGGAGTCGACCGCTCGCTACGACCGTTCCATCGCCGAGTCCTACCGCATCGCACTGCGGCGTGCTCGCCTGAGGGCCCTGTTCGTTCCCGGTGTCACCTTCTTCGCATTCGGCACTTTGGCGTTGGTCCTCTGGGTGGGTGGACGTCAGGTCATCGCCGGAACCATCACCGCAGGCGAGTTGGTCTCCTTCCTGCTCTACACGCTGACCGTCGCCGGAGCCATCGGGACATTCACCGGTCTCTACTCCCAACTCCAGGAAGCCCTGGGAGCATCTCGCCGGATCTTCGAACTACTGGAGGAGCGTGTCGAGGTTCCCGAGATAGCGAACCCAAAAACACCCCAAACCGAAGTGGGCTCGGTCCAGTTCGTAGACGTGAGCTTCAGCTACTCCGGTCGGGACACGGGAGTACTCCACGACATCGACCTCACCGTCGCCCCCGGCAAGGTGGTCGCTCTCGTAGGATCCTCAGGGTCCGGCAAGACCACCATCACCCAGCTCATCCCCCGTTTCTACGACGTCTCCGAGGGCCAGGTGGTCGTCAATGGAGTCGACGTCAAACACCAGGCTCTCAACCAGCTCAGATCACAAATGGCCGCTGTTCCTCAGGACGTTCAGCTCTTTTCGGGGACCATCGCCGAGAACCTCCGAGTGTCGGCTCCCGACGCTGATGACGCCGCCCTCCAAGAGGCCTGCCTAGCTGCAAACGCACATGACTTCATCACCGCGTTTCCCGACGGCTATGCCACGGTGATCGGCGAACGAGGCGTCCAACTCTCAGGCGGTCAACGCCAACGGGTCGCCATAGCCAGGGCCCTTCTCGCCGATCCCCGCATCCTCATCCTCGACGAAGCCACCTCTTCACTCGACGCCGAGTCGGAAGGTCTCGTTCAGGAAGCCCTAGAGCGACTAATGGTCGGACGAACAACGCTCGTGATCGCCCACCGATTGAGCACGGTCCGCAACGCCGATCGGCTGATCGTGCTCGAGGGCGGACGTATCGTGGAAGACGGCGTCCATGAGTCCCTGGTTGCAGCGGATGGTGTCTATGCCCGTCTCCTCGAACGGCAACTCACCGACTGACTAGATCTCTGTCATCCGAAGGTAAGTTCGGACCGTGCGGATAGCCACCTGGAACGTCAACTCACTCATGGCCCGAATGGAAGTCGTCCAAGCCTGGCTGGACCGGGCTGATCCGGACGTACTGCTCCTCCAGGAGACCAAGTTGGCCGATGACAAGGCGCCGCACATGGACTTCCAGATCGCAGGCTACGAGCTGGCACACCACGGGGAAGGTAGGTGGAACGGTGTGGCAATCGCCTCGAAGCTGCCCATCTCCGACGTGGTGACAAACTTCGGAGACGGCGAGGTCGGGGCAAGCACAGCCAAGACCGACGAAGGCGACTACTCACCCCAACGGCAAGCCCGGATGATCAGCGTCACCGCCGGAGATGTTCGTTTCGTCAGCGTCTACGTCCCGAACGGACGACAGATCGGCACCGAGTTTTACGACGGGAAGCTGGCCTGGATGGAACGTCTGCAGACCTGGCTCCGAGAAGAGTGCACCGCAGACGAGCCGCTCGTCGTTGCCGGAGACTTCAACATCACTCCGACGGACGACGACGTTTGGGATGCGAGGTCTGCGCACGGCGGGACCCACGTCTCGGAACCGGAGCGTGAGGCACTCGGGGCATTACGGAAGTGGGGGCTCACCGACGCCTACCGCCTGCACCACACCGACCCCGGGCGTTACTCGTGGTGGGACTACCGGGCGGGGATGTTCCAGAAAAACATGGGCATGAGGTTGGACCTCGTCTACGTGTCAAAGCCTCTCGTCGACCGAGTGGTCTGGGCCGAGATCGATAGGGAGGCCAGAAAAGGCAAGCCGACACCGTCGGACCACGCCCCCGTCGTTGTCGACCTTGACGAACCTGGCAAGGAACTCGACGCCGGATGGGAAGCTGCGATGAAGCGGATCGCCCAACGGAGTACATGATCTTCGACACCACTGTCTTAGGGGCAGCCGCATATGCCATGATCTGACTCGTCTGAAGCGTCACCAAGGACCTCCGCCCTAAGCGGAGTCTTTCCTTGAGAGTCAGCCCAACCTCGTGGTGAGCGCAGATCGTAAGTCGGCTCCCCTCAGACCTCGCCCATTGGTGCCTGTGGACCGGGTCGGAATTCCTCATCTCGACGTTTGACCCAGCTGCCAAGTGGAGTCCGAGCCAGCGGGCATTCATCTAGGTCGTGCCAGATGAGATCGTCACCCGGAGACTGACTAGCCGTGGAGCTATTGCCGCCCAATAGCTCCACGGGACAGCTGCCCTGCTGCAGAGGCTCAGGGCGGTTGACTCCCCGAGCCAGACTCAGACCTTCTACTTCACCAATCAGTCGATGGCTCAGGGAACGGCGACTGAGCGCCTTCTGCCCCGCGCCTGTACACGAGGAAGCTCCGAGTCCAGCGGATGACTTCGTCGCCGTCCTGGTTCAGACCCCTCGTTCTCACAGTGACGACGCCGGCGTTCGGGCGCGAGTTGGACTCCCTCAGCGCAACCACCTCGGACTCGGAGTAGAGGGTGTCACCCACGAATACCGGACGCTTCAACTCGATGTTCTCCCAGCCCAGGTTGGCAAAGGCCAGCTGCGAAGTGTCCATGACCGATTGGCCGGTAACGATCGCCACAGTGAGCGCCGAGTTGACGAGCGGCTTTCCAAACTCCGACTTGGAGGCATAACTCGCATCGAGGTGCATCGGATTGGTGTTCATCGTCAACAGCGAGAACCAGACGTTGTCGTTTTCGGTGATCGTGCGACCCAGACGGTGTCTATAGATATCACCCACGACGAAGTCCTCGAAGAACCTGCCAAGCGGAGCGTCATGGATTGTCATTAGGCACCTCTAATCATATGTCTGACTTTTATTCGAGAATGCGAGTGATGCTGCCACATTCCGGGCGAAAATGACGCTCCGGGCCAGGAAGCGGCGCAATACATCAGACCTATGCTGGGCAATCAAGGCTGCGAGTAGTAAGGAAAGCTGTGACGGATTTCGACACTGAAACCAAGACGGTGGTCATTCTGGACGGGAGTCTCCACCCATCAAACGACTTCAGCTCAGAGAGGGATCGGTGGGCCAAGAGGGGGATCGAACTGGTCTTGAAGGAGTGCCGAACCGAAGCAGACATCTTGGCGATGGATCTGGATGCTGACGCACTCGTGTACTGGGGTCTTGACGTGCCAATCACCAGAAGGGTCATCGAGTCGCAGAGACGGTGTCGCATCATCATCAGGTACGGAACAGGTGTGGACTCCGTTGACCTCGACGCAGCGACCGAACACGGGATACCAGTCGCCATTCCCGCCGGATACTGCACCGACGAGGTCGCGCTCCATGCGACCACTCTCATGTTGACTCTGGCACGGCGGGTCTCCTTCCTCGATCGTGTGATTGCTTCAGGTGGCTGGAGGGAGCCGTCTCCACATACAGACACCGTCGATCGACTATCGAATCAGACCCTGGGACTACTCGGCTTTGGTCGAATCGCCCAGCAGGTGGCCAAGAACATGAAACCAATGGTGGCGGAAATTCTATGCGCAGACCCATTCGTCAGCGAAAGCGTCGCAGCCGCTCAAGGTGTCCAGAAGGTCGAATTCGACGAACTCCTCCGACAATCGGATTTCGTATCGGTGCACTTGCCCCTCACGGACGAAACCCTCGGAATACTCGGAAAGGATGAGTTCGAATTGATGAAATCAGGCTCCTATCTAGTCAACACAAGCCGTGGTCCAGTAATCGACGAGTCAGCGTTGGCTGAAGCCCTCGCTGGAGGCCAGCTCGCGGGCGCCGGACTCGACGTGTTCACCGTGGAGCCGTTACCGGCCGACAGTCCGCTTCGCGGTCTGCCGAATGTCGTCTTCACCCCTCACTTCGCTTCGAACTCAGAAGAGGCCAAGGAGGACATGTTTGAAGGTGTCGCAGATATTGTCGAGAAGTCGCTCTCCGGCAAGTGGCCGAACGGTGTCGTGAATCCTTCAGTCGAGCCGAGATTCGCCTTCGATGCTTGAACTACATGGGGATCGTGGCGTCAATCAACAGAGGGCCTCGACGCTCCCTGACCAGAAGCTCCGCTGCGATGAGGTCGGCCTTCGATTTCACCGAAATCGACTCAGCTCCAAGAGCTCGAGCCACGCTGTGAGGAGAGGGCCACGGCATTGATGCGACCGATGGGTCTGAGCCCTTGGCCACCAGGGCTCGATGTTCGATTCCATAGCCGCCATCATTGAGAAGGCAGACCACCAAGTCGAGCCCAAGCGACACCGCCGTGTCGAGTGCATTGACCCCGCCCATCATCCATCCCCCGTCGCCCATGACCGCCACCGTCGGCCTTTTGGATGAAGCAACTCCCGCACCGATGGCAGCCGCCATCGAAAGCCCGACAGACCCGAACGCTGCTGGCAAGACATGCGCCCTCGGATCGATCACGTCGAGGTGTCGAAGTGGCACCTCCATGAACCCGCCAACATCACAAACCACGATCCGATCTGACGGCAACGTCTCGTTCAGCCAAATCATGAGGGCCCTCGGATCAATTGCCGAATCCGTGCTCACATCGACGAACTCATCGAGAGGCGATTGTGCGGCAAGCCGGTCCGCCACATCTCTTGATCCCCAAGGGCGGGGACTGTGGCCGGACTCGGCCAGAGCCTCATGCATCAGAGCGGCGGTGGTTCCCACATCTCCAATCACTCCGACATCCACCGCATACCAGCGCCCGAAGGCTTGCGGATCGGCATCTACCTGGATCACAGTTTTGCCATCCAACAACGAACCGTAGGACGTCGTGTAGCGGTTCAATCCCGCACCGAAGACCACGAGACAATCGGCTTCGCCGATCACCTCGGCGCTCGCCTGCGACGAGACGGTCCCACAGACACCGAGATCGAGACTCTCGCCACGGAAAAGGCCTCTGGCTTTGAGAGTTGTGGCAACGGGAGCCCCAACGGCCTCGGCAAGGCGCAAAACGTCGCTGCGGGCTCCGGCGTCGACAACTCCCCTCCCAGCGATGACGACCGGCCTCTGCGCAGTGGCTATGACCCCGAGAGCCACATCCAGGGCCTCTTCGTCGGTTTGCGGTGCGATTCGGTGTGGCGTCGGCGCCGCCACGTCTTCTGGAATCACCTTGGCAGAGAGGATGTGCGTCGGAAGGTTGAGGACCACAGGCCGCCGCTCTCCAATGGCAAGCGCGTAGGCGCGGGCGAAGTCGTAGGCGACCCGCCCCGCGGACACGACCGAGACGAACTCAGCACCTGTCGGCGCAACGGTGGCCTCTTGGTCAATGGCTTGGTTGTGGGCAAGGTCAGACGGGTCGGTGTCCCCGCACAAGACGAGAAGTGGGGTGCGCGACCGGGCCGCCTCGTGGATCGCCGTGACGGCGTTGGTCAACCCAGGGCCGTGAGTGACGGCGGCGACGCCCACCCCTCCTGACACTCGCGAGAAACCATCAGCAGCAGATACTGCGATGTCCTCTCGGTTGACCGGAATGTACGTAACACTCTCCTTGGACACGAGTGCATCGATAACGTCGAGGTTTCCGTCACCAAGCAAACCGAACACCGTGCCGATTCCGGCGCTCCCCATTGATCGTGCCAATAGCTCATAAGCAGGAATGGGCGTGGCATTCATGAAGAGCCCTCCGGACGTCCGATCGAGGCGCTTCCTACTTGTTCCACCATACGTCGGACATTTAAACTGGACCGGTGACGACAGATCAAACACCTGCCTATCGAGCTATCTCTGATTCGATACGCAACGACATCCTCGCCCAACGCCTCGTGCCAGGAGATCGGCTACCTGTTGAGACTGAGCTGGCTGATCGGTTCAGCGTCAGCAGGTCCACGGTTCGTGAGGCACTCCGCGAACTTGCGTCACAAAACCTGGTCGTCACCACGCGAGGCGCCACCGGTGGAACGTTCGTCGTCGTGCCGAGCACTGAAAACCTCGCTCGCAGTCTCACCATCGGCATCGAAATGATGGCAGCAAGCACAGACCTGACTGTCCAGGAGATGTTGGAAGCCCGAGAATTCCTTGAACTCCCGGCGGCGAGGCTTGCAGCTGAGCGAGGGACGGAAGAGCAACACGAGCTCATTCGTGAATACCTCAGGTCGAGACAGGCAGACGAAGAGGCCGGTCGCGAGCTAATCGCCAATTGGCGATTGCACCAGCTCATTCTCAAGGCAGCCAACAACCCCCTGCTCGAGCTGATGGCACAGCCAATCTTCCACGTGTTGCAAACGAGGTTCGCTCAGATATCCGCGCCATCGGGTTTTCGTCGGCAGGTGCTCCAAAACCACCGCGCCATTGCTGACGCGATCCTCAACCGGGACGCGGACCTTGCGGCTCAAGTCATGTTCGATCATCTCGAGTGGCTGAGACCGTCGTATCAGGAGTTCGACACCCGCCTCGGCGGTCGATGAAACCGCTTGCAGACATTCGAATAGTCGCCGTCGAGCAATACGGGGCAGGGCCCTACGGAAGCCTGTACCTGGCAGATCTCGGAGCCGACGTGATCAAGGTCGAAGACCCTTCTTCGGGGGGCGATATCAGTCGATATGTGCCGCCGTTCCAACAAGGGACCGACTCGCTGTTCTACGAGACTTTCAATCGGAACAAGAGGTCGATATCCCTAGACCTTCACTCCCCTGAGGGTCGCTCCGTCTTCGAACGGCTGGTTGGAACAGCAGATGCTGTCTACTCCAACCTGCGGGGCGACGTTCCGGCTCAGCTCAGAATCCGATACGAAGACCTTTCAGACATCAATCCCCAGGTCGTCTGTGTGAGTCTCTCTGGATACGGAGCAACAGGCCCCGGCTCGCACACGCCAGGCTACGACTACATCTTCCAAGCCACTTCCGGTTGGATGTCGATCACTGGCGATCCGGCAGGTCCGCCGTCGAAATCGGGGCTGTCTCTGGTCGACTTCTCAGGCGGTGTAGTGGCCGCGTTCACAGTCCTGGCTGCGATTCATGCCGCCCGACGAGATGGGCACGGCGGGGACTGTGATCTGAGCCTCAATGACGTAGCGACATCCCTCCTCACCTACGAAGCAACATGGGCACTCAACCGGGACTGGATTCCCCAACGACGCGAGCGTTCGGCTCATCCGTCTCTAGTCCCCTTCCAGGCCTTTTCCGGAGGCGATGGCCAGTGGTTCATAGTCGCGTGCGCGAAAGAGAAGTTTTGGTCGTCGACAGTCGCAGCGCTTGACGACGCTCGATTGCTCTCTGAGGACTTCAAGAACTTCGAGAAGCGGCGACAAAGCAAATCTGAACTCATCCCAATTCTCGACGAGATCTTCGCAACGGCTCCGGGGGCTCATTGGGTGGGCGTACTCGGCGATGCCGGTGTGCCGGTTGGCGAAGTCAGGTCGGTCAAGGAAGTTCTACAGGACCTCGAGCAAACCGGAAGCGACCTCCTGATCGAAGTCGAACACGAGGAGTTCGGAACGATCAAGGAGATCCGCACCCCTGTCCAAGTTGGTGATGAACTGCCCGAAACGAGGCGCGCTCCTCGGCTTCACGAACACGGCGCCGAAATCCTCGCCGAACTCGGATATCAGGAGGCTGACATCCAGGAGTTGACTGCCGCGGGGGCATTCGGGTGATGAGAACCCTGAGTGCTCCGTTGTTGACAAAGATTGGAGCCGGCCTGGAAATCACCGAACTGACTCTCGACCCTCCCAAGGCCGAAGAGGTGCTGGTGAAGATGACGGCTTCGGGGGTTTGTCACAGTTGCCTCCACGCGATGGACGGCACTCACGGCGGAATGCCCCTGCCATTAGTCCTCGGCGATGAAGGTGCGGGGGTTGTCGAGGAGGTTGGTTCCTCTGTCAACGAGGTGAAGGTGGGAGATCACGTAGTGATCTCCTGGGCCCCGAATTGCGGAAGATGCAAGTTCTGCGTTTCTGGCAGGCCAGTGCTCTGTCATAGGGGCGCACCTGCCGGGCACCTGCCCGACGGATCGACCCGGTTCCATCGTGGCGGGCGGCCGGTCTACCACTTTGGACCGGCAACTTACTCTCCGTATACAGTCGTTCATTCGAGCGCCGCCATCCCCATCAGAAGAGACCTCCCACTTGACCTGGCTGCAATGATCGGTTGTGCCGTCGCGACTGGCGTCGGTGCGGTGGTGAACACCTCGGGGGCTCGACTCGGAGATTCAATTGCCGTCTTCGGATGCGGCGGCGTTGGGCTGAATGCTGTGCAAGGAGCCAGCCTCGTTGGTGCACACCCCGTCGTAGCCGTCGACCTGAATGACGACCGCCTCGATCTGGCAAGTCAGCTAGGTGCCACCCATCGAGTCCGCGCCGACTCTCCCGACTCTCTCGAACAGTTGATGGAGATCTCGGATGGTGGCTTCGATGTGACGATCCTCGCTGTTGGTGCCACTCGGGCCTTCGACCAAGCGTGGGAAGCAACAGGCCGCGGAGGCACATGTGTCATTGTCGGACGCACCCCCGACGGCGAGCGAACCGAGTTCAACCCACAGACCATCCACACAGGAGAGAGACGGCTGGTGGGGTCGATCTACGGCTCGGTCAGACCATCTTTGGACTTTCCGAAGTTCGCAGACCTCGTAGCTGAGGGAGCTCTAGAACTCGAAGCGATGGTGACGAACCGCTACGCCATCGAACAGATAAACGAAGCGTTCGCCGACCTTGCGGGTGGACGTCTAGCGAGGGGCCTAATCGTCTTCTGAACGGGAGTGGAGCGCTCCAGCCAAGACTTTGGCGTGCATGATGAACTCAAGGGTGATTTCGAGTACGTCTGCTGAAGTGTCTTCGACCCATGGGTGCCACCAGCCTTCAGGTTCCTGAGTGTCTGCGTACCACGCCGCCATCCGGTGGAGCCAATCCCGATACTGCTGCTCACCAGTGATTTGATAGAGAAGCGCGGCCCCCCAACTGCTCTTGCAAACCGACGGGTACTTGAACTGAGCCTCAGTACTCGCCATGGAGAAGTCTTGATAGCGACGAGCGAGATCCAGGTAGGCCGGCAAGGGCTCTGCCAGATAGAGACGCCCGAGGAATGCGGCTGCTATTCCTCCAAGGGTCCAACGCTGCATTCGATCGACCTGACTCGCAACTACGAAACGCTGCTGAAAGCCTGGATCGGACTCCAAGATCACTCGCTGCTCGGATCGCGACCAGAAACAATAAAAGCGATCGGGGAGACTCTCCTGCGCCTCATAAACAGCCTTGAGAAATGCGGCAACCCGACGAGCTTCTTGGAGTCGCCCTGTGGCCAGAAGAGCGAACCCAGGTCCGGCCGCATAGGGGATGTCCATCTCATCGCTACCCGTTCCGTCGGGCCGTCGATCGTTGGCGAAGCCTCCGGACACGGGGTCCTGCCATTCCACCATCGAGTCGACGAGCCCCAAAGAAAGGTCGTACTGAGCCAGCATGTGGGCCCCCACGATCAAGGCCGAGTCGCGATATGCCCATCCATCTTCAAGAACTCGGAGGTCACCCTGGACTCGACCGTCGCTGACCAAGTTCTGTCGAATCCAACGACACAACTCCAGAGCCGCCGATCGCTCACCCATGAGGGCTAGCGACCAAGGGCCGCGGTAGTACTTGTAGCCGAAGGCGGGGTCTCCGATGACACCAGAAGGGTGTTGTTGGGTCAGTATCCAGTCAGTGGCCCTTCTCGCGACGGTGTCTAGCTCGCGCACCGCCCTGCGATCCTCCCCCGTGTTTGGGATTCCACTCATCGGGTCGTCGCTCCCACCGCTTCGGCAATCATCTCAAACACCGTCCATTTCGGCTGATAGCCAAGAGTGCCGCGCGCCTTGCTGCTACTGACATACCAGCTGGGTCTCAACTCAGAATCGGATATCTCAACAACCTCGAGGTTGAGAACACGACCTATCTCCTCAACAATCTGCCGCTCGGTATGCGGAGCTGAGGGCCCGACGTTGAAAGCCTCTCCTTCAGCATCAGGGCTCTCGATCATCAAATGGATGGCACGGGCGATATCTCGGGCGTCAGTGATCATCGTCAGACTGGAGCGACCCTTCAGATCGGTACGCAGGAGAAGCTTCTGGGCTCTCTTCTCGATGCTCAATAGCTCGCGCAATAGACCTTCGCTGCGGCCATCCTGCGCACGCGTCTGAAGCCACGCGATGGCGGAGTCAAGAAACCACCTTCTCCCGAAGGGACTCTTCGGGTCGATCAACTCTTCAGGGCTGGCCGTCGCTGTGGGCCGAACGATGGTGAATGGGAGGCCGTAGCTCCTCCAAAACGCTCTACACATTGCCTCTGCTCCGACTTTGGTGGCTCCATACACGGAACCCGCGACCAATGGGTGGTTCTCGTCGACGGGGAGATAGTCGGGTTGTCCGGTGAGAGCCGGCCAATAGACGGCATCACTCGATACGTAAACGAAACGACCCGCATCTGGTGCGTGGTCTCGAGTCGCATTGAGCAGGTTGTAGGTCCCGTTGAAGTTGACCTCGACGTAACGGTCGTCATCTACATCGTGTGTGGTCAGAGCCGCGGCAAGGTGGCACACGATGTCAACGCCGGACACCGCTGGCTCGAGTGAGCTCGGTTCACCCAGATCACCGCGGAAAACAGCCACGGGCACGTCGGCTCCAAGTGCGTCTAGCGCCTTATCGCCTGGAAGACCGAACCCCCGGACTTGATGACCGGCCTCACAGAGTCTCCTGACCAACTGGGATCCGATGCGACCGCTCGCTCCAGTCACCAGAACTCTCATTGGGATTCAGGACGAGTGCCGTCAAACACTCTGATCCGTGCGTCACGGTGTCTCATCGCACTCCGCCCCGTTCATTGTCGGACTTATGACCGCAATGCGACCTTAGCTGCCCCCTACCCAATATCCCCTGCGAGTAAGCCGGAATCTCTTGGAACCAATACCAACCAGCACGGCCGATATGGCAAATGCTATTGTCCGACGTATCGACGGAGTCAGTGATATCAAGGTTGCTTTCCTGAACGGCCCGATTGCCACCGTCATCGGATACTTCGAACAGAAAACCGATGTCACCGAGGCAGGTGCTCGAGTCGACGTGAGGCGGACATCAATCATCGAAGGGCCGCGACACCACAGAGGCGCGGAGGGTGTCGCCATCGCTCCCGTCGGAGGCGGCGGAGGACTCTGGCGCGCCGATCTCCTAGTTGAACTCGAGACCCAAAAGAGCTGTTTCCACTATCACCCGGCGTTCCGAGACGACGACGTCGGCGACCGATTCTTCGATGAGCAGCTGGATGCTGACCCTTTGGGCTGGATCGAAAGTCGTCTAGAAGACTTGCCATCTCTCCTGGAAGAGGCTTCCGCACCAGACCTGACTCCGATGGTCGACCTCCACCAGCACCAGCGCAGCATCCACTTCATGATGTCGCTGATCGAGTCTGCGTTGGCACGGGTACCACTGGCCCGAACCGCACCCCAGGAGCTACTTGAAAATGTCTGACATTCGGAATGAACGGCGGGAGAGGAGATACGGCGAGGAACGCGAAAACCTTCTGACAAAACCTCAGAAGACAGTTGACGTCGTCTCATCCCACCCCCTAAATTCAAAATGTCAGGCTATTGACTTAAGGCAGCTGACAAGAGAAAAGGCCGCCTGTTGGTCAGTCTCCCGAGAGCGACGTCACGTTGCCCTGGGGAAGCGGGCCGCCTGGCAAGCCTGTACGAGGAGGAACGGCAAATGACACGATCCGGGCAGAAACCTTGGCGAAAGCTATTGCTATTAGCGATGGTCTTCGCCCTCGTTGTCGCGGCGTGTTCTGGCGAGACCACGGACACAACCGAAGGCGGCGAGACAACCGATACCACAGAGGCAGACTCCACAGATACCACCGACGGTTCCAGCGACACGACTGAACCGGACGATGGTGGTGAGGAGTTGGTCCTACAGGCAGTCATGTCCGAGGAGGCCACGGACCTGAACCCACTGACGACCGGTCAGCAGGGTAAGGGCCACGTCTTCCAGGCCATATTCATGCCACTGTTGGAGACTGACAACGAAAAGCAGATCTACTCGAGAACCCTCGAGTCCTGGTCCATGTCGGAAGACGCCAGAACCGCAACGCTGGTTCTGAAGAGCGACGTTGAATGGAACGACGGGACCCCGATGACGTCCGAAGACGTGTACATGTCATTGACGATGTACCTCGACGCCAACATCAGCAACCGGGCAAACCGGATTGGTGGAGTGTTGGGTCAACAGGCGTTCATCGACGGAACTGCGGACACCATCGAAGGTTTGACCATCGTCGATGAGCAGACGGTCACCGTGGATTTGGAGAACCCAGATGCCGCGTGGCTGCCGAACATCGCCGCACAAGCCGAGGACCTCCCGATCCTCCCCCACCATGTGTTGGGAGATGTACCGCACTCAGAAATGCTCGACAACGAGTACTTCCGGACCTATCCCGTTTCGAGCGGGCCGTACCAGCTAGTTCAGTTCGTTGACGGCCAGTTCGCAGAGTTCGTCCGTAATGACAACTGGTCACTGGGTACACCAGGATTTGACCGTGTGTTCTTCAGGATCGTCTCAACCGATGTGATGGCCGCTCAGTTGGAGACAGGTGAGATTCAGGTCATGTTCCCGGTCGACCCGGCGGATGTGGATCGCATCAGCGGCATCGACGGCGTCACTGTTGGTTCAGAGCAGGGCATCGCACCTGAGCTGTGGTCAATCATGTTTGACGATGAAGAGCTCGACGCTCGAGTTCGACAGGCGATGCTGCATGCAATCGACAGAGAGGCAATCTGCCAAGAGGCGATGGCCGGATACTGCTCGACGCCTATCACCAACATCCGACAGATCGCACCCGAGTGGTCCATTCCGACAGTCGAGGAATACCCCGACCTGATCGAATACACCTACGACCCCGACCGTGCCCGTGAACTCCTCGCCGAGGCGGAGGCAGACGGTGCGTGGGATCCGGACACGGAGTTGATCTTCAACGCCCGCCCAGGTCGTAGCTATGTCGACACAGCGATCGCTATCGCTCAAGCACAGATGGCGGAAGTGGGGATCAACTGGACGATCATCAACACCGACACCGGTGGTCTGATCGACAACATCCGGGAACAGCCCCTCGGAACCATTGATGGATTCTGGGTCAGCGGAGCCGACTTCACAGTCGACCCGAGTGCTGTGCAGGTCTACACAAGCTGTGAGAACGCCCGTACCGGCGCCAACCTGATCTCCTATTGCCGTCCTGAGTTGGACGAGCTGTGGGCGGCCGGGCGCCAGACATCGGTCCAAGAAGAGAGAGCCGAGATCTACCACGAGGCATTCCGATTCCTCAACCAGGATCCGGCAGAGATCTATCTCTACATCGTCGACTCGATCATCGCCTTTGACTCCCGCATCGAGGGAATCAAGCCGCACGGTGGCATTGGCCAGCCGTACTGGAACATCGGCGAATGGACGTGGAACGGATAGGACCTCCTCCTACGTTGGGGCTCTGCCTGGTGGCAGAGCCCCAACAGGGTGAATAGGAACCGTCCTGATAAGCAACTTCGGCCCAGCGGCTGCAGACGCTGTTATGCCGACTACCTAACCTGACGCAAGGCCACTAGTAGACCGGGAGTGAGCGAGACATGCTGAGGTACCTGCTCAGAAGGATCCTTATCGCGATCCCGGTCCTGCTGGGCATTCTCTTCCTCGCCTTCGTCATGACTCGTGCTCTCCCCGGAGACCCGTTGCTCATGATGATGAGCATCGAAGAGTTCGAAGCTTCGGAGGAGTTCCTTGAAACGCGGAGAGAACAGCTTGGTCTGTCCGATCCCCTCCCGGTTCAGTACATCACATGGGTCGGAGAGGTAGTCCAAGGCAATCTGGGCGTCTCATTCCATCGACGGGCCAACGTTGCCGAAGTGATCGCCGGGCGCATCGGGCCAACAGCGCTATTGACCGGAACCGCAGTCTTCATGGCTCTGGCTGTGGGGATACCAACGGGGGTGATCGCCGCCATAAGGCAGAACAGTTGGTTCGATTACACATCTGCAGCAGGGAGCATGCTCGCAATCTCGATTCCCAACTTCTTCTTGGGGCTCATGGCGATTTACGTGTTCTCACTTCAGCTCGGATGGTTACCGACAGGTGGTTTGAACACCCTGGGAGCTGAACCATCCTTCGTTGACTCGCTACGACACCTGATCATGCCAGCGGGAGTACTAGCCGCCGTCTTGATCGGCCCCTATGTTCGATACACGAGGCAAAGCATGCTCGACGTGCTCCATCAGGACTACATCACGACAGCCACTGCGAAGGGCGTGAAGCGCTCATCCATCTTGATTTTTCACGGATTGCGGAACGCACTCGTCCCCCTCACGACGGTGGTTGCAATCCAAATTCCAGCCCTCCTCGCTGGAACAGTCATCATCGAGACCATCTTCACCTGGCCAGGAATGGGACAACTCGTCTTGGAAGGGATCTCGCGACGCGACTATCCAATCATCGTCGGGGTGGTTCTTGTCAGCGCCGTGCTCGTGATGGTCTTCAACCTTCTCGCCGACCTACTCGCCGCCGTCCTTGACCCGAGGATCAGATTGTGAACGACGAACGTACTGAACAGATACTCGACGAAGAGGCCCAGGCGCTGATTGGAGCCGGTGAAGCACCGGACCCCAGAGGCGACATGAAGCGAGCGAAGGCCAAGATCCAGTCTCCAGGACGAATCGCGTGGAGGCGGTTCCTCCGCCATCGACTTGCGTTGGGCGGAATGGTCTTCGTCGGGATCCTCTTCCTCGTGGCGATCTTTGCCGAGTTCCTCGCACCGTACGACCCCAACGTGGTCAACACGTCAGCATTTCGCACCCCACCAAGCTCTGAACACTGGTTGGGCACAGATTCGGCCGGCCGAGACGTTCTCAGCCGCTTGATCTTCGGAGCTCGAGTCTCTTTGACCGTGGGTGTCGCTGCAGCTCTCTCTGCCCTCGGGCTGGGCACTCTCCTCGGCTTGCTGGCCGGTGTGGTGGGCGGTTGGGTGGACTCATTCATCATGCGGGCCGTCGACGTGTTCCTCTCTTTCCCGTCGCTCATGTTGATTCTGCTGCTCGTTGCCGTTCTTGGCCCAAGTATCGGAACAATCGTGGTGGTCATCGCCCTCTTCGAATGGCCAACGGCGGCCCGCATAGTTCGACAGATGGCCCTGTCGGTCAAAGAAACAGACTTCGTCCTCTCGGCACGCGCTGTCGGATCGAGCCGCTGGCGAATCATGCGGAAACACGTCGCGCCGGCTGTCCTCTCACCTCTGACAGTCGTAGGAACGTTGCTCGCTGCGCAGGCGATACTCCTGGAAGCGGCGCTCTCGTTCCTAGGTCTTGGCGTCAAGCAGCCGCAGGCGAGTTGGGGTGGGATGCTCGAGGAAGCCAAGTCGTTGACCATCCTGGAGCAAATGCCGTGGATGTGGATTCCGCCAGGTCTCACGATCGCCGTCACTGTCCTCGCGATCAATTTCATCGGCGACGGGCTCAGGGACGCATTCGATCCGAGGCAACAGATGTGAGCCGGATCACATGACACAGCGCCCAAACGATTCGTCACGTGAACCCCTACTCGAGGTCCGCAATCTGAACACGACATTCAAGACTGAGACCGGCACCGTCCAAGCCGTGCGCGGTGTCAACTGGGAGATCTACCCCGGTGAGTTCCTTGGAGTCGTCGGTGAATCCGGGAGCGGCAAGAGTGTGACGATGGCCTCGATCATGGGCCTCGTACCGACACCACCGGGGTCCGTGGGCGCTGACTCCGTCACGTTCGAGGGTAAGGATCTCCTGTCGCTCAACGAACGACAGATGCGAAGAATCAGGGGTCACGAGATCTCGATGATCTTTCAGGACCCGATGACGTCATTCAATCCCGTGCACACCATTGGAAACCAGATCTCTGAAGCGATTCGAGTCCATGACTCGAAGATGACGAGACGAGCGGCAAAGAAGCGCTCGATAGAGTTGCTGTCACTGGTCGGTGTTCCCAGCCCCGAAGTTCGATTCGCTCAGTTTCCCCACGAGTACTCCGGCGGTATGAGGCAACGGGCGATGATCGCCATGGCGATCGCCAATCAGCCGAAACTGATAATCGCGGACGAGCCGACCACGGCGCTCGACGTCACGATTCAGGCACAGATACTTGACGTCTTGAATCTGATTCAGGAAGAAACGGACGCGGCGACCATCCTTATCACGCATGACCTCGGCCTCATCGCCGAGATGTCAGATCGAGTGCTTGTCATGTACGCAGGAAAGGTCGTGGAGACAGCGACAGTCTTTGAGCTCTTCGCCGATCCGAAGCATCCATACACGCTCGGGTTGCTTGCAAGTCTTCCTCGATTGGACAGTCAGCTCGACTCGCTTCTGTCAATACCGGGACAGCCTCCTTCCTTGATCACTCCACCCACTGGGTGCTCCTTTCATCCACGATGTGACCTGACAAAGGGTCGCTCTGAATGCAGAAGCGAACTCCCGGTGCTCGTTGAAGCCTCCAATGGCCACCACACGGCGTGCCACTTCTGGGACGAGATGACAGAGATTGCCGAAGTTGTCACTGACACGGTCGGCATAGATGTCAGGTCGAGCGTGGAAACATGACATCGACCGTCGATGTGAGTGCGGACGATCGAATGCCGCTGGGAGAAGAGATGCTCCGGGTCGAGGATCTCAAGGTCCACTTTCCAGTGAAGTCGACCGTGCTGCGTCGCAAACTCGGAGAGGTCAAAGCTGTCGATGGGATCGATCTGGAGCTGGCTGCAGGCGAGACGCTAGGCCTGGTCGGCGAATCCGGATGCGGAAAGTCAACCACGGGGCAGGCCATTCTCCGTCTCATCGAACCCACCGCTGGGAAAGTCATCTTCCGAGGAAGAGATATCACGGCGATCAGCAGACGCCAGATGAGCCCGCTGAGACGAGAGATGCAGATCGTGTTGCAAGACCCCTTCGCATCACTCGATCCGAGGATGACGGTCCGCTCGATCATTGCCGAACCGCTGAAGGTTCATGGCGTCTACACGTCGGGCAAGGACCGAAGGAAGCGTGTCGACGAGCTCCTCGAGCTGGTGGGGTTGAGCAGCGAGCTCGGCTCCCGGTTTCCCCATGAGTTTTCTGGCGGGCAGCGCCAACGAATTGGGATCGCTCGCGCCCTCGCCCTGAATCCTCAGCTGTTGATTCTCGATGAACCGGTTTCCGCACTAGACGTGTCCATCCAGGCACAGATCATCAACCTGCTGGAAGAGCTTCAGAAAGAGTTCTCCCTTGCCTATCTGCTGATCGCCCACGACTTGGCGGTGGTCAAACACATCTGTGATCGCGTTGCGGTCATGTACCTCGGCAAGATCGTTGAGACCGGAACTCGTGACGAGATCTACAACGACCCCACGCATCCGTACACGCAAGCTCTGCTCTCAGCGGTCCCGACTCCGGATCCGGCCAAGCGTGACGACAAGACGCGCATTCTGCTCGAGGGCGATGTGCCAACTCCAGAGAATCCGCCGTCAGGGTGTCGCTTCAGGACAAGGTGTTGGAAGGCGCAACCCGAGTGTGCCGACGAAGTCCCAGCTCTGATCGACCGAGAGGGACTCGGTCATCCGAGTGCCTGCCTTTTTCCAGAGTCGATCGCCGCAGAAGATCTGTGAGAGCCCTCGTCGCCAAGGGATTGGGTGACCTGGAGCTTCTCGACTTGCCGGAACCGACCGCACAGCCCGGGCAAGTGCTAGTCAAGACGATGATCACAGCGGTCAGCGCTGGGACCGAACGACGCATGGTCTACGGCCGGCCGAACGATTTGCGGGAGCATGCGCCGGACTTCCCCGTTGAAGGTGGATTCGGGTATCTAGCTGCTGGTGAGATCCTCGAGCTGGGTCGAGGTGTCGAGGGCTTGAAGGTTGGCGATCGAGTCAGCGCCGGAAGAGCGTGGGGCGCCCACCGCGAGATTCTCGATACGGACGCAACGTCTGTGATCCCAGTGCCAGACACCATGAGCTACATGGAGGCCGCAGCGTCGTATTGGGCAGTACCGCCGTTGGCGGGGATCCTGGCAACCAAGCCCCGCATCTACACAAACTCAGCGGTTGTCGGGCTTGGGCCTCTAGGTCTCTGCGCCGTCCAGATCCTCGCTCGATCCTCTCGGCGCGTGCTCGCGGTGGACATCGTGGACTCGAGAGTCGAAAAGGCGAGATCATTTGGCGCGGTGGGAGTCAACACGACCACTGACAGCATGCAAGAGGTCCTCGAGTCGGAGATGCCAGCCGGGCCAGAGGTCGTGATTGAGGCTTCAGGAACGCAGGCAGGGCTCGAACTCGCGTTAGACATCGTCGCCCCTCTCGGGAGAATCGCCCTCGTTGGCGTGCCCCCGCCTCTCGAGGGCATGAATCTGTTCTGGCCCATGCAGCACAAGGGAGTCGAGCTAGTGCCACTGGCGCGTGAGTCCACCACGTCGCCTCAAGGTGGTGGTGCTGGAAGCCCACGTGCTACCTACCTTCCCGATGCGCTGGACATGATCAGCCGGGGCATCTTGGACATCGACGCTATGACCAGCTGGGTCGTCTCCATAGATCATGCCGTGGAGGCTTTCGACCTACTCAACAATCGTCCCGATGAAGTACTTGGCATCGGGTTCGCCTGGGACTCGAGCCTCACGTCGGGCCAGGAGCGATTCGACGCCCTCAGAGTTGCTGCACAGACCACGGACCAACAAGAAGCTGATGAATAGCGACGCGAGACCGGACAGCCACCTCGAACAACATGTGAGAGCTCTGGGATTGAATGGGTTCACGACAGTCAAGGGCGTCGTCCCGCCTGGTGAGGTCGATGCCGTCCGCCAATCAGTTGCTGACACCGTCGAGCGGATATCCGGGTACAGCGAGGCTGGCGTTGGGTTCCTCGCAACGGTGCTCAATCACGATCAATCCATAGTCCCCTATCTGGTCAGCCCAGAGCTGCGCGGACTGGTCGATCGGATGCTCGGCAGCTTTGCGCATGTGTCTTTTGCCTCGGCGATCATCAACGCTCCCGGCAATGACAGGGGAAAATGGCACGCCGACTGGCCGTTCAACCAGGAGCTCGCAGGAAGAGTCGCAGCGCCGTATCCCGACGCAGTGATGCACCTGACGTCCCTCTGGATGCTGTCCCCCTTCTCGATCGAAACTGGAGGAACCCTCGTCGTTCCTGGCTCCCATCGGAGCCCAAACAACCCGACGGGTGAGAACGGCTACGACCGGTACGCTCCGGTGCCTGGAGAGACAAACGCTGTTGGGGCCGCAGGGGACGTTCTGGTGTTCGATAGTCGGCTTTGGCACGCAACCGCGCCCAACATGACCGATCGACCCAGAGTGGCACTTGCTATTCGCTTCGCTCCCTGGTGGCTCGATGTCAGTGTGCTGCGGCCCGGGAGTCGCAAACGCAAGCAAATGGTCGATGAGACAGGCGGAATCGAGAACGAAGCGCCTTGGCTGAACAGCGATGTGTATGACGGGCTTCCAGACAACATGCGGTCTCTCTTCCGCCACATGCGCGCCTGACCTCAATCAAGCAGTATGTCCCGGGAGACCTCGTCGACCGATGCGACTCCACAAAGCCTCATCGACTCGACCAACTCTTGTGTGATCAGCTCGATCACCCTTTGGACACCCGCTTCTCCCGCGGCTGCAAGGCCCCACCAAACGGGTCGGCCGATCAAACCGGCACGAGCTCCCATGGCGAGCACCTTGAGGAGGTCAGTCCCACTTCGGATTCCACCGTCTGCGAGGAGCTCCATCTTGTCCCCCTTGACCTCGAGTGCGCTTGCGATCACGTCGTACGCACTCACACTGCTGTCCAACTGCCGACCGCCGTGGTTGGACAGGATCACCGCGTCGATCTCGGCCTCGGCGGCAAGTCGGACATCATCGGGATGGAGTACGCCCTTCAAGACGATGGGCAACTCCGATACAGAGCGAATCCACTCGACGACTTCCCATGTCAACCGGCGATCGATACCACGACGGCTGGCGTCCGGGTCCAAATGGACGAACTCGACTTCTGGTGGGACGACCAACGGCTGGTGCAGTTCTCTCAGCCGGGTCGGCATTCCTGCATGGTCGACCGTCAGGCACAAGGCTCTGGCGCCGCTTCCCTCCGCTCTCTTGAGGATGTCCTCCATGTGTCGTCGATCCGGAGACATGTAGAGCTGCATCCAGAAAGGAACGCCCTCAGCGGCTACACGTTCCATTGTCGTCGAGGAGTTCATGGACAGCACCATTAGAAGGCCCGCTTCCTTGACGGCGCGCGCCGTGGCCACCTCGCCATCACGGTGCGCGAGTCGTTGCACCGCTGAGGGAGCAATGACCAATGGAAAGGCGAGGCCCTCTCCGAGCAGTGAGGTGTGGGTCCTGACCTCGTGGACATCGCGCATCACCCGAGGAACGAGACTGACCGAATCGAGACTCTGACGATTCCTTCCGACCGACGTCTCGAGCCCGGCTCCACCGGCCACGTATCCGAAAGTGGCATCGGAGAGGACAGCTTGGGCAAGATCCTCGAACTCGTCGACGTGATGGATCCGGGACACCTCGAAGTGTTCGGTTTCATCCTCGTGGCGTTCGACGAGGCCGGCGCCTTCGAGTAGCTCGAGAACGCGCTCCGCGGTGGCGTGATGCAGCTGGTCCCTTGACTCGCGGGAAGCACCGGCGACGTGCGGTGTTTGTATCACGTTGCGGTGACTTGATAGCGGGTCGGAAGCTGGATTGGGTGGTTCAGGATGTCGGACGTCGAGGGCGGCCACCGAGACTCGACCGCTATCTAGAGCATCGAGCAAGGCCCGCTCATCGACGATCGCTCCTCTGGAGACATTGACCAGTACGACACCCTCCTTCATCTGGGCAAAGGCATCCGGTCCAAGTAGCCCCCGAGAGCTCGGGTTCAAATCTGCACAAACCACGATCGCGTCGGATCTCTCCAACAACTCGACCAGAGGTACGTGCTCGATGCCGGCGGCAGCGTCAGGACTGACAGTCCCCCTATGCGTCATCGGCCGGGGACGCCGGCCCGTGGCTAAGACTTCGAACCCAAACGCCTTTGATCGTGCAGCCACAGCCCGTCCGACCCTCCCCGGGCCGACCACGCCAAGTGTCTGACCACGCAATCGGCGTAGCTCGGACCTTTCTGCGACCTCGAGCGACGACCAGTTTCTGGCCTTGGCTACGTCGTTGAGGACGACGATCCTGCGCTTGGCCGCAAGCAACAACGCCATGGCATGATCTGCGACCTCCTCGGTGCTCACCGCAAGATTGAGCACGGGCAGATCCGCCGCTTCCGCCGCAGCATGGTCGATGTGCTCTGTCCCTGACTGGGCTGCAACGATGCCAACGCAAGCGCTCATCTTCTCAATATCGCTGGCGGTAACCTCGTCGAGACCAGCAGCCACCACAACGGAAGCCTCACTGATCAGCTCGTTGCGCTGGTCCCGATTCTCTGGCACAACCAGGTCGACACCTCTAATTGCGAGCAATTCGACTTCGGTGGCGTAGTCGAAATCTGAGACCCAACTCAGCGGATCAAAGACGACGACGCACGGGCGCTGACTCACGAGTCGAGTACGGGAGTCCTCAGCGCGCCGATTCCCTCGATGCTCCCAATCATGACGTCGCCGGACTTCAAGAATCGGCCAGAGGCAGCCCCGACACCGGCCGGTGTACCGGTTGCAATGATGTCGCCAGGTTGAAGAGTCGTGAACCTCGATATGAATTCGATGAGGTCGGAGCAGTCGAAAATCATCGTTCCGGTAGAAGCATCTTGGGTGACTTCATCGTTCAATTGGAGTCGCATCTGGAGATCATGAGGATCTGAGATCTCGTCCGACGTGACGATCCATGGCCCGGTCGGAGAGAACGTGTCGAGCCACTTTCCGGCGAGCCAGTCGAAGAACCCGTCCCACGCCTGCACTTCCCTATCTTCGAGTCCCCACTCCATCGAACGTGCTGAGATGTCGTTGAGGATGGTGTAGCCCCCAACGTGCGAGAGGGCTTCCTCCCGCGAGACTTCCCTTGCGGTTGAGCCGATGACAATCGCCAGCTCCAACTCCCAGTCCACTTCATTGGAGACGTTTGGTAGCAACAACGGCTCATCCGGGCCGATGAGAGCCGTTGTTGGTTTGATGAATATGCGCGGAGTGCGACGGTTCTTGTCGACCTTCGTACCGCCGCCTTCGTCGATGTGAGCCTGGTAGTTCCCGGCTGCAGCCAGAACCTTCCCAGGGTTCGGGATCGGAGTCAGCAGGGTGACATCCCCCAGCTCGTGATGTGGAACCGATGGGATCAGAGCTTCCAGTTGCGACTGCCAACCCGGAAGTCGCAACAATCCGAGCACGGACTTTGGCAGCGAACCGCCACTAGCTCTCCCGACATCGATCACACCATCCTCGATGGTGATGATCCCGGCGCGAGGCTCAGATCCATCAACGGTGAATGTTCCCAATCTCATTGTGTTGTCTTCTCCTTGTCGAATGCTCGCCCGCGCCTCGAGACGCTCTTCATCTCTCCAAACCTGCCACGTCCAGCGGTCCGCCTTCTGATTCAAACTCGGCATCGACGTCGGCCCGAAGAGCCGGATCGGCGAGATAGTCGAGGGCGGTCGCGGCCAGCCCATACGCTCCGTTGAGGACTCCAGCGTCACCGCTCGAAGAACCTGCATACTCAGCGAACTCGGCCGTGTGAATAGGAACCGTCTTCGGCGCAACCGTCACCTTCGGATGGATGGACGGGACTCGAACGCTCACGTTGCCCATGTCAGTAGAGCCTGAAGGGACTGGCGATCTGAGCGGCATCGGCTCTCCCTTCTCCGCCTGGGATAGTGCAAATCGATTGGCGAGAACCATGTTGTTGCGCACCGGCAGGGCGATTGGGTTCAGGTCCCAGTTCACTTCCACGTTCGTCCCTGTACCAGCGGCCGCCGCGTGGAAAATCGCATCCATACGATCGGTGAGTTCGACCAGAGTGTCAACGTACCTAGACCTGACGTAGTACATGGCTGCCGCATGATCAGGGATGATGTTCGGCTTCTCCCCGCCATGGGTGATCACCCCGTGGATTCGATCGTCGGGTAGCAATTGTTGGCGGAGTTGACCGATCATCGTGTAGGCCGCAACGCAGGCGTCGAGAGCGTTCCGGCCCATGTATGGAACCGCCGATGCGTGTGCGCCTAGCCCATGAAACGAGACTTCGACCTGTCTCATGCCCAGATAGGTGCATGCAGCCGATGGCGAGCCAGCAGGGTGGACCATCATGGCGCAGTCGACATCATCGAACCCGCCTTCGCGAGCGATGAGTTCCTTTCCACTGCCGCCCTCCTCTGCAGGGCAACCGATCAGCCTGACGCTGCCTCCCAATTCATCGACCTGTGCAGCTGCAGCAAGGAACCCGCCGACGGCTGCTGCACATATGACGTTGTGACCACAGCCGTGGCCGATGCCTGGCAATGCGTCATACTCGGCGAGGATGGCGACACGCGGACGGCCGTCCCCCGCGGTTGCTACGAAAGATGTTTCAAGGCCGAAAACACCCACTTCGGCCTGCACGCCATTCTTGGAGAGCATCCCCGCCACAGATGCGGCAGCATGATGTTCGTTGAAAGCGGTTTCCGGGTTGGCGTGGATCGTATGAGACAACGACAGCAGATCGGACTCGATCTCCTCGAGAGTCCTGAGGATTAACTCCCTGCGCTCCGGGCCGGCCCCTTCCCGTTCGGGGAAGACATCAGCTTGATCATCGTCAGAGACGAGACGCTCGAGGTACTTCTCGTATGCCTGAGGTCGATTCAGATTCCTGTTCATTCCTTCTCGACTCCTATTCGGCGCCCAGCTACGAGGACCATCTCGATCCCTCGAGGCGCGGTACGGGGATTGTCGTAATCATCAGTCCCGGTCACCGTCTCCGGATCGAATACGACGAGATCCGCTCGCCTACCCGGCTCGATGATGCCGCGATCTGACAACCCATACGCATCTGCTGGCTTCCCGCTCATCTTGTGCACAGCGTCACCAATCGAAATGAGTCCCTTCTCCCGTGCGAGGTCACCCAGAACTCGGGTGAACGTGCCGAAGCCTCTTGGGTGAGCTTTGGAACCGACGTATACGCCATCGCTGGCGATGAGAGTGCGGGGGTCAGCGAGAGTTCTCTTCATGATGGCGTCCCACGAAACGTCAGGTGCCTGCCAGGCATAGATCAAGACACCGCACGGCATCTCGTGTTTGAGCAACTCCACGGCAACACGACCAACCGTCGTTCCCCATTCGTCGGCAATCGACCCAAGGGTGCTTCCTTCATGCTTGCCGCTTGTCGTCCCGGCAACGATGACCTGCTTGTCGACACCACCAGTCAGTCTTTCCTCAAGGTGCGAAGCCAACTCTGACGCGAGAGCCTCGTCATGGGTGAGCTTCTGAGAAAGCTCTGTGACTCCATGTGCCAGAAGCCTCGGAGGAACATGAAATGCAAGCGAGGTGCAGCCAGCGGGGTACAAGTAAGAATCTACGGTGACATCTGCGGTTTGATTGACCTGGTCGAGAAGGGCCAAGCCATCCTCGTCGAGACGCTCGTGGGCGATTCGCACTCCCGCACCAGTTCTCCGGCCGACCTCCGCGGCCTCAACCCATGCCCCGTCTCGACCCGCGTCGAGGAGTCGAATGTGACTGGCATACACACCACCTCGATCGGCGACGCGCTCGACCAACTCGACCAGCTCGTTCGTCTCCGAAAAGCGACCCGGTAAGTAGTCGAGGCCCGTTGCGAGCCCAACGGCACCGGCATCGAGCCAATCGGCAACCATCACATGCATGCGCTTCATCTCGGACGGCCCAGGCTTGTGTTGCGAATCGCCCATGACGGCCGCTCGGACGTTGTTGTGTGGAACCATCGGTACCACGTCAGACAGGCTGCCCTTTCTGAGGTCTGCCAGGAACCCGGACGGGGTGTCCCAGCGTGGCAATGGGTCGAGCAGTGGCCCGTAGATCGCTGCGGTGTCTTCCCACCAGCGGTTGCTCGACTCTTCTGCCAACCCCACCCAGCCAAAACCGTCTGCTCCAGTCAGCGTCGTCGTGACCCCTTGTGCCGTGAGAGCAGTTCGGTCTGGATGACCTTTGATCGACGCCATCTCGATGTGAGTGTGCGTGTCGATGAATCCCGGAGCCAACACTTTGCCCCCAAGGTCGATCGTGTCTTGCCTCGCGGCGCTGGAAAGGTCGCCCACAGCTGCTATCTGCCCATCGGAGACTCCGACTTCTGCCGGCGTAGGGACAGCCGATGGTCGGCCATCGATCACCGCAGCATTCGATAGGACGAGATCAAATGGCCTCACTGAAGGGCTCCGCGGGCGGCCAAGGGAATCACATCCACGACAACTCCGTCTCTCACACCGAGGAACTCGTTGTGCAAGACGGTGGTGGCGTCGCTGTAACCCGGAATGAACTTGAGTCGGTCGCCTATCTGTGGATCCGAACCATCCGGGAGGTCCAAGCGCATGTGCTCCGCGTATAGCTGTGAGACCTCAGACCTGTTGATGTCGACGCAGATCGGCTTCATGATTTTGTCGGGAAGCGCTTTCCACCCCGCGTCGAGTATCGCCTCACGCTCAGTAGGTCGAGAACCGACGGCGGCAACCGCAAAAAGGGCATTTGCGAGGTCCACCCCGCACATCTCCCGATAGAACCTGTCCATGAGGCACCCGCCTCCCGCCTGGATTTCAGTGACACCATCTATCGCAGAGGTGATTTCAAAGCTACCGGTGCCGCCGCAACTGACGATGTCCACATCGATGCCGCTGTCCCGGATCGCTTCAGCCGCCTTCACCACCCGGCTGACCGCCTCATTGATGGCTCTTGATTTCTCGTCGGTTGAGGAGATCGTGAGGAGATGACCCTCGTATCCCATCACCCCAGCAAACGGAAGCCCAGAGGCGACGATTTTCTCCGCCAAAACAACGGCGTCCTCAGTCGATCGCACACCTGCCCTCGACATGCCGATATCGACTTCGATGAGAAGCGGGATCGATTGGCCAGCTGAATGGGACGCCACTTTGGCAAGCTCTAGATGCTCCGGGCTATCGATGGTGGCCGCGGCCCAGGCACTCTCCTGGAGTTCGGCCAACCGCAACCAAGCCTGTTCTGTGCTGGGCTGATTAGCGATGAGTATCTGATCAATACCTCCGGCCGCCATCACCTCCGCCTCCCCGACTTTGGCGCAGGTGACACCAATCGCCCCAGCCTCGACCATTTTCTGAGCGAGAAGAGGGGACTTGTGCGCCTTTATGTGGGGTCGCCAGTCCAGCCCGCGACGAGCCATGTGCCCGGCTAGCACTGAACAATTGGCTTCGAAGGCGTCCAGGTCCACAACCAAAGATGGGGTCGGCAACGAGGAAACCTCTAATCCGATGCTCGGATGCTGGCGGTCATTCACAAGTTTGCTCCTCTGTCAGATTCATCGGATCGCGACGCCGGCCCTTTCTGCTGTCAGGCAGCCGTTCTGCATCGCCCAACTTCCGTTGACCATTACGTCTCTGATCCCGGCTGGTTTCCTACTGGGGTACTTCTCTGTCGCCTCGTTCGCTATCGAGCCTTCGGAGAAGACAACCACATCGGCCTTTTTCCCGGACGCCAGCCTTCCGCGATTCCGGATGCCAAGACGTCCGGCAGGTATGGAGGTCGCCTTCGCCACGGCCTCGGGCAGCCCAATGACCCCTCTGTCGCGGACATAGTCTCCAAAAAGAAGGGGAAACGTGCCAAAGGTCTTGGGCATCAGCCCGAGATGTGAGTGCTCTACCGGATGGGCAGACATGCCGTCCGTCACCGGGACACATGCCTTGTGCTGGAGCAGCGTGTCGAGGTCTTCCTGGCGCTTGATCGTCGGGGCTACCCAGAACTGCGGATCTGTTCGGAGCAGCTCCACAGCCCCGTCTGCGGGTGAGAGGCCGGCATCGCGTGCAAAACCCCCGATGGTGATACCGACCATCCATGCGGCGCTTCGATCACCGACTTTGACGATCTGATCGTCGTCCCAGTCACGCTCCGCTTCCTTCAACTCCTCGCTGAGTCTCCTTCGGTGCTCCGGATCATTGAGGCGCTCAACTAGAACGGAGAGACCACCTGCCAGGGCCCAGCGCGGCAAAGATTGAGAGAAGGCCCCACCTCCTCTGGTGAACAGGGTGAGATCGAAGGTCGCCTTACCTCCCCTGGCGTTCTCGTCGTCGATCAGGTCGAGCATTGCCCTTGCCTCATCAACCGGGTCGCTTGTGCTCGGGTAGAGATGGGAGACATTGACGTGCGTATCGGCTGCTCTGCCCGTCGCGAGGGCCTCTTCCAGACTCTCGATTGTTGGCTGGCCGCCGTAACGCATATGGGTGTGATAACTACGTCCTGCGAGTCCTGCCTCCTTGGCGATGGCGACGATCTCATCGAACCGTGCATATAGACCGGGCGGGTACGAGAGACCGGTGCTGACGCCCATGGCGCCTTGCTCGATGCTCGACCGCGCAAGGCGAGCCATCAGCTGAGTCTCCTCCGGAGTGGGTGGTCGGTCTTCAGATCCGACGGCGAGCCTCCGGAGGGTGTTGTGACCCACGAGTGTGCCGACGTTTGTACGGGGCGAGGTCAGTTCGATGGTGTCCAAGTACTCCGCTGTTGAATCCCAACCCCAGACAGTCGGAGCGCCGTCGGCGCCTGGGAAACCGAACACGGGCTCTTCTTGTCGAAGACTCTCTCTCGTCTTGTCGTCGGTAGGAGCGGCCGAGAATCCGCAATGCCCCACGATCTGCGTCGTGATCCCCTGCCAAACAGCGCTGACACAGTCGGGATCGGACAGTGCCGAAACGTCGGAATGTGTGTGCAAGTCGATGAATCCAGGCGACACAACGCAACCAGAAGCGTCAAATCTCTGTGCATCCGCTATCGGTTCGGAGTTGCCAACCCCGGCGATCTCATCACCGACAATGAGGAGACTCCCTTGGAATGGCTCACCCCCAGAGCCGTCGACGATCACTCCGCCCTCTATCACGGTCCTCTCAGCCAACTATGTTCGCTCCCGCAAACGGGCAGCGAAGTGATCGGTCGAATATCACGTATAATCCGCCCGAATCGAAGACGCTGTACGGCTTCCGGTTGAGACCTCACCCACAACGTCACCAAGGTCTTGCAAGTACGGCGTGACCGCAGGGGAATGGCCGAGAGACTGCATGAACCGAATGCAAGGAACCGGCCACGTATCACGGGAGACCAACCATCCCCGTTCTTTCAGGCCGTCCGCTATAGCGAACATGTCCAAGGAATCAGACGTAAAGGCAAAGACGGTCATGGCCGGCTCACCCATCACCCGGAGACCCTCGATGTCGTCAATACCCTGCTGGAGTCTCCTCACAAAATCCAACGACTCCCTAACTATCCGTTGGTAGCCGGCCCGACCGAGATACCTGAGCACGGCCCAGGCCGCGGCGATAGCTCCGCCGGGCCTTGTTCCTGTCATGCTTGGAGTCACGTACCAGTCCGGATTGCGTTCCGGTGCGCCAAAGCGAAACTCCTGGTGAGAGTAGATCTCCGGATCCCGCGAGACGATGACGGAGGCACCTTTGGCGCCATATCCGAACTTGTGCAGATCGGCGGAGATCGTCGTCACTCCAGGCGTGCGGAAGTCAAAGGTCGGGAAGACCTCTCCAACATCTTCTGCGAATGGAAGAAACCAGCCGCCGACACACGCATCGACATGGAAGTTGATGTCTCGCTCTATTGCTAGTGCGGCCATCGTGGGGATTGGGTCGACCATTCCGAGCGTGAGACTTGGAGCAGAACCGACGAGCAGGACAGTGTTGTCTGTGACGGCTGCTTGGTACGCCTCCAAATCCACCTGATGCTGTGAGTCGAGCGGAACCTTCTTCACGTCGAGGCCGAAGTAGTGGCCGCCCTTCCAAAACGCCGGATGAGCTGATGCTGGGACCACCATCTCGGGCTTGTCGATCTCTGGATGTGTAGCGCGAGCTCGGTCGCGAGCCGATTTGATGCCCATCAGAATGCTCTCCGAGCCGCCGGAAGTCACGCTCCCAACTGCATCGGGGCCGTGGAAGAGATCAGCTGCGAAGTCGATGATGTCCCGTTCGAAAGCTGCCAGACCTGGGTAGTAGCCCGCATATAGAGCATTAGTCGAGAAGAATCGGAGGTAGGCATCCTTGGCAACATCGAGCACATCCTGTGACGGGTAGTAGTTGACGCCGGCTGCCATCCGGCTTCGCCATTGCACTTGTCCTTCAGAGGCAGCAGCAAGCAGTTCGCTGACCTCACCTTGGCTGAGACTGTCCTTAGGCAGTTTCGCCCGCTCGGGTGGATCCTCTCTGGGTGATGTTGTGGCCAATCGAGCCATCCCGACGCTTGGCAAATGTCGGACGTATCGTCGTAGCCAGACCGTCCAGTGTCAAGAATTCGGATTCGCGACTCTCACCTAGAGCGGATGGCACACTTGCAGCTAGTCGAGGGTTTTCGAAGTGAGCAGCTCCGTTTCAAATCGACGCCTACAATTGCCTGACAATTGTCACAAATCTCAGACTCCCTGACGCTCTATGAAACCTCGCTGCCGAGATGTGATGTCAGCGGAAGATCGGCAGAGCCATGACGATGAAAGATCCGACTGCCGACCGAGCGAATGAAGATTCCTCGATCGCCCCACTGAGGATCGCCACATTTCGGCGGCTGTGGCTGGCCCTGATCGTCTTCAACCTCGGCCACCTCGTGTTCGTCGTCGCCTCGTCGTGGCTGATACTCGAACTGACCTCCTCCCCGTTCTGGGTGAGCTTGATGGTGGCCGCGCCCACCCTTCCTTTGCTCCTCATGTCGCTCCCAGCTGGGGCAGCGGCCGACCTCTTGGACAGGCGGCACGTCCTGATCGCGTCTTCAGCCCTACTGGCGGCTGGCTCGCTCGGCATCTCGGTGCTCTGGGCCTTTGATGCGATTACCCCAGGACGTCTGGTGGGTCTAGGCCTCGTGATCGGTGTCGGGGTGGCATTCTTCAACCCGGCTTGGCAGGCGATCGTTCCGTCTCTTGTGCCAACCAGCCTCGTGCCGGGAGCGGTGTCTCTGAATTCGGCTACCGGCGGCGTCGCAACCGCTCTCGGTCCCGCAGTTGGCGGACTTCTCGTTGCCACAGTCGGACCGGGTTGGTCCTTTGTCGTGGCTACGGTCGGCTACCTCACTCTGCTCCTGACAACTGTTGTGTCGCGGACTCTGGAATGGAACTCTGAGAAGGGGCCGATGTCGGTTGCCATCGCCACCGGCATCAGATACCTCCGATTCTCTGAAGACTACGTGTGGCTCCTACTGCTCGGATCGCTATTCGGGTTCAGCGCTTCGGCACTGAGGTCAATGCTGCCAAACATCACAAGTGATGTCCTGACAGGCGACTCCGCGATGTATGGGTTGCTTCTTGGGATGTTCGGAGTTGGAGCTTTGGTCGGCGGTCTCACGAGAGACATCGGCGGGCGGATCGTCCGGAGTCGGATGATCCCGCTGTCGATCGTTTCCTTTGGCAGCGCTTCGATGGTTGTAGGCCTTTCACGATCCGTGATCCTCACGGCAGCGGCAATCGCAGTTGCGGGACTGCTTTGGACATGGATCCTCTCGACCCTGATCAGCACCTACCAGATGCTCACCCCTGATTGGGTCCGCGGCCGGACCATGGGCGCCTTCATTCTGTCGGTCTTCGGATTCATGCCCCTCGGATCAGTCGTAGCGGGTGCGCTCGGCAGCGTGGTCGGGGCCGACGTCGCTCTTGTCGTGTTCTCAGCAGGGATCATCGCTGTGGGCGTCTCCGCTCTGAAGATGCCTCTTCCTGTGCTCGAACAGATTGAGCCACCGGTCGTTCCGGAGCCAACCCTTCGCGGGGCGGGTGATGATCCAACGGACGAGGTAGTCATGGTCACCAACACCTGGACGATTGACGAAGAAGAGTTCGACGACTTCGTCGAACTGCTCTCACGTCTCCGAAAAGTGCGACTCAGGACTGGGGCCTATCAGTGGACGGCCTATCGGAGTGCAACGAACCTCAATCGCATCAGCGAGACGTTCATGCTCCACTCCTGGGAGCAGCATCTGCAGCAACACCGGCGGCTAGACGTTCATGCCCTCGAGACCATCGCCGAGATGCGACAGTTCAACAGACCCGAGACCCTCGTCCAGGATCATCTAGTGGCTTTCGACGTCGAACATCCCGATCGCCGTCCGGCGTGGCATGAGCTGGTGTCCATTCACGAGGAGTTTCATGCGCCCCACCTCGATGACGATCGGAGCTAAGGAACCGAAATCAGAGATCGACTGGGACACCAAGCTGAGCACCGACGAGTCTCAGCTCCCGCACGAGGTCATGTGGCAGCAGGACCCCGTCACGGTCTGATTGAAGCAACCGTTTGCGCTCAGGCTCACCGGGGACCAGGACCTCGCTGAAGCCCTCAGCCGGTTGCGTCGACTTGACTTGATCGACCACGGAAGTGACCGCCGATTGGAAGGTCGATGTTGGGCCCATCTGGCCAGGATCGATGACGATCATCAGGAGACCGTTGTGCAATTCGCCGGGCTTGAGCTCTGGAGCCATGGCGCCCACCAGCGCCCCGGCCAACAGCTCGACTGCGAAAGCGAGTGCGTAACCCTTGTGCTCACCAAACGGTCTGATCGCACCGCCTCTTTCGAGCGCGAGGGGGTCGCTGCTGGGTGTTCCATCCGCGTCGATTAGATACTCGGCATCCAGTTGCTGCCGCCTTGCCTTGGCGGCTGCGGCCTTGCCGCCGGCTATCACTGATGTCGCGAAGTCAAGCGAGAAGACTTCATCACCCTGGGGGATCGCGACTGCCAACGGGTTCGTGCCCCATACGGGAGCCCTTCCACCGAACGGAGCCACGTTCCCCTGTGCCCCTGTTGGAGCACCACCAACAAACAGCAATGCGATAAGGCCCTCGCGAGCACATCTTTCGGTGAAGTCGCCGAGACGCCCGATGTGATTGATATGGAAGGCACCACAGACTGAAACTCCGCTGGAGCGGGCCTTGGTCGCACCCATGTCAGCCGCTTGCAACGCTGCCATCTGACCAAATCCCCACCGCCCGTCGAGAACTGCGACCGTATCGCTTTCTCTGACGATCTCGGGTCTCGCCGCCGGATCGAGACGCCCTGATTTGATCCTCTCGACGTACTGGGGGATACGCAGCAGGCCATGCGAGTGGTGCCCGATCCTCTCACTCCACACGAGAAGGCTCGCAACACTGTTGGCGATATCGTCAGGTGCGCCAGCCCCTATGAAGAGGCCTTCTGCCACCTCGAGCAGACGCGACCAGTGATACGAGTGAGAGGCGTGCTCGCGGGCCCCCTGATCCATTGTCAGGACAAATCCGAACAGCTGGATTCGTAGTAGCGACGAGCGGTCTCCGCCGCCTCATCGCTCAGCGGCTCGAACGGAGGGAGCAGCCGACGCGGGAAGCTGGGATCGACCAACCACGAGGTCAACTTGTCATAGGCTCCGTCGATGTGGGGCCGGTCCACACCGGCGTATAGACCCTCGGCTACTTCGATCATCCGTTTCTGGATAGCAAAGGCGCGATCAATCCGTCCGTCCCGCCCTGCTTCGAACAGCTCGCGGCTGAAGTTCGGGAACACCGGACCGAGACTGCTTATCAAGGAGCACTCGCCATACAAGCAGCCGTATGGGAACGGGCCTTGAAGGAAGAAATGCTGGAGCTCGGCCGCTTTGGTCATCACGCCCCTTATGAATCCCATGTCCATCGTGCTGGTCTTGGTGGCTACCAGATTCGGCACCTCGTCGACAGTTATCTCATATTCAGCTGGTGACATGGTGTTGACGCCTCGCGGGTAGTTGTAGTGAAGGAACCCAGCCTCCGGAAACGCGCCACACACATCCTTGAAGAAGCCCACCTTCTCGGCGGAACTCATGGCCCCCCATGAAGGAAGAACAATTTGAAACGTCGATGCTCCCCTCGATATCCCGTACTCGATGCGTTCTTTGGCGTGCTCGGTCGAGAGGGTGATCACTCCGATTTGGGGATAGAAGTCATCCAACATGTGGTCCATGAAGACGTCAACGATGCGGCGATACGCGACATCGCTTACAGCGTGACCTTCACCGGCGGTACCAAGGACGTACAGGTGCCGATAGCCGGCCGTGGCGAGGTTCTCGATCTGCCTTGAGAAGGCGCGCTCATCAAGCTCATAGTCTTCGGTCCAGGGTGTGTTGGCACCTTTGAGCAACGCTTGCGGATAGCGAGTCATGTGCAACCGATCACGCCGAGGCTCGAGCCGCCGCCGACACGAGGATGGAACTCACAATCATCCACCGCTGAGAGCTGGCAGAAAGTGAATCTCCGCCTCCGGAGCAACGGTGACGTAGTCGGCATTGGTCATTATCTCCCCGTCTATCGCTACTGACATGTGACCAAGACCAGCCTGGCGAACGTCGGGGAATCTCGCCTCCAACGCGGCGATGACCTGGCTGACCGTTTCTGCTTCGACATCCACAGTCTTGCGTCCGCCACATCGGCGCTTCAAATCACCCAGCAGGTGTACCCGTGGCACCGTTGAGTTCGCTACTGAGAGCATCGACAACCCTGGGTGGCGACATAGGCAGATCGCGAAGCCGCACGTCAGTTGCGCCGTTGATTGCGTTGGCGATCGCGGCCAGAGGGGGAACGATTCCGACTTCACCCACACCCCTGACCCCATAGGGGTGACCCGGATTCGGGACCTCGACGATGACGGTATCGATCATCGGGAGATCAGACGCCACGGGCATTCTGTAGTCCAGGAACATTGGGTTCTCCATGCGGCCCGAATCGTCATAGACGTATTCCTCGTTGAGCGCCCATCCGATGCCTTGGACGACGCCGCCCTGCATCTGTCCTTCGACGTAGCTCGGGTGTATCGCGCGCCCCGCATCTTGCGCTGTCGTGTATCGGAGGATGTCGACAAGACCAGTGTCAGGGTCAACTTCGACATCGCAAACCTGAGTCGAGAAGGCAGGACCCACACCGCGAGCTGTCAACGAAGCCGTGGCAGCAATCGGCCCACCAGTTTTGGCAGCGGATCCGGCTATCTCAGCCAAGGAGAGAGGTGGCTTGGATCCGTCTGAGTGCTGCGCCTGGCCAGACTGCCACTCGACATCATCAGGTTCTGCACCCCATATCATTGCTGCCCTGCCGCGCAGGTCCTCAACGATCTCACCGCAGGCCTCGATCACGGCCATCCCTGTGGCGAACGTGACTCGGCTGCCACCGGTGACGTCAGTGAAACCGATCGAATCGGTGTCGACGATCGATGGCCGTATCCTCGTCTCGTCTATACCGAGGACCTCGGCCGCCATGAGGGCCATCGAGGCGCGGCTACCCCCGATGTCTGGCGAACCCGTGAGCACAGACGCTGTGCCGTCCTCGTGAATGCTGACGGTTGCGGAGGAGCCCAGACCGGCGTTGAACCAGAAGCCGCAGGCCACGCCTCTCCCCTGGTTGGGTCCGAGCGTTGCCTTGTAGTGGGGATGCTCCTTGATCGCCTCGAGCGTCTCCTTGAAGCCGATGAGCTTGAAGGTAGGGCCATACGTGGACTCACTCCCCTCCTCAACCGCGTTCTGGTAACGGAGGTCGATCGGGTCCATAGAGAGCGCCTCAGCAATCTCGTCGAGCACGGACTCCGCGGCGAAAGCCCCTATCGGCGCTCCCGGCGCTCTATACGCGGCGACCTTGGGCGTGTTGATGACGACATCTAGTCCGGTGATCGAAACATCGTGGATCTCATATGGGGCGAGCACGGTCTGACAGGCAGCCCCTACGGGAGATCCCTTGAAGGCCCCGGCGTCGAAGGCCATCCAGACCTCCGCAGCTGTGATTTTGCCATCGGACGTCGCTCCAATCTTCACTCGGACTCTCGACCCTGGACCAGGGCCCGTCGCCATGAAGACCTCGTCGCGACTCATCACCATCTTCACGGGGCGTCCCGACTTGGCTGACAGCAGCACTGCGAGGGGTTCGAGATAGATGGTTGTCTTACCGCCGAAGCCGCCCCCGATCTCAGCCGGTATGACCTTCAGTCTGGATCGTTCCCAACCCAACACTTTCGCGGTTTGATCTCTAACCAAGAAGTGACCCTGTGAAGAGCACCAGACCACCGACCTGCCATCTTCGCCCGTGTCGGCGACCACCGCGTGCGGCTCGATGTAACCCTGATGCACTTGTTTGGTGGTGAACTCACGCTCGATGACCACATCCGCTCTCGCGAAGCCTTGCTTCGTATCACCTCGGTTGAACACGTGACGCTTGGCGATGTTGGTCGGTTCACCACCATCGGGGTCCAGATCGCTATGGAGGATCGGAGCATCCGACGCCATTGCCTCGTCAACGTTGAGGACGTGGGGATGGATCTCGTAGACGACCTGGAGAGCCTGCGCGGCTGCATCCGCCGCCTGTTGCGAGGTCGCGGCAATGGCTGCGACAGGATGGCCGATGTACAAAACCTTGTCTCTGGCCATCACATTGTGTGAGAGGTCACGGAAGTCGACCACGGACTCGCCGCTCATGGCCTCCTCGTGGCTGATCTCAGGGAAGTCCTGAGCAGTAATCACAGCCTTGACGCCAGAAATCGCACGAGCGGCAGTCGTGTCGATCGATTTGATCGTCGCGTGGGGATGGGGGCTTCGGACGACCACTCCAACCAGCATTCCGGGGAGGTAATAGTCGGCACCAAATCGAGCCTTACCCGTGACCTTGTCTAGGCCGTCGGGGCGAATCGATCGTTGACCAATGTGCTTGAAGGAAGTTGAAGTCATCTTCTATTCTCCAACGGTCTCGGACTCTGAGGCCAAGTCCGCCGCCACGTCGAGGATCGATCGGACAATCTTGTCATATCCGGTGCAGCGGCACAGATTTCCAGCAATCGCATAGCGGACCTCCTTCTCGTTGGGGGTTGGATTGCGATCCAGCAATGCCTTCGCCGCCACGAGAAACCCTGGGGTGCAAATCCCACATTGCAGAGCCGCTCCTTCGAGGAAAGCAGCCTGTAGGGGATGGAGGTTGTCCGGGTCGGCAAGTCCTTCCACCGTGACAACTTGTGAGTTCTGGACCTCGGGTGCAAACACAAGGCAGGAGCAGGTGAGTTCGCCATTCAGCAGCACCGAGCATGCTCCGCAATCGCCCGTACCGCATCCTTCTTTGACTCCAGTCAGCTTCAGTTCATCCCTGAGCGCACTGAGAAGCGTCTGAGAGTCATCGACGAGAAACTCGACTGGGTCCCCGTTGACCGAGCATGTGACATGTGTCTTCATGATTCCGCGCCGGCCCTTTCCGCAGCTGTTCGAAGAACCCGTTTCGTCAGGACCCCCGCTATGTGGATACGAAAGTCCCTTGTCCCCCGCTTGTCACTTATCGGTTCGATCTGCTCCTTTGCTAGATCTGCTGCGCGTTCAAGACCGGGCTCGTCGAGGGACCTGCCAACCAGGGCATCCGAAATGCCGACGATCGGCACCGTGGTGGGCGCCACTGCGCCTAGGACGAGATCTGCGTTTGTGACTTCACCAGTCGGACCCACCGACACCCGGGCGCCTGCACCTACCACGGCGATGTCCATCTCCGTACGAGGCGTGAACCTCTGATACGCGTCCGACGTCCCTGCTGCCGGGCGGTCGGCAAGAAACTCAACGATGAACTCGTCGTTCGTTAACGATGTCTGGCCTGGTCCCGTCGTGATTGCAGTAACCGGAACTGTGCGCTCACCCTCCGGAGAAGCAATCACGGCGCTGAACTCGTTGACAACGAGAGACGGACCAGTGTCTGCGGCCGGAGACGCATTGCACAGGTTGCCCCCAAGACTCGCCCTTGTTTGGATCTGGTCCGATCCGATCAGACCAGCCGCCTCAACAAGTCCCGGAAACTCACCGCTCAGTCTCGAGTCTCTCGTGAGGTGAGCGGCGGGAGTGCTCGCACCTATGCGCCAAAGCTTGTCATCGACGTTCAACCCCGTGAGCCGAGGGATGCGTTTGAGGTCAACGAGGAATTCCGGAAGCCGTCGCCCAGCTTTGGACTGAGGGAGGATATCGGTGGCGCCGGCAAAGACCCTTGAGCCAGGGTTCGAGCGGAGGAAGTCGCAGGCCTCGTCAATCGTGGAAGGGGCTACGTAGGGCAAGGAGCTTCTCGTTCTTGGGGAAGGCGCATACTGATTTGAATTGTAGGACGAATCAAGGCTGCCTTGAAACCACTCCTTTGCGGACATGCCGCTTCGAGCCGGAGCCCAGTTCGGTTTATGCTAAATGTCCGACATTCACAGGCACAGATGGAACCGACCGAAAGAGGACACCCCGCAGTGAGCGCCAAACCCTTGGTCACATTCATCGACCCATTGACGTGGACTCGGGACTTCTCGTATGCCGTGGAAGAACAAGCACTGTCTGAGGTCGGTGTGCGTCTGGTGGTCCCAAAAGACGAGGACGAAAGAGACCGTCTCCTACCGCTTGCTGACGCGGTGGTCTCGAGTGGCACGGTGAACGTCGACAAGGACACGATCGACAGGCTGAAGAACTGTGTGGCTATTCAGTGCTACTCAGTTGGCATGAACGCGATCGACCTCGAGGCGGCAACTGAGGCCGGCATTCGCGTCGGCAACGCCAACGCCTCTACGACCGAGGTCGCGGACCACACAATGGCTCTCCTTCTCGCCCTACAGCGTCGGCTGGTGCCAATGATTGCGGCAACCTCAGACGGCGAGTGGGACCTCCGGAATCTCCCCATTGCAATAGAGATCCGGAGGCTTGCTGGACAAACGCTGGGCATAGTTGGGGCAGGACGGATAGGTCGGGCCGTTGCAAGCAGAGCTCGAGCCTTTGGCTTCGTGACCGTCGCCAGCGATCCTGTCCATCCGGACCCTCCCGACCCTGATCTGGAAATGGTCACCCTGGAGGACCTCTTCACTCGCAGCGACGCCATAGCTGTCTGCGCCTCGCTGGGGCCCGGCTCCTACAAAATCATCAACGATGCGGTGCTTGCGCACGCCAAGAAGGGGACTCTGTTTGTCAACGCTGCGAGAGGTGCGCTCGTCGATGAACAAGCCCTGGCTTCTGCGCTTTCTGACGGACGTATCGCCTTGGCCGCCCTCGACGTACGCGACCCTGAGCCTCCTGATCCCCGAAACGACCCACTGAGCGGACGTGATGACGTGATTCAGACACCCCACATGGCTGCTATGTCGGACGGTTCGAGAGAAGACATCCACCATCTAGTTGCGGAGAGCCTGATTTCAATGTTGAGAGAAGCTGGACGGCTTCACGACAGGAGCAGTGCCAACTGACCACCAACGCCTCACAGTCGATTGCGGCCGGGATCATTGGCCTGAGTTGGATAGGCGCCGATCCGGCCGGAGGGGCCTCCGGCCCAGTTCTGGGGACGGCAACGCCCTATAGCCACGCCTCGGCGATGGCTGCTGTCGGTGGCATTTCGGTCCATGCAGTCTGCGATGTGAGGCCCGAGGCTCGACAGAGGTTCTCCCGTGACTGGGCTTCGCTCTGGCCAGACATCGTCTCTTTCGACAGTGCCGAGTCGATGCTGACCCGGCCGTTGGACCTCGTCTCAGTAGTGACGCCTGACCATCTCCACGCCGAGATGATCGAGCGCTGTCTCGAAGCCGGCGTGGGGATGATCTTCACTGAAAAGCCATTCACAACGGATCTGGCAGAAGCCGACCGGCTGCTCGACCTGATCGACGCCCGCGGCGCCACCGTCACCGTCAACCACACTTGGAGATGGAGGCCGGACATCGTGGAAGCCCGTGCGATTGTGGAGGAGGGTCGACTAGGGCCATTGTCCCAGATATCGATCGAGGCCGGGGGTCCGAGAGCGATGCTATTCCGCAACCTCAGCCACTTCATCGACCTGGCAATTCACATCGCGGGTTCTCGGCCACTATGGGTAACTGGGGAACTCGAGCCTGGGGAAACCGACTACGGGTTGGTGTATTCGGGTGACGGCGGGTCAGATCCCCAACGGGACCCGGGCGCGTGGATGACGATCGGCTTCGATGGTGGGGTCAGAGGTCACGTGAGTGGCCTCAAGGCATCTCCGGCCGATGTCTGCATCCAAATCCAATGCGAAGGAGGGAGGATCACCATCGATCCTTTGGGTGCACGTGTGATTGCGAACCCGAGAACCAACGACGGCACACCGGGGTCGGTCGGCGGCCCTTCTATCCAGGCGCTACGCCCGAGGCACACCAAATCCGGGATGGAAGCCGGACTTGCCGACTTGATCGACTCACATCATCGCGGTCGTCCGTCATCAGCGCCCGCAAGTGAGGCAAGAGAGACGATCGCGGTAATCGACGCGCTATTGCGTTCCAATAGGGACCGAGCCCGGGTCAAGGTGACGCCAAGGGATCAGGAACTCGCGCCGTAGCGCTCCCGGAGCCATCGCATCACAGTCTCAGCGAACAACACTGCCCCATCCGGCCGTGGCGAATCCGCGAAACCTGTGATGACAATCCCCGCTCCGGCATCGATGGCCTCACATAGGGTTTCGAAGACCATCTCTGGTGTTCCGGCGAAGCCGTTCCGCTCGACCGACCGGACATCGGCACGCTCGGCAGCCTGGCGCAGCCTCGTCTCGTTTTCCTCAATCAGAATCTGGGCGCCGATCACATGCCGGATCTCCGAAGGATCACGGCCAATCGCCTCACAGTGGTCCGCGAGACGACGTGCCTTCGCTTTGTACTCAGCTGGAGTCTTGAAGATGTGGTTCCACCAATCGCCTGCCCTTGCCACTGCCCTCAACCCCAGCGTGTCACCGGAAGCTCCGATCATGACCTTCGGAGCGGGCTCAGGCATTGGAATACACTGCGCCGCGGAGAGGGTGTAGAAACGCCCATCGAAGTCAACAGGGCCTCCTCCCCACAAGCGTCGAATCAGACTTGTTGCCTCGACGAGGCGATCCATCCGCGTCTGAATCGCCGGAAAAGCGATCCCATAGGCATGCGCCTCCTCCTCGTGCCATCCAGCCCCGAGACCAAGGACAAACCTCCCACCCGAAACGACCTGGGCGGTGGCCGCCATCTTGGCGAGCAAGGCGGGATTGCGAAACTCATTGCAAAGGACCTGGTGTCCCACTGTCTTGCCTTGAAAACGGGCAAGAACGTATGAGGCCAGAGTCCAGCCCTCCATCACACCCACGAGATTGCTCTGAAGGTGGTCCGGCAGCCATATGGATTGGAAGGGATCAGCCACTGTCTCCAGATATGGAATGGTCTCCTGCCCCAGTCCGGAGAAGACACTGACACCAACGTGAACACTCAACGCTGACCTCCCCTTCCTACGCCGACCCGAGGATCTCCTTGATGCGGGCCCCTTCGGTTCGGAACCAGTTCATAAGAATGCTCACGTCGGTTCCGATGCAAAAGTGCCGAACTCCGAGTTCCAGGTATCGCTCTATTCCGTCAGGGCCAGCGAGCTCAGCTCGTGGCTGAATACCTCGAGCAAGAGCGGACTCGATCACATATCGCTCGGCCTCAACCACCTCGTCGTCGTCGTATCTACGTGGCTTTCCGATACTCAGCGCATAGTCGGCAGGGCCGAACTGGACCATGTCGATCCCATCTACCGAGAGAATCGAATCCAGATTCTCGACAGCCTCGGCTTTTTCGATCATCAGCGCCACCACCGCGTGATCGAGTGATTCGATGAACTCTGGGGTCCCGGCGTCCTGCCCGAACCGCACGTAGCGGCGCATGTTCACGCCATGTTCCCCGTTTCGACCCGGGAAATCGGCCCGCACGGCCCGGACCGCTCTCTTGGCCTGCTCAACGGTTCTTATGTCCGAAAACAGCAGATTCTGGATGCCTGCACCCATCGCACGGTTCGCCAACCAGTCGCCGATGCCGTCCTCGACCTTGATCATGCCGGAAAGGTCGTCGAAGAGATCGATCGCTCGCCCGAGATTGTCCAGAGTCTGAAGGTCGTGAGGTGCGTACTCAGCGACGTATTCCACGTAATCAAAGTTGCCCGAATGTCCGACCATTTCGATGATCGACGGCCAAGGACTGTGAACGTGGATCCCAACAGAAGGGCGCCCATCTTCTAGCAGTTCTCGCAGCCGGTTTCTTCTCATGCTCTTCTCGGTGCACCCTTTAAACGTCTGATGTATCATGCCCCAACCAGTTCAGAGAGTCCAGCGAGGCACCCTGTCGCCAGATCACCCAATAGGGATGAAAGACATGGAAGTCGAACAGATCTAAGGCATGACTCAATCACGAACCGTGCGAGTTGGAGTCGTAGGAGCCGGAGCCAACACCAGGGCTCGCCACTTACCAGGATTACTTGCCCTCGAAGACGTCGAAGTGGTCGCGGTGTGCAACAGAACAGCCAATTCGTCCCGGAGAGTGGCAGCGGAGTTCCAGATTCCACGAGTGCACGGTGACTGGCGCGACCTCGTGACATCTGCAGACGTGGACGCCGTGGTGATCGGCACCTGGCCGAACATGCACCGAGAGTTGACGATTGCCGCCCTTGAGGCGGGAAAACATGTTCTCTGCGAGGCCCGCATGGCCATGAACTCGAGCGAGGCCCGTGACATGCTTGAAGCTTCACGGAGAAACCCCCATCTCATTGCGCAGTTGGTTCCATCTCCGTTGTCTTTCACGGTCGACGCGACTATCCAACGGATGGTTGCGAGCAGCGACTTGGGTTCGATCCTCGCGGTCGACATTGCATTCCGAACCGGGCATTTTCTCGACCTCACCACGCCTCTCGACTGGCGGAAGGACAAGTCACTCTCTGGAAACAATGTCATCGCCCTCGGGATTTGGTACGAGACCCTCATGCGGTGGATAGGGCGGGCTTCTTCGGTCACAGCGATGAGCTTCACTGGCCCCGAAGCGGAGAATGAGAGTCCGTCAATGCGCCTACCCGATCACCTCGAGGTGCTGGCACATATGGAGAATGGGGCGCTAGCAAGAATTCAGATGTCAGACGTTTCTGGCTTGGACCCGGCCAACATGGCGACGATCTATGGGGCCGATGCAACCCTCCAGTTTCGGGACAACACACTCCACTTCGGAAAGAAGGGTGATCACAGCCTGTACGAACTGGAAGTTCCGGTATCGGAGCGGAGCAGTTGGCGTGTCGAGGAGGAATTCATAGCCGCCATTCGCGACAACGAGCCGTTCACGCTCACGGACTTCGAAACTGGTGTGGCGTACATGGAATTCACCGACGCCGTCTGGAGGAGCATCGAGAGCGGTTGCTCCGTCCAAATCCCTTCAAATGACCAACTCAACAACTGAAACTGCGCATGAACAGGAGACCAAAGTGAAAAAGGTCGCACTCGTCACCGGAGCATCTGGGGATATTGGGAGGGCGACGGCAATCGCCCTCAGCCGTAGCTCGTTCGCTGTCGCCATCACCGACGTAGACGATTTCGGACTCGAAAAGACCCTTGCGGCGATCAAGGAGACCGGCGGTGACGGAGCGAGCCTTACGTTAGATGTCACTCAGAAGCGAGACATCGAGTCTGCCATCCGAGAGATAAAGAGTTCGCTCGGTGGGCATGTGAGCGTGTTGGTCAACTGTGCCGGCAACTTGATGCCCACGAAGGCGGTCGACATCCCAGAGTCCGAATGGGACTCAATCGTGGACGTCAATCTGAAGGGCACCTTCTTGTGCTCTCAGGCGGTGCTGCCAGACATGATCGCCCAAGGGTGGGGCAGGATCGTCAATGTCAGTTCGACTGCTGGAAAGAACGTTTCCACGGTTGGTGGTGTTCACTACACAGCGGCCAAGGCAGGAGTTCTCGGCTTGACTCGACACCTGGCCAGCGAGGTCGCCGCTCATGGCATAACCGTGAACGCGGTATGCCCTGGCCTGATTGAGACCCAGATGGTCTCGAACACGATCACGAGGGAGAGGATGGACGACTATGCGAAGTCATTCCCGATTCCGCGATTGGGCCGACCCGACGAGGTCGCATCCATGATCAGTTTCTTGGTGTCGGATGCAGCTTCTTACGTAACGGGGGCCTCGCTCGACATCAACGGCGGAGATCTGATGATTTGAAACTCAGCAAGAGCGCTCACCATCTACTCAAAGAAAGAAGACACTCGTGACGACACAATCGATCACCGCAGAGAATCGCCTGTTCATTGGCGGTGACTTCACTGAAGCATCCGACGGCGCAACATTCGAGACAATCAATCCTGCGACTGGGAGGCCGATCACTGACGTCTCGCATGCGACTCCTCTTGACGTCGCTGAGGCTGTGGCCAAGGCGAGGGCTGCTCAGAAGCAATGGGAGAGCGAGCCCCTGAGTGTCCGAGCCAAAGTACTTCGCCGAACAGCAGAGCTGATCGTCTCTCATGCAGACCAGCTAGCAACACTCGAGTCGACCGACGGTGGCAAGCCAATCAGCGACTGCAAGGCACAGGTCCTAGGCACTGCGGAATGGTTCGACTTCTTCGCCGATGTCTCTGCACACCTGCGCTCAGATGTGATTCCTTCTTTTCCGGATCACCTGAACTACACCCTGCGTCAGCCATTGGGCGTTGTTGGCACGATCACGCCGTGGAACTACCCGCTGCCTTTGTATGGGATAAAGCTCCCAGCGGCTCTAGCCGTTGGGAACGCTGTGGTGCTCAAGCCAGCTGAGCAAACACCGCTGACGGCATTGGCCTTAGCGCGATTGATGGCGGAGGCCGGGCTCCCCGACGGAGTGTTGAGCGTTGTCCCCGGGCTGGGAGAGACGACCGGCGCAGCGCTCGTCGACGCCGATGTCGACATGGTGTCTTTCACTGGCTCAACCGAAGTGGGACGCAAGATCGCCGCCCGGGCCGGCGACCGTCTAATGAAGGTCACGCTTGAGCTAGGTGGCAAGTCACCGAGCATCGTGTTTGCAGACGCCGATCTGGACATAGCCGCCGCCGGAGCTCTGTTCACCTTCTGCGTGCATCAAGGGCAACTGTGCAGTGCTGGGAGCCGGCTACTGGTTGAAGAGTCCATTCGAGAGGAGTTCGTTTCACGGCTGGTGACCATGGCGGAGGATCTTCGGGTCGGCGACCCAGCCGATGAGGCCACCCAACTTGGCGCGGTCATGAGCCAGGCGCAGATGGACCGAATCGAGGGCTTCGTAGCTTCCGGAATTGACCAAGGAGCGCGTCCTCTCACAGGGGCATCCAGAAAGGTGGTGGAGGGCCTCGATAACGGCCTCTTCTACACTCCAACCATCTTCGAAGACGTGAAAGTGGATATGGAGATAGCCCAGAACGAGATTTTCGGCCCTGTTCTCTCAGTCCTTCCATTCTCGAGCGACGAAGAGGCTGTCGAGAAAGCCAACGATGTTCTCTACGGCCTGGCAGCGGGAATCTGGACGAACGACCTTCGAAGGGCTCATCGATTCTCGAGGGATGTCGACGCCGGAATCGTCTATGTCAACACCATGAACGCACTGGCGCCTTGGTCTCCTTACAGCGGATGGAAACAAAGTGGACTCGGCGTCGAGGGTGGCATTGAGCAGGCCGAGAGCTTCACGAAGCTCAAAACGGTGTGGATCAACCTGGGAGACCAAGTTCCCACACTTTGAGGCTTTGAACTAGGGAGACCGCAACCCGTCTGGTGTTGCCTCCAACCATTGGGACAACTCCGGCGACTCGACCAACTCTTCGAGGTTGGCGAGATGGTGATCCATGGCTTGCCTGATCTCCCCTTCGTCCCTGCTCTCTATCGCTGCCAGTGTCTCCCAATGCGTCTTGATGACTAGCTGTGGATCCTCGTCGTTCTCGTAATAGTCCTGGAGCAGCACTGCGATTCTCCCCAGAATTTGATGCTGGTAGTAGGCGAGCATTTCGCTCTGGGCCGCCCTGCCAAACGAGTAGTGAAACAGGTGGTTGAGATGTCTGAGCATGCTCGACTCGCTGCCCGATGCCACCGCTCTTTCCAACCGCTCAACCGAGTCAGCCATGGCTCGGAGGTCCTCGTGGGTGGCCCTCTCCCCCGCACGGATCGCCAACTCCATTTCGACCGGTCGGCGTGCCTCGATCAACTCTGCGAGAGCAGCTTCTCGCCACTTCGCTTGCAGACGTATCAGGTTGAGCGGGACATCTTCGCTGACGACTGTCACCCCTCCAGTCGCTCCCCTCTTCGAGTCGAGCACTCCGTTGTCGCGGAGCACCTTCACGGCCTCCGTTATGACCGGTTTGCTCACGCCGGTGAGCCTCGTCAAGGCGTCAATCGTCGGAAGGCGATCGCCAACTCGAAGCAAACCCGAGCGGATAGCGAAAGTTATCTGATCGACTACTTCCTCGTGAGCTCGAGCCGTGGAGATCTCGTAGAAAGGAACATCGGCGGCACGGCTGTCGATAACTTCAGGCGGCAAAGGGGTTTCCTTGATTGACAGCGATCTTTACTATTCACGAAGACCCTACCAGGACGGCACAAAGATGCCCTGGCCGGATGCTCTTCGTTGTTCCGCTCACTCAGATAGTTCCAGGCACCAATGAAGCGAGGCGCGGCTGTCCACTTACAGCTTCCGGATGGATCGATCCAACGGATAAGCCCGGACGATGGACTGTTCTACCAAGCCTCCATTTCAAGAAGCGGCCACGAGGTCGTCTTCTACGGCGCCCGGTCAGGCTTTCCCCGCCTCTGGAGATTCGAAACGGGAGCACTCCGGATCGAACCCCTCACTTCAGCTGAGTATGGATCACGGCATCCATCTTTCGACTGGCAAGGGAATCGCCTGACATTCGCAAGCGATCGATCTTCAACTGTCCAAGGTGAGACCGTGGAGAAAATGAGCCTTTCAACTAGTCACGTGAAAGCAGGGGTACAGATGCACATCTACGTGTGCAACGCCGACGGTTCAGGCGTTGCCCAGGTGACCGAAGGGCCGTATCTCGACCACCGACCTTCTTTCAGCCCCGACGGCCGATGGATCGCATTCGCATCGACGCGGTCGGGACAGACAGAGATTTGGCGGGTCCCGGTGGACGGAAGTGCCGATCCTGTTCCTGTGACCACAGGAGTCCAGGCCTTCCGTCCATGGTTTACACCCGACGGAGCGTCGATCTTGGCCTACGGACCCGACGGCGATCGTCACCGGATCTGGCGGATCAACGTGGAAACAGGCAACCGGACACGGGTCGGATCAGACGACAAGGGCAACACCCATGGTCCGTTTGTTCAACCTGGATGTGAAGAGCGTGTGCTGGCTCACTCAACCCGCGAAGGGTCCTGGGGTTTGTGGGAGTTTCCACTGGAGGGCTCAGAGCCTCCGACCTGCGTAACACCCGCGGGCTTTGAGTCGGCGGCTCACGGCACCCGCTCCGAAAATGGGGCCCTCGCATTCGACGTGGTGGCAGTGGGCGGTGTGAACTAGGTCAGGTCGAGCTCGAAACCCTGCTCGGCATAGACCACCGGTCCGTCATACACAGAGGCAACGTCCGCGAGTGCTTGATCCCGCTGATCGACGGGGTCTAGCTGGGGGCCGTGGTGTACGAGAACCAATTGGCTGACACCCGCATCAGCCGCCATCTTCCCTGCCCCCACCGTTCCCGTCTGTCCGACATCTTCACCGTCTCGCTCCATCCGGGCCTGCAGGTCCCAACACATCGAGAAGAGCACGTCGGCGCCACGCGCCAGCTGAGTCACGCTCTCGCATGGTTCGGTGTCACCAGTGAAGACGACTGAGCCAAAATCTGTGTCAATCCGATATGCAAGGCAGTCCAAGAAGGGCTGGACGTGCTGCGCGTGCGCTGCAGTTACCGTCCACGCCTTCTGACGCACATGGTCGCCTGCCACCAGTTCCGTCTCCTTGGTTCGAGGCCGTGGCCGCGGCAATGAGCCGCCACGGTTTTGGTGGATGCGCTGGCTAACCGGATGGCCGATCCGAGCGTTTATGTCTTCACGGAACAGGCCGTTCTCGCCGACTATCTCTTCGATGAACCTTGCCGTTGGCTGGGGTCCATACGTTCGCAGAGGTGGAATCAGCCCTGCCCCTTGGTCCCAGCGGCTGAGAAGCAGCGCAGGTACGTCCACCACATGATCGAAGTGAAGATGGGTGAGAAACAGATCCGTGATCTCCGTCGGCTTTGTACCGGAGTCCACCATCTTCGCAGTTGCCCCGGGACCGCAATCGAAGAGAATCCTGTCGTCACCGACGCTTACGAGGAATGAAGAACCCCAGTTGTGAGCAAAAGGAGTAGGGGTTCCAACACCAACTGCCTGAACCTTCATCCGGAGTCCTCGACAGAGGACGGGTTAATGTCTGACATTTAAAGCTCGAGGATAGACACGCAGGTCGGGGTGGCCATGGCGGCCAGAGTTACAACCGAAGTAGACCGATCTCTTGCGAGACATGTGCGGCTCTCTGGCATGTTCACGTTCGGCGCGGTGTTCCCACTCTTTTTGTTCGGAGCGATGTCCGTCGACATCCAATCCGACCTCGGATTCGGCACTAGCGAACTTGGCTACGCGGGTGCCGCCTTCTTCGCCGGTGGGGGCCTGACTGCGCTCGGAGCTGGAGCCCGAATTGACCGTGTGGGCACCAGAGCGGCTCTTCGTATCGCAATGGCATTCAGCTTCGGCGCAACGGTTCTCATCGCCATTGTTGCGACCTCTTGGTGGGTGGCGGCGGTGGGCATTGCCATGTGTGGCGTCTCTCACGCATTGACCCAACTGGCTCTCAACCGGATGCTCGCAGTCGGTCAGAGTCGAGGCTCTGGAGCCCTCGTGTTCGGCATCAAGCAGGCTGCTGTGCCAGCAGTCAGTCTCATCGCCGGATTCACCTCAGCCCTACTGGCTCCAAGTGTCAGTTGGCGCTTGATCTATCTACTCGGCTCCATCGTTACCTTGCTTCTCGGAGTCCTTGCGCCGCCGACAGCCGGCGACAGTGGCCAAACGAAGACCAAGACGGCCACTTCGACGTCAAGCCTCAGGCGCCTGGCTCTGGCAGCGGCTCTCGCCGCTAGCGCAGGGAACGCACTTTCCCTGTTGGTCGTCGACTCGTTCGATGCAAACAGCTTCGATGCATCCGTCGGTGCCCTAGCCCTGGGCATCGGTAGCGGACTTGCAGTGGCAGCGAGAATTGGGAGTGGCTGGCTCGCCGAGCGCAGAAGGTCGGATGGAGTCAGGGAGTTTCGGTTTCTGCTGGTTGTCGGCTCCTGCGGATTCGCCTTGCTATCGGTGGCCGGCGGATCCATCGCCGCACTGTTTGTCGGGACGTCAGTTGCGTTCATGGCCGGCTGGGGTTGGCAGGGCCTTGCATTCTTCTCGGCGGTCTCACTCAATCGATCAATTCCTCCGGCCACATCGACCGGGGTGGTTCTTTCCGGAACTATGGGCGGCTCAGTTGTCGGACCGATCGTCATCGGCGCAGCCGCTGACCACTACGGATACGGACGAGCGTGGATGATTGGCGCCGCGGCTCTGATCCTGGCAGCTGTATGCGTCTCGCGGCTCGGGGACCACACCACGCCTTTCCAAACACCGACAGACTCTAAAAAGGAGCACCATGGCGGCACGCAGGAGTGAAACTGCCACTGCTCTAGCGGAAGCTGAACTCGGCATCGAAGCCGGGCCAACTGGATCTCCGCAAGGCTTGGAGCAGACGGTGATCCGGGTACGGCCCATGGGCACTACTACCGCCTGCCATGGGCGCTGTCGCTGGTCGGAAGGCGCGCCGAGGCGGCGTCTGTCCTTTCCTGGATCGAAGAGAACGCTCTCTCCGAGGAAGGCGATCTGCTCGCCGGCCCGCCCCGCCACGCGTTTCAGGAGAGGTGGTCTTCTTATCCGCTCGCAAACATCGCCACCGGAGCCTGGTTGCTGGAGCGCTACGACCTCGCACAGAAGATCACAAAACGACTCAGGGACTTCCAAGATGCGAAGACTGGAGGGGCCTTTGCGGGACATCCGGACCATCGGGTCGACCAGAGACAGGATCTCTTCCCAACTGCCCAGCTTGGCATGACAGGTTTGACCACCGGAGAGATGAACCTGGCGGATGGCGCGTATCGATGGTTCTGCTCGTTGCACGAAGCGCAGCCAGACTTGCCCAACAAGCTCTACACAGCCACGAACGGCCCACGTCTGGTGAAACCCCCGAGAGACAACCCAGACCTGGAATGGCAAGTGGTCACAGACTTCAACAAACCACGCCAGGCCTTCTACAACCCTGGTATCGCAGCTGCCTTTCTCGGCAGGTATCACTTGACGACCGAGGACGAATACGCGTTGCGGCTAGCAAAGGCATTCCTCTCGCTGACCGAGAACGGTTCGAAAGCTCAATTCGATTACCGAGAATCGGTGCAAGTGTGCAAGTACGGCTGGGGAGCGGCCGTACTGCTTGACGCCACTGGACACGAGGACTACCTCAAGGAGTCGATTCGGATGGTCCACTGGTTTCGTGCGGCTCAAAGCAGCGATGGAAGCTGGGATAACTCACCGTTCCTTATGAGCAGGGCTGAGAACCCGGACGATGTGCGAATGGAAGTCACGGCCGAGTTCGTGCAACACCTAGCAACCCTCTCCACGGCAATCGGAGGACACCCCCTCTGACCAACCAATCAGCCGGATCGCACCACCTCTAGATACGGGTCCTACTCCCTCGCTTCCTCTACCCTCCAAGGCGACGAAAAGGGCGATCTGGTGCGTACACGACCTACCTAAAGGTCCCTTTCCCAGACCCCATCGCGTATCAGTAGCGGAGTAGATGCCTTGACCCGGCGAGATCAACTTGCCTGAACCAATTCACAGCGGCCGCCGCTATATGCCTGGGCTCGATGGGCTCCGGGCTGTGGCAGTGCTCGGCGTACTCGCCTATCACCTCAATTTCGACTGGATCCCCGGTGGATTCCTCGGCGTGAGCGTGTTCTTCACGCTGTCCGGGTATCTGATCACCGACCTGATCCTCGGCCAGATGAGGGAAGGCAAGTTCAAGCTGCCGTCTTTCTGGCTCGCCCGAGCCCGCCGGCTTCTGCCGGCGATGTTCCTACTGCTCATCGTGGTTTCGGCCTGGGTGACAACGATCGGTCCCCGTCAAGGGCCTGAGTTCCGGGAAGCCGCTGCGACCGCGGCCCTGTACGTCAACAACTGGTGGCTGGTCTTCCGTGACATCTCCTACTTCGAACAGTTCGCGGCACCAGGCCCGTTCAACCATCTCTGGTCGCTCGCAGTCGAAGAGCAGTTCTACCTGTTCTGGCCGTTCCTCGTCATGGGAGGCGTGGCGGTCATTCCGGAGCGACGTTCGGCTTGGATCCGGCCACGGTTCGCCCTCGCGACGCTCGGAGTAGCAGCCGCATCGGCAGTTCTGATGGCGGCGCTTTACGAGCCAGGCCTCGATCCGTCGAGGGTCTACTACGGGACCGATAGCCGGGCTGCCGAGATGCTGGTGGGTGCGGCACTGGCAGCGGTTTGGCCGAGTCAGCGCATCAGCACTCAGATATCGGCACAAGCGAGAAACGTGATCGATGGGGTCGGGCTGGCAGGGCTTGGTGTGATTGCCATCTTCTTCCTTCGGGCTGAGGAGTTCTCATCCTTCATGTACCGGGGCGGATTCGCGATTCTGTCTTTCGCTGTTGCTGCCGTGGTCGCTGCGGTCGCCCATCCCGCCTCGAGACTCGGTCCCCTGCTCGGAACCCAGCCGATGAAGTGGATCGGTGAGCGCTCCTACGGGATCTACCTATGGCACTTCCCGATAATCGTCCTCACCGCCTCCGCTACTTGGCTTGGGCCCGACCCGGTCCGGATAACGGTCCAGGTAGCAGCGACACTGGTTATCTCCGCTTTGTCGTGGAAGTACTTCGAGGACCCCATCCGACGCGGTGCGATCGGACGGATCTGGAATCGCCTGCGGTCCGGTACGTTCTCGCCGCAACAGGTCTTCGCCAAGCCGGCAAACGGTGTCGCTCTACTGGCAGCGGTTGTCATCGCCATTCCAGCCACCGCCGGGTTCGCCGGTGTTGGGATCGAGGAGGCAACTCAACCCGGCGACGACGAGATCACCGTCGTCAGGACAGTGACTGTCGAACCTGAGACCACATCGACCATCGTTCCGGAGTCATCTCCAACCACCGCGCTCGCCACGACACCGACGACGACGCTGATCGAAGACGCCCTGGGACCCTGCACCGAAGTGGTCCATGTCGGCGGGTCGACCTCCCTTGGACTGATACGCAAGCGTTGGATCTTCGACGAGAGCCAACAAATCCCGGCCCAGTACGCGAGGGTCGGCATCACGACAAGCAACTTCGACATCATCGGCGGTCGGGCGATCTATGAAGGCTTCAGAGAGGAACCGCCGGCTAGGTGGTCAGCTCAGGAATGGCGTGACGCCGGTTTCAGTGGTTGCTGGGTATTCGCCTTGGGCACGATGGACGCCGCCAACGTGGAGATTGCCGGGCCTTCGCTCGATGAGAGGGTGGACATCATGATGGACATCGCAGCGGGCGAACCCGTTCTCTGGGTGAACGTCAAGACGGTCAAGGACACCGGACCGTGGCGCTCCGAGCTGATGCCAGCCATGAATGAAGCCCTCCTCAGGGCCTGCGACCGGTACGACAACCTGAGGATCTACGACTGGGCGTTGGACGTTCAAGACGACTGGTGGGAAGAAGACGGTATCCACCCGAACGAGGAAGGTTCGGTCGAACGGGCTCGTCGCATCCCTGATGCACTGGTGAAGGCCTTCCCTGGCTCAGCGGCAACCGCTGACACTCCAACGGCCGGCGACGGCTGCCTCTTCGCCCTCGGCGACTACTAGTTCGGTAGGAACCCGACGGCCGTCTGTAGCGTGCTTTGGCCATGCCCGACTCCGAACAAGGCCGTCTAAGCGGAACGGCAGACCAGAAGCGCCTTCCGAACGGAGTCAAACTCCTCATCGGCGCCCTGTTCGCAACAGGAATGGCGAATCGTGCCCAGGTGGTCGCCCTCGGTCTGCTGGTATTCGACGTCACAGGCGAAGAGCTAGACCTCGGTCTCCTGGGCCTTGCGTTGTTCATCCCGATCTTCGCCCTTGCTCCGTTCACCGGAACGATGGCCGACCGCTACGACCGGCGGAAGGTCTTCGCCTTTGGCCTGGCGATTGAGATGATCAGCACGGCTGGGTTGTTCGTCCTGGCTCGAGGAACGCCCGACTCGATCGCTCCGATCCTTGGCCTGGTCCTCGTCTTCGGAGTGGCCCGAGCAGTCACTGCCCCAGCAAGCAGGGCCCTACCAATCGACCTTGCCCCTCCCGGATTGGTGGAACGGGTCGTTGCGCTCCGGACAGTGGCCTTCCAGACGGCCAACATCGTCGGACCGCTGGTGGCCGGAGTTCTGTTCACGATCGACCGTTCGCTTCCTTTCGCCATCTCCCTCCTCGGTCTCGTCGTTGCTGTCGTTCTTCTTCGGCTGGTGCCAGCCACAGGCGTATCACGCATCGCCAGTGGTACCGGACCCCGCCAGGCGCTGCGCGACGCATTAGAAGGTCTCCGCTACATGCGACGAACCCCGGTGCTCATGGGAGCGATCACTCTCGACCTGTTTGCAGTTCTCTTTGGCGGAGCGGTGGCGCTTCTGCCGGCCATCGGTGAGAAACGGCTCGGGGTAGACGAGGCAGCTGTGGGCTTCCTCTACTCAGCGATTGGGATCGGAGCACTGATCACCGCGGCCATCCTGGCGATCAAACCGATCCGCCGGCATGTAGGCGTGGTGCTCTTCGGCGTCGTCGCCGTGTTCGGTGTTGCGACCATTGTCCTGGGCCTGACCGAGTCTTATGTGGTGGCGGTGGTTTCACTTGTCATTCTCAGCGCGGCCGATGCGGTGAGCGTCTTCATCCGCGCCACAATCGTTCCCCTGGCCACCCCAGAGAACATGCGTGGCCGGGTCCTGGCTGTTGAGAACGTCTTTATCGGAGGATCGAACGAGCTGGGAGCCCTGGAGTCGGGCCTCACAGCCGCCTGGTTCGGACTGGTCACCGCCGTGGTTCTTGGTGGAGTTGGGACGATTGCGGTGGTGGGCGTGACGATGTTGGCCTTCCCGGCACTTCGCAAGGTCGACCGATTCGAGGACCTCCGACCAGCCTCGGTCTGACCCCGAGCCGACGACACAGGTGCTCTGGTCCCGGATATCTTTGGCACCATCGCAAGAGGAGGAACGCGCATCACTTCCGATGCCTATGCGGGCAAGGTTCGGTTCTACGAGACGGTCATCGACCGCCTCAACCAGTCGATCCACGCCATTGCCTACAAGATGGTCCCGACCGGCGCAGGCGACCACGTTCTCGACGTCGGATGCGGGACTGGGGCACAACTCGTCAGGTACCAGAAGACAGGGGCAGCGGTGAGTGGTGTCGACCTGTCTCCATCGATGCTCGCCGCAGCCAAGGAACGTCTCGGCCAAGACGCCGACTTACAACTGGCTGACGCCACCGACCTCCCCTTCGAAAACGACACGTTCGACCTCGCTCTCACCTCGATGTTCCTTCACGAGTTACCCACCGACGTAAGGAACGGAGTTCTCGAGGAGGCCAGCCGGGTCCTCAAGCCAGACGGCCACTTGGTGGTGGTCGAGTTCGATGCTGAACCCAGACGGGGGTTCGTGGCCAAGGCACGTCGAGGGTTCTCCAACATCGTTGAACGGGTTGCGGGATCGGAGCATCACAAGAACTTCAAGGAATTCATCCGAGCTGGTGGCGTAGAAGCGATCGTCGAGGACCACGCCCTGACGGTCGAGAACGTCCGGACCTTCGACGGCGGCGATCTTGCCATTTTCGTGCTGAAGAAGGCCAACCAGGCTTGAAAGGACCCCAAGAGAACTCCTGGGGTCCTTTACTTCAGCAGTGGCTGACTAGCTGCCTTGGTCTATCTGGTCAGCCACAACTGAACTTCCACGGTTCCGAAATCCTCAACCGCCAGAACTGACGGCGAGTCAGGAACCGCAACTCCGAAGTCCGAGAAGACGACTTCGGTGGTTCCGGTCACGAGAATCTGATTGTCGATCAGCTGTGCCTCGATCAAGACGTCAACGTGGTTGGTGACTCCGTTGATGGTGAGGTGACCCGTTGTGGTCACCGAGATCACCTCACCGGTGGCGGCACCTTCGCCCAGTTCAATGGGCGACTCGAGAGTGAAAGTCGCAGTTGGGTTTGCATCGGTGCCCAGCGCATCCTGGACCCTGTTGTCGCGCATGTCCGAGTCACTCACGAGGCCCGTCAGGTCAGCTTCGATGTCCACTTCGGTGAGAGAAGTCCCGTCGATGGTGATCGACCCCGACACTTCCGGGGTCCGACCTACCGCGGTGGTCGATCCGATGGAGTTGAGCACCTCATCAACTCGGAATCCGACGAAAGTCGAGGTGGTCGTTTCATCGAGGCTGAACGTGCCGACAGACGTGTCGATGTTCCACGAGCCCTCGATGCCATCCGCCACTGGCGTTTGGTCCCCTGCGACCTCAGAACCGTCTTCCTGTGCAATCACGGCTGCAGTCTCATCGAGATTCACAGCATCGGGGGCGTCTCCGCTCAGCCACCACACGATGCCGATGCCGGCGACCAAGAAGGCGAAGCCGAGGCCAATCGCGGGAAGAAGCCACAGTCTCCTATTCGGCCGTTTCGGCTGGGCAGTTGGTGTCTTTGTATCAAGCATGGGAGTCCTTTTCGTTGTTTGACACGATGTTCGGACTCCTGACTGAGACCTGGCTGGCGGTTTCCTGAGAATTGGCTGAGGGTCAGACCAGCCTTCGACTCTCAGTGACTATTCGGCTCGAACTCAGGGATTCCTCAGGTTCGAGTCTGAATTTGTGACCATGAGCAATCCATATCCATCAGCCCACAGGAGGATGCGACCGGTTCTGGGACTACTTGTCCTGTGCCTTTTGGTCGCCGCGTGCAGTACGACCTCTGAAAGTGGGACCACCGCACCAGTGGACGAGCCAGCCACCTCTGACGTCGCCGCCACAACTCCGTCATCGGACAACTCCGAGACCGAAGTAACCATGGCCGAGTCCGACTACCTCGGGACCTACACGCTCAGTGACGAGGAATACGGCACCGAAGTGACTGTGACAGTCGAAGGCGAAACCCGCACGATCGAGACGAACTCGTTGCCTGACCACGAGACCGGAGACTTCCCGAATAGCGGAAATCCCAACACAATCACGGCCCAGGACCTGACGTATGAGTTCACGACTGAGCCGGTCTGGAGTGGGACTGCGAGCTACGCCCAGACTCCCGGCGTCGCCGTGAACGGCATTGCATTCGAGCCCGGGACAGCAGAAACCCTCACGTGTGATTCCGGGGAGACGTACCGGATCGAAGCGCTTCAGGACGTGTACAACCTGGGTCTCGACTTCAACAACGCCCACGTCCAACCAGAGGGGCAATACCACTACCACGGTGTCTCGCAGATGCTGGTTGAGGCGTATGAAGACGACGGCGACCTCGTCCACGTTGGGTTCGCGTCCGACGGCTATCTGATCTACTACTCAAAGTCCGGTGCCTACGAATCCAGCTACGAACTGAGCACCGATGCTCGGAGCGGGACCGACTGTGTGCCGTCCGGGCCGGACCCGGAGACCGTCGACGTCGAAGGCACCACTCCAGATGGGACTTACACCTCGGACTACGTATACGTCGAGGGATCCGGAGATCTGGACGAGTGCAACGGCACCACGGTCAACGGGGACTACGTGTACATCGTCACCGATGAATACCCCTTCATCCCACGTTGTCTCATGGGCCAATTCAGTGCACAGGGCCCAGGGGGCGGTGGACCTCCGGGGGCGGCACCCGGAGAAGGCGGGCCGCCTCAGCCGTAGTGGCGGTCTGTCACCCGAGAGTCTGCTGGACCGCCACCGGGTTCAGCAGACTCTCAGGAAACTCCCAGGAAACTCTCCTATGTTGGCCGACGTGACCACAGAACCAAGCCATCGCGTCCTCGTCGTCGACGACGAGGAATCACTAACCGACATGATTGCCAGCGCACTCCGATTCGGCGGCTACGAGGTTTCGACCGAGAACAACGGCTACGACGCCCTTCGTTCGATCAAGCGAAGCTCACCGGACGTCGTAGTCCTCGACGTGAACATGCCGGAGCTCGATGGCTTCGAGGTGTGCAAGAGGATTCGCCGGGACGGGATCAACACCCCCGTCATCTTTCTAACTGCCCGCCACGCCATCGACGACAAGCGAACCGGCTTCCGCCAGGGCGGCGACGACTATCTGACAAAACCATTCAGTCTCGAAGAGCTCGGCCTGCGGGTGGAAGCCCTGCTTCGCCGAACACAGCCTGAGTCAGACTCATCGAGGGTCTCCGTCGGGGAGCTGACGATCGACGAGGGGGCACACCAGGTCTGGTTTGGGGAACAGGAGATCGACCTCTCTCCGACAGAGTTTCGACTGATTCACTTCCTGGCCATCAACCGTGGGCGGGTGATGTCCAAAGCTCAGATCGTCGCCTATGTCTGGGAGTACGACTACGACGGTGAGTACGGAATCGTCGAAACCTACGTCAGCTATCTCCGCCGGAAACTAGGACCGGCCGGAGCCAAGCTGATCGAGACGGTTCGCGGCGTTGGATATGTGATCCGATAGCAATGACACTCCGCACTCGGATCACGCTCTCTGTGGCGATCATTCTTGCCGTGGTCGTCACCGCAATCGGCGTCGTGGCAACCAACTCGATCGAACAAATCCTCGTGGCGGAAGTCGACGATGTGCTGGTTGGGTTCAGCACACGGGGTCCAGCCGGCCCACCACCGCTCCAGGGCCCTGCAGGTGAAGATGGCGTGGTCCGTCGTGACACCGCCGAGATTGTCATCGACCCAGATGGACAGGTCGTAGCGGCGAAACCTTCTGGCTTTGTTGACGATCCCGACCCACTCCCTCAGGTCGACGGCATCGACATCGGCAAGGAACCCGTGACGGTCGTGTCCGTCGACGGCTCACTCGAATACCGGGCCATCGCTCTCGACATACCCAGCGGGCAGACTCTCATCCGCGCCTTCCCGCTCGACATGGTCACGGCAGCAACATCCTCTTTCATCAGGACTCTCCTCGTCGCCGGAGGACTCGTCCTTCTGGTTGGAGCGGCTGTCGCTTGGTGGTCTGTCTCGAGATCGACTCGCCCGGTTGAGCAGATGGTCCAAACAGCGGAAGAGATCGCAGCAGGCGACCTGTCACAAAGAGTCGATGACTTCCCGCCGGACACGGAGTTCGGGAAGCTGGCGACATCCCTCAATCAGATGATGTCGACAATCGAACAGGCCGTTGAGAAAGAGAAGGCAGGCCAAGAAACGATGCGTCAGTTCGTCGCCGACGCGTCGCATGAGCTGCGGACGCCCATTACTGCAGTGGCTGGATATGCGGAGCTCCATCAACACGGCGGGCTGGAGGACAAGGAGGCCGCCAACAACGCATGGCGTCGTATTGGCTCGGAGTCGAGTCGAATGGCCTCTTTGGTGGAAGACCTGTTGATGCTGGCCCAGGTGGGCGAAGCACAACCACTCCTGATTGAGGAGAACGATCTCGCGACCATCGTCGCGGCAGCCGTGGCCGACCACCACACGATCGATTCGACACGACCCGTTAAGGTCACCTGCCCCGAGTCAGTCCCAATACGAGTCGACGGCGAGCGGATCCACCAGGTAATTTCAAACCTCCTCGGCAACGTGCGCGTGCACACGCCAGAGGGAACCACGGCGACGATCGAGGTGGTTCCCTCATCCGAAGCCGTGACCGTCTCTATCTCGGACGACGGCCCAGGCATTCCAGAAGAGTCGCTCTCGAAGGTATTTGATCGCTTCTACAGAGCAGACAAATCCAGATCCCGCAAGTCCGGCGGATCGGGTCTCGGGCTATCGATCGTCAAGGCGATCGTCGAAGCCCACGGCGGCACCATCGACGCTCGCAACCGCGACGGAACCCACTTCGAGATGGTTCTTCCCAATGGCGATGCGCGAGGACTTGTCGCCTAGCGCTTTCGGGTTCAGCCGGAGACCGCTGCGAGCCGCGTCGCCTCAACTGCATGGGCCGCAATGTCCGTTGCAGCTTCCGGGCGTCGTCTCGGATAGCCCTTGGCGAGCTCCGTCAGCTCTTCGCCGGGCTCGACCACCATCACGTCAACACCAGCAGCCCGAAGTTCGGACACCTCGTGTTCGAGTTGCCTCTTGGCATTCCGGGCAAACACGCCACCACCGGAGCGACTCATCGGAGCTGAAATGATCACCCGGTCCAAACTCTGCGATAGCGCAAGGTCAGCATGTGTTGAAGATTTCACTCCACCATCGACGAACGTCTCTTCTCCGATGACTCGCGGTCGGAACATCCCCGGCACTGAAGAAGAAGCTTCAACCGCGACGTCGACAGGCACATCCAGTCGATCACGACCGAAGACAACGAGCTTTCCACCCGGAACCCTCACGGCCGGGATCCATAGCCCTTCGGGCCATGCGTCGAACGTTTCCATTCCGGGAAGCCCGGCAATCCAACCGGTGGGAAACCATCCCGGGGGCAGCATGCCGGCCAAAGCCATTGTCGCTCCATGACCACCAGGAAGAACGTGCCTGGCCATGCTGGCTGAAAGAGGGAGAAGCGTCTTCTTGGACGCTCTCAGCTCGGCGAGCATCGCCCGACGTTGCTCGTCGGTCGGGCGACGGGTTGCCATCTCGTGGAAGTCACGGAGGTCGACGTCGGCCTTGAGTGCCGCAGCGAGACTGGCGCCGGCCGAGGTACCGACGATCAGATCAACGTTGTAGGGGTCGAATCCCCATTCGTTGCTCAGCGTTTCCAGAACTGCGAGGTGGAATATCCATGCAGCGGCGCCACCAGCGCCCAAGACCAAGCCTGTCTTGCTCATGCGGCCGTGAACCGTTTCGGTTGTCGGCGCATTCCGGCCGATCGAAACGATGACGGTGCCCGCCCACCGTCATCGATCGAAACTCAGGCCTCTTCTTCTTGCGGAATGTCGATCACGGGACCTAGTACAGCCCCACCGTCGATCACCCATTCCGATCCAGTGCTGTACGTGGCGTCGGCCGCCATGAACATCATCAGCTTGGTGACTTCTTCTGGAGTCCCAAAGCGCTTGATCGGCTGGGCCGCGGCGAGCTCGTCGCCCATGCCCTCAGTCATCGGGGTTCGGATCGGACCGGGGTGGATCGACATGACACGAATGTTGTCGCCCCCCAACTCCATCGCCGCAACCTTGGTCATGCCACGAACACCCCATTTCGAGGCGCCGTAGGCCCCGATGGTTGCATACCCCATCAACCCTGCAGTCGAGGAGATGTTGATGATCGCCCCGCCGCCTGCCCTGCGCATCGAGGGCACCGTGAAGTGCATACCCAAGAACACGCCGGTCAGGTTGATGTCGATCACCCTGCGAAACTCGTTTGGGTCCATTTGATCAATCGCGCCATAGGCGACGATCCCGGCGTTGTTGACGAGCAAGCTCACAGGTCCGTAAGCCGCTTCGGCAGCACTAACCGCTGCCGCCCAGTCTTCGTCTTTGGTTACGTCGAGATGTACGTATTGCGCAGAATCAGCCAGTTCGGCCTCTAGATCGGCGCCTTCCTCGTCGAGGATGTCGCCAAAAACAACCTTGGCTCCCTCGGCGACAAGACCGCGAACATGTGATGCGCCCATTCCTCGTGCTCCGCCGCTGATGAGGGCAACTGTTCCTTCGAATCGTCCCATTGTCTCCTTCCTTCGTTGACGATCTTCTTTCAACCTACGCGAGTCGCGCGAGCACTCAGACAGAGCAAAATCTGTCACCCCTGGGCAGTAAGAATTAGGAGGTGCCCTACCCAATCTGTGTCTTATGAGCTACAATTCTGTATCACGTGATATAGGGGTTGTGTTGAGTCTCGAATACGACGTTGGACGGCTTCTTGGGCTTGGTCGCCGGACCGAAGCTGAGATGGAAGAGAGTGTCCGCTCGGGCACTTTGCCCGCATCGGCGCTCATCGAACTTGTTAGACACGTCGCCGGAACCAAGCGGGGGCCAGCCACGACGGCTACGGCCACCCGAATCGTGTCCCGGGCCACCTGGAATCGGGCGCTGAGAAACCCGAAGGCGAAGCTCTCCCCTGCCGTGGCCGACCGCATCGAACGTGTAGGTCAACTCGTTGCACACTCCGAAGCGGTGTGGGGCGATGAGGACGACGCACGTGAGTTCGTCACCTCGCACCAGGTAATCCTCGGTGGTGCTCCACTCGACATGGCGGCCGACTCAACGGTCGGTGCGCGGAGGGCCGAAGCGATCCTGGGCAGGATCGATCACGGGATCGTCGTGTGAGAGCTTGGCGTTTCCACGCCAGCAAGTACGACCCTCTCGACACGACCGGCGCTCAGATTCATGGAGGGAGGTGGAATCCGCGAGGCGTCCCGGTCCTCTACCTATCCCTCACATACGCGGGTGGCTTGCTCGAGTTGCTCGCACACGCTTCAGTTCCCAATCGTCCACCCAAAGGTCATGTCGCTTCGCTGATCGAGGTACCAAACGAGGCCGGGATCAGGAAATTGGAGCCGCCCTATCGGAAAGGGTGGGACCACCCCGACGACCTCCGAGTCCCTCGCCGGATGGCCAAGGACTGGCTGGATCGAGGCAGGGAGCTTGGACTCGTCGTACCGTCGGTTCCCGGCGCTCCAGTCGAGCGCAACCTCGTATTGAACGGTTTGCACCCAGAGTTCAAGAATCTCGTAGTCGTGGAATCCATCGGACCGATCTACGACGAGAGAATCTGGGGCTGAGCTACCCCTTCATGATTGGTCGGAGATAGCGGAGTGCGGCCATGGGCTCGGCAGCAGCGGCTGCCAATGCTCCTCCGCCGATCGCACCAGCGATACCCGGAGCCATGACATCAACACCCGCGAGATACACACCCTTGATTCCTGTCTTTGGCGTCAGGTCTTCGCTGGTGAACCTGTCCGGCTCGGAGGCGAGTCCATATATGGACCCTTTGTGCGAACGAGCGAAGTGGTGGGTCGTGACCGGGGTTGATAGCTCAGAGAAGGAAACCAGCGACCTCAGATCCGGGTAGTGCTCCAGATACTGCTCGAGCAGGGCGTCCGAGACTTCAGCCTTGAACTCGTCGTATTCGGAGCCGCGCTTCTTCCACCGAGTTCCCTGCCACTTCTGATACGAGTCCCAGGGAACGAACGTGATGATCTCACCGGTGTGTCGCTGCTCCGGCCCAGGATCATGTGCCGGGTCTTTCAATGAAGGGAAGCTGCAGTAGAGAACATCAGCTCGTGGAATGGGCGCGTCAGGAGTGACTGGCCACACATCACGCTCCATGTCCCAAGTCTCGAAGAACCACTGCGAGTACCTGGCGCCTCCGGCCCGTTCGACGTCGCCCTCGAAGCCAAGATAGAGACTCACGTGCGCAGGCCCAGGCGTCATCGACACCGGAGCATCCAAAACACCATTGGGTAGCATCCCGGCGGTCACAGGTGCGCCAGCAGCGCTGATCACGGCTCCCGCCGAGATCTCAGTCCCGTCCGACAGCCTGACTCCGACTGCCTTGCCCCCTTTGATCACGATGCTCTCCACCTCGGTGCGAACGAGCGTCCAACCTCCGGCGTCAGCAACTGTGCGGAGCATCTCTCTTGCGATGGACTCCGCCGTCCCCACGGGATAGAAGGCACCCCAGGCGAAGTGGGCAACCATCAGCGCATGCATGGCGAAGGATGACTTTGACGGGGTCGATCCGTAGTACGCCCATTGCGCAGCCAACACCGATCGGAGGTGGGGATCGTCGGTCAGGTCTTCGAGGACCTCGGCCGTGGTGGCGTTGAAGAATGGCATCGCGGCCTTCGAAGCCTTCCGCTTCGCTCCAGCGCCAAGGACCGGCGGCGCAACGCGAGCCTGCATGTATCCGGCAGCGGATCGGGAGGCTGCCTGAACCAACTCGAGGTATCGGTCTATCGCTCCCCGCTCGTCCGGGAAGTACTCGTAGAGCATGTCCCGAAATGCAGGCTTCGAATTCGGAAACTGAATCGTGAACCCATCAGGGAAGTTGAACTCGTCGTATATCTCCCCGACCGAAGCCCACTCCAGGCGCCCGTCAGTCAGATCCCTGAGGAGTCGCCCCAGGTAGCTGCGCTCCGTCATCTCGCCCACTAGGTGGACACCCACGTCCCACTTGTATCCAGGACGGGTGAAGGTCTGGGTGAATCCACCCGGGATGACGTGTTGTTCGATGACCAGCACCCGCTTGCCAAGCTTGGCGAGCAGTGCGGCAGACGTCATCCCACCCATGCCCGAGCCAATGACTATGTAGTCAAACGCCCCTTCTGGGACCTCACGCGACCAATACCTGACCTTTTCGATGACGCTCACATGGCCAACTTAGACCGAGAGCCTCCGAGCGATGTCGAAGTTCCAACGAGGGAGGTTATTTTGCTCCCCCATGGTGACGATCCTCGATGGAGGCATGGGCAACGAGTTGCTTCGGCGGAGCCGCAAGCGCACCCCTATGTGGTCAGCCCAGGTGTTGGTCGACGACCCGGACCTGGTTGTCCAAACCCACCTCGACTACATCGAGGCAGGGGCAACGGTCATCATCACCAACAGCTATTCGACGGTGCCCAGCTACCTGGCAACTGGTGGCCTCGAGTCCTCATATGTCGAGCTCACCAGGCTCGCCGGCGAGTTGGCACGTCAGGCCGCGAGCGAGTCAGGGACTGACGTTCGCATTGCTGGGAGCCTGCCTCCCCTATCCGAGAGCTATCGCCCGGACCTCGTCCCACCCGACGCAGAAGCCCGACCGATCTATGCCGAGATGGCAGCAGCGTTGGAACCCAACGTCGACATCTTCCTGTGCGAGACCATGTCCAGCGCTCGGGAAGGTACGAATGCCGTCTCTCAGGCGAAGAAGGCAGCGAGGGGTCGTGAGCTCCCGGTGTGGGTCTCGTGGACCCTCAACGAGGCCGAAGGGAAAGGGCTTAGGAGTGGGGAGACGGTCAAGGAGGCCTTCGAGGCCCTTGCGGAGTTCGAACCCCATGCGTTTCTCTTCAACTGCACGTCGTCTGAGGCCATCACTCAGGGAATTCGGGAGCTGACCGCTCTGACCGACCGTCCCACCGGTGGCTACCCGAACAGGTATGTCGTTCCGGAAGGCTGGACCCTTGGACAGGACGTGGTCAACGACGTTGACGCCAGTACCGAGGCATTCATCAAGGGAGCCGGAGCGGCGATCGATGCCGGAGCTTCCATCTATGGCGGATGTTGCACGGTCGGTCCGGCCGACATCGCTGCCCTCAGTAGACAGCTGACCTAGCTGCGGCCGGCGTGTTGAAGGACACGCATGGCCCGGAGCGTGTTCCACCGGCTCGGCTGACCGGGCTCCTCCATCCGGAAGTACTCCCGTCCGGAGTGGTGGTTCTGCAGCTTCCAACGGCCGTCGGCAGTTCGCTTCTTCTCAACCAACTCGAGGGCCTCGTCCGACCGTGAATCCGGTTGCACCTCCGCACTCCGGAGATAGTCCAGCCCCCGGAGAACGTCGTACCACCAACGTGGTGGGAACGAGAACCGAGTCCAAGACTGGTTTATGACCTCACCAGTCGATGCTGATCGCATCAGTCGGCGGTCCAGCAGGTAATCCTGCCCTAGCTGTCGAGCAGCCGCTGTGTCCTTGGCCAGCGCCGGATCGAGATCTGACCGCTCGAACTCGAGCAGCGCCTCGAGGGTGCTGATGGTGGAGTGGAACGAAGAACGGATCGAGCCGTTGACGACCTGGCAGTTCCATCCCCCGTCATCCATCTGCTGATCCAGCAGGAATCGAACGGCCTCCACGTTCCTCTCGGTCCCAACTCCGAAGTAGCAGGCGAGGGCGACATTCATCGCAGTCACACATGTCTCACCGATGTAGTCGAAGAAGGGCACTCCCCCTCCACCATCGACTCCATGACGCCACCTTCGGTCGCTATCGACCAGGCGCTGCGTCGCTCGGCGGGCGCCAACACTCGTTGGGACAATTCCATAGTGACGTAGGAGTCGAAGGGTGTAATTGGTCGATATCCACTTTGGTGAATAGAACCCCTTTGCCCATTGTCCATCGGGGGCCTGCAGGTCGAGAAGTTCCTTACCCCAGCCTTCCTTGGACACCCGTTTTCGCTCCTCTGCAGCCGCCTTGTCATTCAGCAGATCGGACAACACCTGCCATCGAATCGCAGGGTCGCTATCGAGAAGCCAGTGGATGACGTCCATCAACACAGCTTCGCAAACTCGGCGGCAATCTCATCAGCCCAAGCGTCAATCGCTTCCCAGTCACGGAAATCACCAACGGGGAGGGCATCGTTGGGGATCGGCATCTTCTTCAGCATCTTCTCGGCCATTCCGACAGGTGGGAGATCGGGATCCCACGCACCGAAGAAGACTCGCTCGCCCCGCGGATGAAGCGTTGATGCGAGTTCGTCGAACTCCTTTGGTCTGCTGGTCTCCAGGACATCGTTGCCATCTTCATCAACGAGATCCGTCCCGAGCGGTCCACTGCTGAACAGCCAAACTGGCTTCTGCGCCAGCGTCTTCTTGTGCTTCTTCACGAACCGGTTCGCGTCCTTCAACCAGTGATACATGTATGCGGCGCTGCCGATCACGAAGGCGTCGTAGCTGTCGATGTCGGATACTTCGCCGACATCTGATGACGTGGCCCCAAAGCCGTGTTCATCGAGCCGGACTGCCAGTCGATCAGCGATGCCTGCCGTAGCTCCGTGCCGGCTGGCATATGCGACGAGAATTCTCTCCGAGCGAACGCTCGACATTGCAAGTCCTTTCGTAACCCACAACGAGTGTCGCACGAGCGAGTCGATCGTTGTAGGGCCGAAACTCCTGACTTGCCGGACCTTTGGAACCGAAGATCACCAACCGGTAGTCCCGTGCCCTCCCTTGAACGGACCGTCGATCTCTGGTGTTATCCAACCGCCGTAGAAGTCGCCCGCCTGAGGTTCGACCTTGACGCCCTCCACATAGCAATCGACCTTTCCGGGGTAGAAGGCGACCATGTCACGCAGCTGTTCGAATCCTGGGCTTGGGGTCCGATAGGTCCAAGCAACGTTGCGGATCACCTGAGCCCCACCTTTGAGATCGAAGTAGTTGGCGCGACCCTTGTACTCGCAGAACGTGGTGTGCCGATTCGGCTTCAGATGCGCCCAACCCACATGCTGAGCCGGGATATAGAAAACCGGAGGGTGCGAGGTTTCGAGCACCCGGTGAGCAATTGTCGTGGTGGCCAGCTCGATCTCACCAGACATCACCACGACTCGTCGATCGTCGAGCTCGACCCTGGGCGGGCGGGGGTAGTCCCAAACAGACTCGCGGCTGCGAGGAGTGGTTTTGGCGCTGCTCATATCTTCTATTCGTTCCAGATCCAGGCGCGGATGCTCGGCCATGAGCAAGTGTTCGACCGCTAGCCTCGCCGCCGTGTGGAGAAGTGGGTCAGGGGTAAAGGGACGAGGCGTCGTCGGTTGGGCAATCCTCAGTCTCGTTGCGGCCTCTTGCACCGGCGCTGATACATCGCCAACGACGACCGATACCAGGCCTGCAAGCACGAGCACCACGGGAGCGACCTCACCTCCAACGACTCAGGCGGAGGCGGTAGCCCCAGCCTTCGACCCCACAGCCCAACACCTGATTTTCGCCCCGGTGCCCCCGAAGCCAGACAGCAAGCCGCCTGACTTCCCAACTCCAGATGGGAGCTCGGACTACATGGCTCTATTCGAACCGGAGGCTGCAGATGTGTTGGGTCTGATGACCGGGTTCAAGATCCACGGGTGGATGATCAAGCACTACTTGACCGACGATGAGCTACTCACCATTGACCGAGCTCTGCGCGCTGCGGGTGTTCCTTTGCTGATCGAGGCCGAGCCTCTGAATCCGCCCGACCCCAACGAATGTCAACACAGTGAGTCGTTCGAAGGACCCTACGAGATCGAATCGCTTCAGCGTTTGGCCAACCTCGATGTTCATGTCGCCGCCATCGCAATAGAGCAACCACACACTTACGCCGTCCTTAGCGATCTTCCCGGGTCCTGCCAATACTCCTTGGAACGAACTCTCGACGAACTCAAGGTTTGGATCACAGACGCCAAGGCGATCTATCCGGACGTGATCGTCGGGAGCATTGAAGGCCTGTGGGTGCAGTTCGAAGACCCTGGTCGCGACTATGCGACCTGGCTGGATGGTTTCGAGCAGGCAACAGGCGAACCACTCCCTTTCATCCACGTCGACGTCGACTGGACCCGACCCGACTGGGTCGATGTCTTGCGGGACATCGAAGCCGAAGCAGATGCCCGCGGTGTCCCGTTCGGAGTCCTCTACAACGGGACCCTGAGCAACGTCTTGGACAGCGGGGAATGGCTGCAACTGACGGCCGAGCGGATCGCCGAGTACGAGACGGTTGGAGGCGGCACACCCCAACACGTCAACGTGCAGTCCTGGGTCGAGCTACCAGATCAGATACTCCCCGATGGAGACACCGAAGCCTTCGCACATCTTCTGTCCAGGTATCGGGGCACCCAGACCGACGTCGTTGACACTTCGGTGACCACTGCCGAAGGATCTTCCGTTCTTTCGGGTGTCATCGTCGATCAGAACGGCGCCGGAGTGCCTGGACAGACCGTCACGATCGGCATCGTCCCCACGGACGGTTCTCCAACGACGACGACCCACACGGGAATCGTGCCCGAGTTCGCAAGCGAGGCACTCGTGTTGGTGCGGGCCCACGTGGAAGGGCCGAAACCCGGCGAGACCGACATCCAGATTCTCGACGTCACATTCGTCGAAGAGGGCGGGCCGAATCTGGTCCCCAACGGCGACTTCAGCAGCGGATCCACCTCATGGCCGTCATATGGCGAACCGGTGGGCGAAGTGAGTTTCGGTGGAGGTCAGATGAATATCGAGGCGTCACCTGAAGAGATCGTCTATGTGGATGGCGACCGCTTCGGGGTCACACCGGGCTCTGAGTACGAGTTCACAGTCACGATGGGCGGCACCGATGCCTCGATTGGGACGGTCGGTATCTCAATTGCCTTCATCTCTTCGACCGAAGAAGCCCGGGACACGATCTTGTTTGCGCCATCCACCATCGGGTTGGGAACGGCCGAAAGCGGGCCCGATGGAACATTCGAGTTGCCTCTGGGCGAAGGAGTCGAGTCGTTCGACGTAGTCGTGCACGTGTCCGGGGATGCGGTCACGTGGCCCGTGACGCGTCGCACCTCGATCAGCGAGTGACTACCCGGTGAAGTGCTCGGCTGTGGCTGCTGCCGAGACCTGAACCAGGTGGCCATCGGGATCACGCACAAAAACTCGGTCCTCTCGCCGGATCAATTCGTGTCCAGTGCCCTCCAATTCAGCAGCGGCTTCGTCAGGTTCATAGCCATCAACCGTGAAGCAGAAGTGATTGATGTGGCTCGGGTCCCTTCGGAACAGCGCGAGGAAGTTGTCAGAGCCGACGTCGAGGAAGCACATCTCCTCGTTTTCTCTAACCACTGATGCGTGGAAAGTGTCGACGTAGAAGTCACGTGACCGGTGCAGGTCTTCGACATAGAGGGCGACGTGGTTGATGCCATGGGTTTGCATCGGAGCACCGTACTGAACAGCTACGTGCCCGAACGACGAACTTCAGGAGGCTGGAACTGGATCGAGCGGTCGGCTCAAGTCGAGCTCAGTCATTCTCGATGGCGCCACCACTGTCGTTCCGAGCTCGAGAGTCAGATCGGACGCCAACGACTCGGCCATTTCGGTGGCGACCTCCGCAAACGCCGGGATCCCGGGATGCTCGCTCTCTTCCCTGCTCGCCAATCCGATCACAGCCGGAGCGATGTCGTCGATTGGGACGAGCGACAGGGACCCATCGCGGTAATAGGTCATCACCGTCGAGATCGCGATCACAAAAGCCTGTCCCGACAACACCGCGGCGAAAGACTCGTCAGCGTTGCCAACGATCGGCGGATTTGGTGTGTCCACATCTATGGGTCTTGGGGTTGCAGTCCAAAAGCCCTGCCACTCGGCCGTCGCTCCCTTTGGAATCGCCAGGGCGTGCCCACTCAGCTCCGCCAGCTGAATACTCGACTTGGTACCGAGGGGGTGATCACTCGGCATCGCAACTGCCCGACGAGCGGCCAATAAGTCGGCAACTGTGACCTGATGATGCGCAACCGGATGGAGTACGAAGGCAACATCGACCCTGCCGGTCAGAAGGCATGAGATCTGGTCACTCCACTCGATGCGGCTGGTCTCCACGGACATGTGAGGGTTGCGGAGGCGAAACTCACGAACGATCGGTTCAAGGAGAGGAAGACTCGCCGCTGGCCTGAAACCAATTCGAAGGCTCCTCCCCTCGATTCTGCCCGCCTGCGCGGCCCGCGCCAGAGCACTATCAAAACGATCGATCGCTGACCTTGATTCCTCCAAGAGCAACCGGCCCGCCTCAGTGAGTTCAACCCGCCTCGTCGTTCTCTCCAACAACACGACGCCGAGCTGGTTTTCCAGAGCTTTGACAGCTCGACTCAAGGGTGGCTGGGCCATATGGAGACGCTGGGCAGCCGTTGAGAAGCTCAGTTCCTCAGCGACTGCCACGAAGTATCTGAGATGTCTGATCTCTAGATCCATGCGTTTCGAGTATATATGGAGACCTCGCCCAGGGCGCCTAGGTGTTATATCGAGTACGCATATATCACCCGTGAACAGGTATTTGTCCGTGCGAAGAAGCTGTCGGATTATCTACTTGACGGCGCGTTGACGCGTCGGTGCACCACGAGGAGGAATGAATGAGAAGGCGATCAGTCTGGATATCCCTTCTCCTTGTCCTGGCGATGGTCGTAGCTGCGTGCTCCCCTGGCGATTCAGAGAGCACGACTACAACGTCGGGCGGAGACGGAGGAGAAAACACAACTACTACATCGGGCGGTGACGACGGCCCGGATCCGACCGACCCCCCGCCTAGTGAGGCCGAGGGCAAACTGGTAATAGCCCAAGGCGTTGACCCGCGGACGTTCACACCATGGACGTCAGTGGCGGCTGAGTTGAGCGTGATGACCCAACTCTTCGAGAAGCTGATCGCGTTCAACCTGAACACAGGCGAATACGACCCGATTCTCGCCGAGAGCTACGAGTGGGTAGATGACGTCACACTTCAGATCCCCTTGAAGGAAGGCGTGGTCTTCTCAAACGGAGAAGCCTTCGACGCCGACGCAGCCATTTTCAGCCTGGAACAACTCCTCGACCCCGAGGTTGGCGGGATCGAGCTATCCAATCGGACGGCCAACATCGCCTCGGTCGAGAAGGTCGATGACATGACTGTTCAAATCAACTTCGTCGACGCCATTGCACGAAGCCTCAATCTGGCAAACCTCGCCCAAAGCACATTCATGGTTCCTCCTGCCTACTTCCAAGAAGTTGGATTTGAGGGATTCATAGAGTCGCCGATCGGGTCTGGCCCAATGGTCCTGGCGGAACGCGTCCGCGACAGCTTCATCCTGCTGTCGACGAACGACAGCTACGCCGGGCATTCCGGTGCCGCTCCCACCGTGAGCGAGATTGAATTCAGGATCCTTCCCGAGCCAGGTGCAAGAGTTGCTGCGCTCGAGGCCGGCGATGCCCACATCGTCGTTGACCTTCCCTTCGAGGAGGCGGACCGACTCAACGGGAGCGACGGGCTTGAAGTCGTCTCGATTCCTGGCCTCCGCATCATGGAGATGCAGGTCGACATGAGGCACGGATTGAGTGAAGCCTCGGCCATTACCGAGGTTCGCCAAGCTTTGCTCTACGCGTTGGACCGTCAGCTGATCATCGACACAGTGTTCCTCGGCCAAGGAAAGCCGGTGAATCAGCTTGGTGTCGAGCAGTACTTCGGCTTCGTCGAGAGCCTGCCTGACCTCGAATACGACCCAGCCAAGGTGGAAGAGCTTCTGACACAGGCTGGCTACCCAGACGGCGTGAACCTGCCGTTGGTTTGCCCCTCCGGCCGTTACCTGAAGGACCGAGAGGTCTGTGAAGTGATCGTGTCCGAGTTGGCGAAGGTGAATATCGACGCCCAACCGTTCGAGGCTATGGAAGTTGGCGCATACTTCGGTGGCGTGCTTGCCGGTGAGGTTGGCCCTCTGATCTACATCGGCCGCCTGGCACCGTCCATCAACATGGTTGACATGTACAACTCGAGCCTCTGCGGCAGCGCCGACTCGTACAAGTGCGACGAACAGTTGGATGCGCTGCACACAGCAGCTCGGACTGAGCCTGACCCTGACGCTCAGAAGGCAGCTATCGAGGAGATGGTTCGCTTCGATCTCGATGATCCGGCCCGGATCCCCCTCTGGGTTCTGAACGACGTGTACGCCGTTTCCGGCAACGTCGACGGCTGGGCCCCCAGATCGGACCAGGTCCTCGAGTTCTGGGGCGTCGGAGTCTCAGGCTGAACATCGATTGATGTTGTGGGGAGGCCGAAATGCCTCCCCACAACTGACTCCATGACGGAAGGAAGAGATGGAGCACTCAGATTTGCTTCGGCGCGGGGTTGAGGCCGCTACAGCCAAGGGAGCGCAATACGCCGAAGCCAGGTACGGAAGAAAGAAGCGACAAACCATGCAGTTCGCTTCCGGCGAACCAGTGGGCATGGGTAGCCAGCTACTCGAGGGGTGGAGTCTCAGAGTGCTCGTCGACGGTTATTGGGGCTTCGCTGCTTGTAACGATTTGGCAGAGACGAGCGCAGACAAGCTGATTGTCACGGCATTCGAGTTGGCAGCTGCCGCACAATCGGCCGGCGGTCCACGTGCTGAGCTGGCACCCGTGCCAACCGTGAAGTCGGAGCACCTGGCCATCGGTGAAGTCGATCCTTTCTCGGTCTCTGTAGAAGACAGAGTTGAACTGATGAGGTCTATTCATTCCGCGATGAGTGCGGTGGATGGATTCTCGAAGAGCAGCGGGATGTTTGATTTCCATCTCGACGTCATGGAGTTGATGACCAACGAAGGAATGGAGATCACCCAACACCTCGGAGTCATCGGAGGCGGCTATGTCGCATTCGCGGAGGGCGCTAATGGCGCCCGCTCAAGAAGCTTTCCACACCACGGTGGCAAGGACTACGCGACTGCGGGCTTCGAATGGACGGAAGACATCGGCCTTCTCGACAACGCGGAGCGGACGGCTCGAGAAGCCGTCGATCTAACTGAAGCCGTGGACTGCCCGCAGGGCAGGACCACAGTGATACTCGACTCCTCGATGATTGGAACAGTGCTTCACGAAACTGTCGGGCACGCAACTGAACTCGACCGGATAATCGGGGATGAGCGAGACAACTTCGGCTCCAGCTTCGTGAAGCTGTCCGACATCGGCTCATTCCCGTACGCTTCTTCAGCCGTTTCGATCAACGCCGATGCCACCTACCCGCTGGCTGCAGGTTCCTACGGATACGACGCGGAGGGAGTGAAAGCGCAACCGTTGCCGATCGTCGACAAAGGCACGCTGGTCGGAGCGATGAACAGTCGTGAGTCGGCGGCTGAAGCCGGGACCGTCCCTGTCGGAACCGGAAGGGCTGTCGATTGGACCCGGATCCCGATGGCCCGGATGACAAACATGGTCCTGCTCCCCGGGACAGGATCTACGGATGACCTGATCGCAGAAGTGGACGACGGCATCTACATCTCGGGTGACGCAACCACCGACATCGACGACAACAGAGAACTCTGCGCCTTTGGGGGCGAAATCGGGTGGCGAATTCGTCGAGGTGAACTGGCCGAGGTAATCGACAAGCCGATCATGTACACAGACTCCCACCAATCGCTTCGACAGGTCGATCGTGTCGCCGGCGAAGAGGAGTCCTGGGTGACAGGAATCCTCGGTTGCGGCAAAGGCCAGCCCTGGCAGTTCGTATTCAGCGGCCAGGGAGGGCCGCCAGCACGGTTCAGAAACGTCGATGTCGGATTCCCTGGAGGTGCAGGCGAATGACCGGAAAGACCCTGCCCGATGGCATGCCGACCGTCGATCACACCAATGAGAGACTCTCCGCCGCCTTGCCAACCGACGGCACACAAGTGGAGCTGGCCGCAGTTTGGCAGCGCCTCGACCTGACGAGATTCTCGGGCGGCCGAGTTCATCAGAATGTTGGGGACTGGTCTCCTCGAGTCTGGGCTCGTGCCTGGACCTCGGGAGGCCCTGGCTATGCGATCAGATCCAGCCTCGATCCCGAATCGCTGTCCTCAGCTGTGGCGGAGGCAACCGCCAACGCCAATCATGTTCAAGGGAATCGAATCGACCTCCCCACATCGGCGGAAATCAACAACACCCCCTTCTTTGAATCCACCGCCAATCTGACCTCAGCGACGAGGCAGGAGATAGCCTCGATGGTGATCGAAACCGGTGAAGGCAAGGCCGTAGCGCACGGCAACATCCGCGTCGCACTACAAACCCATGCCTTAGTGAACAGCTCTGGACTTCGGACCGGATTCGAGGCGTCGTATGTCGCCATGAACCTGGTATCGCAGGCCGCTGGTCGAGCAACCGGGTACGCCGGTGCGATCGGTCGCAACGCCGCCAAGCTCGATCTTGGGCAGGCCGCCCAACGCGCCACCGACATAGCGATCCAGGGCGAAGCACCTGTAGTCGTCCCGCCTGGCGACTACGAGATCCTGATCGACCCGCCCGCGATGTCCATGCTCTTGGTGAGTCTTGGATATGTGGGTCTCAACCTGTTCGGAGCAAATGCAGCCAAACAGTCTTCTTCATGGCATCACGTCGGACGCAAGACAGCCTCCGCGGCCTTCACGCTGATAGACGATCCCCTCGATGAAGACGCCCTGTTCTCCCCGATCGATGCAGAGGGGACCGAGCGAAACCCAATCACCCTTATTGACTCCGGATCGGTTGTCGGTGCTGCACATGACTTGGCCACCGCCAAGAGAGACGATGTCTCCTCCACCGGACACGCATTGCCCGCAGGTGACAAGGGTCCGGCCCCACACTCCTTGTCTATCCCGGCAGGCTCGACGAGCCGCGCCGACCTCATCTCGGGAATGAAGCGAGGGCTGATCGTCAACAGGATCCATCCTTTCGTCTCACTTCGGGGTGGACCAGCGGGTGAGCTGAGCGGAACAACGCGCGATGGTGTCTTCCTTGTCGAAAACGGTGAGATCGTCGCACCGGTCGCCAACGTTCGGTGGTCAAACTCGATGACCGACCTGTTCGGCAACGTCGAAGCGGCGTCCAAGGAGCGGCATGTCGAATTCATGGATTTGCCTGAGTTCTCGCCGCATACCGCTCATGTTCCAAGCGTCTACTCCACTCGGTTCACAGTCCAATCAACACAGCCGAGGGAACGCTGATGTCTGGGTTTGAGGTGGTGTTGGGGGGTGGCGGTCCGGTCACCGGCCGGGTGTTCATCCTCATGAACTCCAACGAAGTGGAAGAGCCACGGCTA